>QFPW01000018.1 GCA_003241785.1 Rhodovulum sulfidophilum | reverse complement strand
CCGGTCCGGCAAGATCATGCGCCGCATCCTGCGCAAGATCGCCGAGAACGACTACGGCGCCCTCGGCGACACCTCCACCCTCGCCGACCCCACCGTCGTCGAGGACCTCATCGACAACCGCATGAACCGCGAATAGCCGGCGCGGCGGCCGCCCGGGTCCCCCCCCTCCCGCGCGGCTTGCAATGACCGGGACCGGCGGTAAGCTGCCGGTTCCGAAGGGCGAGGGGGGCGGCGATGAGGCATTGGCGACGCGGCGCCGCAGTGCTCTTCCTGTTGTCGCTCCTCGCCCCGGATCCCGCCGCCGCGCAGGGCGAGCGGGGACCGCGCGGCCCGGCCTGGACCGGCGCCGACTGCGGTACCTTCGATCTCGTCCTGCCGGATCCCGCCGCCGCCGAATGCGGCTTCGTTTCCGTGCCCGAGCGGCGCGATCTCGGCGCCTCGCGGCGGATCGATCTCGCGGTGGCGGTGCTCGCGCCGATGGAGACGCCCGCCGCCGCGGAGCCCCTGTTTCTCGCGCAGGGCGGTCCCGGCGCCGGGACGATCGGCTCCTTCTCCCAGGCGCTGCTCGACGATCCGGCGACGCGGCCGGCGCGCAACCGTCCGCTCGTGCTCTGGGACCAGCGCGGCACCGGCTTCTCGAGGCCGGCGCTGACCTGCCCGGAGCTCTCCGACGCCGAATACGCGGCGGCGGGGGCCGACACGACGCGGGCGGCCGACGACGTGGCCTATCTCGCGGCCCTGCGGGCCTGCGGGACGCGGCTCCGGGCGCAGGGGATCGACCTCGCGGGCTACCAGTCCATCGAGAACGCCGACGACGTCGACGCGCTGCGCCGGGCGCTCGGCTACGACCGGATCGCCTTCTACGGCGTCTCCTACGGCACCGAGCTCGGCCAGTTCCTGATGCGCCGCCATGCCGGGACGCTCTCGGCGGTGGTGCTCGACGCGGTGGTGCCGCTCGACTACGACCTCTTCGTCGAGCCCGCCTTCGCCCAGCAGCGGATCGGCGAGAAATACCTGCTCGGCTGCGCGGAGGACGCGCGCTGCGCTAAGGCCTTCCCCGACCTCGCCTCCCGCTATCTCGCGCTGATCGACCGGCTGAACGCGACCCCGGCGCCGGTGATGGTCGCCAAGCCGCCGGGACCGACCGGCGGGCCGCCGACGCCGGTCGCGGTCATGCTGACCGGCGACATGCTCGAATCCGCGATCTACGGCGCGCTCTATTCCGACATGCACGGCCTGGTGCCGCTCATTCTCGATCGCGCCGACAAGGGTGACTTCACGCTGGTGACGACGGTGCTCCTGCCGGGGACGCTGTTCGACGATTCGCTCGCCGAGGGGATGCATCTCGCGGTCAGCTGCGCCGACCATGGCGACACCGATCCGGCGGCGGTCGATTTCACGGGCGTGCTGCCCCGGCTGGCCGAGCAGACGCGGACCGACGCGGCGCTGGCCGCGACGATCTGCCACGACTGGGGGATCCCGCTCCTCCCGCGCGCGGAGCTGGCGCCGGTCGCGAGCGACCTGCCGGTGCTGCTTCTGTCGGGGGATCTCGATCCGATCACCCCGCCGAGCTACGCCGAGGAGCTGCCGCCGACGCTTCCGAACGCGACGCATGTCGTCTTTCCGGCGGGGGCGCATGGCCAGGCGATCACCAACCCCTGCGCGAACGAGATCATCGGCCGCTTCCTCGACGATCCGACGGCGCCGCCGGACACCGCCTGCGTCGCGACCGAGGCGCCGGATTTCGTCATCGCCGACGATGTGATCTTCCTCGGGACGCTGCAGCGGCTGATGGCGGTGCAGGGGATCGCGGGGATGCTCCTCTCGGCGATCCTCGGCATTCCCGCCGTGCTCGCCGCCTTCGTGCTCGCGACCGCCTTCGTCGTCTATCCGCTCGGCGCGCTGCTCGCCCGCGGACGCCGGGGCGCCGCGCCGCCGCCGGGCCTCGCCGGCCGGCTCGGCCGCGCCGCGCCCTGGCTCGCGGCGGCCTCGGCGGGCGTGGCGCTCGTCTGCGTCGTCGGGATCGCGCTCGCGGCCGGATCGACGCTGGCGCGGGACGAGACGCTCGCGGTCATGGGCGCGGTTCCGGCGCGCTGGGGCTGGGTCTTCGCGCTGCCGCCGCTGCTCAGCCTGCTCGGGCTCGGACTGCTCTTCGCCGCGGTGGCGGTCTGGACGACGCGCCAGCGATCGCTGCCGGGGCGGATCTACCTGTCGTTGCTGGCGATGGCCGCGCTCGGCGCCGCCGCCAATCTCGCGTTGCTCACCCGCTGACCAGCCTGGGGCCGGGCTCCGGCAGCGGCGCCTTGCGCGCGCCCGCGGCCCGGGTCAGCGCCGCGTTCAGCGCCGCGATCTCGATCGGCTTCGAGACATAGTCGTTCATCCCCGCCGCCAGGCAGATCGAGCGGTCGCCGGAGAGCGCGTTGGCGGTCAGCGCGATGATCGGGACCTCGGCCGCCGGACCGCCGGCCGCGCGGAGCGCGCGCGCGGCGGTGGCGCCGTCCATGACGGGCATCTGCACATCCATCAGGATCACGTCGAAGGCCCCGCCCGCGGCCGCGGCGACGGCGGCGGCGCCGTCGCTCACCGCCGTGACCTCGTGACCCTCGCGCTCGAGCAGGGCGCGCACCAGGTAGCGGTTGGTCGCGTTGTCCTCGGCGACCAGGATCCGCATCGGCGCCGCCGGCGGCGGCTCGGCCTTGCCGGGCGCGCGCGGGGCCGCGGCGAGCGGCTCGACCGGCACGTCGAAGGTCGCGACCGTGCCGATCCCGGGCGTGCTGCGCAGCGTGATCGCGCCGCCCATCAGCTCCACGAGCTGCCTCGCGATCGCGAGGCCGAGCCCGGTGCCCTCGCGGTCGGGCGTCTCCTCGCGCACGAAGGATTCGAACACCTGCGCCAGCAGCTCCGGCGCGATGCCGATGCCGCTGTCCTGCACCTCGAACCGGAGCAGGACCCGCCCCGGCTCGGACGCGGCCCGCAGGTCGACCCGCGCCCGCACCGCCCCCTCGTCGGTGAACTTGATCGCGTTGCTGAGCAGGTTGAGCAGCACCTGGCGCAGCCGGCCGGGGTCGGCCACCACCCAGTCCGGCACCTCGGGCGCGATGGTCCAGCCGAGCGTCAGCCCCTTGGCCTCGGCCTCCGGCGTCAGGAGGTCGATGAGCTCCGAGACGAGCCGGCGCGGCCGCGCCGGCTCCGTCGCCAGCCGCACCGCGCCGACCTCGAGCCGGGAGAAGGCGAGCACGTCGTTCAGGATCGTGAGCAGCGACCGCGCCGAGCTTCGCGCGATCGCCAGATGCTCGCCGCGCCGCTGCGAATCGGGCTCGGCGATCAGAAGCTCCAGCATGCCGAGGATGCTCGTCATCGGCGTGCGGATCTCGTGGCTCATCATCGCGAGGAAGCGCGCGTTCTGCTCGGCCACCGCCCGCCCGTCGCCGGCGCGGCGCCCGCGCGCGGCGTCGCGGGCCTCGGCGCGGTCGCGCACCACCCCGACCAGCCGGCGCGGCGCCTCCGGCGGGTGGCAGGCGACGGCGATATCCTCGACCCAGCGCGTTCCCCCGTCGGGCAGCCGCACGCGGTATTCGGCCGGATCGGCGGTCCGGGCGCGCAGGAGCGCCCGCGCGCCGTCGAGCGCCCGGTCGCGGTCCTCGGCGTGCAACCGGCCCAGCCAGTCGGCCTCGGGGTGGCTGGCGCGGTCGGGCAGGCCGAACAGCGCGCGCGCCCGGGCATCGCACCGGAGCGTCCGCGTCTCGAGATCGAAATCCCACACGCCGACCCCGGCCGCTTCGAGCGCGGCGTCGCGCGGCGAGGGGGTCCCGGCGGAAGCGGCGCCGCCCGTCGCGGCCGGCGGGCGCCGGCCGGCCAGGGCGGCGGCCACCATCGCCGCGACGCCGAGCGCGCCGAGGGCGAGCGAAGCGCCCGGCCCGGCCGCGCCGAGCCCCGGCAGCAGGCCGCCGAGGCCGAGGCCGAGCGCGAAGACCCCGCCGGTGGCGACGATCGCCGGCATGCGTTTCAAGTCTCGACCGAGGGCGGTTGTCATAGCCGATCGCGATTCCCTGCCGGCACGATCCCGGCGAGCACGAGGTGGTCCGTGCATTCTATAGTTGAATCCCGCGCCGCGCAAAGGGGAACATACAACCAAAGGATGTTTATCAGCCACCTACGCGAATGACGAGTGGCGCCGGAGTCAGGGACGCGCGGTCACGCCGCGACCGCTTCCCCGGTTCGCAACCGCGAAAGGTTTCCTCGCCGCCGATCCGCTGGCATGCTCGCTTCCGCGCGCGGCGCGAAGCGCGCCTGAACGGGAAGGAGCGTTCATGACCCAGTTCGTCGATCCGTCGGTGAAGCCCGAGGTCACCGGCTTTTTCGACCCGGAGACCAATACGATCAGTTACGTGGTGAAGGATCCGGACAGCGAGGCCTTCGCGATCATCGATTCGGTGATGGACATCGACTACGCGGCCGGACGGATCTCCCATGAGCACGCCGACGAGATCATCGCCTTCGTCCGCTCGCGCGGACTGCGGGTCGAATGGCTGATCGAGACCCATGTCCACGCCGACCATCTCTCCGCCGCGCCCTATATCCAGGGGATCCTCGGCGGCGCGCTCGGGATCGGCGCGCGGATCACCGAGGTGCAGGAGACCTTCGGCAAGGTCTTCAACGAGGGCACGGAGTTCCAGCGCGACGGCGGCCAGTTCGACCGGCTGTTCGAGGACGGCGACAGCTATGCGATCGGCGGGATGACAGCCTTCGCGATCCACACCCCGGGCCATACGCCGGCCTGCGTGACGCATGTGATCGGCGACGCTGCCTTCGTCGGCGACACGCTCTTCATGCCCGACGGCGGCTCGGCGCGGGCGGATTTCCCGGGCGGGGACGCCGGAACGCTCTATGATTCGATCCAGAAGGTGCTCAGCCTTCCGGACGCGACGCGGCTCTTCATGTGCCATGACTACGGCCCGAACGGGCGCGAGATCGCGTGGGAGACCACGGTCGCGGAGGAGAGGGCGCGCAACATCCACGTCGGCCAGGGCGCGAGCCGCGAGGCCTTCGTCGCGATGCGGGAGGCGCGGGACGCGACGCTCGCGATGCCGAAGCTGATCATCCCCTCGCTGCAGGTGAACATGCGCGGCGGCGAGCTGCCGCCCGCCGACGCGAGCGGCCGCCGCTTTCTCAAGGTGCCGCTGGACGGGCTCTGAGCGGACAGGGGGCTTCGCCGGGCGCATGGCCGCCATGCGCCCGGCACGCCGCCTCGGCGCGTCCGCTCCCCGCCGAGGACGAAGGCGCCTCCAATCCTTCCGAGGACTTCGGCCGGTCGCAGTAAAAGTTCCCGTGACTTTATGCCTGGCAAGTATTAGCCTTTTCGAGGCCGATCCTCCGGATGCCCGCGGGCGACGGGGGCGGCCCGACCTGCCTTGCCATTCGCGCGGAGGAAGTTTATGGATTTCAGTAATTCCTGAAATTTCGGAAAACAATGAACCTTGCTCCCCTCATCCAGTCCTTCGTCCTGCATTTCGGCGAGATGGGCAGCCAGTGGGGGATCAACCGCACCGTCGGCCAGATCTACGCGCTGCTCTACATCTCGCCCGAGCCGCTCTGCGCCGAGGATATCGTCGACGCGCTCGGCATCTCGCGCTCGAACGTCTCGATCAGCCTCAAGGAGCTGCAGGCCTGGAACCTGCTCCTGCTCCGGCACAAGCCGGGCGACCGGCGCGACTTCTTCACCACGCCCTCCGACGTCTGGCTGATCCTCCGCACCCTCGCGGAGGAGCGCAAGAAGCGCGAGGTCGATCCGACGCTGACCGTGCTGCGCGGCCTGCTGCTCGCCGAGGCGGAGACCGAGGAGGAGCGCCACGCGCAGGGCCGGATGGCCGAGATGCACGCGCTGATCGAGGATCTCGTCACCTGGTACGACGACGTGAAGCGGCTCGATTCCGAGCGGCTCGCGACGCTGCTCTCGCTCGGCGCCAAGGTGACCCGGCTGCTCGAGGCCAAGGACCGGCTGACGAGCTTCGGCCGGTCGCGCGCGAAGGACGAGGCATGACCCGGCCGGCGCGAGGAACCGGGGCGCGCGGCGGCGCGATTCCGCTCGTGCTCGCGCCGCTCCTCTGGATTCCGCAGGCGGCGCTGCTCGCGCTCGGGATCGGCCGGATCGCCCAGGGCGGCGGCGTCGCCGCGGTGCTCCTGCCCGCCGCGGGCGTGCTGGTGCTCGGCGCGCTCCGCGCCGGCCTCGACCATCTCGGCGGGCGGCTCGCCTTCGCCGCCGCGCGGGCGGAGCTGTCGCGGCTCCGCGCCGCCGCGGTGGGCCGGCTCGCCCGGGTCTCGCCGCTCGACACCCGCCGCCCGCCCTCGGGCTACGCCGCGAGCGTCATCGCCGAGGAGGCGGAAACGATCACGCCCTATCTCGCGCGGTTCCAGCCGGCGCGGCTCCGCGCCACCGTGGTGCCCTTCGCGATCCTGGTCGCCGTGCTGCCCTTCTCCTGGGCCACCGCGCTCGCGCTCCTGATCGCGATGCCGGTGATCCCGGTCTTCATGGCGCTGATCGGCTGGCGCGCGCAGGCGGCGAGCGCGGCGCGGCTCGTCGAGGCGGGCGCGCTCAATGCCTTTCTGCTCGACCGGCTGCGCGGGCTCGACACCATCCGGGGCCTCGGCGCGGTCGATCTCACCGCCGCCCGGCTCGGCGCCGAGGCGGAGCGGTTCCGCGACGGCACGATGGCGGTGCTCCGGATCGCCTTCCTGTCCTCGGCGGTGCTGGAGCTCTTCGCGGCTCTCGGCGTCGCGATGGTCGCGGTCTGGGTCGGCTTCCACCTGCTCGGCCAGATCGGCTTCGGCGCCTGGGGGGGACAGCTGACCCTCGCGCAGGGGCTGTTCATCCTGCTGCTCGCCCCCGCCTTCTTCGAGCCGCTGCGCGAGCTCGCCGCCGTCTGGCACGACCGCGCCGCCGGCGCCGCCGCGCTCGCCGCGCTCGAGACACTCGGCGCGGAAGCCGAGCGCCTGCCCGAGGGCGCGACCGGCCCCGCGCCGGCCGGGGCTCCCTCGGTCCGCCTGCGCGGCCTCGGTTACTCCTACCCGGGGGGCGCCGCTGCGCTCGCCGGCTTCGATCTCTCCGTCGCGGCGGGGGAGTCGATCGCGCTTACCGGGCCGAGCGGCGCGGGCAAGTCGACCCTGCTCGCGCTGATCGCCGGGCTGGCGGAGCCCGCGTCGGGCGACATCCTCCTCGACGGCGCGCCCGCCGCGGCCGCCCGGCGCCGCGCCGGCGTCGCCTGGCTGGGGCAGGCTCCGGCGATCTTCGCCGGCTCGATGGCCCGCAACGTGGCGCTCGGCCGTCCGGAGATCGGCCCCGATGCGATCGCCGGGGCGCTGCGATTCGCGCGGCTCGGCGAGGTCGCCGCCGCGCGGGGCGCCGCGCCGATCGGCGAGGGCGGGCGCGGCCTCTCGGGCGGCGAGGCGCTGCGCCTCGCGATCGCCCGGGCGGCGGCGACGCCCGGGGTCCGGCTCATCCTCGCCGACGAGCCGACCGCGCATCTCGACGCCGCGACGGCGGCCGAGATCACCGAGATGCTGGTCGCCCTCGGCCGGGGCCGCACGATGATCGTCGCGACGCATGACCCGCGCCTCGCCGGCCGGCTCGACCGCGCCGTGGCGCTCAGTCCGGGACTGGAGGCCGCCGCGTGAAGGACCTGGTCGCAGCCATCGCCAGCGGCCACCGCCGGCGGTTCCTCCTCGGGCTCGCGCTCTCGGCCGCGACGGTCCTCGCCGGGCTGGCGCTGCTCGGCCTCTCGGGCTGGTTCATCACCGCGACGGGGATCGCCGGTCTCAGCGCCGCGACCGCCTTCGCCTTCGACGTCTTCGCGCCGGCGGCCGGCATCCGGCTGCTCGCGATCCTGCGCACCGCCGCGCGCTACGGCGAGCGGCTGACCACCCACGACGCCACGCTCGCGAGCCTCGCGGGCTTTCGCGCGCGGCTGTTCCGCGGCCTCGCCCGGCCCGGCGCGGCCGAGGCGCTCCGGCTCCGGCCGGCGCGGATGCTGTTCCGCCTGACGCTCGACGTCGACGCGCTCGACGCGCTCTACCTGCGCGGGATCGTCCCCGCCGTGGCGCTGGGCGCCGCGGCGCTCGGGCTCGGCCTCGCGCTCGGGCCGATGGACTGGCGGCTCGGGCTCGCCGGCTTCGCCGCGCTCATCGCCGTCGGGCTCGTCCCGCCGCTCCGCGCGGCGCGGGCGGCGCGGCGGCCGGTCCGGGCGCGGGCGCGGCTGCTCGAGACGCTGCGCGGCGCGACCGCCGATCTGGTCCGGGGCCAGACCGACCTGCTGATGGCCGGACGGCTCGACGCGGCGGCCGCCGGGCTCGCCCGCGCGGATGCGCGGCTCGCGGCGCGGGACCGCGCGCTCGACCGGATCGAGGGGCGGACCGGCGCGGCGCTGGCGCTCGGCGGCGCGGCGCTGCTCGCGGGCGCGCTGATCGCGGTCGCGGCCCTCGCCGAACGCGGCGCGATCGGCGCCCCGGTCGCGGCGCTCGGCATTCTCGTCGCGCTCGGCGCCACCGAGCCCTTCGCGGCGCTGCGCCGGGCGAGCATCGAGCTTGGCCGCGCGACCCTCGCCGCCCGCCGCCTCGGGCCCCGGCTCGCGGACGCTCCGGCGCCGGCCGGACCCTCGGCGCCGCGCGATCCCTCCGCGGTCCGTCTCGAGGCGGTCACGGCGCGCCATTACGGCGCCGCCCGGCCAGTGCTGACCGGCCTCTCGCTCGAGGTGGCCTCTGGCGAGCGGGTCGCGGTCGTCGGGCCGAGCGGGAGCGGGAAATCGACGCTGATCGCGCTCATCGCGGGCGCGCTCGGCCCCGAGGCGGGCCGCGTCGAAGCGCTGCCCGCGACGCTGCTCACCCAGCGGACCGAGCTCTTCCGCGACAGCCTGCGCGACAACCTGCGCCTCGCGGCGCCCGAGGCCACGGACGACGAACTCGCGGCCGCGCTCGCCACCGCCGGGCTCGGGGCCACCGTCGCCGCCCTGCCGGAAGGGCTCGACACCCGGCTCGGCGAGGGCGGGCTCGGGCTTTCCGGCGGCCAGGCGCGAAGGCTCGCGCTCGCCCGCGCGATCCTGCGCGACACGCCGCTCTGGCTGCTCGACGAGCCGACCGACGGGCTCGACGCCGCCACCGCCGCCGACGTGCTGACGCGGCTCGGCCACGCCGCGACGGGGAAAAGCCTCGTCGTCGCCACCCACATCCGCCGCGAGGCGGCCCTCTGCGATCGCCTGCTGGCGCTCGCCGACGGCCGGCTCGTCGCCACCGCCCGCCGCGGCACCCCCGCGTTCGACACCCTGCTCGCCGGTCTCCGGCCCGACTGAGGCATTGCCATGGAACTAGACATCGTCGCGCTGTCCCGGTTGCAATTCGCGACCACGGCGCTCTTCCACTTCCTGTTCGTGCCCCTGACCCTTGGCCTTTCGATCCTGATCGCCATCATGGAAACGGTCTATGTGATGACCGGCCGGGTGATCTGGCGCCAGATGACCAAGTTCTGGGGCACGCTCTTCGGCATCAACTTCGTCGTCGGCGTCGCGACCGGCATCGTGATGGAATTCCAGTTCGGCATGAACTGGAGCTACTACAGCCACTACGTCGGCGACATCTTCGGCGCTCCCCTCGCGATCGAGGGGCTGATGGCCTTCTTCCTCGAGGCGACCTTCGTCGGCCTGTTCTTCTTCGGCTGGGACAAGCTCTCCAAGGTCGGCCATCTCGCCGCGACCTGGTGCGTGGCGATCGGCTCCAACTTCTCGGCGCTCTGGATCCTGATCGCCAACGGCTGGATGCAGAACCCGGTCGGCTCGGCCTTCAATCCCGCGACGATGCGGATGGAGGTGACCGATTTCTTCGAGGTGCTGTTCAACCCGGTGGCGCAGGCGAAATTCGTGCACACCGTCTCGGCGGGCTATGTCACCGCCTCGGTCTTCGTGCTCGGCGTCTCGGCCTGGTACCTGCTCCGGCGGCGCCACGTCGATCTCGCGAAGCGCTCGATGACCGTCGCGGCCTCCTTCGGCCTCGCCGCCTCGCTCTCGGTCGTCGTCCTCGGCGACGAGAGCGGCTATCTCACGACCGAGCATCAGCGCATGAAGATGGCCGCGATGGAGGCGATGTGGCACACCGAGCCCGCGCCGGCGCCCTTCAACCTGATCGGCATCCCGGACCAGGCGGCGCGCGAGACGCATTTCGCGGTCGAGATCCCCTGGGTGCTCGGCCTGATCGGCACCCGCTCGCTCACCACCGAGATCCCCGGCATCTTCGATCTCGTCGACGAGGCGAAGGACCGCATCCGCGAGGGCATCCGCGCCTATGACGCGCTGATCGCCATCCGCGAGGCGCCGACCGGCGCCGACGCGCCCGTCGAGGCGCGGTCGGCCTTCGAGGACATCGGCCACCGCCTCGGCTACGCCCTGCTGCTGCAGCGCTACGTCGCCGACCCGCGCGACGCGACCGAGGCCGATATCGAGAAGGCGGCCTGGGACACGGTGCCGAACGTGCCGACCATGTTCTTCGCCTTCCGCGGCATGGTCGGGATCGGCTTCGCGATGATCGCGCTGATGGCCACCTTCTTCTGGCTCTCGGCGCGGCGCAGGCTCGACCACCATCCCTGGCTCCTCAAGGCCGCGGTCGTGGCGATCCCGCTGCCCTGGATCGCGGCCGAGCTCGGCTGGATCGTCGCCGAGGTCGGCCGCCAGCCCTGGAGCATCGAAGGCGTGCTGCCGACCGCCGCCGCCGTCTCGAACCTCGGCGCGGCGACGGTGCTGACGACGCTGGTCGGCTTCATCGTCATCTACACCGCGCTCTTCATCGTCGAGATGGCGCTGATGCTGCGGGCGATCCGCAAGGGGCCCGAGCCCGATACCGAACCGGAGGCGCCGCTCGCCCCCGAAGCCCTCGTCGCCGCGGAGTGATCCCATGATCCTGCATACCCTCATCGACTACGACACGCTCCGCGTCATCTGGTGGCTGCTGCTCGGCGTGCTCCTGATCGGCTTCGCCGTGATGGACGGGTTCGACCTCGGCACCCAGATCCTGCTGCCCTTCGTCGCGAAGACCGATCTCGAGCGGCGCGTCGTCATCAACGCGGTCGGCCCGGTCTGGGAAGGCAACCAGGTCTGGCTGATCCTCGGCGGCGGCGCGATCTTCGCCGCCTGGCCGCCGCTCTACGCGGTCAGCTTCTCGGGATTCTACCTCGCGATGTTCCTGATCCTCTTCGCGCTGATCCTGCGGCCGGTCGGCTTCAAGTACCGTTCGAAGCGCGACGATCCGCGCTGGCGCGCGGCCTGGGACTGGGCGCTCTTCATCGGCGGCTTCGTCCCGGCGCTCGTCGTCGGCGTCGCCGTCGGCAACGTGCTCCAGGGGGTGCCGTTCCACTTCGACCAGAGCCTGCGCGCGACCTATGACGGCACGACGCTCTTCGAGCTCCTGAACCCGTTCGGCCTGCTCGCCGGGCTCGTCTCGGTCACCATGCTGGCCGCCCATGGCGCGGCCTGGCTGCGGCTGAAGACCAGCGGCCCGGTCGCCGACCGCGCCCGCGCCCTGGGCGCCTGCGCCGCGCTCGCCACACTCGTGCTCTTCGCGCTCGGCGGGATCTGGCTCTGGCTCGGGATCGACGGCTACGTGATCACCAGCGTCGTTCCTGCCGACGGGCCGTCGAACCCGCTCGGCAAGACGGTGGCCGTCGCCGCCGACGCCTGGTTCGCGAATTACGCGGCGCATCCCTGGACGCTCGCCGCGCCGGCGATCGGGCTTCTCGGCGCGCTCGTGGCCTTGGGGCTCTTCCTCGCGGGGGCGGGCGGCGGCGTGCTCTTCGCCACGGCGGCCGCGATCTTCGGGATCATCTCGACCGTCGGCCTCGCGATGTTCCCGTTCATCCTGCCGTCCTCGGTCGACCCGAGGTCGAGCCTGACGGTCTGGGACGCGTCGTCGAGCCAGATGACGCTGTTCATCATGCTGGTCGCGACCGCGATCTTCATCCCGATCATCGTCGCCTACACCGCCTGGGTCTACCGCGTCCTCTGGGGCAAGGTCGACCAGAAGGCGATCCAGGACGGCGACGGCCACGCTTATTAAGGAGAGAGAAGATGTGGTATTTCGCCTGGATCCTCGGCCTGCCCCTCGCGGCCGCCTTCGCGGTCCTGAACGCGATGTGGTACGAGCTCCTCGAAACGCAGGCCGAGCGGAAGCGCCCGGCGAAGCCGCCGGCCAGCCCGGCCCGCGGGCCCTTCTGAGGCGCCGTCAGTCGGGCAGCTCGGCGGCGCGCAGGCTCCGGACCGCCTCCATGGTCTCGCCGAGGCGGGCGACGCAGCGCCGCCATTCGTCGGAGAGCCCTGCGAGCGGCAGGTCGACCGGCGGCGGCTCCGGCCGGTCGAGATCGCAGAGCGCCCGCGCCGTCGCGATCCCGGGCGCGAGCGTTTCCGGCACCGGGCCGGTCCGCCGCTCGAGCGCGGTCGCGAGCGCCGCGCCGAACAGCAGCGCCGCGGCGTAGACCCGGGTCGAGCGGCGCTCGAACCGGGCCGCGACGTCGCGGAGGTCGTGGCGCGAGAGCCGGCCCCGCAGCGACCAGGTCGCGGTGCTGCGCGCCGTGTCGACGCCCCCCGTCAGCGTCACGAGCGCCTTGTGCGCGTCGGAGAAGCGCTTCAGCGCGCGCTGGGCCGCGGCCTGGTCCTCGGCGGCGAGCGCCGTCTCGGCCTCGGCGAGGGCCTGCCCGATCGCCGCGAGCAGCCCGCGCTTGGCCGCGCTCAGTTGCCGCACCGGATCGCCGGTGAAGAGGACCTGGCTGAACAGGAGGCCGACCGAGATGCCGGAGAAGACATCGAGCAGCCGCGTCACGCCCGCGGATTCGGGGCCGAGCGCCAGCACGAGCAGCGCGGAGACGCCGGCCTGGATCGGCACCACGGCCTGCAGCCCGTAGGCGGCGGCGATCATGATCGCGACGAAGCTCGCGATCACGATGCGCAGCTCCGGAAAGGCTCCGGGGAGCGAGAAGGCGAGCTCGCCGACGAGGATGCCGGTCGCGACGCCGAGCACGAGGCCGACCGCCTGCCGGCCGTGGTTCGGCAGGCCGGGCGCGAGGCAGATGATCGCCGTCACCGCGGCGAAGACCGGGTGCGGATGGCCGAACAGCCACCGCGACAGCGTCCAGGCGAGCCCCGCCGCCACCGTCGCCGCCGCCGCGTCCGGCAAGGCCACCTGGAGCCGCCCCAGGATGCGCCGCGCGAAATTGTCCTGCCGTGTCATCGGTCCTCCATCCGTCCGAGGGATAGGAGCCCGGAGCGCGGGATCATGGCAACTCCGATTTTCGGGGCGGTGGCGCCGCTTCGCGGCGCGGCCGGCCTTTGCCGGCCAAGAGGAGCGCGCGGGTGCGCGCGAGTCTTTTTCAAGTGGAGCCGGGCCTGTTGGCCCGGCTCTCGACTGCTCTCCAGGTTAGCAAACCTGTATGAACGAAGGCGGCGCTACCCGACGATCAGCCGCGCGGGGCCGTAGGGGAAGCCGGTGATGTTCCGGTTGCCGTCCTCGGTGATCACGAGGATGTCATGCTCGCGGTAGCCGCCGGCGCCGGGCATGCCCTCGGGGATGGTGATCATCGGCTCCATCGAGACGACCATCCCGGGCTCGAGCACCGTCTCGCAATCCTCGCGCAGCTCCAGCCCCGCCTCGCGGCCGTAGTAGTGGCAGAGCACGCCGAAGGAATGGCCGTAGCCGAAGCTGCGATAACGCAGCAGGTCGTGCTCGGCGTACATCTCGTTCAGCTCGCGCGCGATCCCGGCGCAGGAGTTGCCGGGCACGAGCAGCTCCTTGCCCCGGTCGTGCACCGCGCAGTTGATCTCCCAGAGACGGATGTTCTCGTCGGTCGCGGTCTCGGCGAAGAGCGTGCGCTCGAGCGCCACGTAATAGCCCGCGACCATCGGGAAACAGTTGAGCGACAGGATGTCGCCGCGCGCGATCCTCCGGCTCGTGACCGGGTTGTGCGCGCCATCGGTGTTGAGCCCGGACTGGAACCAGGTCCAGGTGTCGAGGAGCTCGGCCTGTGGCCAGGTCTTCGCGATCTCGCGCACCATGGTCGCGGTCGAATGCAGCGCAACCTCGTGCTCGGGCGTGCCGACCCGCGCCGCCTCGACGCAGGCCGCGCCGCCGAGATCGGCGATCCGCGCCATCTCGGTGATATGCGCGATCTCCTCGGCCGATTTCACCATGCGAAGCCGCATCGCGGGCGCGGCGATGTCGACGAACTCGATGCCGGGGAATTCGGCCCGGAGCAGCGCGAAAGTCTCGAGGGTCACGTGGTCGAACTCGATCCCGAGCCGCTTCACGCCGCCGGTCAGCTGGCGGACCGCGTGGAACCAGTTGTCGCGGCGCCAGTCGGTATAGGTGACGTTGCCGCCGAAGGTGCGCCGCGCCGGCTGGCCGCCGTCGATCCCGGCCGAGATCGAGGTGGCGACGTCATGGGTGACGACGAGGCCGTAGCGCCGGCCGAAGGAGCAGTAGAGGAAGTCCGAGTAGTAGTTGATGTTATGGTAGGAGGTGAGGAGGGCCGCGTCGATCCCGGTCTCCGCCAGGACGCCCCGGAGCGCCGCGAGCCGGCGGGCCATCTCCGCCTCCGAGAAGGTCGGGACCGCCTTCGGGCCATTTTTCGTGAAGTCCTGAAGCCTGTCGCGCGTCAGCGGGGCGCCGTCCATGTCCGTCTCTCTCCTGTCGGGTGATGCGCGGATAGTCCGCCCGCGCGGGCCCCTTGTCAAAGGACGGCTCCTCAGGCCAGCATGAGGCCAGCTCATGGAGGCCGCGCATGTCCCAACCGCCGCTTGGCGCGCTGCGCGCCTTCGAGGCCGTCGCCCGGCACGACAGTTTCAGCCGCGCGGCGGCGGAGCTCTGCGTGACCCAGTCGGCGGTGAGCCACCAGATCCGCGCGCTCGAGGCCTGGCTTGGCGCGCCGCTCTTCACCCGCCGCGGCAATCGCGCGACGCCGCTGCCGCATGCCGAGGCGCTGGCGCGGACGCTGTCGCGCGCGTTCGGCGACATCGACGCCGCCTGCCGTCGGGCCCGGCGCGCGGGCGCGCCGCCGATGCTGACCGTGGCGGCGATCCCCTCGGTCGCGGTCTGCTGGCTGATCCCCCGGCTCGGCGCCTTCCGGGCCGAGGCGCCGGGGGTGGAGATCCGGCTCGTCTACGCGCTGCATGGCCGGCCGGTCGATTTCGGCGACGTCGACCTCGCCGTGGTCTTCGCCGCCGAGCCGCCCCGGGGCGAGGGGCTGACCGCGACCCGCTTCCTGCCCGGGCTGACCGCGCCGGTCGCGGCGCCGCATCTCGGCCTCGCGGCGCCGGCCGACGGGGCGGCGATGGCGCGGGCCGGGCTCCTGCACGACAGCGACGAGCGCGGCTGGCGCGGCTGGCTCGACGCCGCGGGATGCGCGGATCTGCCGGTGGCGCCGGGGCCGGTGTTCGAGGATTTCAACCTCCTGCGCGCCGCGGCCCTCGCGGGGCAGGGGGTGGCGCTCTGCCCGCTCGCCATCATCGCGGAGGACCTGCGGGCCGGCCGGCTGGCGCGGCTGTCCGACCTGACGACGCAGGGCGAATGGGCCTATTACCTGGTGACGCGGCGCGATCCGGAGAGCCCGCCCGCGCCGGGGCTCGACCGGTTCCGCGACTGGCTGCTCGGGACGGCGGAAACGGCCGCCGAGCCACTGGACTTGGCTCCGCCGCCCGCATAGGGTGCGCGCCGGCGGCCCGGTTCGGCCCGCCATGGTGCGCGGGCGTGGCGGAATGGTAGACGCAGCGGATTCAAAATCCGCCGCCGCGAGGCATGTCGGTTCGAGTCCGACCGCCCGTACCACTTTTCAGGACATCAGGCGGCTTCGCGCCGGCTCGCGGTCACGTAGTTGACCGAGAGGTCGCGGTCCGAGATCCGCCAGCTCCAGCTCAGCGGGTTGAAGACGAAGCCCTTCGCGTCGAGCGGCGTGAGGCCCGCGCCCCGGATGAGCTCGGTCAGCTCGGCCGGGGTCAGGAACTTGCGCCAGTCATGCGTCCCCCTGGGCAGCCAGCGCATCACGTGCTCGGCGCCGAGGATCGCCATCGCATAGCTCTTCGGGTTGCGGTTGATCGTCGAGCAGATCATCAGCCCGCCCGGCCGCAGCAGGTCGTGGCAGGCGCGCAGATAGGCCGGCGGGTCGGCGACGTGCTCCACCACCTCCATGTTGAGCACGATGTCGAACCGCTCGCCGGCCTCGGCCAGCGCCTCGGCGGTCGTGTGCCGGTAGTCGATCGCGAGGCCCGACTGCTCGGCATGGACCCGCGCGACGGGGATGTTGCGCGCCGCGGCGTCCGCGCCCACCACCTCGGCGCCGAGCCGCGCCATCGGCTCGCTCAGCAGCCCGCCGCCGCAGCCGATGTCGAGCAGCCGGAGCCCGGCGAAGGGCGGCCGCGCCTTCGGATCGCGCCCGAACTCGGCCGCGATCTGCGCGATCACATAGTCGAGACGACACGGGTTCATCATGTGAAGGGGACGGAACTTGCCGTTCGGATCCCACCATTCGGCCGCCATCGCTTCGAATTTCGCGACTTCGGCCGGGTCGACCGTTTCCCCGGAGGGCGTTGCACTCATCTTTCCAACCTGCGATGATCCCGAGGCCTCGACCGGATACACCAACACGCCCATGAAAGAAAACCTGAACCCGGGCGGCGCTGGTCCGCGGAGCGGCCTCTATCCGCCCATCGAACCCTTCCGTCAGCAGGTCATGGACATGCCCGGCGGTCACCGGGTCTATGTCGAACAATGCGGCGACCCGGACGGGGTTCCGGTCGTCGTGCTGCATGGCGGCCCGGGCGGCGGCTGCTCGCCGGGGATGCGGCGCTTCTTCGACCCGAACCATTATCGCGTCGTGCTGTTCGACCAGCGCGGCTGCGGCCGGTCGCAGCCCTCCGCCTCGGTCGAGAACAACACGACCTGGGACCTCGTCGCCGATATCGAGCGGATCCGCGAGGCCTGCGGCATCGACCGCTGGATCGTCTTCGGCGGCTCCTGGGGCGCCTGCCTCGCGCTCATCTACGCGCAGACGCATCCGGAGCGGGTGGCCGGGCTGGTGCTGCGCGGCGTCTTCACCATGACGCAGGGCGAGCTCGACTGGTTCTACGGCGGCGGCGCCGGCGCCTTCTGGCCCGAGCAGTGGAACGCCTTCTCCGGCATGGTCCCGCGCGAGGAGCGCTCGGACCTGATCGCCGCCTATCACCGCCGGCTCTTCTCGGGCGACGGCGCCGAGCAGGCGCGGTTCGCGCGGGCCTGGGCGGGCTGGGAAAGCGCGCTCGCGGTGCTCGATCCGGGCGAGGGGCGGGGATCGCCCTCCGGCGCCTACGCGCTCGCCTTCGCGCGGCTCGAGAACCACTATTTCATCAACGGCGGCTTTCTCGACGGCGACGGCCACATCCTGCGCAACATGCACCGGATCGCCGAGGTCCCGGGCCATATCGTCCAGGGCCGCTACGACATGATCTGCCCGCCGCATACCGCGCACGCGCTGCACCGCGCCTGGCCGAAATCCCGGCTGCGGATGGTGGCGACCGCCGGCCACGCGCTGTCCGAACCGGGAATCAGCGCCGAGCTCGTCACCACGATGGACCAGCTCCGGACCAGCGTCCGCCGCTGACCCCGGGGCTCAGCCCGCCGGGCGGCCCGACGCCGGCGCGGGCTGGGCGGTGGCGGCCGCCGCCGGCGGATTGGCGGCCTTGATCGCGTTCACGAAGGCGGTGACGAGGTTGAGCCCGCTCTGCTTGTCGAGCCCGCCGTCGGCGAAGGCGAGTTCGGAGACCGCCGTCAGCCGTCCGTTCACCTCGAAGAAGGCCCGCCAGAACCGGGGCTCGAGCCCCGCGATCGGCTGCGGCCCGCGATCCTCGACATAGAGATAGAGCACGCCGCCGCGCTCGGCGCTCTCGAGCACCCGCACGCCCTGGCTCTGGCCGCTCCGCGCCACCACCGCGAGCCCCGGCGGCGTCTTCGCATAGGCGGCGAGGTCGTGGAGCGACCGGGTGGCGGCGGTCATCTGGCCGAGCCCGGTCGGCGAGACGCTCGCGGTCAGGGCGGCGCCGATCGGCGGCTTCGCGGCGGCGGCCTGTTCCGGCGCCGGCGCGGCGTCGCCGGGATGGGCGGCTGCCGCGGCGCGCGGCGCGCGGGTGTCGCCGACCAGCGCGCAGTCGCTGACCATGACGAAGGCGCCGGTCGAGGTGACGCTGGTGCTGCGCTGGTCGACGCAGAACCCGGCCGGCGCGAGGATGGTCACGCGCTGGCCGCCGGCCGTCACGGTGGTCTGGGTCGGGGTCGAGCCGGAGACGCCCGGCTGCTCGCAGGCGGCGAGGACGAGAAGAAGCGCCGAGGCGGCGAGGGCCTTAGAGATCCGCATAGATGTGTTTTTCCGCTTTGGCGCCAGGATGGGTTACCGCGCCGAGATAGGTCGGGCCGACGAGCTGCGCGTATTTCCAGAGCGCGCCGCTCGCATAGATCGTCTCGCGCGGTCCGGTCCAGCCCGCGCGGCGTCGCGCGAGCTCGGCCTCGGAGAGGTCGACCGAGATCACGCCCCTGAGCGCGTCGAGCGTGATCAGGTCGCCGTCGCGCAGCAGGGCGATCGGACCGCCCTTCGCGGCCTCCGGCCCGACATGGCCGACGCAGAAGCCGCGGGTGGCGCCCGAGAAGCGGCCGTCGGTGATCAGCGCCACCTTCTTGCCCATGCCCTGGCCCGAGAGCGCGGCGGTGGTGGACAGCATCTCGCGCATCCCCGGCCCGCCGGTCGGGCCCTCGTTGCGGATCACGATCACGTCGCCCTCGGCGTAGCCGCGGTTCTGCACCGCCTCGAAGGCGTCTTCCTCGCAGTCGAACACCCGCGCCGGGCCGGTGAAGACCTGCTCCTCGGGCTTCATCCCCGCGACCTTCACGATCGCCCCCTCGGGCGCGAGATTGCCGATGAGCCCGACCACGCCGCCGGTCGCCGAGATCGGCGCCGAGATCGGATGGATCACCTTGCCGTCCGGCTCGCCCCGGATCAGGTCGAGCTCCTCGCCGATGGTCCGGCCGCTCGCGGTCACGCAATCCTCGTGGAGGAGCCCCGCCTTGCGCAGCTCCTTCAGCACCACCGGGACCCCGCCCGCCTCGAACAGGTCCTTCGCGACATAGTCGCCGCCCGGACGGAGGTTCACGAAATAGGGCGTGTCGCGGAAGATGTCGCAGACGTCCCCAAGCGTGAAGTCGATCCCCGCCTCGTGCGCGATCGCCGGCAGGTGCAGCCCGCCATTGGTCGAGCCGCCGGTGCAGGCGACGACGCGCGCCGCGTTCTCGAGCGCCTTCCGCGTCACGATATCGCGCGCGCGGATGTTCTTTTCGAGCAGATTCATCACCGCGATGCCCGAGGCGACCGCGAACTGGTCGCGGCTCTCGTAGGGCGCGGGCGCGCCCGAGGAATTGAACAGCGCGAGGCCGATCGCCTCGCTGACGCAGGCCATGGTGTTCGCGGTGTACTGGCCGCCGCAGGCGCCCGAGCTCGGGCAGGCGAGCCGCTCGATGATGTCGAGCTCGGCGTCCGACATCTGGCCGGCCTGGTGCTTGCCGACCGCCTCGAACACGTCCTGCACGACGATGTCGCGGCCGTTCAGCTTGCCCGGCAGGATCGAGCCGCCGTAGATGAAGACCGAGGGCACGTTCAGACGCACCATCGCCATCATCATCCCCGGCAGCGACTTGTCGCAGCCGGCGAGCCCGACCAGCGCGTCGTAGCAATGGCCGCGCATCGTCAGCTCCACCGTGTCGGCGATCGCGTCGCGGCTGGCGAGCGAGGAGCGCATCCCCTCGTGGCCCATCGCCATCCCGTCGGTCACGGTGATCGTGGTGAACTCGCGCGGGGTGCCGAGCGCCTGCTTGACGCCGAGCTTCGCCGCCTGGGCCTGGCGGTTCAGCGCGATGTTGCAGGGCGCGGCCTCGTTCCAGCAGGTGGCGACGCCGACCAGCGGCTGATGGATCTCCGCCTCCGAAATGCCCATCGCGTAGAGGTAGCTCCGGTGCGGCGCGCGGGCCGGGCCTTCGGTCACATGGCGGCTCGGCAGCCTGCTCTTGTCGAATCTCGGAGCGTCCATCGGTGTTCCTCCGGCGAGATGGCTTGGCTTCGTGTCCTAGGCGCTCGGCCGGGGAGTCGCAAGCGCGGGGCCCCGGGGGAGGCCGGGGCCCGGGCCCGCGATCAGTTGCGCAGGACGACGCAATCCCCGCCCTGCGCGCGATAGCGGGCGCAGAAGCTCTCGGCCTCGGCGCGGGTGTCGCGGCCGACCTGGGCCATGACGAGGCCGCGGGAGCCGAGCCGCTTCGGGCGGGAATAGCTGATCCGCTCGCCCTCGAGCGCGGCGAGCCGGTTGCGCAGCCGCCCGACCTGCCGCGTCGCGCCGTCGCGGTTCCGGTTGGTCGCGATGATCACGCCCCAGGCCCGCAGCGGTTCGGCCGGGGTGGCCTGCGCCTTGCCGCGTGTCGCCGCGAGCGCGAGGCAGCCCGCCTGGAACGTCTCGCCGCGCAGGGTCAGGTCGACCTTGGGACTGTCGAGCCGCCATTCCCCGGCGCCGTGCCCGGTGATCGCCTCGACATAGGCGAGCGTCTCGTCGGGCAGCGCGCCGCCCTCGGCCTTGTAGCGCGCCGCCCGCGCCTCGCCGCCGTTGTAGGCGACCGCCGCGAGGCCGATGTTGCCATAGGCGCGGGTGAGGTCGGCGAGGTAGAGCGCCGAGGCGCCGAGCGCCCGCGCGGCGTCGAACGGGTCCTCGAGCCCGCGCAGCGCGGCGGTCGAGGGGATGAACTGGGCGATGCCCTGCGCGCCCTTCGGGCTGACGGCGGCGGGGTCGAACAGGCTTTCGCGCCAGATCAGCCGGGCGAAGAAATGCGGATCGATCGCCGCCGCCTTGGCCGAGGCCTCGATCATCTCGCAGACCCGCGCGTCGCCCGAGAGCGGCGCGGGCGCGGCGGAAGCGGGGCGGGGCGGCGGCGGCGCGGCGAGGCGCGCGTCCGGGGCCGCGTCCGGCGTCGCGATGGCGAGATCCACCGGCGCGGTCGCCGCGGGTTCGTTGGCGCGGCCGGGCAGGGCGCCGGCCACGAGCAGGAGAACGAGCATGAGTCGGGCGGCCGGGCGCATGGCGGCACGATAGGAGGCCGCGCCCCGCTTGGCGAGGGGGCGCCCGCGTCGGGATGAACGGCGCCGCGCGCGCATGGCGGCTATCGACTTTGGGACCCTTTCGGGCCCGGGTCGGGTGGACTATGTCAGGACCCAGCCGAGGCAGTCGTCGCGCCGGGCGCGGGACCGCCGGTCTCCGGAAGCGCGACGATCACCGCGCCCGAGAGCATCACCGGGGACCGGAGCACGCCCATGTCGGAGCATCATGTCGTCATCGTCGGGGCCGGTTTCGCGGGCCTCCAGCTCGCCCGCGACCTGAAGGGCGCGCCGGTCCGGATCACGATCATCGACCGGCGCAACCATCACCTGTTCCAGCCGCTGCTCTATCAGGTCGCGACCACGCTGCTCGCGACCTCGGAGATCGCCTGGCCGATCCGCCGGCTGTTCCGCGACCGGCCCGAGGTCACGACGATCCTCGGCGAGGTCCGGGGCGTCGACGCGGCGCGGCGCGAGGTGCTGCTGCGCGACGGCGCGGCGGTCGGCTATGACACGCTGGTGCTCGCCACCGGGGCGCGGCACGCCTATTTCGGCCATGACGAATGGGAGCCCTCGGCGCCGGGCCTCAAGACGCTCGAGGATGCGACGACCATCCGCCGCCGCCTGCTGCTGGCCTTCGAGCACGCCGAGCGCGAGACCGATCCGGCGGCGCGCGACGCGCTGATGACCTTCTGCGTGATCGGCGGCGGCCCGACCGGGGTCGAGCTCACCGGCATCATCGCCGAGCTGGCGCAGAAGACCCTGCCGCGCGAGTTCCGCAACATCGATACCCGCCGCGCGAAGGTGATCCTGGTCGAGGCCGGGCCCCGGGTGCTGCCCGCCTTCCCGCCGGAGCTTTCCGACTACGCGGCGCGCGCGCTGACGCGGCTCGGCGCCGAGGTGCGCGTCGGCGCCCCGGTGACCGCCTGCGACGACGACGGCATCCGGATCGGCGAGGAAGCCGTGCCGGCGCGCACCGTGATCTGGGCCGCGGGGGTGCAGGCCTCGGCCGCCGCGCGCTGGCTCGACGCGGCCGCGGACCGCGCCGGACGCGTGCTGGTCGAGCCGGGGCTGACCGTGCCGGGACGGCCGGAGATCTTCGTGATCGGCGATACCGCGCATGTCGAGAGCGGCGGCAAGCCGGTGCCGGGGATCGCGCCGGCCGCGAAGCAGCAGGGCGCCTATGTCGCCAGGGTGCTCCGCGCCCGGCTCGCCGGCCGCCCGGCGCCCGCCGCCTTCGCCTACCGCCATTCCGGCAATCTCGCGACCGTGGGGCGCAGCTCGGCGGTGATCGACTTCGGCCGGATCCGGCTCACCGGCTGGATCGCCTGGTGGATCTGGGGGATCGCCCATGTCTACTTCCTGATCGGCGCGCGGAGCCGCCTCGCGGTCGCCGCGAGCTGGCTCTGGGCCTTCGTCAGCGGCCAGAACAGCGCCCGGCTGATCACGCAGAAGGAGACGATGCGCGGCGACCCGTAGGGTGGGCGATTCCGCCCACCATCCGACGCCCGGTCCTCGCGCCACGTTCCCCGCGTGTCACCCCGGCGTTCGCGCCAGGGGGAGGCGTCGGATGGTGGGCGGAATCGCCCACCCTACGCGAGACGGTCCGCCAGATAGCGCGTGAAATCGTAGAGCGGGCGCTCGAGGTGGCTCATCGGACCGGCGGCGGCGAGGCGCGAGGAGACGCCCTTGAACACGCGCTCGGTGCAGCCGCGATCCTCGACGTTCACCGCGTCGAGCAGGGTCTTCACCTCGGCGATCATGCTCCCGGCGTCGGGATCGGCCGCGAAATCGGGCGAAAAACCGCCGCCGAAGATGATATGGACCTGGCCCGCGGTGACAGGCTGCATCGAGAGATACCAGAAATAGCCGGGCGTCACGGTGATCATCAGCGAGGGATAGACCGAGAAGATCGCGTTGCGCGTGCGCCATTCGCCTTCCAGCGTCGTGTTCGACGGATGGGCGCAGGCGAGGCGGAACTTCGGGTCCTTCGAGATGAAGTGGATGTTATACGCGGGCTCGCCCTCGGGCATGTCGTAATCGGCGATCTTCGATACGCCGCCGATCGTGGCCGCGTGGCAGGCGGGCAGGTGATAGCTCTCCATGAAATTCTCGGCGAGCACCTTCCAGTTGGTGTCCCAGACATGCTCCTCGCGGAAGAACTCGACGTAGTCCTCCATCCCGAACGGCGCGATCTCGCCGGCGAGCTTCGCGAGCCGGGTCGCGACCGGCTCGGCCTCGGCGTTCAGCGTGACGAAGATCCAGCCGAGCCAGACCTCGGAGCGGATCGTCGGCAGCCGGAGCCCCTCGCGGTGGAAGCACTCGTTCCTGGTCATGTAGGGCGCGCCCCGGAGCGTGCCGTCGAGGTTGTAGGTCCAGGCGTGGTAGGGGCAGGAGATCAGCCGCTTGTTGCCCGTGCCGGTCAGCAGCGTCGACATCCGGTGCAGGCAGACGTTCGAGAGCGCGCGGATCCCGCCCTCCTGGTCGCGCACGACGATGATCGGCTGGCCCGCGAGGTCGTAGGTGAGGTAGTCGCCGGGCTTCGCCAGCGACTGGGCGCGGCCGACGCAGACCCAGTCGCGGGAGAAGATGCGGTCCTTCTCGGCGGCGCAGACCGCCTCGGAGGTGTAGATCGCGGGCGGCATCGCCATCGCCTGCTCGAACGGGCGGGCGGCGGTGGCCTGGAGCGCGGCGATCGGGTCGAGGCTGTCCATACGTGTCATCGGGCGTGCTCCGCGGGCTTTGGGCTTGGCGTGGCGACCGGCGCGGCCTGTCCCGGCATCCTACCCCGAAGCCCGGCGGATGTCTCCCCGCCGGCCCGGGATCGGCGCGGGTCGCGCTGGCCCTTCTCTCCCTCGGGCGCGCGCCCGGGTCCAGGGCAGCATGCCGCGTCCGCGAAGTTCGGTAAAATAGAACTTGCCTTAGGAGAGATTAGGCAAAGCCAAATATGCGCTCAGAGCCGCTCGCCGGGCAGCGCGCTCGCCTGGCGGATCCAGGCGGTGAGGAGCGCCTCGTCGAGCGTGTCGGTCTCGCGGATGTCGAGATAGCGCACCGCCGGATATTTCGACCTGCCGGGCGGCTGGGGATCGAGCCCCGCGCCCTGGAAGAAGGTCACCTTCACGTATCTGGCGAAGCAGTGGTAGCTGAGGAACCAGCCCTCCGCCTCGGCGGCGCCGTAGAAGGGGGAGTTCCACTTCACCGCCTTGCGGACCCCGGGCACCGCCGCGACGACGAGCGCGTCGATCCGGTGGCCGACCGCCTGTTTCCAGCCCGGCATCGCGTCGATATAGGCCCGGACCGGGGCCTCGCCGTAGCCCTTCGCGATCTGGGGGTTGCCGCCCGAGAGCAGGACGGGCTGCGCGGTGGCCGATCCCTCGGCCGCCGCGGGAGGTTTCCGCGGTCTCCCGGCGCCGCCGCCCGTCATCGTCCGAGCCCTCCCGGCATGGTGGCCGCGGCCCCCCGGTCGCCCCGGGGACCGCGGGTCGGCGGCTCAGCCGTGGCCGTGCCGCTTGTTGTGGCGGATCGAGGAGAGGAGCGCGATGCCGATCAGGGCCGCGCCGCCGAGTCCGGTGATCACCTCGGGGATATGCACCATCGTCTGGCAGTACATGATGATGCCGAGGATGAAGATCGCGTAGAACGCGCCGTGCTCGAGGTAGCGGTACTCGGCGAGCGTGCCCCGCTCGACCAGCATGATGGTCATCGAGCGGACGTACATCGCGCCGATGCCGAGGCCGATCGCGATGATGAAGAGGTTCTGCGTCAGCGCGAAGGCGCCGATCACCCCGTCGAAGGAGAAGCTGGCGTCGAGCACCTCGAGGTAGAGGAAGGCGCCCATGCCGCCCTTGGCCGCCGCGTCGAGCGCCTGGTCCGCCTTGTCGAGCATGTGCCGCGCGACGTCGACCACGAGGAAGGTGATGAGGCCCCAGATCGCCGCGGTCATGAACTCCCAGCCGCGCTCCGGCCCGACCAGATTGGTGAAGAGCACGATCATCAGGAGCACGAAGGTGATCTCGACGCCGCGCATGTCCGCGGCGCTGGCGAGGCGGCGCTCGATCGGCTTCACCCAGTGGACGTCCTTGTCCTTGTCGAAGAAATAGGCGAGCGCGACCATCATGAGGAAGCTGCCGCCGAAGGCCGCGATGCCGAGATGCGCCTCGTGCATGATCGCCGCGTATTCCTGGGGCCGGTTGATCGCGAGATCGAGCGCCGAGATCGGGCCGACGCCGGCGGCCACCACCACGATCAGCACGGGGAAGATGATCCGCATGCCGAAGACGGCGATCAGGATGCCCCAGGTGAGGAAGCGCCGCTGCCAGACCGGGGTCATGGTCTTGAGCTTGTTCGCGTTCACGACCGCGTTGTCGAAGGAAAGCGAGATCTCGAGGACGGCGAGCACCGCGCAGATGAAGAAGATCGAGAGCGTTCCGGGGATCGTGCCGGTATAGGCCCAGCCGACGATGGCGCCGAGCGCGAGGCCGATGACGGTGACGATGAACGCCCATTTGAAATAGGATAGGGTCGACGATGCGGGCGCTGCGCTTGTCTGACTCACGGAACCTCCGGACGTTGGATCGGCGGCGCTCGAGGCCGCCTTCGTTGCAATCCGCGCCCATATCGGGACGATCACGATCTCGTAACAGGCCACGGCGGCTATTTGTCGCAGAGCGGTCCGGCGGATTTCCGCCGATGCCCGGGCCCCGCGATCGGCGGGGGCTAGAGAAGGCTGCCGAGTGCCACGAGCCCGGCGCCGAGCACCGCCCCGCCGAGGCCGTAGACCCAGCCCGGAATGACGCGCGCCGGACGCGCCGGGGCGTCGAAGGAAAGCCGGGTCAGCGCCGATTCCGCGAGCGCCGGCAGCCGCGGCCCGAACCGCGACAGCACGCGCAGGGTCGCCACGAGGTCGCGCGCGGTCGCGCGGGGGCCGATGTTGGAGACGATGTAGTCGGTCACGACCGGCCGCGCCGTCTCCCACATGTTGAGCGAGGGATCGAGGCTGCGCGACACGCCCTCGACCACCACCATCGTGCGCTGGAGCAGGATGAGCTCGGTCCGCGTCTCCATCCCGAACCGCTCGGTGACCTCGAAGAGATGCGCGAGCAGCCGCGCCATCGAGATCCGCGTCGCGTCATGGCCGAAGATCGGCTCGCCGACCGCGCGCAGCGCCTGGGCGAATTCCGCGACGTCGCGGTCGGGGGGCACGTAGCCCGCCTCGAAATGCACCTCGGCGACGCGGTTGTAGTCGCGGCGCAGGAAGCCGTAGAGGATCTCGGCGTAGACGCGCCGGGTATAGGCGTCGATCCGCCCCATGATGCCGAAGTCGAGCGCCACCAGCGCGCCGTCGGGCCCGAGCTTCAGATTGCCCTGGTGCATGTCGGCGTGGAAGAAGCCGTCGCGCAGCGCCTGGGTGAGGAAGGTCTGAATCACCCGGTGCGACAGCTCGGTGAGGTCGGTCCCGCTCGCGCGGAGCGCGGCCACGTCGCCGATGTTGATGCCGGCGACCCATTCGAGCGTCATCACCCGGCGCCCCGAGGCCGGCCAGATCACGGCCGGCACGCGGAAGCCCGCGTCGCTCTCGGTCGTCGCGCGGTATTCGGAGGCCGCCGCCGCCTCCATCCGGAGATCGAGCTCGCCCTGCACGACGCCCTCGAAATGCTCGATCACCGCGCGGGGCCTGAGGCGCCGGGTGAAGGGCACGAGGTTCTCGATCATCCAGGCGGCGAGGTAGAAGGCGTCGACGTCGCGCAGGAAGGCGCGCTCGATGCCGGGCCGCAGCACCTTGACCGCGACCGAGCGGCCGTCCTCGCGCAGCGTCGCGCGATGCACCTGCGCGAGCGAGGCCGCGGCGACCGGCGGGCTGAACTCCGAGAAGAGCGCGTCGGCGTCGACGCCGAATTCGCGCGCGATCGCGGCGCGCGCCTCCGCGATCGGGAAGGGCGGCAGCTTGTCCTGCAACACCCTGAGCTGCTCGGAGATCTCGTTGCCGACGATGTCGGGCCGGGTCGAGAGGACCTGGCCGAACTTGATGTAGGCGGGGCCGAGCGCGGTCAGCGCGCGCACGATCGGCGGCTGGCCCGGGTCGCCGCGCAGGCCGAACCACTGGAACGGCCAGCCGAGCACGCGCGCGGCGATCCGGAGCGAGGGCGGCGCGTCGAGGGCCTCGAGCACGGTCTCCATCGCGCCCGTCCGCTCGAAGGTGGCGCCGGTCCGGATCAGCCGCCAGAGGTTGTGCGGACCCCGCATCAGACCTTCCAGCCGGAGTGCAGCGCCGCGATCCCCATCGAGAGGTCGCGGTATTTCACGAGGTCGAAGCCCGCGGCGCGGATCATCTCGGCGAAGCGCTCCTGCGGCGGGAAGCGGCGGATCGACTCGACGAGATACTGGTAGCTCGCCGCGTCGCCGGTGATCACCTTGCCCATCGGCGGGATCAGGTTGAAGGAATAGCGGTCGTAGATCCAGCGCAGCATGTCGTTGGGCACACGCGAGAATTCGAGCACCATCAGCCTGCCGCCGGGGCGCAGCACCCGGTAGGCCTCGGCCAGCGCCTCCTCGATCCGGGTCACGTTCCTTATTCCGAAGGAGATCGTGTAGGCGTCGAAGCCCGCGTCCCGGAAAGGCAGGGCCATCGCGTCGCCGGTCACCCAGTCAAGCCGGCCCGCGTATTCCCCCGCCTCGGCGCGCTTGCGGCCCTCCACGAGCATCGACTCGGTCATGTCGCAGACCGTGGCATGCGCGTCGCCCTTCACGCGGGCGAGATAGCGGAAGGCGATGTCGCCGGTGCCGCCCGCGACGTCGAGTAGCCGCGTCCCCGGCCGGGGCGCCAGCCAGTCGAGCATCGCATCCTTCCACAGCCGGTGGATCCCGAGGCTCATCGCGTCGTTCATCACGTCGTATTTCGAGGCGACGGAGGTGAAGACGCCGTGCACGCGTTTCGCCTTCTCGGCCTCCGGAATCGTCTCGAAGCCGAAATGCGTCTCGGAGGCGGCGGGGTCGCGGGGGTCGCGTGGCATGGGCCGGAGGCCTTTCTGTCGATGGCGCCCCTGCTTATATGGTCGCGGCGCGCGGAGACAAGCGCGCGGCGACCGGGGCGCGCGCCCGCGGCCTGGCCCGACCGGAGAACGCCCGTGCCCGAACTGCCCGAAGTCGAAACCGTCCGCCGCGGCCTCGAGCCGGTGATGGCCGGCCGCCTGATCCTGCGCGCCGAGACCCGCCGGCCCGATCTGCGCTGGCCGTTTCCGCCGCGCATGGCCGAGCGGCTGACCGGCGCGCGGGTGACGACGCTCGGCCGGCGCTCGAAATACCTGCTGCTCGCGCTCGACCGGGGCGAGACGCTGATCGTCCATCTCGGCATGTCCGGGCGGATGCTCGTCTCCGGCGCCGAGGGGCGGGAGGCGCTGGGCGCGTTCCACCACGACCATCCGGCGCCGCTGCCGCACGATCACGTCGTGCTCGACCTCGAGGGCGGCGCGCGGGTCACGATGAACGACGCGCGCCGGTTCGGGGCGATGGACCTCTGGCCCACCGATTCCATCGACGCCCACCGGCTGCTCGCGGGGCTCGGGCCCGAGCCGCTCGGCAACGCCTTCGACGCGGCCTTCCTCGCCGCCCGGTTCGCGGGGAAGCGCACCCCGGTCAAGGCGGCGCTGCTCGACCAGCGGCTCGTCGCGGGGCTCGGCAACATCTATGTCTGCGAGGCGCTCTGGCGCGCCGGAATCGGCCCCGCCCGGCTCGCGGGAAGCCTCGCGGAGGCTGAGATCGTCGCGCTGACCCGGGCGATCCGCGAGGTGCTGGTCGAGGCGATCGCCGCCGGCGGCTCCTCGCTCCGCGACTATCGCCGGGCCGATGGCGAGCTCGGCTATTTCCAGCATTCCTTCGCGGTCTACGGCCGCGAGGGCGCGCCCTGCCCGCGCTGCGGCGGGGAGATCGCGCGCATCGTCCAGGCCGGCCGCTCGACCTTCTTCTGCCCCGCCTGCCAGCCGGGGTTGATCCCCGCCTGAGCGCGCGCCATCTTGGCCCGCGCCAGGCAGAGGGGGAGCGGGCAGGTGGAATATCAGACGCTGTTGGTCGCGGTGGAGGACAAGGTCGGGACGATCCGGCTGAACCGGCCCGAGGCGCTGAACGCGCTCAATTCGACCCTGCTCGGCGAGCTCGCCGCGGCGCTCGGCGCGATGGACGCCGATCCCGGGGTCCACGCGATCGTCGTCACCGGCTCGGAAAAGGCCTTCGCCGCCGGGGCGGACATCAAGGAGATGGCGGGCAAGAGCTTCGTCGACACTTTCACCGAGGACATGTTCACCGCCTCGACCGAGGCGATCACCCGCTGCCGCAAGCCGGTCATCGCGGCGGTCGCGGGCTACTGCCTCGGCGGCGGCTGCGAGCTCGCGATGATGTGCGACTTCATCCTCGCGGCGGATACCGCGAAGTTCGGCCAGCCGGAGATCAACCTCGGCATCCTTCCGGGCCTCGGCGGGACCCAGCGGCTGACCCGGCTCGTCGGCCGGTCGAAGGCGATGGAGATGGTGCTGACCGGGCGGTTCATGGAGGCCGAGGAAGCCGAGCGGGCCGGGCTCGCGAGCCGGGTCGTGCCGGCGGCGGATCTGGTCGCCGAGGCGACCGCCGTCGCGCGCAAGATCGCGGCGAAATCGCCGATCGCGGTCCGCGCCGCGAAGGAATCGGTCGCGCGGGCGACCGAGGGATCGCTGCGCGAGGGGCTGCTCTTCGAGCGGCGCATGTTCCAGGCGCTGTTCGCGACCGAGGACCAGAAGGAGGGCATGACGGCCTTCCTCGAGAAGCGCGCGCCGAAGTTCAACGGCCGCTGAGCCGGGGAGGCCGCGGGATTGCGCCGGGTCGGGGACAAAAGCCGTTGACTCCGCGAGGACCCGGAGCTAGAGACGCGCCCTGATCCAAATCGACCGACACACGGACACTCATACATGGCAAATTCGCCGTCCTCTAAGAAGCGCGCGCGCCAGACCGAGCGCCGCACGGAAGTCAACAAGGCCCGCCGTTCGCGCATCCGCACCTTCATCCGGAAGGTCGAGGAAGCCATCGCCGGGGGTGACAAGGCCGTCGCCGCCGAGGCGCTGCGCGTCGCACAGCCCGAGATCATGCGCGGCGTCACCAAGGGCGTGACCCACAAGAACACCGCGAGCCGCAAGGTTTCGCGCCTGGCGAGCCGGGTCCAGGCGCTCGGCGCCTGAACCACCACCGCTCCCTTCGAGGGACCGCGTGACGCGCCCGGTTTCGGGCGCGTTTTTCGTTTCGGACCTTTTCGCCGATGTTCCGTCTTCGGTCCGGTTGTCCGGTGGGGGGGTCTTCGGTATGGTTAAACACCGCGTAACGAATCCCACCTCGACCTTTCGACGGATCGCTCTCCAGCCAAATATGCTCAGGCCCCGCCGCCCAAGCATGCAAGCGAATTGCGCTCGAGGTATCGGGGTTTAGCGTCTCGCAAGAGGCGCTGTTCGGGCGCGGTGTTGGTCTGTGGTCCAGAATTTCAAGGCGTTACTTAACGAATGATGGCGGCGGTAAGAACGACAGCTTTCGCGGAGGGATTGGGCATGTGTCCGGGTTCAAGGTTGCTTGCGATGCTCGAAGCGAACGAGGGCAAGCCGACGGGACAGCCCGCCAGCGTTTTCCGGATCCCCGCGGTTCTCTACGAAGCAGCCTGATCATGAATGACATGCCGGACGCCGGTTCTGGGGCCTGGTCGCGCGTGCGCGGCCATCTGCGCAGCCAGATCGGCAACGATGCCTATCAGAACTGGATCGACCCGCTCGCCTTCGTCGGCGCCGACCACGGGATCGTCCGTATCTCCGCCCCGAACACCTTCATCGGCACCTGGGTGCAGCGGAACTATGGCGAGGTGATCCGCCACCTGCTCGCCAAGGAGCGGGTCGCGGTGAGCCGGCTCGAGTTCACCGTCGCCTCCTGCTCGAACGATCCCGCGCCGCCGCGCGCGGCCGAGCCGGAGGCCGATCCGGCGCCGGCGCCCGCCCGCGCCGCGCGGCCGTCCCGGCGCGCCCCGCGCGCGGCCGTCCCCGAAGCGGAGCCCGAGGCGCCGAAGGCGCCCGAGGCCGCCGCGAATCCCCGCTCCAGATCCGAAGGGGCCGCCATGCCCTCCGACGTCGAATTGCCGCAGGCGCCGCTCGACGGGCGATTCACCTTCGACAATTTCGTCGTCGGCAAGCCGAACGAGCTCGCCCACGCCGCCGCGCGCCGGGTCGCCGACGGCGGCGAGGTCGCGTTCAACCCGCTGTTCCTCTATGGCGGCGTCGGCCTCGGCAAGACGCATCTGATGCATGCGATCGCCTGGGAGGTGCGCCACACCACGCCCGAGGCGAAGGTGCTCTACCTCTCCGCCGAGCAGTTCATGTACCGCTTCGTCTCGGCGCTGCGCTTCAAGGAGATGCACGGCTTCAAGGAGCTGTTCCGCTCGGTCGACATGCTGATGGTCGACGACGTGCAGTTCATCGCCGGCAAGGATTCGACGCAGGACGAGTTCTTCCACACGTTCAACGCGCTGATCGACCAGCAGAAGCAGATCGTGATTTCCGCCGACCGCGCGCCGGGCGAGATCGACGGGCTCGAGGAGCGGATCAAGTCGCGGCTGCAGTGGGGCCTCGTGGTCGACCTGCACCCGACCGACTACGAACTCCGGCTCGGCATCCTTCAGGCCAAGGCCGAGGCGCAGATGCTGGCGCATCCCGGCGTGGTGGTCGGCCCCGGCGTGATGGAATTCCTCGCGCACCGGATCTCGTCCAACGTCCGCGTGCTCGAAGGCGCGCTGACCCGGCTCTTCGCCTTCGCCGGGCTGGTCGGGCGCGAGATCACGCTTGACATGACGCAGGAATGCCTCGCCGACGTGCTGCGCGCCTCCGAGCGCAAGGTTACGATCGACGAGATCATCCGCAAGGTCGCGGACCACTATAATCTCCGCATGTCCGACCTCCTGTCCGCCCGCCGGGCCCGGCAGGTGGCGCGGCCGCGGCAGGTCGCGATGTATCTCTCGAAGACGCTGACCTCGAAGAGCCTGCCCGAGATCGGGCGCCGCTTCGGCGGGCGGGACCACACCACGGTGATCCACGCCGTGCGCAAGATCGAGGAACTGCGGAAGACCGACAACCAGATCGCCGAGGACGTCGAGCTGCTGCGCCGGATGCTCGAGGCGTAAGGTCTCCACGGCGGACCGAGGTCCGCCCTACGCGACCGCCCCGTAGGGCGGACCTCGGTCCGCCATCTTCGCGCGTCGCGGTTTCCGCCGCTTTCCCTCGGCGCGGAGCCGCGAAATGCCCCCGCCGCGCCCGATTCCGCGACGAAATGGCCGCGGCTCGCCCTTGCAGTCGCCCATCGATCCGCTAGTGTCGCCTCCCCGCCCAAATGACGGGCGGGCGGGAGACGGGGAAACACCAAGATGAAACTCAGCATGGAACGCGGCGCCCTGCTCCGGGCCATGAACCGCGCGCAATCCGTCGTCGAGCGCCGCAACACGATCCCGATCCTCGGCAACGTGCTGATCGAGGCGGAGGGCGAGCAGGTGCGCTTCCGCGCCACCGATCTCGACATCGAGGTGATCGACACCGCCCGCGCCATGGTGATCGCCCAGGGCGCCACCACCGTCGCCGCCCATACGCTCCACGAGATCGTGCGCAAGCTGCCGGACGGCGCGATGGTCGAGCTCTCCGACGACGCCGGCGCCGGCCGGCTCGAGGTCCGCGCCGGCCGCTCGCATTTCTCGCTCCAGACGCTGCCGCGCGAGGATTTCCCGATCATGGCGAGCGCGGAGTACGAGTGCGACTTCGCCTGCTCCGCGCCGGTGCTGCGCCGGCTGTTCGACAAGGCCAAGTTCGCGATCTCGACCGAGGAGACGCGCTACTACCTCAACGGCGTCTACATGCACGCGGCGACCTCGGTCGAGGGGCCGGTGCTGCGCTGCGTCGCGACCGACGGGCACCGGCTGGCGCGGATCGACGCGACCCTGCCCCAGGGCGCGGACAAGCTTCCGGGCGTCATCGTGCCGCGCAAGACCGTCGGCGAGCTCCGCAAGCTGCTCGACGACGACGAGGCCGAGATCGCGGTCTCGGTCAGCGAGACCAAGGTGCGGTTCGCGACGCCCGAGGTGACGCTGACCTCGAAGGTGATCGACGGCACCTTCCCCGATTATTCCCGCGTGATCCCGACCAACAACACCCGCCGGCTCGAGGTCGACGCGGCCGAATTCGCCCAGGCGGTCGACCGGGTCGCGACCGTGAGCTCGGAACGCTCGCGCGCGGTGAAGATGGCGATCGAGGAGGACCGGCTGGTGCTCTCGGTCAACGCGCCGGATTCGGGCGCGGCCGACGAGGAGCTGCACGTCGCCTACGCCGACGAGCGGCTCGAGATCGGCTTCAACGCGAAATACCTGCTCGAGATCGCGGGCCAGGTCGACCGCGAGAACGCGGTCTTCCTGTTCAACTCCTCCGGCGATCCGACGCTGATGCGCGAGGGCAACGACGAATCGGCGGTCTATGTCGTGATGCCGATGCGGGTGTGAGCCCGGGCGCCACGCCGCTTCTCGTGCCCCGCTGTCCCGGGCTCGACCCGGGACCTCCACGCCCAAGCGGGACGCGCCGTCGTCCCGGACCTGATCCGGGACCTCGAACCCCGGTGCGCGGCGTATCGGCATTGCCTGGAGGTCCCGGGTCAGGCGCGGGACAGCGGGGCGCCGGGCCGGAGCGCCACGCATGACCCGCCTCGTCCTGCGCCGGCTGGCGCTCTCGCATTTCCGCTCCCACGCCGCCGCGACGCTCGATTTCGCCGGCGCCCCGGTCGCGATCTTCGGGCCGAACGGCGCGGGCAAGACCAATCTCATCGAGGCGATCTCGCTCCTCTCGCCCGGCCGCGGCCTGCGCGGCGCGGCCGCCGAGGATCTCGCGCGGCTGCCGGAGCGGATCGGCTGGAAGGTCCGGGCGGCGCTCGAGGCGCCCTCGGGCGCGCATGAGCTCGTCACCTGGAGCGAGGGCGCCGGCCGGCGGGTCGAGGTCGACGGCAAGGCCGCGGCGCAGGCGGCGCTCGGCGCGCTCGCCCGGGTGCTGTGGCTCACCCCGGCGATGGACCGGCTCTGGATGGAGGCGGCCTCCGAGCGGCGGCGCTTTCTCGACCGGGTGACGCTCAGCCTGTTTCCCGACCACGCCGCCGCCGTCCTCGCCTATGAGCGCGCGCTGCGCGAGCGGGCGCGGCTGCTGCGCGACGGGACGCGGGACGCGGCCTGGTACGACGCGCTCGAGGCGCGGCTGGCCGGGGAAGGCGCCCGGATCGACGCCGCGCGGCGCGCCGCGCTCGCCCGGCTCGCCGGCGCGCCGGAGACCGCCGGCTTCCCGCGCGGCGCGCTGAGCCTGGTCGCCGAGGGTCCCCGCGACGCCGAGGGGCTGCGCGCGGCGCTCCGCGCGGGGCGGGGGCGGGACCTCGCAGCCGGGCGGACCCTGCTCGGGCCGCACCGCGACGATCTCGGCGCGGTCTACGCTGCGAAGGGGGTCGAGGCGCGGCTCTGCTCGACCGGCGAGCAGAAGGCGCTCTTGATCGGCGTCGTGCTCGCCAACGCCGCGGCGGTGGCGGAGGATTTCGGCGCGCCGCCGCTGCTCCTGCTCGACGAGGTCGCGGCCCATCTCGACGCCGACCGCCGCCGCGCGCTCTACGCCGCGATCGCGGGGCTCGGGGCGCAGGCCTTCCTCACCGGCACCGGGCCCGAGCTGTTCGAGGGGCTGGAGGGCGAGCGGCTCGCGCTGTAGGGCGGACCGAGGCGTAGGGTGGGCGATTCCGCCCACCTTCCAGCTCGCCTCCGACGCCGCGCTTTGGCACGGTGGGCGGAATCGCCCACCCTACGGAGGAGCTCCGATGTTCCCGAAATCCATCACGCTCGTGACGCTCGGCGTCGCCGATCTCGACCGCGCCCGGGCCTTCTACGCCGCGCTCGGCTGGGAGGCCCGGGAGGTCAACGAGGGCGTCGTCTTCATCCAGCTCGCGGGCCAGGCGCTGGCGCTCTTCGGCGCGGCCGATCTCGCCAGGGACATGGGCCGCCCGGGCGCCGAGCTCGGCACCGGCAAGGCGACGCTGGCGCGCAACTTCGCGACCGAGGCCGAGGTCGACGCCGCCTTCGACCTCGCGCTCGGCGCCGGCGCCACCGAATTGAAGCGGCCGGAGAAGGTGTTCTGGGGCGGCTACTCGGGCTATTTCGCCGATCCCGACGGACATGTCTGGGAGCTGGCGATGAACCCGTTCTGGCCGCTTGCCCCCGACGGCACGCTGACGCTGCCGGCCGCCGCCGGCTGAGGGTCGCGCGGCCAGTAAGACGCTGACGGAGGACGGAAAAACAGCGCTTCGCGGGCGCTGAAAGGGTGACATTTCGGTCCCGGATCGCTACATTATGAGACCATTACCAAGGACTCCCCACAACATGGCCGAAGCCGCTCGTTCTCCCGAGACCTACGACGCCGATTCCATCAAGGTTCTCAAAGGGCTCGAGGCCGTCCGCAAGCGGCCGGGGATGTACATCGGCGATACCGACGACGGCTCGGGCCTGCACCACATGGTCTACGAGGTCGTCGACAACGGCATCGACGAGGCGCTGGCGGGCCACGCCGATATCGTCGAGGTCACGATCCACGCCGACAATTCGGTCAGCGTCTACGATAACGGCCGCGGCATCCCGGTCGGCATCCACGAGGGCGAGGGCGTCTCGGCGGCCGAGGTCATCATGACCCAGCTGCACGCGGGCGGCAAGTTCGACCAGAACAGCTACAAGGTCTCGGGCGGGTTGCACGGCGTCGGCGTCTCGGTGGTGAACGCGCTCTCCGACTGGCTGGAGCTGCGGATCTGGCGCGAGGGCCACGAGCATTACGCGCGGTTCGAGCGCGGCGACACGGTCGAGCATCTGCGCGTCGTGGGCCCCGCCGGCGACAAGAAGGGGACGCAGGTCCGCTTCCTCGGCTCGACCGACACGTTCAAGAACCTCGACTATTCCTTCGCGACGCTGGAGCACCGGCTGCGCGAGCTCGCCTTCCTCAATTCCGGCGTGCGCATCCGGCTGCGCGACGAGCGCCCGGCCGAGCCGATCGAGGTCGAGCTGCACTATGACGGCGGCGTGCGGGAATTCGTGCGCTACCTCGACCGTTCGAAGACCCCGCTGATCAAGGATCCGATCTATGTCTCGGGCGATCGCGACGGGATCGGGATCGAGGTCGCGATGTGGTGGAACGACAGCTACCACGAGAACGTGCTGCCCTTCACCAACAACATCCCGCAGCGCGACGGCGGCACGCATCTCGCGGCCTTCCGGGGCGCGCTGACGCGGACGATCAACAACTACGCCGGATCGAGCGGCATCGCGAAGCGCGAGAAGGTGACGCTCTCGGGCGACGACGCGCGCGAGGGGCTGACCTGCGTGCTGTCGGTCAAGGTGCCGGACCCGAAATTCTCGAGCCAGACCAAGGACAAGCTGGTCTCCTCCGAGGTTCGCCCGGCGGTCGAGGGGCTCCTGAACGAGAAGCTCGCCGAATGGTTCGAGGAGAATCCGGGCGACGCGAAGACCGTCGTCGGCAAGATCATCGAGGCGGCGGTGGCGCGCGAGGCGGCGCGCAAGGCGCGCGACCTCACCCGGCGCAAGACGGCGATGGACGTGGCGAACCTGCCCGGCAAGCTCGCCGACTGCCAGGAGAAGGACCCGGCCAAGGCCGAGCTCTTCATCGTCGAGGGTGACTCGGCCGGCGGCTCGGCGAAGCAGGGCCGGCACCGCGCCAACCAGGCGGTGCTGCCGCTCCGCGGCAAGATCCTCAACATCGAGCGGGCGCGGTTCGACCGGATGCTCGGCTCCGAGGCGATCGGCACGCTGATCACCGCGCTCGGCACCGGCATCGGGCGCGACGAGTTCGACCTCGGCAAGCTGCGCTACCACAAGATCATCATCATGACCGACGCGGACGTGGACGGCGCGCATATCCGCACGCTCTTGCTCACGTTCTTCTTCCGGCAGATGGCGCCGCTGATCGAGGCGGGGCACCTCTATATCGCGCAGCCGCCGCTCTACAAGGTCGCGCGCGGCCGCTCGGAGGTCTATCTCAAGGATCAGGCGGCGCTCGATTCCTACCTGATCGAGCAGGGGCTCGAGAATGCGAGCCTGCGGCTCGGCGACGGCTCGGTGCTCGCGGGCGCCGATCTCGCGCGCGTGGTCGAGGAGGCGCGGGCGGTCCGCGCCGCGCTGAACGGCTTCCCGACGCACTACTCGCGCCACGTGCTGGAGCAGGCGACGATCGCCGGCGCCTTCGTGAAGGGCGTGCTCGACGACGACCCGCAGGGCACCGCCGACCGGGTCGCGGCCCGGCTCGACATGATCGCGCCGGAATACGAGCGCGGCTGGCAGGGCCGGCCGACGCAGGACGCGGGCCTGCGGTTCTGGCGGGTGCTGCGCGGCGTCGAGGAGGCGCGGGTGCTCGATGGCCCGGCGCTGCGCTCGGCCGAGGCGCGGCGGCTCGCGACGCTGACCGACTCGCTCCGCGAGGTCTACGGCGCCCCCGCGGTGCTGAGCCGCAAGGACAAGAGCCAGACGATCCACGCCCCGACCGAGCTCCTCGACGCGGTGACGCGCGAGGGCGAGAAGGGGCTGAGCCTGCAGCGCTACAAGGGTCTCGGCGAGATGAACCCGGAGCAGCTCTGGGAGACGACGCTCGATCCCGACGCGCGCACGCTCCTGCAGGTGAAGATCGAGCAGGTGGACGAGGCCGACGAGATCTTCACCAAGCTGATGGGCGACGAGGTCGAGCCGAGGCGCGAGTTCATCCAGACCAACGCGCTCAGCGTCGCGAACCTGGATTTCTGAGGCGCGCCATGCCGCGTCTCGGCCTTCCCGCGCTCGCCGCGCTGTTCGCCCTCGCCGCCTGCGCGGCGCCCGCGCTCGGCCCGGCGCAGTCGCGCGCCGTCTCAGACGCCTGCCGCGTCGCCGTCGCGGCGGCGGCCGGCGTGCCCGTTTCGGAGGTGACGCCGCTCGACCTGATGGCCGGGGGCGCCGGGATCGAGGCGCGCATGGTCGTCGGCGGCGCCCGGGCGCCCTGGGCCTGTTTCGCCGATCGGACCGGGACGATCCGGGGCGTGGAATACACCGCCGTCTTTCCCTGAACAAAACTCCGCTGGCGCGGCCACGGCCCGCCCGCCGCCCGCCGTCAGGCGCGGCGGCGGCGGTCGCGCGCGTGACGGCTTGCGGGACTAGAATGTTATAATATAACATTTGAGTCCCGCGCTCTCCGGAGCGCGTCCCGCTGAGGAGCCTCGTCCCGTGAAAGATACCCGCCTGCCCGTCACCGTCCTCTCCGGCTTTCTCGGCGCCGGGAAGACCACGCTGCTCAACCACGTCCTGTCGAACCGCGCCGGGCTGCGCGTCGCGGTGATCGTCAACGACATGTCCGAGGTGAACATCGACGCCGACCTGATCCGGGGCGGCGGCGCGGATCTCAGCCATACCGAGGAGAAGCTGGTCGAGCTCACCAACGGCTGCATCTGCTGCACGCTGCGCGACGACCTGCTGGCCGAGGTCCGGCGGCTCGCCGAGGCGGGGCGGTTCGACTATCTGGTGATCGAATCGACCGGGATCGCCGAGCCTCTGCCCGTGGCCGCCACCTTCGCCTTTCGCGACGAGAGCGGACACAGCCTCGCCGATGTCGCGCGGCTCGACACGATGGTGACCGTGGTCGACGCGATGAGCCTGCTGCGCCACTACGCCTCGCAGGATTTCTTGCGCCAGACCGCCGAGTCGCTGGGAGAGGGCGATGACCGGACCCTGGTCGGCCTGCTGGTCGAGCAGATCGAGTTCGCCGACGTGATCGTGCTCAACAAGGTGACCGACGCCGGGCCGGTGCGGGTCGAGACCGCGCGGCGGATCATCCGGGGGCTGAACGCCGACGCGCGGATCCTCGAGGTCGACCATGGCGCGGCGCCGCTCGGCGCGGTGATGGGCACCGGCCTCTTCGACTTCGACCGGGCGCACGGGCATCCGCTCTGGGTGAAGGAGCTCAACGGCTTCCACGACCATGTGCCGGAGACCGAGGAATACGGCATCGCCTCCTTCGTCTACCGCGCGCGCCGCCCGTTCCACCCCGCGCGGCTTCAGGGCTTCCTGACCGGTCCGCTGCCGGGCGTGCTGCGCGCCAAGGGGCATTTCTGGATCGCGACGCGGCCCGACTGGGTGGGCGAGTTCAGCCTCGCCGGGGCGGTCGCCCAGACCTCGGGGCTCGGGCGCTGGTGGAGCGCGGTGCCGCGGGCGCGCTGGCCGCGGGATCCCGAGTCGCTCGCGGCGATCCGGGAGCATTGGGATCCGGCTTTCGGCGACCGCCGGCAGGAGCTGGTCTTCATCGGCGTCGGCCTCGACCGCGCGGCGATCACGGCGGCGCTCGACGCCTGCCTGCTGCCGGGCGCGGAGTTCGATCCGGCCTGGGCCGGGCTCGCCGATCCCTTTCCGCGCTGGGGCGGCGCCGCGGCGTGAGCCGCGGCAATCTCGGGCGGATCGGCCTGCGCCGGCGGCCGGCGCGGGGCGACGCGATGGCGGATTACGACCGGCTGCCCGAACCCGCGCGGCGCTGGCTCGCGGCCGCCGTCCTGCCCTGGAGCCCGCGCTCGGCCGGCCGCGCCTACGCGGCGGCCCTGGCGCGGCACGGCGAGGTGGTGGCGGCGGTCGCCGCGCTGGATCGTCTGGAGGCGGCACGCCTGGCGGCGGCCAGGCCCGGGGCGGCGCGGGCGGGGACCGGGGCGGTCAGCGGAGGTTCCCGGCGCGCGCCCTCCGCGCCGACTCCCTAAGGCTGGTCCATCCGCCGGGGCCGTCCGGCGGATGGTCTCAGGCGGCGCCGCGCACGCTCATGTTGCGCGCGCCCGGCAGCTCGATGTTGATCTCGAGCGTGGAGAGCTCGTCCCCCCGCTCCAGCTTGATGTCGACGTGATCGTCGTTGACGCGCATGTAGCGCTCGATCACGGCGAGGATCTCGCGCTGCAGCTGGGGCAGGAAGTCGGGCGTCGCCCGGTCCGTGCGCTCATGCTGCAACAGGATCTGGAGCCGCTCCTTGGCGGCGTCGGCGGTCGAGCCCGACGGACGGGTCCTGCGGAAGAACCCCAGCATGTCAGGCCGTCCTGCGCAGGAGGCGGGAGAAGAGGCCGGGCTTGTCGAGCGCCTGCATCTTCATCTCGACCTGCTCGCCGATGAGCCGGGAGACGGCGTCCTCGTAGGCCTTGCCGGCGTTCGACTTGGTGTCGAAGGTGACCGGGGTGCCGACGTTCGACGCCTTCAGGACGGCGGTGCTTTCCGGGATGATGCCGAGGAGCGGGATCGAGAGGATCTCGAGGATGTCCTCCATCTTCATCATCTCGCCGCGCGCGACGCGCGCCGGGTCGTAGCGGGTCAGCAGCAGATGCGCCTTCACGCCGCCCTCGCCCTTCTCGGCGCGGTCGGTCTTGGAGGAGAGCAGCCCGAGCACCCGGTCGGAGTCGCGGACCGAGGAGACCTCGGGGTTCGTCACCACCACCGCCTCGTCGGCGAAATGCATCGCGAGCTGCGCGCCGCGCTCGATCCCGGCGGGGCTGTCGCAGATGATGTAGTCGAAATCCTTGCGCAGGTCGTCGAGGACCTTCTTCACGCCTTCCTGCGTCAGCGCGTCCTTGTCGCGGGTCTGGCTGGTCGGCAGGATCGACAGGTTCTCGAGCCGGCGGTCGGTGATCAGCGCCTGCTTCAGCTTCGCGTCGCCCTGGATCACGTTGATGAAGTCGAAGACCACGCGCCGCTCGCAGCCCATGATCATGTCGAGGTTGCGGAGGCCGACGTCGAAGTCGATGACGACGGTCTTCTTGCCCCGCATCGCGAGGCCCGCGCCGATGGCGGCGGTGGAAGTGGTCTTGCCCACGCCCCCCTTGCCGGATGTGACTACGATGATCTTGGCCAAGCGAAACTCCTCTTCTGGTGGGGGGTTACTTGAGGGGCTCGAAACAGAGGGTGTCGTCCCGGAGAAAGGCCTGCACGCGGCCGCGGCGGACCGAGGGGTCGAGGTCGTCGCTGGCGCGGTAGAGGCCGGCGATCGCCACGAGCTCGGCTTCGAGGCTCTGGCAGAAGATCCGCGCGGTCTTGTCGCCGTTCACCCCGGCGAGCGCGCGGCCGCGCAGCGGGCCGTAGACGTGGATGTTGCCATGGGCGATCAGCTCGGCGCCCGAGCTCACCGCCGCGAGCACGACGAGATCGCCGCGGTCGGCGAAGATGCGCTGCCCGGAGCGGACCGGCTCGGTGATGACGAGGGTCGCCTGCTCGGCCGGCGCCTCGGGCTCGGGCTTCGCCGCGACCGGGGCGGGCGCGGCGGCGACGGGCGCGCTCGGCTCGGCCTGAGCCTGGCGGCCACCGCGCTCGACCGGCGCGTCGCGGCCGCCCTGGAGGCAGACGAGCCCGGCGCCGAAGGCGGCGATGTCCTGGTCGGCGGTGCCGTTCTGCACGCCGATCACCGAGAGGCGGCGGGCGCGCATGTCGCGGACGAGCTTGATGAAATCGGATTTCTCGCGCAGCTCCGGCGCCTCGGCGAGATCGATCACGAGCGGCGCGTTGACGAAGAAATGCGGCGCCTGGCGCATCAGCGATTCGATCGCGCCGTAGAAGGTCGCGTCGGCCGGGCCGGTGAGCTTGATCACCACGGCCGTGAACGAGCGTCCGCGCACCTGAAGCGGTTTCTCCGCGACGGATACAGGGGCTCCGTCAACCTTGGGGTTCAATGATTGCACCTGCAAGCCTGTCTGCTCCGACATCCCGGACGGATGTTCTTAGCGATTCATAATATTGTGTTTGCGCTCGCCCGCAACCCTATATCCACGCCCTCAACCGAAAGAGGAGGCGAAAATCGTGTCCCGGCGCCGTGCGGCCGAAGGGTTCCAAAGGGGCGGCCGGCGCGGAGAATCTCCCTGATGATCGTATTGCGATAGGGTCCGCCCTGGCCTCGCGATCGCAAGATCACCGGGCAGTATCCTGATAGACGGCGCGAAATCGCGCCGCCCGGCGAGCAGGCCGCGCCGTCAGGCAGGCACGTAGGTGAGCCGGATCACCTCCTCGCCCACGCGATCGGAGGCGACGAGGCGGAGCGGCGGCCGGGGACCGGCGAAGAACGGCTTGCCGCGGCCGAGCACGACGGGATGGAGATAGAGCCGATACTCGTCGATGAGACCGAGATCGGTCAGGCTTCGCGCCAGCTCCGGCCCCGAGACGGCGATCTCGCCGTCGAGCCGGGCCTTCAGCCCGCGGACCACCGTCCCGACGTCATCCGGGACCAGCGTGGCATTGGGGCCGACCGACGTGAGCGAGCGCGACGCGACCCATTTCGGCTGGGCGCGCCACGCCGTCGCGAAGGCGCGCTGCTCCGCGCTCCATTCCGGACGGTCCTCGTCCCAGTAGCGCATCAGCTCGTAGATGTGGCGGCCGTAGACGCTGCCGGCCAGATCGCGCACGTGGTCGGTCCAGTGGCGAAAGAGCACGGGACCGGTGGACATGGCCATATAGTCGACGTAGCCGTCCAGCGACTGGTTCATTCCGAAGACGAGTTTCGCCATCCGCGCGCCCTCCGTTCCGGCGGCGCAGGATAACCCGCGCCGCCCGGGCGCGCAAACGCGGCCCCGGAGCACCGGCTCCGGGGCCGCTTCGGCTCAGCTCCTGTGGTGGACTTCCTGCAGCCCGTAGACCGGGGTTGGCAGGCCTTCGAGCCGCGCCTTCAGCTGCAGCGACAGATACTGCGAGTAATGGCGCGACTGGTGCAGGTTGCCGCCGTGGAACCAGAGCGCCGGCACCTGGGTCGGTTTCCACATGTTGCGCTGCTCGCCCTCCCAGGGACCCGGGTCCTTCGGCGTGTCGGAGCCGAGGCCCCAGACCTTGCCGACGGTGTCCGCGACCTCCTGGCTGATGAGGTCGGCCGCCCAGCCGTTCATCGAGCCGTAGCCGGTGGCGTAGACCACCAGATCCGCCGGAAGCTCGGTGCCGTCGTCGAGCACGACGCCGGTCTCGCTGAGGCGCTCGATCTGGCGGCCGGAGACGAGCTTGATCGAGCCGTCGATCACGAGGTCGCAGGCGCCCACGTCGATGTAATAGCCCGAGCCGCGCCGGAGGTACTTCATGAACAGGCCCGAGCCGTCGGCGCCCCAGTCGAGCATGAAGCCGCGATCCTCCAGCGCCTGGTAGAACTCCGCGTCGCGCTCCTTCATCTGCTCGTAGAGCGGGATCTGCCACTCGTGCATGATCTTGTAGGGCAGCGAGGCGAAGATGAGATCGGCCTTGCGGGTGGTGATGCCGTTCGCCACCGCCTGCTCGGAATAGAGCGCGCCGAGGCCGATCTCCATCAGGCTGTCCGAGCGCACGATATGGGTCGAGGACCGCTGCACCATCGTGACGTCCGCGCCGCCCTCCCAGAGCGCCGCGCAGATGTCATGCGCGGAGTTGTTGGAGCCGATGACGACGACCTTCTTGCCCTTGTAGGCGTCGGGGCCGGGGTGCTGGGACGAGTGCTGCTGCTCGCCCTTGAACACGTCCTGCCCGGGGATGACGGGCACGTTGGCCTTGCCCGACATGCCGGTCGCGAGCACCAGCTGCTTCGGGCGCAGCACGACCTCCTCGCCGTCGCGGTCGACGGTGATCACCCATTCCTGGGCGGCCTCGTCGTATTTCGCCGACTTGGCGGTCGTGGAGGACCAGTAGTTCAGCTCCATGATCTTGGTGTAGGATTCGAGCCAGTCGCCGATCTTGTCCTTCGGCGTGAACACCGGCCAGTTCTCGGGGAACGGGATATAGGGCAGGTGATCGTACCAGACCGGATCGTGCAGGCAGAGCGACTTGTAGCGGTTGCGCCACTGGTCGCCCGGGCGGGGGTGCTTGTCGATGATGATCGTCGGCACGTTGAGCTGGCGCAGCCGGGCGCCGAGCCCGATGCCGCCCTGGCCGCCGCCGATCACGACGACATAGGGCTGCGTGGCATAGCCGAGCTCGGCCGCCTCCTGCTCGCGCTTCTCCTTCCAGCTCTTGCGGTCGCGCGAATGGCCGTGCTCGGCGCCCATCGGACGGCGGAGGCCCTTCGGCTCCTCGAATCCCTTCAGCTCGGAAAGGGTGGTGAGCAGGGTCCAGATCAGCCCGTCCTTCAGGCGGATCTGGCCATAGCCGCGGCCGGTCTCGGTCTCGAACTCGATCCAGCCTTCGGTGACGTCGCCCGAGGCGGAGGGCGTCTCGGCTGGGTCGAGGCGCAGCGAGCCGGGCTTCACCTTCGGAAGCTGGCTTTCCAGCATCGCGAGGATCTGGTCGGTGCCTTCCATCGTCCTGAGGTTCCAGGTGAAGGCGACGAGGTCGCGCCAGTAGCTGTCGGCCTGGAACAGCGCGGCCGCGGCCTTGGCGTCGCCGCGTTCGAGCGCGTCGTTGAAGCGGCCGAGCACCGTCTCCAGCACCGCGGTCGGGGTTTCGTCGAGCATGTTTCTTCCTCCGTGTCGTTTGTCTTACCCGTCCGGCGGCGCGCCCTCGTTGGGGCGCGCCGGCCGGGTCAGTTGAGATCGATCAGGATCTTGAGCTGGGTGCCGGCGGGATCGAGCAACGCATCGAACCCCTCCGCCACCGCGTTGTCGAGTCGGATGCGCTTGGTCACCACCTTGGAGGCTGGCAGGAGCCCGGTCGCGATCATCCGGATCACCCGGGGCCAGTAGTGGGTCGGATAGGCCCAGGACCCGCGGATATCGACGTCCTTGAAGGTGACTGAGAACCAGTCGAGCGGGTTGTCATGCGGGTGCAGGCCGGTCTGGACCACGGTGCCCTGCTTGCGCGCCGCGTCGAGGCAGGCCTTCAGCGCGTGCTCGTTGCCGACGCATTCGATCGCGACGTCGCAGCCGACGTTGCCCTCGGTCTGCGCGCGGATCACCTCGCCGACGTTGTCGCGCTTCGGGTTGAGCGTGACGACCTCGGGCAGCATCTCCTTCATGAAGCCGAGGCGGGTGTCGTTGAGGTCGGAGACGAAGAGCTGCGCGGCGCCGGCCGCCTTCGCGGCGAGCAGGGTCAGCGCGCCGATCGGGCCGGCGCCGGTGACGAGGACGCTCGACCCGGCCGTGACCCCGCCCCGGTCGCAGGCATAGACTGCGACGGCGGCTGGCTCGACCAGCGCCGCCTCCTCGTCGGAGAGCTCGGCCGGGATCGGGGCGACGTTGTAGTCGTTGACCAGCGCCCATTCCGCCATGCCGCCGGAGACCCAGGAGAGGCCGACGAGGGCGAGCTGGGGCGAGAGGTGGAACAGGCCCCGGTCGGCGAAATAGTCGCCGGAGCGCGGCATCACGAGCGGCTGGATCGAGACGCGGTCGCCCGGCTTCACCGAGGTGACGCCCGCGCCGACCGCCTCGACCACGCCGCCGAACTCGTGGCCGAGCACCTGCGTGCCATGGGCGCCGGTGAAGGGATGCGGCTCCTTCGGGATGAAGATCGGCCCGTAGGAATATTCGTGCAGGTCGGTGCCGCAGATGCCGACGAAGCGGTTGCGCACCAGCACCTGGCCGGGGCCGGGGTTCGCGGGCTTCTCGATCTCCTCGACGCGGAGATCCCTCGCGGCGTGGAAGCGCAGCGCCTTCATCGTCGTGGCCCTGGACGCGTCGCGGGTCATCGTGGTGGTCTCAGTCGACATCTTCCCAGCTCCCTGGTGTTTTCTGACCGGCCCAGAGGTAGGGGCGGTCCATTCCGAAACCGAAGAGCAGCGCGATCACGAAGGACCAGTGCGTGCCCATGTAGGCGTAGGTCAGCGCCTCGTTCATGTCGGTGAAGACCGAGCCGACGAGGCTGGCGAGAAAGGCGGTGACCACGGTGGTCACGGCCGCGCAGAAGAGGCAGGCGAGGATGCCGCCCCAGGGCATCGGCACGCGCGTGAAGGGCCAGTTCCTGAGCTGGATCAAGAGCGCGTAGGAGACCGAGCAGGCGACCATGAACCACAGGAGCCAGCGCGGGTCGGAGAAGTAGCCGAGCGTCCAGAAGGTGCCGACCCCGGGCGCCGCCATGTCCCAGAACCCGAGCCGGGTCGAGAGCATGAGGAAGCCCAGCACGACGAGGAACAGGATCCCGATCTGCGCCAGCGCCTTGCCCGGCTGGGCCATGCGGCGCGTGAGATAGGCGAGCAGGCCGGAGGCCGAGCCCATCTCGATGAACGGGAACCACCAGGCGGGGATCCAGCGGATCGAGGAATGCGTGACCGCGTAGGTGAGGAAGGCGATCATCACCAGCAGGATGAAGAATTGCCGGCGCGGCGGCATCCCGGCGACGATCCAGTTCTCGCCGGCGAAGGAGAAGAAGGCGATGAAGAAGAAGACGCAGCCGACGATCGGGAACACCCAGTCGGCGTCGAGCCCGACCCAGTAGATGGCCTTGGCCGAGAGCCAGCCCACCACCCAGGCGGCGGCGAGCGTGACCCAGGCGCGGGTCATCGGGTCCTCGATCCGGTGGAACGGGAAGCCGCCGCTCACTACGCTGAGCAGCACCCACCAGAGCGCGAGAAGCTGCCAGGTGACGTTGTCGAGCCAGTACATCTCGGCCACCTGCGTTCCGGTCCAGGGGCCGATCGGCGCGGCGCGCACGATCAGGTTCACGAGAAGGCACGAGACGATCGCGAGGCCGTAGATGAGGCCGAGCCCTTTCAGCGAGCTCGGGAGGCGGGCGGGCGCCACCTCTATCACTGTGTCCATTGTCCTACCCTGTCTTTGTTTTTCTGGGTTTCCGGCCCCTCGTCGGCGGGACCGGGCAGGTGCGCGGGGTGGCCCCCGTCAGACGAAGACCATGCCGCCGTCGACGACCAGGCTCTGCCCGGTCATGTAGTCGGAGGCGGGGGAGGCGAGGAAAACCGCGACGCCGGCGAGATCCTCCGCGACCGAGGGGCGGCCGAGCAGGATGCCGGCGGAGAAGGTCTCGAAGGCCTCGCCGTCGCGCCCCGTGAGACCCTCGTCCTTGAAGCCCTTGTCGATCACCTTCCACATGTCGGTGGCGACCACGCCGGGGCAGATGCAGTTGGCGCTGATCCCGTCCTTGCCGAAGGCGCGGGACGCCGCCTGGGTCAGCGCCACCACGCCGAATTTCGAGGCGCAGTAATGCGCGAGCGGCTCGTAGCCCTGCTTGCCCGCGATCGAGGCGGTGTTGACGATGCGGCCGCCGAAACCGGTGGCGTCCTTGCCCTGCGCCTGGAACCGCTTCACCGCCTCCTGCATGCCGATCAGCACGCCGAGGCCGTTCACATCCATCACCCGGCGCCAGTCCTCCTCGGTGATCGACAGGAACGGCCGGGTCTGGGCGATGCCGGCGTTGTTGAAGACGACGTCGATCCGGCCGAAGGCCTCGACCGTGGCGGCGATCATCGCCTTGACCGCCGCGCGGTCGGTCACATCGGCCTGGACCGCGATCGCCTCGCCACCCGCGGCGCGGATCTCGCCCGCCACCGCCTCGGCGTTGCCGGGGTCGATATCCGCGATGGCGAGCCTGCCGCCCGCCTCCGCGAGCGCCTTCGCCATGGCCGCGCCTATCCCGCGCCCGGCACCCGTCACGATGACGGCGCGCCCGTTCAGGGCTTTTGTCATGAACCTTTTCCTCCCGGTTCTTTGATTTTGCTTCCGGCTAGGCAAGGTGCGTGCCAGCCACCCGGCGTTGATTTCCAACGAGAGTTTCCCGGTCGTCGCGGCGCGCGCGCCACAGGTGTGGCGCCACGCACGGGCGCGGCCGCCGCGTTTTCGTCGCGCGGATCAGGGAACTAGAGGGCGGTCCGCCGCGGTTAGGCCGGAGAAGCGATGTCACCGAAGGAGCCAATCCAATGGGAAAGTCCGTGCTCATCGTCGGCGAGGATCCGGCGCTCATCGACTTCGACGCGCCCGACGCGCCGAAGGGAATGTCGGCGGAGAAGGTCATGGCCGGGCTGAACGGCTCGGTCGAGCGGCTGGAGAAGGCCGGGCATTCCGCTGATCTGCTGCTCACCCGCGACGCCGAGACGGTCGAGGCGCAGCTTGGCGCGGCGCTCGACGCGCGGCGCTACGACGTGGTGGTGATCGGGGCGGGGCTGCGCGTCCTGCCGCCGATGACGGCGCAGTTCGAGCGGCTGATCAACGCCCTCGGCAGGCTGGCGCCCGGCACGCCGATCGCGTTCAACGACCAGCCCGACGATTCCGACGTGGCCGCGCTGCGCTGGATCTGAAGGGGGTCAGCGCGCCCGCTCGACCCCGAGCCGACGCATCCGGCGATGCGCGGTGGTGCGGTCGATGCCGAGCCGGCGCGCGGCGGCCGAGACATTGCCGCCCGAGGCCGCGAGCGCGGCGCGCAGCGCCGTGGCTTCGGCCCGCTCCGGCGCCGCGGGCGTCGCGAGGCGCGGCGCCGCGACCGTTTCGGGCAAGTCCTCGGGCAGGATCGTCTCGCTCTCGCAGAGCGCGGCGGCGACCGCGAGCACGTTCGAGAGCTCGCGCAGGTTGCCGGGCCAGTCATGCGCCCGGAGCCGCGCCAGCGCCGCCGTCGAGAGACGCGCGCCAGCGGCCGCCTCGGCGGTCGCGTTGAGCAGCCGCGCGGCGAGCCAGTCGAAATCCGCGCGCTCCCGCAGCGGGGGCAGGGTGAGCGTGGCGGCGGAGAGCCGGTAGTACAGGTCTTCGCGCACCGCGCCCTGGCGGACGAGATCGGGCAGGTCGCGGTGCGAGGCCGAGAGGACGCGCAGGTTCACGCGCCGGGGCCGCGCGGCACCGACCGGCGCCACCTCGCCCTCCGCGAGCACGCGCAGGAGACGCGCCTGAAGCGGCAGCGGCATGTCGCCGATCTCGTCGAGGAAGAGCGTGCCGCCATCCGCCTCGTCGACCAGCCCCTTGCGGCCGCGCGGGCTCGCGCCGGTGAAGGCGCCCGGCGCGTGGCCGAAGAGCTCGGCCTCGATCAGGCTCTCCGGGATCGCGGCGCAGTTCACCGCGACGAAGGCGCCCGCGCGCCCGCTCGCCTCGTGCAGCGCGCGGGCGAGGAACTCCTTGCCGGTGCCGGTCTCGCCCTGGATCAGGATCGGGAGCCGCGTGCGCGCGAGCTTCAGCGCCTTCGCCTGCAGCCGGGCGATCTCGGGCCCCTGGCCGAGCGCGCCGAGCGCCTTCGGCACCGGCGCCACGGGCGCGCGCCGGACCCGCTGCGGCTCGATCGCATGGGCGAACAGGCGCTCGCCGTCGCGGGCCACCACCATCCGGTCGCGCGTCGGCCGCTGGCGCGTCAGATCGGCGAGGTCGTCCACGTCCATCTCGAAGAAGCGCCCGAGCGGCTGGCCGACGATCCGTTCGGGCCGGCGCCAGTCGAGACCGGCGGCGCGCGCCAGCATCTGCGCGCCGATATGTGTCATGCCGATGATCCGGCCCGAGCCGTCGAGCGAGATCGCCGCCTCCGGATCGACGTCGAGGAATTCCGGCGAGCGCGAGAAGCGCAGCACCCATTCGTGCCGGGTGCGCGCCATCAGGTTCGCGAGCTCGATCCGCCGCGCGGTCGAGGCGACGAGGTGCAGCGCGAGGTTCTGGCTGGTCTTCTCGATCGGCGAGGAGAGGAGCGAGATGTCGAGCACGGCGGCGAATTCGCCGCCCGTGTCGTAGATCGGCGCGGCGGTGCAGGAGAGCGGGGTATGCGCCACGTCGAAATGGTCGGTCTGGTGGATGGTCAGCGCCTGGCCCGAGGCGATGCAGGCGCCGATGGCGCAGGTACCGGCGCGCCCCTCCGACCATTCCGCGCCGAGGTAGAGCCCGGATTTGCGCAGCCGCTTGTCGAAATGCGGATCGCCGAGGAATTCGACCGCGACCCCGGCCGCGTCGCCGAGCAGCAATACATAGTCCTGGCCCGCCACCTGGGCGTAGAGCGACTCGAGCCCCGAGCGGGCGATCGCGATCAGCTCCTCCGATTGCTGGCGGTGGGAGCGGAGCTCGCCCTCCGAAAGGATGAAGGCCTCGCAGTTGCGCGCGGGATCGAGTCCGTGCTCGGTCACGCAGCGGCGCCAGGAGTCGATCACAAGCGGATCGCGCCCCGCTCCGCGCCCGGACAGGACCTCCTCGATCTCGACGATATGGTCGCGCGCTCGTGTCACCCGGCGCTTTCCTCCCGGGAGGAAGCGAACCATGAACCGCCGGCCTTGTCCATCGCGGGCCGCCGCCGCCGGGCCGAAAGGCGGGGCCCCGAGGGCCGGGCAGGGGGGTGAGTCGCGCCGCGACTGGCACGAAATCTTTGCCGTTTCGTGACACAAAGCGCGTCCCGGCGGGCTCCCGGTCCCCGCCGGGACGCGGGCCGGGAGCCTCCGGACAAGCCCCATTGCATTGATATGTATGGATAAAATGTGCCTCCGGGCCCGGTCCGCGCGGGCTCGCGACGCATGAAGAAATTGTCGCCGAACTGCCACGGAACTGTCGCAATCAGGTGGCATCTATCGCCCCGAAACGTTCCCCGATCCCTCATTCGTGAGTTCACACATGCGCAAGCTCCTCGCCGCCCTCGCCGCGGTCGCCACGGTGGCGACAGCCGCGGTCGCGCCGGCCCAGGCCGAAACCCGGATCACCGGCTCCGGCGCCAGCTTCCCCTTCCCGATCTACTCCGCCTGGTTCAAGGACTTCAGCTCGAACAACGCCGACGGCGTGACCATCGACTACCAGTCGAAGGGTTCGGGCGCCGGCATCCAGGACCTGATCAACGGCGTCGTCGACTTCGCCGCCAGCGACGCGGCGATGAAGGACGAGGACATCGCCAAGGTCGCCAACGGCGTCGTGCTGCTGCCGATGACCGCCGGCGAGATCGTGCTCGCCTACAACCTGCCGGGCGTCACCGAGCTGAAGCTGCCCCGCGCGGTCTACGGCGACATCTTCGAAGGCAAGATCGAGAAGTGGAACGACCCGGCGATCGCCGCGGCGAACCCCGACGCGACGCTGCCGGACCTGCCGATCACCGTCGTCGTCCGCTCGGACTCCTCGGGCACGACCTTCAACTTCACCAGCCACCTCGCCGCGATCGACCCCGAGTTCGCGAGCACGGTCGGCGCCGGCACCTCGGTGCAGTGGCCCTCGATCAACCGCGTCGTCAAGGCGCCGAAGAACGACGGCGTGACCGCCACCCTGCTGCAGACCCCGGGCGCGATCGGCTACGTCGAATACGGCTACGCCAAGCTGACCGGCGCGCCGATGGCGACGCTCGAGAACGCCAAGGGTGAATTCGTCGCGCCCGGCGGCGAAGGCGGCGCGCTCGCGCTGGCCTCGGCCGAGTTCGACTCGAACATGCGCGCCTTCATCACCGACCCGCAGGGCGACGGCGCCTATCCGATCGCGACCTTCACCTGGATGCTCTTCTACAAGGACGGCCAGGACGAGACCAAGGTCAAGGCGCTGAAGGACATGATCGAATATGGCCTGACCACCGGCCAGGAAAGCGCGGAATCGCTCGGCTACATCCCGATGCCGGAAGCGGTGATCGAGAAGGTCCGCGCCGCGGCCCAGCAGATCGGCGCCTCCTCGTAAGGCCTCGAAAAGCGGTAATCGCGGGCGGCGTCGGATACGCCGCCCGTTTCCCGTCCGAAACGCGGATGCCAGATCGGAACGAATGATGAGCGCCGAAGGTACTGAATTCAGGGACGATCGCTCGATCTCCCGTCCGCCCTCACAGATCGAGATCCTGACCGACCGCGTGTTCCGGGGGGTCGCCTACGCCTCCGGCGTGATCGTCGTGATCCTGCTCGCCTATATCCTCTGGGAGATCGGCTCGCAGGCGATGCCCGCGATCGCCCGCGACGGGCTCGGCTTCCTGACCAAGGCGGTCTGGGACCCGGGCAACGGCAACTTCGGCATCCTCGCCGAGATCTGGGGCACGCTCTACAGCTCGGTGCTCGCGCTCGTCATCGCCGGCTTCTTCGGCGTCGCGGTGGCGATCTTCCTGACCCAGGACTTCCTCGACCCGCGCCTCGCCCGCGTCTTCCGCACCATCATCGAGATGCTGGCCGCGATCCCCTCGGTCGTCTTCGGCCTCTGGGGCATCTACGTGGTGATCCCCGCGCTGCGGCCGGTCGCCAACTGGCTGAACGCCAACTTCGACTGGATCCCGCTCTTCGCCACCCCGATGGCCGGCCCCGGCATGGCGCCGGCGGTCATCGTGCTCGCGATCATGGTGCTGCCGACGGTCGCCGCGATCAGCCAGGACGCCTTCTCGCTTATTCCCTACAAGGTGAAGGAAGCCGCCTACGGCATGGGCACGACCCGCTGGGAGGCGATCCAGAAGGTGATGCTGCCGACCGCGTCGAGCGGGATCGCCGCCTCGCTCGTGCTCGGCTTCGGCCGCGCGCTCGGCGAGACGATGGCGCTCGCGATGCTGATCGGCAACGCCAACCAGATCAGCCTGTCACTGTTCTCCCCCGCCAACACCCTCGCCTCGCTCCTCGCCTCGCAGTTCCCCGAGGCCGGCCCGCTCGAGGTCGAGCAGCTGATGTACGCGGCGCTCGCGCTCCTCGCCATCGCGCTGGTCGTCAACGTCGTCGGCACGCTGATCATGGCGATGTCCAAGAAGCAGACGGTGAGCTGAGCCATGACCCTGCAGGCTGACATGACCCTCCCCTCCGACGAGCTTCCGAACCTCAACCGGTCGCTCTCCGACACCCGGGCGCTGCGCAACACGATCCAGACCGCGCTGCTCTGGTTCTTCGCGATCGTGGCCTCGGTGCCGCTCTTCTCGGTGCTCTACATGCTGATCACCAAGGGCGGCGCGCGGCTCGGCTGGGAGGCGCTGACCGCGCTGCCGCCGGCCGGGCTCGAGATGGGCGGCGGCTTCGGCAACGCGATCGTCGGCACGATCGTGATGGTCGGCATCGGCGCGCTGCTCTCGATCCCGCTCGGGATCCTCGGCGGCGTGCTGCTCGGCGCGATCGCGCCCGACAGCCGGATGTCGGACACGGTGCGTTTCGTCGCCAAGGTGCTGACCGGCTTCCCGTCGATCCTCGCCGGTGTGTTCGTCTACGCCTGGCTCGTCCTGATGATGGGCACCTATTCGTCCCTGGCGGGCGGCGTGGCCCTCGCGGTCCGCATGATCCCGACCGTGATGCTGACCGCCGAACAGGCGATCCGCATGGTGCCGCAGCGGATGAAGGACGCGGCGATCGGCATGGGCTGCACCCAGACGCAGACCATCTGGCAGGTGACGCTGCCGACCGCGATGCCGGGCATCCTGACCGGCGTCATGCTGGCCGTCGCGGGCGCGGCCGGTGAATCCGCGCCCCTCCTTTTCACGGCGCTGTTTTCCAACTATTGGATCGGCAGTCTCACAGAACCCACGGCGTCGCTCTCGATCCTCATCTACAACTTCTCGGGCATGCCCTTCCCCAACCAGATCGAGCTCGCCTGGGCGGCCTCGCTCGTCCTCGTCATCATCGTGCTGATCTTCAACATCCTGAGCCGCCTCATCGGCGCGCGCCGGGTCTGACCCTCTCCGAAGGAAATCCGTCATGGTCTCGCTTTCCGAAACCGCCATCTCCGCCGCCGCGCCGCGTGCCGATCTCGCACCGGCTTCGGTCGCCATCGAGGCGAAGGTGGAAAAGATCTATTACGGTGACTTCCTCGCGGTCCGCGACAGCCATGTCGCGGTCGAGAAGGGCAAGATCACCGGCTTCATCGGGCCCTCGGGCTGCGGCAAGTCGACCGTGCTGCGCTCGCTGAACCGGATGAACGACCTGATCCCGAGCTTCCGGCTCATGGGGTCGGTCCGCTTCCTCGGCCAGGACATCTACGCGAAGTCGATCGACCCGGTGGTCGTGCGCCGGCACATCGGCATGGTGTTCCAGCAGCCGAATCCGTTCTCGATGTCGATCTACGAGAACGTGGCCTTCGGCCTGCGCCTCAACCGCTACAAGGGCGACTACGACGAGCGCGTCGAGCACGCGCTGCGCAAGGCCGGCCTCTGGAACGAGGTGAAGGACAAGCTGAAGCAGAACGGGCTCGCGCTCTCGGGCGGCCAGCAGCAGCGCCTCTGCATCGCCCGCGCGATCGCCACCTCGCCGACCGTGCTCCTGATGGACGAGCCCTGCTCGGCGCTCGATCCGATCGCGACCCGCATCATCGAAGAGCTGATGCTCGAGCTGAAGAACGACTATTCGGTCGCGATCGTCACGCACAACATGCAGCAGGCGATGCGCGTCGCCGACAAGACCGCCTTCTTCTCGGTCGATATCTCGAAGGGCGGCCGCACCGGCTTCCTCGTCGAGCAGGGCGACACGCACCAGATCTTCCACGATCCGCGCGAGAAGCTGACCAAGGACTATATCTCCGGCGAGTTCAGCTGATATAGACGCCCCCGCCACCGGATCCCGCCGGGTGGCAAGTCCCGGCAGGGAGAGACCGGCAATGGAATGGCGGAGGCTCGACATCGACCGGATCGAGGCGGCGCTGCGCGCGCTGCTCGATCAGACGGTCGAGGCGGAAACCTGGGAGCGGCTCCACGAAGAGCCGCTGACGCCCGACGCGACCCGGCGCATGCTCGAGGGCTATCGCGCGGTCGACGCGCTGCTCGCCGACCGGGTCGACCTGTTCGGCTATGGCGAGAGCGAACGGATCCTCGAGCTCAACCACATGGTGCTCTGCGGCCCGTCGCCGGAGCGGCGGTCGCAATACGCCTCGCATCTCGCCGCCACGCGCCGCTCGTTCTACGATGATTCGCGCGGCGGCGTCGCGGCGCTGATGGACCGCTACGGCCGGTCGCGAAAGCACGCGCCGGAGGTGCTCGCCGCCAAGATCTACGCGCAGGCGGTGAGCGCGCCGCAGCTTTTCCTCGAGGGCAACAGCCGGACCGCCGCCTTGCTCGCGAGCTACCTGCTCGCGCGGGCCGGGCTGCCGCCGCTCGTGGTCACCACCGCGACGCTGAGGGAGTACCACAAGCTGGTCGAGCGCTGCGCCGCGATCGAGCGGGACGGGATCACCGGCATGATCGGCTTCGGCTTCGCGGCGAGCAAGCTCGCGCATTTCATCCGCGAGTCCCGCGACACCGCGTTCCTCGCGCCGGATTCCGCGCCGCTCCCGGCCGGCGGGCTCTGACAGCGGGGCTCTGACGGCGGCTCCTCGCCACGTCGTCCTTTGGCTCTACCTTCGCCGGGCGAGCCGCGGTAAATCTGCGCTGTCCGCGAATTGTCACGAAGGCTTGATACTGCGCGGTGCGACATGATCGGGCTTAGGGAGAAATCCATGAAGATCGCGGTTCTCGGCGGGGACGGGTTCGTCGGCTGGCCGACTTCGCTGCACCTGTCGGATCAGGGGCACGAGGTCCATATCCTCGACAACCTCAGCCGCCGCTGGATCGACACCGAGCTCGGGGTCCAGTCGCTGACGCCGATGGATTCGATCCAGGAACGCACCCGCGTCTGGCACGCCGAGACCGGACGGCGGATCCATTTCCATCTGATCGACCTCGCGACCGACTACGAGATCCTGAAGGCCTGGCTGGCCAAGGAGCGGCCCGACGCCGTCATTCATTTCGCCGAGCAGCGCGCCGCGCCCTATTCGATGAAATCGGACCGGCACAAGAACTACACCGTCTCGAACAACGTCAACGCGACGCACAACCTCCTGAACGCGCTGGTCGAGATCGACCTCGACGCGCATCTCGTGCATCTCGGCACGATGGGGGTCTACGGCTATTCCACGATCGGCGCGGCGATCCCGGAGGGCTACCTCCCGGTCGATATCGAGACGCTCTCGGGCGAGAAGAAGCGCCAGGAGATCCTCTACCCGACCAAGCCCGGCTCGATCTACCACATGACCAAGAGCCTCGATCAGATCCTGTTCCAGTTCTACGCCCAGAACGACGGGCTCCGGATCACCGACCTGCACCAGGGCATCGTCTGGGGCACGCATACCGAGCAGACCAAGCGCCATGTGCAGTTGATCAACCGGTTCGACTACGACGGCGACTACGGCACGGTGCTGAACCGCTTCCTGATCCAGGCGGCGATCGACTATCCGCTCACGGTGCATGGCACCGGCGGACAGACGCGGGCCTTCATTCATGTCCAGGACTCGGTGCGCTGTATCGAGCTGGCGCTGCGCGAGGCGCCGAAGCGCGGCGAGCGGGTGAAGGTGTTCAACCAGATGACCGAGACGCACCGGGTGCGCGACCTCGCCGAACTGGTGGCGAAGCTCACCGGCGCGCGGATCGCCTGGCTGCCCAACCCGCGCAAGGAAGCGGCGGAGAACGACCTCGTGGTGAAGAACGACCAGTTCCTCGAGCTCGGCCTCCAGCCGATCACGCTGGCCGAGGGGCTGCTCTCGGAGGTGGTCGAGGTGGCGAGGAAATACGCCTACCGCGTCGATCGCGCCCGGGTGCCCGCCGTCTCCGCCTGGACGCGCGAGATCGGCCAGATCGTCGAGCGCGACCCCGAGGGCCGCGCGCTCCGCTCGGTCTCCTGATGACCGGGCCGGGCGCCCCGGCCGCCGACCACGCGCCGGTCAGCACCCATGCCTATGCGACGCTGGTGACGAACGCGGATTACGCGCTCGGCGCCCGCGCGCTCTGCCGCTCGATCCGCCACAGCCGGAGCGAGGCCGATATCGTGGTGCTCCATACCGGCGGCGTCTCCGAGGCGGATCTCGCGCCGCTCCGCGAGTTCGGCGTGAGGCTCGCGCGCTGCGAGCTGCTGCCGACCTCCGACGCGTTCAATCTCGCGCATGCCCGCGACCGGATCCACGGCCTCGCCCCCTTCACCAAGGGCGAGAAGCCGGCCTTCCACACCCCGCTCGACAATTTCGTCAAGCTCAGGCTGTGGCAGATGGAGGAATACACGCGGGTCGTCTTCATCGACGCCGACGCGCTGGTGCTCCGGAACATCGACGTGCTGTTCCAGTATCCGGAATTCTGCGCCGCGCCGAACGTCTACGAGAGCCTCGCCGATTTCACCCGGCTCAATTCCGGCGTCTTCGTGGCGCGCCCCTCGCAGGTGACCTACTGGGCGATGCTCGAACGGCTCGACGCGCCGGACGCCTTCTGGCGGCGCACCGACCAGAGCTTCCTGCAGGAATTCTTCCCCGATTGGCACGGGCTGCCGGTCTATTGCAACCTGCTGCAATACGTCTGGTTCAACATGCCCGAGCTCTGGGACTGGGCCTCGGTCCGCGTGCTGCACTACCAGTACGAGAAGCCCTGGGCCGAGCATGCGAAGGCGGAGCGGCTGCGGCCGCTGATCGACCTCTGGCGGGCCTATCTGACCGGCGAGAACATCCCCGCCGATATCGCGGCGCTGCCCGGGCCGGCGGCATGCGCGTCCTGATCACCGGTGCCAGCGGCTATGTCGGCCGTTTCCTCGCGCCGGCGCTCGCCGACGCCGGCCACGAGGTGGTGGCGCTGGGCCGGAACGTCGTGCCGGGCACCATCCCGCTGCGCTGGCGGCTCGGCGACCCGGTGACGCTGCCCGAGGCCGGCGCGCTGGTCCACGCCGCCTTCGACCACGTGCCGGGCCTTTACCGGGGCGGCGAGGGCGACGATCCCGAGGGCTTCTGGCGCCGCAACGTCGAGGGGACGCGGCGCCTCTTCGAGGCGGCGCTGGCGCGGGGCGTGACCCGTGTCGTCTTCCTCTCGAGCCGCGCCGCCTATGGCGACGCGCGGCCGGGCGCGACGCTCCACGAGGAGGATGCCGTGGCGACCGGCTCGCTCTACGGGCGCGCGAAGCACGCGGCGGAGCGGATGCTCGACGGTTTCGCGGACCAGGGCATGCGCCCGGTCTCGCTGCGCGCCACGGGGGTCTACGGCCTGCCACCGGGCGCGGCCGAGCACAAGTGGAGCTGGCTTTTCCGCGACTATCTCGCGGGGCGGCCGGTCGCGCCCCGGGTCGCGACCGAGGTGCATGGCGCCGATCTCGCCGCCGCGGTCACGCTCCTGCTCGCCACCCCGGAGACGGAGCGGCTCTACAACGTCTCGGACATCGTGCTCGATCGCCGGGACCTGCTCGCCCGGGTGGCGGTGCTCGCGGGCGGCGCCTATGCCCCGCCGGACCGGGCGGACACCTCCGCGCTCGCGGTGATGGCGACGGACCGCCTCCGCGGGCTTGGCTGGCGCCCGGGCGGTCTCGCCCGGCTCGAGGCGGAGCTGCCGGGGCTCATCGCCGCGCGGTAAGGCGCCCCAAGGACGGCGGACCGAGGTCCGCCCTACGAATCCCGGCCCGCGAGGCGGACCTTGGTCCGCCTTTCCCTCACGCGCCCCCTTCGGTCTCCGCGAGCACCCAGACCCGGTAGTCCTCGCTGGCGTGGCTGACCGGATGCGCGATCACGCAGGGCAGTTCGTAGGGATGGAGCGCCCGGGCGAGCGCCGCGAGCGGCTCGAAGAGCGCGGCGCGGGTCTTGAGATGAAGCGGCGTCTCGGTCGCGCGCTCGGCCTTGCCCGCCCAGGTGTAGAGGCTCGTGACCGGCGCGCCAATATTGGCGCAGGCCGCGAGGCGGCGGGCCAGCGCGGCCTCGGCGATCGCCGTCGCGCTGGCGAGGTCGGGGCAGGTGATCTCGACGGTGACGAGTTCGGTCATCGCATCCTCCGGGCGGCGCCCTCTTCGTTGCGCGGGGGATTATGCTCTTGTAGGCGTTGGCTTCCAGCCCGCGCGGACGGGATGCGAATTTCGGAGGAAGCATGAGCGGCCGGACGGTGATGTGCTACGGCGACAGCAACACGCATGGGACGATGCCCATGTCGAGCCGGGAGGACATGGGGCGGTTCGATCCCGCGACGCGCTGGCCCGGGGTGATGGCGGGCGCGCTCGGGGACGGGTGGCGCGTGATCGAGGAGGGCCTGCCCGGGCGGACCACCGTGCTGCCTGACCCGCTCGGCGGCGCGCATCGCAACGGGCTCGCGGTCCTGCCGGCGGTGCTCGACAGCCACCGGCCGCTGGACGTCGTGACGCTGATGCTCGGCACCAACGACATGAAGCTGCGCTTCCAGGTGCCGGTGGTCGAGATGGCGGACGCGCTCGCGCAGCTGGTCGCGACGATCCGGGGCAGCCACGCCGGTCCGGACGGCGGCGCGCCCGCCGTGCTGCTGATCGCGCCGCCGCCGGTGCTCGAGGTGGGCTGCCTCGCGGAGATCTTCGAGGGCGCGGCGGAGAAGTCGAAGCGGCTCGGCGCGGTCTACGCCGAGGTCGCGGCGCGCGAGGGCACGGGCTTTCTCGACGCGGCCGGGGTGATCGCCTCGAGCCCGGTCGACGGCGTGCATTTCGACGCGGCCGAACACGCGAAGCTCGGCGCCGCCGTCGCCGGCGCGGTCCGGGCGATGGTCCCGTGAGCGGGGGGCGGGTGGTCGTCCTCGGCGTCTTCAACGCCGACACGACCTACCGCGCCGAGCGCATGCCGAGGCTCGGCGAGACGCTGCACGGGCTCGGCTTCGCGCTCGGGCCCGGCGGGAAGGGATCGAATCAGGCCGTGGCGGCCGGGCGGCTCGGCGCCGAGGTGACGATCATCACCCGGCTCGGCGAAGACGCCTTCGCCGAGATGGCGCTCGATCTCTGGCGCGGGGCCGGGGTGACCCCCGCCGTGACGCGGGTCCCGGAGAGCCATACGGGCGCGGCCTTCATCTTCATCGAGGCCGGATCGGGCAATAACGCGATCATCATCGCGCCCGGCGCGGCGGGCGGGCTCGCGCCCGAGGATCTCGACGCGCGAGCGGAGCTCATCCGGGGCGCCGACGTGTTCCTGACCCAGCTCGAGCAGCCGCTCGCGGCGGCGGAGCACGGGCTGAGGCTCGCCCGGGCCGCCGGGGTGACGACGATCCTCAACCCCGCGCCCGGCCGGCGGCTGGCGCCCAAGCTGCTGGCGCTCTGCGACTATGTGACGCCGAACGAGACCGAGGCGGAGGAAATGACCGGGATCGCGGTCACCGACGCCGATTCGGCGCGGGCGGCGGCGGATGAGCTGATTCGCCAGGGCGCCGGCGCGGTCGTGGTGACGCTGGGCGCGCGGGGCGTTCTGCTCCGCTCCGAGGCCGAGACCGTGCTCGAGCCGGCGATGGCGCCCGGGCCGGTGGCCGAGACGGTCGGCGCCGGCGACGCCTTCAACGGCGGATTCGCGGCCGCGCTGGCGCGGGGGCTGGCGCCACGCGCGGCGCTGCGCTTCGCGAGCGCCGTCGCGGGGATCTCCGTCACCCGGCCCGGCGCCGCGGCGTCGATGCCTACGCGCGACGAGGTCGAGGCGCTGCTCGGCGCGGGCTGAGCCTCACTCGTCCTTCGACTCGGCGGGCGATTCGGGCGGCTGTTGCGAGGCGTGGTTCTCGGGGTGGAAGTCGAAAAAGAACGCGTAGACGCAATAGGCGCCAAGGCCGAGGAAGATCATCGACCAGAACGGACTGCCGGTCACGATCTCGACCACGCCCCAGACGAGGCAGACGAGCGTGACGACGACGCGGATCCAGAGCGGGCGGAACGCCGGATGATCGGTGTCGAGGAACTTTTTCATGACGTCCTTCTAGCGCGCCGCCGATCGCGGGGAAAGGCATGCGCCGTCCCGGGACGCCGGCCATCTTTCCGGCGCCGCCGCGTCGCGCCGGGCAGAACCGGCTTGACGCGGGGCGATCAAATAGAATAAATATTCTGCCAGAATAGAATTCGGCGCATTCGTTCCATATGGGCGTGGCGTAACGAAATTCCGGGCGGTCGGTCCAACCCGGCCGCTCCCGTTTGGTGGAGGAAGATCTCGCGATGATGCGTCTCATGACCGGCGCCGCGGCCCGCGCGACGCGTCATCTCATCCCCCGATAGCCCGGTCGCGCTCCCGCGCGACTCGCGTCGTGCGGGAGCGCGAAGGGTGCTATTTCAATGGAGAGGGATCGTACGGAACGGAGCCGAAGCTCCGACGAGAACGCGGCGGATCCGATGACGGGACAGGACCGCGGGGAGGAACGGATGTCTTTCGGGCCTGAGCGCCTCCACTTCCCATCCAGCCGCGCGACGACCGCTTCCGCCGCGCGCTTCTATCGAGACCGGCCGATGCCGCGGCGCGCGGGCGCCGCGCGGAACGCAGACGAGGAATACCCCAGGAACTGAAAGTGAGGGGCCGCGCGCCGCGCGGTCCGCCGTGAAACGGGACGAGACCCAGGGGCGGTGCGAGATCCCGAGCCAACCGGAGGCGAACGACCATGACAGTAACCCCGCAGGTGCGCGCGGCGATCCATAGGCACAAGTCGAAGGTCGGCGATTCGCTTCTGGAGATCAGCGGGATCCGCAAGGAATTCCCGGGCGTGGTGGCGCTCGACGACGTCCAGTTCAAGCTTCGCCCCGGCACCGTCCACGCGCTGATGGGCGAGAACGGCGCGGGCAAGTCGACGCTGATGAAGATCATCGCCGGCATCTACACCCCCGACCGGGGCACGATCACCCTGCGCGGCGAGCCGGTCACGCTCACCTCGCCCCTCGACGCGCTCGAGAAGGGCATCGCGATGATCCATCAGGAGCTGAACCTGATGGCCTACATGACGGTCGCCGAGAACATCTGGATCCGTCGCGAGCCCAAGAACGCCTTCGGCCTCATCGACCACGGCAAGATGAGCCGGATGACCAAGGAGCTGTTCGACCGGCTCAACATCAAGATCGACCCCGACGTCGAGGTCGGCACCCTGACCGTCGCCGCGCGGCAGATGATCGAGATCGCGAAGGCCGTCTCCTACGAATCCGACGTCCTCATCATGGACGAGCCGACCTCGGCGCTGACCGAGACCGAGGTCGAGCACCTCTTCGCGATCATCCGCGACCTGCGCCAGCAGGGGATCGGCATCGTCTACATCACCCACAAGATGAACGAGCTCTTCGAGATCGCCGACGAATTCTCGGTGTTCCGTGACGGCAAGTACATCGGCACGCATCCCTCCTCGGAGGTGACGCGCGACGACATCATCCGGATGATGGTCGGCCGCGACATCACCGACATGTTCCCGAAGGAGATCGTGCCGATCGGCGAGGAGATGCTCCGCGTCGAGGGGCTGACCGTCGAGGGCGTCTTCCGCGACATCAGTTTCAGCGTGCGCAAGGGCGAGATCCTCGGCCTCGCGGGGCTCGTCGGATCCGGCCGCTCGAACGTGGCCGAGGCGCTCTTCGGCGTCGTGCCGGCGACCTCGGGCAAGATCTTCATCGACGGCCAGGAAGTCAGCATCAAGAGCCCGGTCGACGCGATGCGCAACGGCATGGCCTTCCTCACCGAGGACCGCAAGGACACCGGCTGCTTCCTCGTGCTCGACGTGCTCGAGAACATGCAGATGGCCGTGCTGCGCGACAACCATGTGAAGGGCGGCTTCGTCGACCAGAAGGCGGTCAACCTGCGCTGCGAGGAGATGAAGCGCACGCTCAGGGTCAAGACGCCGACGCTCTACGAGCGGATCGAGAACCTGTCGGGCGGCAACCAGCAGAAGGTGCTGATCGCGCGCTGGCTGCTCACCAAGCCGAGGATCCTGATCCTCGACGAGCCGACCCGCGGCATCGACGTCGGCGCCAAGGCGGAGATCCACCGCCTGATCTCCAAGCTCGCGGGCGAAGGCGTCGCGGTCATCATGATCTCCTCCGAACTGCCGGAGGTGCTCGGGATGTCCGACCGCGTGATGGTCATGCACGAGGGCCACGCGACGGGCATTCTTGACCGGTCGGAAGCGACCCAGGTCAAAATCATGGAACTCGCCGCGCGGTAGGGGCCGGCGGGGAACAAGGGGGAAAAGAAATGGCTGTCCAGAATCAGGGCGACACCGTCGCCTACGCGCCGCCCGAGCGCGTGAAGCGGCGGTTGCCGCCCGAGCTCAACATCCTGTCGATCCTGATCGGCGTGGCGCTGGTCTTCGAGATCCTCGGCTGGATCTTCCAGGGCCAGAGCTTCCTCGGGAACACGCAGCGCCTCACCATCATGATCCTGCAGGTGAGCGTGATCGGCATCATCGCCGTCGGCGTGACCCAGGTCATCATCACCGGCGGTATCGACCTTTCCTCCGGCTCCGTGGTCGCGGCGACCGCGATGATCGCGATGAGCTTCGCGCAGTCGTCGACCTACGCCCGGGCGGTCTATCCCGGCCTGACCGACCTGCCCGTGCTGATCCCGGTCGCGGTCGGCCTCGGCATCGGCCTGCTCGCCGGGCTCGTGAACGGCTCGCTGATCGCCTACACCGGCATTCCGCCGTTCATCGCCACGCTCGGCATGATGGTCTCGGCCCGCGGCGTCGCGAAATGGTACACCAAGGGCCAGCCGATCTCCTTCCCGACCGAGGCCTTCGCCAAGATCGGCTCCGGCATCTGGCCGGTGGTGATCTTCCTCATCGTCGCGCTGATCTTCCATGTCGCGCTGCGCTACACCCGCTACGGCAAGTATACCTACGCGATCGGCGCCAACCCGCAGGCGGCGCGCGTCTCGGGCATCGACGTCGGCAAGCATCTCGTGAAGGTCTACGCCGTCGCGGGCACGCTCGCCGGTCTCGCGGGCATCGTCACCGCCGCCCGCGCCCAGACCGCGCAGGCCGGCATGGGCATGATGTACGAGCTCGACGCGATCGCGGCGACCGTCATCGGCGGCACCTCGCTGACGGGCGGCGTCGGCCGGATCACCGGCACGGTGATCGGCACGATCATCCTCGGCACGATGACCTCGGGCTTCACCTTCCTGCGCATCGACGCCTACTACCAGGAGATCGTGAAGGGCCTGATCATCGTCGCGGCCGTGGTCGTCGACGTCCAGCGCCAGAAGAAGCGCACCAAGAAGAGCTGATCAACAAGACCAAAAGCTGACCAACAGGTGAGACGGCAACCGCGTCCCCCCGGACGGGACGCGGTCCCAACTCTCGCAACCGGACGGACGTGCTCGTCGCGCCGTTCGGACCCGTTCAAGCCCTCTTCACCGAAAAGCGGAAAACATGAAACGACTTCTGACCGGCACGGCCCTGTCGCTGACCCTGCTCGCGCCCGCCGCGATGGCGCAGAACATCGGCATCTCGATGGCGCTCTTCGACGACAACTTCCTCACCACGCTGCGCAACGGCATGCAGGACTACGCGCAGTCCAAGGGCATCACGGTGCAGGTCGAGGACGCGCAGGCCGACGTCGGCCGGCAGCTGAGCCAGATCGAGAACTTCGTCGCCTCCGGCGTCGACGCGATGATCGTGGTCCCGGTCGACACCGACGCCACGATGGCGATGACCGCGGCGGCGCAGACGGCGGGCATCCCGCTCATCTTCGTCAACCGCCAGCCGATCAACGTCGACGAGCTGCCGGACGGCCAGGCCTTCGTCGGCTCCGAGGAGCGCCAGGCGGGCACGCTCGAGACCACCGAGATCTGCCGCCTGCTGAAGGAAGCCGGCAAGGAGGAGGCGACCGCCGTCATCATGCTCGGCGACCTCTCCAACCAGGCGACGCGCGAGCGCACCGCCGCCTCGAAGGCCGTGATCGAGACGCCGGAATGCGCCTTCATCAACGTCGTCGAGGAGCAGACGGGGATGTGGCAGCGCACCATGGGGACCGACCTCATGAGCAACTGGCTCGCCGCCGGGATCCAGCCCGACGCGGTGATCTCGAACAACGACGAGATGGCGATCGGCGCGGCGCAGGCGCTGCGCGCGGCCGGCGTCTCGCTCGACGACGTGGTGATCGGCGGCGTCGACGGCACGACCGACGGCGTGGCGGCGGTGGCCGCGGGCGACCTCGACCTGACCGTCTTCCACAACGCCAAGGCGCAGGGCGAGGCGGCGGTCGAGACCGCGGTCCAGCTCGTCAACGGCGAGGCGGTGGCCGAGAAGAAGATCTACATTCCCTTCGAGCTCGTGACGCCCGCCAACCTCGCGGACTACCAGCACCACTGACGGTGCGACCGGCGGGGGCGGCGTTTCGCTCCCGTCAAACCCTTCCGGAGAAGAAGACATGACTGTTCGTTTCGCAGTGCTGGGCGCGGGGCGCATCGGCAAGGTCCATGCCAAGGCGGTCTCGGGCAACCCCGAGGCCGAGCTCGTCGCGGTCGCCGATGCGATGGCGCCGGCGGCCGACGCGCTCGCGACCGAATACGGCATCGAGGTTCGCACGATCGACGCCATCGCGGCGGCCTCCGACATCGACGCGGTGGTGATCTGCACGCCGACCGACACCCACGCCGACCTGATCGAGCAGTTCGTGAAGGCCGGCAAGGCGGTCTTCTGCGAGAAGCCGATCGACCTGTCGATCGAGCGCGTGAAGGCCTGCCTCGAGGTCGTGCGGGCCGAGAAGGGCAAGCTGATGGTCGGGTTCAACCGCCGCTTCGACCCGCATTTCCAGGGTGTGAAATCCGCGATCGACGAAGGCGCGCTCGGCAAGGTCGAGATGGTCACGATCACCTCGCGCGATCCCGGCGCCCCGCCGGTCTCCTACATCGAGCGTTCGGGCGGCATCTTCCGCGACATGACGATCCACGACTTCGACATGGCCCGCTGGCTGCTCGGCGAGGAGCCGGTGGTGGTCGCGGCCTTCGGCTCGGTGCTGACCGACGACGCGATCAAGCCGACCGGCGATTTCGACAGCGCGAACGTGATCCTCGAGACCGCGAGCGGCAAGCAGTGCGTGATCACCAACTCGCGCCGCGCGACCTACGGCTATGACCAGCGCATCGAGGTCCTGGGCTCGAAGGGCATGGCGGCGGCCGAGAACCAGCGCGAGATCTCGATCGAGATCGCGACCGCGGACGGCTACAAGCGCCCGCCGCTGCTCGACTTCTTCATGACCCGATACACCTCGGCCTACGCGGCCGAGATCTCGACCTTCATCTCGGCGCTCGCCTCGGGCGAGCCGATGAGCCCGAGCGGCGAGGACGGGCTGCTCGCCCTCGCGCTCGCCGAGGCGGCGGTGAAGTCGGTCGCCGAGGGCCGCAAGGTCAAGGTGAGCGAAGTCACCGCGTAAGGCGGGCGACGCCGGAAATACGAACGGGCGCGGGAATTCCCGCGCCCGTTCTTGTTTGACATCTCGGGCGCGGGGTCTGGCGGACCCTGGGGGCCCGCTGCCGCGGCGCCTCAGACGGCCGGGGCCGCCGGGGCCGGCTCGTTCTCGACTTCGCCCGCCAGCGCCTTGCGCAGCGCGTCCTCGCGGGTGTGGTCGAGCGAGGTCTGCAGGATGGTGCCGCCGACGCCCTTGAGCGCCTCGAGCACCTTGTCGCCCGTCACGCTCTTCACCAGCACGAAGAGCACGGCCTGGCCCGGCTCGATCTTCTGCTGGGCGAGATCCTTCATGAAGCGGTCGTTGACGCCGACATCGGTCAGCGCGCCCGCGATCGCGCCGCTGGCGGCGCCGGCGGCGACGCCGACCAGCGGGTTCATGAACAGGATGCCGACCAAGAGGCCCCAGAAGCTGCCCCCGGCGGCGCCGGCGGCCGTGGTGCTGATCAGCTGGTTCAGCTTCACATGCCCCGATTCCGACTTCACGGCGATCACCGCGTCGCCGATGTCGATGAGGTACTCTTTCTGCAGCGCGAGGATCTTGTTGCGGACGTCTTCCGCCTGCGCCTCGGAGGGGAAGGTAACAGCGATCAGGTCAGCCATCGGATGTCTCCATTGCGGGACCGCGTCCTTGGGAATACGGACGCGTCTTGGGTAGAGCGCGCGGCGCCGAGCGTCAACGCGGTCCGCCTGGGGTTACTGGCAGGCGCTGAGCTGGGTGCCCGCCGCCGCGCCCGCGCCGGCGCCGACCGCCGTCGCCACGCTCTTGCCGGTGCCGCCGCCGATCTGGTTGCCGATCAGCCCGCCGACCGCCGCGCCGCCGAGCACGCCGCCCGCGCACTGGAGCTCCCGGTTGGTCTGGGGGTTGTTGGTGCAGCCGGCGGCGAGCGCGAGGCTCGCCAGCGCGACCAGGATCAGGCTCTTGTTCATGGGTCGTCCTCTTCGCGATACGCGGGGTGGCGGCCACCCGCCCCCGTCCGCGATCGTGGCGCGGGCGGCGGGGCCGCGCAAGGGGAGGGGAAGGCCGGCGGCGCCGGCCCTCCCGCGTCAGTTCAGCAGGCCGTCGTCGTTCTGGTCCGCGGCGGAGAAATCCGCGCGGGTCTGGGCCTGGAACTCCTCGAGGCTGATCTTGCCGTCGCCGTTCTTGTCGGCCTGGTTGAAGAGCTCGGGCGTCATGATGCCCTGGCCCTCGTCGCCGGAGATCGCGCCGTCGCCGTCGGCGTCGATCGTCTTGAAGGCCTCGACCATGTAGGAATCGAGCTCGGCCGCGTCGACCGCGCCGTCGCCGTTGGCGTCGAGGTCACGCAGGTCCTCGGTGGTCAGGGGCTGCGCCCAGGCGGCGCCCGCGAAGAGCACGAGCGCGGCGGTGGCGAGAAGATGTTTCATGCGAGCCTCCTCACTCACAGGCCAGGTGGGTGCCCGCGTAGGCGCCGGCGCCCGCGCCGGCCGCGGTCATGAGCGACCGGCCGACGCCGCCGCCGAAGGCGCTGCCGACCAGGCCGCCGACGACCGCGCCGCCGAGCGTGCCGGCCATGCAGCCGACCTCGTGCTTTTGCTGCGGCGTCTCGTTCGCGCAGGCGCTGAGCAGCAGAGCCGCCGCGCCGAATAGCAGAACCGTCCGTTTCACTGCCGTTGTCTCCCTCCGTCCTGAACCCCGCCGCGCCAGTCACGGAAAGGTGACGCGGCCCGGATTCTGTAGACCAACGCCCGAAGGCTTGTCACGCGCCCTGGTGGTCCGGGCGCGCGCGGAGCCGCCTCACGCGATCGTCAGCCGGTCAGCGGAGGCCGGCGCGGGGGCGGCGGCGCGGCCGATCAGCCCGGCCGCGGCCTCGACCGCGCCGGCGCCATGGGCGATGCCGAGCACATCGAGCGCGGTCTCGATCGTCGCGAGCGTGCCGAGCAGGGTCGGGGGGTTCAGATGGCCCATATGCGCGATCCGGAACATGCTCGACGGGTCGACGTTCGGCGCCTCGAGGCCGATGCCGAGCGTGACGCCCGCGACCTGCTCGCACCAGGCGCGGATCCGCGCCGCCTCGCCCTGGCCGGTCCGGACCGTGGTGACCGAGCGGCTGCGCCGGTCCGGGTCGGGGATGTTGAGCTCGAGCGCGCCGCCGGCGCCCCACGCCTCGACCGCGACCGCGACCGCTCGGGCGAAGACGTCGTGGCGCGCCCAGACGTTCTCGATCCCTTCCTCGTTCAGGATCATGTCGAGCGCCTCGCGCAGTCCGAACAGGTGGTGCGTCGGCGCGGTGCCGCAGAAGAGCTCGTAGAACTGGCGCGGGTTCGAGCGCGGCTTCCAGTCCCAGTAGGGGCTGGGGCAGGGCACGCTCTCGGCCATGGCACGGGCGTTCTGGAAGGTGAAGCCAAGACCCGGCGGGGTCATCAGGCCCTTCTGGCAGGCGGCGATCATCACGTCGACGCCCCAGGCGTCCATCTCGAACCGGTCGCTGCCGAGGCTCGCGATGCAGTCGATGGCGAGGAGCGCCGGATGGCCGGCCGCGTCGAGCGCGGCGCGGAGCGCGGGCACGTCGGTCAGCGCCGAGGAGGCGGTATCGGTCTGCGTGCTCAGGACGGCGCGGATCGCATGGGCCCTGTCGGCGCGGAGCCGATCCTCGAGCAGCGCGGGATCGATCGCGCCGCGGAAGCCGAAATCGATCGTCTCGACCTCGACTCCCATCCGGCGCGCGGTCTCGGCCCAGCCGCGGCCGAACCGGCCGGCGAGCAGCACCAGCACCCGGTCGCCCGGGCGGACCATATTGGCGAGCGAGGCCTCCCACATCGCATGGCCGTTGCCGATGTAGATCGCCGCCGCGCCCTCGGTTCGCGCCACCCGCGCGAGGTCGGCGCGGATGCCCGCCGTGATCTCGACGAGCTCGCCCTCGTAGATGTTGGGGGCGGGGCGGTGCATCGCATTGAGAACGCGGTCCGGAATCATCGACGGACCGGGGATGGCGCGGATCGCGCGCCCGAAGGAAAACGACATGGCAGGGGGCTCCGATAACGGACCGGAGTCTAGGCCATCGCGCCGGCCTGCGAAATGGCGAATCCGATTTGTCGGAGGCGCGCGCGCATGTTACGACGCCCCGGTCCTCGGGGAATTGGCATGACTGAGAAAACTACCCGGTCCGGCGAGGCGGGCGGTCGCCCGTTCGCGCGGCTCTGGCGGGACTGGCTCGCGAAGAGCTGGAAGCTCGCGATCTTCACCCTGGTTATGATGGTGATCGTCGCCATCGCCTCGGCCGGCTATACCAAGCTGATCCAGGAGGTGATGAACGCCTTCGAGGACAGCGACTTCTCCGTGATCTGGTGGGGGCCGCTCGGCGTCGTGGTCTTGACCGCGATCAAGGGGCTCGCCGACTATTACCGCGAGACCTCCTCGAACCGCTTCGTGACGCGGATGGAGGCGGACCTGCAGAAGGAGATGTTCCGCCAGCTGGTCGGCTCGGATCTCGCGCGGCTCGCGACCGAGGCGCCGGCCGGGCTCGCGGCGCGGTTCTCCTCGGACATCCTGCTCATCAGCGCGGCGGTGCGGGGCGCCCTCGGGGGGCTCTCCGGCATCCTCATCATGGTCTTCTCCTTCGCCGCGATGCTGACGATCGACGCGCCGCTCACCGTCGCGATGATCCTGATCTTCGGCGTCGCCGTGCTGCCGGTGAACCTGATCGGCTCGCGGCTGAAGAAGCTCAGCCGCAAGACCCAGGCCGAGATCTCCTCGATGACGAGCGAGGTGACCGAGGGGCTGTCCGGCATCCGCATGGCCCGGACCTACCAGCTCGAGGAACCGTTGTCGCAGAACGCCGCCAGCATCTTCGAGCGGCTGTTCGGGCTCAAGAACAAGCAGAACCAGTGGAGCGCCCGGGTCTCGCCGCTGATGGAGGCGCTGGCCGGGATGGCGGTCGCGGTGCTCCTGCTCGTCGTCGGGATCCGCATGAGCCACGGCACGATCTCGATCGCCGATTTCACCGGCCTCCTGACCGGCCTCGGCGTCGCCTCGGGGCCGGCGCGGCGGCTCGGCAGCACCTACGCGCAGATGCAGCAGGGCGCCGGCGCGCTCGATCGCGTCTTCATGCTGTTCGATGCCGAGAACACGATCCTGGACGGCACCGAGACGATCACGCGCGCCAGGGGCGACATCGTCTTCGAGAAGGTGCAGTTCGCCTATCCGGACGGGCACGTGGCGCTGAAGGATTTCGAGCTCCACATCCGGCCCGGCAGCCGCGTGGCCTTCGTCGGCCGCTCCGGCGCGGGCAAGTCGACGGTCTTCAACCTCCTGCCCCGGCTCTACGACCCGACCGGGGGGCGCGTGCTGCTCGACGGCCACGACCTGCGCGACCTGACGCTCGCCTCGCTGCGCGACCAGATCGCGGTGGTGAGCCAGGATTCGGTGCTGCTCTCGGCGACCGTGGCGCAGAACATCGGCTTCGGCCGCCGCGCGGCGAGCCGCGCCGAGGTCGAGGCGGCCGCGCGCTCGGCCGCCGCGGACGGGTTCATCTCGGCGCTGCCGATGGGCTACGACACGCCGGTCACGCCCTCGGCGGGCCAGTTCTCGGGCGGCGAGCGCCAGCGGCTCTCGATCGCGCGCGCGATCCTGCGCGACGCGCCGATCCTGCTGCTGGACGAGCCGACCTCGGCGCTCGACGCCGAGAGCGAGGCGGCGATCCGGGTGGCGCTGGACCGGCTCGCGGCGGGCCGCACCACGCTCGTCATCGCGCACCGCCTTGCCACCATCCTCGACGCCGACCATATCGTGGTCATGGACCAGGGGCGGATCGTCGAACAGGGCACGCACCGGGAACTGCTCGACATCGGCGGGCTCTACGCCGATCTCTACGCGCTGCAGTTCGCGGGCGCCTGAGGAGGAAAGATGACCGCGGGCTTTCACGCCACCGACCGCGCCGTGCTCCGGATCTCCGGGGCGGAGGCGCGGGACTTCCTGCAGAACCTCGTCACCAACGACCTGCGCGGGCTCGAGACCGGCGCGGTCTACGCGGCGCTGCTGACGCCGCAGGGCAAATACCTGTTCGACTTCTTCCTGGTGCGAGACGGCGAGACCATCCTCGTCGACGTCGCCGCCGACCGGGCCGAGGCGCTGGCGCGGCGGCTCGCGATGTACCGGCTGCGCGCCAGGGTCGCGGTGGAGGCGACCGATCTCGCGGTGATCCTCGGTATCGGCGCGGCGCCCGACGTGCCGCTCGCGCGCGCCGACCCGAGGCTGCCGGAGCTCGGCTGGCGCGCCTACGGAGCCGATCCCGACCTGATCCTCGCGGGCGTGACCCCGCTCGATCCCGCCGCGCTGACCGCGCTCCGCGTCGCGCATGTGGTGCCGGAAACGGGGATCGAGCTGATCCCGGACGAGAGCTACATCCTCGAGATGGGCTTCGAGCGGCTCCGCGGCGTCGATTTCCGCAAGGGCTGCTACGTCGGGCAGGAGGTCACGGCGCGGATGAAGCACAAGACCGAGCTTCGCAAGGGGCTGGTCCGGGTGACGATCGCGGGGGCCGCGCCGGCGCCGGGGACCGAGATTCGGTCGGGCGAGAAGCCGGTCGGGACGCTGCTGACGGCGGTGGATGGCGCCGGGCTCGCCTATCTGCGCTTCGACCGCGCGACGGGGCCGTTGACGGCGGGAGAAGCCGAGGTCATCGCCGAGCTGCCGTAGGGTGGGCGATTCCGCCCACCTCGCCCCGGCGCCGCCACGGGCGCCGCGGGCGCGTCGCGGATCACCCGCGCGGTTCTCGATGGAGGATGGTGGGCGGAATCGCCCACCCTACGCGTCGCGCAGGATCTTCGTCAGCGGCTCGAAGGCGGCGGCGTTGGCCGCGATCACGCCCTGGCTCTCGAAAATGTCGGCGCCCTCGTCGAACGGACCGGCGAAGCCGCCGGCCTCGCGCACCAGCAGGAGGCCCGCGGCCATGTCCCAGGGCTTCAGCCCGTGTTCCCAGAACCCGTCCAGCCGGCCCGCCGCGACATAGGCGAAGTCGAGCGCGGCGGCGCCCATCCGCCGGATGCCCGCGGTGCGCGGCGTCAGCGCGGCGAGCTCGCGCAGCGTGCGGGGCAGGTCGCGGCTGCCGCCCCAGGGAATGCCGGTGCCGAAGATCATCTCGCCGATCTCGCGGCGGCCGGAAACGCGGATGCGCCGGTCGTTGACATAGGCGCCGGCGCCCTTCTCGGCGACGAACATCTCGTCCTTCGCGGGATCGTAGATCACGCCGGCGACGATCTCGCCCTTGTGCTCCAGCGCGATCGAGATCGCCCAGTGCGGCACGCCGTGCAGGAAATTGGTGGTGCCGTCGAGCGGGTCGACGATCCAGCGCCGGGTCGGGTCGGCGCCCTTCACCTCCTCGCTTTCCTCGCCGAGCCAGCCGTAGTTCGGCCGCGCCTCGGTCAGCTCGTCGCGGATCACCTGCTCGGCCTTGAGGTCGGCGCGGCTGACGAAATCGCCGGGGCCCTTGGCGGAGACCTGCAGGTTCTCGACCTCGCCGAAGTCGCGGACCAGCCCGCGGGCGGCCTTGCGCGCGGCCTTGATCATGACGTTCACATTGGCCGAGGCTTGGGTCATCTCGAACTACCTGGAATTGGGAGGGCGCCCCGCGCGGGCTTCGCCCGGGATCGGCGCGGGCGCGGGGCTCAGTTCCGGCCCGTATAGGTGAAGCGGTAGAAGGCGTCGAGACCGGACCATTCGCCGCGATCGATGAAGCCGTCGTGGTTGGTGTCGAACCGGTTGAAGCTGACTTCCTTCAGCTTCGGCATCACGATCAGCGCCTGCTCGTAGCTGACGAGGCCGTCCTGGTCGGTATCCGCGCGCGCGAAGGCGACGGCGCCCGCCATTCCGGCGGAGGCGAGGATCAGCGCCAGCGTCAGGGTGGCGCGGGCCAGCGCGTTTCGGCGGTGGTCGGACATAGGCTAGGTTCCTTCTCGGCTCGCGGTCCCCTAGCAGACCCGGGGCGCGGGCACCAGACGCGTATCGGCGGGATGTCACCCGAGCGTCACACGGGCCTTGATCGGCAGATGATCCGAGGCGCGGCGCGCCAGCGGCGAATCATGCACCTCGACCTGGCCGAGGATCCCGGCCGGGCGCGCGACCATCCGGTCGAGCGCCAGCACCGGATAATAGGCGGGAAAGCTCGGCACGCCGCGCTGCATCGGCCCGAGGCCGGCGTCGAAGCCGAGCAGCGCCGAGCGCCGCTCGCGCCGCCACTCGTTCATGTCGCCCATCAGGATCACCGGCAGGTCGGTCAGCTCGACCGCGTGCGACAGGAGCGAGTTCACCTGCAGCAGGCGGGAATGGCGCAGGAGCCCGAGATGCACCCCGAGCACCCGGATCGCGCCGGTGGTGAGCTCGATATCGGCCATGAGCGCGCCGCGGGGCTCGAGCCCGGGAAGCGTGACCTGTCGCACCCGCCGCGTCGCCCCGCCGCGCGTCAGGAGCAGGTTGCCATGCCAGCCGTGGCCGCGGTGCCCGTTGGCGACCGGCACCGGCTCGAGCCCGGTCGCCTCGCGCAGCGCCGCGAGATCGAGGAGCCCCGCCCGGTCGCCGAAGCGCCGGTCGGCCTCCTGCAGCGCGATCACGTCGGGATTGATCTCGGCGATGACGGCCGCGATCCGCCCGGGGTCGAAACGCCGGTCCGAGCCGACGCATTTGTGGACATTGTAGGAGGCGAAAAGCGCCGTATCCGCCATCGCGTCAGAATCCCCGCCCCGCTTCGGCCCCGAGGGCGTCAATTAGGCAGATCTTCGCGGCGGCGGCAATCGGGGGTCGAACTCCGCGAGGAACTCGGTGTGGGTGACGAGCCCGGTGTCGGTCAGCAGGTGCAGCTGGAACGCCGGGGCCTGCCGGACGAGCGGCGCGCGCACCGCCGGCTCGAACAGCGGCACCGCCCAGGCGACCGAGGGGCAGATCCCGCAGGCCGTGCCGGCGAAGCGCGTCTCGACCACGCGATGCACATGGCCGCAGCAGATCCGGAGGATGTTCGGAAACTCCGCCACCACGCCGGCGAATGCCTCGGGATCGGCGAGGCTCCAGATGTCCATCGCCGCGATCCCGGTCGCGACCGGCGGATGATGCATGAAGATGAGCGCCGGCGCGTCGCCAGCGCCCTCGAGCTGCCGCGCGAGCCAGCCGAGCCGGAACGCGTCGAGCATGCCGCCCGCCTCGCCCTCGAGCGCCAGCGTGTCGAGGCCGAGGATCCGGACCGGCAGGTCGTCGATCGCGATCTGCAAGCCGAAGGAGGCGTCGCCGTCGATCGCCACGACCGAGCCGCGCAGCGCGTCGGCGAAGGCGTCGCGGCGGTCATGGTTGCCCGGGATCGCCGCCATCCTGAGATCGAAGCCGCGCAGCAGGCGCAGGAAATGCGCGTATTCCTCGGGCCGGCCGTTCTCGGTCAGGTCGCCGGTGAAGAACACCAGATCGGGCCTCGGCCTCAGCCGAGCGATCCGGGTCAGGACGGCGGTCAGCGCCGCCGCCGGGTCGTAGCCGCCGAACAGGATCGTGCCCGGCAGCGACACATGGGGATCAGTGATCTGTGCGACCAGCATCGCGCCTCCTCGGTGCCGCGTGACGGCGCCCGAGGAGTCGCGTTCCGATCCGGTTCAGCTCAGCCGACGAAGACCGAGCGCAACGGCGGGAAGCCGTTGAAACCAACCGAGGAGTAGCTCGTCGTATAGGCGCCGGTGCAGAGGATACGCACCTTGTCGCCGTCTGTCAGGTCCAGCGGCAGCTGAACCGGACGCTTTTCGTAGAGCACGTCGGCCGAATCGCAGGACGGACCGGCGAGCACGCAGGGACCGGTCTCGCAGTCCTCGCCGTGGCGGGTCTCGAACTGGTAGCGGATCGCCTCGTCCATCGTCTCGGCGAGGCCCGAGAACTTGCCGATGTCGAGATAGACCCAGCGCTGCAGGTCGTCCTGGTCCTTCTTCGCGACGAGCATCACCTCGGCGACGATCACGCCGGCCTCGGCGACCAGGCCGCGGCCCGGCTCGGCCATCACATGGACGTCGGTCCCGAAGCGGGAACGGACCATGCGCATCACCTCGGCCGCGTAATCCTCGGTCGCCGGGAGCGGCAGGCCGTAGAAGGCCGGGAAGCCGCCGCCGATGTTGAGGACGCGGAGCGCGTGGCCGTTCTCCTTCGCCTCGGTCCAGAGGGCGAGCGCGCCGTCGAGGGCGGAGGCCCACATCGTCGGCTCGCGCATCTGGCTGCCCGGGTGGAACGAGATCCCGGCGACGTCGAGGCCGAGGAACCGGCCGAGGTCCATGAGACGCAGCGCCTCGCGCGGGGAGCAGCCGAACTTGCGGGTCAGCGGCCAGTCGGCGTCGCTCGATTCGACCAGCATGCGCACGATGACGCGGGCGCCCGGCGCGTGCTCGGCGATCTTGCGCATCTCCGATTCGGCGTCGACGGCGAACTGCTCCACCCCGACCTTGTGCGCGTAGGCGATGTCCGCGGCGCGCTTGATCGTGTTGCCGAAGGCGATGTCGGCCGGCGCCACGCCCTGGCCGAGGCAGAGCTCGATCTCGCCGCGCGAGGCGCAGTCGAACTTCGCGCCGCGCGCGTCGAGGGCCGCGACGATCTCGGGGGCGGGATTCGCCTTGACCGCGTAGTGGATCGTCGCGTCGCCGAGCCCGGTGGCGAGGGCGTCGTACTTCGCGCGCAGCATGTCGAGGTCGAAGATGACCGTCGGCTCGGCGAAATCGTTCTCGCGGATATAGGCGTCCTGACGGGCGCTCACCGCGCTCTTGGCGGGATGCTGGTCGACCAGGGATGCGGGGGAGGCGCCCAGACGGGCGGCGGCGTTCAACATGGTCATCTCCATCAGACCCGGGGGAGTTAACCCCGTCGTTTCCAAAAGAGACGTTACCGTCGCTACTTGAGTCCACGTCAGGCGCGGCCGAGCAGAGGTGCGTGCGTTGGCGTCAGGGCACGGCATATGAGGCCGTTCGCCCCTCATATCAAGCATTATCTCGGGGCGCGCCGCGATTATTTTTCGCGGCCCGCCGCGCCGTGGCCCGAACGCCGCGGGCCGTTAATGTCACATTAAATTCAAGCCCCTGCGTGACACTCGTGATCCGCCGGACCCAAGCCCAACCGCCATGGGCATTTTCAACCCGCAGAAGGTGTCACGCCGCGGCTACCGCGAGTGCGAAAGGGCCCCGCCGCGCGGCGCGCGACGAGGCCCTTCGAAAGAAGTCTGACCGACGGTCGGGGGGAGGCCGTCGGGATCGGCGTCAGGCGGCGGCGGCCGCCTTCGCGATCTCGCGCTTCAGCTTCAGCGCTTTCGGGGAAAGCTCCGCGTCCGGCGCCTTCGCGAGGAAGGCGTCGAGGCCGCCCCGGTGGTCGACGGTCCGCAGCGCGGCGGCCGAGATCTTGAAGCTGTGGCTCTGGCCGAGCGTCTCGCTCGTCAGGGTCACGTCGTTCAGGTTCGGCATGAAGCGCCGCTTGGTCTTGTTGTTCGCGTGGCTGACGTTGTTGCCAACCATCACGCCCTTGCCAGTCAGTTCGCAGCGACGAGACATCGTCAGGATCCTTGCAATTGGCCCCCGTCCGAGGTGCCCGTACCATCGTCAGGCCCGCGCGGAAGCGGGCCGAAAACTTGAGCGCGCCTCATACGCGCGCGGGGCCCGGGCGTCAAGGCCGATCCGTCGCGGTGGCCCCCGCTTCCCCGAACAGCGCCGCGAGCAGCCGGTCCGCCGCGGCCTCCGGCCCGAGCGCGCCGGCCGCGACCTCGCGCGCCAGCCCGGCGCGGATCGCCGTCAGCCGCCCGTCGCGCGCCATCCGCTCGGCCAGGCCGCGCTCGACCGCGCGGAGGAACCAGGTCTCGGCCTGTTCCCGCCGCCGCGCGTCCCAGGCGCCGCTCGCCCGGCGCGCCCCGGCGAGCTCCTCGACGGCGTCCCAGGCTTCGTTGAGCCCGTCGCCGGTGGCGGCCGAGACCGCGAGGGCGCGCGGGAAGCCCTCGGGATCGCCCGGCCGGTGGCGCAGGAGCCGGAGCGCGCCGGCGTAATCGGCGCGGGTCCGCGTCGCCTGCGCCAGCATGTCGCCATCGGCCTTGTTGACGAGGATGATGTCGGCCATCTCCATGATGCCGCGCTTCACCCCCTGCAGCTCGTCGCCGCCGGCCGGGGCGAGCAGGAGCAGGAAGACGTCGGTCATCTCGGCGACCATGGTCTCGGACTGGCCGACCCCCACCGTCTCGACCAGCACCACGTCGGCGCCCCAGGCCTCGACCAGCGGGATCGTCTCGCGGGTCCTGAGGCCGACGCCGCCGAGGCCCGCGCTGGAGGGCGAGGGGCGGATGAAGGCCAGGGGGTCGCGCGCGAGCACGTCCATCCGGGTCTTGTCGCCCAGGATCGAGCCGCCCGAGCGCGCCGAGGACGGGTCGACCGCGAGCACCGCGAGGCGCAGGCCCCGCGCGGTCAGCCGCGTCCCCATCGCCTCGACGAAGCTCGACTTGCCGACGCCGGGGGTGCCGGTCAGCCCGACCCGCAGGCTCGGCCGCGCCGGCGGCGGCAGGCCCGCGAGCAGGTCGCGCGCCGCCGCGCGATGATCGTCGCGGGTCGATTCGACGAGGGTGATGGCGCGGGCGAGCGCGCGGCGGTCGCCCGCGCGCAGGCGGGCGGCGAGATCGGCGCGGGCGCCGGGATCGGTCACGAGGTCACGCACGGCTTACCGGCCCTTCGCGCATTCCATCTTGGCCCCGCCGGCCGCGCTGGCATATTTCCATGGCACCATCCGTTCTTCGACATTCCGACCGAGACAGCGAGGCCCGCCAAGATGCCCATCCTCCGCACCGCCCCCCGCGCGGCCCTTCTCGTCGCAAGCCTCGGCTTCGGGACCGCCGCCTGGGGGCAGGCCGCCAACTACGATTTCTATGTCACCGGCATCAAGGTCGGAACCATGTCCTTCGCGACCGAGGAATCCGCCCGCGACTATTCCGCCCGGGCGAAGATCAACGCCTCGGGCATCGTCGCGGCGCTGCTGCGCTTCGCCTTCGACGGGACCGCGCGCGGGGCGATCGGGAAATCCGGAAAGCCGGTGCCCGCGCTGTTCCAGTCCGCCTCCGATTCGTCGCAGGGCAAGCGGACCACGCGAATCGACTGGAAGAACGGCGTGCCGACCAAGGTCACGCTGGAGCCGCCCCGCGGCGGCGAGCCCGACCCGGCGGAGCAGGCCGGCACGCTCGATCCGATCTCGGCCGGATTCGCGCTGCTGCGGGACCAGCCGTCGGAGGGGGTCTGCGCGACCTCGGTCGACATCTTCGACGGCGCCCGCCGCTCGCGCCTCAAGCTCGGCCCGAAACAGCCGGCGCGGGGCGGCTTCACCTGCTCGGGCACCTATGCGCGGATGAAGGGCGAGCCGCACAGCCTGTCGGCGCAGCGCGAGTTTCCCTTCACGCTGACCTTCACCGAAGGCGCCGACGGCACCGCGCGGGCGCAGCGGATCCAGACCAGCACCAGCTTCGGCACCGCGACGCTGGAGCGGCGCTCCTGACCCTCGCCCCCGCTCTCGACCCGGGCGCCGGCCTGCCGATCGCCCCGGCGCTGCCCGAGCTCGTCGCCGCGCTGGCGGCGGCGGGCCGCGCGGTGCTGCGCGCGCCGCCGGGGGCGGGCAAGACCACCGCCGTTCCGCTGGCGCTGCTCGGTTCGGGCATCGTGGCGGGCAGGATCCTGATGCTGGAGCCGCGCCGGGTCGCCGCCCGCGCCGCCGCCGAGCGGCTGGCCGAGAGCCTCGGCGAGCGTCCGGGCCTCCGGGTCGGCTACCGGATGCGGGGCGAATCGGTGAAGGGCGCCGCGATCGAGGTGGTGACCGAGGGGATCCTGACGCGGATGATCCAGTCCGATCCCGAGCTGCACGGGATCGGCCTCGTCATCTTCGACGAATTCCACGAGCGCGCGCTCGCCACCGATCTCGGCCTCGCGCTCGCGCTCGAGATCCGGGGCGCGCTGCGGCCGGACCTGAAGCTCCTGATCATGTCGGCGACGCTCGACATCGCGGCGGTCTCGGCCCTGCTCGGCGACGCGCCGATCGTGACCGCCGAGGGCCGCGCCTTTCCGGTCGAGACGCGCTGGCTCGACCGGCCGGCCGCGCCCGGCGCGCGGCTCGAGGCCGAGGTGGCCGAGCTTACGCTGAGCGCGCTGCGCGAGACCGAGGGCGGCGTCCTCGTGTTCCTTCCGGGCCAGGCGGAGATCGCGCGGACCGCCGCGCGGCTCGCGCCCGCGCTTCCGGCCGACGTGTCGCCGCGGCCGCTCCACGGCGGCCTCTCGCTCGCCGAGCAGCGCGCGGCGCTGGCGCCGCTCGCCGGAGGGCGCAAGCTCGTGCTCGCGACCGCGATCGCCGAGACCTCGCTCACCATTCCCGACATCCGCGTCGTGATCGACGCCGGGCGGGCGCGGCGGGCGCGCTTCGATCCGGGCTCGGGCATGAGCCGGCTGGTCACCGAGCGCGTCACCCGCGCCGAGGCGGAGCAGCGGCGCGGCCGCGCGGGGCGCGTCGCGCCGGGCTGGTGCTACCGGCTCTGGACCCGGGGCGAGGAGGGCGCGCTCGGCCTCGCGCCGCCGCCCGAGATCCTCGCCGCCGACCTGACCGGGCTCGCGCTCGAGATCGCGCTCTGGGGCGGGACGGCGGAGACGATGCCCTTCCCGACGCCGCCGCCCGCGCCGGCGCTCGCCGAGGCGCGGGCGCTCCTGACCGCGCTCGGCGCGCTCGATCCGCGCGGCGCGATCACCCCCCATGGCCGCGCGCTGGCGGGGCTGCCGACGCATCCCAGGCTCGGCCACATGCTGCGCATCGCGGCGGAGCAGGGCGCGGGCCCGCTCGCCGCCGATCTCGCGGCGCTCGCCGGCGCGCGCGACCCGGTGCGCGGCGCGGGCGGGCCGGCGCGCGCGGATCTCGCGATCCGGCTCCAGGCGTTGCGCGATCCCGGCGTCGCGGAGCGGGAGCATCCGGTCAGCGTCGACCGCGGCGCCATCGCCGCGATCCGCGCCGAGGCGAAGCGGCTACGGGGCGGCCTCCCGGCGGCCCGCGCCGAGGCGGAGCTTTCGGCGGGCGCGATCCTGTCGCTGGCCTATCCCGACCGGATCGGCAAGCGCCGCGCGGGCGAGGCGCCGCGCTATCTCCTGTCCGGCGGCAAGGGAGCCGTCGTCGCGCCCGACGATCCGCTCGGCCGCGCGCCTTTCCTCGTGATCGCCGATCTCGACGGCGACCCGCGCGAGGCGAAGGTGAGGACCGCGCTGCCGGTGACCGAGGCCGAGATCCGGGCGCTGCACGCCGCGGCGCTGCGCGCGGAGACGGTCTGCGAATGGTCGCGCCGCGATCGGGCGGTGCTGGCGCGGCGCCGGCTGATGCTCGGCGCGGTGGCGCTCGAGGACCGGCCCTGGACCGAGGCGCCGCCGGATCGGGTCGCGGCCGCGCTCGCCGGCGGGGTGCGCGACCTCGGCCTCCAGGCGCTGCCCTGGACGCCCGCCGCGCGGCGGTTCGCGGCGCGGGCGGAATGGCTGCGCGGGCGCGGCGCGGAACTGCCGGATTTCTCCGAGGCGGGGCTTCTCGCGACGCTCGAGGACTGGCTCGCCCCGGCGCTCCCCGGCCGGACCCGTGCCGAGGATCTCGCCCGCGTCGATCTTCTCGCCGCGCTCGAGGCGCGGCTCGACTGGGAGGCGCGGCGCCGGATGGACGCGCTCGCCCCGGTCGCCTTCACCGCGCCGACCGGCACCCGGGTGCCGATCGACTACGATGGCGCCGCGCCGAGCATCGCGGTCCGGGTGCAGGAGCTCTTCGGCCTCACGCGCCATCCGGTGATCGGCCCGGACCAGGCGCCGCTGGTGGTCGAGCTGCTGTCGCCCGCCGGGCGCCCGGTCCAGACCACGGCCGACCTGCCGGGCTTCTGGGCCAGCTCCTACGCCGACGTGCGCCGCGACCTGCGCGGGCGCTATCCCCGGCATCCCTGGCCCGAGGACCCCGCCGCCGCCGAGCCCACCCGGCGCGCGAAGCCCCGGGGCTGAGGCGGCTCTCCGGTGGTCCGTCCGACCGCCACCGCCCGGCGCCGGGCTCGTCCCGGGGGCCCGAGGCGGCCGGCCCGCCGCGCGGAAAATGGCGTCGAGACCCCGGGTCAGGCCCGGGGACGCGCGGAATGGGGGGCGGAGCGGCCTCGCTGGGGTGCGCCGTCGCGAGAACGTGTCGGAACCCGGATACGGGTTGCCTGTCCCTTCGCGGCGGCGTTAGCTGCCCGAGGGGCCCAGAGAAGGTCCGACGAAAGGCTGGGGATATCAAATGAACGCACCCGTTCGCGAGCCGAGCTTCCGCGAGTCCGTCGATGTCATGTTCAACCGCGCGGTGCGGCTGATGGACCTGTCGCCCGGGCTCGAGGAGAAGATCCGCGTCTGCAACTCCACCTATACCGTGCGCTTCGGCGTGCGGCTCCGGGGGGCGATCCACACCTTCACCGGCTACCGCTCGGTGCATTCGGAGCATATGGAGCCCGTCAAGGGCGGCATCCGCTACGCGATGAGCGTGAACCAGGACGAGGTCGAGGCGCTCGCCGCGCTCATGACCTACAAATGCGCGCTGGTCGAGACGCCGTTCGGCGGCTCCAAGGGCGGGCTCCGGATCGACCCGCGCGAATGGGACGAGCACGAGCTCGAGCAGATCACCCGGCGCTTCACCTACGAGCTCGTGAAGCGCGACCTGATCAACCCGAGCCAGAACGTGCCCGCGCCGGACATGGGCACCGGCGAGCGCGAGATGGCCTGGATGGTCGACCAGTACCAGCGCATGAACACGACCGACATCAACGCGGCCGCCTGCGTCACCGGCAAGCCGCTCAACGCGGGCGGCATCCACGGCCGGGTCGAGGCGACGGGACGCGGCATCCAGTACGCGCTCCGCGAGTTCTTCCGCCATCCCGAGGACGTCGCGCGGGCGCGGCTCGGCGGATCGCTCGACGGCAAGCGGGTGATCGTGCAGGGGCTCGGCAACGTCGGCTTCCACGCCGCGAAGTTCCTCTCCGAGGAGGATGGCGCGATCGTGGTCGGCGTGATCGAGCGCGACGGGGCGGTGCTGAACCCGGCCGGGCTCGCGATCGAGCATCTCAAGGCGCATATCGGCGCGACCGGCGGGGTGCGCGATTTCCCCGGCGCGACCTACTACGAGGAAGGCGCGGCGCTGCTCGAGGCGGAGTGCGACATCCTGATCCCGGCGGCGATGGAAGGGGTGATCAACCTCGGCAACGCCGACCGGATCCAGGCGCCGCTGATCATCGAGGCCGCGAACGGGCCGGTCACCGCCGGCGCGGACGAGGTCCTGCGGCAGAAGGGCGTCGTGATCATTCCCGACCTCTATGCCAACGCGGGCGGCGTCACCGTCAGCTATTTCGAATGGGTGAAGAACCTCAGCCACATCCGCTTCGGCCGGATGCAGCGGCGGCAGGAGGAGGCGCAGCACGCGCTGCTGGTCCAGGAGCTCGAGCGGGTCGCGCGGGCGAGCGGGATCAAGCATGGACTTTCGGACCACTTCAAAACCCAGTATGTGCGCGGCGCGGGCGAGCTCGAGCTGGTCCGCTCGGGCCTCGATGACACGATGCGGGAAGCCTATCAGTCGATCCGCGAGGTCTGGCATGGACGCAAGGAGGTCGACGATCTGCGGGTCGCGGCCTACCTCGTCTCCATCGGAAGGGTAGCGGCGAGCTACCGCTCAAAGGGGCTCTGAGCGAGGGAGCCCGACACCAGGACGCCGGCGACCGGCGGCCGCGCCCCTCTCGGGAGCGGCCCTCGGGAGGTCGTTGGCGCGACGCGGCGCGGAAAGCGTAGCCGCGCGGAGGAGGGAAGAATATGACGCGCAGCGTATTCGACTTCGAGGATCGGTTCATCTTCGGCGCGGCCCGGCCAGAGGCCGGCCCGCGGGAGGCGGAGAACGGCGGGGAGCGGGGCGCGCTCCACCCGACGCCGGTCGGGACCGGGGCCGCGGGCGGCCTTGACTCCATCGTCACTCATGCGATCCCGGCGCCGAAACCGGCCGTGGCCACCTCGGCCGTCACCGCCGCCGCGCTGCCCACCTTTTCCAACGCGCGCATCGCGGACTACCTGCGCGAGGGGTACTGGAACGACGTCGGCGACACGCCGCACGCGTTCAACATGGGCTCGACCGGGCTCGGCGCCAATTCGGGCGTGCTGCGCTACAACGTGGCCGGGCTGAACACCGCGGGAATCGCGCTCGCCGAACGCGCGATGGCGCTCTACGGCGAGGTGCTCGGGATCACGTTCCAGCGCACGACATCGACCACCTCGGCCGACATCCTCTTCGTGAACGAGGATGCCAACGCGGCCTATTCCTGGGCGAACTACTATCTCGACAACGGCGCGATCACCCAGGCCTATGTGAATGTCGGCTCGGGCTGGATCTCGCGTTACGGCACCGGCACCGCGAGCTATTCCTACCAGACGTTCCTGCACGAGATCGGCCACGCGCTCGGCCTCGGCCACGCCGGGGACTACGACGGCGCGGCGACCTATGTCTCGAACACCACCGACGCCTCCTATGGCGACAACAGCAATTTCTATCTGAACGACAGCTGGCAGACGACGGTGATGTCGTATTTCTCCCAGACCGACAACACGAGCGTGGACGCGTCCCGCGCCTTCACCCTGTCGCCGATGGTCGCCGACTGGCTGGCGCTGGCGGAGATCTACGGCGGCGTGGGCGGCTTCGCCGGCAACACGACCTGGGGCTTCAACACCACGATCACCACCACCGTCTTCGCCACGCTCGCGACCTACGCCGACAAGATGGCCTTCACCATCGTCGACGGGGGCGGCCGGGACACGGTCGATTTCTCCGGCTTCTCCTCGGCGCAGCGGATCAACCTCAATCCCGAGACCTTCTCCTCGGTCGGCGGGATGACCGGCAACATGTCGATCGCGGTCGGCACGGTGATCGAGAACGCCAAGGGCGGCTCCGGCGCGGACGTGCTGACCGGCAATTCCGCCGCGAACGTGCTCTACGGGCTCGGCGGGGCGGACCAGATCCTCGGCGGCTCCGGCAAGGACACGTTGCGCGGCGGCGCGGGCAACGACACGCTGACGGGCGGCGCGGGCGCCGACGTGCTGGTCGGCGGCGCCGGGTCGGACGTCTTCCGCGTCACGTCGGCCGCGCATTCCTCGCCCTCGGCGCCGGACACCTTGCGCGCCGGCGACGGCGGCGCGGCCTTCGACGGCGCGGGCGCCGCCTCGGGCGACCGCATCGATCTTTCGGGCATCGACGCCAACACCGCCGTCGCCGGGGATCAGGCCTTCATCTTCGGCGGGGGAACGGGCCGCGGATATCTGTGGCTGACGGTCGACGGCGCGGACACGATCGTGAAGGGCAATATCGACGGCGATTCGGCGCCCGAGTTCCAGCTCGTGATCGAGGACGGCGCCACGCTCGCCTCCGCCTATACGGCGAGCGATTTCATCCTCTGAAGACTGGCGCGCGCGCTTACGCTGGACGTTCGGCGCGCGCGTGTCGCGCGGTTCCGTCGCGGGAGCGGGCGTCGTAGCCGTCGGATCAACTCATAGTTGAATCGTCGCCGGGTGTGCATTCGACGGGTTTACCACTGTATCCGGATTGTATTGGTGAATCCGGATCCGTCGTGCCATCATGGTTTCGAGGAGACGTATTTATCCTCCTTGTATCTGGCGCCAGGTGTTTTCGAGGGCGCCATCGCTCGCATTCTTCGAGGACTGCCCCAGATAGGGAGGGATCACCGGCATGTCTCTGCGCGATCCGGCCGAGCATTGGCTCGGCGGGGAAACCGGCGCCTGGTGGGCGCGGGACCCCTGGAGCCCGGCCCTCGACGAGGTCGGGCGCTCCGCGTTCGGCGCCCGCCCCGACGCCTTCGCGGCGGAGCGCTCCGGCCCGCCGAGCGGCCTCGCCCTTCCCGCGCCGGACACGACGCCCTGGGGCGCCGGGACGGGCGCTACCGACAGCCGCACGGGCAACGCGGTCAAGTCGGTCACCGGGACGGGAAACCCGGGCGTCGACGGGATCCTCACCAACGTCGCCTGGGGCGGGACCTCGATCCAGTATTCCTTCCCCGCCAGCGCCTCGATCTACGGCTACGCGACCGAGCCCGAGCTTCCCGCCGGCTTCTTCGCGCTGACCACGGCGCAGATGAACGCCGCGCGCTTCGCGCTCGACGCCAACGAGGGTGTCAACGCCACCGCCAAGGCGGGTTTCTCGGTCGAGGGGTTCACCAACCTCGGCATCGCGCGCGACACCACGCCCGAGACCGAGCAGATCCGGCTCGCGAATACCTCGTCGGACTGGGTCGGGACCGCCCAGGTGTCCGACTTTCCCGGCAACTACGTCACCTCCGAACTGAGCGACAACGGCGACGTCTGGTTCGGGACCTACAACTCCTACACGGCGCCGAGAGCCGGTGACTATGCCTGGCACACGCATCTGCACGAGATCGGCCACGCGCTGGGGCTGAAGCATCCGCACGACGCCTTCGCGGGCTTCGCCGCGATGCCGGCGAATATCGATTCGATGGAATTCTCGGTGATGAGCTACCGGTCCTACACGGCCGGCACGCTCGAGGGCGCCTATACCAACGAGACCTACGGCTATGCGCAGACCTACATGATGTATGACATCGCCGCCCTGCAGCGGATGTATGGCGCCGATTTCACGACCAACGCGGGCAACACCATCTACGGCTGGAGCCCGACGACCGGGCAGTCCTTCGTCAACGGCGTCGCCGCGATCACGCCCGGCGCGAACCGCGTCTTCGCGACGATCTGGGACGGCGGCGGAACGGATACCTACGACCTGTCGAACTATGCGACCAACCTGCGGATCGACCTGACCCCGGGGGGCAATTCGCTCTTCGCCTCGGGACAGCGCGCCGATCTCGGCGATGGCGTCCACGCGCGGGGTAACGTGTTCAACGCGCTGCAATACAACGGCGATTCCCGCTCGCTGATCGAGAACGCCATCGGCGGCGGCGGCAACGACACGATCCGGGGCAACGCCGCGGCCAATACGCTGACCGGCGGGGCGGGCAACGACAGCCTGTCGGGCTGGGGCGCGAACGACACGCTGCTCGGCGGCGGCGGCAACGACACCCTGACCGGCGGCGATGGCGCCGACCAGCTGCGCGGGGGCGGGGCAAGCGACGTGCTCCAGGGCGGCGCCGGCGCGGATATCCTGATCGGCGGGGTCGGGGCCGATACCTTCGTCCTCGCGGCGGCGAACTTCTCGCTCCCGATGGCGCGCGACGTCATCCGCGCGGGCGACGGCGCGCTGGCCTTCGAGGGGATCGGCGCGGCGGCCGGCGACCGGATCGACGTCTCGGCGATCGACGCCAACACCACGATCGCCGGCAACCAGGCCTTCGGCTTCGGCACGGCGACCGGGACCGGGCGGCTTTGGCTCACGAATTCCGGCTCCAACACGCTGGTCAACTTCAACAACGACGGCGACGGAGCGATAGACTTCCAGCTGGTGATCGAGGATGGCGCGACGCTGGCGAGCGCCTATCGCGCGGGCGATTTCATCCTGTGACCTCCGGCGCCCGACCCGCCGGCGCCGCCCCGCGGCGGATCAGGTAGGCGGTCGCGGTCCCGGCGGCGGTCGCGGCGAGCAGGCGGTGGCCGGCCTCGGCGCAGAAATGCGGCATGTCGATCACCGCGGCCGGGTCGTCGGCCAGCACGCGCAGGACCGCGCCCTCGGGCAGCGCGAGCAGCCGCTTGCGCGCGCGCAGCACGGGGAGCGGGCAGAGCAGCCCGCGGGCGTCGATCTCGGCGTCCCAGCTCGTCATGCCCGATCCGATGCCACCAAAGGCCCGGCTTGGCCACGGCTTTTTGACGCCGCGGCCCGTGACGCGGGCCGCGCCGCGCGATAGTTTGGCCGCGAAGAACGAAGACGGGCGGGGTGGAATGTTCGGGATCGATCTCTGGGACGGGGCGCTCGCCCCCGCGCTGGCGGTGGCGCTGGTCGGCGGGATCCTGAGCTTTCTCTCGCCCTGCGTGCTGCCGATCGTCCCGCCCTATCTCGCCTATATGGCGGGAACCTCGATCGAGGACATGCGGCGGGGCGGCGGCGCCGACCGGCGCGTGATGTGGGCCGCGATCTTCTTCGTGCTCGGTCTCTCGACCGTCTTCCTGATCCTCGGCCTCGCGGCTTCGGCCTTCGGCCGGCTGTTCCTCGCCTACCAGCGCGAGATGGGGCTGATCGGCGGCGCGGTGATCCTGCTCTTCGGGCTGCACTTCCTCGGCGTGCTCCGGATCCCGCTGCTCTACCGCGAGGCGCGGATCGACGCGGGCGACCAGGGCGGCACGCCGCTCGGCGCCTATCTGCTCGGCCTCGCCTTCGCCTTCGGCTGGACCCCCTGCATCGGCCCGGTGCTCGGCACGATCCTGAGCCTCGCCGCGCAGGAGGGCTCGCTCGAGCGCGGGCTCCTGATGATGGGCTTCTACGCCGTCGGCCTCGGCCTGCCCTTCCTCGCGACCGCATTCTTCCTCAACCACGCGCTCACGCTGCTCGCCGGGCTCAAGCGGCACATGCCGGTGATCGAGCGGGCGATGGGCGTGCTCCTGGTCGCGGTCGGCCTGCTGATGCTGACCGGCGGCTTCACCAATCTGTCGTTCTGGCTGCTCGAAACCTTCCCGACGCTCGCGACGATCGGCTGAGCGGTTTTTTCAGGAGGGTACAGGAGCTCCGCCGCCCCGGGTCGAGCCCGGGGCGGCGGAGCTCCTGAAAACGAAAACGGGGCGCTCCTCGCGGAGCGCCCCGTTTCGCATGGCGGGGGCCGGGCGCCCGAAGGCGCCCGCCCGGATCATTCGGCGTCGAAGACCGCGGCGGCCACCGGCTCGTCGACCGAGATCGCCTCGGCGGCCTCGTCGCGGCGCTGCGCCAGGATCTTGTTGTCGCGATCGGTGGCGATCCGCTTGATCTGCTGCGTGGCGCCACCGGTGCCGGCGGGGATCAGGCGGCCGACGATCACGTTCTCCTTCAGCCCGACCAGGCGGTCGCGCTTGCCCTGGGTCGCGGCCTCGGTGAGGACGCGGGTGGTCTCCTGGAACGAGGCCGCCGAGATGAACGAGCGCGTCTGGAGCGACGCCTTGGTGATGCCGAGCAGGATCGGCGCGCCCTTGGCGGGCTCGCGTCCGGCGGCGATCGCCTTCTCGTTCTCCTCGTCGAACTCGATCTTGTCGACCTGCTCGCCCTTCAGGAGGGTCGTGCCACCGGACTCGGCGATCTCCCACTTCTGCAGCATCTGGCGAACGATCACCTCGATGTGCTTGTCGTTGATCTTCACGCCCTGCAGCCGGTAGACCTCCTGCACCTCCTCGATCAGGTACTCGGCCAGCGCCTCGATGCCCATGATGGCGAGAATGTCATGGGGGGCGGGGTTGCCGTCCATGATGTACTCACCCTTCTGGATGAAGTCGCCTTCCTGCACCGGGATGTGCTTGCCCTTCGGCACCATGTACTCGACAGGCTCGGCGCCTTCCTCGGTCGGAACGATCGTGATCCGGCGCTTGTTCTTGAAGTCCTTGCCGAAGTGCACGTTGCCCGAGATTTCCGCGATGATCGCGTGATCCTTCGGACGCCGCGCCTCGAAGAGCTCGGCCACACGCGGCAGACCGCCGGTGATGTCCTTGGTCTTCGCGCCCTCGCGCGGGATACGCGCGAGCACGTCGCCGGGGCGGACTTCCTGGCCGTCCTCGACCGAGAGGATCGCGTCCACCGACATGGCGTGCACCTCCGGGTTGCCGTTCGCGAGGCGAACCGGCTCACCGGTGAGCGGATCCATGACGATGATCTCCGGCTTCAGGTCGTTGCCGCGCGGGGCGGCGCGCCAGTCGGAGACGATCTTCTGGCTGATGCCGGTCGCGTCGTCGGTTTCCTCGCGGACCGAGAAGCCGGCCACGAGATCGACGAACTTCGCGACACCCGCCTTCTCGGCGATGATCGGAAGGGTGTAGGGGTCCCACTCGGCGAGCTTGTCGCCGCGCCGGACCTGGGTCCCTTCCTTCGCCAGCAGCTTCGAGCCGTAGGCGAGCTTGTGCACCGCCCGCTCGACGCCGTTCTCGTCGACGATGACGAGCTCCATGTTGCGCGCCATGACGATCTGCTCGCCGTCGGCGGTGGTCAGCGTGTTGCCGTTGCGCACGGTCAGCAGGCCTTCCTGGCTCGCTTCGAGGAAGCTCTGCGAGCCACCCTGGGCGATGCCGCCGATATGGAAGGTGCGCATCGTGAGCTGCGTGCCCGGCTCGCCGATCGACTGCGCCGCGATGATGCCCACGGCCTCGCCGGGGTTCACCTTGGTGCCGCGCGCGAGGTCACGCCCGTAGCACTGGGCGCAGATCCCGTCGTCGGCCTCGCAGGTCAGCGGGCTGCGGATCTGGAACTCCAGAACCCCGGCCGCCTCGATCATGTCGGCCGCGCGCTCGTCGATCAGATCGCCCTGGCGGAAGATCACCTTCTGGGTCTTCGGATCGAGCACGTCCTCCGCCGCGACGCGGCCGAGGATGCGTTCGGAGAGCGAGGACACGACCTCGCCGTCCGAGATCGCCGCGCGCGCGGTGATGGACCGGTCGGTGCCGCAATCGTCGATCTTGACGATGCAGTCCTGCGCCACGTCGACGAGGCGGCGGGTCAGGTAGCCCGAGTTCGCCGTCTTGAGCGCGGTGTCGGCCAGACCCTTGCGGGCGCCGTGGGTCGAGTTGAAGTACTCGAGCACGGTGAGCCCTTCCTTGAAGTTCGACACGATCGGCGTCTCGATGATCTCGCCCGAGGGCTTGGCCATAAGGCCGCGCATGCCGCCGAGCTGCTTCATCTGGGCGGGCGAGCCGCGGGCGCCGGAATGGGCCATCATGTAGACCGAGTTCGGCTCGAGCTCGCGCCCGGCGTCGTCCTTCCGGACCGCCGAGATCTCGCCCATCATCGCGTCCGCGACCACGTCCGAGCACTTCGACCAGGCATCGACGACCTTGTTGTACTTCTCACCCTGGGTGATGAGGCCGTCCATGTACTGCTGCTCGAATTCCTTCACCTGGTCGCGGGTGGCGTTCACCAGCGTCCATTTGGTGTCGGGGATCACCATGTCGTCCTTGCCGAAGGAGATGCCGGCCTTGAACGCCTCGGTGAAGCCGAGCGACATGATCTGGTCGCAGAAGATCACCGATTCCTTCTGGCCGCAGTGGCGGTAGACGGTGTCGATGACCTCGCCGACCTCCTTCTTGCGCAGGAGCCGGTTCACGATGTCGAACGGCGTCTTGAAGTTCTTCGGGAGCAGCGCGCCGAGCCGCAGGCGGCCGGGCGTGGTCTCGAAGCGCTTGGTCACCGTGTCGCCGTGCTCGTCGATCTGCTCGATACGGGCGATGATCTTGGTGTGCAGGTTCACGACGCCGTTCTGCAGCGCGTGGTCCACCTCCTCGATCGAGGCGAAGACCATGCCTTCGCCCGGCTGCCCCTCACGGGCGATCGAGAGATAGTAGAGACCAAGGATCATGTCCTGCGACGGCACGATGATCGGCTTGCCGTTCGCGGGGCTGAGCACGTTGTTCGTCGACATCATCAGGACGCGCGCTTCCAGCTGGGCCTCGAGGCTCAGGGGCACGTGCACGGCCATCTGGTCGCCGTCGAAGTCCGCGTTGAAGGCCGAGCAGACCAGCGGATGCAGCTGGATCGCCTTGCCCTCGATCAGCACCGGCTCGAAGGCCTGGATGCCGAGGCGGTGCAGCGTCGGCGCGCGGTTCAAGAGCACCGGATGCTCGCGGATCACCTCGTCGAGGATGTCCCAGACCTCCGGGCGCTCCTTCTCCACGAGCTTCTTCGCCTGTTTCACGGTCGAGCTCAGGCCCTTCGCGTCGAGACGCGAGTAGATGAAGGGCTTGAAGAGCTCGAGCGCCATCTTCTTCGGCAGGCCGCACTGGTGCAGCTTCAGCTCGGGACCGGTCACGATCACCGAACGGCCGGAAAAGTCGACGCGCTTGCCGAGCAGGTTCTGGCGGAACCGGCCCTGCTTGCCCTTCAGCATGTCCGAGAGCGACTTCAGCGGGCGCTTGTTGGTGCCCGTGATGACGCGGCCGCGGCGGCCGTTGTCGAACAGCGCGTCGACCGATTCCTGCAGCATCCGCTTCTCGTTGCGGATGATGATGTCGGGGGCGCGCAGCTCGATCAGCCGCTTCAGGCGGTTGTTGCGGTTGATGACGCGGCGGTAGAGGTCGTTGAGATCCGAGGTCGCGAAGCGGCCACCGTCCAGCGGCACCAGCGGGCGCAGCTCGGGCGGGATGACCGGGATCACCGTGAGCACCATCCACTCCGGACGGTTGCCGGACTCGCGGAAGGATTCCACGAGCTTCAGCCGCTTGATGATCTTCTTCGGCTTCAGCTCGCCGGTGGCCTCGGCGAGATCGGCGCGCAGCTGCTCGGCCTCGGCGTCGAGGTCGATGGCGGCGAGCATCTCGCGGATCGCCTCGGCGCCGATGCCGGCGCGGAAGGCGTCGTCGCCGAACCGGTCCTGCGCGTCGAGGAATTCCTCCTCGCCCAGCAGCTGGCCGTGCTTGAGATCGGTGAGACCGGGCTCGATGACGACGTACTGCTCGAAGTAGAGGATGCGCTCGAGGTCACGCAGCGTCATGTCGAGCATGAGGCCGATGCGCGACGGCAGCGACTTCAGGAACCAGATATGCGCGACCGGCGAGGCGAGCTCGATATGGCCCATGCGCTCGCGCCGGACCTTCTGCAGCGTGACTTCCACGCCGCATTTCTCGCAGACGACGCCGCGATACTTCATCCGCTTGTACTTGCCGCAGAGGCACTCGTAGTCCTTGATCGGCCCGAAGATCCGGGCGCAGAACAGCCCGTCCCGCTCCGGCTTGAACGTGCGGTAGTTGATGGTCTCCGGCTTTTTGATCTCGCCGTAGGACCAGGACAGGATCCGTTCCGGCGAGGCGAGCGAGATCTTGATCTCGTCGAAGGTCCGCATCGGGGCGACCGGCGCGAACGGATTGGTGAGTTCCTGGTTCATATCAAATCCTTGATCGAGTTCGGGAAAGCGAGGGCGCCGGGCGCCCTCACTCCGCTTCCGAGTCCAGAAGCTCGATATTCAGGCCGAGCGAGCGAATTTCCTTGACGAGGACGTTGAACGATTCCGGCACGCCGGCCTCGAAGTTGTCCTCGCCCTTGACGATCGACTCGTAGACCTTGGTCCGACCGGCCACGTCGTCCGACTTCACCGTCAGCATCTCCTGCAGCGTGTAGGCGGCGCCATAGGCTTCCAGCGCCCAGACCTCCATCTCGCCGAAACGCTGGCCACCGAACTGCGCCTTGCCGCCCAGCGGCTGCTGGGTGACGAGCGAGTACGGCCCGGTGCTCCGCGCGTGGATCTTGTCGTCCACGAGATGGTGCAGCTTCAGCAGGTACTTCACGCCCACGGTGACGGGACGCGCGAACTGCTCGCCCGTGCGGCCGTCGAAGACGATCGACTGCCCCGAGGTGTCGAAGCCTGCGCGCTGGAGCGCGTCGTTCACGTCGATCTCCTTGGCGCCGTCGAAGACCGGGGTCGCGATCGGCACGCCGCGGGTGACATTGCCCGCCGCCTCGAGGAAGTCGTCCTCGGCCATCTCGGAGAGCACCTCGTTGTAGAGGGACTCGCCGTAGGCGACCTTCATCGCCTCGCGGGTCGGCGTCATGTCGCCGGTGCGACGGTACTCGTCGAGGCCGAGGTCGATCGCCTTGCCGAGGCCGCGCGCGGCCCAGCCCATGTGCGTCTCGAGGATCTGACCGACGTTCATGCGGCTCGGCACGCCGAGCGGGTTCAGCACGAAGTCGACCGGCGTCCCGTCCGCGAGAAAGGGCATGTCGGCCTCGGGGACCACGCGGGAGATCACGCCCTTGTTGCCGTGACGGCCGGCCATCTTGTCGCCCGGCTGCAGCTTGCGCTTCACCGCGATGAAGACCTTGACCATCTTCATCACGCCCGGGGGCAGGTCGTCGCCGCGGCGAACCTTCTCGACCTTGTCCTCGAACCGCCGCTCGAGCGCCTTGCGCTGGATCTCGAACTGGCCGTGCAGCGCCTCCTGCGCCTGGGCGTCCTGGTCGTCGCCGAGGGCGAGCTGCCACCACTGGCCGCGGGAAAGCGTGCCGAGCAGCTCCTCGGTGACCTCGGAGCCGGCCTTGATCCCCTTCGGTCCCTTCACCGCGGTCTTGCCGAGGACGAGGGACTTCAGGCGCGCGTAGATGTTGCGCTCGAGGATCGCGAGCTCGTCGTCGCGGTCACGGCTGAGACGCTCCACGAGCTCCCGCTCGATCTGCAGCGCGCGCTCGTCCTTGTCGACGCCGTGGCGGTTGAACACCCGGACCTCGACCACCGTGCCGTAGTTGCCCGGCGGCAGGCGGAGCGAGGTGTCGCGCACGTCCGAGGCCTTCTCGCCGAAGATGGCGCGGAGGAGCTTTTCCTCCGGCGTCATCGGCGATTCACCCTTGGGCGTGATCTTCCCGACCAGGATGTCCGCCGGCCCGACCTCGGCGCCGATGTAGACGATGCCGGCCTCGTCGAGGTTGCGCAGGGCTTCCTCGCCGACGTTCGGGATGTCGCGGGTGATCTCCTCCGGCCCGAGCTTGGTGTCGCGCGCGGAGACCTCGAACTCCTCGATGTGGATCGAGGTGAAGACGTCTTCCTTCACGATCCGCTCGGAGATGAGGATCGAGTCCTCGTAGTTGTAGCCGTTCCACGGCATGAACGCGACGAGGACGTTCTTGCCGAGCGCGAGCTCGCCCATGTCGGTCGAGGGACCGTCGGCGATGAACTCGCCCTTGCCCACGGTATCGCCCACCTTCACCAGCGGACGCTGGTTGATGCACGTGTTCTGGTTCGAGCGCTGGAACTTGCGCAGCTTGTAGATGTCGACGCCCGGGTCGCCCGGGGCCAGGTCCTCGGTGACGCGCACCACGATGCGCATAGCGTCGACCTGGTCGATCACGCCGCCGCGCCGCGCGGTGATCGCGGCGCCGGAGTCGCGGGCCACGATCTCCTCGATGCCGGTGCCCACGAAGGGGGCCTCGGCGCGGAGGAGCGGCACGGCCTGCCGCTGCATGTTCGAGCCCATAAGCGCGCGGTTCGCGTCGTCGTTCTCGAGGAACGGGATCAGCGAGGCCGCGACCGAGACGAGCTGCTTCGGCGACACGTCGATGAGGTCGATGTTGGAGGGCGGGTTCAGCATGAACTCGCCTGCCTTGCGGGTCGAGACGAGGTCCGAGGTGAAGCGGCCCTCGACGTCGAGATCCGCGTTCGCCTGCGCCACGGTGTGGCGCATTTCCTCGGTCGCCGACATGTACTGCACGTCGTCGGTGACCTTGCCATCCACCACGCGGCGGTACGGGGTCTCGATGAAGCCGTACTTGTTCACGCGCGCGAAGCTCGCGAGCGAGTTGATGAGACCGATGTTCGGGCCTTCCGGCGTCTCGATCGGGCACATGCGGCCGTAGTGGGTCGGATGGACGTCGCGGACCTCGAAGCCCGCGCGCTCGCGCGTCAGGCCGCCCGGCCCGAGCGCCGAGAGACGCCGCTTGTGCGTGACCTCGGAGAGCGGGTTGGTCTGGTCCATGAACTGGCTGAGCTGCGACGAGCCGAAGAACTCGCGCACCGCCGCCGCCGCCGGCTTCGCGTTGATGAGATCCTGCGGCATGACCGTGTCGATCTCGACCGAGGACATGCGCTCGCGGATGGCGCGCTCCATGCGGAGCAGGCCGACGCGGTACTGGTTCTCCATCAGCTCGCCGACCGAGCGCACCCGGCGGTTGCCGAGATGGTCGATGTCGTCGATCTCGCCCTTGCCGTCGCGCAGTTCGACCAGCGCCTTGATCACGGCGATGATGTCCTCGTGACGCAGCGTGCGCATCGTGTCCGGCGCGTCGAGGTCGAGGCGCATGTTCATCTTCACCCGGCCGACGGCCGAGAGATCGTAGCGCTCCGGATCGAAGAACAGGCTGCCGAACAGCACGCTCGCCGCCTCGACGGTCGGCGGCTCGCCCGGGCGCATGACGCGATAGATGTCCATCAGCGCCTGGTCGCGGTTGTAGTTCTTGTCGACCGCCATCGTGTTGCGGATGTAGGCGCCGACGTTGACGTTATCGATGTCGAGCGTCGGGATCTCGGTCACGCCGTTGTCGAGCAGCGTCTTCAGCGTGCCGCCGGTCAGGTCGCCGGTCTTCGCGTCGATTTCCCAGGTCAGCTCGTCGCCGGCCTCGACCCAGATGCGGCCGTTGGTCTCGTCGATGATGTCCTTGGCGGAGAAGCGGCCGATCACGGTGTCGAACGGCACCAGGATCTCGGCGATCTCGCCCTTCTCCTGCCATTCCTTGACCATGCGGGGCGTGATCTTCTTGCCGGCGGGCGCCACGGTCTCGCCGGTCGCCGCGTCGATCAGGTCATGCGTCGGCTTGGTGCCGCGCAGCCGCTCCGGGAAGAAGCGGGTCGCCCACATGTCGCCTTCGCGGCGGAAGGTGACGGTGTCGTAATAGGCGTCGCAGATCGCTTCCTGGTCGAGACCGAGCGCGTAGAGCAGCGTCGTCACCGGCAGCTTGCGGCGACGGTCGATGCGCGCGAACACGATGTCCTTGGCGTCGAACTCGAAGTCGAGCCAGGAGCCGCGGTAGGGGATGATGCGCGACGTGAACAGGAGCTTGCCCGAGGAATGGGTCTTGCCCCGGTCATGGTCGAAGAACACGCCGGGCGAGCGGTGCATCTGGGACACGATCACGCGCTCGGTGCCGTTCACCACGAAGGTGCCGGTCTGGGTCATGAGCGGCATGTCGCCCATGTAGACGTCCTGCTCCTTGATGTCCTTCACGGAGCGGGCGCCGGTTTCCTCGTCGACCTCGAACACGATGAGGCGCAGCGTGACCTTCAGCGGCGCGGCATAGGTCATGTCGCGCTGCATGCATTCCTGGACGTCGTATTTCGGCGCCTCGAGCTCGTATTTCACGAATTCGAGAACGGCGGTGTCGTTGAAGTCCCGGATCGGGAAGACCGACTGGAAGACGCCCTTCAGGCCCTCGCCGTCCTGGGGGACATCCTGGTCGCCGGATTGCAGAAACAGGTCATAGCTCGACTTCTGAACCTCGATGAGGTTCGGCATCTCGGCGACTTCCCGGATGGAGCCGTAGAATTTCCGAATGCGCTTGTGACCTGAATGCGTCTGAGCCATGCTCTTCGTACCCTTGTGCCGCGAGCGCTCCGGCGGGGAACGAGGCGCTCGACCATGCCCGACAATCCAATCCCATGCTTGCGCGGGGTCCCAAAGCCGCGCACCCGGAAAGGATGCATCTGTCAGGAAACCCGTGAGTCGGGCCTCCGGAGAGAGGCATCTGGCGACGTCAAGAAAGCTTCAACCTCCTGACATCATTCTGAAACCGATAGGGGACCGGGCCCGCGTCACCGCGGGTCCAGCCCCCAAATTTCAAGATCGCTCTCGCACCATATAGATGCGGAGAGGGATCACTTCAACTCGACTTCCGCGCCGGCGTCGGTGAGCTTCTTCTTGATGTCCTCGGCTTCGGCCTTGGACACGCCTTCCTTCACGGCCTTGCCGCCGGCCTCGACGAGGTCCTTGGCTTCCTTGAGGCCGAGACCGGTGATGGCGCGGACTTCCTTGATCACGTTGATCTTCTGGGCGCCAGCGGCCTTCAGGATCACGTCGAACTCGGTCTGCTCCTCGGCGGCCTCGGCGGGCGCGCCGGCGGCCGGACCGGCGACCATGACCGCGCCACCGGCGGCGGGCTCGATGCCGTATTCGTCCTTGAGGATCTTCTTCAGCTCAGCGGCCTCGAGAAGGGTCAGGCCCACGATCTCTTCGGCGAGTTTCTTAAGGTCAGCCATTTTTTCCGTTTCCAATCAGGTTCGTTCTGTCCGGTATCGGCGTGTCACGCCGCTCCGGCCCTCGGGTTGCTTGTCGCTCAGGCCGCCTCACGCTCTTCGAGCGTGGTGAGGATCCCGGCGATGTCCGCCGCGGGCGCGCCAATGGCCGCGACCAGGTTGCCGGCCGGGGCGCCGATGCAGGCCACGACGGAAGCGATGAGCTCCTCGCGCGACGGCATCTGTGCCACGGCCTTCACACCGGCCTCGTCCAGCGGTGTCGCTCCCATCGCACCCCCGAGGACAACAAGCTTCTTGTTGTCCTTGGTAAAGGCATCCACCACTTTCGCGGCGGCGACCGGGTCCTCGGAATAGGCGAGCACCGTCATGCCCTTCAGAAGATCCCCCATCTTCTCGGCGGGGGTCCCTTTCAGGGCGATCTTGGCGAGCTTGTTCTTGGCGACACGGACCGCTCCGCCGGCGTTCTTCATACGCAGGCGGAAATCGGTCATCTCGGCAACCGTGAGGCCTTCGTAGTGCGCGACCACGACGACACCAGAGTCCGCGAAGATCTGGCCGAGGTCCCCGACCACAACTTCTTTTTGGGCTCTATCCACAGTGTTGCTCCAAGTTTCGGTGGCTTGGGCTTCCCCGCCCCACCAGCTCAGTTTCGCCGGTTGCCCGGCGTCTCGGGTCCTTTACGGGTCCCGCCAAAACCGCCCCGGAGCCCTGTCGGGCTCCAAATCCGATCCTGATCGTTTCCCATCTCAGGCAGGACTTAACGCTTGCGCGGCCCACCGTCTCGGACAGAAGGGCGGCCAGATCGAAGGCCGGCCGCCCGGTATTCCCCGAGGTCGCCCCCGGAGGAAATGCTTACTCGCCGACCGCGTTGGCGATGTCGACGCTCACGCCCGGCCCCATCGTCGAGGAGAGCGAGATCTTCTTGAGGTAGGTGCCCTTGGCGCCCGCGGGCTTCGCCCGGTTCACCGCGGAGACGAAGGCCTTCACGTTCTCGACGAGCTGCGCTTCGTCGAACGAGGTCTTGCCGACGCCGCCGTGCACGACGCCCGCCTTCTCGACCTTGAACTGGACCTCGCCGCCCTTGGCGTTCTTCACCGCCTGGGCCACGTCCATCGTCACCGTGCCGACCTTCGGGTTCGGCATCAGGTTGCGCGGGCCGAGGATCTTGCCGAGGCGGCCGACGATCGGCATCATGTCCGGCGTCGCGACGCAGCGGTCGAACTCGATCTTGCCGCCCTGGATGGTCTCCATCAGGTCCTCGGCGCCCACGATGTCGGCGCCGGCTTCCTTGGCCTCGTCGGCCTTGGCGCCGCGGGCGAAGACGGCCACGCGGACGGTCTTGCCGGTGCCGTTCGGCAGGTTGACGACGCCGCGGACCATCTGGTCGGCATGGCGCGGGTCGACGCCGAGGTTGAGCGCGATCTCGAGGGTCTCGTCGAACTTCGCGGTGGCGTTCGCCTTGATCAGGGCGATGGCCTCGGCGACGGCGAGGTTCTCCTTGCCGGCGAAGGCTTCGCGGGCGGCCTTGGTGCGCTTAGCGATCTTTGCCATCGTCTTAGCCCTTCACCTCGATGCCCATCGAACGGGCGGAGCCGGCGATGATGTTCATCGCGGCCTCGACGTCCGTCGCGTTCAGGTCCTTCATCTTCGCTTCGGCGATCTCGCGCAGCTGCGCGACGGTCACCGTGCCCGCGGTCGCCTTGCCCGGCGTCTTCGACGCGGACTTCAGACCAGCGGCCTTCTTGAGATAATACGACGCGGGCGCCGTCTTGATCTCCATCGTGAAGGACTTGTCGGTGTAGTAGGTGATGATCACGGGGGTCGGGATGCCGACTTCCATCTCCTGCGTGCGCGCGTTGAACGCCTTGCAGAATTCCATGATGTTGATGCCGCGCTGACCGAGCGCCGGGCCGACGGGCGGCGACGGGTTCGCCTTGCCGGCGGGCACCTGCAGCTTCAGGCTGCCTGCAACCTTCTTGGCCATGATGGCCTCCTTGCCATGCCCTCGGATCGCGATCGTCGGGCGTTACATGGGGTGGTGCGGTCCGACCGGCGCGCCGGTCTCGCCTCCCACCTGCGGGTCGGGGGCCGGAGCCCCCGGAGCACGTCAGGACGCCTTGGCGACCTGGGTGAATTCAAGCTCGACCGGGGTCGCCCGGCCGAAGATCGAGACCGAGACCTTGAGCCGGTTGTTCGACTGGTCCACTTCCTCGACGAGGCCGGCGAAGCCTTCGAACGGTCCGTCGGTCACGTTGACCTGCTCGCCGGTCTGGAAGGTGATGATCGAGCGCGGCCGTTCCTGGCCCTCGACCACCTGGTTCAGGATCCGGGCGACCTCGTCGTCGCGCATCGGCGACGGCTTGCCCTGCGGGCCGAGGAAGCCGGTCACCCGGTTGATCGAGTTGATCAGGTGATAGGTCCGGTCGTTGAGTTCCATGCGCACGAGCACGTAGCCCGGCATGAACCGCTTCTCGGTCTGGACCTTCTTGCCGCGGCGGATCTCGATGACTTCCTCGGTCGGAACCATGACCTCGGTGATCGCCTCGCCGAGGCCCTGCTTCTCCACGGCTTCGCCGATCGCCTCGGCGACCTTCTTTTCGAAATTCGAGAGCACGCTCACCGAATACCAGCGCTGCGCCATGTCGTCCGTCACCTCAATCGATGGGCGGGCCAGAGGCCGCCCCGCGTCGTCCGCCCAGCGGGGCGTCGGACCCCTCGGACATCGCTCCCGGACAAAATGAAACGGCGCACGACCGAATCGACGTGCGCCTCGCCTGTCCGAGAGGGCGCCCGCTTACTCCGCGCGGGCGCTGAGTTCAAGAGGCCATCTGCAGCACCGCCTCGAGCCCGAAGCGGATGATGAGATCGACCAGGAAGAAGAAGGCGGCGAAGACGCCGGCCATCACCATCACCATGGCGGTGGTCAGCATGGTCTCGCGGCGGGTCGGCCAAGTGATCTTGGCGGTCTCGGCGCGCACCTGCTGGATGAACTGAAGGGGATTGGTCCGTGCCATGGGGGCCTCTCGCTCGGTTGCCCGCACCTAAGTCAGCCGGCCGGCTTTTGCAAGGCCTTGCCTTCCGGCCGGGGCGGGACCAAGCATCCGCCCCATGCCAGCGCAAGCCCTTTCCCCCCGGATCCACGCGGACGGCCTGCCCACGCCGCGCCGCTATCTCGCCATGCTCGCGATCGCGATCGGCATCACCATGGCGGTGCTCGACGGCACCGTCGTGAACGTGGCGCTGCCGAGCATCGCGCGCGAGCTCGGCGCCGACCCCTCGGCCGCCGTCTGGATCATCAACGGCTACCAGCTCGCCATCCTCGCCACGCTGCTGCCGCTCGCGGCCCTCGGCGAGCGCGTGGGCTACCGCCGGGTCTACCAGGTCGGCATCGTCGTCTTCACGCTGGGCTCGCTCCTCTGCGCGCTGTCGCCCAACCTGCCGACGCTCGTCGCCGCGCGCGTGTTCCAGGGGCTCGGCGGCGCCGCGATCATGAGCATGAACGGCGCGCTGGTGCGCCACACCTATCCGGCGGGCGAGCTCGGCCGCGGCGTCGGGCTCAATGGGCTCGTCGTCGCGGTGGCCGCGGCCGTGGCCCCCTCGCTCGCCGCCGGGATCCTCGCCTTCGGGAGCTGGCCCTGGCTCTTCGCGGTCAACGTTCCCGCCGGCCTGCTCAACGCCTGGCTCGCCTGGCGCTACCTGCCGCACGCCGAGACCGCGCACCGGCCGGTCGACGTGCCGGGCGCGGTGCTCTGCGCGGGGATGTTCGGCCTCTTCTTCATCGGTCTCGACGCGCTCGCCCGCGGGATCGGGCCGCTGCCGCTCGCGGCGCTGGCCGGCGCCGCGGCGTGCGGCCTGCTGCTCGGCCGCCGCGATCACGCGTCCGCGGCGCCGCTGATCCCGCTCGACCTGCTGCGGATCCCGGTCTTCGCCCTCTCGGTGACCGCGTCGATCTGCGCCTTCGTCGCCTTCATCGTCGCCTTCGTGGCGCTGCCCTTCCATTTCCAGGACGCGCTCGGGCTCGACCAGGTGACGACCGGGCTCCTGATGACGCCCTGGCCGGTCGCGCTCGGCCTCTCGGCGCCGATCGCCGGGCATCTCTCGGACCGCGTCGCCGCGAGCACGCTCGGCGCGGCGGGAATGGCGCTGGTGGCGCTCGGGCTCGCGCTGATCGCGTTCCTGCCCGCCGACGCCTCGGCCTTCGACATCGGCTGGCGCATGGCGCTCTGCGGCTTCGGCTTCGGCTTCTTCCAGGCGCCGAACAACCGGACGATGCTCGCCTCCGCGCCCCGGGCGCGGTCGGGCGCGGCGGGCGGGATGCTGGCGATGGCGCGGCTGCTCGGCATGACCTTCGGCGCGGCGCTGACCGCGCTCGCCTTCCAGTTCGCGCCGGATCGGGCGGAAACGGTCAGCCTTGGCGCGGCGATCGCCTTCGCGCTCGCCGCGGCGGTCGCGAGCGGCGCGCGCCGGATGTGATCAGCGGGGAGAGGGAAGGTCTTGCATGCTGGCAGGGGCGATAGGACTCGAACCTACGACCCTCGGTTTTGGAGACCGATGCTCTACCAACTGAGCTACACCCCTAGGGGCCGGCATGCGCGGCCTCTGATAGGGGGATTGGCCGCGCTCCGCAAGGGGTTTCGACACCGTTCGAGCCGAAGTCGGAACGCCGCGGCCAACCGGGCGCCGGCCGGACCGGGCGGCGATATCGGACGGCCCCGAAATCAGTGAAGAATTGGAGCCGAGACGGCCGCTCCGGGCCGCGGGAGTCGCTTGGCGATCAGCGCCAGAGCGACTTCAGCCCTTTGCGGAACGCGGTGAGGCCCGAGGGCAGGCCCGAGCCGACGGGCCAGGGACGCGGACCGCCGGGCTCGAGCAGCGACACGTCCTCGTCCTCGAGCACGACGCAGGAGAGCACGCCGGTGCGGAAGGCGCCGGTGTCGACCGCGATCCGGTTCGGATGATGCTCGACCTGGGGCACGATCGTGTGGCCGTGCACGACCTTGAAGCCGAAGTCGCCGCGGTAATCGAGGAAGCCCTGGCGGATCCAGATCAGGTCGTCGCGGGTCTGGCGCTCCATCGGCACGCCGGGGCGGATGCCGGCATGGGCGAAGACATAGCCGCCGATCCTGATCCAGAGCGCGCAGCCGTCGATGAAGGCGAGATGCGCCGGGGGCAGGGCGGCGGCGAAGGCGTCGCGGGTCGCCTCGGGGTCGCGGTCGGTCGCGCCGTTCACGCCATAGGAGGCGAGCGTCTCGCCGCCGCCCATCGCGGGGTTCAGCCAGTGATACGTCCGGTCGTACCATTCGGGATCGCGCAGATAGGCGGGCAGGTAGCTGTCGTGGTTGCCGAGCAGGAAGCGGAACGGCCCGCCCGAGGCCTTGAGCGCGATCAGCCGGTCATAGACGCCGCGGGTATCGGGACCCCGGTCGCAGTAGTCGCCGAGGAAGATCACCACCGGCGCCGGATGCGGCCGCGCCGCGAGATCGGCGCGGATGCGCGCCACCATCGCGTCGAGCTTGTCGAGATAGCCGTGGATATCCCCGATCGCGTAGATCCGGTGACCCTCGGTCCGTCCGGCCATGCCGTTCAACTCCTTGCCTGCGGGTCCCGGTCTGACGCAAGCCCGGGCGACTGTCCAGCGCCGGAAGACGGGCGCCGGGCGGCGAAAGAAAAAGGCCCGCCGACCAGGGGTCGGCGGGCCCGAAGCGATCCGGTGACCCGGATTACTCGATGATCTTGGAGACGACGCCGGCGCCGACGGTGCGTCCGCCTTCGCGGATTGCGAAGCGAAGCTTTTCTTCCATGGCGATGGGCGAGATC
>QFPW01000056.1 GCA_003241785.1 Rhodovulum sulfidophilum | reverse complement strand
CGATTCTGTGCCCTGCCATCTAAAAGCACGCAAACTCGCTGAGTCGCACATTAGCTGACTGCCCCACCCCAACATCTGCCATTTCTCGCGAATTTCCTTTTAGGAGGCTCAGTTTTGACTGCTACGATTCGTCCGATGATGCATGCCCCCAAGCGGTCAGGACGACCCCGCGAGGTCAGGTAGCCTCCCCCAACGGGACAGGCTCCAGCCCCCATCGGGTCAGCCAAACACCCCCGGGGAGTCAGGATAAGAGGGCTTAAGCCCTTGCTATTGTAGGTCTTTTGCCGCCCTGAATCTGAATCTCTTGAATCACGAATCCTTCCGCTGCGAGCAGCGGCGTTTTCAAAGATGATTCTTTGGGAAAGCTCACTCGAGTCGCATCCGTGAACAACTGCCACGACGCTGAGGAGGGGAGAGGGGTCCAGGCTGGCGAGCAGGAGATGCAGCTATGCCGCTTACAGCCAAGAGACCAACGCAGGAACTAGTCAACATGGTCGGGGCCCTCGGCGGCACCTGGACAGGCTATATCGCGATGTGCCGCTGCCCGGCGCACGACGATAGCGATCCAAGCCTGTCGATCCGGCAAGGTGATCGAGGGATCCTCGTTACCTGCTTTGCCGGATGCTCGCGCGAAGACGTCCTGAGGGAACTCCGCCGGGTCCGACCGAGTCGTCACTATCTGGCGCCCGACTCAACCAATATGCAGCGTGCGGCCAATATCGAGCGGCTCTGGGATCAGGCTGGCGATGTTCGAGGCACCTTGGCTGAGCGCTATCTCGCTCGCCGCCACCTCCTTCCGCCGCCGCGCGACGTCCGCTTCCATCCACGGTGCCCGTACATGCCGAAGCCCAAAACGGTTTTCGAGCCGGCGCTGCTCATAGCCGTTCGAGAATCTCGACGGCTGGTCGCTATCCAGCGAATTTTCCTCGACGTCGTGACCGCCGAATATAAGCGCAAAGTAATGCTCGGCACGCCAGGGAGCGGATCGTGGCGGGGCGGGGAGGGGAGCACCATCCTCGCGATTGCCGAGGGCTTCGAAACGGCAGAAGCCTTCGCTCGTCTAAACGCCATCCCCTGCTGGGCCTCACTTGGCGCCCGACGTCTCGATCAACTCATCATCCCATCCGCAGTCGATACGCTGCTTATCGCCGAGGACAATGACCCTGAAGGCCGGCGCGCGGCAGATAAAGCCGAAAATTATTATGGGCGGCCGGGTCTAACCATCCGCCGAGCGCCACCCCCGGCAAAATTCAAGGACTGGGCGAAAGCCCTCGACGCCGCCGCTCAGCAGGTCACCGTCTAGGCGCTCGGCACCGGAAAAGGGGAGGGGGATCGAGAGCGTGATGCTGCCGAGGGTGCAGTCACGCAGGAGATCCCAACATGTCCGACCTTTTCACCGCGGTCGATCACGCCGACCATCGCGCAGCGCACCTGCTCGTACCCCATCTCACGTCGGGCCTGGTGATCACGCGGCGAATGCTCAACGACGTGATGTGGAAGGCTTATGGTGGTTCGGATGCCGATGGACGCTGGTCGCAGCGCACCAGCTTCGAAGTGCTCGAGCACGCGCTTGCCATGCATCAACGGTCCAGCCCCATAAGTCTGACCAGCCCAGATGACATTCGCGCCCTGATCGCTTTGTCAGACCGGCTTCCCACCCAAACGGTTCGCAGCGAGGAGCAGCTCGACTGGCAGCAGTTTTCGACGCCCGTCGACATCGCAGCCGTCGCTGTCCTGCTCGCCAGCGTTCAGCCGGAGGACGTGGTCTTGGAACCCAGCGCCGGCAACGGCCTCTTGGTCGCGCAAATCGGACCGCATGCGGCACTCCAACTCAACGAACTTGATCCTATCCGTCGCGCGCGCTTGGCTGACATCTTCCCGGATGCCGCCATTACCGGTCACGATGGAGCGACGATCAACTCGACTCTGGCGAATGAAGATCGACCTTCGCTAATCCTGATGAACCCGCCATTCTCCCGGTCGCTCGGCCGCGGCGCGGATGTTTACGCGGCGGTGCGCCATCTGCAGGCGGCGCTTCGGCGGCTTCAGACAGGCGGTCGCCTCGTGACAATCATGCCTGATTGGTTCAGCCCGAGCGCGAGAATGCGCGATCTCTACGAGACGGTGCTGCGGGACGTCACTGTCCACACCGCCATCCGTCTGGAAAAATGCTATCTAAAGCACGGGACCTCGATCGCGGTTCGCCTCTTCGTGATCGACAAGGTTCCGGGCAAGGCGCCACCCGCCTTTATCCAGCGCTCTTCGGTCGACGAGCTGCTGGACGTTCTCGCCGTTCCCGAAAGATCGAAGGTCCAGGCCGATCTGGCGTCTCCGGTGCCCAAGCGGTCGAGCGGCATTTCGATGTTCCGCGCGGTCAAGAGCAGTCGTCCCGCACCGCGTGCCTACCACGCGCCCGTCCGTAACGATGTCCTCCCCGTCGAGTACCAGAAGCTCGACACGCCTGCGCCGCTCCTCGACCAGACCGGGGTCTACCTTCCGTACCGGCCAAGTCGGATCGTCTTCGCCACTGCCGGCGAGCACCCGACGCCACTCGTCGAATCGGTGGCGATGGGATCGATCCCGGCCCCCGTTCCGCATTACCGTCCGGCGCTGCCCGAGCGAACCGTCGCCGAGCGTCTTCTGTCCGCGTCCCAGCTCGAAACCATCGTATATGCGGGTCATGCCTGGACGCAGACCATTCCAGGACGCTTTAAGCCCGACAAGGAAGGTGTCGGCCTCACGCTCGTCGAGGACGGAGATGCCTATCGCAAAGGCTTTTTCCTCGGCGACGGCACCGGCGCCGGCAAGGGCCGCCAGATCGCCGCCTGCATCCTCGACAACTGGTTCCAGGGCCGTCGACCTCTTATCCAGACTCTGTGAGTCTGTCTTAGCGAGAGCACCTCCGGTACAATGGGGCGGATATTCGCGACGGATGGATATCACGCGCCCCATCACAATGCTGACCCGGCTTAAGCCGGGTCAGCATTGTGATTTGCCGTTTCCGGAGGCCCATGCCGCAACTGTTCTTCACGGATCTCGCCGCCCTGAAAATGCCCGCCGTTGTCGATGGCGTTGTCGATCAACTTACCACGGCCGAGATAGCGGCGATGGAAAGCTTCGGCCTTGTCGAGGGCATGCCCTTCATCCTCGGAGAGGATGGCAGCTACGACCACGACCTCAACAGGTTCTTTCGTGCCGCTCCGACCATGGGCGTTCGATCGCTGAACAGCCTGCGCGCCTATGCGCGCGATATCGTCGTGTGGCTGCGCTTCCTCGCGGAGCGGCGCGATGGAAAATCTTTATGGGCGGTGGATCGCGAGGACATCGCAGCCTTCCATAGGGCGCGCCGACTGTCATCCCCGACGCATCGCATATCAGCCCAGTCATGGAATCGTTCCATTGCCGCGCTCGACAAGCTGTATCGATGGGCGGTCGAGGAAAAGCTGATCGACAAGGCACCGTTCACCTATCGCCAGATGTGGGGGCGCACGACCGATGGGGGCACCGTCGGCATCGCAGCGAATATGGCCCGCGAGGCGGGCTCCCGTAAGCGAAACACCCGCTTCCTGTCGCTGGACCGCTATCTGCTGTTCCGCGATGTCGGGCTGCGCGGACGGCTTCCCGATGGTGGCGAAGATCCGGGCTGGTGTGGCCGCAACGGCGAACGCAATGCCCTCTTCGCGGAGCTGCTGGTGACGACCGGCTTACGGTTGCAGGAAGGTTCTAGCCTGCTGCTCGCGGAATTACCGGCACTCGACTCTCATCCCGATCAGCGTTCGATCCCGTTCCCGATCGCGGCGGCAACGGCCAAGGGCAACAAGGGCCGTGAGGTCCGATTACCGCTACGACTGCTCAGGCGGCTGCGTGATTATGCCGACGTGGAGCGCGCAAACGCGCTGGACCGCTACGGGCTTCGCCGGAGATGGGAACGAATCGAGGCGCCGTTGATGGTCGCCAGTCATGACCGGCGATCCCTTCGACTCGACGATCAGCCATCCAGTCCGATCCGCTTCAACAACCTTAATCCCGGCGAGCGCGGCCGGTTGATCCATCGGCAGTCGCGGGAGCCGCTGGTGCTGTGGCTGACCGAAGGCGGGCTGCCGATGCCGATGGCGGCATGGGAAGCGGTGTTTATGCGGGCCAGCGCGCGATGCCGCCGCTTCGGCCTCGACATCGATGTGACGCCGCACATGCTGCGCCACACCTTCGCCGTCCACATGCTGACGCTGCTGCTGCGCGAGCAGATGGCGTGGCTTCTGGAGGAACGCGCGGGCCGGATGAGTCCCGCCTATCGTCGTCTGATCGGCGATCCGCTTCTCAAGCTCCAGCGCCTGATGGGCCACAGCCGGATCGAGAGTACCTACATCTACCTCGATCATCTCGACGAATGCCAGGCGTTGATCGACGCAGCGGTCGAGCAATGGGGTCTGGACGTCAGCGCCGCGAGCGTAGCGGCGTGAAGCGGCGGGGCCGCCGGGCAACCTTCCCGGACATCGATGCGGACACGCCGCTGGACGGAATCAATCTGGCGACAATTACCGAAACTCACGATCCCCGGCGCTTTCGCGTTCTCCTCCAGGACGGTGGGGAGCGACTGGTTGACCTGACAAGCTGGCCGCACCCTTCCTTCACGATCGCAATGGCGCCACTCGTGCAAGAGCATATCCGCCAGTTGGGTCCGGCGCCGGTCGGTCGGTCGATTTACTGCAAGGTGCTCGATCTACGGCAGTTCTGGCGCTTCCTGGATGCCGCAGGGGTGAGGATCGATGGTCTTGACGGCATGACGGCCGACTTGATCGACAGCTATGAAAACTGGCTGAGGCACAATGGGAAATCCGAACAGCATCTCCGTCGAGTGCTCAGCCATCTGATCTCGCTGATGCGTCTTGCTGTCGAAATGTACCCTGGCCGCTTCCCGCCGGACATGGAGCATCGGCTGAGCTGGCTTGGAAGCGGCGAATTTATCCACTCCCGGCCACGGGACGCCTATAGCAGCGGCATCGCAGCCGCGCTTCGCTCGGCTGCCAGGAAACAGATCACTGAGGCGGCCGCACGCATCCTACTCGGTGATACGATGCCCGGGCCAAGGCCGGACATAGCCGCCAACCCGAAGCTGAGCGGCTTCTATGCCGAGGTTCTGCTTGCCCTTGCGCGCGATGGTAAGCTTAGCACCCGCGTTCCGCCATTACGGCTGCTCAAGAGCGGGCTTCAGAACAGTGGAAGCCCGCCCTTGAGCAGCACAACGCTACACGGTACAATCTATCTGACCCGCCTCGACTTCATCGCGTTCCTGGTGTCGCTGTCACTGGACACCGGGATCGAGATCGAATGCCTCAGAAGCCTGAAGGCAGACTGTCTCCGCAATCCGACACGCGGCTATGTAGAGGTCGAATATCGCAAACGTCGCGCGCGCGGTGCGGAATGGAAACATCTGCGGATACGCGACGGGGCCAGTTCCACACCTGGCGCGATCATCCGTCAGGCCATCAGCCTGACGGCGCGGGCGCGCCGATATCTAGGGACAGATGCGCTCTGGGCCTACTGGGATGGTTATAAGCTGCTCGAGGGAAGAAACAGCCGCGGAAGCGTAGAAGCCTTCGTCACGCATCATGCGCTCACGGATCATGAGGGCTGCCCACTCAAGCTCGAGCTGTCTCGGCTCCGCAAGACCCACAAGGCCGAGCGCTATCTGCAAACCCACGGCCAGCTTGCTGACTTCGCGATCGGTCACTCGATCCCTGTTGCAGCAAACCACTATGCTGATATCCCGGCATTGAGTCACGTTCACGAACGCACGGTTGCCGACGCCCTTCATGCTGCACTGGATGCCGCGTTGAAGCCGACACTCGTTCCGCCCGCCATGGAAAAGGCCGTCCGCGCCGATCCGGGCTCGGTCGAACTCCCGGTCGCAGCCGACCGCGTTCCAGCTCTCTTGGGCGGCGAAGAGGACGTATGGCTCGCAAGTTGCGGCGGCTATTATGAAAGCCCGTTCGCGTCATCGGGGGAAGCTTGTCCGACGCCCTTCTGGGGCTGCCTTGAATGTGCGAACGCCGTGATCACGACGCGCAAGCTGCCTGCGCTGATCGCGTTCGATCTGTTCATGATCGAGCAGCGTGCGGGAATGGACGAGGCGTCATGGTCGGCTCGGTTCGGCCGCGCTCATCATCGCATCGTCGATCAGATCATACCGGCGTTCCCGGCGCAGCTTGTGGCGGATGCGCGCGCGAAAGCCTTGGAAGCGGGATCAAACCTTCTCTATCTGCCTCCCGAGCTTGCGGCATGGTGAAACAACGGCCCGCCGCTGCGCTTGCGCCCCTGGCCTCGATCTATCGCAACCTCGACGATATCGTGCTCGCGTCCACACCGCTAAGGGCCGACGCAGATCGCGATGGCCTGTCGCGGTTCGGCGATGACCTATGGGATATGAACCCGGGGGTCTTCCAGGCGCGCGCTTATTGCAAAATGAATATGCTCGACTTCAGCACTATCGGCTGTCCAGTCGAGCAGCTTACGGCCAAGGAATATATCTTCGCTAGCCTGAATGTTCGCGCTGGCGAGAGATATGGTCGGCTTCGCCCGTCATCTGCGCGAAACGCACTGCAGCAACTCCAGCGCTTCATGGGCTATGTGCGGGAGCGACACGGCCGGTTCGATACGGCGCTGATCGATCAGGAGACGATCGACGATTATCGCGTCATGTTGCTCGCGACGACGTCCGGTGGCCGCCGCTCGTTCGCACGCTACCTGAAACCGATCGTGGAACTACGCCGGTTCGCAGCCTATCTGACCTGTGGAGGTCTTGCCTTCACGCCTTGGGGCGGGCGGACCATCTACCGTGTCGCCGGGTGTAACGGTCCAAAACCTGGAGAGAACCGGACGCCGCGGATCCCCGAGCCGGTGATAGGCGCACTGCTCCACTGGTCGCTGAAATATATCGAACTCTACTCGGTCGATATATTTGCAGCACGTGCCGAATTAACAACATTGCAAGCGAAACGCGCGGCTAGGCCGCACTTACGCCCGCGAACTGACGTGCTGGCACGCGTCAATGCCTGGCTCGATGAGCGGCGGAGATCCGGGCGCGGCGTCCCTGTCTGGGAAAATCCTAACAGGACGGGTGTTGCGCCAGCGCTGTCGCGCGCGACACCCCTGCGGGGAGAGGTCATCAACCTTCGCCTCATCACGTTCCAGATCGATGTGAATATGCAGTCGGTTCAGGAAAACAGCAAAGCCTATGACCTGATCCGCCAGGCAGCGATCGAACTGGGTGTCGAGCGTGGCGGCATGGACACGCCAATCTCGATAGATCCGGATACCGGCCGGCCCTGGCGGGGCCGGTTCGATGCCCACAGCCTGGTTGAGGAAGAGGTAAACCTTCAAACGGCAGCCTACATCCTGTGCGCCTATCTGAGTGGGATGCGCGACGGCGAGGTACAGGCGATGCGGCCCGGCGCCGTAGCGCGCTCATGTAGCGCTGATGGCATGATCGAGCGTCTGGCGGTCCGCAGCACGGTCTTCAAGGATCGAGGTACACGGGGCGAGGCTGCGGAATGGATCACTATCGCTCCGGTCGATCGGGCGGTTGCTATCGCGGAACGTCTTGCCGCCCACCACCGCCGTCATCGTGGCGAAGATGAACTCTGGCTTGTTCTCAATGGGCACAATGAAACGTCAGGACATGGAATCCCGCACATCGTGGCCCAAATCAATCGGCTCCGCGCTACGATCGACCAGCGCTATGGCAAGCCAGATGAGCCTGTCTTCCCTCTGGTGGAGGGGCATCCCTGGTCGTTTACGACCTTGCAGTTCCGACGAACGCTGGCTTGGTATATCGCCAATCGGCCGTTCGGAGTGGTTGCTGGCAAGATCCAGTATAAGCATGCGTCGGTCGCCATGTTCGATGGCTATGCGGGCTCTTCGGCTTCCGGCTTCCGACAGGAGGTCGAACAGGAACGCGCACTTGGCCAACTCGACGATATCGTCGAGCATTATGAAGCGCATCTTCGCTCCAAGCGCCTAGCTGGTCCCGCCGCATTACGCCTTACGCAGGAATATGATCGCGTGGGCCGGGAGCTTGGGCCGTTCCCTGGGCGTATTGTCGACAAGGGGCGCATCAAGGCGATGCTGGCACATCTGGCACGAACGCTTCACGTTGGCCATCTGACAGACTGCTTCTTCGATCCCGCCACGGCCCTGTGCCTCGATAAGCGCAACATGGGGCAAAGAGTAGACCCGCTGCTCTCGCAATGCGCCCCGGATCGATGCCCCAACTCCTGCGTCACGATGCGGCACTTGCCGGTATGGGAAGCCTCGATCGCCGAGACGGACGTGTTGTTGCGCAGCAAACGGCTATCGTGTGTTCAGCGCGAAGCGTTGAGGCGCGACAATGAGCGGAAGCGCAAGCTGATCGCGCCTCTGAAATCAGGAGATGCTGAATGACACTGCCCGTCAGCCGCACGACCGAGGAAGCGCTACGTCAGGCGCTTGCGCGCCTCATCGACGGATGCCCAACGCGAACCGATGGTCGCCTGACCGTCGCCAACCTTGCGCGCGAGGCTGGCATGAGCCGGGCAACGGCAAACCGCGCTACCGCCATCGTGGCCGCCTGCCGTGATGCCATTGCTGCTGCCAGAGCGAGAGGTATGCCACCGAGGGGCGGGCCTGAAAAGGCGAGAGAGGAGCGCCGGGCTATGCACATCCGCGCCCAGCACATCCAGGCCCGAGCCCTGCAACAAAGGCAGGAAGAGCAGCGCGCTGCGCGCGCCGCTGTCCTGCCGTTCCCGAGAAACGCCCATGTCCAGCCTCGCAATAAAAGAAGTGAGACACCCTAGACAGTTTAGATATCTCCACGAAGACGCGCGACGCGACTGGACGGCCCTTGGCGGCCTTAACGGCGACATTCAGCCCATCTCCAACTGGAAGATCGATGAGCCGATCAGCCTCGACCA
>QFPW01000017.1 GCA_003241785.1 Rhodovulum sulfidophilum | reverse complement strand
GGATCGCCGCGAGCGGCACCGCGCTCGAGGGCTCCATCACGATCTTCATCCGCGCCCAGATCAGCCGCATCGCATCGACGATCTCCTGTTCGGAGACCGCTGAACGGCGCTCACGCGTCGATGCCCGGCGCGGGCGTCTCCTCGAGATAGCGCATCGCGACCCCGACGCCGCCCTTTTCGTGCGGCACCTTCGCCTTGCCGAGCGCCATCTCGACCCCGCCCAGGGCGCCGATCAGCGTCAGGTCGTTGATATCGCCGAGATGGCCGATCCGGAACACCTTGTCGGCGACCTTCGAGAGGCCGCTCCCGAGCGAGATATTGTAGTGGCGCAGCGCCTCGGCGCGGAAATCGTCGGCGCCGTGCCCCTCGGGCATCACCACGGCGGTCAGCACGCCGCTCTCGTGGCCCTGCCGGTCGCAGAGCACCTCGAGCCCCCAGGCGCGGACCGCCGCCCGGGTCGCCGCCGCGTGGCGCTGGTGCCGGGCGAAGACGTTGTCGAGCCCCTCCTCGCGCAGCATGTCGATCGCTTCGACGAGGCCGTAGAGCATGTTGGTGACCGGCGTATAGGGAAAGTAGCCCTTGCCGTTGATCCCGACCATCTCCTCCCAGTCCCAGTAGGACCGGCGCGTCCCGCCCTTCTTCGCCGCCTCGAGCGCCCTGGCGCCCACGGCGTTGAAGCTGATCCCCGGCGGCAGCATCAGCCCCTTCTGCGAGCCCGAGACCGCGACGTCGACGCCCCATTCGTCGAAGCGGAAATCGATCGAGGCGAGGCCGGAGATGGTGTCGACCATCAGGAGCGCCGGATGCCCGGCGGCGTCGATCGCGCGGCGCACGTCGGCGATCGGCGAGACCGAGCCGGTCGAGGTCTCGTTGTGCACGACGCAGACCGCCTTGATCGCGTGGCCAGCGTCGGCGCGCAGCCGCGCCTCGATCCGCTCGGGATCCGCGCCCGAGCGCCAGTCGCCGCCGATGAATTCCGGGACGATGCCAAGCTTCTCGGCCATCTTCTTCCAGAGCGTCGCGAAATGGCCGGTCTCGTACATCAGCACCCGGTCGCCCTCGGCGAGCACGTTGGCGAGCGCCGCCTCCCAGGCGCCGGTGCCCGAGGACGGATAGATGATCACGTCCTGCTCGGTCTTGAAGATGGTCTTGATCGCGGCGAGCGCCTTCAGGCCGAGCGCGCCGAACTCGGGGCCGCGATGGTCGATCACCTGCGCGGACATCGCGCGCAGCACGCGATCGGGCACCGGGCTCGGGCCGGGGATCTGGAGGAAATGGCGTCCGGACACATGCGTCATGGTCTCTCTCCTGGAGCAAGCGAGGGGGCGGACCGTCGCGGGACGGCGCCGGTTTCGGGCGGGACGCGGGGCCGGGGCCGGGCCGCGTCCCGGGAGGATCAGCCGGGCAGCACGACGAAGACGAGCCACAGCACGGCCGGGGCCACGAGCGTGATCAGCGCGCCGTAGCCGAGCAGCTGGCGGTAGAAGACCTGCTTGTCGATGCCCTGCGAATTGGCGAGCACGAGCGCGCCGCTGGTCGAGAACGGGCTGACGTCGACGATGGTCGAGGCCACCGCCATGCCGGCGATGAAGCCGATCGGGCCGACCCCGGTTCCGGCCTGCAGGAACGGCACCGCGAGCGGGATCAGCGCCCCGAGCAGCGCGGTCGAGGAGGCGAAGGCCGAGACGATCCCGCCGATGTAGAAGAGCAGCAGCGCCGCCAGCATCGGCGAGGCCATCGAGGCCACGCTCTCGCCGATGAAGTCGATCGTGCCCATGCCCTCGAGCACGGCGATATAGGTGCCGACGCCGGTGATCAGCATGATCTCGGGCCAGGCGACCTGGCTCATCGCCCGCTTCTGCAGGTTCGGCTGCGCGAGGGCGATGACGAGGCCGACGCTCAGCGACACGAAGCCGATGTCGAGGTTGAAGGCGAGCACCAGCAGCGCGACGAGGGCGAGGCCGACCACGGTCACGACCTGGATCGGACCGCCGTCGCGCGCGTCGGCGGCCGGCGCGTCCACCGTCAGCCGGTTGCTGTCGCCGCCGCCGGCTTCGCGCGAGATGCGCAGGCTCAGGGCCTCGGCCTCGCTGTCGCCGAAGATCTGCGGCCCGGTCGCGGGCCTGGCGATCTCGATATGCGGCACGGTGATCCCGTCGCCCATGTCGGCGCGGGCCCGCATGAGCTCGCGTCCGCCGAGCACGATGAACAGGATCAGCACGCAAATGAGGTTGGCGAAGAAGCTCGCCGCGAAGGTCGCCATCTCGTTGAGCGGCAGGCCGGCGCGCGCCACCACGCCGTTGGTGATGCCGCCGAAGATGCCGATCGGCGAGAAGGACCCCGCCGAGGCGCCCTGCGCCACCATCATGCCCATCAGGAGCGGCGAGATATGGTAGCGGAAGGCGAAGCTGAGCGCGATCGGCGCCACGATCGCGACCGCGCCCGGGGTGACCGCGCCGATCGAGGTCAGAAGCGCGGCGATCGCGAACATGATCCAGGGGATGAGGCCGATCCGGCCCCGCACCGCGCGCACCGCGGCGCGCACGACCCAGTCGATCGTGCCGTTGTTCTGCGCCAGCGCGAACAGCCAGGTGATGCCGGCCAGCGTTAGGAACAGCCCGCTCGGAAAGCCGGCGATGATCTCCTTCGCGGTCTCGCCGGCGAGCAGCGTGCCGACGAGGAACGCGCCCACGAAGGCCAGCACGCCGATGTTGATCGGCAAGGCGGTCGCCACGACGAACATCGCGACCAGCATCATTATAGCGATCAGGTGATGCGCCATGCGCGCCCTCCCCTCCCTGTTTGACGTCCCCATCGCGTGGGGTTCTCTTGTTGAAACGTGATATATAATTATGAATGCAATTTAGCTAGGAGAAATTTGGGGCGATGCCCGGGCAGGATCGCGTGCCCATCCGGCGCCCGAGCCCGCGGACCCGTCGCGTAATCAGCTGATATTTATGTGATAAGGCGCGTGAGAGCCCGGCCCGCGCGCGCCGTTGTCCCTTCCCGCGCGGCGGGCGGATGGCCGCGACGCCGAGCACCGCCGCTCCGGCGCGACGGCCTTGGAAGCCGCGCGCCCCGCGGCCGCGCCCGCCCGTCGATCGGCACGCGGAAATGCCCCGTCCGGCGCGAATCACGCCTCGGGGCGAGCGGATCTTCCGGGATCAGGACCGCCGGAGGCGCGCCGCCCCCGGGGTCGGGTCAGTGCCCGACGTGGCCCGCGAAGGCGTGCCGGACGATGTCCTGGCGCCGGACGCCCAGCCGGTAGAGCTCGACGTCGGACATCCGCTGCAGCCGCTCGGCCTCGCGGGCGCAACGCATCGACTGCGACGAGTCGGCGAGAAGCTCCGCGACGCGGCGCGCGGCGGCGCGAAGCCGCGGCAGGGCGAGGGCGGGGCGGGACCGCGTCTCGTTCTCGTTGATCATGGGAACCTCCAGTTTCGTGGGGATCCTCCCTGAGATACGATCTGGAACGCCGCCCCGCGCCGCGCAAGCCCCGTGAGGGCAAGGCTGCTATGCGCGCGGCGGCGGCCCGTCCGTCAGCAGGCGTTGAATTCCTCGGTGAATTCCGGATCGTCGGCCGGCGCCATGTCCGAGGCCCAGAACCGCTCGAGCGCGCAGTTCTCGCGGATCAGCGCGCGGCCGACGCGGCAGGCCTCGTGCCATTCCGTCTCGGTGATCATCGATTGCCGCGCCGCCGTCTGGTAGAGGCGGTAGTGGTCGAAGATCGAACGGGTGAGGAACCGGATCTCGACCGGGTCCGGCCCTTCCGTGTCGCAGGGCCCGTCCCGCAGCCGCTCGTAGAGCGAGTTGGGGGCGAAGAGCTCCCGGTGCATCGCCGAGGTGTCGTCGCGCAGGTCGCGGATGATCTCGAAACCGTAGTTCCGCCGCAGGATCGCCGCCTGGCTGTAGATGAAGATCGCCGTCACAGTCAGCACGACGAGGATCGCGATCTGCACGAGATCGCTCAGCGCGAGGTACTCGCGAAATCCCTTCACGACCGTTCCCTCCCCCCGCGATCCGTTGCGCGACCCCGTTCCCCCGGGCGGCGCGACGATACCGCGAAATCGCGCGCCCGAGTAGCGTGTCGATCGCGACGCCGGGGCCGGGCGCGGCATTCGGGCGTGGATGATCCCGCGGATACCCGCTAGATCGGGAAGGGCGCGGCCGGGCGGGCCGCGCGGGGGAGAGCGCGATGGGGCCCGCGGAAAGCCAGGACTGCGTGATCGCCGGGGGCGGGCCGGCGGGGCTCGTCGCCGGGCTGCTGCTCGCCCGGGCCGGGGTCCGGGTCACCGTGCTCGAGAAGCATCCCGACTTCCTGCGCGATTTCCGCGGCGACACGATCCACCCCGCGACGCTGCGGCTGATGGACGAGCTCGGCTGGCGCGAGGATTTCCTGAAGCTGCCGCACCAGAAGGCGACCGAGCTCAGCGCCGAGATCGACGGCGCGCAGGTCGTCATCGCCGATTTCAGCCGCCTGCCCGAGGGCTGCCGCTACATCGCCTTCATGCCGCAATGGGATTTCCTGAACTTCATCGCCACGAAAGCCGCGGCGCTCCCCGGCTTCGCGCTCCGGATGGGCCATGAGACCACCGGCCTTCTGCGCGACGGCGGCCGGGTCGCGGGGCTCCGCTGGCGCGACGCGGCGGGCGCCGAGGGCGCGATCCGCGCCCCGCTCGTGATCGGCGCGGACGGCCGGCATTCGATCGTGCGGCGCGAAGCCGGGCTCGAGGTGATCGACTTCGGCTCGGCCGTCGATCTCGTCTGGCTCCGCCTCTCGCGCCGGCCCGACGACCCGGCGCCGGCGATGAGCCACGCCGGGCCGGCGCAGGGCCTCGTCCTGATCGACCGCGGCGACTACTGGCAATGCGGCTACGTGATCCGCAAGGGCGGCTTCGACGACCTGAAGGCCGCCGGCCTCCCCGCCTTCCGCCAGGCCCTCGCCGCGCTCGCCCCCCTGCCGCGCGAGCGGTTCGAGGAAATCACCGGCTGGGACCAGGCGCGCCTGCTCTCGATCCGCATGGACCGGCTGCGGCGCTGGTGGGCGCCCGGCGTGCTCTGCCTCGGCGACGCCGCGCATGCGATGTCCCCGGTCGGCGGCTTCGGCGTCAATCTCGCGATCCAGGACGCGGTCGCGGCGGCGAACCTCCTCGCCCGCCCGCTCCGCGAGGGCCGGCTCCGCGACGCCGATCTCGCAGCGGTCGAGGCCCGCCGGCGCTTCCCGACCCGCGCGACCCAGCGGCTCCAGCGCATGATGCGGCGCAAGCGCCGGCCCGACGGCGCGGCGAAGCAGAAGCCGCCCGGCTTCCTGCGCGCCCTCGGCCGCTTCCCGGTCCTCGCGCGGCTGATGGGGCGGCTGATCGGCATGGGCTTCCGGCCCGAGCGCCTCGCGCCGGAGCCGCGCCGCGCGCCATGACGGAACGCCGCTCCGCCGCCGCCCGCTCCGCCCCCGCCCGTTCCGCCCTCGTCCGCGCGGTCTTCGTCGCGCTCGGCCTCGCCTTCGTCGGGCTCGGCTTCGTCGGGATCTTCCTGCCGGTCCTGCCGACCGTGCCCTTCCTCATCCTCGCCGCCGCCTGTTTCGCGCGCGGCTCGACCCGGCTCGAAGGCTGGCTGCTGAACCATCCCCGCTTCGGCCCGCTGCTGCGCGACTGGCGCGCGCGGGGCGCGATCCCGCTCCGGGCCAAATGGATGGCGCTCGGCGGCACCGCGCTCGGCTTCGTGCTCTTCCTCGCGACGAGCGACCCCGGCTGGCCGCTGATCCTGGCCGTGGCCGCGCTGATGATCGGCGGGCTCGCCTATGTCTTCACCCGCCCCAGCGCCTGACCGCCCGGCCGGGCCGGCGTTGACATTGTAGACTGTTTCTATCAAGAAATTGGCCGAAGTCCCTTGCCGACCGGCCGCCCTTGACCCTGCTCCGCCCTTCCCGCCGCGCGCTGCTCGCCGCGCTCGCCCTCGCCGGCGCGGCGCCCCTCGCCCGGGCCGCCGACGCACCCCGACTGGCGGCGCCCCGGCTGGCGGCGATCGACTGGGGCATGCTCGAGACGGCGATCGCGATCGGCCACATGCCGGTCGCCGCCTGCGAGCTCGCGCGCTTCCGCGAGGACGCGGTCGAGCCGGTGATCCCGCCCGACGTGACCGACCTCGGCCTGCGCGGCGCGCCCAATCTCGAGCTCCTGCAGCTGCTGCGGCCGGACCTCATCCTGTCCTCGCCCTATTACACCGAGATAGCACCCCGGCTCGAAACCATCGCCCCGGTGCTCTCGCTGCCCTTCTACGTCCCGGGCGAGCCGCCGCTCCCGAAGGCGATCGCGGCGCTCCATCTGCTCGCGGCGCGGATCGGCGACCCCGAGGCCGGCCACCGCGCCGAAGCCGAGACCGAGGCCGATTTCGCCCGCCGCGCCGCCGCGCTCGCGGGCTTCGCCGCGCGGCCCTTCCTCGTGGTCGAGATCGGCGACGCGCGCCACGTCCGGGTGTTCGGCGCGCGCGACAGCCTCTTCGGCGACACGCTCGCGCGGATCGGCCTCCGCAACGCCTGGACCGACGCCACGCAATTCTCCTTCTCCGCCCCGGTGCCGCTCGAAAGCCTCGCGCGCTATGAGGACGCCTGGCTCGTGGTGGTCGGCGGCGTGCCGGTGACCGCGCGCGAGGGCATCGCGCGCTCGGTGCTCTGGCGCCGGCTCGGCCCGGTCGCGGGCGGCCGGGTGCTCGAGCTTCCGAACGTCTACGGCTTCGGCGGCGTCCTCGCCGCCCGCCGCTTCGCCCGGCTGCTGGCCGCGGCGCTGGAGCCCCGCGCATGAGCACCCCCCTCCGCGTCGGCCTGCTGACGCTCGCCTTCCTCGCCTTGGGCGCGCTGATGTGGCTCCACGCCGCGCGCGCGCTCATGCCCTTTCCCTGGCCTCCGCTCCCCTTCGCGCCGGAAACGATGTCGGTGCCGGAGATCCTGCTCACCTTCGGGCTGATGCCGCGCGGCGTCATGGCGCTCCTCGTCGGCGCCACGCTCGGCCTCTGCGGCGCGCTGCTGCAGGCGGTGCTGCGCAACCCGGTCGCCGACCCGACCGTGCTCGGCATCTCGGCCGGCGCGCAGCTCGCGCTCGTCACCGCGACCCTCCAGTTCCCGGCCCTGCTCGCCCTCGGCCGCGGCCCCGTGGCCTTCGCCGGCGCCACGCTCGCCGCCGCCTTCGTCCTCGCGATCGGCGCGCGCCGCGGCTTCGCGCCGGTCACGGTGGCGATCGGCGGCATGCTCGTCGGCATGTTCGCCTCGGCCCTCGCCACCGCGATGACCCTCTCCGAAGGGCACTACCTGCTGTCGCTGGTGATCTGGAACGGCGGCTCGCTCGTCCAGCAGGACTGGTCCGGCGTCCGCCACCTCGGCCTCACCTTCGCCGTCGCCTGCGCGCTCGCCGCGGTGATGGCCCGCCCGCTCCGGGTGCTCTCGATCGGCGCCGAGGGCGCGCGCGGCCTCGGGCTCGGCGTCGGCCTCATCCGCTTCCTCGTCACCGCGCTCGCGGTCTGGCTCGCCGCCGCGATCGCCGCCGAGGTCGGCATGGTCGCCTTCGTCGGCCTCGCCGCCCCGGCCTTCGCCCGCGTGCTCGGCGCGCGCGGCCCGGCGCAGCTCCTCCTCGCCTCGGCCCCGCTCGGCGCGGCCTTCCTCTCCTTCTGCGACGGGCTCGTGCTCCTCGTCGGCGCCCATGTCGGCGAGATGTTCCCGACCGGCGCGCTGACCGGGCTGATCGGCGGCCCGCTCCTGCTCTGGCTCCTGCCCCGGCTGCGCGGCTCGACCCCGCCCGGCACCGAGGCCGGCGACGGGCCGGCGCGCCGCCGCCCCCGGCCCTGGCGGCTGCTCGCCGGGATCGGCGCCGGCCTCGCGCTCGCCACCCTCGCCGTGCTGGCGATCGGCCGGCTGCCGGGCGGCTGGGCCGTGCTCGACCCCGCGAGCTTCGCGCAGTTCCTGCCGCTGCGCCTGCCGCGCCTCGTCGCCGCGCTCGCCGCCGGCGGGCTGCTCGCGATCGCGGGCACGCTGCTGCAGCGGCTGACCGCCAACCCGCTCGCCTCGCCCGAGGTGATGGGCGTCTCGGGCGGCGCGGCGCTCGGCTACGCCGCCGCCGTCTTCCTCTTCCCCGGCGCCTCGAAACTCGCGCTCGTGCTCCTCAGCGCCGGCGGCGGCGCGGTGGCGCTCATCCTGCTCGCGGGCTACGTGCTCGGCCGTGACATGCCGGCCGAACGCGTGCTCCTCGCCGGCATCGCGGTCAGCGCGCTGGCGAGCGCCGTGCTCTCGGCCATCATGGCGACCGGCGATGCGCGCTCCTGGAAGATCCTCGCCTGGCTCGCCGGCTCGTCGGGCTCGGTCACGGCGGGCGGCGCCGCCGCCCTCGCCGCCGCGGCCGCCCTGGCGCTCGGCGCCGCGCTCGCGATGCGCCGCTGGCTCACGCTGCTGCCGCTCGGTCCGTCGATCCCCGAGGCGCTCGGCATGCCGCGCCGCGCCGCGCGGCTCGGCCCGATCCTCGTCGCGGGCCTCGCCACCGGCGCCGCTTCCGTCCTCGTCGGCCCGCTCAGCTTCGTCGGGCTGATGGCGCCGCATATCGCCCGCCGCCTCGGCTTCGCCCAGGCGACCACCCATCTCGTCGCCGCTTTCCTGATCGGCGCCGCGCTGATGCTCGCCGCCGATTTCGGCGCGCGGGTCGCGAGCTTTCCCTATGAACTGCCGCTCGGCCTCTTCGCGACGCTGCTCGGCGCCCCCTGGCTCACCTGGCTGATGACGCGGAGGCCGCGCGCATGACCCGACCCCTCTTCGAGATCGACGGCCTCGCCGTCGACGTCCCCGGCCGCCGGCTGATCGACAAGCTGACGCTCACGCTGCCGGAGGGCAGCATGACCGCGCTCATTGGCCACAACGGCTCGGGCAAGTCGACGCTGCTGAAGGTGCTCGCCCGCCAGATCCGCCCGGCGGCGGGAACCGTTCGCTTCGGCGGCCGGCCGCTCGCCGACTGGCCCGGGCGGGAGCTCGCGCGCGAGCTTGCCTTCCTGCCGCAGTACACGCCCGCGGCCGAGGGAATGCTGGTCCACGAGCTCGTGGCGCTCGGCCGCTATCCCTGGCACGGCGCGCTCGGCCGGCCCGGCCCGGCGGACCACGCCGCGATCGAGGAGGCGATCGAGGTCTGCGCGCTGGGGCCCATCACCGACCGCCTGGTCGACACGCTCTCGGGCGGCGAGCGCCAGCGCGCCTGGCTCGCGATGATGATCGCCCAGGGCGCGCGCTGTCTCCTGCTTGACGAACCGATCTCCGCGCTCGATATCGCGCATCAGATCGACGTGCTGGCCCTGGTGCGCCGGCTCTGCGAGGAGCAGGGCCGCTCCGTTGTCGTCGTCCTACACGAGGTCAACATGTCCGCGCGCTTTTGCGACCATGTCGTCGCCATGCGCGAGGGCGCGGTCTGCCTCGAGGGCGGGCCGGCCGATCTGATGACGCCCGAGGCGCTCGCCCGGGTCTACGGCCTGCCGATGCAGGTGCTGTCGCGCCCCGACGGCGCGCCGGTCGCGATCCCGGCCTGAGCGCCGCGCGACCGATCCAAGGAAAGCGAACCCGCGGGTCCCCCCTCGGGGCAAGGAGGCCGCGATGCTGCGCCAGTTCTTCGACTACTACCGGCCGTGGAAGCGGCTCTTCTGGCTCGACTTCGGCTGCGCCGTCCTTTCCGGCATCCTCGAGCTCGCCTTCCCGCTCGCCGTCACCGCCTTCATCGACCACCTGCTGCCCGCCGGCGACTGGACGCTGACGCTGGTCGCCGCCGCCGGGCTGCTGGTCATCTACGTGGTGAACGCGGGGCTGATGGCGGTCGTGACCTACTGGGGCCACATGCTCGGGATCAACATCGAGACCGAGATGCGCGCCAAGGCCTTCGACCGGCTGACCCGGCTCAGCTGGCGCTGGTACGACCGCGCCCGCACCGGCAAGCTGATCGCCCGCGTGACCCGCGACCTCGAGGAGATCGGCGAGGTCGCCCACCACGGACCCGAGGACCTCTTCATCGCGGTGATGACCTTCGTCGGCGCGCTCGCGCTCATGTTCTGGATCAACCCGCATCTCGCGCTCCTCACCGTGCTGATCGTGCCCTCGACGGTCTGGATCGTCTCGCATTACGGCGCGCGGATGACCGCGACCTGGCGCGCGATCTTCGGCCGGCTCGGCCAGTTCAACGTGCGGCTCGAGGAGGCGCTCGGCGGCATCCGCCTCGTTCAGGCCTTCGCCAACGAGGACCACGAGCGCCGCCTCTTCGACGTCGACAACGCGAGCTACCGCGACGCGAAGCTCGAGGGCTACAAGGTGATGGCCGCCTCGCAGGCGCTCAACTACATGGGCATGCGGCTGACGCAGGTCGTCGTGATGGTCGCGGGCGCGGGGCTCGTGCTGTCGGGCGGCATGACCGCCGGCGGCTTCGTCGGCTTCCTCCTGCTCGTCAACGTCTTCTTCCGCCCGCTCGAGAAGATCGCCGCCGTGATGGAGGTCTATCCCAAGGGCATCGCGGGCTTCCAGCGCTACCTCGAGCTGATCGGCACCGAGCCCGAGATCGCCGACGGCCCCGACGCCCGGCCCGCCCCCGCGCTCAGGGGCGCGATCGCCTTCGAGGACGTGAGCTTCTCCTACGACGCCGAACGCCCGGTGCTGCGCGACATCTCGCTCAAGGTGGCGCCCGGCGAGACCATCGCCTTCGTCGGCGCCTCGGGCGCGGGCAAGACCACGCTGCTCGCGCTCCTGCCCCGGTTCTACGAGCCCACCAGCGGCCGGATCACCGTCGACGGACTGCCGCTCGACGCGATGACGGTCGAGAGCCTACGCCGCCAGATCGGTCTCGTCAGCCAGGACGTCTTCCTCTTCGGCGGCACGATCCGCGAGAACATCGGCTACGGCCGGCTTGGCGCCAGCGACGCCGAGATCATGGCGGCCGCCGCCAAGGCCCGGATCGACGAGCTCATCACCGCGCTCCCCGAAGGGCTCGACACGATCGTCGGCGAGCGCGGCGTGACGCTCTCGGGCGGCCAGAAGCAGCGCGTCGCGATCGCCCGCGCCTTCCTCCGCAACCCGCCGATCCTGATCCTCGACGAGGCGACCTCGGCGCTCGACAGCCAGACCGAACGCGAGATCCAGTCCGCGCTCGACGCGCTCGCGGTCGGCCGCACCACGCTCGTCATCGCGCACCGGCTCGGCACGATCCGCAACGCCGACCGCATCGTGGTGATGGAGCAGGGCCGGATCCTCGAGATCGGCACCCACGAGGAGCTTCTCGCCCGCGCCGGCGCCTACGCCCGGCTCGCCGCCTGACGCCCTCCCGGCGCGCGGCGCTTCGGCGCGTCCCTCAGGCTCCGAAGCGCCGGATCGCCTCGCCGCCGCTCATGTCCGATAAGCGCGCCGCCTTTCAGTAGCGCGCGCGCAGCACCGCGAGAAGGCGGTCGTCGCCGCCCCGGATCAGGCTCAGGTGGCCGTCGCGGCGCGCCAGCGGCTGGACCGTGACCGGCTCGCCCGGCGCCACGTTGCCGAGATAGGCGACCGTCCGGGCGCGCAGCGGTTCGGCGCGCGCGAGGCCGGCGGCCGCGACGGCGCGGTCCGAAAGCGCGGAGAAGCCCGGGAAGTAGAGCAGCCCCGCCGCGTTGAAATCGACCGCCGGCGTCGGCGTGAAGCCCCAGCCGGGCGCCGTCGCCGGCCAGCGCCGCGCGCGGCCCGCGGCCCGCGCGGCCGTCCCCGCCAGCGCCTCGAGCGCGGGCGAGACGGCGGCGGGCATCGCGAGCACGCGCGGCGCGCGCCGCACCATCGCGCCCTCCCCGGAGCGGCCCACGAAGACCGAGACCAGCGCGATCTCGCCCACCACGCGCCCCTCGACGCGGAGCTCGGTCAGCGAGCCGAGCCGCGACCGCCCGACCCGATAGAGCCGCGCCCGAAGCTCGAGCCCGCCGCCGAGCCGGGGCGCCGCCGGGTCGCCGAGCGTCAGCCGGCTGGCGCAGAAGGCGGCGTAAAGCGGCCGGCCCTCGGCGCAGGTGAAGACCGCCTCCGCCTGCCCCATCGCCCGCGCGATCAGCCGCCAGTGCAGGTCGCCGGCGCGCTTGAGCGCCCATTGCTCCGAGAGGCCGACATAGCCCATCTCGGCCATCCCGAGGACATGCCGCTCCGCGATCCCCTCCGCCTCGGGGAAGGCGCGCGCCGCGAGGCTCACGCCGGCGCCCCGGCGCGGTGGTGTTCCACGATCCGCTCCGCGAGATAGCGGGCGTCCTCGTCGATCGCGAGAAACCGCCCCGACCCCCAGGTGTTGAGCCAGCCCAGCCCGAGGAAATAGACCCCCGCCGCGTCGGTGACGCCGCGATGGAAGGCCGGCTTGCCCTTGCCGTCGAAACAGTCGACCTCGAGCCAGGAATAATCCGGCCGGAAGCCGATCGCCCAGAGGATCGAGGTGATCCCCGCCTCCGCCATGTCGATCTCCTCCACCTCCCGCTCCGGGTGCCAGACCTTCTCGAAGGCCGGCTCCTCCGGCGCGTCGATCCCCTCCTTGGCGATCCATTTGTCGATCTGGTCGCGGATCCCGAGATAGCTGCGGTCCGCCGCGTCGAGGTTCGCGCCAAGCTCCGGCCGGAAGGTGAGCCGCGTCCCCTCCGCACCGGTCAGTGGCCCGTAGAGCTTCACCCCGTCCTGCGCGAAGGCGCGCAGGTCGATCTCCTTGCCGCCGTCGCGCCCCGACATGTAGTGGTTCGTCTGGGTGATCGCCTTCACCGGATCGGGGTGCCGGTCGATCGTCACCGCGTAATGCCCGGCGTCGTGCAGCCAGTCGGTCGCGTCGCGTCCCCGGTACTTGCGCGGACTGCGCGGGCTGCGCCCCACCGCGAGATGCACCGGACGGCCCGCGCGGTGGAAATCCTCCATCAGCTGCACGCCCGACTGGCCGGTCCCGACGATGAGCGTCCCGCCTTCCGGAAACTGCTCCGGCCGGCGATATTCGCGCGAATGCATCTGGAAGATAGCAGGGTCGATCGCCGCCGCGTAGTCCGGCACGATCGGCGTGTCATAGCCCCCGGTCGCGATCACCACCTGCTCGGTGGTCCAGACCCCGGCGGTGGTCTCGACGACATAGCCGCCTTCGGCCCGCGGCGCGACCCGCGTCACGTCGACCCCCTCCCGCAAGGGCGGATCGAAGCTCTCGGCGAAGCCGTCGAGGTAGTCGACGATCTCGTCGCGGAGCATGAACCCGTCCGGCTCCGCGCCCTTGTAGGGCCAGTCCGGCAGCCGGCACTGCCAGTTCGGCGTGACGAGGCAGAACGAATCCCAGCGGTTCTCGCGCCAGGAATGGAAGCGGCGGTGCCGCTCGAACACCACGTGCTCGATCCCGGCGCGGTCGAGATACCAGCTGACCGAAAGGCCGGCCTGGCCGCCGCCGATCACGACGACGGAGGTGTGCGGAATCGGGGTCTTCGGCGCGATCATGGCTTTGTCCTTCATGACAGGGCGAGACAATCGACGGGGCCGCCGTCCGGAAAGGACGCGGCGCGGTTTTCGATGCGGGCGAGTTGGTCCATGGCGCTCGAACAGGCGAAGCCGTATTTCGCCTCGACCCGGTCGGAGGCCTCCCGGAGCCCCGCGCGGGCGCGGGCGAGGAACTCGGGCATCGGATAGCGCGCGCCCGCCGCGAGATGCCGGCCGATGGCGGTCGAGGGCGAATAACAGACCTCCTCCGCGCCATCGGGCCAGCGGATGGTGAAACGGACCTCAGGCATCGGCGGCCTCCCGGTTGAGCGCGAGATAGGGCGCGGCGCGCCAGTCCCAGAACAGCGCGCGCGTTCCGCCGGCGGTGAACTCGACGGCCGACGAAGCGGTCGCCCGGCCGATCACCGCCGCGGCGAGATCGCGCGCGGCGAAGGCGTCGACCACCGCGTCGACCTCGTCGGGGTCGACCGAGAGCAGGAAGCCGAAGCTCGGAAAGGCCCGCAGCCAGCGGCCGAGCGGAACCCCCTCCGGCGGTGGCACCGCGCCGAGGTCGATCTCGAAGCCGACGCCCGAGGCTTCGGCCAGCATCAGCGACGTCCCGGCGATCCCGCCCTGGCTGATGTCCTTGCCGGCGCGCACCAGCCCCGCCTCCGCCAGTTCCGGCAGCAGCGCGAGATCCCCGCGCAGCCGCTCGGCCGGCGCCTCCCCGGCGGCGAACCAGTTGTCAAAGCGCGGCCGCCAGCCGCCGCGATGGTCGATGGCCGCGACCAGCAGGTCGCCCGGCCGCGCCGCCGCCCCGGAGATGAGCCGCGCCGCCCGCCCCGTCACCGCGACGGAGAGGTTGAGCGCGGGGCTCCGCAGGTTGGTATGCCCGCCGACGATCGGCACGCCATAGGCGGCCGAGGCGGCGCGAAGCCCGGCGAGAAGCGGCGCGGCGGCCGCCGCGTCCGGCGCCCAGAGCATGTCGGTCAGCGCGGTGGCGCGCCCCCCCATCGCGGCGATGTCGGAGAGATTGACCATCACCCCGCACCAGCCCGCGAACCAGGGATCGTCGGCGACGAAGCCCGGAATGAACGCCTCCGCCGCGAAGAGGTCGTATCCCCCTTCGGGCCGGGGCAGCGCCGCGGCGTCGTCGCCCGGCCCGCCCGCGCTCCCGGCGTCGAGCCCGAGCGCCCGCGTCGCCTCGGCGATGTCGAGCTTGCCCCGGATCGCCGGATGCGCCGCGAGCTCGGCGGCGAGGGCATGGGCGTCGATCATGACCCGCCCCCGATGGCGCCAGGCCCGGGCACGGTCACCCGCCAGCCGGTCGCCGGCTCGTGGATCGGCGCGTAATGCTCGAGGCTCGCCGTCATGCGCAGATGCGGCATCCCGTGCAACTCCACCTCGTGGTCGATCCGCCAGTGGAGCCGCCGGAACAGGGCGGCGTTGCGCCGCTGCACATGCGCGTGGAAGCTCGAAGCGCCCCGCGCCCGCGCCGTTCCGACCGCGAGGCGGATAAGCTCCGCCCCGAGCTTGCCCACCCGGCGGTACTCCTCGGCGACCGCGAGGCGCGAGCCCCACCAGACCCCGGGCTCCGCCTCGTGGATCCGGACGGTCCCCACGACCTCGGCCCCGGACAGCGCCACCAGCGGCATCGCCACGGCGTCGATCGCGTCCCGGTCGTCGCCCGCGAAAACCCCCTGCTCCGCGACGAAGACCGCGCGGCGCAGCGCCATCAGGGCCGCCACTTCCTCGGGCGCCCGCGCGGCGCGGACGGTGAAATCGCGGGTGAAGGCCTCCGCGGGCTCGGCCCGGGTCATGGCCTGAGCTTCTCGTAGGTGGAGAGCGCCGAGCAGGCGCCGCATTTGCCGCAGCCCGCCTTGATGTCCTCGGATTTGAGCCCCGCCTCGACCACCATCCGCGCCAGCGGCTGGAGGATCGAGGCCATGAAGGCCGAGGAGGGCGCCGGATGGCTTTCGAGCGGCGTGCCCGAGATCGGCACGAAGGGCACCACGAAGGGATAGACGCCGAGCGCCACCAGCCGCTCCGAGGTCTGCAGTATCGCCTCGGCGGTGTCGCCGAGCCCCGCGAGGATATAGGTCGAGACCTGCCCCCGCCCGAACACCTTCACCGCCGCCTCGAAGCTCGAGAAATACTTCGCGAGCGGCACGCTGGCCTTGCCCGGCATGATCCGCGCCCGCACCTCGGGCGTCACCGCCTCGAGATGCATCCCGAGCGCGTCGACCCCCGCGTCGCGCATCCGGCCGTGCCAGGCGTCATCCTCGGGCGGCTCGCATTGCGCCTGGATCGGCAGCGCCACCGCCGCCTTGATCGCCCGCGCACTCTCCGCGAGGATCTCGGCGCCCCGGTCCTTGCCCCTGGGCGTCCCGGTCGTCAGCACCATGTGCTTCACGCCGTCGAGCGCCACCGCCGCCTTCGCCACCTCGGCGAGCTGCGCCGGCGTCTTGTGGGCGATGGTCCGCCCCGCGGCGAGGCTCTGGCCGATGGCGCAGAACTGGCAGGTCTTCTTCCGGCTCTCGTAGCGGACGCAGGTCTGCAGCACGGTCGTCGCCAGCACGTCGCGCGAATGCAGCACCGCGATCTTGTTGTAGGGGATCCCGTCCGCCGTGGTGAGATCATAGAACCGCGGCCGCCCGGGGAACCGGACCCGCCCGACTTCCAGACCCTCGCGCAGCACCCGCGCCTCGCCCGCCTCGGGCGCCTCGATCACGTAGGGGCTCTCGAAGGCCGGCGCGGTATGGACCGGCACCATCACCGTCCGCTCGCCGAGCGTCAGCGCCTTGTGGTCGGACGGCCCCGCGCCGCCCCGGCGGCTCTCGTGCCCGGCGCGGGGATCATTGAGCCGCGCGCCCCGGGTCTGGAGTTCGTTGATCAGGTCGGCGTCAAGCATCGCTGTCGATCTCCTCGGGCTGGATCTCCGCCGGCGCCGGCGCGACTTCCTCGCGCACCACCGTCGGCCTCGTGTCGTGAATGAGGCGCAGGAGCTCCGGCCGGGCGTAGTGGCCGACCGAATCCATCATCCGCTTGCGCTTGGTGATGAGCTTCATGTCGAGGTCGGCGATCACCATCCCCTCGCCTTCCGTCAGCGGCGCCGCCAGATGCCGCCCCTCCGGCGAGACGATGCAGGTCATGCACCCGTCCCGAAGCCCCTTCTGCAACGCCGGATCCGGATGGATCGAATTGATCTGCTCCTCCGAGAGCCAGCCCGTCGCGTTCACCACGAAACAGCCCGACTCGAGCGCGTGATGCCGCATCGTCACCTCGATCTGCTCGCGGAAGATCGGCCCGACGAGGCTGCCCGGGAAATGCGAGGCGTGGATCTCCTCGCGCTGCGCCATCAGGGCATAGCGGGCGAGCGGGTTGTAATGCTCCCAGCAGGCGAGCGCGCCGACCCGGCCGACGGCGGTCTCGACCACCCTGAGCCCCGCGCCGTCGCCCTGCCCCCAGATCATCCGCTCGTGATAGGTCGGCGTGATCTTGCGCCGCCGGAGCTTCAGTGACCCGTCCGCGTCGAAGATCAGCTGCGTGTTGTAGAGCGACCCCCCGTCCCGCTCGTTCACGCCGAGGACGATCACCGCGCCGCGCTTCTTCGCGGCCTCCGCGACCGCGCGGGTCTCGTCGGAGGGGATCGTCACCGCCTCCTCGTAGAGCCGCAAATGCTCCGGCCCCTGCTGGATCGGGGGCAGGACGAAGGAGAAATACGGGTACCAGGGCACGAAGGTCTCGGGGAAGACGATGAACTCCGCCCCCTTCTCCGCGGCTTCCGCGATCGCGTTCAGCACGCGCTCGACCGTGCCGGCGCGGGAGGCGAGGTCCGGCGCGATCTGCACGGCGGCGGCGCGGACGACGGGCTTTTGCATGGCGCTTTCCCCTGTGGCTGGGGCCCGGACGGCGATCCCGTCCGGGCGGGTTCCGGTCAGACGGTCCAGGTGTCGATGATCACCGCGTCGGCACGCTTGTGGATCAGGATGCAGTCGAGCACGTCCTGCGGCGCGATCGGCGTGATCCCGGGGATCAGCGACGGCTCGCCATGGCCGTAGAGCGCCTGCAGCGCGAAGCGGCAGGCATAGACCTTGCCGCCGTCCTTCATGAAGCGCTCGATGTTCTTGTTGAAGTTCTGGTGGCCGGGGAAGGCCTCGTCGCCGAGCGTCGGAAACCCGCGCTGCACCCCGAGCGTGACGCCCGGGCCATAGAGCAGCACCGAGGTCTCGAACCCCTTCTTCTGCAGCCGGATCGCGTTCAGCAGGTTCACGAGCCCGATCGAGCCCTCGAAGGCGACGGTGTGGAAGGTGACGAGCGCCTTCTGCCCCGGCTCCGCCTTCACGTCCTCGAAGACCTTGCTTTCGTAATCGACGAAGAAATCGCCGGGCTTGTGGGCTTCCTTGGTGACCTGGGGCATCTCGCTCTCCCTGCTATCGGTTGACGTCCCAAGGCTGCGCATCACCCCGGATGCAATCAATCACTGAATCAATTATCCATACATTAAAAGCCACATTACCCGATCAAATGGCGCGGTATCAGGCAGGGAATCCACGCTTTGCGCGTCGGATAATCACGTTGAGAACGAAATCTCGCCCGAATCGGGCGTTCTTCACCCCGGAATGACCCCTTGCGCCGCGCCGCATCCATACATACAATCACCATGCAATCGAGACGCGAAGGGCCTGGCATGCGGGACTGGACACCCGAACTCGGACAGAGCGGCAAGCCGCGCTACATCGAGATCGCCGACGCGATCGAGCGCGACACGCGCTCCGGCGCGCTCGGCCCCGGCGCCCGGCTGCCGCCGCAGCGCTGGCTCGCCGAACGGCTCGGCATCGACTTCACCACCGTCTCCCGCGCCTATTCCGAGGCGCGCGCCCGCGGCCTCGTCGACAGCCACGTCGGCCGCGGCACCTTCGTGCGCGCCGGCGCCTCGGCCCCGGCCGTCGACCCCCGGCGCGCGGGCGAGCACGACCTCCTGATGAACATGCCGCCCGAGCCCGAGGACCCGGACCTGCTCGCCGCGATGCGCGACGGCCTCGGCACGGTCGCCGCCAACCTCGTGCCCCTCCTGCGCTACCAGTCCTCGGTCGGCAGCGAGCAGGACCGCTCCGCCGCGCTCTCCTGGCTCTCGCTGCGCGGCATGGTGCCGAACCTCGACCGGATCGCCGTCACCCCCGGCGCGCATGTGACGATGGGCGCCATCCTGTCGCTCCTGGCAGAGCCCGGCGACCGCGTGCTCTGCGAGGCGATCACGTACCCCGGCCTCCGCTCGATCGCCGCGAAGCGCGGCCTGACGCTGATCGGCCTGCCCGAGGACGCCGACGGCATCCTGCCCGACGCGCTCGCGGCGGCGATCCTCGAGCACCGGCCGAAGGCGCTCTACCTCAACCCGACGCTCCGGAACCCGACCACTCACACGATCCCGGTGGCGCGGCGCATGGAGATCGCCGAGGCGCTGCGCCGGCATCACCTGCCGCTGATCGAGGACGACGCCTATGGCTTCATCCCGCCGAGCCCGCCCGCCCCGATCGCGACCTTCGCGCCGGAGCTCACCTGGCACATCGGCGGCCTCGCCAAATGCATCGGCGCCGGGCTCCGCCTCGCCTATGTGATCGCGCCGGACAGCCGCGCCGCCTATCTCCTCGGCCAGACGATCCGGACGATGGCGGTGATGGCCTCGCCGCTCTCGACCGCGCTCGCCACCCGCTGGATCGAGGATGGCACCGCCGACCGGATCCGCCGCTTCATCCGCGCCGAGACCGCCGCGCGCCAGGCGCTGGCGGCCGAGATCCTCGGCGGCTTCTCCTTCGCGGGCGACGTGCACGCCTTCAACATCTGGTTCCGGCTGCCCGAGGGCGCCGGCCGCGCTGACCTGATGGGCCGCGTGGCCGGCCGTGCGATCGGCATCATGCCCTCGGACGCCTTCACGGTGAGCGGGCCCCCGAGCGAATACGTACGGATCTGCCTTGGCGGCTCGATCACCCGCGATCAGCTGCGCGACGGCCTGATGTTCATCGCCAACACTCTGTCGGGCCGCACCTGGCTCGGCTGAGGGCGGCGCTGGAAATCACCGCGAAGGCAACGGGATAGCGGAATTGCCAACTGGCAATTTCAGTCGTCGTCGGGACCGAACCGCATCGAGAGATAGGTCTCGAGCGCGGCGCGCAGCTCGGTCTCCGGCAGGTCCTCGCCAAACTCGATCGTGACGACGCCCCGCTTGCTCCGGACCATGAACCCCGCTCCGGCCGGCCGCTTCGCCGGCGTGACCAGCGGCCGGACCTTCGCCGCCGATTTCAGCCGCGTGAGCACCTCGGTCGCCGGCAGCGGGACCAGCCGCTGCGCGAGCTGGAGCGCCTCCGCCTCCGCCATCAGTCGCGGCCGGACCACGGGATCCGCCAGCAGCGGCCGCAGGATCCGCGCGTGCAGCTCCTTGATGTCGCGCAGGCTGGCGAAGGCCTCGACGATCTCCGACGGCAGCCGCGCGAGCTGCAGATAGCGCGACAGCCAGGCCTCCGAGACCTCGAGCCGCGCCGCCATCGCCTTCTGCCGGCCGCCGTAATAGAGTTCCAGCGCCTGGGCGTAGTCGGTCGCCCGCTCGTAGTCGGACAGGTCCTCGCGGTCGCGGTTCTCGATATCGGCGAGGCGGAACGCCTCCTCGTCGGTCAGCTCGCGCTCCTCGACCAGATAACGGAATTGCGGATAATTGTTGGCGCGGAGCCAGCTGATCGCGAAATGCCGGCGCGCGCCGCAGATCACCTCGTAGCCGCCCTGCCCCGGCCGCCGCCGCACCACCGCCGGAAACTCCTGCCGGCCCTGCGCCCGGATCGAATCGATCAGGTCTCGGCAGTTCTCCGGGGTCAGCAGCTCGTAGGCGCGGTTGTGCCGCTCCCACATCACGCAATCCTCCGGATCGACCCAGCGCAGGGTCTTTTCCTCGCGCTCGCCCTTGTCCGCCAGCGCGTTCGCCCGGTTCAGGAACCGCGCGCCACCGCGATCGGGCGCCGGCGCCGCGTCGGGCATGTCCTTCAGGATGTCGTCCACCGCCTGATGACGTTTCACAGCAATCCCTCCCGGCGCAACGCGCGATGGTGGCTCGGCCAGGTCTTGCGCGCGAGCAGCTCGATCTCCCGGCCCACCGCGTCGAGATAGGCGCGGCAGCGCTTGTGCGTCTCGGTCCGCGTCGCGGGCCCGGTCAGTTCGTAGACGGTGCCGAGATTGGCGGTCGCGTTGTCGATCTCGGCCGAATCCTTCAGCGTGGCGCTCAGCATGTCCCGCGGGAACACCGCGTCCATCATCCGCTTGATCGCGAGATGCGCCGATTTCTGGTCGTTCATCTTCGACGCCAGCACCTTGACGAAGCTGTACTGCCGCGCGCCGCCCGCCCGCGCCAGCTCGGCCAGCGTCGCCTCCATCATCTTGAGGAAATGCGCGGTCGAGGCGAAATCGATGTTGTTCGGGGGCGCCGGCACCACGAGCGCGTTGGCCGCGCGCAGGACCGAGAGCGACAGCATGCCGAGCGCGGGCGGCGGATCGAGCAGGATCACGTCGAACTGGTCGGAGATGCTCTCGACACCCTCGCGCAGCCGGTCGAGGATGAAGGCCGGCTCCCGCGCCATCCGCGCCGCGAACTCGTATTCCGCGTCGTAGAGCCCGAGATTGGCCGGGATGATCGCGATCCCGGGCCAGTAGGTGGCGCGGAGCGCGTAATGCAGGCTCTTCGGCCCGCCGTGGCGGAAGAAGGGATAGAGCGTGTCCTCCTCCTCGTTGACGTCGACGTCCGGGTTGAGCCCGAAGACCGCCGTCGTCGACGCTTGGCTGTCGCAGTCGATCACGCACACCCGGTAGCCCTTGAGCGCGAAGAACTGCGCCAGATGGGTGACGAGAGTCGACTTGCCCACGCCGCCCTTGAAGTTTTGCACCGCGAGCACGAGCGGCGGATCGCCGTCGCCGCGCCTGGGCTGGGTCCCGAAGACCTCGCGCATCCGGTTGACGTCGGCGAGCGAATAGCCGTTGCGCCGCCCGGTCTCGGGATCCTTCGCCGGTTCGGGCAGGCGGCCGTCGGCCTCGGCGTCGCGGATCGCCTTCTCGGTGCGGCCAGCCATCTCGGCGGCGGTGCGGACGTTGAAGCGGATCTCGAGCCGCTTCTCGGAGCCGGGGGCGAAGACCCGCTCGCGGAGCCGCTCGATCACCGTCGCGGCGCGGCGGCTCAGGAGCGACAGTTCCGCCAGCGTCACCGGCGGCAGGACGGGAGGCGTTTGCACGGTCATGGGGCTGCTCGCTCGTGATTTTTCGGGCAGGATGGGTGAAGGGGTCGTCCAAGTAAAGTTCGGACTTTCCGCCGGAAAGGTAAAAAAACCGGAAGTGGCGATTCGTACCCCTGACGATCGGATATCAGGATATGCCGGACAGATTGCGAGGCGTTTCCATCCCGATTTGTAAGGCCGGTCCGGCGCCGGGATCGGGGTGCGGGATCATCGAAAACCGAGAATCAAACGTCTTGAGTTCTGATTCAAGAGATTCAAGGATTCAGGCCGGCTATCGGACTGGTTACATTGAGCTTTCCCGGCCAGGCGTTACGTTATGGGTGGCTGTGGCTTACGAATCGGGCGGGCTTGGCTTACCTCCGGGGAGGCCCTGGCTTACGTTTCGGGGGAGCCTTCAGGGCTTACGGATTGGGCGTGGGTGAATTCGCGGAGATCGGCCCGGATTTCGCGAATGAAATCAGGCGCCTGCGAATCAGCCGGCCGGGCCTTCGGTCGCGAGGCCTTACGGATTGGGTGGCGAAGCGGGCCGGGCCTTGAGAAATTACCTGTCTGGCGCTACAAACGTAAGCCAAGCGATGTAAGAACAGCGGGCAGGCATGGCGGAGAAGGTCTATCGCACGATCGAGGCGCGGCCGACGGCGGAGAGCCTGGTCAAGCCGGGCGAGCTCGTGGACCTGATCGAGGTGACGCCGCTGACGCTCACCGACCGGCGCATCTACAATCAGCTGCTCGAGAACGCCTGGGACGCGATCGACAAGCCGGTGACCCATGTCATCGCCAAATCGACGCTGCGGGGCAGCCACAATTCCAACGACCGGATCGGCGACAGCCTCGAGCGGCTGATGTCGGCCATCGTCAAGATCGGCGTGAACTGGGACGGCGAGGCGGCGGTCGAGCGGGTGCAGCTGCTCGGCGGCAACCTCGAGGGGCTGCGCTCGGACGGGATGATCGAATACGAGATCCCGGCGCGGCTCCGGAAGGTCATCGGCAACTCGACCGTCTTCGCCCGGCTCCAGCGCGAGGTGATGTTCGCGCTGTCGTCGAAATACGCGCTGACGCTCTACGAGATGGTGCAGAAGCGGGGCAACCTGCGCTGGAAGGCTTCGGAGCGGTTCGGGCTGGAGCAGATCCGGGGCATCCTCGGCGTGCCGAAGGGCAAGCTCTCATCCTGGTCGAACCTGCGGCTCCGGGCGATCGACCCGGCGGTGGCCGAGGTGAACGCGCTCTCCGATTTCATGGTCCAGATCGAGCCGATCAAGACCGGCCGCGCGGTCAGCCATGTCGAGCTGCGCTGGTGGCGCAAGGACGGCGACGCGCGCGGCGCGGCGGACCGGGCGCTGCAATTCTCCAAGGTCGGCCGGCGGACGCGGGCGGAGGGCAGGGGGGCGCAGGTCGCCGCGCCGGAGACGCCGTCGCGGCCGGCCTGGCTCGCGGGGCGGGGCGCGGCGCTCCGGACCGAGACCTATGAGACGGCGCGGCTGCGGCACCCCGGGTTTGACATCTATTTCGTCGAGGGGGAGTGGCGGGCGTGGTCGGCGAACCTTCCGGCGCCGGAGGACCCGGACAGGGCGTTTCTCGCCTTCTTTCGCAAGTTCGCCGAGGCCAATCCGCTCTGATTGCCAATTGGCAATTTCCGGTTAACCACTGGCATCGCCCGGTCTTCGGAGGCGCGCGCGAGCATCCGCGCGCGCCCGGTTCGGCCTATTCGGCGAAGACGGCGGGCAGCAGGGCCGCCGGCAGGTTCTGGTAGCTGACCGGCCGCAGGAAGCGCCGGATCGAGAGCGTGCCGACCGAGGTGGCGCCGAAATTGGTCGAGGCGGGGTAGGGGCCGCCGTGGACCATCGAATCGACCACCTCGACCCCGGTCGGGAAGCCGTTCGCGAGCACCCGGCCGGCCTTGCGCTCGAGGATCGGCAACAGCGCGCGGGCGGGGGTGAGGTCGGCGTCGTCCATGTGCAGCGTCGCGGTGAGCTGGCCGGCGAGGTCGCGGGCGATCGCGACCATGCCCTCGGGTCCCGCCACGCGCACCACGAGGCCGAGCGGGCCGAACACCTCCTCGCCGAGCGCGTGGTCGGAGAGCCAGGCCTCGGCGGTGGTCTCGTAGAGCGCCGGGGTCGTCTCGCGCGGGTCGGCCTCGGAGGCGAGCAGCTCGGTCACCGCGCTGCGCGCCGCCATCCGCGCCTTGCCGTCGCGATAGGCCCGGGCGATGCCCTCGGTCAGCATCACCTGCGGCCCGGTCGCGGCCAGCGCGGCGCGGGCGGCGGCGACGAAGGCGTCGGCCTCCGGGCCGGCGGCGATCACCGCGATGCCGGGGTTGGTGCAGAACTGGCCCGCGCCCATGGTGAGCGAGGCGGCCCAGCCGGCGCCGATCTCGGCGCCGCGCGCGCCGGCGGCGGCGGGCAGGACGAACATCGGATTGACCGAACCGAGCTCGCCGAAGAACGGGATCGGTTCCGGCCGCCCGGCGCAGAGATCGAAGAGCGCGCGGCCGCCGGCGAGCGAACCGGTGAAGCCGACCGCCTTGATATGCGGATCGGTCACCAGCGCCTCGCCGACCTTCCGGTCGCCGCCCTGGATCAGCGAGAACACCCCGGAATGCAGCCCGAGCCGCTGGCGGGCGGCGTCGATCGCCTCGGCGACGATCTCGCCGGTGCCGGGATGCGCCGAATGGCCCTTCACCACCACGGGGCAGCCGGCCGCGAGCGCGGCGGCGGTATCGCCGCCGGCGGTCGAGAAGGCGAGCGGGAAATTCGAGGCGCCGAAGACCGCGACCGGGCCGACCGGCCGCTGCGCCAGCCGGATCTCCGGGCGCGGCGCGGGCTTGCGGTCGGGCAGGGCGGGGTCGCGTCGCAGGTCGAGCCAGTCGCCGGCGCGGATATGCGCCGCGAAGAGGCGGAGCTGGCCGGTGGTGCGCCCGCGCTCGCCCTCGAGCCGGGCGGCGGGCAGGCCGGTCTCCTGCGTGCCGATCTCGGTGATCGCGGCGCCGCGGGCCTCGATCTCCTCGGCGATCGCCTCGAGGAAACGGGCGCGGGTCTCGGCGGGCAGATAGGCGTAGCTCGAGAACGCCTCCTCGGCGGCGGCGCAGGCGCGGGCGACGAGCGCGGGGGTGCCGATGGCGAAGGCATGCGCCGGGCCGAGCGCGGGCGACGAGAGGAAGGTCGTGTCCCCGGCGGTCCATTCGCCCGCGATCAGGTGGCGGCCATGCGGGGTGAAGGTGAGGGTTTCGGTGTCCATGCGGGTCTCCCGGTGATCGCCTGACGGCTTGAGGCTTTACAGGGGACAGACTAATGCATTAGTGTATCTCCATCAACCCAAGACCGTTCGGAGCCGTGAGCGCTCCGGCGCGGCGAGGCAACGCGGTCCCGGAGAGCGGGCCGAAGAGGAGGATCGGAATGTACGACGAGGGGGAGAAGCCCACGCGCCCGCGCCGCAGCGCGCGCTGGTTCGAGCCCGACGACCTGCGCTCGATGGGGCACCGGTCGCGGATGCTGCAGATGGGCTATGACGAGGCGGATTTCCTCGGCAAGACGATCATCGGCGTCGTCAACACCTGGTCCGACACCAATCCCTGCCATGGCCATTTCAAGGACCGGGTCGAGGACATCAAGCGCGGCATCATCCAGGCGGGCGGCTTTCCGATGGAGATCCCGGCGCCCTCGCTGTCGGAGAGCCAGCTGAAGCCGACCTCGATGCTCTATCGCAACATGCTGGCGATCGAGACCGAGGAGATGCTGCGCGCGCATCCGATCGACGGCGCGGTCTTGATGGGCGGCTGCGACAAGTCCACGCCCGGCCTCGTGCTCGGCGCGGTCAGCGCGGGCTATCCGTTCATCTATTTCCCGGCCGGGCCGATGCTGAACGGCAACTACCAGGGCCGCGTGCTGGGCTCCGGCTCGGACAGCTGGAAATACTGGGACGAGCTTCGCGCCGGCACCATCGACCGCGCGGAATGGAAGCAGGTCGAGGAGGGGATCGCGCGCTCCTTCGGCCATTGCATGACCTTCGGCACCGCCTCGACCATGACGGCGATCGCGGAGGCGATGGGGCTCTGCCTGCCGGGCGCGAGCTCGATCCCCGCGTCGGACGCGAACCACAACCGGATGGCGACGCAGGTCGGCCGGCGGGTGGTCGCGATGGTGGCCGAGGGCCTGACGCCGGACCGGATCATCACGCCCGAGGCGGTGGCGAACGCGGTCACGGTGGCGATGGCGACCGGCTGCTCGACCAACGCGGTGATCCATCTCATCGCCATGGCGCGGCGCGCCGGGGTCGACCTCACGCTCGACGCGCTCGACGCCGCCGGGCGCACGACGCCCGTGATCGCCAACATCCGGCCCTCGGGCAAGAAATACCTGATGGAGGATTTCTACTACGCGGGGGGCCTGCGCGCGCTGATGGCGACGATCCGGGAGAAGCTTCATCTCGAGGCGATCACCGTCACCGGCAAGACGCTGGGCGAGACGCTGGAGGGGGCGAAGGTCCACGACGACGACGTGATCCGGCCGCTTTCGAACCCGATCTACCACGAGGGCTCGCTCGCGGTGCTGCGGGGCAACATCGCGCCGGACGGCTGCGTGATCAAACCCTCGGCCTGCGAGCCGCGGTTCCTGAGCCACGAGGGGCCGGCGCTGGTCTTCGACAGCTATCCCGAGATGAAGGCGGCGATCGACGACGACGATCTCGACGTGACGGCGGATCATATCCTGATCCTCAGGAACGCCGGGCCGCAGGGCGGGCCGGGGATGCCGGAATGGGGCATGCTGCCGATCCCGAGGAAGCTCCTGAAGCAGGGGGTGCGCGACATGCTGCGCCTCTCGGACGCGCGGATGTCGGGGACGAGCTACGGCGCCTGTATCCTGCATGTCGCCCCGGAGAGCCACGTGGGCGGGCCGCTCGCGCTGGTCCGGACCGGGGACATGATCCGGGTCGACGTGCCGAACCGGCGGATCGACATGCTGATCTCCGACGCGGAGCTCGACGCGCGCCGCGCCGCCTGGACGCCGCCCGCGCCGCGCTATGAGCGCGGGTATGGCTGGATGTTCGTCAACCACGTGACGCAGGCCGACAAGGGCTGCGACTTCGATTTCCTCGAAACCACCTTCGGCGCCCCCGTGAAGGAGCCGGAGATCTTCTGATCCCGGCCCAAGCGACAGGAGTTCATGATGACCACGACGACCCTCGGGCGGCCCGAAGGGCTGAGCGACGCCACGCGCGACCTCTTGCGCCATGTCTCGATCGCGACGATCGCGACGCTGCTCTTCAAGCGCGGCCTGCGGAACCAGTGCATCCAGGACGTGCGTCCGCTGGGCAAGAAGTCCGAGAACATGGTCGGCCCGGCCTTCACGCTGCGCTACATCCCGGCGCGGGAGGACCTGAACGGGATCGAGGTGTTCCGGAACCCCGATCACCCGCAGCGCGCCGGCGTCGAGGCGGCGCCGCCGGGCTCGGTCATGGTGATGGACAGCCGCAAGGATCCGCGCGCGGCCTCGGCGGGCTCGATCCTCGTCTCGCGGCTGATGGTGCGCGGCGTGGCGGGCGTCGTCACCGACGGCGGCTTCCGCGACAGCCCGGAGATCGCGGAACTGGCGATCCACGCCTATCACAACCGCCCCTCGGCGCCGACCAACCTGACGCTGCACCAGGCGCTCGAATTCGACGTGCCGATCGGCTGCGGCGACGTGGCGGTCTGGCCGGGCGACGTCGTGGTGGGCGACGGCGAGGGGGTGATCGTGATCCCGCAAGGCATCGCCGACGAGGTGGCCGAGGAGGCGGCCGAGATGACGGTCTACGAGGATTTCGTGCTGGAGCAGGTCCAGGGCGGGGCGACGATCATCGGCCTCTATCCATCGACGAAGGAAGAGAACAGGGCGCTCTTCGCCGAATGGCGGCGGAGGACCGGGCGGTGAAGGACGGCGCCGAGCGCAAGCCGGTCGTCCTGAAGGCCGCGAAGCTTCCGGACCGCACCGTCCGGGAGCTTGGGGAGCTCTTCGACCTGCGCGTGCTGCCCGAGGAGAAGGACGCCGCGGCGGCGTTCCTCGCGGTGCACGGACGGGAGGCGCGGGGGATCGCGCTTCGCAAGACGATAATCGACGCGGCCTTCCTCGACGCGGTGCCCAATCTCGAGATCATCGCGAGCTACAGCGCGGGGCTCGAGAACGTCGACGTCGCCGAGGTGAAGGCGCGCGGGATCGAGATCACCAACACCTCGCACCTGCTGGCCGAGGACGTGGCGAACGCGGCGCTGGCGCTGGCGCTCGTGGTGACGCGCGACATCCTGAACGCCGACGCCTTCGTGCGCGCCGGGGACTGGCCGGGGCAGCTGCAGTACAGGCTGACGCGCTCGCTGACCGCGATGACGGTCGGGATCGTCGGCTTCGGCGCGATCGGCTCGGCGGTGGCGCGGCGGCTCCAGGCGGTCGGGGCGCGGGTCGCCTATCAGGGGCCGCGGCGCAAGCCGGTGGACCTGCCGTATCACGCCGATGTCCGGAGCCTCGCGGAAGCCTGCGACATGCTGATCCTGACCTGTCCGCTCCTGCCGGAGACGCGGCACGTGGTCGACGCGGGCGTGCTCGCGGCGCTGGGGCCGCGCGGCTATCTCGTCAACGTCTCGCGCGGGCCGGTGGTGGACGAGGCGGCGCTGCTCGACGCGCTCGCCCGCGACGCGCTCGCCGGCGCGGCGCTCGACGTCTTCGAGCACGAGCCCCAGGTTCCGCCGGCGCTGATCGCCGACCGGCGGGTGGTGCTGACGCCGCATCTGAGCTCGGGCACCGAGGAGACGCGGGGCGCGATGGCCGACAACGTGGTCGACGAGCTGGCGCGCAGGCTCGGCGTGGCGGCGCCGGCGCGCTGAGGGCTGGCGCGGCGGGCGAAGCCATGGCGTAATGCCGGGGCACGCCATGGAGGAGACCGTCGCCTTGCAGGATTCGGCGGATCACAATTCGGCGGACCACCGGCCGGACGAACTCGGAGCGAGGCTGACGGCCGCGCTTCTAGACGCGCGTATTGGCCTGAGAGCAAGCGGGACGGGCGCCGAGGCGGTACGCCGGGCGTTCGCGCGGGCGAAGGCGGAGGCTATGGTTTCGGATCCGAAACCGCGGTAGTCTGTTGGACTACCGGTCCTTAAGCGGAGGCTTCGGAATGTCAGCGCGCAAACAGACGGTGAGCTTCACCGAACCCGCCTTCGCCTATGCCCAGAGCCTGGTCGAAGCGGGCGAGTATCCGAACATCAGCGCGGCGGTTTCGGGCGAGATGGCCCGGGCCAAGGCGACGCGCGAGTCGCAGGCGGCGTTGTTCGAGGCCGAGATCGCGCGCCGGATCGCCTTGCCGGACGATCAGTGGGAACCGATCGGTGATCTCTCGGATATCACGGCGGGCGCGCGCGAGCGGCTCGCGGAGCTTCGCCGGGCGCGATGATGCGTCAGATAACCCACCCGCTCGTCGAGCGCGACGTGGTTGGGATCTTCGAGCACATCCTGATGAGCACGGGAGGGGATCTCGCGGCCGCTGAGCGCAGGCTCGACGAGATCGACGATCTTCTGGCGCGGATCGCCTCGAACGCCACCTCCGGTCAGCGGCTGGGCGGCGCGATGTCGGGATGGCTCGTCCGGCATGGCGGTCGCGACCACAAGCTGACCATCGTCTTCCGTCCGGAGGTGGAAGCGAACGTCTTGCGCGTCGCGCTGATCGCCTTCGGCGGCCGCGACTGGATGGCGGTCGCCGAAGGCAGGCGCGATTGAGCGGGCGTCAGGCGACGAGTTCCCATTTCGGCTTCGGGGCCGCGTTGACGAGCTTTCGGGTGTAGTCCTCGGCCGGATGGCGGAACAGGGCCTCGGTCGGCTGTTCCTCGACCAGGCGGCCCGATTTCATCACCAGGATCCGGTCGGCGAAGTTGCGCACGATCGGCAGGTCGTGGGTGATGAAGACGTAGGAGAGGCCGAGCCGGTCGCGGAGATCGGCGAGCAGCTCGATCACCTGCATCTGGATCGAGACGTCGAGCGCGGAGACGGCCTCGTCGCAGAGGATGAGCTCCGGATCGCAGGCGAGTGCCCGGGCGATCGCGATGCGCTGGCGCTGGCCGCCGGAGAACTGGTGCGGATGGCGGTCGGCGTGTTCGGGGCGGAGGCCGACGAGGCCGAGCAGCTCGGCGACGCGGTCGCGCCAGTGGTCCTTCGGCAGGATGTCGGGGTGGATGATCCAGGGCTCCGAGACGATCTGGAACACGCTCATGCGCGGGTTCATCGAGGAATAGGGGTCCTGGAACACCATCTGCACGCGCCGGCGGTAGGCGAGGAGCGCGCGGCGGTCCATGCCGAGCACGTCCTGGCCGTGGTAGAGCGCCTGTCCGCTGGTGGTGGGGGTGAGGCGCAGCAGCATCCGGGCGATGGTGGACTTGCCCGAACCGCTCTCGCCGACGATGCCGAGCGTCTCGCCCTTGCGCAGCGTGAAGGAGACGTCGCGGACCGCGTGGACCATGTGGGGCAGGGGGGTCTGCCCCGGGGCGAGGCCGTAGACCTTGGTGAGGTTCCGCACCTCGAGGATCGGATCGGCGCCGCGGGGCGGGGTCACCTCGGGGTTGGCGCCGTGGGGCAGGGCCGACATGAGGCGCCGGGTGTAGGGGTGCTGGGGCGCGTCGAAGACCGCGCGGGCGGCGCCCTGCTCGACGATGCGGCCCTGGTTCATCACGACGACGCGGTCGGCCATGTTGGCCGCCACCTCGAGGTCATGGGTGATCATGATGATCGCGAGCCCGTCCTCGCGCTGGAGCTGCTTCATGAGGTCGAGCACCTGGGCCTGGACCGAGACGTCGAGCGCGGTGGTGGGCTCGTCGGCGATCAGCACCTTCGGGCCGAGGGCGATCGCCATGCCGATCATGATGCGCTGGCGCTGGCCGCCGGAGAACTGGTGCGGGTACCAGTCGATCCGGGTCTCGGGCTCGGGGATGCCGACGCGGGCCAGCACCTCGATCGAGCGGCGCCGCGCCTCCTTCGCGCCGCATTTGCCGTGGGCGGTGTAGACCTCGGCGAGCTGCCAGCCGATCGAGAAGACCGGGTTGAGGTGGCTCAGCGGGTCCTGGAAGATCATCGCGATCTTGCAGCCGTTGAAGGCCAGCCGTTCCACCTCGGAAAGGTGGGTGATGTCGCGGCCCTCGTAGGTGATCCGGCCCGAGACGATCTCGCCCGGCGGCGTGTCGATCAGCCCCATGATCGCGGAGGAGCTGACCGACTTGCCGGAGCCGGATTCGCCGAGGATGACCAGCGTCTCGCCGGGATCGACGTGGAAGCTGACGCCATCGACCGCGCGGAAGGCGCCGGCGCCGGAATGGAAGTCGACGGTCAGGTTCTCGACGGTGACAAGCGGTTGCGCGGTCGCGTTCGGAGCGGTCGCGTTCGAAGCGGTCATGGGCGGCCCCTTTTCGGCTTGCGGCGGAACTTGCCCGCGAGTTCGATCCGCCAGCGCTGGTGCGGGTCGGCGTAGGTGCGCCACCAGCCCGAAAGGATGTTGAGCGAGAGCGTGGTCAGCAGGATCGCGAGGCCGGGCCAGAAGGCGATCCACCAGGCGTTGCCGAGATAGCCCCGGCCGGTCGCGACCATCGAGCCCCAGGTGAAGGCGGGCGCCTGCACGCCGAGTCCGAGGAAGGAGAGGGCGGATTCCGCGAGGATCACGGTCGCGAAGTCGATCGCGGCGATGGTGAGCAGCGTCGGGATCACGATCGGCGCGATATGGCGGAAGACCATGCGCGCGTGGCTGGCGCCGAGCGCCTCGGCGGCGGAGACGAACATGCGCTGGCGCACCTCCATCACCTCGGCGCGGGTGGTGCGCAGGTAGATCGGGATCCGGGTGATCGCGAGCACGATGACGAGGTTCAGGATCGACGGCCCGAGCGAATAGAGCACGATGAGCGCGAGCAGGAGCGAGGGGAAGCTCATCACGATGTCGGTGCCGCGCAGGATCGCGGCGCTGAGCCAGCCGCGGTCGTAGCCCGCGACGAGGCCGAGCGCGCCGCCGAGCACGAGCGAGCAGCCGACGGCCGCCGCGGCGATGCCGATCGTGCTCCGGGTCGCCACGATCAGACGGGCGAGCAGGCTGCGGCCGAGCGTGTCGGCGCCGAGCACGTAGGCCCAGCCCTGTTCGAGGCTGAAGGGCGCCATGTTGCGGGCGCGGAAGTTCGGCTTTTCGGCGAGGCCGCCGATCAGCGCGGGCCCGAGGATCGCGGTGAGGAGCACGATCACGAGGAAGCCGAGCGCCAGCGCGGTCAGGGGATCGCGCAGCATGAGCCGGACCGGGGTCGGCGCGCGGCGCGGCGTCTCGGCCGGCTTCGCCGGGAGGGAGGTGTCCATCGCGCTCATGCCGCCTGATGCCTGATACGGGGATCGAGCGCCGCGTAGACGAGGTCGATCACGATGTTGAGGATGAAGATAGCCACCGCGGTGACGAGCACGGTCGCCTGGATGAGCGCGAAGTCGCGCCGCATGATCGCGTCGATCATGAGCTTGCCGATGCCGGGCCAGCCGAAGATGGTCTCGACCACCACCGCGCCGTTCACGAGCCCGGCGGCGAGGTCGCCGGCGACGGTCACGACCGGCAGCATGGCGTTGCGCAGCGCGTGGACGAAGATCACCTTGCGCCGGGCGATCCCCTTGGCGCGGGCGGTCTTCACGTAAGCCGAGGTCAGCACGCCCATCATCGAGCCGCGCACCACCTGCGTGAGCAGGCCGAAGGGGCGCAGCGTCAGGACCGCGACCGGCATGATCCAGTGCAGCGCCGAGCCGGTGCCGGAGGTCGGCAAGAGGCCGAGCGAGACCGAGAAGACGAGGATCGCCACGATCGCGATCCAGAAGTCCGGCGCGCTGGCGCCCGCGAGCGAGGCGGTGGTCGCGACCCGGTCGAAGGCCCCGCCCGGATGCGCCGCGGCGAGCGAGCCGACGAGGATCGAGCCCGAGATGGCGAGCGCCATCGCGAGGGCGGCGAGCTTCAGCGTCTGCGGAAAGGCCTCGAGCGCCACCTGCATCGCGGGCAGGTTGCGGCTCAGCGACATGCCGAAGTCGAGGCGGAGGACGTCGCCGAGGTAGCGCAGGAACTGGACGACGAGCGGATCGTCGAAGCCGTGCAGCTGGTTGAAGGCGGCGCGCTGCGCCTCGGTCGAGTCGAGCGGCAGGTAGAGATAGGCGGGGTCGCCGGTCAGTCTGGACAGGAAGAAGACGAGCACCAGAAGACCGATCACGGCGATCAGACTCTGGAGGCTGCGCCTCGCGACATAGCTGAGCACTTCTGTTCCTCCGAGGGCCGTGGCGTGTCGCGGGACCGGCGCGGTTCGCCGGTCCCGCAGCGGGCTTCGATCAGCTGCGGAACTTGATCGTCGAGAGGTTGATCTCGCCGTTGGTCTTGAGATCGGGCCGCCAGTCGAGCCGCGGGTTCACCCGCACGTAGCCGATCATGTGGTACATCGGCACGTCGGCGATGATCTCGTCGTGCGCGATGCGCGCCGCCTCGCGGAAGCCCGCGCCGCGCTCCTCGCCGGTCGAGGTCATCGCCTTCAGGATCACCGCGTCGAGCGCCGGATCCTCGACGGTCGAGTACTGGCCGTTCGAGGTGTACATGACCGGGATGGTGAAGCCCGCGTCGCCGGTGTTGTTGTCGTGCTGCTGCTGGAACAGCGTCGGCCCGCGGTCGCCGGGGAAGGGCTTGTCGAGGTAGCGCACCCAGTCGGCGGCCTCGAGCGCGCGGATCTGGATATCGAGGCCGAGCTCGGACCAGAGCGCCTGCATCGCCTCGAGCGACTCGCCCGAGTTCGGGAAGAAGCCGTTGCGGCCGATCAGGGTGATCGGCGTGTCGACCGGCACGCCGTCGGCGCGGGCTTCCTCGATCAGCGCCTTGGCGCGGTCGGGATCGTAGGCCCAGCTCTTCAGCGCGTCGTCGTGGCCGACCACGCCGGGCACCACCATCTGGCTGGCGCGCAGCACGTCGGGGCCGAACAGCGCCTCGCCCATCCCGTCCCAGTCGATCCCGATATTGAGCGCCTCGCGCACGCGCTTGTCGTCGAGCGGCGGGATCTGCATGTCGATCCGCATCCGCGTGGTCTCGGAATTGAGATAGGCGAAATCGGTCTCGGGGTTGGTCGCGTCCTGCACCGCGATCGCCGGGGTGAGGTCGGCCTCGCCGGTCTCGACCATCGCGGCGCGGATGGCGCTTTCGCCGCGCCAGACGAAGGTGGCCCGGGTCACGGCGGGGGCGCCGCCCCAGTAGCCGTCGTCGCGAGTGAGGATCACGTGCTCGGCGTTGGCTTCCTGGAGCTTGAACGGGCCGGTGCCGACCGGCGCGTTGGTCTCGGCGTCGAACGGGGTGTTGGGCGAGACGATCTGCACCGTGCTCATCAGCGTCGGCATGATCGGGTTGGCGATCGAGGAGGCGACCTCGACGGTCAGGGGATCGACCGCCGTCGCCGTCAGCTTCTGGTCGCCGAATTTCGAGCGGCTGTCGCAGGTCAGGGCCGGGTTCATCAGCCGGTCGATCGATTTCGCGACGGCCGCGGCGTCGAGGGGCGCGCCGTCCTGGAACTTGACGCCGTCGCGCAGCGTGAAGCGCCAGGTCTGGGGATCGACCTGCTCCCAGGCGGTGGCGAGCAGCGGCTCGACCGCGCCGGTGTCGACGTTGGTCACCGTCAGCGTCTCGGTGATGTTCATGTTGATGACGCGCCCGATGTCGGCGCGGATCGAGCGGCAGGGCTCGAGGTTCGCCGGCTGCTCGGGCAGGACGACGGTGACGTCCTCGGCGAGGGCGGCGCCCGCTGCCATGGCGAGCGCGAGGGCGCTGGACATGAAAAGCCCGGTCTTCGAAAGCCTGGTGTTCACGGTGGTCGATCCTCCTGTTGTCCCGTCGTTCCGGCGGTGGCGCGCGGTCGCGGGGCTTTCGCGTTTTATGTGTCCGCCGGTTGGTCGTGGGCCGGCGGATCCTTGGTTGATCGCTACTAGAGCACTAATGCATCAGTAAGTCAACACGGGCGCCGGTCACGCGGCGAGGCGGCGTCCGCTGGCGGCGGCCTCGGCCGCGATCAGCTCGGCGATCACCGGACGGATCGCGGCTTTCGCGGCGTCGGTCAGGTTCGAGAGCATCGGGGCGAGCGGGCCGCAATCGCCGAGGCCGGCGAGGCCGATCGTATCGTGCAGGACCTGGATGCCGCCGTGCTCCATCCGCAGCCGCTCGAATTCGAGGAAGGGCGCGCCGAGGCGCAGCGCCTCCTCGGCGCGGCCGGCGCGGTAGAGTGCCAGCAGCTCGTTCGCGGCGGCGGGGGCGACGCAGACCGCGCCCGAGGTATAGGTCGCGAGGCGGCGGGTGCCGAGATGGTCGCGAATCGGCGTCTCGCCCATGCCGCTCGCCACCTTCTCGACGCCGACCGCCGCGAGCACCGCGTCGAGATAGGCGTCGGTGGTCGCGTCGTCGCGCTCGACCGCGTATTTCACGAAGCTGACCGAGCCCTCCGCCACGAGCTGGCCGAGCGCCTCGGGGTCGAGATAGCCGTCGCGCTTGAGATAGAGCACGATGCCATTGCCGAGCGCGTTGGCGAGGCGGCGCGCGCCTTCGGCCACGCCGCGCGAATCGGACGGGAAGGCGGTCGGAAGCAGCATCACGTCCACGACTCCGGCGCGGCGGACCTCGGCGATCTGGTCCATCGCCTTGCCGAAATCCGGGCCGATCGAGAACAGGATCCGCGCCCCAGCCGGGCAGTCGGCGTGCAGCGTCTCGAGCGCCTCGCGGTAGAGCGCCGCGCCGTAGTGATAGAGATTGGCGTTGCCGCCGTAGAGCAGCGTGGTGACGCCGCCCCCGGCGATATGCGCCATCAGGCGGCGGTTGGTCTCGGTCGCGACGCGGCCCGCCGCGTCGAGGGCGATCGGGGGCACGGCGACGACGGAGCGCGCGAAATCTGACGGGGTAAGCGGGCGCGGGGCCATGGCGGATTCTCCTGTGGGACGCCGGCCAATCTGCGCGAAAGCACTCAATTTGTCAATAAAAAGTACATATCAGGGGGCCAGCGTCCGGTCGAGCATCCGCTTGCGCGATTGCAGCAGATGATGCTCCATCGCGACCTTCGCGCTGAGTGGATCGCCAGAGCGGATCGCGTCGACGATCCCGGCGTGCTCGCGGATCACCAGCTCGCCGCGTTCGGGCGAGCGCGAACTTGTTAGGGAAAGAGACACGTTCATGAAATCGCCGAGCGCGAGCTCGGGGCCTTCGAGCCCGCGGACGAAGAATTCGTTGCCGGCGGCCTCGGCCACCGCGAGATGCAGCGCGCGGTCGAAGCTCCAGTGGAACCGGCCGGCGCGGATCTCGGCGACGAAGGCCTGGTGCGCCGCCTCGATCCGCGCGAGGGCGGCGGCGTCGCGCCGCTCGGCCGCGAGCGCCGCGCCCGCGCCCTCGAGCACGACGCGGAATTCCTGGAAGCGCTGGTAGCGCGCGACCTGGTTGAGATCGGCGAGGGTCGAGAGATCGGCGGGCGGGGTCGCCCGGACATGGCTGCCGCTGCCCTTGCGGATGTCGATCAGCCCGTCGCGCCGGAGCCGCGCCAGCGCGTCGCGCACCACCGGGCGCGAGACGCCGTAGATCTCGCCGAGCCGGGTCTCGGAGGGCAGCCGCGTGCCGGTCGGGAATTCGCCCGCGAGGATGCTGTCGAGGATCCGGCCATAGACCTGATCCGCGAAGGAGGCGGGCCGGGCCGCCGGTCCGCCGATGTCGTCGCGCTCGTCCACTCCGCGCTCTCGCCGCTGGCTTTGCCTGAATTGATATAGTAGTGTATCAGTACGGGAAATGGCAATAGGCCGAAGCGGATGACCATGACAGCGACCCAGGGCCGCATCGCCCTCGATCGGACCCGGCAGGCCTCGCCGCAGATCGTCGAGCACCTGCGCGAGCGGATCCTCGCGCTCGAGCTCGAGCCCGGGACGGTGCTGTCGCGGGGCGCGCTGCAAAAGCAGTTCGGCCTCAGCCAGACGCCGGTCCGCGACGCGCTCCTCAAGCTCGAGGAGGAGGGGCTGGTCACGGTCTATCCGCAATATGCCACGCTGGTCTCGCGGATCGACCTCGACAAGGCGCGGCAGGCGCATTTCATGCGCCGCGCGGTCGAGACCGACATCGTCCGGCTGCTCGCCGAGCGGGGCTCGGCGGAGGTGGCGGCGGATCTCGCCCGGGCGAACGAGGTCGTGGCCGCCGAGGCGCGGGCGCAGAACTATTCCGCCTTCCTGCAGGCGGATCGCGAATTCCACTACCGGCTGTTCCGGCACGCCGACCTGCTCGGGATCTGGCCGATCCTGCGCGCCAACAGCGGCCATCTCGACCGGCTGCGGCGGCTGAACCTGCCGAATGTCGGCATGGATCGCGTGGTCGAGCAGCATGGCGCCATCGTCGCCGCGGTCGCCGCGGGCGATCCCGAGGCGGCGGGACGGGCGCTGCGCGCCCATCTCGCCAACACGCTCGCGATGCTCGACGCGATCGCCGCGCGCTATCCCGAGTTCATCCAGACCTGACGCCGAGCGCCGCGCCGGCGCGCCAGACGCCCGCGAGGCGCAGGTCGGCGTCGAGATGCACGAAATCCGCCGGGCCACCGGGACGGAGCCGGCCGAGGTCGTCGCGGCGGATCACCCGCGCCGGCGCGGCCGTCGCCATGCGGAGCGCGCGCGCGAGCGGCAGGCCCTCGCGGACCAGCACCCGGATCTCGCCCGGGAAATCGACGTCGGCGCCGGCGAGCGTGCCGTCCGCGAGGGTCAGCGTCCCGTCGCGGCGCAGGATCTCGCGGCCGTTCAGCGTGAACCCGGCGAGGTCGGTGCCGGCCACCGCCATCGCGTCGGTGACGAGGAAGATCCCGTCCGCGCCGCGCTTGGCCGCGAGCGCCGCGCGCAGCGCGATCGGCGCGACGTGGAACCCGTCGGCGATCAGCCCGGCGGCCACGCCTTCGCTGTCGAGCGCGGCGCCGACGAGGCCGGGCTCGCGGTGGCCGAGCGGGCTCATCGCGTTGAAGAGATGCGTGACCGCGCGCGCCCCGGCGGCGAAGGCGCCGAGCGCGCCCGCGGCGTCGGTGTCGGTGTGGCCGACGCTGACGACGGCCCCGGCCGCGGCGAGGGCGGCGATCTGTCCGGCGGTGGCGCTCTCGGGCGCCAGCGTGACAAGCAGCGCGGGCAGGCGGCGCGCGGCGTCGGTCAGCGTGGCGAGATCGGCCTCCGTCATCGGGCGGATCAGCGCCGGGTCATGGGCGCCCTTGCGCCGGGGGTCGAGATGCGGGCCCTCGAGATGCAGGCCGAGAAAGCCCGGCACGGGCGCGGCCGCGGCGGCGACGCCGGCCTCGATCACCGCGCGGGTGGTCTCGGGCGTGTCGGTGATCAGCGTCGGCAGGAGCCCGGTGGTGCCGAGCGCCGCGTGCGCGGCGCAGATCGTGGCGAGCCCGGCGACGGTCGGCTGGTCGTTCAGCATGATCCCGCCGCCGCCGTTCACCTGGAGGTCGATGAACCCCGGCGCGAGCACCCCGCCCGCGAGCCGGACGCGGTCGCCCTCGGGCGCCTCGGCCTCGGGCACGAGCGCCGCGACGCGGCCATCCGCCACCACGAGCGCCAGGCCGTCGCGCAGGGTCTCGCCGTCGAAGATGGCGGCGCCGGTGAAGATCGTGGACATGGCTCAGACCGTCTCCGTCACCTTGCGCAGATGCGGCGGCGTGTCGGGGTTGAAGCCGCGGCGCCGCGCCAGCGCCTCCACGAAGCGATAGAAGCTCACGAGCGTGACGAGGGGCGCGGTCATGGGATGCGCCCCGGCGACGACGGGCAGCGGGACGGCGCCCGGCGCCTCGGCGGTGAGGAAGACGTCGGCGCCCTGCGCGGCGAGCCGCTCGGCGGTCTCGATCAGCCGCGGCTTGGCCGCGTCCTCCGTCGCGAGGGCGAGGACCGGGAAATGCGCCTGGACGATCGCCGCCGGCCCGTGCAGCACCTCGGCCGCCGAATAGCTCTCGGCGTGGATGGCGCAGGTCTCCTTGAACTTCAGCGCCATCTCGTTGGCGATCGCGAAGCCGGGGCCGCGGCCGAGCACGAAGGCGGAATTGGCGCGCGCCAGCCGGTCGGAGAGCGGCGTCCAGTCCTGGGCGAGCGCCGCGGCGAACTGGTCGGGGAGGGCGGCGACGGCGGCGCGGAGCTCCGCGTCCTCGCGCCATTCGGCGACGAGGGCGAGGGCGGCGAGGACCGAGTTCACGAAGGTCTTCGTCGCCGCGACGCTGCGCTCGGCGCCCGCCGCGAGCGGCAGGGTATGCGCGGCGGCCGCGGCCATCGGCGCCTCGGCGTCGTTGGTGATCGCGAGCGTCAGCGCGCCGCCCCACGCGGCCGCGCCGAGCATCTCGACGATGTCGGGGCTCTTGCCCGATTGCGAGATCCCGACGCAGGCGGCGCCGTCGAGCCGGAGCACGCGGCCGTAGATCGAGGCGATCGAGGGCCCGACCGAGGCGACCGGCACGCCGGCGACGATCTCGACCACGTATTTGAAGTAGGTCGCGGCATGGTCGGAGGAGCCGCGGGCGACGGTCACGATCAACCGGGGATCGATCTCGCGCAGCGCCGCGCCGGCGGCCTCGAGCCGGGGCCGCGCGGTGTCGAGGAAGCGGGCGGCGGCGGCGGGGATCTCGGCGATCTCGGCCGCCATCAGGGTGTCTTCGGTCATGGGATCTTCTCCTCGTCGCCGACCGGGATCTTGAGCTCGGCGGCGAAATCATAGGCGTCGCCGCGATAGAGCGACCGGGTGAATTCGATGACCCGCCCGTTCGGCAGGTAGGAGACGCGCTCGATCCGCAGCGCCGCCGCGCCCGGCGCCACGTCGAGCAGCTCGGCGTCGGCGGGGCCGAGGTTGGCGGCCGAGATGCGCTGCACCGCGCGGACGGGGCGCAGGCCGCGCGCCGAGAGCAGGTCGTAGAGCGAGTCGCCGACCGCCTCGGGGTCGGGCAGGATCGCGGTCGGGAGCGAGGCGCGCTCGATCGCCAGCGGCACCCCGTCGGCGGCGCGCACGCGTTCGAGCCGGGCCACGCGGTCGAGCGCGGTGAGGCCGAGCGCCATCACCTCCTCGGGCGAGGGGGCGTGGACCGCGCGGGTAAGCCAGACCGAGCGGACCCGCTTGCCCCGCCGGCGCATGTCCTCGGAGAAGGAGGTGAGCAGCGACAGCGCCTGCTCGACCTTCTCGACCGGCTCGGCGACGAAGGTGCCGGAACCCCGGCGCTGGGTGAGCTGGCCGCTCGCGACCAGCTGCTCGATCGCCTTGCGCACCGTGACCCGGCTGAGCCCGGTGAGGCTCGCGAGCTCGCGCTCGGCCGGCAGGCTGTCGCCGGGGCGCAGCGTCCCGCGCTCGATCGCCGCGCCGATCGTCCGGGTCAGCCGCATGTAGAGCGGGCCGCCGCCCTCGAGCAGCGTCTCGGGCCGGAACAGCGTCTCGACCCCGGTCACGCGAGCCTCCGCGCCATGAGGAGCGCGCCGTCGAGGCCGGTGCCCCTCGCGGGGCGGATCCGCCCCGCGTAGCGCGCGGCGAGGCGGGTGGCGAAGACGCCGCCGAGGCCGCCGAGGAAGGTGACCGGGAGCGCGCCGTCGCGGCCGAGCCGGTCGATCGCCCGCGCGACCTCGGCCTCGGCGCGGACGAGGATCGCCTCGGCGGCGGGGTCGCCGGCCGCGGCCGCGGCGAGGAGCTCGGGGACCAGCCGCGCGAAATCGGCGGGGCTCGCGCGCGTGCCCCAGACGACGAGGCCGGCCGGGCCGCCGTGCCGGGCGACGAGGCCCTCGAGAAGCGGGGTCGCGGCGATCTCGCCGTCATGGGCGAGCAGCGCGTCGACGCAGAGCGCGCGGCCGAGCGCCGCGCCGCCGCCGTGGTCGCCGAGTTTCAGGCCCCAGCCGCCGATCATCGTGATCGCGCCGCCGCGCTGCGCGCCGAAGACCGAGCCGGTGCCGATCGCCGCGGTGATGCCGTCGGCGTCGCCGAGCGCGCCCTTGAGCGCCACGACCGCGTCGCTCTCGATCGCGACCCGGCCGAAGGGCAGGAGCCGCGCCAGCCCCCGCGCCGCCTCGGGCACGTTGGCGCCGGCGAGGCCGAGGACGGCGGCGACCTCGGCCTCGCGCGCGCCGGGGGCGCCCTCGGCCAGCGCGTCGCGCGCGGCGGCGAGGATGTTCTCGGCGGCGCCCGGAAGATCGGTCCAGATATTCGCCGAGGCGGCGGAGCCGCGCCCGAGGATCCGCCCCTCCGCGTCCGCGACCGCGGCGCGGCAACCCGATCCCCCGCCGTCGATTCCGAGATAGATTGCCATCAGCGACTCCTCCGCCTCGCCGCGGATCATACCAAAACAATACCATATGGGAAGCAAAAAGGTTAAAAGAGCGCCATGTTCGATTTTTTCTGGACAGGTGGTATTGTTTTGGCATCATGCAGCGAAACAGGGAATCATCCGCCATGACGCCGCGCCGGACCGAGACACAGCACCGCGACGCCCCCGGCCTGCAGGCCCGGCCGCCCGAGGCGGCGCTGGCGCGCCTCTACGACGGGCAGCGCGACGCCGTCGCGGCGGTGGCGCCGGCGCTCCCGGCGATCGCGGAGGCCGCCGAACGCGCGGCGGCGGTGCTCGCCCGGGGCGGGCGGCTCGGCTACGCCGGGGCGGGATCCTCGGGGCTGATGGCGCTCGCCGACGCGCTGGAGCTGCCCGGCACCTACGGCATCCCGGCCGACCGGCTGCCGGTGCTCTTCGCCGGCGGCGCGGCGGCGCTCCTGACGCTGACCGGCGCGGTCGAGGATGACACCGCGAGCGCGGCGGGCGACGTCGCGGCGGCGCTCGGGCCGGGCGACGCGGTCGTCTGCGTCTCGGCGAGCGGCTCGACGCCCTACACCGTCGCGGTCGCCGAGGCGGCGCGGGCGCGGGGCGCGGCGGTGATCGGCGTCGCCAACGCCGAGGGCGCGCCGCTCCTCGCGCTGGCGGACTGCCCGATCCTGCTCGACACCGGGCCGGAGGTCGTCGCGGGCTCGACCCGGATGGGCGCCGCCACGGCGCAGAAGATCGCGCTCAACATGTTCTCGACCCTGACCGCGCTGCGCCTCGGCCATGTCCACGACGGATTCATGGTCAACGTCGTCGCGGACAACGCCAAGCTGCGCGAGCGCGCCGCCGGGATCGTCGCCGCGGTCGCGGGCTGCGACGGGGCGACCGCCGCCGCCGCGCTCGCGGCGACGGAGGGCGCGGTCAAGCCCGCGATCCTCGTCGCGGCCGGCGCCGGTCCGGCCGAGGCGCTCCGGCGCGTCGCCGAGAGCGGGGGGCATCTCGGTCCCGCGCTCGCGGCGCTGAGGGCCAACCACTGACCGGGGCAGCCGCCCCCAAACGGGAGAAGAGAATGAAGACGTCGACCCTCCGGAGCCTGCTGATCGGCTCCACCATGCTCACGGGCGTCCTCGCCGGCGGCATGGTCTCGGCCCAGGATGTGACGCTCACGATCGAGAGCTGGCGCAACGACGACCTCGCGATCTGGCAGGAGCAGATCATCCCCGCCTTCGAGGCGGCGCATCCGGGGATCAAGCTCAACTTCACGCCCTCGGCGCCGACCGAGTACAACGCCGCGCTGAACTCCAAGCTCGACGCGGGTTCGGCGGGCGACGTCATCACCTGCCGGCCGTTCGACGCCTCGCTGCAGCTCTTCGAGAAGGGCCAGCTCGCCGACCTGACCGCGCTCGCGGCGATGGCGAACTTCTCCGACATCGCCAAGACCGCCTGGTCGACCGACGACGGGGCCCAGACCTTCTGCGTGCCGATGGCGAGCGTCATCCACGGCTTCATCTACAACAAATCGGCCTTCGACGAGCTCGGGATCACGCCGCCGAAGACGATGGCCGAATTCTATTCGATGCTCGACAAGATCAAGGAAGACGGCACCTACATCCCGATGGCGATGGGCGCCAACGACCAGTGGGAAGCCGCGACCATGGGCTACCAGAACATCGGTCCGAACTACTGGAAGGGCGAGGAGGGCCGCAAGGCGCTGGTCGCGGGGACGCAGAAGCTGACCGACGAGCCCTGGGTGGCGCCGTTCCGCGAGCTCGCGAAATGGAAGGACTATCTTGGCGACGGCTACGAGGCGCAGACCTATCCCGACAGCCAGAACCTCTTCACCCTCGGCCGCGCCGCGATCTATCCGGCCGGCTCCTGGGAGATCTCGCCCTTCACCGCGCAGATCGCCGGCGCCTTCGAGATGGGCGCCTTCCCGCCGCCGGTCGCGGCCGAGGGCGACACCTGCTACATCTCGGACCATCCCGACATCGCGATGGGCATGAACGCCGCGACGAAGCATCCCGAGGAGGTGAAGGCCTTCCTCGAATGGGTGGGCTCCCCCGAATTCGCCAAGCTCTACGGCAACGCGCTGCCGGGCTTCTTCCCGCTGCAGAAGGAGCCGGCCGAGATCGAGAACGCGCTCGCCCAGGAGTTCCTGTCCTGGCGCGGCACCTGTGAATCGACGATCCGCTCGACCTACCAGATCCTGTCGCGCGGCACGCCGAACCTCGAGAACGAGACCTGGAACGCCAGCGCCAACGTGCTGCGCGGCACCGAGACCCCAGAGGCGGCCGCCGCCCGGCTGCAGCAGGGCCTCGACAGCTGGTACAAGCCGGCTCAGTGACGAAGGACCCGGCCCCGCGCGTTCGGGCGCGGGGCCGGGAGATCCGCCGCGGGGAGGGAAGATGACGGAGTCGAGGACATTCGCCAATCCGCTCACCGCGGAGGGCCGGGAAAAGATGCGGGAGAACTGGCGGACCGGCCGGGAGACCATGAAACGATATCCCGGGGCGGGTGCGTCGAACCTCGTCACGATGATGTTCTGGCTCGTCGTTATCGTGGGTTTCCGGCCGGAGATGGATGGAGATCTTCGCGTTCAAATCCTTTTCACGACGGCCGTGATCGTCGCTGTCTTGCCGCTTGGGATCGTTCTTTCGGCGCTTCTCGCAGAGGCCGCCCACGTTAGCTTCGGCACCGCGCGGACAGTCGCGCTGTTCGGCGCGGCGATGGTCGCTAGCGTCGGGATCGGAGTGGTGCGGACAAGCGTCCCGCTTGGTTCCGCGGGCAAAGCGATCGTCGCCGCCACGTTCCTCGGCTTCTTCACGTGGACCGCGACGCTGATCTGCGCGAGCTATCTGCGGCAGGGCCGCGCCACGCCGTCGCCCGAGCCGGTGGAGAACGATGCACTGGCGCGGGGGCAGGTGTCCCTCGCGATGGGTGGCTCGCTCGCCGCTTTCTTTGCGCTCACCGCGATCCTGCTCGCGGTCTGGATCGCGCTGTGAGCGGGGGGCCTGCCCGGCGGCACCTCGCGGCGGTGGCGCTCGTGGTGCCCGATTACGACGCGGCGCTCGCCTTCTATGTCGGCGTGCTCGGCTTCGATCTGGTCGAGGATACCGCGCTTGGCGGCGGCAAGCGCTGGGTGCTCGTCGCGCCGCCGGGGAGCCGGGAGACGCGCCTGTTGCTGGCGCGGGCCGAGGGCGAGGAGCAGCGGCGGGTGATCGGCGCCCAGGCCGGCGGCCGGGTGTTCCTGTTCCTCGCGACCGACGATTTCGATCGCGACCACGCCCGGTTGCGCGCCGAAGGCGTCGACTTCCGGGAGCCGCCGCGCGCCGAGGCCTACGGCAAGGTCGCCGTCTTCTCCGATCCGTTCGGAAACCTATGGGACCTGATCGAACCCGCCACCCGCGCCGATCCGTTCGCGAGCTTCACCGAACGGGACAGCGAGCCCGACCGGGCCGGATACGCCAACCTCTGAACCTGTCGCGCCCGCACCAACGGAGCCCCGCATGACCGACCGAAAGCCGTTCCGCTGGCATATCGCGGTGTTCCTCGCCCCGGCGGTGCTCGTCTATACCGCGATCATGATCGTGCCCTTGTTCGCGACGCTGAACCTCTCGCTCTACACGACGGCGCAGGGGGTCCGGGGGTTCGTCGGGCTCGCGAATTTCCAGACGCTGTTCGGGGATCCGCGCTGGTCGGCGAGCTTCTGGAACGCGCTCGGCAACAATTTCTGGTTCTTCCTCATCCACATGCTGGTGCAGAACCCGATCGGGGTCGTGCTCGCGGCGCTCCTGTCCGCGCCGCGGCTGCGGGGCGCCGCCTTCTACCGGACGGCGATCTTCATCCCCACGATCCTCAGCTTCGTCATCGTCGGCTTCGTCTGGAAGCTGATCCTGTCGCCGGTCTGGGGCATCGCGCCCTCGATGCTCGACGCGGTGGGCCTCAAGGCGCTGTTCGCGCCCTGGCTCGGCAAAGAGGGGACGGCGCTCACCACGCTCGCGCTCATCTCGGTCTGGCAGTTCGTCGGCATCCCGATGATGCTGATCTACGCGGCGCTGCTCACGATCCCGGACGAGGTGATCGAGGCGGCGGAGATGGACGGGATCACCGGGGCGAGCCAGTTCTGGAAGATCAAGCTGCCGCTGATCCTGCCCTCGATCGGCATCATCTCGATCCTGACCTTCGTCGGCAACTTCAACGCCTTCGACCTCATCTACGTCTCCCAGGGCGCGCTCGCCGGGCCGAATTTCGCGACCGACATCCTCGGCACCTTCCTCTACCGCACCTTCTTCGGCTTCCAGCTGCAGGTGGGCGACCCGCATATGGGCGCGACGATCGCGACGGCGATGTTCTTCATCATCCTCGCCGGGGTCTCGGTCTATCTCTTCGCCATCCAGACGCGGCTGCGCCGCTACCAGTTCTGAGGAGACGCGCCGATGTCCCAAGCCCGCTCCTCGCTGCCGCGCGCGCTCGGCGCCCACGCGGTCCTCGCGCTCTACACGGTGATCGCGCTCTTCCCGGTCTTCGTCGTCGTGGTGAACGCCTTCAAGTCGCGCCGGGCGATCTTTTCCGAGCCGCTGGCGCTGCCCCGGCCCGAGACCTTCGATCTCGTGGGCTTCAAGACCGTGCTCGCGCAGGGCGACTTCCTGCTCTATTTCCAGAACTCGCTGATCGTCACCGTCGCCTCGCTCTTCTGCGTGCTGCTGTTCGGGGCGATGGCGGCCTTCGCGCTGTCGGAATACCGCTTCCGGGGCAACGGGCTGATGGGGCTTTACCTCGCCCTCGGGATCATGATCCCGATCCGGCTCGGCACGGTGGCGATCCTGCAGCTGATGGTCGCCTCGGGCCTCGTCAACACGCTGACCGCGCTCGTGCTCGTCTATACCGCGCAGGGGCTGCCGCTCGCGGTCTTCATCCTGTCGGAGTTCATGAAATCGGTCTCGGACGACCTGAAGAACGCGGGCCGGATCGACGGGCTCAGCGAATACACGATCTTCTTCCGACTCGTGCTGCCGCTGGTGCGGCCGGCGCTGGCGACGGTCGCGGTCTTCACGATGATCCCGATCTGGAACGACCTCTGGTTCCCGCTGATCCTCGCCCCGGCCGAGGCGACCAAGACCGTGACGCTCGGGGCGCAGGTCTTCATCGGCCAGTTCGTCACCAACTGGAACGCGGTGCTCGCGGCGCTCAGCCTCGCGATCCTGCCGGTCCTCGTGCTCTACCTCGTCTTCTCCCGCCAGCTCATCCGCGGCATCACCGCCGGCGCCGTGAAATGACCGCCGCCGCCCGCGCCGAAACGCTCTGAAGGAAGCCGCCCATGGGTCAGCTCAGCCTGAAATCCGTCACCAAGTCCTTTGGCGCCACTGACGTCATCAAGGGCGTCGATCTCCTGGTCGAGGATGGCGAGTTCTGCGTCTTCGTCGGCCCCTCGGGCTGCGGCAAGTCCACGCTCCTGCGCATCATCGCCGGGCTCGAGGACGCGACCGCGGGCGAGGTGGCGATCGACGGCCGCCGGGTGAACGCCACCGCGCCGGCCGATCGCGAGATCGCGATGGTGTTCCAGTCCTACGCGCTCTATCCGCATCTGACCGTGCGCGACAACATGGGCCTCGGGCTGAAACAGGCCGGCACGCCGAAGGCCGAGATCGCCGAGCGGGTCGGGACCGCGAGCCGGATGCTCTCGCTCGAGCCCTTGCTGGCGCGGCGGCCGTCGGAGCTCTCGGGCGGGCAGCGGCAGCGCGTCGCGATCGGCCGGGCCATCGTGCGCACGCCGAAGCTGTTCCTGTTCGACGAACCGCTGTCGAACCTCGACGCGGCGCTGCGCGTCAACACCCGGATCGAGATCGCCCGGCTGCACCGCGAGCTCGGCGCCACGATGATCTACGTCACCCACGACCAGGTCGAGGCGATGACGCTCGCCGACAAGATCGTGGTGCTGAACGGAGGCAGGGTCGAACAGGTCGGCCGGCCGATGGAGCTCTACAACAATCCCGCCAACACCTTCGTCGCCGGCTTCATCGGCAGCCCGAAGATGAACTTCCTGAAGGCCGCGGCGCTCGGCGCGCCGGGCGAGACGCTCGGGATCCGGCCGGAGCATCTCGGCATCAGCCGCGAGGCGGGCGCGATCCCCGGCACGGTCAGCCATGTCGAGCATCTCGGCGGCGAAACCAACGTCTACGTCCGGACCGAGCCGCATGGCCTGCTGACGGTGCGCCGGTTCGGCGAGCACGATTTCGCGGTCGACGAGGCGGTGTTCCTGACGCCCGAGACGCCGCGCGCCTTCCACTTCGACGCGGCGGGCCGGCGGCTCGCCGCCTGAGCCCGGCCGGCCCCGGGCTGTTCACCCGGCGCGGTTGATGCTATGACGCCCCGCTCCCGGGGGAACTTAGCCGCCATGCGCCAAAGGGCGAGATGACCGACCAGCCACACTCACGCCGGTTCGACCGGGCCGCGCCGGGGCTGCGCGGCCTGCTGCGCGCCGAGACCGCCGATCTGCACGCGCGGCTCGACGCCGAGGCGGCCTTCACCGACCTGCGGGGCTACGGGCGGTACCTGCGCGGCACCCGGCGCTTCCGCCACGCGGTCGAGCAGGGCCTCGGCGGGGACGAGGGATGGCGGCCGACGCGGCTCGCCGATCTCGCCGCGGCGGATCTCGCCGACCTCGGGATCGCCGAGGAGGCGCCGGATCTCGCCCCGGGACGCCGCCCGGACGCCTCGGCGGCCTGGGGTGTCTTCTACGTGCTCGAGGGATCGGCGCTCGGCGCGCGATTCCTGCTCGGCCGCGCGACCGCCCTCGGGCTCGGGCCGGAGCATGGCGCGCGCCACCTCCATGCCCAGACGGCGGAGCGGGGTCGCTGGGCGCGGTTCGTGGAGCGTCTCGACACCGACCCCGGCATCGACCCGGAGGCGGCGCGCGCGGGCGCCCGCGCGGCTTTCGAGCTGGCGCTCGCGGCCTATTCGATCCGGACACCGTGAGCCCATGACCGGGACGCCCCCCGTCGATCTCAGCAATTGCGACCGCGAGCCGATTCATGTCCCGGGGTCGATCCAGCCGCACGGCTGCCTGCTCGCCTGCGACGCGACGGCGACGCGCGTGCTGCGCCATTCCGCGAACGCGCCGGCGATGCTCGGGCTCACCCGCGCGCCCAATGGGATGACGCTCGGCGAGGCCCTCGGCGACGCGCTGGCGCATGACGTGCGCAACGCGCTGACCCGCGCGCGGGAAGGCGCGCGGCCGGCGCTCCTGTTCGGCCAGGGCCACGAGGGGCGGCGGCTCGATATCTCGGCGCATCGCTTCAAGGGCGCGGCGATCCTCGAATTCGAGCCGGCGGAGCCCGACGTCGGCGGCCCGGTCGAGCTCACGCGGTCGATGATCGAGCGGCTGAGCGACGCCGAGACGCCGGAGAAGCTCATCGCCCGCACCGCGCGCATCGTGCAGGCGACGCTCGGCTACGATCGGGTGATGGTCTACCAGTTCGGCCACGACGGCGCGGGCAAGGTGGTGGCGGAGGCCAAGCGCGCGGGGCTCGAGAGCTTCCTCGGCCAGTATTTCCCGGCCAGCGACATTCCCGCCCAGGCGCGCACGCTCTACCTGCGCAACACGATCCGGGTGATCTCCGACGCCGATTGCGAGCGGGTGCCGATCGTGCCGGTGCTCGACGCCTCCGGCGAGCCGCTCGATCTCTCCTTCGCGCATCTGCGGAGCGTGTCGCCGATCCATTGCGAGTATCTGCGCAACATGGGCGTCGGCGCCTCGATGTCGATCTCGGTCATCATCGACGGCGCGCTCTGGGGGCTGATCGCCTGCCATCACTACGCCCCCCGCGTGCTGTCGATGGCGCGGCGGGTGGCGGCGGAGATGTTCGGCGAGTTCTTCTCGCTGCATCTCTCGGCCCTGAACCAGAAGGCGCTGCTCGCGGCGGCCACCACGGCGCGCGCGGCGCTCGACCAGCTGCTGCGCGACGCCGCCGGGGCGGGCGAGATCGGCGGGAGCCTGCGCGCGGGGCTCGACGATTTCGCCGGGCTGATCCGCTGCGACGGCGTCGGCATGTGGCTCGACGGCGAATGGTCGGCGCGGGGCGCGACGCCGCCGGCCGAATTCGTCCCCGAGCTGGTCGGCTTCGCCGAAAGGGCGGCGGACGGCGCGATCTGGGCGACGCACGCGCTCTCGGACGCGCTGCCCGCGGCGGCCGAGTTCGCGGACAACGCCTCGGGCCTCCTGATCGTGCCGCTGTCGCAGCGGCCGCGCGACTACCTCTTCTTCTTCCGCCGCGAGATCGTGCACACGCTCGACTGGGCCGGCAATCCGGAGAAGACCTACGAGGTCGGCCCGCTCGGCGACCGGCTGACCCCGCGCAAGAGCTTCGCGATCTGGAAGGAGACCGTGCGGCGGCGCGCGGCGCCCTGGTCGGACACCGAGCGCCATCTCGCCGAGACGGCGCGCGTGGCGCTGGTCGAGGTCGCGCTGCGGCATTCGGAGCTCCTGTCGGACGAGCGGGCCAAGGCCGAGGTGCGGCAGCGGGTGCTGAACGAGGAGCTGAACCACCGCGTGAAGAACATCCTCGCGGTGATCCAGTCGCTGGTGTCGCAGCCGACCGACGAGACCCGCGCGCTCGAGGATTACGTCGCCTCGCTGAAGGGCCGCATCCAGGCGCTGTCGCTCGCGCATGACCAGGTGATCCGGAGCGGCGGCGGCGGTTCGCTGCCCCGGCTGCTCGAGGCGGAGCTCGCGCCCTACCGGCGCAACGCCGTCGCGCTCTCGGGGCCCGCGGTCTGGCTCGACGCGCGGGCCTATTCGATCCTCGCGCTGGTGCTGCACGAGCTCGCGACCAACGCGGCGAAATACGGCGCGCTCTCGACCGCGTCGGGGCGGCTCGCGGTGAGCTGGGAGCTCGACGGCGCCGGCGGCTGCCGCATCGTCTGGGAGGAAACCGGAGGCCCCGCGGTGTCGCCGCCGGCGCGGCGCGGCTTCGGCACGCTCCTGATCGACCGCAGCGTGCCCTTCGATCTCGGGGGCGAGAGCGCGATCGACTACCGCCGCGGCGGGGTGCGGGCCGAGTTCCGGATCCCGCCCCGCTTCGTCGCGCTGCGCGACGGCGAGGCGGCGGCGCCGGCCGCGGCCGATCCCGCCCCCGCGGACGGCGTGCCCGCCGGGCTGAGGGTGCTCGTGGTCGAGGACCAGCTCCTGATCGCGATGGAGCTCGAGCAGATCCTCGAGGACCTGGGGCACGAGGTGCTCGCCACCGCGACCTCGCCTTCCGAGGCGCTGGCCGTCCTCGCGGGCGCCCGGCCCGACGTCGCGATCCTCGACGTCAATCTCGGCGACGCGACCTCCGAGCCGATCGCCGAGGCGCTGGCCGGGCGCGGCGTGCCGTTTCTCTTCGCCACGGGCTACGCCGACGGCGGCGCGATCCCGGAGCGGTTCCGCTCGGTCCCGGCGGTGCGCAAGCCCTACGGGCCGGAGGACGTCGACCGGGGGTTGCGGCGCCTGCTGGCGCGGTCGGCGGCGCGGTAGCCTCCCGCGCCCCAAAACGTTTCGGAACCGTCGCAACTTCCGGCGCCGACCCGTGTTAATCTCGCGCGCGGCGCGGGGCCGGACGCGAGGGAGAAGTGATGGCAGGCAGGACGTTGCTCCAGTTCTTTCACTGGTACTATCCGGGGGGCGGCGGCCTCTGGCGCGAGGTCGCGGAAAAGGCGCCGGCGCTCGCGGAGATGGGCGTGACCGACGTCTGGCTGCCGCCGGCCTACAAGGGCGCCGCCGGCGGGTATTCGGTCGGCTACGACACCTATGACCTCTTCGACCTCGGCGAATTCGACCAGAAGGGGAGCGTCGCGACCAAGTACGGCGACCGCGCCGGTCTGGAGGCCGCCTGCGGCGCGCTGCGCGAGCACGGGGTGCGGGTGATCCACGACGTGGTGTTCAACCACAAGATGGGGGCGGACGAGACCGAGACGGTCCGGGTGCGCCGCGCCAACCCCGAGAACCGCGACGAGATCGAGGAGGAGTCCTTCGAGGCCACGGCCTACACGCGCTTCACCTTTCCCGGTCGCGCCGGCGCGCATTCGAAGTTCATCTGGGACATGCGCTGCTTCACCGGGGTCGATCACCTCGCGGAGCCCGAGGAGAACGGCGTCTTCAAGCTCGTCAACGAATACGGCGACGGCGAGTGGAACGACGAAGTCGACGACGAAAAGGGGAACTTCGACTATCTGATGGGCGCGGACGTCGAGTTCCGCAACCGCGCGGTCTACGAGGAGCTGAAATACTGGGGCCGCTGGCTGCCCGAGCAGGTGCCCTGCGACGGCTTCCGGCTCGACGCGGCCAAGCATATCCCGGCCTGGTTCTTCCGCGACTGGGTGGGCCATCTGCGCGAGACGGTGAGCCGCGAGCTCTTCGTCGTCGCGGAATACTGGCACCCGGAGCCCGACGCGCTCGCCGCCTATCTCGAGCTCGTGGACGAGCAACTGATGCTGTTCGATGTCGGTCTGCACCATAATTTCCACGACGCCTCGAAGGCGGGGGACGGCTATGACATGCGCACGATCTTCGACGGCTCGCTGGTGGCGTTGTCGCCCGATCACGCGGTGACGCTGGTCGCCAATCACGACACCCAGCCGCTGCAGGCGCTGGAGGCGCCGGTCGAGCCCTGGTTCAAGCCGCTCGCCTACGCGCTGATCCTCCTGCGCGAGCAGGGGGTGCCCTGCGTCTTCCATCCCGACCTCTACGGCGCGGAATACACCGACAAGGGCGACGACGGTCAGGATTACACGATCCAGCTGCCGCCGATCGAAAGCCTGCCGGCGCTCATCGCCGCGCGCCAGCGGTTCGCGCACGGGGCGCAGACGGATCTGTTCGACGACCCCCGTTGCGTCGGCTTCGTCCGGCACGGCACGGCCGAGGAGCCGGGCTGCGTCGTGGTGATGACCAATGGCGCGGAGGCGGCGAAGGTGGTCGAGCTCGGTCCCGAGCGGGCGGCGGCGCGGTTCCGCGACTTCCTCGGCGCGCGGGAGGACGAGGTGACGCTCGACGAGACCGGGCGCGGCAGCTTTCCCGTCAACGGCGGCAGCGTCGCGGTCTGGGTGCCGGCCGAGGCGATCTAGCGCTTGATCGCGGCCCCGCGCGTGGCACCCTCCGGCCCCGGGGTCGGCCCGGGCCGGAGGGAGAATCGCATGGTCTGGAACCTGTCACGCGCCGGCGCCGCGGTGCTCGCCTCGACGCTTGCGGCGCCGGCTCTGGCCGCGGGGCCGGAGGTGGGAACGGAGCAGGCGTTCCGCGACTGGACCGCGGCCTGCGACAATTTCCTGAGCTGCGTTGCGATCGGCACCCAGGCCGATGGCGGCGCCGGCGGCTATGTCGTGCTGCGGCGCGACGCGGGGGCGGAGGCGCCGGTCCAGGTCGAGATCGTCGCGATCTCGCAGGACGGACCGGCGGGCGACGCGGCGCTCGCGGTCTCGGCGCGGGGCTTGGCGGCGCGGACCTATCCGGCCGCGCGCGACGGCGACTACCTGACCGCCGCCGTGCCCGAGGCCGACACCGCCGCCCTCGTCGCGGCGATGCTCGCGGGGACCGATCTCGCGCTTTCGGTGGTGGGGGACGCCTCCGCCGACGCGGGGCCGGTCTCGCTCCGGGGCGCCACGGCGGCGCTGCTCTGGATCGACGACCGGCAGGGGCGGGTCGGCACCGCCTCGGCGCTGGTCCGGCTGGGGAGCGCCCCCGCCGCGACGCCCGCCTTGCCGGAGGGCATCCCGATCAACCGCGTGGCGATAACCGCGCTCGATCCGGTCCCGCCGCGGCCCGCGGGGCTCTCGGCCGACGCGGAGGGCAGCTGCGCCGACCTGCCCGATCTCGCCTTCGCGCTCGGCGGGGGTGCCACGCTGTGGGGGCTCTGCGATTTCGCCGCCGCCTACAACACCGGCTACCGGTTCTGGGTGGTCGAGGCGTCGGGCTCGCACCCGGCGACCTTCGTCATCCCGGGCGTCGATGGCGATCCCGCGGTGCTGGTGAACCCGTCCCTCAACCCGGACGGGTCGCTCGGCGCGCTGAACCTCGGCCGGGGGCTCGGGGATTGCGGCGACGGCCAGGACTGGGCCTGGACCGGCGAGGCCTTCGCGCTGCTCGACTGGCGCCGCCTCGACGCCTGCGCCGGGGTGGCGCGGGACGACTGGCCCTATCTCTACCGCGCCCGGCCCTGAGGGGTCAGTCGAGCTCGGCGTATTCGGGCGCCGCGCGGCCGATGATCCGGCGGATGCTCGCGAGATGCAGGCGCGCGCTCTCGGCGTCGCCCTCGCGGATCTGCCGCGCGGTCTTCTCGGCGAGCTGCGGCGGCACGGGAACGAGCTTCCGCCCGGTCGAGAGCGCCTTGATCTGCGCCTCGGCCGCGCGTTCGAGATAGTAGAGGTCGTCCCAGGCCTCGGCGATGGTCGGGCCGATCACCATCACGCCGTGGTTCTGCATGAAGACGATATCGGCGTCGCCCATCCCCTCGGCGATCCGGGCCCCCTCGTCCCCGTCGAGGGCGAGGCCGTTGTAGTCGCGGTCGTAAACGACGCGGCCCCAGAATTTCAGCGCGGTCTGGCCGGCGTAGACCAGGGGCTCGCCCTCGGTCATCGCGAGCGCGGTCGCCCAGGGCATGTGCGTGTGGAAGGCGGCGGTGGCGCGCGGCACCAGCCGGTGCAGCTGCGCGTGGATGTGGAAGGCGGTCGCCTCGGGGGCGCCCTCGCCCGCGAGCACGTTGCCCTCGAAGTCGCAGATCACGAGGTCGGCGGCGCGCACCTCCTCGAAGGCGAGGCCGTAGGGATTGACGAGGAAGAGGTCGCGATGCCCCGGCACCACGGCGGAGAAGTGGTTGCAGATCCCCTCCTGCAACCCGAGCCGGGCGGCCATGCGAAGGCAGGCGGCGAGGTCGCGCCGCGCCTCGCGGATCTCGGGGCTGTCGAGCCCCTCGCGCGTCTCGCGTTTCACATCGAGCTCATGCGCCATGGGTCTTCTCCATTTCCTTCTCGGGCTCGGGTTCCGGATCGGCGGCCGGCGGCGGGCCGGGGCGGCGGAGCTTCACCGCGCCCAGGAGCCCCTGCGGCCGGACCAGCACGACGAAGAGCAGAAGCCCGCCCGCGATGTAAAGCCGGTAATCGGCGATGCCGCGCGCGCTCTCGAAGATGCCGATGATCACGGCGGCGCCGAGGATCGTGCCGGGGACCGAACCGAGCCCGCCGACGAGCACGATGGCGAAGACGAGGGTGCTTTCCCAGTTGGTGAACATGTCGGGGCCGACATAGCTCAGGAAATGCGCGACGATGGCGCCCGCGACGCCGCTGATCCCGGCGCCGAGGCCGAAGGCCAGGAGCTTGTAGCGCGCGACGTTGATCCCGACCGCGCGGGCCGCGATCTCGTCCTCGCGCACCGCGAGGAAGCAGCGGCCGATGTCCGAGGCGACGATCCGGTTGGTGATCGCCACGACGACCGCGAGCAGCGCCAGCGAGAGCAGGAAATATTCCTGGTTGGTCCAGAGCTGGTGGCCGAAGAGGCTGATCGGCGGGATGTTCGGCAGGCCGACCGCGCCGTTGGTCACGCTGTCCCAGTTGAGGAAGACGAGGCGGCAGATCTCGGCGAAGCCGATGGTGACGAGGAAGAGATAGTCGCCGCCGATGCGGGTCGCGGGATAGCCGACGAGCAGGCCGAAGACCGCCGAGAGCGCCACGGCGCAGATGAGCGTGATCGGGAAGGGCAGGCCGAAATGGATCGTCAGGAGCGCCGAGGTATAGGCGCCGATCCCGTAGAAGGCGGCCTGGCCGTAGGAGAGCTGGCCGCAGAAGCCGGTGATGATGTTCTGCCCGAGGGCGAGGATCGACCAGATCGCGATCATCGTGAACATGCGGAACAGGTACTGGTCGGTGATCACCAGCGGCGTCAGCGCGGCGAGGCCGAAGCCGGCGATCCAGAGGACGCCCGGCGGGACGGAGCGCAGCATGCCGATGAGCGGGCGGTCCCCGGTCGGTCCGGTGGTCATGTCGGTCATCCCCTCAGACCTTCACCTGGATCGGCCGTCCGAACAGGCCCTGCGGCCGGATCAGGAGGACGAGGATCAGGAGCCCCATCGCGATCCCATCGCGATAGCCGGTGTCGAAATAGGCGGCCGCCAGCGCCTCGGCGACGCCGAGCACGAGGCCGCCGACGAAGGCGCCCTTGATGTTGCCGATGCCGCCGATCACCGCCGCGACGAAGGCCTTCATCATCACGGTGAAGCCCATCATCAGGTAGACGGTGTTGTAGTTGATCGCGAAGAGGATGCCCCCCGCGACGCCGAGCAGGCCGCCGAGCACGTAGACCATCGCGATGGTGCGGTTGACCGGGATCCCCATGTAGCCCGCGGCGTCGATGTCCTGCTGCACCGCGCGCATCGCCTTGCCGATCATGGTCTTGCGCACGAAGAGGTCGGTCGCGAGCATGAGCAGGAGGGCGACGCCGAAGACCGCGACCTGGGTCGAGGTGACGCCGATGCCGAAGATCTCGGCCCGCGCCACCGGAATGTCGAGCGGGAAGGGCTCGGTCGTCGTGCCCCAGATGAGCTGCGCCGTGTTGCGGATGATGAGCGCCACTGCGATCGCGCTCACCGTCGGCACCATGCGGTGCGCGGTCCGGGTCGGGCGGAAGGCGATGCGTTCGATGAGGAAGCCCATCGCGCCGCCGAGCAGCATGCCGATCGGGATCGCCGCGACCGCCGGGACGCCGACGAGCATCAGCGCCATGGCGACGTAGGTGCCGAACATCAGCGTGTCGCCATGGGCGAAATTGTGCATCTGCAGGACGCCGAAGACCATGCTGTAGCCGACGGCGATGAGCGCGTAGATGCTGCCGGCCGAGAGGCCGTTCAGGATCTGCGCGAAGAAATACTCCAGTCCGGTCATCTCACGCCCGCGCCATGAATCGCCCGGCGCCCGGCCGCGCCGCGAGCCCCGCCTCCGAGAAGACCTCCGTCCCGCGGAGGAAGGTGGCCACGGTCCGGCCGGTCCAGCGCGTGCCGTCGAAGGGCGACCATTTCGCCTGGCCCTGGAAGGCGTCCGCGTCGATCACCGTCTCGCCCTTCGGGTCGAGCAGGATCAGGTCGGCGTCGAAGCCCGGGGCGATCGCGCCCTTGCGGCCGTAGAGGCCGAAGATCCGCGCCGGGCCGGTCGCGATCATCCGGCCGATCCGCGCGGGATCGAGCCCGCGGTCGAGCGCCGCGCCGATGAAGATCGGCGTCGTGGTCTCGATGCCCGTCAGGCCCATGGCCGCCTCCCAGATCGTCGGCGTCCGCTTGAGCGCGATCGGATAGGGGCAATGGTCGGAGGTGAGCGCGTCGATCGCGCCGGTCGCGACCTCGGCCCAGAGATCCTCGACCGTCGCGCGCTTCCGGATCGGCGGGCCGCAGCGGGCGATGGCGCCGATCCGCTCGAGGTCGTCCTCGTCGAGCACGAGATACTGCGGGCAGGTCTCGACCGTCACGCTCTGGCCGGCGGATCGCGCGGCGTCGATGATCCGCGCGCCGTCGCCGGTCGAGAGATGCACGATATGGAGCCGCGCGCCGTGGTGGCCGGCGAGATGGATCGCCCGCGCCACCGCCTCGGTCTCGGCGAGCTCGGGCTGGGCGGCGCCATGGGCGCGGCCGCCGTCGGCGCCCGCCGCGCGCAGGCGGGCCATGCTGCCCTGGATGATGTCGTGGTTCTCGGCGTGGAGCCCAAGCAGGGAGCCGACCTGGGCGATCTCGCGCAGGGCCTCGCTCAGCGCGTCGTCGTCGAGGCCGGGCAGGCCGCGCGCGTCGCCCGCCGCGCGGTCGGCGCGGCCCGAGCAGCTGAAGGCCTTCATCGCCACCGCGCCCGCCGCGTGCATCGGCGCGATCTGGTCGAGATTGGCCCCCGTGAGCCCGCCCCAGAGCGCGAAGTCGACGCAGGCGTGCGCGGCCATCGTCTCACGTTTCGCGAGGAACCGCCCAAGCGTGGTCGCGGGCGGGTTCATGTGCGGCATCTCGATGACCGTCGTGACGCCGGCCTTGGCCGCGCCGGCGGTGCCGGCCTCGATCTCGGGCAGGATGTCGTCGTGGCCGGCGGTGAAATGCGTATGCGCGTCGATGGCGCCCGGGAGCAGCATCAGGCCCTCGGCGTCGATCACGCGGGTCGCGGAGGGGACGGCGGCGGCGCCGTCGACCAGCGCCGCGATCCGGCCGTCGCTTACTCCGACGTGAAGGCGCGCTGTCCGGTCTTCGAGAACAACGGTGGCGCCGGCGATGACGAGATCCATGTCAGCCTGTCCGTTTCAGAAGTCGTAGTTGGTTTCGGGATCGGCGAGGAAGTCGAGCCAGGCGCCCACCCCCGCCGCGGCCGCGCGGGTCGCGACCAGCCGGCCGAGGATCATGTCCTCGATCGGCATGCCCTCGTTCATCGAGAAGATGAATTCGTCCGCCCGCTCGCGTCCCGGCCTGGCGCCCGCCGCGATCTCGTGGAGTTCCGCGTGGAGCTTCGGCAGGCCGCGCGGGAAATGCCCGCCCTCGGCGACCCAGGTCAGCATGTCCCAGCGGTCGGTCACGAACTTGTCCGCCGAGAGATAGGCCTCCGGCTCCCAGACCGTGCCGACGTCGATCGGCATCACGAGCGCGCCGGGGGCGATCCAGTCGCGGCGAAGGCAGGGGTCGGGCAGCATCGCGAACTTGGTCGCCGAGACAACCACGCCCGCGTCGCGCACCGCCGCCTCGGCGCTCGGGGCGATGGTGATCGCCCGGCCGGTCCGGCGTTCCATCTGGTCGCGGAACCGCGTCGCGGCCTCGGGGCGAATGTCGTAGATCGTGATCGTTTCCGGGCTCAGCACCTCGAGCAGGCCGAGGAGCTGGGTCCGCATCTGCACGCCGCAGCCGATCAGCGCGAGCTTTTCCACCCGCTCCGGCGCGAGATGCTTCGCGGTCACGGCGGAGGCGGCGCCGGTGCGCATCGCGGTGATCCAGGTGCCGTCGATCACCGCGACCGGAAAGCCGGTCTCGGGATCGTTGAGCAGCACGAGCGCGGTGAGGTTGGGCAGGCCCTTCGCGACATTGGCCGGAACCTCGGCGTTCCACTTGATGCCGAGCCCGCCGCCGTCGCCGAGATAGGCGGCGTTGCCGTTGAGCCGCCCGCCGTCCTTCCAGGGCAGGCTCGCCTTGCCCGGCATCAGGGTCGTTCCCGCGTGCTGCGCGGCGAGGCAGTCCTCGACCGCCGCGATCACGTCGGCCATGCCGAGGCCGAGTGCCACGAGATCGGCGCGGGAGAGATAGAGCAGCCGGCCGGGCGGAAGCGCCGCGGCGGCCGCGGTCTCGCGGAAGGCCAGCGTCACGCGCCCGCTCCGGCGGCGACGTCGGTCGCGACCAGCGCCTCGTAGGGGACCGGGGCCTCGAACCAGCCGGTTTCGATCAAGAGCGTCCGGAAGCGCTCGAAATCCGCGCGGGAGATCACCGGCGCGGTCGCCCAGAGGCCGAGGTCCTTGTAGGCGCGGACGCCGTGGATCAGCGCCGCGCGCGGATAGCCGGGGTAATAGGCGGCGACCTGCTCGGCGATCGCCTCGGGGTCGGTCGCGGCGACCCAGTCGAGCGCCCGGCCGATCGCGGCGGCGAAAGCGGCGAAATCCGCGCGGCGCGCCTCCAGCGTCTCGGCGCGGGTGATATAGGCGCTCCAGGGCACATCGCCGGTGAAGCGGGCGAGGTCGGAGAGCGCGTGAAGCTCACCCGCCGCCAGCGCCGGGGCCAGCGCGTGCATCGAGTGGTAGATGACATCCGCCGCGCCGCCCGGGCCGCGCCCGGCGATGAAATCGGCGATCGCCTCGGGATCCTCGTGCGCGAGCTCGATCACCTCGACGGTGTCGGTCAGCCCGGCCTGGCTCAGCGCGTGGCGCAGGCTGAGCGTCGAGGTGGTGATCGAGGCCGCGTCGAACACCGTCCGCCCCGCGAGGCTTTCGAGCGTGAAGCCCGGTTCGGCGGCGCGGCCGGCGAGGTACCACGGGTTCTTGGCGACCAGCGCGCCGAAGTTCACGAGATGCGCGGAACCCTCGGCGAACATCCGCATCGTGACCATCGGGCCGCCGACGGTGAGATCGGCCGCGCCGCTCAGCACGGCGGGGATCTGGCCGCTTTTCGCGAGATGGTCCCCGTGCTTGGCCCAGACGAATTCCACCTCCAGCCCTTCGTCGGCGAAGAAGCCCCGGTCCTGGGCGACGAAATGCGGCAGGAAATAGATCCGCCCCTCGGTCGGGTCACCCTGGTTCATCCTGAGCTTTCGCATCGGCGCCTCTCGTCGGAATCCCGGCGCGCTTCGCGCCTTGAACTCGCATAATGTATACTTTCATACTTGTGTCAACGCCTGCGCGCCTGTAACGTGAGCCTCGGCGATCCGGTGCTTAACATATTGAAATCGGTTCCTTATCTGGTCCTGATCTCACTCGTTCCGCCCGCTTTCGACCCGCGCCGCGACCCTCAGGCCTTTGGTCGCGGTGCCCGCAACCCGCGAAACGAGGGATTCGAAACGATGACCCGACCCGACCCGAAATCCCTCGCCGAGGCGCTCGAGGCGGCGCGCGGCGCCTATGCCGCGCGCAACCCGCGCAGCGCGGAGCTGCACGCCGCGGCGCGCGCGACGATGCCGGGCGGCAATACGCGCACCGCGCTGCATTTCGCGCCCTTCCCGCTCTACGTGGCGCGCAGCGCGGGGGCGCGGATCACCGACGTGGACGGGCACGACCATCTCGACGCGCTGACCGAATATACCGCCGGCCTCTATGGCCACGGCCATCCGGTGGTGGTCGCGGCGGTGCGCGAGACGCTCGAGGCCGGGGTCTCCAACGGCGCGCCGGGCGCCGCGGACGTCACGCTGGCGCGGCTGATCGCGGAGCGCTTTCCGTCCGTCGAGCATCTGCGCTTCTGCAATTCGGGCACCGAGGCCAATCTCTACGCGCTGACGCTGGCGCGGATCGCCACCGGGCGCGGCGCTGTGATGGCCTTCGAGGGCGCCTATCACGGCGGGGTGCTGAACTTCGGCGGCGGCGCCACGATGCGGGCGGCGATGGACTGGCGGGTGGAGCGGTTCAACGATCCCGCCATCGGCGACAGGATCCGCGCGGCGGGCGACGGGCTCGCGGCGGTGATCGTCGAGCCGATCATGACCAACGCCGGCTGCATCCCGGCCGAGCCCGCCTTCCTCGAAGCGCTGCGCGAGGCCTGCGACGCGACGGGCGCGCTGCTCGTCTTCGACGAGATCGTCACCTCGCGGCACGGGCCGGCCGGGGCGCAGGGGCTCTACGGCGTGCGCCCCGATCTCACCACGCTCGGCAAGTATCTCGGCGGCGGCTTCAGCTTCGGCGCCTTCGGCGGACCGGCGGAGCTGATGGCGCGGTTCGATCCGTTCCGGCCGGACGGGCTGCCGCACGCGGGCACCTTCAACAACAACGTCTTCTCGATGCGGGTCGGCGCGGCGGCGCTCGGGCAGGTCTTCACGCCCGCGCGGGCGGAGACGCTGTTCATGGCGGGGGAGGGGCTCCGGGACGAGCTCAACGGGATCTGCGCCGGGCTCGACGTCCCGGTCCGGTTCACCGGGCGGGGCTCGGTCATGGCGGCGCATTTCACCGACCGTCCGATCCGGAGCCCGCGCGACCTGCCGGAGCAGACCGACGCGCGGGCGCTCCTGCATCTCGACCTGATCGAGGCCGGGCTCTACGCCGCGCCGCGCGGGCAGTTCGCGCTGTCGCTCGCGATGGAGGCGGCGGATGTCGCCGGGATCGTGGCGACGATCGGCGCCGCGCTCGACCGGCGCCGCGCGCTCTATCGTCAGGGCGCCGGGCTCAGCGCCTGGGCCTGAGACTGCCGGGTGAGGTAGATCCTGAGGATATGGTCCTCGATCAGGTCGTCGAGCACGCTGAGCTTGCCGACCTCGATCGCCTCGAGCAGCACCTCGTGGTCGCGGATGTTGCTGTCGTTGTCGTAGTAGGCGTCGCGCTCCTGCGCGAGGAAGACGAGGATGCCGCGTGCCAGCATCTCCCAGACCGTCATCAGCGTGGCGCTTTCCGACAGCCGGACGATCGACTGGTGGAATTCGAGATCGGCCTGGCAGGCGGCGACGCGGTTCTCGTTCGGGGCGCGCATCTGCTCGAGCGCGCGGCGCAGCGGGCGCAGATTGGCCGGGTCCTTGCGGATCGCCGGCACCGCGCGGCGCAGCGCGAGCCGCTCGACCGTGAGCCGGATCCGCAGCATCTCGGTGGTTTCGTCCGAGCCGTGGTGGCGCACGAAGCTGCCGCGGTTCGGCTCGGTCCGCACCACGCCCTGCGCCTGCAGCAGGCGCAGCGCCTCGCGCACCGGGATGCGGCTGACGCCGAGCGTCTTGCAGAGCTCGTTCTCGTAGAGCCGGTCACCGGCGCTGATCTCGCCCTTGGCGATCAGAACCACGATATGGTCGGCGACCTGGTCAGGAAGGCTGCGATGTCGAAACCCTTCGTTATCATAAGACAAAATGACACCTTTGACTTCAGAGCCTTGTTACGTGATCGGAACCAAGCGCGCCGACCTGGTCCACGCCCATCCAGAAACAGATCGTGTAAAAGTCATCCAAGAATTTCGATAGAAAATCACCGACCGCGTCCTCCCCCTCAGCGATCGCCATGTATACGATCGGCCGGACCATGGTCACAAGATCGGCGCCGAGGCAGGCCGCGACCACCGCGTCGGCGGCGTTCCGGACCCCGCCGTCGAGCACCACCGCGCCGCGCGTACCGACCGCCGCCGCGACGGAGGGAAGCCGGGCGACCGCCGGAGCCCAGCGGTAGAGGTTGCGGACGCCGAGGTTCGAGACCGCGACCCCGGCGCAGCCCGCGTCGAGCGCGCGGGTCGCGTCGGCGGGGGCGAGCACGCCCTTCAGATGCACCGGCAGGCCGAGCGCCGCGGCTTCGGCGACGAAGGCGGCGAGATCGGTCCAGGTCCAGGCGGGGGCGGCGTGGACGGTGTGATCGCCCGCCTCGGCCGCGATCGGGCGGAGCCCGCGGGCGCGGGTCGCGGCCTGGATATCGACGCCGCCGGGGAAGAGGCCGGGGCGGGGGTGCGCGGGCGCGAGCGCGGTCAGAACGATGCCGCGCGCGCCGGACTCCGCCGCGTGGCGCGCGAGCGCCAGCGCGCGGTCGAGCGGGCCGGCGCCGCGCAGCTGGAGGGCCACGCAGGCGTTGACGGCGGTGATCTCGGGCAGCGGCGTCAGGCATTCCTCGGAGATGACGACCGGCAGCCGCAGGCGCCCGGCGGCGCGGGCGATCGGCACCACGCCCATGGGGTCGAGGATCCGGTCGGCGGCGAAGGCGCCGACCAGAAGCGGCGCGGCGATCCGGTGGCCGAGCCAGTCGGCGCCGATATCGGCGTCTGAGATCCCGGTCAGGAGCCGGGGCACCAGCCGGTAGGCGTCGAAGGCCGCCTCGTTCGGATCGCGCGCCGCGGGGTCCATGTCGCGCGGGCGGCCCTCGAGGTAGCGCTCGAGCTCCGGTCCGATCCGGTCGCGGACCGCCGCCCGCAACGAAGCCGGGATCCCGCCCATGTCAGAGCTTCCCCAGATAGGCGTTCTTCATCTCCGGGTCGTTCAGGAGGTTCGCCGCCGTGTCCGCCATGACGATCCTGCCGGTCTGGATCACATAGCCCCGATGCGCGATCGAGAGCGCGGCGTTGGCGTTCTGCTCCACGACGAAGATCGTCACGCCCATCTGGTTCAGCTGCTTGATGATCTCGAAGACGCGCTGCACGAGGAGCGGCGAGAGGCCCATCGAGGGCTCGTCCATGCAGATGAGCTTTGGGTCCGACATGAGCGCGCGGCCGATCGCGAGCATCTGTTGCTCGCCGCCCGACATGGTGCCCGCGAGCTGGCCGACGCGCTCCTTGAGCCGCGGGAAGAGCGTGAAGACCTTGTCGTAGCTCGCCGAGAGGTCGCCGCCGCGCGTATAGGCGCCGAGCTCGAGGTTCTCCATCACGGTCATGTCGGGGAAGACCCGCCGCGCCTCGGGCACCGGCGCGATGCCGGCCTTCACCCGCGCGCCGGTCTCCCAGCCGTCGATGCGCTGGCCCCGGAAGCTGATCGAGCCGCTCCGGAGCTTGGTGATGCCGAGGATCGACTTCATCGTGGTCGACTTGCCCGAGGCGTTGCCGCCGAGCAGGCAGACGATCTCGCCTTCGTAGAGCTCGTAGTCGACCGAGCGCAGCACGTGGTGCGGCCCGTACCAGACGTCGATCTTGTCGACCTTAAGCAGCGGTTGCCGGGTGTCCAAGATAGGCCTCGATGACATGTTTGTCGTTGCGCACGGTTTCGGCGTCGCCCTCGGCGATCTTCTTGCCCTGGTCGAGCACCACCACGAAATCCGAGACCCGGTTCACCACGTCGAGCTTGTGCTCGATGATCGCCATGGTGAGGCCGGAGGCGCGGATCTCCTGGATGTTCTCGACGAGCTCGGCGGTCTCGTAGGGGTTCATGCCCGCCGTCGGCTCGTCGAGCAGCAGGAGCTTCGGATTGACCGCGAGCGCGCGGGCGATCTCGACCCGGCGCCGGTTGGCGTAGGACAGGGTGAAGACCGGATGGTCGAGCCGGGGGAACAGCCGGTGGCGGAAGAGCGAGAGATGCGCGAGCGCGGCCTCGCGCGCGGCTTCCTCGCGCCGGCGCAGGCCCTTGCGGCCGATGACGGTCTCGAGCAGGCCGGCGCGCACCGAGGTGTGCATCCCGATCATCACGTTCTCGATCACCGTGAGGTTGTTGAAGAGCCGGATGTTCTGGAAGGTGCGCGCGATCCCGGCCTGGGCGATCCGGTGCCCGGGCAGGCCGGTCAGGTCGACCCCCTCGAGCCGGATCGCGCCGGAATCCGGCGCGTAGATCCCGGTCAGGAGGTTGAAGAAGGTCGACTTCCCCGAGCCGTTCGGCCCGATGATCGTGACGACCTCGCCCCGCTCCAGGCGCAGGTCGACGCCGCCGACGGCCTGCACGCCGCCGAAGGCCTTGCCGAGGCCCGAGACCTCGAGCAAGGGCACCGCGTCGGAATGCGGGCGCTGGGTCACGCGGCCCGCCGGTGGGCGATGACCTCGATCTCGACCAGCAGCGCGGGATCGGCGAGGGTGATCCCCACGGTCGAGCGCGCCGGCTTCGGATCGGCGAAATAGGTCTTGTAGACGCCGTTCATCGCGGTGAAATTCGCGACGTCGGTGAGAAAGCACAGGCTCTTCACGACATGGTCCGGGGTCAGCCCCTCGGCGGCGAGCAGCGCCTTGATGTTCTCCATCGTCTGCCGGGTCTGCGCCTCGATCCCGCCCTCGACGATCGCGCCGGTGGCCGGGTCGATCCCGACCTGGCCCGAGAGATAGACGAAATCCTCGATCACCACGGCGGGCGAGAGGGGGGCGGGACCCATCGGCTTTTCGCCCTCGGCGACACCGGGATAGTTGAGCGCTTTCTTGGCCATCACAGTCTCCATTCTCCTGCCCCGGGGGCCCGCGCCCCCCGGGCGGTCGACGGCCGGATCCGGGCCCGGCCGTCCCGCTTCTCACTTGACGTAGGGGACGAACTCGCCGTTCTTGACGGTGAAGATCACCATCTCCTTGCCCTTTACGTCGCCGTTCTCGTCGAACTGGAGATGGCCCGAGACGCCCTCCATGTTCATCGTGCGCATCACCTCGGACATCGTCTCCTTGGTGGCGCCGGCCTCGATCGCCGCCTTGTAGAGATAGGTGACGTCGTAGTTGTGCGCTTCCTGCTCGGTCGGCGGATGGCCGAAGAGGCGCATGGTCTTCTCGCGGAACTCCGCCGTCTTCGGCGCGTCCGAGAGCGAGTTGAACGAGGCGAAGATCAAAAGGCCCTCGACCGCGTCGGCGCCGGCGAGGTCGATGAACGGCCCCTGGCGCAGCCCGTCGAACCCGGCCTTCAGCACCGACCCGTCCGTGGTCAGGCCGAGGCGATAGGCCTGGTTGAAGATGGCGCCGCCCTCGCCGTACTGGCCGACGAGAAAGAGCGCGTCGGGCGAGGCGGCCATGATCTTGGTGAGCTGCGCCGCGAAGTCGCGGTCGACGGCGGGCTGGTAGGTCTCGGCCGCGACGATCTCGGCGCCGAGCGCGTGCGCGGTCTCGGTCGCGGATTCGAGCGCGCCTTTGCCGTAGTCGCTGTTCTCGTAGATGATCGCGATCTTCTTGCGGCCCTCGACCTCGACAAGCTGCTTGATCACCACCGGCGCCTGGCCCTGGTCGTTGATGATCACGCGGAAGATGTTGTCGAAGCCCATGTGGGTCACCTTCCAGGCGGAAGAGTTCCCCGAGACCTCGGTCAGCCCGGCGCGCTTGTAGATCGGCAGCGCCGCCATCGTGGCGGAGGAGTTGATATGGCCGATCACGCCGATGACCTCGGAATCCGAGGCGATGCGCTGCGCGACGGCGGCGGCGCCCTCGGGCTTGCCCTCGTCGTCGTAGAAATCGACGACCAGCGTCTTGCCGCCGACCCCGCCCGACGCGTTGATCTCCTCGACGGCGAGCTCGATGCCCGCCTTCATGCGCTGGCCGGTCTCGGCCGAGGGGCCGGTCATCGGCCCGGCCGCCGCGAGCTTCACCGTCTCCTGGGCCATGGCCCCGCCGGGCAGAACCGCCGCCATGGCGAGCGCGGTGGCGGTCATCGCCCCATAGAGAAGCCGCCGACGCTTGGTATCGATCATCCTCGTGCACCCTCTTTCGCTGCGCGGCCGTCGCCCATCGCGCGGCCGGATCTGGACGGTTTCCGGAGGCCTCCCTTTCCGCCGGTGCGACCTTGAATATCTTCATAATGTATACTTTGATACGCAGGTCAACCACGGAAACGCGCGAGCTCCCCTCGCGGCCAGAGACGATAAACCTATGAAATCAATGCATATCCATCTCGCCTATGATCCCGACGGCCCGGCGGAGCTTTGTCCGGTCGAAGCGCGAATCCGGGAAGAAATCGAATCCCTGAGCTCGGCGGAGACCCGGATCGCCTTCACGGCGGCGCCCGAGGCGGCGGGCATTCCGCCCGGGACGGAGGTGCTCTACGCGGCGGGCGGGATCACCGCGGCCGGCGCGCGCGCGGCGGCGCCCGGGCTCGCCTGGATGCAGATCACCTCCGCCGGGGTCGAGAAGCACATGAAGGGCTTCCCCGAGGGGCTCGCGCTCACCAACGCCTCCGGGGTGCACGCGGCCAAGGGCGGCGAATACGCGCTCGCCGCCGCCCTGATGCTGACCTACCAGGTTCCGAAATTCGTCGAGGACCGCGCCGCCCGCCGCTGGGAGCCGGTCTTCGGGCCCACGCTCGGCGCGAAGACCGTCACGCTGCTCGGCACCGGCGCGATCGGCGCCGGCGCGGCGCGGGCGCTGCGGCCGACCGGCTGCCGGCTGATTGGCGTCAACCGGAGCGGCGAGACCGGGGCGCCGGTCGACCGCTGCGTGGCGACCGACGCGCTCGACGCGGTGCTCCCGGAGACCGATATCCTGATCTCGACCCTGCCGCTCACGCCCTTGACCGAGGGGCTGGTCGACCGGCGCCGGATCGATCTCCTGCCGGAGGGGGCGGGCGTCGTCGTCCTCGGGCGCGCGCGCGTGCTCGACTACGCGGCGATCTTCGACCGGCTCGACGCGGGCACGCTCGGCGGCGCGGTGCTGGAGGTCTTCCCCGAGGAGCCGGCGCCGGAGCACGACCGGATGTGGACCACGCCCCGCGTCATCACCTCGCCGCATTGCAACGTCGACGACCACGCCACCTATATCGCCGCCTGCGATGCGATCTTCCTCGACAACCTGCGGCGCTATCTCGCGGGCGAGCCGCTCGCGAACCGCGTCGACCCCACCCTCGGATATTGAAGGCCGCTCCATGAACGTCGAAATCACCGCCCCGGCCGCCCGCGCCGCCACCCTGCCGCCCGCGCGGATCCGGCGGATCGTCGCGGCCCCGCTCGCCGGCGCCAGCCCGAAGGGCGGCTGGTCGGAGGAGATCCAGCCGCGGGATTCGGTCCATACGCTGATCGCGGTCCATACCGACGCCGGCGTCGTCGGCCATGGCAGCGTCTTCACCGACGGGCGGCTGGTCGAGGCGGGGCTCAAGGTGCTGGAGCCGCTGTTTCTCGGAGAGAACGCGCTCGAGCCCGAGCGCGTCGCCGAGAAGCTGCACCAGAACACGTTCTGGATGGGGCGGGGCGGCACGCTCACCCATGTGATCAGCGGCATCGACATCGCGCTCTGGGACATCCTCGGCAAGATGACCGGCCTGTCGGTCGGCCAGCTGCTCGGCGGCCGCTACCGCGCGAAGGTCCGGCCCTATTGCTCGCTGCTGATGGACGAGCCCGCGGTGATGGCCGAGGAGCTCGCGACCTTCCGCGAGCGCGACGGGTTCCGCGCCTTCAAGATCGGCTGGGGGCCGTTCGGGCGGCGCGACAGCTATGCGTCGGACGAGCTGATCATCCGCGCCGCGCGTGAGGCGATCGGCCCGGAGTCGAAGCTCTTCGTCGACGCGGGCGGGTCGGACGCGCATTGGAACGCCAATCTCAAATGGGCGACGCGCACCGCCGAGATGCTGGCGGATTACGACGTGGCCTGGTTCGAGGAGGCGCTGCGTCCCGATGCGATCGAGGATTTCATCGCGCTCCGCCACGCGAGCCCGGTGCCGATCGCGGGCGGCGAGGTTCTGACCCGGCGGCAGACCTTCCTGCCCTGGCTGGCGCGCGGCGCGCTCGACATCGTGCAGCCCGACGTGACCAAGGTCGGCGGCATTTCCGAGCAGCGGCGGATCGCCTGGATGGCGGATGATTTCGGCGTGACCTATGTCGGCCACGGCTGGAACACCGCGCTCGGGGTCGCGGCGGATCTGCAGATGGCGGCGGCGTTTCCGAAGGTCGACTACGTCGAGTTCATCGGCGGCAGCGCCTATGTCGACGGGATCCTGACCGAGCCGTTTCGGCTCGACGCCGACGGCTATCTCGAGATCCCCGACCGTCCCGGCCTCGGCGTCGAGCTCGACCTCGACCGGATCGCCGCCTACGCGCCGAACGCGGCGGAACTCGGGGCGGGGTGAGTCAGGCGAGGTCGAGCAGCAGCTTCCCGGAGACGGAGCGCGATTCCAGCCGGGTGAACATCTCCGCCACCCCGGTGATCGGAAAGCGCTCCGCGACGCGGATGTCGAGCGTGCCCGCGGTGATCGCCTCCGTCACGGCGGCGAGGCCGCGGGTCCAGGCCTCCGAGGCGAAGTCGACGTGGCCGACATGGAAGCGGGTGAAGGTCAGCGACTTGCGCACCAGCCGCTCCCAGAGGTTCGGCAGCGGCCGGCCCTCGGCCTCGCCATAGCTCACGACATGGCCGAGCGGGCGGATGAGCTCGAAGCTCCGGTCGAGGATCGTCGCACCGGTCGAGTCGTAGATCTTGTCGAGCGGCCGGCCCGCGAGCTCCGCGATCGCGGCGACGAAATCGGTGTCGCCCCGGTTCACCACCGCCGTCGCCCCGGCCGCGAGCGCCGCCGCTTCCTTCCCGGCGGTGCCCACGGTGCCGAGCACGGTCGCCCCGGCCGCGACGGCGAGCTGCGTCAGCTGCAGGCCGACGCCGCCGCCGATCGCGTGGACGAGCACGACCTCGCCCGGGCGGATCGTCGAGACGGTATGGAGCATGTGCCAGGCGGTGAGCGCCTGGACCGGGAAGGCGGCGGCGGTGTCGAGCGGCATCGCGTCGGGGACCGGGATGACGCGCTCGACGGGGACGAGGCAGAAATCGGCGAAGGCGCCGGCGTCCTCGAGGAAGGCCGCGACGCGCGCGCCGGGAGGGGGTTCCGCGACGCCGGGGCCGAGCGCCGCGATCCGGCCCGAGAGTTCGAGCCCGCCGATGAGCGGATAGCCCTTCGGGTGCGGATAGGTGCCGCGCCAGATCATCGTGTCGGCGAAGTTGCAGCCGGCGTGGGCGACCTCGACCAGCACCTCGCCCGGGCCGGGCACCGGGATCGGGCGCTCCACCACCTCGACCGCGCCCGGTCCGCCGGGTCCGGGCGCGCCGATCAGCACGGCGCGCATCATCGCGCGGCCCGGCGGGCGGCGGTGGCGGCGGCGTCGACCGCGTCCCCGGCGATCGCCACGCCATAGACCGCGAGCGCGGTCTCGGCCGAGAGATAGCCGTCGCGCACGTCCTCGAGCACCGCCTCCGGGTCGCGGGCGCGCGGGTCGCCGTAGCCGCCGCCGTTGGGGCCGAGCGCCACGATCCGGTCGCCGGCGCGGGCCGCGTGATAGGCGACCTTGGACGGCAGGGGCTCGGTCGCGCCGTCGGCCCGCGCCAGCGTGAGCTCGCCCGGCCGGCCGGGCTCGCCCGCGCCATAGGGCCAGGGGCGCTGGCCGTGGCCGTCGCCCTCGACCGAGAAGGCGCCGTCGGTCAGCATGGTGAACTCGCGGATCGAGCCGATGCCGCCGCGCCATTCGCCCGCCGCCGGCGCGTCGGAGCGGAGCTCGTAGCGCTCGACCCGGATCGGCAGATGGGTCTCGATATCCTCGATCGGGTTGTTGCGGGTGTTGGCGTAGAGCGTGTCGACCGCGTCCATCCCGTTCATCCCGTGCCGGCCGCCATAGGCGCCCTCGAGGATCTCCATATGGACCCAGTGCGCGCCGCCGCGCAGCCCGGAGAAGGAGACGACGCGCAGGTTGCCGACGCCGGCCGAGACCTTTTCCGGCACGACCCGCGACAGCGCGCGCATCATCGTGTCGGCCATCGCATTGCCTGGGGTGAAGCGCGCGATGGTGGGCGCGGGGAAGATCGGATTGGCGATGCAGCCCCTGGGCGCCACGATATGGATCGGGCGGGTCAGCCCGGCGTTCTGCGGCACTTCGCCGAATTCGGCGCTGTCGAGCAGGATGGAGCGCAGGGTGAGCCAGATCGCGCAGTCGGTGGTTCCCTCGAAGGGCATGTTGATCGGCCGGTCGGGCACCTGGTCCGCCGTGCCGGTGAGGTCGATGGTGATCTCGTCGCCCGCGACGGTGACGGCGACCTTGATCGGCAGGTCGCGCCGCGAAGGGTCGGGGTCGTCGGAATAGCCGTCGTAGATCCCCTCGGCCCGGTAGGTCCCATCCGGCAGGGCGGCGATCGCGGCGCGCATCAGCCGCTCGGAATAGTCCATGAGATCGGCCGCGGCGGCGCGGATCGCGGCGATGCCGTGGCGGTCCGCGAGTTCGAGGAAGCGCGCGGCGCCGATCTCGGCCGCCTTGATCTGCGCCTCCATGTCGCCGACGACGAGCGCCGAGGCGCGGATGTTGTCGCGCAGGATCTGCCAGACGGCGTGGTTCGTCCGGCCTTCGTCCACGACCTTGATCGCCTTGAACTGGAGCCCCTCGGCATAGGCGTCCACCGCCTCGACGATCCCCGCGCTGCCCGGGGTGGCGGCGCCGATGTCGAGGTGGTGCGCGGTCGTGACCGAGAAGGCGACGAGCGCGCCGTCGAGGAAGATCGGGATCACGAAGGCGATGTCGGGCCCGTGCGAGGCGCCGCCGTAGGGGTCGTTGTGCAGGATCACGTCGCCCGGGCGGATCTCCTCGCCCCGCGCCGCCATCGCGCGGCGCACGCCCCGGATATAGCCCGGGATCGGTCCCGATTGCAGCGGGGTCGACATCTTGCACTCGCAGAGCTGGTTACCCTCCGCGTCGGTCAGCGCGGCGCCGAAATCCTCGGATTCGCGGATGATGCTCGAATAGCTCATGCGCATGAGCTTGTGGCCCATCTCGATCGCGATGTTCTCGAGCGCGCCCTGGATGACGGCGGCGGTGATCGGGTCGATGCTGGCGGTCATGCCGCGCCTCCGAGCGTGATGAGGATGCTGCCGGCGGGCTCGACCGCGGCGGTGGCGCCGGGCGGGATGACGGTGGTCGAGTCGCTCTGGAGCACGATCGCGGGGCCTTCGAAGGTCTCGCCGACCGGCAGCGCGCGGCGGTCGTAGAAGGCGGTCTCGAAGGAGCGGAGCGCGCCTTCGACGCGGAAGACGCAGGGCGCGGTCCGGACCTTGGCCGCGGCGAGCGAGCCGCCGGTGACGGGGCGGAGCGCGGTCAGCTTGTCGATCGCGCCGATGCCGGTCACCTTGACATTGACGAGCTCGATCGGGCTCTCGCGGAAGGCGTGGCCGTATTCGGCGGCGTGGCGGGCGTGGAACGCCTCCCAGACCGCCGCGATCGCCGCCGCGTCGAGCGGTCCCGCGGGGAGCGGCACTCGCAGCTCGTAGCCCTGGCCGACATAGCGCAGGGCGCCCGCGCGCTCGAACCGGGTCGCGGCGGCGGCGATCCGGTCGGCTTCGAAGCGCGCGGCGAGATCCGCCTCCATCGCGTCGAGATCGGCGTTCAGCCGGTCGAGGTCGACCGCGGTCGAGACCTGGAACTGCGTCCGGGTCGCGTCGTATTTGACGTCGGTGGTCAGGAGGCCCATCGCCGAGGTGATGCCGGGATAGGGCGGCACGATCACCTCGCGGATGCCGAGCATCGCCGCGACCTCGGCACCATGCAGCGGCCCCGCGCCGCCGAAGGCCACCAGCGCGAAGCCGCGCGGGTCGATGCCCTTCTGCACCGTGCGCGAGCGGATCGCGTTCGCCATGTTGGCGTTGATGATGGTGAGGATGCCCTCGGCGGCCTCCTCGATCGGCAGGCCCAGCGTCGCGGCGAGGCCGGCGACGGCGGCGCGGGCGGCCCCGGCGTCGAGCTTCATCCCGCCGCCGAGGAAATCCTGCGCGTCGAGCCTGCCGAGCACGAGGTTCGCGTCGGTCACGGTCGGCTCGGTGCCGCCCCGGCCATAGGCGGCGGGACCGGGCACCGCGCCGGCCGAGCGCGGCCCGACCCGGAAGGCGCCGCCCCGGTCGAGATGCGCGATCGAGCCGCCGCCCGCGCCGATCGTGTGGATGTCGATCATCGGCGAGAGCAGCGGGAAGCCCGCGATCGAGGAGGAGCGCGCGTCGGTCTCGGCGAAGACGCCGTCGACGACGATGCCGATATCGGCCGAGGTGCCGCCGATGTCGAAGGTTATGAGCTGGCCGCGCCCGGCCAGCTCGCCGATCCAGGCGCCGCCGAGAACCCCGGCCGCGAGGCCGGAGAGCAGCGTCAGGGTCGGCTTCTCGGAGACCATCCCGGCGGTCGCGGCGCCGCCGTTGGAGGCCATGATCCTGAGCTCGCCCGCGACCCCCGCGGCGCGGAGCGCGGTCTCGAGCCGGGCGATGTATTCGCGCACCTTCGGCCCGATGAAGGCGGCGAGGGCGGCGGTGGTGAACCGCTCGAACTCGCGGAACTGCGGCGCCACGAAGGCCGAGGTGGTGACGAAGGCGTCCGGCATCACCTCGGCGACGATCGCGCGGGCGCGCTCCTCATGCGCCGGGTTGAGATAGGAGAAGAGAAAGCAGATCGCGACCGAGCCGATGCCCTCGGCCCTGAGCTCCTCGGCCGCCGCGCGGACCGCCGCCTCGTCGAGCGGGACGATCTCGGCGCCGGTCGGGGGCGCGAGGCGCCCCGGCACGGTCTTGCGGTGGCGGCGCTTCACCAGCGGCCGGTCCTGCCAGGGCAGCTCCTGGCGGATCGAATAGTGCTGGACGCGCTGGTGCCGCCCGATGTGGATCACGTCGCGGAAGCCGTCGTTGGTGATCATCCCCGCCGGCACGCCCTTGTGCTCCAGCACCGCGTTGGTGGCGGTCGTCGTGCCGTGGAAGACATAGTCGATCTCGGCGGGCGCGACCCCGCTCGCGGCGCAGAGCTCGAGCACCCCCTGGAGCACGCCGCGCGAGGGATCGTCCGGCGTGGTCGAGACCTTGTGGATCTCGAGCGCGCCGGTCGCGAGGTCGCAATAGACGAGGTCGGTGAAGGTGCCGCCCACGTCGACGCCGATGGTCTTCATGTTCTTCCCTTACTTCGGCGCGTAATCGCTAAAGGCGCCGACATATTCCTTCGGGAGCGGCCGGGCGTAGCCCTGCCGCTTCGAGGTGCCGAGCCCGAGCCCGACCAGCGCCTCGACCAGCTTCACGCCCGCGGAAACCCCGTCGATGGCCGGGGCGCCGATCTCGGCCGTGACCTTCTTCATCAGATCCGACATGCCACCGCAACCGAGCAGCACGCAATCCGCGTGGTCCTCCTCGATCGCCGCGCGGCAGGCCGCGATCACCACCGCCTGCGCGTTCGAGCCCTCCTCCTCGAGGTCGAGCACCGGGATATCGGTCATCCGGATCGAGCGGCAGCGGTGGTGCATCCCGTAGGCGTGGACGAGATGCTCCATCGTCGCGCGCGAGCGTTCGAGCATCGAGACGATCGAGAAGCCGGTGCCGGTCAGGCTCGCCGCGTGCATCGCGGCTTCGGCGATGCCGACGACCGGTCCCGAGGCCACCTCGCGCGCCGCGGCGAGGCCGGGATCGCCGAAACAGGCGATCACATAGCCGTCGCAGCCCTCGGCCTCGCCCTTGCGCACCTCGTCGATCACCCCGACGGCGGCGAAGGCCTCGTCGTAGAAGCCCTCGATCGAGACCGGGCCCATCGCGGGCGAGACCGCGACGATCTCGGTCCCCGGCGCCGCGACCGCGCGGGCGGCGGCGCCGATCTTCTCGGTCATCGACCAGGTGGTGTTGGGGTTGATGACCTTGATCTTCATCCGGCGGTCACCGGCTCGGCCTCGACCTCGGAGATCAGCCCGTAGTGCCGGGGCTGGCGGTGGCGCTTGAAGTCGAAGATCTCGTCGCGGATGTGCCGGCAGGCGTCGAGGTCGCAGACCGCCGTGATCACCTCGTCGCCGAGCGTCGAGGAGAGCGCCACGATCTCGCCGGTGGGCGCGCAGACGCAGGAATGGCCGAGCAGCATCGAGCCTTCCTCCATCCCCGCCTTGGCCGCCGCCGCGCCCCAGACGCCGTTCTGGTACGAGCCCGCCTGCATCGAGAGCAGGTGGTGGAACGAGTTGAGGTGGTCGTGCTGCGGCACCGGCGGGTTGTGCGTCGGCGTGTTGAAGCCGCCGCAGATGATCTCGGCGCCCCTCAGCCCCATCACCCGCCAGGTCTCGGGCCAGCGACGGTCGTTGCAGATGAACATGCCGACCCGCGCGCCATCCATCTCATAGACCGGGAAGCCGAGGTCGCCGGGCTCGAAATAGCGCTTCTCGAGATGCTGCCACGGCCGGTAGGCCTCGTATTCCGCGTGGCCCGGCAGGTGGACCTTGCGGTACTTGCCGACGATCCGCCCCTTGGTGTCGACGAGGATCGAGGTGTTGAAATGCCGGACCCGGCCATTCTCGGTGGTGAGCTCGGCGTAGCCGAGGTTGAAGCCGACGCCGAGCTCGGCCGCCGCCTCGAAGAGGGGCAGGGTCGCCGCGTTCGGCATCTCGGTCTCGAACCAGGCGTCGATCTCGGCCTGGTCCTCGAAGAACCAGCGCGGGAAGAAGGTGGTGAGCGCGGTCTCGGGGAAGACCACGAAGGTCGCGCCCCGGCCCGCCGCCTCGCGCAGCATCGCGAGCAGCCGCTTCACCACCTGCTCCCGGGTCTCGGCGCGGGCGATCGGCCCGAGCTGCGCCACGGCGAGGTTCAGTTTCCTTGTCATCTTCCGTCCCTTCGGTCGATCGCGCGGGCGTCACCCGCCGAGGTAGAGCGCCCGGACATGGGCGTTGTCGAGCAGCTCGGCCGAGGCGCCCTCGAGGCCGATCCGCCCGGTTTCGAGCACATAGGCGTACTGGCTGATCCGGAGCGCCATGCGCGAGTTCTGCTCGACGAGGATCACGCTCACGCCCTCGTCGCGGTTGATCTCGAGGATGAGCCGCGCGATGTCGCGCACCACGAGCGGCGCGAGCCCGAGCGAGGGCTCGTCGAGGAGCAGGAGCCGGGGCTTGGTCATCAGCGCGCGGCCGATCACCAGCATCTCCTGCTCGCCGCCCGAGAGCGTGCCCGCGTTCTGCCGCAGCCGCTCGCGCAGCCGCGGGAAGCGCGTCAGGATGCGCTCGAGATCGGAGGCGACCCCGGCCTTGTCCTTGCGGGTATGCGCGCCCATCAGCAGGTTGTCGCGCACGCTCATGTGCGGGAAGACGCGGCGCCCCTCCGGCACCATGGCGATGCCGCGCTCGACCAGCTTCGCCGGGGCGATCTGGTCGATCCGCTCGCCCTCGAACCAGATCTCGCCGCGGCCGGGGCGCTTCAGCCCGGTGATGGCGCGCAGCGTGGTCGACTTGCCGGCGCCGTTCGCGCCGATGAGCGCCACGATCTGGCCTTTGTCGAAGCCGATCGAGACGTCGCGGATCGCGGCCACCTTGTCATAGGAGACGGTGAGGTCGCGGGCTTCGAAATAGCGTGTGCTCAATGCCCCAGCTCCGCGTCGTCCTCGCCGAGATAGGCGGCGATCACCGCCTCGTCGGCGCGGATCGCCTCGGGCCTGCCCTCGGCGATTTTTGATCCAAAGGAGATGACGACGATCCAGTCCGAGATCCGCATCACCGCGCGCATGTCGTGCTCGACCAGCAGCACGGTGATGCCGCGCTTCCGGATGCCCTGGACCATCTCCATCGCGCGGTCGGTCTCGTCGGGGTTCATGCCGGCGAAGGGCTCGTCGAGCAGCAGGAGCCGCGGCCGCGCCGCCATGGCGATCGCGATGCCGAGCGCGCGCAGGTAGCCGTGCGGCAGGTTGACCGCCGTCTCGTCCTTGACGTGGCCGAGGCCGAGATAGTCGAGGATCTCGGCCGCGCTGTCGCGGATGCGGAGCGTGTCCGCGCGCGCCCGGCGGGAGCCCGCGAAGATCCCGAGCGGGCCGGCCGTCAGGCCGAGCTGGTGGGCGACGATCACGTTCTCGAGCGCGGTCATCTCCTTGAAGACCGTGGTCTCCTGAAAGGTCCGCACCACCCCCATCCGCGCCACCTTGTGCGGCTTCAGCCCGCTGACCTGCCGGCCGTCGAAGCGGACCCGGCCCGCCGTCGGGGCGAGGAAGGAGGAGATGAGCTTGAAGAGCGTGGACTTTCCCGCGCCGTTCGGGCCGATCACCGAGCAGATCTGGCCCTGCTCGACGACGAAGCTCACGTCGTTGACGGCGGTCAGGCCGCCGAACTGCTTGGTCAGGCCCTCGACTTCCAGGAGGCTCATGCGTCGCGCCCCCCGAACAGGCGGCGCAGGCTGAGGAGGCCGTTCGGCAGGAACAGCATCACGACGATCATCAGGATGCCGTAGAGCAGCGCCTGGTATTCCTGGATCGCGCGCAGGAGCTCGAAGGCGATCACGAGCGCGAAGGTGCCGACGATCGGGCCGAGCACGAATTCGAGCCCGCCGAGGAAGCAGTAGAGCATGAAGTTGATCGAGTCCGAGACGGTGTAGGTCTGGGGATAGACGTTCTGCTGCAGGCTCGCGAAGGCGCCGCCGGCGATCCCGCCCATGAAGCAGCAGATCGTGAAGGCCATCGCGCGGTAGAGCGCCACGTCGATGCCGATCGAGGAGGCCAGCTCCTCGTTCTGCCGCATCGAGCGGAAGACGCCGCCGATCCGGCTTTCCTGCAGCCGCCAGATCCCGGCGTAGCCGACGAGGAGCAGGACGGCGGCGAAGAGGTAGAAGTCCATCGGGCTGTCGATCCCCGGCGGGGTCGGGATGTTGGTGACGCTGCCCGCGCCGCCGAGATTGCCGATGTTGAGGAAGACGAGCCGCACCGCCTCGGTCAGGCTGAGCGTCACCATCGCGAAATAGATGCCGCGCAGCCTGAGGAGCGGCCAGCCGATCACGAAGCCGATCACGGCCGCGAAGAGCCCGGCGAGCGGCAGCGCCACCCAGAATGAGAGGCCGAGCGCGGTGGTGAGCAGCCCGACGGTATAGCCGCCGATCAGCGCGAAGGCGCCCTGGGCGATGTTCACCCGGCCGATCGAGAAGGTGAGCCAGACGCCGAGGCTGCCAAAGGAGAGCAGGCAGGCGTTGGTGACGACGTTGAGCCAGTAGGGCATGCCGCCGAGAAGGAGCGGCACGCCGATCAGGAGCAGGGCCGCGAGCGGCGCGAAGACGAGGAGGAACCGGCCGGCTCCGCTCCGGGCGGGCGGCTGGGCGGCGGCGGTCGGGGAGGTGTCGATCTGCGCCATGGTTCAGCCCCAGGGCTTGCCCATGATCCCCTGCGGCCGGATCAGCAGGAAGAGGATCAGCGCCACGAAGATCATCAGGTAGGTGAGGGAGCCGGGCAGGTAGGCGTAGCCGAAGGCCTCGATGAAGCCGAGCGCCACCGCGCCGAGCAGCGCGCCCGAGACGACGCCGGCGCCGCCGATCATGATCATGATGAAGGCCTTGGTCGAGATCGCGGTGCCGATGCCCGCGTTGACGCCGGAAACGGTGATCAGCAGGCCGCCGGCGATCCCCGCGAGCGCCGCCCCGAGGCCGAAGCCGAGCGTCGAGATCCGCGCCGTGTCGACGCCCATCAGGAGCGTCGCGGTCCGGTCCTGCGCCAGCGCGCGCATCGCGCGGCCGGTCTTCGAATAGGTGACGAAGAGCAGGATCGCGACGATGAGCACCAGCGAGATCCCGAAGACGAGCGCGCGGTTCGCCGGCAGGAAGGCGTCGCCGATCCGGTAGACGCCGGTGACGATCGGCGGAATGCCGCGCTGCTTCTCGCCGAAGAGCCAGAGCGCCACGTTCTCGAGCAGGAGCGCGGTGCCGACCGCGAGCAGCATCGTGTTCTCCTCGCGCGTCGAATTGCGCATCACCCTGCGGAAGAACACGACCTCGAAGGCCATGCCGATCAGCCCGACCGCGACCGCCGCCGCCGCGAGCCCGACCGCGTAGGGCAGGCCGAGCTCGGAAACGGCCCAGTAGACGATCAGCCCGCCGAACATGAACATCTGCCCGTGGGCGAAGTTCAGCACGTTCATGATGCTGAAGATGAGCGTGATGCCGAGGGCGATCAGCGCGTAGTTGGCGGCGAGGATCGCGCCGTTGACGAGGATCTGTTCCATGCGGTCCCGATGGGCGGCTGCGGGGGGCGGCTGCGGAGGGCGGCTGCGGGGAGGCGCCGGGGCGGGGCGAGGGCCCGCCCCGGCGCGGGGATCAGGAGGCGACGCTGCCGATCGAGAGCGTGGTGAACTCGCCGCCCTTGGTCTCGGTGATGACCATCGGCACGCCGATCTGCCGCTTCTGGCCGAAGTCGGCCAGGCCGACGTAGGTGAGCGCCGTATCCTCCTTCAGGAACGGGTTCTTGACCGAGAAATCGTCGATCGCCTTCTGGAAGAGCGCGATGTCGCCGATCCCGGCGGCGCCGGTCTTCTGCAGCGTCATCAGGATCATCTCGAGCGCGTAGGCCTTGGTGCCGGCCTCGTCGTTCCACTCGCCGGCCACGGCGTTGTACTTCTCGATGAACTCTTCCATGTAGGGCGAGCGGATCTCGGGCGTCGAGGCGCCGCCGATCGAGACGAGCCCGTCGCCGTATTCGCCCGCGACCTCGCGGATGATCTTGATGTCCTGCGCCGCCTCCGAGGAGAAGAGCCCGGTATAGCCCATCTCGCGGGCCGAGCGCATGATCTGCGGGCAGTGCGCGGGCGCCACGGCCGACATGACGATCAGGTCGGGGTTCAGGGCGACGATGTTCGCGACGATCGGGAAGAAGTCGGTGACGCTCGGCTCGTAGGTATCCTGCGCCACGACCTCGAGCCCGATGCCCTCGGCGACCTTCACGCCCTCGTCGCGCTGCAGCAGGCCGTCGGAATCGTTGCGGGCCAGGAAGGCGACCTTCTTCACGTCGCGCTCGTCCTTGAGGATCTTGTACATGACCGGCGCCACCTGATAGCTCGCGATCATTCCGAGGATCGCGTTGCTCGCCGGCGCGGTATAGAGCGAGCGATCGAAGGCGTAGGGAATGTACATCGCCTTGTTCTTCTCGGCGATCGGGCGGACGGAGGTGGCCGTCGTGTCCATGTTCGGGCCGATGAAGTAGCGCACGCCCTCCTCGCCGGTCAGGCGCTCGGCGCCCGAGACGGTGAGCTTGGGGTCGTTGCGGTCGTCGACCGAGACGATCTCGATCCGGTAGAGCTCGCCGTCGATCTCGACGCCGCCCTTGGCGTTGTACATCTCCGCCGTCGCCATCGCGGAATACTTGTTCACGAGGCCCCAGGAAGCCTCGGGGCCGCTCATCACGCCGAGCTGGCCGATCTTCAGGATCTTGCCCTCGGCGCGCACGCGCAGCGGCGCGCCGATCGCGCTCGCCAGCGTCAGCGCGCCGGCGCCCTTCAGGATAGTGCGGCGGGTCGTCGTCATCTGTCTGCCCCCATGTTCTGAACGGTGTGTCGCCGGGATAGTGTTCTTTATGTGGAACGATATCCTCGATACAGCATGATGCTGCGGATGCGATCGGCGCGCTGTCAATCGCGTCGAGCGGCGATGGGCCATGGGGTGCGAAAATTGTGCGGCGGACAGGCAGCGCTGCTCAAATGTCGCGCAGCGCGCGGGTCAGCCGACCGCGCGGTTCCCCGGCCCGAGCGGGAATCCGGCCGGAACGCGGGCCATGACGGCCGCGTTGATCGCCGCCGCCGCGTGCATGATCTCATGCGCCAGCACCGGTTCGCGCGGCGCCATGCTCGTCATGAGACCGGAGCAGGTGAAGACATAGGCGACCTCGCCGCGCTTGTCGAAAATCGGCATGCCGAGCGCCATCAGCCCCTCGGTGAACTCGGCGGCGCTGCGGGCATAGCCGCGCCGGCGGGTCGCCGCGATCTCGCGCCGGACCTCCTCCTCGCTCAGGAGCGTCGCGCGCGTGTAGCGCACCGGCGCCCAGGCGCGCATCCAGGCCTCGATTTTCTCCTCGGGCTGCCAGGCGAGGTATGCCCTTGAATTCGCCGTGGAATCTCTCGGGAAATGGTGGCCTATCGAAAAGGAGACCTCCATCGCGTTCGGCAGGTTGAATTTCTCGACCACGACGAAGCTGTCATCCGGAAGCGGCTGGGCCAGCACCGCCGGAATACCGATTCGCAGCACGAGCTGGGTCAGCTCCGCCCGGATCCGGTCGAGCACGAAGCCGCCGTGCAGCGAGGAGGCCGCCGCGATGATCCCGGAGCCGAGCTCATAGGTCTTGAGGCGGCCGTCGAACCTGAGCCAGCCGAAATGCGTCAGTGTTTTCAGGATATTGTGGCAATGGCTCTTGGAAATGGCGAGGGTCGAAGAGATCTCGGCCAGGGTCGCGACATGCGGCGGGGTCCGGTTGATGTAGTCGAGGATCGAGATCGCGTTCTCGAGCGCGGGCACGATCCCCGGCGGCTCGGTGCGCGGCAGCGCCTGGTCCTCGGCGACCAGCTGCCAGCGGTTGCCCTCGCGTCGCAGCTGCGAGCGATAGAGCCCGGGCAGGCCATCCTCCGGCCCGTCTTCTGGCCCGTCTTCCTCCGCCATGCGCGCTCCTGTCCCGATCCGCCTCTGAAAGGCGAGCCCGATGGTCCCGCCGTGTCAAGTCTCGTCGCGGCGCCGTCCGCGATCCATACCCTCTTGACGCGTCTCGCCCGCTCAATCAATCCTTCCACGGAACGATGTTCTCCATAGAGTACGTTTGGACCGCGCGCGCGACCGGCGCGGGCGCGTCCGGACCAAACCCCTCAGCCCACAGGAGCAGCCCATGGATCTTGTCGTCCGCAACGGAACGGTGGTGACCGCGAGCGGTGTGTCGAAAGCCGACATCGGAATCGCCGACGGCCGAATCGCCCAGATCGGCGGGGCGTTCGCGGCGGACCTGCCGGAGATCGACGCGGCCGGCTGCTTCGTGATGCCGGGCGGCATCGACGTGCACACCCATCTCGATTCGACCGACTTCAACACCCAGTCGGCCGACAATTTCGAGACCGGCACCATCGCCGCGGCCTGTGGCGGCACGACGACGGTGGTCGACTTCTGCGCGCAGCAGCATGGCCAGAGCCTGGCCGACGCGATCGCCAACTGGGATTCCAAGGCGGCGGACAAGGCGGCGGTCGACTACGGCTACCACATCATCATCGTCGACATGAACGACGCGGTCTTCGAGGAGCTCGGCACGCTGCCGGAGAAGGGCATCACCTCGTTCAAGCTCTTCATGGCCTATCGCGGCATGAACATGATCGACGACGTGACGCTGCTGAAAGCGCTCGACCAGGCCAAGCGCTCCGGGGCGCTCGTCATGGTCCATGCCGAGAACGGCGACGCGGCCGACTACCTGCGCGACAAGTTCGTGGCCGAGGGCAAGACCGAGCCCTATTACCACGCGCTGAGCCGGCCGCCGCGCGTCGAATCCGAGGCGACCGCGCGCGCGATCGCGCTGGCCGAGATCGTCGGCACCTCGATCTACGTCGTGCACCTGACCTGCGCCGACGCGCTCGACGAGCTCATCCGCGCCAAGCGCCGCGGCGTCGACGCGATGGCCGAGACCTGCACCCAGTATCTCTACCTCACCAAGGAAGACCTCGCCCGGCCCGACTTCGAGGGGGCGAAATTCGTCTTCACCCCGCCGGCGCGCACGGTCGAGGACCAGGAGGTCCTGTGGGACGCGCTCGCGAACCGGGTGCTGGAGACGGTCTCCTCGGACCATTGCTCCTGGCTCTTCAAGGGCCACAAGGACAAGGGTAAGGATGACTTCCGCAAGATCCCGAACGGGGCGCCGGGCGTCGAGGAGCGGCTGATGATGGTCTATCAGGGCGTGAACGAGGGCCGGATCTCGCTCACCGAATTCGTCGACCTGGTGGCGACCCGGCCAGCGCGGGTCTTCGGCATGTTCCCGAAGAAGGGCACGATCGCCGTCGGCTCGGACGCGGATATCGTGATCTGGGATCCGGAGGCGGAGTTCACCATCACCCAGAGCGCGATGAACAACGCGATGGACTATTCCTCCTACGAGGGCCACGCGGTGAAGGGCCTGCCGCGCGACGTGCTGCTGCGCGGCAGGCAGATCGTGCGCGACCGGGAATACATCGGCACGCCGGGGGAGGGGGAGTTCCTCCGCCGCGACCGCTACGTGCCCCGCGCCTGACCGGTGCGCGACGTCCTCGTCATCGGCGCCGGCATCGTCGGCGTCTCGGTCGCGCTGCACCTGCGCCGCCGCGGGCTCGACGTGCTGCTCGTCGACCGGGGGCGGCCGGGGCATGGCACATCCTTCGGCAATTCCGGCATCATCCAGCGCGAGGCGGTGGCGCCCTACGCCTTCCCGCGCGCGCCCATGGATCTCATCGCGGCGCTGGCGCGGCGGGGCGTCGACATCAGCTACCATCCCTCGGCGCTGCCGGCGACCGCCGGCGCGCTCCTGCGCTACTGGTGGCATTCGGCGCCGGCGCGGCACCGGGCGATCACGGCGGCCTATGCGACGCTGATCGCCCAGTCGCTCGCCGAGCACGCGCCGCTGGTCGAGCTGGCGGGCGCCGGGGATCTGGTGCGCAAGGCCGGATGGCTCGACGCCTACCGGACCCCGGCGCGGCTCGCCGGGGCGGCGGCGCGGGCCGAGGCGAACGCGCGGGCCTACGGCGTGCTGAGCGAGGCGATCGACGGCGCGGAACTGGCGCGCCGCGAGCCGCATCTGATGGAGCCGATGGCGGGGGCGATCCACTGGTCCGACACCTGGACCATCCGCGACCCCGCCGCGCTGGTCGAGGCCTACGCCGCGGCCTTCGAGCGGCTCGGCGGCGCGCGTGCGACCGGCGAGGCCGCGGGGCTCGCGCGGCGCGGCGCGGGCTGGCGGCTCGCGATCGACGGGCGCGAGGAAGCGGCGGAGGCGGTGGTGATCGCGGCCGGGCCTTGGTCGGACGGGATCACCCGCGGCCTCGGCTACCGCCTGCCGCTCTTCGTGAAGCGCGGCTATCACATGCATTACGGGACCGATCCCGACCGGCCGCTCGGCAACTGGCTCGCCGATCTCGAGACCGGCTATCTCCTGGCGCCGATGCGCGCCGGGATCCGGCTCACCACCGGCGCGGAGCTCGCGCGCCAGACGGCGCCCGCGACGCCCCGCCAGCTCGCCGGCGCCGAGAAGGTCGCGCGGCGGCTCTTCCCGCTCGGGCCGCGGCTCGATCCGGCGCCCTGGCTCGGCAGCCGGCCCTGCACGGTCGACATGCTGCCGGTCATCGGACCGGCGCCGAGGCACGACAAGCTCTGGTTCGCCTTCGGGCACGGGCATCAGGGGCTGACGCTCGGCCCGGCGACGGGCCGGCTGCTCGCCGAGCTGATGACCGGCGAGAAGCCCTATGTCGATCCGGCGCCGTTCGCGGCGACGCGGTTCCGGGCCTGACGGTTCAGGCGGCCGGCGTCGCCGCGAGATAGGCGATCACCTCGGCGCCATCGACCACGTCGGCGTAGCGCAGGTCGATGTCGGTCAGGTTCGCCTCGTGCGCGATCGGGGACCGCTCACCGACCGCGTCGCGCACCACGATGCCGTGCAGGTTGCGGTTATGCGCCGATTCCGCCGTGGCGCGGACGCAGCCGCTGGTGCTGCAGCCGGTGATGATCAGCGTGTCGACGCCGCGGGCGTTGAGATAGGCGTCGAAGGGCGTGCCGTAGAAGGCCGAGGCGCGCGGCTTGTTGAAGAGCGGCTCGTCGTCGCGCCGCCCGAGGCGCGGGTCGAGCTCGGCCATCTGGTCCGCGAGCGGGTTCGCGGCGCCGCTCCGCATCTGCGGCAGCTTGGCGCCGATCGGGCCCTTCACGTCGACCGGATCGGGGCGCATCGTGGTGAAGAACACCGGATGCCCCGCCGCCCGCGCCGCCGCGAGGATGTCGCAGGTCCGCGTGACCACGGATTCGAGCCGGGTCGTGCCGTGCTGCGACTTCTTCGGGTCGAGCCAGGACCCGGCGAGGTCGATGACGACCACCGCCGGGCGCTTGCCGAAGCCGTTCCGGCCCCCGAACCCGTGCCGGACGTAGAAGTCGCGAACGTCGTCTTCGTAGCTCATCTTCGCCTCACGCCTTCAGGGCCGTCACCTGGATCTCGACCTTGAGCCGCGGATCCGCGAGCTTCGCCTCGACGCAGGCGCGGACCGGCGCGCCGCCCTCGGGCAGCCAGGCGTCCCAGACCGCGTTCATCGCCGCGAAATCGCCGATGTCGGGCAGCCAGACATAGGCGCCGAGGAGCGCGGTCTTGTCGGTCCCGGCCTCGGCGAGCAGCGCGTCGATCTTCGCGAGGACCTGCTCGGTCTGCACGGTGATGTTCGCCTCGGGATCGTCGGCGACCTCGCCCGCCGTCATGACGAGCGTGCCCGAAAGCGGGAAGGTCACGGCGTGCGAGAGGCGGGTGCCGGGTTGGATGCGGGTGATCATGGGTCGTCCTCTGGGTCTTCGGTCAGGCGGAAAGGGGCTCCGCCGCGACGGCGGCGGGGTTGGCGCGCGCCCAGGTCGCGTAGCTCGCGATCTGGGCGGCGATCGGCCGGGGCTCCCAGCCGGTGTCGCGGCGCAGCGCCGCGATATCGTACCAGGCGTGCTGGCCGTGGCGGAGCGCGGGATCGAAATCGGCGTCGGCCGGCGCGTCGTCCGGCACCCAGTCGACCGCGACCGGCGCCGCGGCGAGCATCTCGGGGAGCGGGATCGGGCGGCCGGTCGCGATGTTGTAGATGCCGTTCGCGTGCTCGGTTCCGAGGATCGCCAGCATCGCCTCGGCGACGTCCTCGACGCTGATCCAGTCGCCGGCGGTGGCGCGGCTGCGCTCGGTCACGCGGATCGGGGTGCCGGCGAGCAGATGCGCCATCATCGCGCGCGGCAGGTGCATGAGCTTGCGCCCGCCGGTCGGCCGCTCCATCGGGCCGAAGACGCGGGTGAAGCGCACGACCGGCGCCGGGATGCCGTGGAGCTCGGAGAAGCGCTTCGCGACCAGCTCGCCGCCGAGCTTGCCGATGCCGTAGTATTCGGAGGGGCGGAAGAACCGCTCCTCCTCGGCCAGCGCGGCGGGGGCGACCGTCGGGTCTCCGCCGCCATAGACCGCCGCGCTGCTGACGTGCAGCACGCGCCGGAGCGCGCCGGCCGCGCGGGCGGCCTCGAGCACGTTGAGCGTGCCCGAGATGTTGACGTCGATGAAGCCGTGCGGCCGCTCGTATTCCCAGGCGGGAACATGCGTGATCGTGGCGCCGTGGACCACGACCTCCGGCGCCGCCGCGCCCACCACCTCGGCGAGTGCCACGCGGTCGGTGACGTCGCAGAGCACGAAGTCGATCCGGTCCCGCCAGGGCGCGAGATACGCCGTCGCCGCCGCGTCGAGCGGCGCGAGGTCCAGCGCCGTGACGCGGGCGGCGGGCATGGTCCCGAGCAGGCGCGCGATCAGCACGCTCATCACGAAGCCGCCGGCGCCGGTGACGAGGACCCGGGGGCCCTCGGGGGTGCTCCCGGTCATCAGTAGGCGAGCTTGTGCAGGCCCGCGGCCAGCACGCGGATGCCCTCGACGATGTCCTCGATCGAGGAGAATTCCTCCGGCGTGTGGCTGCGGCCGTCCTTGGAGCGGACGAAGATCATGCAGACCTTGGCGATCGCCGCCATCTGCTGGCTGTCGTGGCCCGCGCCGCTCGGCATCGTCATGAAGGGCACGCCCTGCTCCTTCGCCGACTGCTGGAAGGTCTTCACCAGGTCGGGGTCGGAGAGGCAGGGCTCGTGGTCGACGTAATGCTCCCAGCTGATCCCGAGTCCGCGCCGGGCCGCGACCTCGCGCATCAGCCCCTCGTGCGCCGCGTACATCTCGGCGCGCTTCTCGGGCACCGGATGGCGGGCGTCGACGGTGAAGCGGACCTCGCGCGGGATGACGGCGGGGCGGTTCGGATAGGGCACGATCCGGCCCACGGTCGTCACCGCCGGGCGACCCATCCGGTGCGCGGTGTTGATGACGCCCGAGGCGATCTCGGCGAAACCGGCGGCCGGGTCGTTGCGGATGTCCATCGGGAAGCCGCCGGCGTGGTTCTGCACCCCGGTCAGCAGCACGTCGTAGTGCCGGATGCCGGTGATCGCGTCGACGATCGCCACGGGCAGGCCCGCCTGTTCGAGGATCGGGCCCTGTTCGATATGGAGCTCGACGAAGCTCTCGATGTCGTCGCGCTTCGCCTCGGGGATGCGCGCCGGGTCGAGGCCGATGGCGAGCATCGCCTCGGCCATGGTCTCGTCGTCATAGCCCTTCATCGCCTCGGCGTCGCCCGGCGCGATCCGGCCGGTGATCCCGCGCGAGCCCCAGAAGTTGGTGCCGGGGAAGCGGCTGCCTTCCTCCTCGCAGAGGCTGAGCGCCTCGAGGCTGCGCTTCGGCTGGCCGAACTGCTCCTTCAGCGCCTTGATCGCGATGAGGCCGGCGAGCGCGCCGAGCGTGCCGTCGTAGCGGCCGCCGGGGCGCTGGGTGTCCATGTGCGAGCCCGAGACGATCGACTTGCCCCCCTCGGAGCCTTCGAGCCGGCCCCAGACGTTGCCGACCGCGTCGCGGGTGACGGCGAGGCCCGCCTCCTCGCACCAGCGGGCGTAGGCGTCGTTGGCCGCGACCCATTCCGGCGAGTAGACGGTGCGCCAGACGCCGGTCTCGCCATAGGCGCCGAAGGCCGCGGTCTCCATGATCAGCCGCTCGACATAGGCGGCGTCGATCTCGACGCGGGGGGAGGTCATCACGTTCATCTCTGGTCCAGTTGCTTGTTCGGGAAGTCGGGCGCGGCGCGCGTCACCACATCACGTCGCCGCCGTTCGGCGAGATCGACTGGCCGACCATGTAGCCGGCCTCGTCGGAGGCGAGATAGACATAGGCCCAGGCGATTTCTTCGGGCTGGCCGATGCGGCGGATCGGCAGGGTCGAGAGCTTCCATCTGTTCCATTCGTCGTCGCCGGCGTTCCACATCGGCGTGTCGGTCGGTCCCGGGCAGACGCAGTTGATCGTCACCCCGCGCGCCGCCACCTCCTGCGCGACCGAGACGCTGAGCCCGACGACGCCGGCCTTGGCGGCGCAATAGGCGGCGTTGCCCGGCGCGGGCTTGTGCGAGAGCTGCGAGGCGGTGTTGATGATCCGCCCCGTGCCGCGCGGCAGCATGTGGGCGAGGGCGGCCTTCATGCCATAGGCGACGCCGTTGAGGTTGATGTCAATCACCCGATGCCACTGGTCCCAGTCCTGATCGGGGAAATCGGCGTTGGCGCCGAGACCCGCGTTGTTGACCACGATGTCGACCGCGCCGAAGCGTGCCACCGCGGCGGCGACCGCCGCCTCGACCTGGGCGCGGTCGGTCACGTCGCATTCCAGCGCGAAGGCGTCGACGCCGAGCCCGGTCAGCTCGGCTACGAGCGCCGCGCGCGGCTCGGCGCGGCCGAGATCGGCGAGCGCCACGTCGGCGCCCTCCCGGCCGAACAGCCGGCAGACGGCGGCGCCGATCCCGGTCGCGGAACCGATCACCAGCGCCTTCTTTCCCTCGAGTCTCTTCATCTTGCTTGGTCCATCCACGGGTTCGATGTCAGGCGCCGGGGCGTTTCGGCGTCCAGGCGAGGACGCGGTCGCGCAGCGCGCGGCAGAGCGCGAAGCTCGCCATCGCATAGGCGAGGATGACGAGGGTGATGAGCGCCATGCGTCCGGTGTTGGAGAAATATTCCGACCAGATCACCATCCGGCCGATGCCGCTCTCGACACCGATGTATTCGGCGCCGATCACCGCCGACCAGGCGAGGCCGAGGGTGAGGAACACGCTCGAGAAGAGCTCGGGCAGGATCGCGGGCAGGATGACCGAGCGATAGATCCGGAGCCGCGAGGCGCCGAGGACGCGGGCGTTCTCGACGTATTTCGCCGGCACGTTGGCGACGGCGTTGACCGTGCCGATCAGATAGATGACGCCGACGCCATAGGCGACGAAGACGATGGCCGCCCAGTTGGTGGCGCCGAACCAGAACTGGAACAGCGGGATCATCGCGAGCAGCGGGCACATCCGCGCGAGATGGAGCGACGGCGCCACGAGCTTGCGCACCCGCGAGGACCAGGAGAGTGCGAGGCCGAGGAGGACGCCCGCGACGCCGCCGAGCGCGAGGCCGACCGTCAGCCGGAACAGCGTCAGCGCCGAATGGAAGACGAGCGCGAGCGCCGCGCCGAGCAGGGTCTGCGCGCCGCCGAGCTGCGGCACCGGCGCCCACATCTCGATTTTCCAGTAGTCCGAGAGGCCGATCAGGGCGCGGCCGAAGATGAACTCCCAGGGCGGCACGATCGGCGATTCCCGGAGCGGGCTGCGCGGCGCCATGTGGCCCGCGATCTCCCAGCCGACGATGAGCGCGATCACCACGAGAACGCTGATCCAGTCGCGGCGCAGGCCCGCGCCGAGGCGGCGGATGGCGCCCATCACGCGGCCCCCGGCGTGTGCTGCTCGAGCTCGAGATGGCCGAGGATGGTCTTCGAGATCGCGATGCCGCGCGGGCTCGCGCGTTCCTCCTCGTCGCGGGGCCGGGAGAGATCAACGCGGATGTCGTCGACCATCCGGCCCGCGCGCAGGACCAGCGCCCGCTCGGCGAGGACCAGCGCCTCCTCGATGTCATGGGTGACGAAGACGATGGTGCGGCCCGTGCCGCGCCAGAGGTCGATGAGCAGGTTCTGCAGGTCGCGCCGGGTCACGTAGTCGAGCGGGCCGAAGGGCTCGTCCATCAGGAGGATCGGCGCGCCGCCGGCGAAGGCCGTCGCGATCGCCACGCGCTTGCGCATGCCGCCCGAGAGCTCCTTCGGCCAGCTGTCGCCGAAGCGGCCGAGGCCGACCTTGTCGAGCCATTCGCGGGCGACGCCTTGGCGCTCCGCCGCCGGGATCCCCTGCGCGAGCAGGCCGAATTCGACATTGGCCTGCACGGTCATCCAGGGGAAGACCGTGTCCTCCTGGAAGACCATGCCGCGGTCGACGCCGGGGCCCTTCACCGGCCGGCCGTCCACCGCGATCTCGCCCGCCGTCAGCGCGTTGAGGCCCGCGAGCGAGCGCAGGAGCGTCGACTTGCCATGGCCGGAACGGCCGAGCAGGCAGACGAACTCGCCGGCGCCGATCGTCGTCGAGACCCGGTCGAGCGCCCGGACCTCGCGGCCCGAGGCGTGGCGGAAGACGCAGGAGGCGTTCGTGATCGAGATCATCGGTCTCTCCGGTTCAAAGCGCGCCCTCGGGCATCCAGCGGGTCGCGGCGCGGCGGGCGAGCATCAGGAGCGCGTCGGCGATCACCGCGATCAGCGCGAGCAGGAAGAGCCCGCCCATCATCGAGGCGATGTCCTGCACGCCCCAGGTGGTGATGATGACGCGCCCGATGCCCCGGTCGGTCCCGAGCAGCTCGGTGATCGCGGCGAGCCCCCAGGCGGCGCCGAGCGCGGCGCGCAGGCCCCCGAAGAGCTCGGGCACCGATCCGGGCAGCGAGACGCGGCGGAAGATCATCCAGGGCCCGGCGCCGAGCGTGCTCGCGCTCTCGGCGAAGGACGGGTGCAGGTGCTCGACGGCGCGGAGCGCGAAGAGATGCAGCACCACGGCCGAATAGAAGGCGACGAGGATGATCTTCGAGTTTTCCGAGACGCCGAACCAGATCAGGAAGAACGGCGCCGCGACGAGGATCGGCACGGTGCCGAGGATCGCCACGATCGGCCGGGTGATCTGGTGGATCACCTGCGAATGCGCGCTGCCGAGCCCGGTCAGCGTACCGATCCCGGCGCCGATCGCGCAGCCGAGGAGCGCGGTATAGGTGGTCGAGACCAGATGCGGCCAGTAGCCGCCGGGCGGCAGGCCGAGGCCGACGAAATAGCGGCTGTCGAAGAAATGCGCCGCCGCCGCCGCGATCACCTGCCAGGGCGGCGGCAGGTAGCGCCCGATCACGAGGTGAGCGAGCGTCCAGGCGACGAAGAAGAGCGCGATCCCGCCGAGCGTCCACCAGATCTCGGGCGACGGCCGCGCCGGCGCGGCGGCCCCGCTCGCCACCGGCATCGCATCCCGCGTCGCGTCTATGTCGGTCATGCCGCGATCTCCCGTCGCGGGGACCGGCGGGCGCGCCGCCGGTCCGCCGGGGTGGGGGTCAAGCCGTCGCCGCCTGGGCGAAGCGCTCGGCGTCGAGGAAGTTGAAATTGGCGAGATGGGCCTTGGCCTGGTCGATCAGCGCCTGGCGCTCCGGCCCGACCGTGTCGGTGGCCGAGACCTTGCCGAGCAGCGCCTCGGTCCGGTCCTTCATCCCGGCCATCTCCTGCCAGATGCCCTTGGCCGCGAAGATGCGGTCGAGATCGTAGGGTTCGTCGGGGATCGTCCCGGCCTTCACGAACTGCTGGATCTGGTAGGTGTAGATGTTCTTGTAGTTGAGCGCGTAGCTCTCGTCCTCCCAGACCTTGGACTGGTCCTTCCACTGGAAGAACGGGTCGAGGTCCTCGAAGATGAACTTGATCGATTCCGCGTCCATCTGCGCGCCGGTCTGCGCGTTGATGAAGGGCGCGTATTCGGTCAGCGCCTGGGTCTGGTTCGGCCCGAAGATATAGTCGAGCGTGCGGTACATGCCCCCGACGAAGCGATAGACCGTGTCGCGGTTGTTCTCGAGATAGGCGCCGGTGGTCTGGATCAGGTCGTAGTTCAGCAGGCTGTTGAGCGGCGAGCCGGTGCCGCTCGCCATGTACTTGACCATCTGCCGCGTCGACATGATCGGCTTCCAGCCCGCCTGGAACTGGAGCTGGTAGATCTGCACCGCGCCGCCCGGGGCGGCGAAGTCGATGCCGTTCGAGATCGCGAGCTGGACCGCCTTCGGATCCTCGACCGGGATCGTGTCGGTGTCGGCCATGGTCATGCCGCCGAGGCCGAGCGCGAATTCGTTCCAGGGATGCGTGCTCGGGCTCGCGGTGATCGCGAATTTCTTGCCGCGCATCTGCTCGATCGCCGCCTTCGCGGCCTCGGGCCAGGCCATGCCCTCGGCCATGAACTCGTCGACCGACTTGTACTTCGCCGGGTCGCCGACGATCGTCGAGCCCTGGAAGTAGCTGTAGACGAGGATCGGATGCAGGTCCGGCACCCGGTCGAGCTGCTGGATCGCGAGGCCGAACCAGTAGCTCGTGATGTCGAGCTCGCCGTTCATCAGCTGCGGCACCACCTGGGTCTCGAGCAGCGACTTCGGCACGCCGCCCGCCATGGTGATGCCATTGTCCTTCAGGAAGCCCTTCTGGGCGGCGAGCACCGTCCAGCAGTGGTTCGTCACCGCGAAGCCGCCGAAGCGGACCGTCGTCTCGGGAATGGCCGGCACCGTCTGCGCCCGCGCCCAGACCGGCGGCAGCGCGGCGGTCGCGGCGAGCGCCGCGCCGGTCTTCAGGAACCCGCGCCGGCCAAGCGGCGCGCCAGGGAACACGCTCATGCATCGCTCCTATGTACTGTCCTGAGTACAATGTACCGCATACAGAATGATTCGAACCAAGCGGGAATTGCGCGCGTGGGGCTCGGCGAGGCCGAGACTGTTCAAACGGATCGCAGAGCGCCCAAATCTTCGCCGCCTTGAAAACGCGCGCGCCGCCCCCGTATGATGCGGATCGCGCCGGGCTGCCCCGGGCGAAGCGGAACCCAGGCAGCGGGCGGAGGTCTATCGAATGAAGCCAGAAGGTCAGTCGCTGAGCCTGATCGAGCGAATCCGGGAAAACGACCGGACGAATGCGATGCGCGAGATCATGCTGCGCGCTCCGGCGGGGAAGTCCCGCGCGGACCTGCTGGCCGGCGACGAGGGCTTCGACCCGGAAGGGCGACGCGAGTTTCCGCAAGGCGTCGTGCCCGCGCTGGCGAATTCGCTGCTGATCGTCTCGCTCCTCAACAGCCGCGCGCCGGAGCCGCAGACGCTCGCCGACATCTCGCGCCTGCTCGGCATCACCAAGAGCCACTGCCACTCGATCCTGCGCACGCTGGTCTATTTCGACTGGGTGCGGTTCGACGACCGGCGCAAGACCTACGAACTGCAGCCGAGCGCGCTCTCGGACGTGTCCTCGCTCCTGAACTCCCCGGCGCTCGAGACGATCCGCGGCGTGCTCGGCGCGCTGGTCGAGGAGACCGACGTTCCCTGCGTGCTGGCGCAGCCGCTGGCGGACCGGTCCTTCGTGGTGATCGACACCTTCCGCAGCCGCAGCTACCTGCAGGTCTACTATCCGGTCGGCCATCGCTTTCCGAGCGACGCGGTGGCGCATCAGCGCGTGATGCTGGCCTGGGGCGATCCCGCCGCGACCGAGGAGTACCTGCGCGCCTGGCGCCCGCATCGCTATACCAGCCGGACCGCGACCGAGCTCGAGGACGTCCGGGCCGAGGTCGCGCGCACCCGTGCCCGGGGCTACGCGCTCAGCCTGGGCGAATTCGCCGACGGCATGACCGCGATCGCCGCGCCGGTCTTCGACACGACCGGCGAGATCAGCTATGTCGCGAGCTTCTCCTTCCTTTCGGCGGACCAGCTTTTCGACGAGGCGCGGCTCGCCAGCGCGCTGCGCGACGCGCTGCGGCGGATCCACGCCGCGACGCGGGCGCAGACGCCGCCGGACTTCTCCTGACGCGGGGACGCCTCACGGCGCCGGCGCGGCGGCCCAGCCCCGGCCGGCGGCGATCTGCAGCGCGACCCAGTCGTTGGCGACCGCCCGCGTGGTGAGCGCGAGCGCGAGCTGGGTCGTCCCGGCGCTGCGCTCGGCGTCGAGGAAGTCGAGGAAGGTCGTGGTCCCCGCCTCGTAGGTCTCGCGCGAGAGGTCGCGGGCCCGGCCATAGGTGGTCGTCGCGGCCTGCTGCGCGGTCAGCTCGCGCCGGCCGCGGATCGTGGCGCCCTGGGCGGTCTGGACGTCCTGCACGGCGGTGAGCACGCTCTGGCGCCAGGCGAGCTCGGCCTGTTTCGCCTCGGAGATCGCCTCGTCGCGCGAGGCGCGCAGGAGGGGCTGGTTCAAGACCGGGATCACCAGCGCCGGGCCGAAGCCCCAGCTCGAGGGATTGGCGGCGGTGACCGACCCCGACAGGCTGAGCGACGGATAGAGCGCCGCCTCCGCGACGCCCACGTTGGCGACGGCGGCGGCGTAGGCGCGCTCGGCCGCGCGCACGTCGGGCCGGTTGCGCAGCAGATCGGCCGGGATGCCCGCGGCGGCGCCGGCGGGCGGCCGCGGCTGGGCCGCGCCGCGCTGGAGCTCGGCGGTCAGCGGCGCGGCCGGGGTCGCGAGCAGGGTCGCGATGGCGAAGACCGAGGCGGCGAACCCCTGCTCGAAGGCGGGGAGCGTGGCGCGGGTCTGCTCGAGCAGCGCGCGCGACTGCAGCGCGTCGAGGTCGGTCGCGATCCCGACGCCGCGCTGCCGCTCGATGAGCTCGAGCGTCTGGCGGCGGAAGTCGATCAGCCCGCGGGTGATCGCCGCCGCCTCCTGGTAGTAGCGCGCGTCGATATAGGCGCCGACCAGGCTCGAGAGATAGGCGAGCCGCGCGGTGCCGACGTCGAGCTGGGTCGCCTCGAGCTGCGCCACCGCCTGCTGGCGCGCGCGCGCCTCGCCGCCGAAGAGGTCGATCACGAGGCCGGCCGCGGCGGTCGCGGAGGATTCGGTCGAGATCGTCCCCTGCTGCTCCGACCGCCCGGTCTCGCCGGTCACCGAGCCGGTGACGAGCGCCGCGGCGCCGGTCCCGCGCACCGCCGCCTCGGCCTGGTTGATCCGCTCGACCGCCGTCAGGATGTCGAGGTTCTGCGCGAGCCCGCGGTCGGCGAGCGCGGTCAGGGTCGGGTCGTGGAACCCGGTCCACCAGCGCTCCAGCGCCACGTCGCCGTCGGTCGCGGCGTCGCCCTCGGCGAAGCGCGCCGAGAGCCCCATCGTCGGCGCCCGGTAGTCGGGGCCGACGGCGCAGGCGGAGAGCAGGAGCAGCGCCGCCACGAGGCCGGGACCCGGGCGGAGGCGGCCCGGGGCCGGGGCGGTGTCGAAGTCGGAAGGCATGTGGTCCGGTCTGTCCTCGTTGGCCGCGCCGGTCGGGCGGGGATCGCGGCGCATCATGTCAGATTCGGGCGCCCTAGGGGATGGGCGCCGCTTCCGCGTCGGCGGGCCGGCGCGGGCGGGAGAAGACCCGCCGCACCACCACGTAGAAGGCCGGAACCATGAAGATCCCGATGAAGGTCGCGGTCAGCACGCCGCCGAGCACGCCGATGCCGATCGCGTTCTGCGCCGCCGCGCCGGCGCCGGTCGCGATCGCGAGCGGCAGCACGCCGAGCGTGAAGGCGATCGAGGTCATCAGGATCGGCCGGAGCCGGAGCCGCGCCGCCTCGATCGTCGCCGCGCGCAGCTCCATGCCGCGGCGTTCGAGGTCGGCGGCGAATTCGACGATCAGGATCGCGTTCTTCGCCGCGAGCCCGATCGTGGCGAGCAGCCCGACCTTGAAATAGACGTCGTTCGACTGGCCGAACCAGAGCGCGGCGGCCAGCGCGCCGAGCACACCGACCGGGACGGCGAGCATCACCGAGAGCGGGATGGTCCAGCTTTCGTAGAGCGCCGCGAGGCAGAGGAAGACCACGAGCACCGAGAGCGCGTAGAGATAGGGCGCCTGGTCGCCCGACTGCCGCTCCTGGTAGCTGATGCCGGTCCAGGCGACGCCGTAGCCGCCGGGAAGCCCGGCGACGAGCTCCTCCATCGCGGTCATCGCCGTGCCCGAGGCGACGCCGTCGCCGGGCTCGCCCGAGATCTGCAGCGCGGTGGCGCCGTTGTAGCGGGCGAGCCGGGGCGCGACCGGGGCCCATTCGGTGGTGACGAAGGCGTGGAACGGCACCATCTCGCCGGCGTCGTTGCGCGCGTACCATTCGTCGAGGTCCTCGGGCTGCATCCGGTAGGGCGCGTCGCCCTGCACGATCACCGGCCGGAGCGAGGAGCCGAGCACGAAGTCGTTGACCTCGTCGCCGGCGAAGATGATCGAGAGCATGTCGTTGAGATCGGACAGCGACAGGCCGAAGCTCTCCGCCTTCTGCTGGTCGATCACGACGCGCAGCGCGCTTTCCGCGTCCACCCCCTCGGCGGAGACGTTCTGGACCCGGGAATCGTCCGCCGCGCGCGCCTCCAGCGTCTGGGCCGCCTCGGTCAGCGCCTCGACGCCGCCGCCGGACTGGTCAACGAGATACATCGAGAAGCCCGACGTGTTGCCGAGCCCGGGGATCGCCGGCGGCTGGTTGAACATCACCTGGCCGGCGCGGTAGCCGGCGAAATGGCCGTTGCCGCGCCGCGCCACCGCGCTCGCCGACTGATCGGGATCGGCGCGGTCGGCGAAATCGGCGAGCCGGGCGAAGACCATCGCGGTGTTCTGGCCAGTGCCCGCGAAGCCGAAGCCGAGCGCCACGAAGGCCGAGGTGACCGTGCCGGGCTCCTCGGCGCGCAGGTAGTCCTCGACGTCGCGCACCGCGGCCAGCGTCTGCGTCTGGGTGGCGCTCTCGGCGAGCTCGATCCGGATCATCAGCGAGCCCCGGTCCTCGGCCGGCAGGAAGGACGAGGGCAGCCGGGCATAGAGCTGCCAGGCGCCGGCCACGACGAGGCCGAGCACGAGCAGCATTGAGAACGGCCGCGCCACGATGCGGCGGACGGCGGCGACATAGCCCCGGGTCAACGCGTCGAAGCCCCGGTTGAAGAGCCGCGCCGGCGCGATCCCCGCGCCCTGGTGGCGCCGGAGCAGCATGGCGCAGAGCGCCGGCGTCAGGATGAGCGCCACGAGCGCGGAGAGCAGCATCGCGGTGATGATCGTCGCCGAGAACTGCCGGTAGATGACGCCGGTCGATCCGCCCATGAAGGCCATTGGCAGGAACACCGCCGAGAGCACCAGCGCGATGCCGATGAGCGCGCCGGTGATCTGGCCCATGCTCTTCTCGGTCGCCGCGAGCGGCGAGAGCCCCTCGTCGCGGATCAGCCGCTCGACGTTCTCGACGACGACGATCGCGTCGTCGACCAGCAGGCCGATCGCGAGCACCATGGCGAACATGGTGAGCGTGTTGATCGAGAAGCCGAGTCCCCAGAGCATCGCGAAGGTGCCGAGCAGCACCACGGGCACCGCGAGGATCGGGATCAGCGTCGCGCGCCAGTTCTGCAGGAAGACGAGGATCACGACCAGGACGAGCACGATCGCCTCGATCAGCGTGTGATAGACCTTCTCGATCGAGGCCTCGACGAAGGGCGAGGTGTCGTAGGCGACGCGGAACTCGACGCCCGGGGGCAGGGCGGGGGCGAGCCGGTCGAGCGTCGCGCGCACCGCCGCCGCGGTGTCGACGGCGTTGGCGCCGGTCGCGAGGTTGACGCCGAATCCCGCCGCCGGCAGGCCGTTGAACCGCGAATTGGTGCCGTAGTTCTCCTGGCCGATCTCGACGCGCGCGACGTCGCCGAGCGTGACGGCGGCGCCGGCCGCGTCGGTTTTGAGCAGGATGCCCTCGAAATCGGCCACGGTGCGCAGCTGGCTCTGCGCCGTCATGGTCGCGGTGAACTGGTGCCCGGGCGTGGCCGGCAGCTCGCCGAGCGAGCCGACCGAGACGGTGGTGTTCTGCGCCTGCACCGCCGAGGTCACGTCCGAGGGGGTGAGCGCGTAGCGGGCGAGCGCCAGCGGATCGAGCCAGACCCGCATCGCATAGCCCGAGCCGAAGACGTTGATGTCGCCCACGCCCTCGGTGCGCCTTATCGCGTCCTCGACCGTCTCGGTGAGGATGTTGCCGAGCTCGACCGGCGTCCGGGCGCCGTCGAGCGAGACGAGCGAGCCCACGAGCAGGATCGAGGAAGTCGAGCGGGTGACGCGCACGCCGCTCTGCTGCACGCTGCTCGGCAGGCGGCTCTCGACCTGGCGGACGTTGGTCTGCACCTCGTTCTGCGCGTCGATCGGCGCCACGCTCTCGTCGAAGGTCAGCGTCACCTGCGAGGATCCCTCGCGCGAGTTGGAGACGGTGTAGAGCAGGCCGTCGATGCCGGTCAGCGCGTCCTCGATCGTCGTGGTGACGGAGTTCTGCACCGCCTCGGCGGTCGCGCCGGGATAGGAGGCCGAGACCCGCACGGTGGTCGGCGCGATGTCGGGATATTGCGAGACCGCGAGCTGGGTGACCGCGAAGGCGCCGGCGAGCATGGTCACGATGGCGAGCACCATCGCGAAGACCGGCCGGTGGATGAAAAAACGGGCCATGCGCTCAGCCGTCCGACGCCCGCGCGACCACGCCGTCGGCGCCGACGGTCACCGCGACCGGCGCGACCGCGTCGCCGTCGCGCAGGTTGCGCAGCCCGTCGACGACCAGCTCGTCGCCCGGGTCGAGCCCGTCGGTGACGACCCAGGCGTTGCCATGGCTGCCCGCGTCGGCCAGCGTCACCTGCGTCGCGCGGCCGTCGCGGACCACGAAGGCGGTCAGCACGCCGGTCGAGCTCCGGCTCGTCGCCATCTGCGGCACGAGGATCGCCTGCGTGGTGCCGAGCTCGGCCTGCACGCGCAGGAACTGGCCCGGGATGATGTCCTGATCGGGGTTCGGGAAGCGCACCCGGGTGTTGAGCGTGCCGGTCGTTTGCGAGACGAGCACGCCGGGGCTAACCAGCTCGCCGGTCGCGTCGTAGACCCGGCCGTTCTCGAGGGTCAGCGTCATCTTGATAGCGTCGCCGGGCCTGAGGCTGCCCTCCGCGATCCGCTCGCGCACGCGCAGCATCCGCGCGCTCGATTCCGCCACGTCGACGTAGATCGGATCGAGCCGGGTCACGGTCGTCAGCGCCTCGGTCTGGTTCGCCGTCACGAGCGCGCCGACCGAGACGGTCGGCACGTCGGCCACGCCGTCGATCGGGCTCCGGATCTCGGTGCGGTCGAGCTCGAGCTGCGCGGTCTTCAGCGCCGCCTGCGCGCTCTTCAGCGTCGCCTGCGCCTGCAGGAGCGCCACCCGCGCGGTGTCGACCGTCTCCCGCGTCACGCCCGAGCCCTCGAGCCGGGTGTAGCGGTCGAGCGTCACCCGCGCCGCCTCGCTCGCGCTGTCCGCCTGGGCCACCGTCGCCTCGGCCGCGGCGAGCGTCGCCTCGTAGCTGTCGCGCTCGAGCCGGAAGAGCACGTCGCCGACCTTGACCGGACGCCCCGGCTCATAGGGGATTTCCTCGACCATGCCCTCGACCCTCGGGCGGATGTCCGCCTGCTCGTAGGCCACGGCCCGGCCCGGCAGCTCGGTGGTGAAGGGAACCGCTTCCTCGCGCACCACGACGGTGCCGACGGCCTTCGGGCCGCTGGCGGGGCCGGGCCCGCCCTGGGCCGCCGCCGGTCCCGCCAGCGCCACGCCCGTCAGGGCGACGGCGCTCCATCGCGCCACAAGCCGTCTCAGCATCCGACCTCGCATCCTCTCGCCGCGCCGCCTCCGCCTGGGACCGGGCACGTCGCCTTCGCTGGGCCGTGTCGCCCGGTCGGGCCACGCGGGTGTGTGGTGTTGAACGGCGCGGCGCGCCGGCTCCGTCGTCCAAGTGCCATCAAATCGGCGCGCCAAGCTCGGGATCATGGCGGCCCGGCGATCAACATTTCGGGAGGCGGTCCGGCGCGCGCCGCGCGGGCGCGGTCCCGCCTCCTGTCCGGAAACGATTATGGATCGTCAGGCTGGGCGAAATGACCTAGAAATTTTGTCGATTTAGAGTTGACTCCTTTTGTCATGATTGCCGATATATCGCCAATCTCACGATATATCGAAAGGACCTTTCTCGATGAGAAGGCAGACGATCCTGCGCGGCCTGATGGCATCGGCCGCGATCATCGCCGCCGGCGGCGCGACGGCGCAGGAGGCGACGACGGAGCTCGGCGACGCGGAGACGCTGGTGCTGGCTCCGATGGTCGTCACCGCCTCGGGCAATCTGCAGACCGTGACCAACGCGCCCGCGTCGATCTCGGTCGTGCCCGGCGAGCAGCTCGAGCGGGAAATGGTCCGCGATCTCAGCGACGCGCTGCGCTACGTGCCGGGCGTCACCACGATCGGCAACGCGAACGAGGGCGACATCTCGATCCGCGGCCTGCCCGGCACCTACACGCTGATCCTGGTCGACGGCGTGCGGCAGGGCACGCGCGAGTCGCGCCCGAACGGCAGCGGCGGGATGGAGCAGAGCTTCATGCCCCCGCCCCAGGCGATCGACCGCATCGAGGTGCTGCGCGGCCCGGCCTCGACCCTCTACGGTTCGGACGCGGTCGGCGGCGTCGTCAACATCATCACGAAGAAGGTCTCGGATGTGCAGACGGGCGGCTTCTCGCTCGGCTACACGAAGCAGGAGCATTCCAAGTACGGCGACGAGTTCCTCGCCAGCGGCTACCTCTCCGGCCCGATCATCGCCGACCGGCTCGGCTACCAGATCTGGGGCTCGGCCTATGGCCGCGACGAGGACGAGATCCTGAACGGCACCCAGGGCCGCGAGAACTACGAGATCGGCGGCCGGCTGACCCTGACCCCGAACGCCGAGAACACCTTCCGCCTCGACGCCGGCGTCGCGCGCCTGCGCAACGAGAGCACGCCCGGCCAGACCCTCGACGTGATCGCGCCCGACGGGGTGCAGTACAACGACCGCAACTACGTGCGGCTGAGCCACGAGGGCGCCTACGGCTGGGGCACCACCTTCCTGTCGCTGCAGCGCGAGGAAGGCGAGCGCACGACCTATTCGGACGGGATCGAGAATGTCCGCTCGCCCCGGATCCTGAGCTACGTGCTCGACGCCAACACCACGCTGTCCCTCGGCGACCACCTGCTGACGCTCGGCGGCCAGTACATCGACAACGAGCTCACCGACCAGAACCCGGGGCTGCGCGACGGAACCGACCGGAAGTTCACCGCCTGGCAATACGCGCTCTTCGCGGAGGACGAGTGGCAGATCACCAACCGCTTCGCCCTGACCGCGGGCCTGCGGATGGACCAGCACGAGCAGTACGGCACGCATTTCTCGCCGCGCCTCTACGGCGTCTACAACTACACCGACACCGTGACCTTCAAGGGCGGCGTCTCGACCGGCTACCGCACGCCGGAGATCCGGCAGATCGCGCCCGGCTACGCCTATACCACGGGCGGCGGCGGCTGCTTCTACGGACCGGCCAGCGAGCTGCCCGAGGGCATGAACCCCTGCGCGGTGATCGAGGCGAACCCCGATCTCGAGCCGGAAACCTCGGTGAACTACGAGGCGAGCGTCCTTTACGACAACCTCACGAACCTGACCGCGAGCGCGACGCTGTTCTATACCGAGCTCAAGGACCAGATTAACAACGAGCGCGTCTACGACGCCAACGGCGACTTCGCCCGCTGGTCGCAGGACCCGAACTACACGCTGTTCCGCTTCTACAACCTCGACGAGGCGCGGATGCAGGGCGTCGAGCTCGCCGGCTCCTGGCAGGCGACCGACACGATCGGCCTGACCGCGAGCTACACCTACACCGACAGCGAGCAGAAGACCGGCACCTACGCCGGGCTGCCGCTGACGCGCACGCCGGAGCACTTCGGCTCGGTGAAGGTCGACTGGGACACGCCGGTCGATGGGCTCGCGGCCTTCGCCGCCGGCAACTACATCGGCTCGCAGGTCAACGCGGGGCTCCGCATCGGCACCAGCGGCACGCCGGTCTACAAGGACGGCGCCATTGTCGCGCGCGAGTATGGCGCCTATTTCACCGCCGACATCGGCGCGAACTACCAGGTGACCGAGACGGTGACGCTCAACGCCGCGATCTACAACCTGTTCGACGAGCAGGGCATGCCCGACGACATCAACGACGTCGTCGATGGCCGCCGCTACTGGGTCAGCCTCTCGGCCAACTTCTGACCCCCCGGCCGGCCCCGTCCCGGGAGCCGGCCTTTCCCCGCGCCCGCGAAAAAACCGCGGGCGCGGGCTTTTTTCGATATATCTTGACTTTCGATATATCGAAATCTAGATCACCCGGCATGAGACACACGCGGGACGAGGGCGGGCGAGAGCGGTGCGCCGATCGGGCGGAGGCCGGGCGCGGACGCAGGCCGTTCGACTACGGCGCGCTCAGGCTCATCGTCCTCGGCATGATCGCCGAGGCGCCGCGGCACGGCTACGAGCTCATCAAGGCCATCGCCGGGCGGATGGACGGCGCCTACAGCCCGAGCCCGGGGGCGATCTATCCGACGCTCGCCTGGCTCGAGGACATGGGCTTCGTCGTCCCGGAGGCGGAGGGCGGGCGCAAGCGCTACCGGATCACGCCGGAAGGGGCGACGCTGCTGGCGGCGAACAAGGCCGCGCTCGCCGGGATCGAGGCGCGGATGCGCGGCCAGAAGGGCCGGCGCGACGCGCCGGAGCCGGTCGCCCGCGCGATGGACGAACTGAAACAGGCGCTCCGCTCCCGGATCGCCCGCGGCCCGGTCGCGACATCGGAGGCCGAGCGCATCGCGGCGGTCCTCCGGGCGGCGACCCAGCAGATGGAGAGCATCATGACAACGCAGACCCCGGCGGCCAACAGCCTGAAAAGCGTCGCGACCGTGGCCACGCCGAAGGCGGCGGGCTACGCGGCGCAGCTCGCGAAGCATTTCGCCCACAAGATCCCGGCGCGGTTCGAGGATGGCGCCGGAGAGATCACCTTTCCGGCCGGCACCTGCCAGCTCGCGGCGGCGGACGGGATCCTGACGATGACGGTCGCCGGCGCGACGCCGGAGGCCACCGCCCAGCTCGAGGATGTCGTCGCGCGGCACCTGCTGCGCTTCGCCTTCCGCGAGGAGCTCGCGATCGACTGGCACCCCGCCGGCGACGCGCCGGCCGCCTGAGCCCCGCGGCGCGGCGCCGACGACGGACGATCGCCTCGATCACCCGGGCGGCGGCGCGTGACGGAGCCGGCATCGCCTTTGCCGTTCGAGCCGGAGGCGATCGAGGACATCGGGAGCGGACGTCTTGTCCGGCTCCTCGAGGACTGGACCCCGCCGCGCCCGGGTTTCCGCCTCCACCGCTCCGGTCGCCGAGATCTTTCCGCCGGCCCCCGTCACCCGGGCCGGGACGGCGCGGCGGCGATGCTCAAGGAATGTCCGGCGCGACGACCCGTGGCGGCCGCTCGAGGCCGCCGATTCGCCGCGCGAACTCGTCGCGTGAGCGAAGGCTGTCGTATTGATAGATGTAGATCGACTTCGGTCGCATGACCGAAGCGACCCTCGCCGCCTCCTCCGGTCCGAGCGCGTAGGGCGGATAGAGCGGCAGGAAGGCGATGTCGATGCCGCGCAGCTCCAGCATCTCCGGTACGCCCTCGGTCGAGCCGCCGATGTAGAGCCTGCGCCCGTCGACGGTGACCACATAGGCGTTGCCCCGGCCGCGGGGGTGCCAGCGGGCCGCTTCCCCGCCGAGGCCGTATGCGGGGATCGCCTCGACGCGCATGGCGGCGAGTTCCGAGCCTGTCCCGTTCGCGAGCGGTATCGCGTTCCCTCTCAGACTTCGCGGGAGACGTTCCATGATGTAGGGAGGGACGACGATCCGGGTCCCGGGCCCGACCAGTTCCTCCAGCGTTCGCGCGTCGTAGTGCTCGTCATGCTCGTGCGAGATCAGGATGAGGTCCGGGCGGGGATGCGCGGCGTAGCGGTCGGCGCCGCCGGTCGGATCGGTGTAGATGACGCCGCCGGGCGTCTCGATCACCACGCTCATCTGCTGAACCGGCCTGACGAGGATGTCGCCGCTCTCCGCGCGAAATCCGCTGGCCGCCACCTGCGCCGGCTGCGCGACGACGCCGTTCGGCCCGAGGAGGCCGGCCGCGTTGAGCAGCACGCCGCCAAGGACCGCGGCCGTGAGAGCGCGAATTGGACCGGGCTTTCGAGTGTTCGCCATTTTCATGCCCCCGGTCCCCCAAGCCTCGGCCCCTGCTCGGCGCGCGCGATCAGGATATGCTCTAGGTCTTTCAGCGCCGCGGCGGCGGTCGCGAGCGGTTCGGCTCCGGTGGAAATCGCGACGGTCTCGCCCATGGCGTCCGTCGTGAAGCGGACAGCCTTGCCCTTGCCGCCCACATGCGCGAACGGATCGGTCAACCGGTAGGTCCGCGCGCGAACCTCGGCCCGGACCACGCCCCCTTCCTCCGCGAGGGTGGCGACGAGTTTCGGCACGAGGCCGTTGGCCCGCCACGCCGCGATCTCGCGCCCGGTGACGGACTGGATCCCCGAGACCGAGATGTCCTCCATCGCGAGATCGCGGCCGAGGCCGAAATTGGCGATGAGCAGGAGCTTCGCGGCCGTATCCCACCCTTCGATATCGTCGCGCGCGTCGGCCTCCGCGAAGCCGCCCGAGCGGGCCTCCCGCAGCGCCTCCTCGAAGCCAATTCCGCGCGCCGTCATCGCGTCGAGAAGGTAGTTCGTGGTGGCGTTGAGGATGCCTTCCAGCTTCAGCACGCGGCAGCCGAGAAGGCCGTGCTCGAGCAGATCGAGCGTCGGCAAGGCCGCCGCGGCCGCGCCGCTGATTTTGAGAAGCGCGCCGGAGCGGCGCGCCAGCGCGCGCAGGTCGCGCCCGCCGTGGACGAGGGCGCCCTTGGAGATGACGATGGCGTCGCGACCATCGCTCAGGGCCGAGCGGAGATAGGCGAACCCCGGGCCGCCGGTGCGAAAGTCGCTCGGACCCGCCTCGATCACGACCGCGGCCCCGCTCGCCGCGATGAAGTCCGGCCCCGTCAGACCCTTCTCCAGCGCGCGCAACCGGTCGGTCTCCAGGCCATCCGCGTCGAACAGTCCGGAGCTCGAGCCGCAAACGGCGACCAGGCGCACCTCGGTGCCGTGGAGGTGGCGATAGCGCTCGCGGCGCGACAACAGGAGATCAGCCGTGGCACGGCCGACATTCCCGAACCCGGTGATGGCGACTTTGAGAACGCGCATTGGTCCGCCTTTCTGGTTGGTGGCCTCGTCGAGGGGATGGCGATCGCCCACAAGCTACGCGGAGCGCTCCGGAGCCTGGTCCAGCAGCCAGCCCGGATATTCGATCGGCAGCCGGCTGACGTCATCGAGCCGGGCGACATCCTCGTCATCGAGCACGACCTCGGTGGCCCGGACGTTCTCCCGCAACTGTTCGACACGCTTGGCGCCTATGATCACCGTGGATACGACCGGCCGCCTCAACAGCCACGCGATCGCGATCCGCGCGGGGCTGCCGTCGTGCTTTTCGGCGATGGCCCTCATCACCCCGATCAGCGGCTCGCCGCGGACCCGATCGATCGGCGGGAAGTCCAGTTCCGTCTGCCTGCCGCCGCCGCCGTCGCCGCCGCCCGAGTATTTCCCGGTGAGGTATCCGCCCGCGAGCGGGCTCCAGACCATGAGGCCGACGCCTTCGGAGACGAGCATCGGCGCGATCTCGCGCTCGATATCGCGGCCGACCAGCGAGTAATAGGCCTGGAGCGAGGTGACGGGAGCAAGCTGGCGCGCCTTGGCGATGCCGATCGCCTTCATGATCTGCCAGGCCGCCCAGTTGGACAGGCCGACGTAGCGGACGTCGCCGCGGCGGACGAGCGTGTCGAGCGCCTCCAGCGTCTCCTCGATCGGCGTGGCCGGGTCGAAGGCGTGGATCTGGTAGAGATCGATGTAATCGACCCCGAGCCGCGCGAGGCTGGCCTGGACCTGGCTCAGGAGATGGCGGCGCGAGGCCCCGCGCATGTTGGGGCCCGGCCCCATCGAGCTCGCGGCCTTCGTCGCGATGACGATGTCGTCCCGCGCCACGCCGAGGTCGCGGAAGGACTGACCGAGAATCTCCTCGCTGCGTCCGTTGGCGTAGACATTGGCCGTGTCGAACAGGTTGATCCCGGCGTCCAGCGCCGCCTTGACCAGCTGGTCGGCGTCGCCCTGATCGAGCCTGCCGACCTGGCCCCAGATGCCATCGGTCCCGCCGAAGGTCATGGCGCCGAAGCACAGTTCGGAGACGAACAGGCCACTGCTTCCAAGCTTTCTCATCCGCATCGAAATCTCCTGAAAACCGACATCCGTGGGGGGCGTCGCCCATCGGTCCCGCCGTCGGGAGCAGATGGGGTGTCGCGGGGCCTCGTCATTCGCGGATGACCCGCCGCTCGCCGGCGCGCGCGGGTCGCGCCCGCGGCGCGGGGACATGCGAGGCGCGGGCCCAGCTGGCCCGGGTATCCGCTCCGATGATTCCGACGCGATATCCGCCGTCCGTCATGCTCGATGCTCCGCTCCAGGCTCGTCCCGAGGCGAGGCGACCCGCCGTCGGAACATTGGGACGCGCCCGGGTCGGCGGCTACGCGGATTGGATCAACAACTGGTCCTCTGCTCTCATTCAACTCCCGGGCGTTTCGCGAATGAGACGAATGGGCGCGGTCCTGATAGGATACGCATAGGGCCGACCCGCGCTTTCCGGGCAGGATGAAACACCATGCCGAGCATGACCGACCGGAGGCGGGCCGCCGGATCGCGGACCAGCGGGACCTGTGAATGCCATGACGAAGCCGTCGTTCCCGGACCTGCGTGATGTCATCGAGCGTCACGCCCGGTTCGATTATCTGACCCCCGTGGACGGGTTGAAGGTGGGCCGGACGGATCTGCCGTCCGAAGTCGGTCACTCGATCTACCAGCCGTCCTTTGGACTAGTGGCGCGCGGCGTGAAGGAGCTCATGGTCGGGGAGACCGCCTTCCGTTACGCGGCCGGAGAGTCGCTGCTCTGCGCCGCCGACGTTCCGGTCACCTCGCAGGTGACGGAGGCGAGCCCCGCGGCGCCCTATCTCGCGCTTCACCTCGATATCGAGCCGATGGTCGTCGCCGACCTGCTTCGCGAACGGGCCGGCGACAGGCCCCGGGCGGACGACTCCCGCGTCGCGGGCAAGTCCCCGCTCGACCCGGAGCTGATCGATCCGCTGATCCGGCTGATCCGCCTGCTCGAGCGTCCCCGCGACATCGCCGTCATGGCGCCCCTGATCCGGCGGGAGATCACCTGGCGGCTGCTGCATACCGCGCATGGGCCGTTGCTCAGCCAGCTCGCCTTCGCCAATGGACACGCCACGCGGATCGGCCGCGCCACGGCCTGGATCCGGGACAACTACGCCGAACCGCTCAGCATCTCCGGCCTCGCCGCGCGGGCGAACATGAGCGTTCCCAGCTTTCACCGGCATTTCAAGGCGGTGACGTCCATGTCGCCCGTTCAGTTCCAGAAGCGCGTCCGCCTGCAGGAGGCGCGCCGCGTCCTGTCCGGCGCGAGCACCATCTCCGCCGTCGCCTATGACGTCGGCTACCAGAGCATCTCCCAGTTCAATCGAGACTATCGCAGACTGTTCAACCTGACGCCGAGCGACGACGCGGCCACGCTGCGCGCCACGCTCGGTCGGGAGCTCGCCGGGACGCCGTCAATCCCGACGGGCTGACGCGAACGGGCGGGCCGGCCGCTCCCCGGACCTTGTCGAGGTCGGGGAAACGCGGCGCGATCCCGCGCCCGCGTCAATGAAGTCCCTGACTGAACTCCCTGTCGAAGACACCGGAGAGCTTGCGAAAGAGCGGCTGGTCCAGAAGAAACCGGAAGACCGCTCCATTGCCGAACTCGAAGGAGACCACGGCCTGTCGCCCGGCCCCGCTGCCGATCACATGCACACCGACATCCCTGATCCCCAAGGCGAAGATCCGCCGTTCTTTCTTCAGCGCGTAGGATCGATCCTCCATCGCCGACGCCAGGGAAAACAGCGCCATGATCACGCGTGGAAGTGTTCGGGTCGAGAAATGAAGATCCACGGACTTACCATGATGTAGAAGAAGGGACATCTCACCCCGGTCTTCGTCCAGAACCTGGAGCGAAGTGACTTCTAAAACCGTATGCTCATCGTTATTCATCTTCATATGTGCCAAATCCCGACAAAACTAGTTAATAATCCGAATCCTCTTTCGGTAATTCGACATCGAATCGGACGAAAATTTATGGACACTCGCAATAAGATACGCAACGCGTCTGTTGAGAATCCGATGGAATTCCGACATTAATCGTACATTTTCAGTACTATGGACCTTCGATAGTACGAGATCGCCAGAGTTTTCGATATATCGTCCAGGATTTCGTGGACCTGAGCCGCGAGACCCGCCGCGGGGCCGAAAGACAAGGCCCGCCCGCGCGGACGGCGAGGTCGCGCCGTGGCCCGGCCGAACCCGGGATTCGTCGACCCGCGAATCCGGACGCGTCGTCCGGCTCGGTCCGGAACGCCGGTCATGAGCGCGATCGGGCGATGCCGCGCGGTGGCTCGCGCCGGGCGAAGCGCGGCAGCAGCCATCCGGACGTGCCCGCGAGCACCGATCCGAGCAGAATCCCGAGCTTCACCCGGTCCCGCGCGACCTGGTCCTCGAAGGCGAGGCCGCCGACGAAGAGGCTCATGGTGAAGCCGATGCCGCAAAGCAGGGCGACGCCCAGGACCTGCGCCGAGATCGTCGATGATCGCGACGGCGGCGAGGAAGACCTTGAGCGACGCCGGGATCGAAGGCGATGTCGGTGGCCGAGGGGATCGCCCAGCCGCGCAGGGCGGCGGGGTCGCCGAGATTGAACCAGACGTAGATCAGCGCCGGCGCCATCATGCGGCCGAGCGCCGCCACGCCGGGAGGACGCGGCGCGGCCAGCTGGAAAGCTGGCCGTCGAGCATCTCGCGCTTGATCTCGAGCCCGACCAGCAGGAAGAAGGTCGCCATCAGCCCGTCGTTGATCCAGTGCCGGAGGCTGAGCGGTCCGGGATAGGCATCAAGCGCGCCAAAATAGCCAGGCGCGGCGGGAGAGTTCGCGACCAGGATCGCAAGCGCCGCGACCGCCATCAGGATCAGGCCGCCGGTGGCCTCGCTGTCGACGAGGCGGCGAAACGTGGCGTTCCCGACG
>QFPW01000055.1 GCA_003241785.1 Rhodovulum sulfidophilum | reverse complement strand
TTCTCGCGCGGGTGCCGAGTCAAGGATTCGCCGTCCGTGTCGCGCCGCGACCAGCTCGGTCCAGATTTCGCAACACGGAGATTCCCAAGACTACGGTATTGGCTTCAATTGGCCCGGGCCCCTCGGCCAATATCATGGAGTCGACGCATCCCGGCCCAGGGCCGCCATCCGTCGCCGGCGTCCGGACCGTCCGCTGCGCGCCAGAAGCGGTCGTTCCGTGGCACGTCCGAGATCGGCCCTCTGCGGGGGTGAGCCGCCACTCAGCGCTGCATCACTTCGGCATGGCAAAAGCCAACAGCGGTCGTTCACGCGCGTGGCGGCTCCTTTTCCTTACGAAGTTCAGCCGAGCTACGGCGCCTTCACCACATCGTCCGGCTTCCACGTCTGGTCGAAGAACTCGGTGCCGGTGCCGTAGAGCCGGATCGTCACGAGGAAGTTCCGGTCGGGCAACTCCGTTGCGCCTCAGGAGCAGCTACGCAAGACCTTGGTGCGTGGTACGACCGGACTGATGAACCCTACGTTTCGCCAGTTGCTCTAGGGGGTTGGAGCTATAGGTGTTCCTGGCTCGATCTGCTAGGTGGTCTGGCGCTTCACACAACGCTCACACGAACAAGTGTGTCAATGATAGCTTTCTAAGCTAAGAGAATGTATTATCGGAACCGTCATGCTCAGCGAATCGAGAGGTGCATTTATTATCAGTTCTTCCGCTGATATTATGCAAGCAAAAACGAGGTATTATCTTGACCAAATTTTACCTAGAGCAGAATGCGGAACTCCTCGGATCGTACGGCCTTCGAGCAATCCTCAACCAGGCCTCTACCAGCGTTATGGCTACGGGACGGCTGCCGGGAGGACCGGGTAACGATCTCTATATCATTACCTCGCCGTTCGACTCGATTGTAGAGGCGGCGAACGGCGGTATTGACACCGTTCGGAGCTCCATAGACTACACTCTGCCGACCAACGTGGAAAACCTGGAGCTCAGAGACGCGGCTGACTACGGAGCAGGAAACACGCTCAACAACGTGATGTCTGGTCACGACATAAGCGAAGTCCTGGATGGGAAATCCGGGAATGATACACTGTTTGGCTATGACGGGTTCGATCAGCTCAAGGGCGATACCGGCAACGATTGGATTGACGGTGGGGCGGGAAAGGACATCATGGTCGGCGGCGCCGGGAATGACGTCTTTATTGTGGATGACGTCTACGACGTGGCGTCGGAGCAATCGGGCGGAGGCATCGATACGGTGCAATCCGCGATCAACTATCAGATGGGGCAGTACGCGACTTACGTTGAGAATTTAGTTCTGCTTGATGGCGCAGCGAGCGGCGTTGGGAACAATCTCGCCAACGAGATGACCGGCAATGCTGGAAACAACCAGCTGGATGGGATTTCGGGCGCGGATACGCTGATGGGCCTCGGTGGCAACGACAGGCTTATCGGGGGACTCGACAATGACCGGCTCAACGGCGGCTTAGGAATGGATGTGCTCACGGGCGGGTCGGGCTCGGACCGGTTCGTGTTCACCTCCGCAGCAGAGGCCGGCAAGGGCTCCGGGCGGGATCAAATCGTGGACTTCATTCAGCGAACCGATAAGATCGCGCTGGACTTCGATGCCGATACAACGCGAACGGGGGACCAAGCGTTCAAGTACATCGGGGGGTCCAGCTTCAGCAAGGTCGCCGGTCAGTTGAGGTCGCCCACGGAGTATGGTCCTAGTGCCAGAATCGTCCAAGGCGACATCAACGGTGACGGCGTCGCGGATTTCGAGATCTCGGTAGGCGGGCTTGGGATCGTAGCTTCTTTGGGGTCCGGCGACTTCCTTCTGTAGTAAACCCGTCGAGGCTCCGAGATGCCCGCGATCCATCTCGGAGCCTCCCCACGGCGTACGGGGTGGATCTCCTGGGTTCGGCCAGCATCGAGCGACTGCTCGGGACCTTGGACTTCGCCGTTCCGTAAGGCCGCGAGGGGCGGAAAACGGACGTTCGTTGCCGTGAGTGCGAATGTCCGCAATCTTCCCGATGTTCACGATCGCGAGCTACCCCTCGAGCCACTTCACAGGACAGATTGCTCGACTTAAGGTAGGGCTCCCACGTAAACCAAAGAAAGTCATATATTTGTTGTCGCGCATCCGCGGCGCTGTCATTGAAAAGATCGCGCCTGCAACGGCCGCGCTCAGAGAGCCTTGAACAGATGAACAGGGCCCTTGAGACAGACAGCCCCGACAAGATGACCGTTTCCGCCGGGCCGGATGCCGGAGTTGCGTCCCCAACGGCGATTTCGACAGCGCCGTGCAAGGTCAACGAGCATTGTGTCGGCGATCACTGGACGGTCGGTGATGCCGAGTTACTGGCGCGGCTCATAGCGATCATCGCGATGGGACAGGCGAAGCACGCGGCCCGGATTATCGCGGAGCTTCAGACAGCGGATCCGGCCTTGACGGTCGACGTGCTCCGTGCCGATGCGAAACAGCGTCTGACCGTGACCGGAGACACGCGGGAAAAACAGGATGCTCACCGATGGCATCGCGACGGTCTAATTTTCGAGGCAATCTCCTGGATCGCCGCCCGACAGGATGCTGCCGCCAACGTGCTCATGAGAGACCCGCACATCAGCGCGACGACACAGGGTCTTGACGGGCTCATGATCGAACTGGACGAAAAAGGTGAAACGGTCGTCCGCGCGACCATTCTCGAAGACAAATGTTCGAACGACCCCCGACGAAAATTCAGAGACGAAGTTCTGCCTGCCTTCCGAAACTACCATGCAAGCAAAAGGGCTTCGGAACTGGTGGCGGCAGCGTCTTCGCTGCTTGACGGCAGGATTCCCGACGAAGCGGTCATGGAGGCTGCGGGGCGCGTATTGGATATGGCATTCAGGGCCTACCGCGCCGGTTTGACGATCAACCCTGACCACGGCTCGGAGGCGGGACGCGCGGCTTTGTTCAAAGGATATGAGGGGCTTGAAAAGACCACCGGGGCGCAGCGCATCGGAGCGACATTCTTGCCGCCTTCGGAACTGCGTACCTGGTTTGAGGAGATTGCCGGTCGGGCGATCGCCTTCATTGACGAACTCGGGGAGGACGATCACTAATGTTCGATCCGGTGACAGCGGAAATCATGCGCACTGCGCCAGCCTTGCCAGGCCTGAATCCTGCCGACCTGCCGCAATTGCTTACAGCGCAGTATGCAGAACTGGTTGCCCGCAGAATGAGACGCGTCGAAGGCGCTGACGATGCGGCGGGCGACGGCGCTGCTGACGGCGAATGGCCTCTCGCGCGTATTGCCGACACCTATGAGATCGTTGTGTCCGTCCGGCGCGATGCCGACTTCCGCAGGGCGGCGGCATTCGTTGCCGGCACGGCGCATCAAATTCTGGCGCAGGACCTCGCGCAGACCGATGCTGCCGGGGCTGTTGGCATCATGGATCGGGACCGCATCCATCCGGCGATCGCGGCGGCGGTGCTTTTTCTGGTGGCCGAGCAGTATGCGGACGCCCATGAAGCCGCGCGCTTTATCAGGCCGGAAGTTGCAGAGCAGGACTATGTCTGCACCATTCTGGCCGAAGATATCCGTGACCTGGCGCGCGGCAATTTCCAGAGCATTCTTGACCGCGCGCAGCGCCGTCCGGAGGGGTTCTTCTCCGGCGGACTGCTTGAACAGCGGGGGACAACGGCGCTCTTCGAGAGCCTCGTCGTCGGTGTCGAGTTGTTTGCTGCAGAAGTTCTGGGAGAAGATATGCCCGAGAGGGCGGCAGGGCGGTTCGATGGCGCAAGGGCGGCGTTCGCCCGCGTGTTGGCCCTCTCTTCGCTGGAGCACGGTAGCCTCGGCGATTTGTCCCAGAGTTTTCAGACCACCTATCCGGGACCGCGTCACCTCGCATCACTGCTGCTGGCAGCCTGTGACTCCATTGCGGGCGCGGCGGTTACGCGCCTGCAGCCGCCCGATGGTTCAGATCGGGATTACTGGCGAAGCTGGCTGAGGCATCGTGCGAATACCGCACCTTTCGTCTGGCCCAATCATAGGGAGGCCATAGCGAAAGGATTCCACGAGAGTGGCAAGTCCGCCGTGCTCGTTCTGCCGACCGGTGCGGGAAAAACGACGGTATCTTGCCTGAAAATTGCTGCTGTACTGGCAAGCGGCAAGTCGGTTGTGTTTTTAGCTCCAACTCATGCGCTTGTGGATCAGCTCACCGACGATCTGCAGAGAGTCTTCCCGGAATCGCTGGAAGGCTCGGTTGTTTCGAGCGATTTCGACCGCTTGTTCGCTTCCGGCACGAACTTCGAAAGCATCGAGGTTATGACGCCGGAGCGCTGTCTTGCGCTTCTGTCGTATTCGCCCGAGGCTTTTGAAAACGTAGGGCTGCTGGTCTTTGACGAATGTCATCTCCTCAGCCCCGTATCAAATCTCCGCCGGGCACTGGACGGAATGTTCTGCGTACTTGCCTTCAACAGCATCGCACCTGAGGCCGACTTTCTGTTCCTTTCCGCGATGCTCGACAATGGCGCCGCATTCGCAGAGTGGATTGAAGAGCTCACCGGCCGCACCTGTGTTTTTGCCGATCCGCTTTGGAAGCCGAGCCGACAGGCGCGTGGTGTCATTCTCTACGAAGGCAAAGCGCTGGAGGCCGCCAAGGAAATTGCGCGCGCCAGGCAACGCGAAGAGAACGAAAAAAGAAAAGTTATATTTTACCAGAAAAGAGCGGAAGGGAAGAAGGCGCCGGACAAGGAATATGAACCTGCAAAAGGCTTGCTAAGCCCCGCAAAAGAAGTGCTCAAATTTGAACCGTTCGCGCTTTTTGGTCTTCAGCACAACTGGCTGGCCGGTGCAGCGCCAAGCTGCACCCTGACGGCCATATCCGATGCGCCGGTCACGTTAACCGGTAAGCTCAACTTGGATGGTTCGATCTATCTGACGCCGAATGTAAACAAGGTCGCTGCGCAGGTTGCAGCTGCTGCGGCGCGCAACGGCCTGAAAGGTATCGTCTTCGTCAACCGCAAGGATACTGCCGCGTCCACTGCGCGTGAAATCTCGGCGCTGCTGGGTGGGGACCCGCCAGCGCAAACGCAAGATTAAGAAGAGAGATGGAAGGCGCTGGAGATCGAGCTTGGCGGGCTGGAGCACGCGATCTTGCCTGGTCCGGCCGCCGCCGTGCCCCACAATGCGCTGATGCTCAGGCTGGAGCGCGACCTGGCAGAACGCTTGTTCCGCCGTGCCGACGGGGCAAAATTCATCGTCGCTACACCGACGCTGGCGCAGGGTCTCAACCTTCCGGCTCATATTGCCATTCTTGCCGGGGACAAGCGCAGCGACCCGGACGAAGGAGGGCGTGAAGACTTGGAGGCGCACGAGATACTGAATGCTGCGGCCCGTGCAGGGCGCGCCGGTCACCTCGCCAACGGCATCGTGCTCCTGATCCCTGAAGCCGTGCTTCAATTCAGGCAAGGTAGGCCCTTAACAAAAGGGGTGCTGGACAAGCTGAAGTCGGTACTGCCGGAGGACGACCGCTGCCTGTCCCTGAGCGATCCCCTGCAGACAATTCTGGATCGCATTAATGTGGCGGCTGCTGCCGATCCCGATGTCGAGTATGCACTGAACCGCCTGGCTACTGCGGTCGCGCCTGAAGGAGCAGAAACCGAGGCAACGACGCGCTTTTCGATAGGGCGATCACTGGCTGCCTTCACGGCCACAAGGATCAATCAGAAGGCGGAGTTCGATGCGAAAGTCGCGCGATTGAACGAGCTTATCGGCGAGAGAGCGAAGGAGGCCGATGATCAGATCCTGGCGGAGCTTGCCACCCAGAGCGGCGCTCCGCTCGGCATCCTCAAATCGCTACGGCAAAGGATCGAGGATCAGATTGAACGGCTACCCCAGACAATACCGGACTGGACGTCCTGGATCATCAACTGGCTCGCAGAGGATCAGGATGCGCGCGATGCCATTCTGATCCGTGATAGTAGAGCAATTCTCGGCGCTACCGGAAACAAGAAGGACGGACCGCTGACGGCCGACGCCGTAAGAAACCTCGAACCCGGCATTCTGGCTTGGCTACGCGGCGAACCCTTGCGCGAAATCGAAAGGCAACTCGGCGGCGACCCCGCTGAAAAAGCGATCTGCCCGCGTGCCCGCGAACTAGTCTCTCAGCTAGTGCCGCTCAGCCTTTCCTTCGCCGCCGGTCTGGCCGCGCGCACGGCAAGCGAGATACCCGCCGCCGCCGACGGAACCGCTACGCCGGTCTCTGTCATTGACTGCCTTGCAGCCGGGGTCAGACGCGGCTTCGACACCCCGAACAAGCGTAACCGGCCGATTGGCACCGCCTGCCTGGCTTGCCGGTGCTGAGCTAAGAGACGTCCATAGCGACGTCGTTAGCGACGTGCCTTGGCGGAGAGATGA
>QFPW01000054.1 GCA_003241785.1 Rhodovulum sulfidophilum | reverse complement strand
TGCGCGGGTCGAGCTTGAGAAAGGCGCCGCGCAGGGCGGGCCCGAGGATGCGCGCGTCGAGGACGCCCGCGGGTTTGTGCTGGCTCATCAGCGAACTCCAGAAACGTGTTGGCGGGCGCGGCCCGTCATGCGCCCGTCAGGACCCAGACGAGGACCCGAAGCACCAGCAGGGGCACGGCCACGACGAGGACGGTCGTGCGAAGGATGTCGGCGACCGTGGGGATCTCGTCCTGGCCCGCCGTTGCCACCGGCCGATCGCCTTCCGGTCGATCGCCGGCCGGGCGAACCGTCGCGCGCATCGCGCGCCTCAGAACCGCTCGGGGCGCAACAGCGCATAGACGAGGTAGGCCGAGACGAGAATCGTCACGGCGCCCCCGAGGGCGTAATCGAAAACCATTGTTGGCTCCTCCGTCACGCCAGGACGGCGTGGTGCATCAGCTGTGAGGCCGGAGCGTGGCGCGGGATGCGCGGGATGACTCCGGGCCCTACGCGGCGGAAGATGCCTTCGGGGGCATAGGAATTCGAGACGGCGCCCCCAGCGAAGAAATAGGAATCCCATAAAGATCCCTCGCGAGGCGCGTCGCGCGGTTCTTGACAGAGGTGTTCGGCGCGTGATGAACGCGGCCGCGCCGCATGTACCCGGCGAGCGGGGTCGGTCGCCGTCCCTTGTCGCGGCAACGTGCGGGGTCATATTCGGCTATCTGGGTGACGATCGCAGAGGGGAGCACTTTGGCGGGGCTACTGGAGAGGCGGCAGATCTGGATCTACCTCGGCGCGGTCGTGCTGGGCTTCGCGGTGGCGCGACTGCTTCCCGTGACGGAGCGATGGGACGCCTCGATCAACCCCGCGATCGCATTCATGCTCTTCGTCACCTTCCTTCAGGTGCCGATCCCCGAACTCTGGCGCGGCTTCCGGAGCGGGAGGTTCCTCGCGGCGCTGCTGGCGAGCAACTTCCTGATCCTGCCGCTTCTGGTCGCGGGTCTTCTCTGGTTCGCGCCGGACGACCCGCTGGTCCGGCTCGGGGTCGCCATGGTCCTGCTCACGCCCTGCATCGACTACGTGGTCACATTCTGCCAGCTTGGCCGAGGCGACGCCCGGTCGCTGCTCGCCGCCACGCCGCTTCTTCTGGTCGCGCAGCTCCTGCTGCTTCCGATCTACCTGACCGTGCTGCTCGGCGAGGCCGCCGGCGCGCTCGTCAGTGTCGGCCCGTTCGTCGAGGCCTTTCTCGGGCTCATCCTCGCTCCGCTGGTGCTGGCGGCGCTCGTTCGGCACTGGGCCGGACGGAGCGCGACAGGCGAGCGCCTCTTCGGCGCGCTCGGCCTGCTTCCGGTGCCCGCCACGGCGTTGGTCCTGCTGCTGGTGGTCGCGGCGACGACGCCGCTTCTGGACCACGCGCTCGGACCGGCGCTCGCAGCGCTGCCGCTCTACATCGCCTTCGCGGTCGTGGCGCCCGCGCTGGGATGGGCTGTCGCCCGAGCCGCGCGGCTGAGCGCGCCCGCCTCCCGCGCGGTCGCCTTCTCCAGCGCCACGCGCAATTCTCTGGTCGTGCTTCCCCTCGCGCTGGCAGTGCCGGGCGGCGCTCCGGTCCTTCCCGCGATCATCGTCGCCCAGACCCTGGTCGAGCTTCTCGCCGAGCTCTGCTACATCCGGGTGATGCCGCGCCTCGGTGGCGCGCGGGCGGCCCGCCCGGCCTAGCCTCAGCTCCCACCACAGCCCCCGGCGCGACGGCACCCGGGATCGGCGAGGTCGTCGAGGATGACGCAATCGGCGGCCGGACCGCCGGCGCATTCCTGGTCGCAGCGCCGGACGAAAGCCTCGAGGTCGCGTTCGAGCGCGGCCATCTCGGCCATCTTCCGTCGCACGCTCTGGAGATGCGCGCTGGCGAGGTCGCGGGCTTCGAAGCAGTTCCGCTCGCGGCTGGCCGAGAGCGCGAGGAGATCGCGCACCTGCTCCACGGAGAAGCCGAAATCCCGGCAGCGGCGGATGAAGACCAGACGTTCGACATCCGCCTCCGAGAAGCTGCGCCGGCCGCCCTCGGTCCGCGCCGCCTTCGGGATGAGCCCGATCTCCTCGTAAAAGCGGATCGTCGGCGCCGAGCAGCCGGTGCGCGCCGCCAGCTCGCCGATGACCAGCCCGTTCGGCCTCACGGCTTCGTGTCGCATCGTCGCTTGCTCCTCAAGTTGCTTGAGGAAGTAGCTTGCCGCCATCGGACGCACAACCGGGGAGCGGATGACATGATCACGACCAACGCGGCGCTGGCCAGGCAACCTTCGATGCCGGCCGATTGCCGGAGCGGCGGATCCCGGGCCGACACTCCGGTGATCGCCTGCGCGCTCGGGGCCGAGAGCTTCCGGCGCCGCGCGGCCGAGCTCGCGGACCTCGCGCGCCGGCATCTGCGCGCGGTCGAACGCGCGCCGCTGGCGACGCGGCTGGTCTACGCGCCCGAGGCTTTCGAGGAGCTGACCGCGCTGGTGGCCGAGGAACGCGCGTGCTGCGCCTTCCTGACCTTCGACCTCACCCGCGACGCCACCGCGGCGCGCCTCGCCATCACCGCGCCGGAGGCGGCGCGGGACGCGATCGGCCCGATCTTCGACCTCTTCGCTCCCGGCGGCGCCGCGACGCCCGCCTGACCTTTCCAGCCTGCAAGGACCCATTTCCGATGATCACACGACGCGCGCTCCTCGCCGTGGCGGCGCTTCTCACGCTGTCGCTTCCCGCCACCTCCGCCGAGAGCATCGCCTTCGACGCCGCCGCCTTCGAGGCCGCCCAGGCGGAGGGGCGGCCGATCCTCGTCCATGTCACGGCGCCCTGGTGCGGAACCTGCCGGGCGCAGAAGCGCGTCCTGCCCGAGCTGCTGGCAGCGCCCGAATTCGCCGACCTGGTCTGGCTGAACGTCGATTTCGACGAGGGCGGCGACACGCTGCGCGCCTTCGACGTCCGGCACCAGAGCACGATGATCCTCTTCCGGGGCGAGGAGGAGGTCGCCCGTTCGGTCGGCGAGACCCAGCCCGACGCCCTCCGCGAGGTGCTCGGAGCCGTGCTGCGATGACCCTCGCGCTGGCCTTTCTCGCCGGGCTCCTGTCGATCCTCTCGCCCTGCGTCCTGCCGCTCCTGCCGATCGTGCTCGGCGCGGCCGTTTCCGAACACCGTTTCGGCCCGGCGGCGCTCGCGGCCGGACTGACGCTCTCCTTCACCGTGATCGGGCTCTTCGTGGCGACGATCGGCTTCGCGCTCGGCCTCGACGGCGCCTTCTTCCGCGCCCTCGGCGGGGTCGCGCTCGTCGGCGTCGGCCTTGTCCTGCTGGTGCCGGCCTTCCAGACCCGGTTCGCCATGGCGGCGGCGCCGGTGTCGGACTGGGCCGATCGCCGGCTCGGGCGCCATTCCGAGAAGGGCCTCGGCGGCCAGTTCGGCCTCGGCCTGGTGCTCGGCGCGGTCTGGGCGCCCTGCGTGGGGCCCACGCTCGGCGCGGCGTCCCTGCTCGCCGCGACCGGCGAGGACCTCGGCCGCGCCGCGCTCACCATGGCGATCTTCGGCCTCGGCGCCTCGCTGCCGTTGCTCGGCCTCGGCGTCCTGTCGCGGGAGACCCTGACGCGGTGGCGCGGGACCATGCGCGCCGGCGCGGGCTGGGGCAAGGGCGCCTTCGGCGCGCTGCTCGTTCTCGCGGGCGGCCTCGTGCTCTCGGGTCTCGACAAGGCGCTCGAAGCCGAGATGATCCGGGTCGCGCCGTCCTGGCTCGTGGACCTCACCACGCGGTTCTGAGGCTCGGCCGGAGCTGGGCCGAGCTGGTCGGCGCGCTAACGAGCTCCCGCAAGCCAGAGCAGCGCGCCGGTCGCCGCCGCGCCGCCGAGCACCGCGGCGATCCCGAGTTTGAAGCGGAACACGGCGACGAGCGCCGCGACCGAAAGCGCCGCCGCGAGCCAGTCGATCGAGCCCGGGACGGGCAGGTCGAGCGAGAATGGCCCGAAGCCGACCGCGCGCGCCTCGCGGAAGATCACATGGATCGCGAACCAGACCGCGAGGTTCAGGATCACGCCGACCACCGCCGCCGAGACGGCGGCGAGCGCCGCTCCGAGGCTCCGGTTACCGCGCAGCGCCTCGATGTAGGGCGCGCCGAGAAAGATCCAGGCGAAGCACGGCGCGAAGGTGACCCAGGTCGCGAGCAGCCCGCCGACCGTGCCGGCGAGGAGCGGCGAGGCCCAGCCGGCTTCGCGGAAGGCCGCGAGGAAGCCAACGAACTGCAGCACCATGATGAGCGGCCCGGGCGTGGTCTCGGCCATGCCGAGGCCGTCGAGCATCTCGCCGGGCGCGAGCCAGCCATAGCCCTCCACCGCCTGCTGCGCGACATAGACGAGCACCGCGTAGGCGCCGCCGAATGTGACCACGGCCATGCGGGAGAAGAAGAGCGCGATGTCCCGGAAGACGTCGCCCGGCTCGACGAACACCAGCAGGGCGGCCACCGGGACGAGCCAGAGCGCGAGCGCGATGAGGCCGGCCCGGAACGCGCCCCGCCGCGCGGCCGGGGAGAGGCTCGCCACCTCCTCGCCGAGCACGGTCTCGGCGTCGGGCACATGCGCCGCGCCGCCCGCGCCATGGCCCGCGCCGGGCTGGAACGCGGCCAATCCGGCCCGCGCGCCGAGAAAGCCGATCAGGCCGGCGACGAGGATGATGACCGGGAACGGCACGCCGAAACAGAAGATCGCGACGAATGCGGCGACGGCGATGGCCCGCGCGGGGCCGCTCCGCAGCGTCCGCGAGCCGAGCCGGGTCACGGCGCTGAGCACGATGGCGAGCACGGCCGCCTTCAGCCCGAAGAACGCCGCCGCGACGATTCCGACCTCACCGAACAGCACGTAGAGCCAGCTCAGCGCCATGATCGCGATGGCGCCGGGCAGCACGAACAACGCGCCCGCGATCAGCCCGCCGCGCGCGCCGTGCATCAGCCAGCCGAAATAGGTCGCGAGTTGCTGCGCCTCCGGCCCCGGGAGCAGCATGCAAAAGTTGAGCGCGTGCAGGAACCGTCCATCCCCGAGCCAGCGCTTTTCCTCGACGATGACGCGATGCATCACCGCGATCTGTCCCGCCGGTCCACCGAAGGAGAGGAGCGCGATCCGGAGCCAGACCCGCGTCGCCTCTCGGAGAGTCCGATGGGCCGGCCGTCCCGCGCTCATCGCGCGGCCCGCGCGCCGGGCGCGGGCCAGTCATGCGTCTCGCCGGTCGCATCGCGCGCCCAGCGGTAGAAGGCGTCGTAGAGCGCCATACCCGCCTCGAGCTGCTCGAGGTCGTCGGCGTACATGCGCGAGAGGCCGAGCGAGGCGGCGAGAAGCCCCGGCGCCTCCGGCGCGAGATCGAGCCGGTTGGTGTCCGCCCCCCGGACGATCGTCGCGAGACGGTCGAGCGCCGGGATGGCGAGCCCGAATTCCGCGATCATCGTATCGAAGCTGCAGCGGTCGTCGCGATGGCTCCAGAACACGCCTTCGATGTCGTAGGGCATGGCGCCGAAGAGATCGGCGACTCCGGCGACCTCGGCCGGCGCCACGAAGAGGAAGACCGCGCGCGGGTCGACGAACCGGCGGATCAGCCAGGGGCAGGCGATCCGGTCGATCTTCGGCCGGGATCGCGTGACCCAGAGGCTCCGTCCCGCGCTGTCCCGGGCGGTGATCTTCGTCGGGTCGACGAGCGGCAGCCCCGCCGCCGTCCAGGCGGCGTGACCGCCCTCGAGATACTCCGCCGCCACTCCCCTGCTACGCAGGAGCGCCGCCGCGCCTTGGCTGCGCCGGTGGCCCTCGGCGCAGATGACGACCACCGGACCCGCGAGCGCGCTGGCGAGGGCGGCCAGCCCCTCGGTCGTCGCCTCCCGAGGCTCCAGGGCGCGCGCCCCGGGCAGAAGACGCGGATCCGTCGCCCTGACGCTCTCGGCGCGCACGTCGAGAAGCGTGGGACAACGCGGAGTTCCGATGAGTTTGGCGAGGCGTTCCGGGGTGATGGCGTCGGGCGCGGGCATGCTCGATACAGCTCCAAGGTTCGGACTGGCTGGATCGCGAGCTTCGGCTGTCGCCTCGTGGGGAGATCGCGCTTCCCCATGGGACGATCCTCGGAGAAAGGGCGGCGCATGTCAATGCGCCGCACGTCATCCGGAGACGCGTGGTCGCTTAGTTCCCGGAGTTCCGCAACGCGGCAATTGCGCCACCGCCGAATGACCCATGAGGGCTGGGACCGGTCATCCGCTGCGCCTGGCACGAAGGTCCGGTCAGGGCCGGATGCGTCGACTCCATGATATTGGCCGAGGGGCCCGGGCCAATTGAAGCCGATACCGTAGTCTTGGGAATCTCCGTGTTGCGAAATCTGGACCGAGCTGGTCGCGGCGCGACACGGACGGCGAATCCTTGACTCGGCACCCGCGCGAGAA
>QFPW01000053.1 GCA_003241785.1 Rhodovulum sulfidophilum | reverse complement strand
CGAGATATCGGACGGTGCTGTCCATCTTCGTGTGGCCGAGGAGGAGCTGGACGGCGCGCAGGTTGCCGGTCTTCTTGTAGATCTGGGCGACCTTGGTTCGTCGCATCGAATGGGTGCCATAGGCGCTCGGTTCCAGCCCGATCGATGTGACCCAGCCGCGCAGGATCCGCGCATATTGCCGGGTTGAGAGTAACCGGCCGATTGGCACCGCCTGCCTGGCTTGCCGGTGCTGAGCTAAGAGACGTCCATAGCGACGTCGTTAGCGTACCCCTCCGCTGAAGGCCGTCTGCCGCGTTGAGGGTACCCCTCCGCTGAAGGCCGTCTGCCGCGTTGAGGGTCTGGCTGCTAACTGACCTTATGGACGGCCTTAAGGACAGATCGACAGTGTCGCGGCTCGAGATCATCGAGCTGGGTCGCCGGCGTCGATGGAGCGACACGGAGCGTCTTCGGATCGTGGAGGCGAGTTTCGCGGGCTCTCGATTGGTTTCCGCGACGGCGCGGGCACACGGCATTTCACGCTCTCTGCTGACGACCTGGCGGCGGATGGCGCGCGAGGGCAAGCTCGGCGCGGAGCCAGGTCCCAGCTTCGCGCCGGTGGTCTTGGCGCCGTCCCCGGACGGGACGCCAGAGCAACGATCCGACGCGGAGCGGATCGAGATCGTTCTGGTGAACGGGCGGCGACTGATCGTCGGCGCCGGGATCGACCCGGCGGCGCTGGCGCGGGTGGTGGCGGTACTGGAGCGGGCATGATCGCGTTTCCACCGGGGGCGAAGGTCTGGCTCGCCGGCGGCGCGACCGACATGCGCAAGGGGATGAACGGGCTGGCGCTGTTGGTCCAGCAGGGCCTCAGGCGCGATCCGCACGCCGGGGAGCTGTTCTGCTTCCGGGGGCGGCGGGGATCGCTGATGAAGGTGCTCTGGCACGACGGCGTCGGCATGTCGCTTTATGTGAAGCGGCTCGATCATGGGCGTTTCATCTGGCCGACACCGGCTGATGGCGCGGTGGCGGTCTCGGCGGCGCAGCTCGGCTACCTGCTCGAAGGCATCGATTGGCGTAATCCGCGCCAGACCTGGCGGCCCTCTTCCGCGGGATGAGGCCGGAGCGCTGATTTTATTCCAACATATTGAGGACATGCGATAAACTTAAGGTATGTCCGATGCCGCCGAGGAGATCCAGGCTCTGCGCGCCGCGCTCGCGGCGGCAGAGGCACGCGCGGTGGCCGCCGAGGCCCTGACCTTGGAAGCCGCGCGGGACCGGGCGGTTCTGTCCGGCGCGGAGGCGTTGATCGCGGCGCTCAGGCTCGAGATCGAGAAGCTCCGGCGCGCGCTCTATGGCGCCCGGTCCGAGCGCAAGGCGCGGCTGCTCGACCAGCTCGAACTCCAGCTCGAGGAACTCGAGGCCGCCGCGACCGAGGACGAACTGGCCGCCGAGGTCTCCGCGCGGGCCGGCGCTCCCGCGCCTCTCGGCCCCGCGCGTCGGCGTACCGGGCGCAAGCCGTTCCCGGCACATCTGCCGCGCGAACGGGTGGTGATCGCCGCGCCCTGCCAGTGCGACGCTTGCGGCTCGGGCCGGATCGTCAAGCTCGGGGAGGACATCACCGAGACGCTGGAGATCGTTCCCCGTCGATGGAAGGTGATCCAAACCGTCCGCGAGAAGTTCTCGTGCCGGGACTGCGAGCGGATCAGCCAACCGCCGGCGCCGTTCCATCCGACGCCGCGCGGCTGGGCCGGGCCGAACCTGCTTGCGACGATCCTGTTTGAGAAGTTCGGCCAGCATCAGCCGCTGAACCGGCAGGCCGAGCGCTATGCCCGCGAAGGGGTCGAACTCAGCCTCTCGACCCTCGCCGATCAGGTCGGCGCGGCCGCCGCCGCGCTCGCGCCTCTGCACGGGCTGATCGCGGCCCATGTCCTCGCCGCCGAGCGGCTGCACGGCGACGACACTGGGTCTACGTGCGTGACGATCGCCCCTTCGCCGGCGGCGCGCCACCCGCCGCGCTCTACCGCTTCTCGCGGGATCGCCGTGGGGAACATCCCCAGGCTCATCTCGCAGGCTGGAGCGGCATCCTCCAGGCTGACGCCTATGCCGGCTTCGGCGGGCTCTATGCCACCGATCGCCAGCCAGAGCCGATCACCGAGGCGCTCTGCTGGGCGCACGCGCGGCGCAAGTTCTTCGAGCTCGCGGATATCGCCGCCGCCGCCCGGCGCGGCAAGCAGGCGCCGCCGGTCTCGCCGACCGCGCTCGAGGCGGTAAAACGCATCGATGCGATCTTCGACGCCGAGCGGGCGATCAACGGCCTGGCCGCCGAGGCGCGCCTATCCACGCGGCGGGTCGATGTCGCGCCGCTGGTCACGGATCTCGAGACGTGGATGCGCCGCGAGCGCGCGGCACTCTCGCGGCATGCTCCGGTTGCCAAGGCGATGGACTACATGCTGCGGCGCTGGGACGGGTTCGCGGGCGTTCTCGCGGATGGAAAGGCTTGCCTCACCAACAACGCGGCCGAGCGCGCGCTGCGCGGCGTCGCCCTTGGTCGGAAAGCCTGGCTGTTCGCGGGTTCCGACCGCGGCGGCGACAGGGCGGCCTTCATGTACTCCCTGATCGCCACCGCCAAGCTCAACGACGTCGATCCGCAAGCCTGGCTCGCCGATGTCCTCGGCAGGATCGCCGACACTCCCATGTCCCAGCTCGACGAGCTCCTGCCCTGGAACTGGAGCCAGACCACGGCGTCGCAGGCGGCCTGACCTGCGGCCATCGGCGGAGGGTTACAAAAAAATCGCGGTCACGCGGGGATCGACCCCGCGGGACCGATCCGATGACCGTGACCGTCATCGGGTTCAGGAGGAACTTGCAATGATCGTGCTCATGTTGATGGCCCGTCGCGCGAGGGGGCTGAGCGGGCCGGTCACGGGAGCGCCGCCAGCCAATCTGCGTGGGCACGGCTTGTGGCTTCACCGATGATCCGCCACAACAAACTAACAGTCATTCAGGATCAGCGAGCTGCCAGCTTTCGCCGCTATCGAGACAAACAGCATTTCTTATACTTCAGTCTGCTGCCGCACGGACATGACTCGTTGCGCCCAACCTTTTTGGAAGTGCGCCCCATGGATTCAAGCCGAACCGGCGCACGTCGCGGGAGTGCCGAGAGAATTTTGTCCATAGCGACATTTTGCTTCCAAGGATCATTCAAAACAAGTGCATCTCTAATCCGAAGATCTTCTGGACGAAGGACGAGCCCGTACCAGCGATCGGCTTTAAGATCGTACTTTTTCAATTGGCAGTGCTGAAGGATTTTCTCTCGCGCAATTTCAACCGGCAATGCGCTGAGATGAATCGTCAATCCGGCAGACTGCCCCTCGAAGGGGAAACTAAGATCTTTTGTTACGCGCTCCCTCACCGCCGCTTGGATTTGGCTTTCAAGAGCCCGTGATAGCCCATCGGCCGTCTGGCCCGAAAGCTGTAGTATCCAAAGACCCAATTCGGTCAGTTCTGGGATGGTTGCTTCTTGAATCTGGTCAAGAACCGCTCCGGTACGCGTTCCGCGATACCGTGTCAGCACCCCTTTGACTTCAGGGCTGCCAGATACGCCTTGCCGCCGCACCGCCATTGCTACATCGACGTGTGCCGTGAAATCCTCCCCAAGATTGACCATGTCGTACTTGGGATCGAGCCATAGATTGTTCCGAAGATGGTAGGAAAACGGGATCAGCTCATTGGTGATGAGAAGCTTGTCAAAGGCCTGAGCCCGTAGATCGAGGTAGTTCAAGAATTGCAATGGGGTATCGAGAAACTCAACGATGACATCGAGAGTGAACACGTCTGTTACCAGGGGTGGCTTGACAAAGTCTGTGGCGCGGACCTTCAGAAATTGGCGGCTTTGGAAACTCAAGGCGGGATAGTGATCGGCCAGAACACAAACCGGAAAGACGACATCGATGGAATTGGGGAGCTTTATCTCCGCTCCGGACGTATCCCGAAATACGAATGCGTCGGGATTCTGTAGGGCTTCTGCGCAGAGTAACGCCTGATCGTACGCGTTCTCGACTGCCTTTTTAAAATCATCCCGTAGTGCGCGGTCGTTGCCTTTCCGCGCTTCTAGCGTCAACCGCTTCGATTTAGCTTGCACGACGATCGCATGATTGCCGAACAGGACTAATGCGTCGGCTTCCGCATAGCGGTTCTTGCCGCGATAGATGTCGATGTTTCTCAGTACGCGAGCGTCGCCGAAAACGGCTCGGAGCCGATCGCTCGTATAGGTTTCGGTGAAATTTCCCCGATGTGCTGTGGCAGTGGAACGATAATTATCGTCCACCATCATCCAGAAAAACGGCGACTCATACAGAGATTCTTGAAGCTGATAGTGCTGGAGAAGGACATAAGAGCCGTCAGCAATGCACAGGATTGGCCGCACATTCGTTTCGTTAAATTCACTGATGCCACCAAAAGGCGCATTGCGCTCGTGGCTCTCAAACCGAAACGCGCGCAGGACAGCATCGACAGTCGCCGCGTCTAGGCCCGACCTCTCAACAACCTCCTGCGCAGTGAACATGAAAGCAGGCAGAAAGGTCCATTCATCCGGGCTTTTTGGGCGCATCTCCTCGCGAAGTGAAGCAAGCTTGGAAATATGCCCTTCGCCAATCGCCTTTGTGACAGTCAGAGCATCGGTAATGCTGAAACCACGCTTAGCAACAAGCCAAGAATCGTCAGAACTGTACTTCGGAGCAGTCAGGGCCTCATATTGGAAGTTGTATGCAGACTCTCCACCGTAAAAGATGGGCTCACGCATTGCAGCCCCATCATCGAACGGATCCCTACCTTCTGCGAGAAGTGCAGCCCAATCCTTTCCTCCAAAGAATGCGCCCGTCATCATTGCGTGATGAAGTTCTTTCATCAATGAATCTGTGCGATCAACGTAGGCTTGCATGATCTGTGGAGCCGGAAGCTCTAACCCGATCGGCGCCCTAGCCATTAAGCCGATCAACGTGGAGATTTCACTGCGGAGAAGACTGGAGCCCTCATAGTGAGAATCCATGTCTTTTACGACCAGATTTTCACTGAACTTGATGAGATTATCCCGAAAACAGAAATACGCTATCGCATGAATATATCCGGGCGACGCACAGAGGGCGGCAATCTCCTCAAACACCTCTGCCTCAGTACGGATAACCGGTTTTTTTTCAGCTACACTGCTCCCCAATTTTTCCCTCCCGAAAAGACTCACTTTGCGTATCTTTGTGTTCTTTGAAGATGTCGCATCGTTTGGAAACCACGGCAACACGGAGGCCACCCCGCGCGGCTGATGCACCAAGCTCTTGGTGTTGCCCTTCGGGCCGCGCTTTAGGCTGCGCCGGAACCACGCTTATCGTGCGTTTCCGCCATTCGACTTCAATCGCTAACGCAAAGGGGCGGCAGCGGCATTTCGCCAAATTGCCCCGCAACGGCGAGGCGTCTGAAGGGCTGGTCTCAATCGCAATTGCACCGACGCCAGTAAGCGCTGGGCCGCTACGCTCGCACACTGTCAGGGTGACATAGAACGGCCGGGAGGCGCAGAGCGGCTGTTGGGCCGAGACCATCGACGCGGCCGTACGCGGATGGACGTTCGGCAGCGCCGCCCGCGGATCGCGCCAACGATGGTGCGAGAACAGGGCCGCGTGTCCGTCCTTCTCGCCCGAGGCGATTATGGCCATGGCCTTGACGTCGAGGATTAGGGTGGTGGCGCATCGGCCAGTGGGGTCCACGCCGTTTCCGTTCTCGAGCGGTAATGTGCGAGGGATTGCCGCCATTGCCGTATCCCCCGATTTTCTGAAACGGGCGCTCCATCCGCGAGCTCGATTGGCAAGGGTCTGACCGAAGACCGGCTTCGCCTCGCTCGTCTCCCGCAACGTCCGTCGCCAGCTTTTTTCCGCCGCCTTCGGCTTTGCATCGCGAAGCAAAAAAGCCGTCGCCGGCCGCCTTCCACTCGTTCCAGCCCTTCGGGTGCAGGGCCGAGCGTCCCCGGTCTCACGACCCCCATCGAGGTCGCAATGGTGCGGCCCGACAGGAAAAGGAATACGACAATGGCGACCATCGGCACCTTCACCAAGAACGAAAACGGCGCGGGCTTCGCCGGCGCGGTCAAGACCCTGACCCTCAACGTCAAGGCCAAGTTCGTCCCCTCGGAGGGCGAAAGCGAGCGCGGCCCCGACTTCCGCATCTTCGCCGGCGCGACCGAGTTCGGCGCTGCCTGGAAGAAAACCGCCCGCGAAACCGGCCGCGAATACCTCTCGGTCAAGCTGGACGATCCGAGCTTCCCGGTCCCGATCTACGCCAGCCTGGTTGAAGCCGAGGACGGCAGCGGTCACAACCTCATCTGGTCCCGCCGCAACGGCGACTGAGACCGGCCCCTGAAGAAGCCCCGCCGCGGCGGGGCTTCTTCATGCTCATGCCCGCCACTCGAAGCCTACGGCTTCAAGATGCCTTTGATTTTTTCCAGACCCCAATAGGGGTCGATGAAGGGGCACTTGTAATTTGGTCCGAGTTGTTCGCGCTCGGCGTTGTCGAAGAAGTCTCGGGCCGCCTCGTGAATATCCTCGGGGATAATCAGGAACGCTGGGTCGGCTTCATTGAAAACGAGATTGCCGGGGTGTCGCCATTCGCGCTCCCACTCGTAGAAGTATGACGAGCTTCCATAGTGTCCTGGCTGGTCGACAAAGGGCGCGATCTTCCAGATGAGATCGTTGGGCTTCCCCACAGCACCCTCAATTAGCATCCGCGTGGCCTTCGCGTGCGGCGTATCCTGATAGGCATAGAGGATCGGCCCGCCGTCGCGTGACACGATGAACTCCTTTCGGAAGACAATCCCATATGGCCCGCGCTTATCAGCAAGACGCTTGAGCTGGTGCAGCGGCACTTCGCTGAAACAAACGCACGGTGGCGACTCCGCGTAATTCTTGCCCATACCAAAACGGTTTTGCGCCTGAAGGCATCGGCTTGCGAGAATCGAGATGGAATTATCGTATTCGCTGCCGGTGGCCGACTTCTTGGTGAAATGAACGACGAACGGAGACATGTCGTCCCAGTTAGGATGCGTCGGGCCAATCAGCTTCTTCAAAACACTCTTCTCCAAACGGCTCAGTGAGCGCCGCCAGCGGCGCGATCATTCTATTGAACGCTAAGGGCGCTGCCCTCGCGCGGCGCAAGGGATCCCTGACGCTCGACCGAGCCGGTCTCCCCAGCCTTCCTCCACGTCGTTCCTCCGCTCCGTGCAGGCCGGGTGATCCCCCTCCGGCCCGGTCGCCCTTGCACCTTTCTACCCCGGTCTCGCCGACGGGCAGGGTTGCAGCGCAGCGCTGCGCTCCAACCCAAGCCCATAGGAGAAAGACCATGTATCACCAGCTCGCCACCCGGTTCGGCCGCAACTCCCATCAGATCAGCGGGCGCGAGCCGCTGGATAACGAGGCGCTTTATCGTCACGTCCCGTCGATCTTCGCCAGCGAAGCCCATGACAGCCGTTCCGAACGCTATGTCTATGTCCCCACCATCGATATCGTGGAGGGCCTGCGCCGCGAAGGATGGTTCCCGTTCTTCGCCGTGCAGTCGGTTCCGCGCGACGGTTCGCGCCACGGCCACGCCAAGCATATGCTGCGACTGCGCCGCGATGGCGGGATCGGCAAGCCGGAGGCGGCCGAAGTCATCATCGTCAACAGCCATGACGGGACCAGCGCCTATCAGATGTTTGCCGGGATGCTCCGTTTCGTCTGCACCAACAGCATGATCGCGGGCGAGCGCTTCGAGGAAATCCGCGTTCCCCACAAGGGCGGCATTCAGGATCAGATTATTGAGGGCGTCTATACCGTTGCGGAGGACTTTCCGCGCCTCATCGACGCCACCGAGACCATGAAGGAAACGCGGCTTGCGCGGGACGAGCAGCGGGTTTTGGCCGAAGCCAGCCTTGTCGCCCGCTACGGCGAGGAGGAAAGCCCGGTTCAGCCGGATCAGATCATCATGCCGCGCCGCCATGAGGATGCCGGGCAAAGTGTCTGGAGCACGTTCAACGTCATTCAGGAAAACCTCATCCGGGGCGGCCTGCGGGGACGCCGCCAGACGTCGGATGGACGCATTCGCCGAACTCAGACCCGCGCCATTAACGGCATCGACCAGAATGTCGGCCTCAACCGTGCGCTCTGGACGCTGGCCGAGGGTATGCAGCGTTTGAAGGGCAATTGAGCCCGAGCGCCACAGGGCCGCCACCCCGGCGGCCTTTCCTCTTTCAGCGATGACAGCGGCGAAAAAATCGCGTCGATCCGGCGGTGCGGATTGGCGGTGCGGCCATGCCGGACCCATAGCCGCGCTCGCCGGGCTGCGCCCGGCTCGCAGAATCACGCGAGCATTGTTAAGATCACGATAACAAATTGATTAATCGCGACGGCCACTCCAGTTATCGCGAAAAGACCTCTACAGTTACTTATGAAGATATACGAACCTTTCCGTCCGGGTGTTGCTGTGCTTTCACCCGAATAGAGAGGCAACGCCAATGCTGAGAGAGGTGGCTCGAGAAATCTGAACGGGAGCAATGAGTGGATTGTCCGCGCGACACCGGCATGATGCCGAGAGCGAGGAGAGACCATGACGAGACGA
>QFPW01000052.1 GCA_003241785.1 Rhodovulum sulfidophilum | reverse complement strand
TCTCGGCTCGACCCCTTCGCCAAGAAGCTCCCCACGGAGAAAGATGTCTTTGATATAGGATGCAAGCAACAGGGCACGACCGTGCACGAGGGCAGTCCTTGTGTATGACGTATCATGCCGTCGGTGATGAGGGTTACCATTTCCGGAAGAAGCCCTCTGTATCGGGTGCATGACAATGAACCAAGCCTCTCGCGTGGCACCCGTGGCGATGCGAAAGGTACGGCCGCTTAGGTCGAAATGGATCCCTTGCACATGCTTCGCACTATATGGCGCGTTCCAGTGCCGGAGGGAGATGGTGATATTGTCGAAGAAATGACTGGCCCGGCAGATCGGTCGACGTGGCCGGCCGACGATGCTGACAAAGTCGAGTCGAAAGACGGGGTAGTATTCATCTTCTTCGCTCGCCGGCCTCGATCCTGTCTTCTTACTCCCGTAGTCAATGACAACTCGGCGTTGTAGGAGGTCAAGGGCACGTGCCCCGTCGAAAGCCTCGTCGTTCGTCTCGGCAATGAACTCGTCAGCTAAGACCAGTCGTCAGCTAGTTGCGGCACCCTAAACCGAAAAGCCAAAGGACGCTGCCATACCGTACATCCAGGAGTCACCGGCGTGGCGATTGATTCTCCAACCTCTCTGGAACTGTTCTGTCGACTCTTCCGTGCTGGCTGCACTGCTTCCGAGGCTCGTAGGCTCCTCGAGGTAGTGTTCGTCGACTGAGAACGGGGAGAGCGCGCGCGCGTGACTGTGGTCAACTCATGAATACGAAGGGATCATTCTCTCCATCACCATCAATCGGACTCGTCAGAGGATTCATCACAACTATCATCGGGTACTAACAGGATGTCCTCGTCTCGCTCATCATCCGTACCGTGAACGATTTCGTCACTTCGGACTACTTTTTGTGGGGGTTCTGTCTGCGATAAAAAACGCCGAAGAAGTGGATTGACTTGATCGTCTTCGACTGTCGCCTCAGCCTTAGCGCACAGGTGGCTATGGAGGTCAAATTGGTACCCGTCGTTGTGAAGGACCTTGCCAATCCATTCAACTTGTTCCAGAATATCTTCAGGGAGATCTGGAAATGACTTAATGGCACGAAGGAGCCACATTATGTTTTTTCGGGTAGGTAGCAATATCGTCGGTCGCGAGTGCTTGGTCTCTTCGTACTCCTTCGAGACAATGCCAGCTGAGATGGGAAGAAGGAAAAAATCCTCTTTCCCACGCTCCTTTTCATCCCATCGTGGGAGGTGCCAAGGCAACACGTAGGGCAACCCACTTTCTGCGTGCCATCGTGGGCCCGCAAGCATCAAAACGTACTTGAGGATATAGGAGCAGATCAAGTTGCGGTTTGTAGATTTGTCATCGCGCAATTGGTCGGTCTTGTATATGATCTTCCACCATAGTCCGCGGAACGGGCTTTCCAAGTAGTGGAAGAATTCCACGGACATGTCCTTTGACGTAGTATCTGGCGCGATATCTGGGTGCCGGACGCCATAGTCACAAATCGATCGCCATGGGATTCGTACATTGTCCTCTGGTGGCGAAAAGTACGGCGCCCAAAATTGAATCTTGAAGAATATTGGTTTTCCCCGGTACCAAGACTTCTTATGATCATAGGTGCCCACCTCGTTTCTCTGACTACTGTTGAAAGCAACCATGATATATTCTCCAATTACGTGACGGAACCGGCGATCGAATGGCCCTGCATATTGCTCAACTGCCTTCCAAGACTCTTTGAATGTCCGGTAGAGCCGGAGGAAGTAAAGATGATTCCATGACGGCGGGCTAGCTCGGCGGAAAAGATGATGAAATACGAAGGATGACCAGCCATCATGAGGCGGCACGTACGTTCGTGTAGTCATCCAGTAGGGTAACTCCTGCGGTAATTTATTCGGGTCGGCATCTGTGTAGAGTTGAGCATAGAGAGCCCATGCTTCAACATAGACTTCCCATATTGTCTGAGCGTTCACAATCTGACCACCCTCAGCCGCCGTCTCCTCCATACCTTCTTGCAATCGCAAGAGGGGGGGCAATCTGTCTTGACCAATTCTGATTCGATCTCGTTCCCAGTACGATTGCAACTTCAAGAGAATATGTTGATGATACGCTCTTGCAATTTCTTCAATTGCGAGAGAGAACGCCCGTTCCACGAGTTCCTCTGCTTCCTGGTTCTGATCACTTTCGAATGCCGCCCGAGCTTCCTTGAGCCATTGCTGAAAAAACATATCAACCGTGATTTTGGACACAGTGAGGGTTTGAACGTTAACCTGCGAGGCGAGTCGAGGATGTAAAGGGTTGCGCGGAATGTATAAGTCAACGAGTACATCGAGTGCGAGATGGCCACGCTGCCAGTCCATCTTGGCGGGAGGAATCCATAGCATCCCAGAAGTCATTATAGTACCTTCTAGTCCTAGACCCTGCCGTTCAAGTAGCTCCTCGCGACGGTGGGAGAGTCTGTTGACAACCGTCCAGCGCGAAAGCCAGATCCACTGATCGTAGTTTAGCATTTTCTCGCCAATGAAGCTGTGAACTAAGAGTCGGCAAAGCATCTGAGCTGTGTAAAAGCCGAGAATGCTCTGGACGTAACGCTCGGCCAAGTCGGAGTGTGCTGATTGCTCAGTGAAGCCGGTACCGGTCCCGAAAAATAAGTGGTCCAGTGGAAGAACAAAGCGAGCGGCCTGTGTAAAGATCATTGCGTTTATGTCCTTGGTAGGAATCGTCCAAAAGGGCAAATGAACACTGGGTTCCGCTAGAAGAGGGGCTGTCCGATCGAGTGGCCCGGTGTGGCTTTCGTGTGTAGCTTGGAAATAGCCGCTGGCCCACATCATCAGTATGATGTCGAAGCGCAAGGTGACCTCTTTTCGAACCCCATAATTTGACAGCATTTTTGAATCTGATATAGACCTCAAGTGTCTCTTATTCGCATTCCAAGCCTTCAGAATTGCGCCACGGGACAGCTGCGTTCTGGAGCCCCGTTCGCGATTCTGGCTAGAGGAAGAGAGATCGTTGATCATCTCGTCATCGAATGCTAGCAAAGGAAGGTATCCAGATCCAAAAAGACGATAATTGCTGTACATGACCGAGAAGAGTTCTTTGTTGCAGTTGTATGCCTTGGCACGGATAACGGCGGGCTCACGACTCCTGGGGCAGCCTGGGGTGACGGTTCCCGTCGCCTTGATTCGAGTGTGGTATGTTCCGATATCTCGAAGAAGAAACGAACGGAAGTGACTTGCTGAAAGAGGCGTTCCAGGGGCGATTTCAGAAAGTCTCTGATGTAAGTACTGATGGCAATCACTTTTCCATAGTAGTGTAAAAGGCTCAATACTGTTGTCGTGACCACGCGGTTGGTCAGGAACATAGTCCCGGGTCCCGATATCGAGCCAACAAGAATGCAAGTCCAGCTGCTCAGGATCCATGCCGCTAAGGATAGTGTCGTGGACAAGCGTCATGGTTTCGTGCAGGCTTGGTGTTGCAAAGATGTTCTTGAGATCATGGGACTGGAAGAGCAACCGTGGGTTCTTGAAGTATGCGACACTTTCTCCACTCTTGGTCCGGACAAGAAAAGAATCGGCCTTCTGAACGATGGAACTCCAAAACGGCGCGAGATCGTCGGTCGGCAGCGTGTATTGTAAGTGGCAAGCCCTACTATCATCTCCCGCTCTCCATCGACCCATCTCGGGCCGCTCCTGAAAGGAACGAGACTTTGCGTAGGCAATATCAAACGACCGAGGAAGCTCTTGACGGAGAGGATCAGAGATGCTACTAAACGCCGCCGGGATGATTATACTGTCGTAGAGGTCCTTCTGGCGATCCAGAGACAAACCGTTGCGTGACGCAGACGCTTTGGAAGCCTCGGGGAAGAATAGATATACGTCAAAGCGAATCCCTGATGTGTTCACTGATCCAAATAGAATATGTCGAGTAGTGGCAAGATCGAGGCCGTGCGGCCGGATTACCTGATCCGTGGACAGATTGCGTTTGAACGGCGGCATAAAAGATAAGCGGAAAATGCCGGGTTTGCGGACAGCCTGCAGGCTCTTGGGCCCAAACCAAATACTATCGACGTCCCACCGCCGTTCGACATGGGCTGGACCACGCTCCAGAGTAGCTTCGGTTTTGTGGAAAGATAAAGGCTCAGCAGGTTCATCGGAAAGAAATTCCTTCCATTGGTGAAGGTATTTGGTGGCTTCATGGGCAAAGCGCTCGTCAAAGACAGTCGTGAGCGGTGGTAATGAATTTTGGAGGAACCGCGCCCTTTCTTGAAGGCTATGAGACCGTGCATGATCATGAGTCTCATGTGAACCTGAACCTGAAAAAGCCTCCTATCAGATGATGGGATTAAACACACACGATGCGGTGGAGGGACAGACTTACAGTGACACTCGGCAGTAAACAATGTTTTAAAGATACGATCATATGTCGTGGTTTGCGACTCAAGGAAGTCGAGGCCGCTCCGTGTCTCCTGAGCCTGAAGAGCCTCAATAAAGCTATCGAGGTATGGAAGATCCACCTGTATTCGGTCGGCGGCTGGGAATGTTGGGTCCTCCCTTATCGAGCGGTCGGGTGAAAGCGAACGGTAATGATCGTCTGCTATGGGGTAGTGATCATTAGTATCAAACGGAGCGAGAGCAAAGTCCGAGGTCAAGGTCGTCGAAGAGGCCGAAGAGCTCGAAATAATTCGTCTCCGGTCGCTTGTTGCCTGTTGTGCGTCGTCACCTTGATGGAAACGAACAGGCAAGGTCGGATCGTTCTGTGGAGAACATGGATTATCCTGGGCAGAACACTGGTTTTCTGAATCAATCCAGTTTGAAAAAAGGGCATTATCCTGGGGTTGGGCAGTCTGTAGAATCCTTGACGAATGTTGACGGGCTCGATAGGCTCGGACGCGGAGTCGTGTGAGGTCACGTTCCGACAAGGCTGGGTCTCTTCGTGGACGACCCACTGTTGCTTGCACCTCTTCGTCTGCATCCGAAAGACCCGACACGGCGGTAGCTGCCGTCTCGGATGACCCTTGCATCAACGGTTCTCCCGCGCTTGTTGAATCAGCGACGGCTTCAAACGCACCGCTCGTTCGTCTTATATCTCTCGGAGAACGCGTCACTGGAGGGCCCAATGACGCAGCTGTGGGGGGACATAATCGTGGAGGAGTATAGTTGCTGACAGAGGAATCTCGAAAAGTAGAGGTCTCTGGTAGGAGGTGCTGAATACTGGCCGACGAGGTGGCAGGATGGCCTCGATGGGAGTGCTCGTGTGGACGATCTAACAAGATGCGGGACCGTGAGTTTGATAGCAGGTAGAGGTATCTTGGATTAGTAAGTCCAACTCACGGCTGGTAACTTCGTCCTCCACGTCATGGACCTGGCTCACTAGCCGGATGGTTTCATGGCTATCAACTTCCCGGAGTTGTCGCGCTTGACCCTGCCGACGCAACTGTTGACGCCGTTTTCTACCACGATCCCGTTCTTTCTGCTTCTTGGACTCGACCGAAACCGATGGAGGCGGCATGATCTCAGGGCGCGAAGGATCTCGAGAGGATACGGCAGAACAAATCGCATGCTTCCGGCGGTGTTTTGGTCATCTTCACTTTTGATCTCCCTCTACGTGTCGGTGCGACGCGTATTCTACAATATACCTGGTAAAGGGGCGAGCTTAATTTCGAGTCTCAATACATAATTGGATGGGCTGACAGGGTTGAGAAACGATTACTGGCTTCGGAGGGACGGAAGCGCTTGTTGAGAGTTTGCGAGCTGATGGGAAAAAAGCAAATAAGAGCTCAACCCGGCACTTGCTATCTCAGCGCCGCCAGGTAAAATACAGCGATCTAGGGTAGGTGCAAAGAACAATCGCGACAAGCGATCGCGGTGGAAAAGTAAACCCGGCGACGAAGGATACATGATAACCTCTTAATGAACCAAGCGGCCCCTCAAAATCATATGTATTGCATCTTGGATTCATGCTATGTAGGGTGATAAAGTCTAGGTTGTGCGCAATACAATGATGTCTGCTACTATCCGGTCGTTTAGTCTCGACAGTGCTTGCTTGACTACTCGCTCGGCCAGTTCTATGGGCAAAACGAAATTTACCCTTGTTTAAGACATCGTTGTGGAGCCTACCAGGATACCGTCCGGTCCAAGCCATGCTATCATTGGCTAAAGTCATCAGTATATCGAACTGCCCCTGTTCATACTCAGTTCAGCTAGCTGTTTCAGGAAATCACTGTGGAGCAAACAAGGATACCGTCCGGTCCAAGCCCTCCTTTCATTGGTTTGAGGTCTAGGCCTAGCGACCAGGGTGTAACGATATTTCGTAAGCAGCCTCTGAGCTCAGACCATGCTTTCGTCTCGACATCGAGTTAGATGCTTTCTTTTGCGTGTCTGTTAGCCAACGATAAAATAAAAAATGACTCTATAGAAATTGATCAATCAATTGCTTTCTTCTCTATCGTTTTATACACATATCGCTAGATGCATCGTTGTGGTTGAATTTTGACAAAATAAAATGCCTCTGTCGACTACCCGCGCGAATACCATCGAGTCCCCCAGGACTCAAGCCTGGGGGGAGCCCGATTCGCATGTCCTATGTTTTTTGACTGCAATTATCTTAGAGAATATAGGCCCTATGCGTAATTATTATCGCCGATAATAATATTCTTATAATTATAAAGATTTCTTATAGCC
>QFPW01000016.1 GCA_003241785.1 Rhodovulum sulfidophilum | reverse complement strand
GATCGCCTCCTCCACCGCGATCTCGTCGAACGGGTTCATGCTCATCTTCACATTGGCCAGATCAACGCCCGACCCGTCCGCCTTCACCCGAACCTTCACATTGTAGTCGATCACCCGCTTGACGGGCACCAAGATCTTCATTCCCGCTCTCCTGGGTCTTCCGCCGTCGGGGTCCAGTCCGCTTCGGCGAGCGTGGCCACCGGCCCTCCGTCCCGCGCGCTCCAGAGCCGCAGCCCGCCGGTCCCGGTTTCCGTCGCGCAAAGCCGCATCGCGTCGTCGTCGAAGATCGGTGCGCGCGCCCGGAACGAGAAGCGGTCGGGGGGCGCGCCGCGCAGTTCGGCGGCGTAGCGGTAGAGGTAGGTCGCCTGGATCGGGCCGTGCACGACGAGGCCGGGATAGCCCTCGACCTCGATCGCGTAGCGCCGGTCGTAGTGAATGCGATGACCGTTGAAGGTGATGGCGGAATAGCGGAAGAGCGTCGTCGGCGTCACCGGCTGGGCTCGCGACCAGGTGCCCGGGGCGGCCTCGGGGGGTGTCTTCCCCGGGCCGGCGGCCCCGTCGTCGCGATAGACGATGTCCTCGGTCTCCGAGATCCGCGCCTCGCCCCCGACGAGGAACCGGTTCTCCACCGTGACGAAGCAGAGCCGGCCGCTGAGGCCCTCCTTCACCACGACGTCGGTGATCCGGGCGCGCCGTTCGACGAAATCGCCGACGCGGAGATCGCCGTGGAAGACCACCGATCCGCCCGCGCGCATCCGGCGCGGCAGCGGCACCGGCGGCAGGAAGCCGCCGCGCGCCGGATGTCCGTCGCGGCCGAGCGCGCGCATCGGCTCGACAGCCGGCGCGAGGCAGAAATGGACGAAGCGAGGCGCGATCGCCCCGGGCTCCGGCGCGGGGCCCGGCGCGTCGAAGGTGGCGTCGAAGCGGTGGACGAGATCGGCGGTCACGGTGTCGGTCGCGACGCTCTCGCGGCCGATCCAGGCGCGCAGGTGGTCTGGGTCGAGCGCGATCTCCGGGAAGGCGCGCTCCTCCGCGCGGGCCCGGGTCACTCGGCCGCCTCCACCCGGGGCGTCGCCCCGGCGCCGAGCGCGGGCACCGGGCCATAATGACGCCGCTCGCCGACGAAGACCGGCGCGGGCGCGGGGAAGGAGACCGGCCCCGCCGGGCTTTCGACGGTGATCCGCCGCAGGTGCGGATGGATCGAGAGGCCGGCCATGTCGTTCACGGAGGCGAAGGCCACGTCCGCCGCGATCAGCCCGGCTTCGGCCTCGGCCTTCGTCAGGCCCGCGAAGACCTTCGCGACCATCGCATCGGTCTCGGCCCGGCCGCGGACCCGGGCGACGTTGGTCGCGAACCGGTCGTCCTTCCCCGCCTCGGGCTTGCCGAGGAAGAGGTCGGAGAACTTGCGCCATTCGCGGTCGCTCTGGATCGAGATCAGGATCTCGGCGCCGTCGCGCGTGCGGAAAACGCCATAGGGCGCGATCGACGGATGGGCGAGGCCGAGCCGCTTCGGCGACTTGCCGCCCTCGTGGTTGAGGAGCGGCACGGTGAGCCAGTCCGCCATCACGTCGAACATCGAGACGCGGATGTCCGCGCCCTGCCCGGTGACGGAACGCGCGATCAGCGCCTCGAGGATCGCGGAATAGGTGGTCTCGCCGGTGGCGATGTCGACGATGGAGATGCCGACGCGGGAGGCGGATTCGGGCCCGCCGGTGATCGAGGACAGGCCGCTCTCGGCCTGGACGAGCAGGTCATAGGCCTTGCGGCTGGCGAGCGGACCCTCCTCGCCATAGCCCGAGATCGAGGCGATGATGAGCCGGGGATGGGTCCGGCGCAGCTCCTCGGACGCGAAGCCGAGCCTTCCGAGGGCGCCGGGCTTGAGATTCTGGATCAGCACGTCGGCCCTGTCGAGGAGCGCCGCGAGCGCGGCCTTGCCCTCGGGGCTGGCCATGTCGATCACATGGGATTCCTTGCCGCGGTTGAGCCAGACGAAATAGCTCGCCTGCCCCCCCGCGACCACGTCGTCGTAGCCGCGGGCGAAGTCGCCCTCCGGCCGCTCGATCTTGATCACCCGCGCGCCGCCGTCGGCGAGGCGCGAGGAGGCGAAGGGCGCCGCGACCGCCTGCTCGATCGCGACGACGGTCAGGCCCTCGAAGGGACGGGACGCGCTGATGGCCATGGCTCAGAAGCTCCGGGGCAGGCCGAGGATATGCTCGGCGACATAGGAGAGGATGAGATTGGTCGAGATCGGCGCGACCTGGTAGAGCCGGGTCTCGCGGAACTTGCGCTCCACGTCGTATTCGCAGGCGAAGCCGAAGCCGCCGTGGAACTGCAGGCAGGCGTTCGCCGCCTCCCAGCTCGCCTTGGCGGCGAGGTATTTCGCCATGTTGGCCTGGGCGCCGCAGTCGAGATGCGCGTCGTAGCGGCGGCAGGCCTCGAAGCGCATCAGGTTCGCCGCCTCGATCTCGATGAAGGCCTCGGCGATCGGGAACTGCACGCCCTGGTTCTGGCCGATCGGCCGGCCGAAGACGGTGCGCTCCTTCACGTATTCCGTGACCTTGTCGGTGAACCAGTAACCGTCGCCGATGCATTCGGCCGCGATCAGCGTGCGCTCGGCGTTGAGCCCGGTCAGGATGTACTTGAAGCCCTTCCCCTCCTCGCCGATCAGGTTCTCCTCGGGGATCTCGAGATTGTCGAAGAAGAGCTCGTTGGTCTCGTGGTTCACCATGTTGAGGATCGGGCGCACCGTCATGCCCTTCTCCATCGCCGCCTTGATGTCGACGATGAAGATCGAGAGCCCCTCGGACTTCTTCTTCACCTCGGCGAGCGGCGTGGTGCGGGCGAGCAGGATCATCAGGTCGGAGTGCTGGACGCGGCTGATCCAGACCTTCTGGCCGTTGATGACGTATTTGTCGCCCTTCTTCACGGCGGTCGTCTTGATCTTGGTCGTGTCGGTGCCCGTCGTGGGTTCGGTCACGCCCATGGACTGCAGCCTGAGCTCGCCGGTGGCGATCTTCGGAAGGTAGCGCCGGCGCTGCTCCTCCGAGCCGTGCCGGACCAGCGTGTTCATGTTGTACATCTGGCCGTGGCAGGCGCCGGAGTTGCCGCCCGCGCGGTTGATCTCCTCCATGATCACGCTCGCCTCGGTGAGGCCGAGGCCCGAGCCGCCGTATTCCTCGGGGATCAGCGCGGCCATCCAGCCGGCGCGGGTCAGCGCGTCGACGAAATCCTCGGGGTAGCCGCGCTCCTCGTCCACCTTGCGGTGATATTCGGCGGGGAACCCGGCGCAGAGCGCGCGCACCGCGTCGCGGATGTCCTGGAACGGATCGGAGGTCGAGTCGAGCATGTGGGTCACCTGTCGGAACGGGTCATCGAATGACGAAGGGGTTCGCGACCCCTTCCGCGAGATTGATCCAGACCGATTTCGTCTGGAGGTATTCGTCGATCGCGCCGAGGCCGCTCTCGCGGCCGATGCCGCTCATCTTGTAGCCGCCGAACGGGGCGAGGTAGCTCACGGCGCGGTAGGTGTTCACCCAGACCGTGCCGGCGCGGATCTTGTCGGCCATGGTGAAGGCGCGGCGGATCGAGGAGGTCCAGACCCCGGAGGCGAGGCCGTAGATGGTGTCGTTGGCGATCTCGATCGCCTCGGCCTCGTCGGCGAAGGGGATGATCGAGAGCACCGGGCCGAACACCTCCTCCTGCGCGACGCGCATCGAGTTGGAGACCTCGCCGAAGATCGTCGGCTGGACGAACCAGCCATTCGCGAGTTCCGGAGCCTCCGGCGTCGCGCCGCCGAGCAGCAGCTTCGCCCCGTCGGCCTTCGCGACGTCGATATAGGAGAGAACCTTCTCGCGCTGCGCGGTGGTGGTGATGGGCCCGACCTGGGTCGCGGCGTCCATCGGATCGCCGAGCTTCGCGGTCGCGGCGAGCGCCACGACCTTCTCGCAGACCTCGTCGTAGACCGAGCGCTGCACGAGCAGGCGCGAGCCCGCGATGCAGGTCTGGCCCGAGGCGGCGAAGATGCCGGAGATCGCGCCCTTGACGGCGTCCTCGATGTTGGCGTCGTCGAAGATGATGTTCGGGGACTTGCCGCCGAGTTCCAGCGTCACGTGCTTGATGCCGCGCGCGGCCTGCGCGTAGATCGCGGCGCCGGTGGCGTCGCCGCCGGTGAAGGCGATCTTCGCGACCTTCGGGTGCTCGACCAGCGCGGGGCCGACCTCTGCGCCGAAGCCCGTCACGGTGTTCACCACGCCGTCGGGAAAGCCCGCCTCCTTCACCAGCTCCATCAGCGCGAGCGTGGAGCAGGAGGTGAATTCGGAGGGCTTGATCACGATGGTGTTGCCCGCCGCCAGCGCGGGGGCGAGCTTCCAGCTCAGGAGCAGGAGGGGCGAGTTCCAGGGCGTGATGCAGACGACCACGCCCAAGGGCTCGCGCTTGGTGTAGAGGAACATCTCCGGCTTGTCGATCGGCGGCACCCCGCCCTCGATCTTGTCGGCGAGGCCGCCGTAGTAGTGATACCACTCGGGCATATAGCGCAGCTGGGCCGACATCTCGGCGTAGAGCTTGCCGTTGTCGCGCACCTCGATCGCCGCGAGCTTCTCGGCGTCGCGGGCGATCAGCTCGCCGAGACGGCGCAGGAGCTTGCCGCGGGCCGAGGCCGTCATCTCGGCCCAGGGCCCGCGGACGAAGGCCGCGTGCGCCGCCTCCACCGCCGCCTTCGCGTCCTCCGGACCGCAGCGGGGCACCTCGGCCCAGTCCTCGCCGGTGTAGGGGTTGGTCGAGGGAAGCCATCGGCCGGTCGCGCTCTCGGCGGGCGCGCCGCCGACGGTGTTGCGGTAGCGCCGAAGCGCCGTCGTGGTCTCGGTATCCGCCATGGTCTTCCCTCCCCTGTTCGGCGCCCGCGTCAGATCGGCTGGAAGCCGAGCGCCGCGCGGAAGCGGTTCTTGATGTAGGCTCCGTCGCGCGGCGGTAAAACGCGCGGCGCCTCGGCGGCGGCGATCTTGACCACCGCGAGCTTCACCCCGGTGTCGCGCGCGGCGAATTTCGCCCTGAGCGCGGCGACCCCGGCCATCTCGGTCACGCGGTCCGTCCAGCCGAAGCCGCAGGAGGCCGCGACCTTGTCGAATTCGATCCCCCGGCCCGCGTGGCTGACCTGCATGCCGGTCTCGCCGAAATGACCGTTGTCGAGCACGACGATGGTGAGGTTCGCGGGCGCCTGCACCGCGACGGTGGCGAGGGCGCCGAAGCCCATCAGCGCCTCGCCGTCGCCGGTGATCACGACGACCGAGTGATCCGGCCGCGCCTTGGCGAGCCCGAGGCCCGTCATCACCGCCGAGCCCATCGCGGCCCAGAGGTAGTAGTTGTTGTCGTGGTCGCCCGCGGCCATCACGTCGTAGGAGGCCGAGCCGAGCCCGGTCACGACGAGCAGATCCTCGCGGCCTTCGAGCAGCGCCGAGACGACCTCGCGCCGGTCGAGCGTGCCGCCTTTCATCACTTCACCCATTTCTTTTCTCCGATCAGGCGCTGGCCGAGCAGCAGCGCGGTCGCGTTGTCGCCGTTGAAGGCCATGGTCGCGGCGCCGTGCAGCAGCGGCGCCACGTCCTCGGGCTGGTCCGCCCGCCAGGTGAGCACACCCATGAGCCGCAGCGAAGCCTCGGTCGCCTGACCCATCGGGTTCTGCCAGCCGTTGAACTCGGCCCAGTCGCCCCGCATCGTGACGACCATCAGCAGCGGGAACCGCGCCATGACCTGCAGTGCCAGCGTGTTGACGCAGTTGCCGACGCCGGAGGATTGCAGGAGCAGCGCCCCGCGCTCGCCGCCGAGCCAGGCGCCGGCGAGATAGCCGATGCCTTCCTCCTCGGTGGTGAGCACGACGGCCTGGATCTCCTCGTCGGCCTCGGCGAGGCGGATCGCCACGGAATGGCCGGCGTCGGGCACGTAGACGATGTGCTTGACGTCATGCGCTTTCAGCACGTCGAAGACGTCGCGTTGCCATCCGGCGAGCATCGGGTCGGGTTTGAGGTCGGACATGGTCGGGTTCCTGTTCTGACGGAAGGGGATCAGGCGGCGCGCCGCTCGGTTGGCTCGGGATCCTCGGGCCGGCCGGCGTGGCTCAGCCGGATGTTCTCCTCGATCCGTCCGTCCCCGTCGAGGTAGCCGTGCTTGCCGAGGTTCGGCAGCAGCCAGGAGGCGAGGAAGGCGAAGAAGGCGAGGAGCGGCACGTAGTAGAAGAACCAGGTCTCGATCCCCGAGGACTTGAACCAGAGCGCCACGTATTCCGCCGTGCCGCCGAAGGCCGCGTTGCCGATGGCATAGGGCAGGCCGACGCCGAGCGCGCGGATCGACGGCGGGAAGAGATCGGCTTTCACGAGGCCCGAGATCGGCGTGTAGAAGGCCGCGATCAGGAGCCCGGTCAGGATCAGCGCGAAGGCGACGTAGGGGTTCGTCGTGCTCTGGATCGCGAAGAGGATCGGCGTGGTGAAGAGCGTCGCGAGACCGGTGAAGAGCAGCATGTGCGTCCGCACGCCGATCCGGTCCGCGAGCATCCCGAACAGCGGCTGCGCGATCATGAAGCAGATGAGCGCGCTCGTCATCACGAAGGAGGCGGTGCTCTTGTCGACGCCGACCGAGTTCACGAGGAACTTCTGCATGTAGGTGGTGAAGGTGTAGAAGTAGAGCGAGCCACCGGCGGTGAAGACCACGACGAGCGCGGCGGCCCTCTTGTGCGCCATCAGCCCCCGGATCGAGCCCGATTCCTTGCGGTGCATCTCCTTGCTCGAGGCGGTCTCGACCATCGCGCGGCGCAGGTAGACCACGACGACGGCGAAGGCGGCGCCCATGAAGAACGGGATGCGCCAGCCCCAGGCGGAGAGCGCCTCGGGCGAGAGGACCTGCTGCAGCGTGATGACGGTCAGGAGCGCGAGAAGCTGGCCCGCGATGATCGTCGCGTACTGGAACGAGCCGAAGAAGCCGCGGCGGCCCTTCGTCGCGATCTCGGAGATATAGGTGGCGCCGGTGCCGTACTCGGCCCCGACGGACAGGCCCTGCAGCAGCCGGGCGGTCAGCAGCACGGCGGGCGCGAACACGCCGATCTGGGCGTAGGTCGGGATCAGCGCGATCAGCAGCGAGCCCGACGACATCATCGCGACCGAGATCATCATCGAGGTCTTGCGGCCATGCGTGTCGGCGATCCATCCGAACAGCCAGCCGCCGAGCGGCCGCATCAGGAAGCCGACCGCGAAAATCGCCGCCGTCGAGAGAAGCTGCGAGGTCGGATCCTCGGTCGGGAAGAAGGAGGGGGCGAAATAGATCGCGAGATAGGCGTAGACGAAGAAGTCGAACCACTCGACGAGATTGCCGGCGCAGGCCGCGATCAGTCCGCGCATGCGGACGCGGGCATCGGGGACGGTTCCCGGCGGGATGGCGCTGTCAGCCTTGGTCATGTTCACTCCCGATCTGTTGGTTGCTGGGCGGACGGCGCGAGATCTGCGATGTCCGCGTGTCTTCGTTGCGCGCGAAGGCGGCGCCTCCGGCGATGGGGTTTTCTCGCTGGGATTCGGGTATCAGCCTCGGGGAACCGCGACGGCGCGCGCCCTATGCGCGACGCCGGGGCGGATGCGTGCTCCGTGGCATGATGGCTTCCTCCAGCTCGCCCGCGGTCGGCCACGGATCATTATCGGAGCAAGCTAGCGGCGCGACCGGTCCGGTCCTAGGCATGGGTGTCGCTATCAGCTATGCCCGGCGGTGATAGCTCGGAAAGGTCAGCCGCGGGCGCGGGGCAGCATCCGGCCGACCCAGATGCCGCGCGCGACGAGGTCGGCGGCGAGGTCCGTCACGGCCTCGCCGAGAAAGCGCGCGGCGGGGCTGACGGCGCGGTCTGAGGGATAGGCGATCACGAGCTCGCGCGCCGGCGTCGGATCGCGCAGCGGCGCGACGGAAAGCACGCCGGCCTCGACCGCGGGGTAGATCGGCGCGAGCGGGAGCACCGTCGATCCGAAACCGCCGGCGACGAGGTCGACCATCGCGCGGAAGCTGTCGGCCTCGACGACGGTCCGGATCTCGATCCCCGCGCGCCGGGCGCAGGCCTCGACGATGACGCGCAGCCCGTGGCGGGGGCTCGGGAGGACGAGATCGAGGGTGGCGAGCGCCGCGAAATCGACCGGCTTGTCCAGCGCCAGCCCGTCGGAGCCCGGCGCGACCAGCAGCAGGTCCTCGATCATCACCGGCGTCACCCGCAGCGTGCGCAGCGGCTCCGGGCTCATGTAGGACAGCATGAAGTCGAGATCGCCATCGCGCAGCCAGTCCAGCAGATACCCGCTGTAGGCCGAGGCGAAGCGCAGCGAGAGCCCGGGATGCGCGTCCCGGACCAGCTTCGCGAGCGGCACGGTGACGATCTCGGCGACCGTGGGCGGCGTCCCGATCGTGACGAGGCCGCTCAGCGCCTCGGTCCGGGTCGCGGTCACGGCCCGGATCGCGTCGAGCTCGCCCATGATGCGCGCGGCGTGCTCGAGAACCTCGCGCCCGGTGTCGGTGATCACCATGCCGCGGCCGTGCCGGTCGAAGAGATAGGCGCCCAGCTCCTTCTCCAGCTGCCTGATCTGGCGGCTGAGCGCGGGTTGCACGACGTTCAGCCGCTCGGACGCCTTGCTGAGGCTCCCGAGCTCGGCGACATGGATAAGGGTCTTCAGCTGAGAGAGATCCATCGCTTGCTCCGTTCCCGCCCGCGCCGCATCCTGCGCGAAAGGCCCGCCGTTCTCCAGCCCAGCGATAGCGAGCCGTGATAGCTGTTAGCTTGAGCGGCGATTAGCGCGCGGGCGCGCGTCCGGCTATCTCCGGTCGACGGGAGGAACCGCCATGCAAGCGCGCACCTATCTCTTCGTTCCCGGCGACCGGACGGACCGTTTCGCCAAGGCGCTCGCCACGGGCGCGGACCGGGTCATCATCGATCTCGAGGACGCGGTGAAGCCCGCGGCGAAGGCCGCGGCGCGCGCGGGCCTCGCGGGGGTCTCGCTCGACTGGAGCCGCGTGGTCCTGCGCGTCAACGACGCGGCGTCGCCCTGGTGGGCGGAGGACTGGGCCGCCGTCGCGGCGCTGCCGGTGGTCGCGGTCCTGGTGCCCAAGGCGGAGGACCCCGCGGTGATCGCGCGCGCCCTGGCGGATCTCGGGCGCCCGGTCGAGGTGATCCCCCAGATCGAGACCGCGCGCGGACTGGAGGAGCTCGACGGGCTCCTGCGCGCGCCGGGCGTCCGGCGCGCCGCTTTCGGGCATCTCGATTTCGCGGTGGACCTCGGCGCCGCCCCGGACTGGGAGGCGATGCTGCTCGCGCGCGCGACGCTGGTGCTGCGCTCGCGCCTCGCGGGCCGGGTGGCGCCGATCGACAGCGTGACCCCGGACATCGCGGACGAGGCCGCGCTTCGCCGCGAGGCCGAGGCCGCGCGGCGCCTCGGCTTCGGCGGGAAGCTCCTGATCCATCCGAGGCAGGTGGCCCCGGCGTTCGCGGCCTTCGGCCCGTCGGAGGCCGAGGTCGACTGGGCGAGGCGCGTGCTCGCGGCGCTGGAGGCGGAGCCCGGCGGCGCGGTTTCCGTCGATGGCAAGATGATCGACAAGCCGGTCGCGGACGCGGCCCGTCGCGTCCTGGCGCTGGCGAAGGCATAGGCTGCCTGGCAGCCGAATGGGCCCGCGCCCCGTAGACGGGCGCTCGGAGCGGGATTGGGATCAATCAGCCCGCGTCGCCACCGCCGGCTGGGCGGCCGGCCCGCCGTCGGGCCGGGGACCGGCCGAGGGCGCGATCCGGCCCGCCGCCCGCGCCCGCACCCGGAGCGCGCCGCCGGGCAGATAGGCGAGCGGCACGTCCTCGATCTCCACCGTCGCGACGCTCGCCGCCTCGGCGCCGGCCGCGATCGCGCGGCTCCGCGCGATGCGCTCGGCCTCGGCCAGCGCCTCGGCCCGGCCGACGCCGGAGAAGACCTGGTCGACCTCGCCCGAGACCTGGGCGATCGCCGCGCCGACCGCGTTGGCGCAGTCGCCATGCGGCACGCGGATCACCTCGGACACGCCCGCGAGCCCGTCCGGCACGAGGAAGGCGCCGCCGCCGACGGCGATCAGCGGCACGTCGCCCGCTTCCATCTTCATCCGGTCGACCCCGTCCTCGATCCGCGTCCGGATCGTAGCGAGCGCCGCCGCGACCAGCGCGGGATCGAGATCGGCCAAACGGTCGCGCGCGCCGAAATCGGCGAGGCCTGCGGCGACGGCCACGTCCGAGGCGGTAAGCGTCGGGCCGCCGAAGATCCGCGCCTCGCGCGGCAGCGCGTATCCGACCGAGAGCGGGCCGACGGCGCCATCGGCCCCGATCCGGCTGCCACCCCCCACGCCGATCGACAAAAGATCCGGCATCCGGAACAGCGTTCTGACCCCGCCCACCTCCACGACCGCGTTGGCCTCGCGCGGGAAGCCGTTCCTGAACTGGCCGAAATCGGAGGTGGTGCCGCCGACGTCTACCACCATCGCGTCGCTCAGTCCGGAGAGGTGCGCGGCGCCGCGCATCGAATTGGTCGCGCCCGAGGCGAAGCTCATCACCGGAAAGCGGATCGCGACGTCGGCGTCCATCACCGTGCCGTCGTTCTGCGTCAGATAAAGCGGCGCGGCGATGCCCGAGCGCGCCATCGCCGCGCGAAAGCCCGCCACGGTCGTGCGCGCCAGATCGCGCAGCGCGGCGTTCAGGAGCGCGGCGTTCTCGCGCTCGAGCAGGCCGATGCGGCCGAGATCATAGGAGAGCGTCACCGACACGTCGGGACAGATCTCGGCGAGGATCTCGCGCGCGGCTTGCTCGCAGGAGGGATCGAGCGGCGAGAAGACCGAGGCCACCGCGACCGAGGTCACGCCGCTGTCGCGGATGGCGCGCGCCGCGGCGCGAAGCCCCGCGGTGTCGAGCGGCATGAACGGGCGGCCGTCGAACTCGTGCCCGCCCTCGATCCCGTGGACGCCGTCCTCGACCAGCGCGGCGAGATCGGCCGGCCAGTCGCAGAACGGCGGCAGCGAGGCCGAGGCGGGCAGCCCGATCCGGATCGCCGCGACCTTGGTGAGCGCGCGGCGCTGCACCACCGCGTTGATGAAATGCGTCGTGCCGATCACCACCGCGTCGACCGCGCCGGCGCCGCCCGGATGCGCGCGCACCGCCGCGAGCGCGGCGACGACCCCGCCGGTGACGTCCTCGGTCGTCGGCCGCTTGACCGAATAGACCACCCGCTCGTCCTCGATCAGCACCGCGTCGGTGTTCGTGCCGCCGACGTCGATCCCGATCCGCCGCGTGATCCCGCCCGTCATGCCCGCCCCCGCTTCACGCCCGCCCCCGCTTCACGCCCGGTCCTCCGGCTGGCCCGGCGCGAAGACCGAGCGATGGTCGATGTCATAGCCGAAGGCCCGCGGCCCCACGAGCTCGAGCCCCCGCGGCGTCGTCAGGATCCCGGGCGCGGGCAGCGCGAGCAGCGAGACGCGCTGGCCGTAGCGCATCGTCTCGGTGCCGATCCCGTGCGCGGTCTCGCTGTCGAGCACGCAGATGAGGTCCGGGGTCGAGACGATCGGCGCGCCGTCCTCCTCCGTCCCTTCCCAGGCCACGATCCATTCGTTCTGGAACGAGACCGTCACGCGCCGGTCGGCGTCGTCGCCGAGCCCGCTCAGCCGGGCCCGGCCGCGCAGGAAGCCCGCGGTGGCGCGGCGCTCCACGTCGATGACCTTGCCGGTGAAGAGGAGCTTCGCCCCCTGGCCTTCGCGGAGCGCCGCGATCGGATCGGCGTGGGCGCGCTCGGCCTCGGCCAGCGTCCTTCCGATCGCGATCGCCTTCGAGGTGGTGAAATGGATGCCCCAGTCCCGGATCTCGGCGCCGCGCCGGGGCGCCTTGCAGGTCGCCGCCGTCGAGCCCATCTCGACGCAGGCCGCCCGGCTCAGCCGCTCGATCCATTTCCAGGTCGGCGCCGAGCGGACCACCGCCGACATGCCGCGGCAGTCGCAGAGCATGACCGGCGCGGGCTCCAGCCCCCCGATCGCCGAGGAGGTCATCTGCGATTCCGGATAGGCGCGGCCCATGAAGTCGCTGTCGACCACCGGCAGGCCCAGATGCGCCGCGACCATCAGCGGCTGCAATCCGTTGCCGCCGCCGATCTCGACCGCCATCACGGCGTCGAAGGTCACGCCGCAGCTCTCGGCCTGAAGCTCCACGGCGCGCGCGGCGACGGCGCTGTCGGCGAGCCGCTCCTGGCCGACGAGCGGGGCGCCCATGTTCGAGACCACGGCGACCATCGCGTCGTCGGGCAGGTCGAGCGGCGACATGAGCCGGACGCGGTGGCCCGCCGCGTAGAGCCGGCGCAGGTTCAGAAGCGCGAGATAGGGGCTGCCGCCGCCGCCGGTGCCCAGCACCCAGGCGCCGACCGCCAGGTATTCGATTTCCTCCGCGCTCAGCGGGCGCGCGGGCAGGTCCGGTCTCGATCCCATCTTCCCCTATCCGATCAACTCGGCCACCACGCGGGCGGCCGAGCTGATCCCGAGCGCGATCGGCCCGTCATAGCCCAGCCGCGCCCGCGCCCTGTCGGCGGCGGTGTAGCCCATGCAGTCCATCACGAGGAGGTCGGGGCTCCGGGCCGCGAGGCTGGCCACGGCCGCGTCGACGTCCTCCCCCGGCGCGCCGGGGCGCAGCGCCGTCGCGATCACCTCGACCCCCTCGGCCTCCCATTTCCGCGTCAGCGCCCCGACCTGTTCCGGCAGCGGGACGAGAACCCCGAGCCGCCCCCCGGTGAAGACCGCGCGGACCATCGCGTCGAGGATCGCGGAGGGGTAGAGGACGAGTCCCCGGAAGGCGATCCCGCGGAAGGTTCCGGTGCACAGGAGAAGCGCGGCGCCGATCCCCATCGCCTCGAGCTCGGCGAGACGCCGGTTCACGCCGGCGGTCACCGCCCGGTGCGACACCTCGATCGGCGTATCGTCCCGCAGGCGGGTGAAGAGCGTGTCCTCCGCCCCCTCGGGCCGCGCCTGGGCGATCTCCGCGCGGGTCAGATCCTGGAGCGCGCCCATCTCCACCACCGCGACGTCCGGGGGCAGCGCGCGGACGATCTCCGCCACCTGCTCCGCCCGGGGGGCCTCGCCGATCCCGATCAGCCCGATCGTCCGCCTCATCCCGCGTCCCTCCCCGTCATCGGTTCTTCGAGCCGCGCGAAATCGCGCCGCAGGCCGCGCAGCCGGCCCGCGATCCCGAGCCGCTCCTCCTCGGAGATCGCGGCGTCGGGGTAGGAGATCGCGACGCCGAAGATCTCGCCGCTCGCCGGGTCGCGGACCCCGACCCCCTCCGAGCCGACCCCCTCGAGCGTCTCGTGCCGGCTGCTCTCGACGCCGCCGGCGCGCCGGATCGCCGCGACCCTGCCGAGCACCGCGGCGAGCGTCGCGGGCGCCGCCTCGGTCACGCGCGGCAGCGGATCGGGCAGCCGGTCGCGGATCTCGGCGTCGCCGAGCAGCGCGAGCATCGCGCGGCCGTTCGAGGTGGACCAGCAGGGCACCCGCGCGCCCGGCGGCGTGAAGATCGCCAGCGGATGGCTGCCCTGCGACATGCGCAGGATGACGAGCTCGGCCCCGTCGAAGACCGTGACATAGCCGGTCATCCCGGTCTCGCGGCTGATCGCGTCCACCCGCGCGGCGAGCGCCGAGAGGAAGTCGTGGTTCCGCCGATAGATCTGTCCCAGCTCGAATAGCCGGACCCCGACCGAATAGAGCCGGCGCTCGGGATCATAGTCGAGCACGCCGCGATCGCGCAGCGTGCGGAGCACGCGCGAGGCCGTCGCCTTCGGCACGCCGGTCCGGCGCAGCAGATCGGCCTGGGTCAGCCCGGTCTGGGCGAAGGAGAAGCAGGCCAGCATGTCGATGGCGTCGTCGAGGGCGCTCAAGCGGAGGGTCCCGGGTTGCTTGGTTCCATATATGGAAGCTCTTTCCAGTATCGGGGCGCGCTTGCCCGGGGTCCAGCCGGCCCCCGGCGGATCAGATCTCGATCACCGCCTCGATCTCGACCTGGGCGCCCTTCGGCAGGGCGGCGACCTGGTAGAGCGAGCGCGCCGGGAACGGGGCGGAGAAGAAGCTGGCATAGACGCCGTTGATCTCGTCGAAGCGCGCGATGTCGGTCACGAAGACCGTCGTCTTCACCGTCTTCGCGAGATCGGTCCCCGCCCCCCGCGCGATCGCGGCGATGTTGGCGAGGCTCCGCCGGGTCTGCTCGAGCACATCCTCCGGAATGGCGCCCGTGGCCGGATCGATCGGGAGCTGACCCGAGACGAAGAGCAGATCGCCCGTCCGGATCGCCTGCGAATAGGGACCGGCCGCGACGGGGGCGTCGGTGGTGGAGATTTCCCGCATGTTCAGAACTCCGAAGTGACGCTTCCGGCGGATGCTCGCGGGGCGAGAGGCCCGCCGGCGCGTCCGCGACCGGACGGGAGCGCCGATCAATGTCGCTGGGCGGGACGCGAAGGCGCCCGCCACTTACGAGCTTGACCGCCGCGCCACGTCGGTGCAATGCAAATATTGCACTCGGTGCAATTCGGAACAGAGCGGGGCCGGCGATGAACTCCTACCTCAACGTGGCCGATCAGATCGCGTCCGACATCCTCGCGGGCCGGCTCCGTCCCGGCGACCGGATGCCGACCCAGCGCGAATTCGCCTACCGCAGCGGCATCGCGGCCTCGACCGCGTCCAAGGCCTATGGCGAGCTGATCCGGCGCGGCCTGCTGGTCGGCGAGGTCGGGCGGGGGACTTTCGTCAAGGCCGTCGCCGCCAATACCCCGGTCATGTCCGAGGCGCATCCCGAAATCGCCGCCGATCTCGAGATGGGCTTTCCCGTCCTGCCCGCGCAGGCGGTGATGCAGGGCCGCGGGCTCGGCTGGGTGGCGCGGCCCGACGCGCTCGACAAGGCCTTCCGCGCGACGACCGCCACCGGCACCGCCTCGCGCCGCGCGATCGCGGCGCGGTTTCTCGACTGCGCGAACTGGGCGCCGGATCCGAAGGGGATCCTCTTCGCGGCGGGTGGCCGGCAGGCCATCGGCGCCGCGATCGCGGGGATCGTGCCGGTCGGCGGCCGGCTGGGGGTCGAGGAAATCACCTATCCGGCGGTGAAGCACATCGCCGGCCGGCTCGGGATCCAGCTCATCCCGCTTGGCATGGACGCCGAGGGGATCCTGCCCGAGGCGATCGCGAGCGCCCATGCCAAGCACGGGCTGAGCGCCATCTACCTGCAGCCGGTCCTGCATAACCCGCTGGGCATCAACACGTCCCACGCGCGTCTCGCGGCGATCGCCGCGCTGCTGCGCGACACCGGCGTCCTCGCGATCGAGGACGTGATCTATCGCTTCCTGCTCGACACGCCGCATGTCGCGCTCGCGGGGCTCGCCCCGGAGCACGTCGTCGTGGTGGACAGCCTCTCCAAGCGCCTGACCGCCGGCCTGACGCTGGGGCTGATCGCCCCGCCGCGCGGCCGGTCGGAGGCGATCGCGAACGGGATGCGCGCGCTCGGCTGGACCGCGCCGGGCTTTTCGCAGGAGGCGACGCTGCGCTGGATCAACGACGGCACCGTCGCCGCGATCGAGGCCGAGAAGCGCGTCGACGCGCGGCTGCGCCAGGATCTCGCCGCGCGGCTGCTCGGCGGGCTGGCGGTGCGGCGCGACCCGCGCGCCTATCATCTCTGGCTCGAGCTGCCGGGAAGCTGGCGGGCCGAGGATTTCGTCGGCGTGCTGGGCCGGCACGGCATCGCGATCGCGCCGGGCTCGGCCTTCGCAGTCCAGCACGGCCGCGCGCCGAACGCGGTGCGCCTGTCGCTCGCGACCCCGCCGCTCGACGCGCTGACCCGCGCGCTCGACCTGATCGCGGCGACGCTCCGGATGCGGCCCGGCGCGACCGGCGCGGCGGGGTTCGACGAAGGATCGCTCAGCCGCGCGACGCTTCCGCCTCGAAACTAGGCGCGCGGAACGCGGCTGACGGATTATATTGCACTGCGATCAATTTTCCAGATTGCACCGCGATGCGGCTTGGGTAGCTTTCGAGGGAAAGGAGTTTCCCATGAAGATCCCCGAGATGCCCTTCACGTTCGTCGAATGGGACAGCGTTCCAGTATCGGAACATCCCGGCGACACCGGCCGGTCGCTGTGGCACACGCTCACGGCGGGCGATCTGCGCGTGCGGGTCGTGGAGCACGGCCCCGGCTACCTCGCCGATCACTGGTGCGACCGCGGACATATCCTCTATGTCATCGAGGGCGAGATCGAAACCGAGCTCAAGGACGGCCGCAGGTTCACGATGAAGGCGGGCACGGGCTACCACGTCTCCGATTTCGGCGACGCGGCGCACCGGTCCTCGACGAAGGACGGCGCCAAGCTCTTCATCGTCGACTGAGCTCACCCGCGCCCGCGGCCGGCCCGGACGGGCGCGCTCCGCGGGGGCTTCCGGGATCCGGCGCGAAGGCGCGCGCGATCCGCCGAACGACCCGCCGCCCCGCGGCCGGACCCATTCAAGAGAGGCGCCCATGCAGATTTTGAAGTTCCTTGCCACGGCGGCGGTCGCGGCGCTCCTGGGCCAGCAGGCCCTCGCGGACAAGGTCGTGCGGATCGGCATCACCGCCTCGGACATCCCGACCGCGACCGGCTCGCCCAACAACGGCTTCGAGGGCTTCCGCTTCCTCGGCTATCCCGTCTTCGAATCGCTGGTGCTCTGGGATCTGTCGCAGACCGAGACCAACGCGGGACTGCGCCCCGGCCTGGCCGAGAGCTGGTCGCAGGATCCCGATGATCCGAAGGTCTGGATCTTCAAGCTGCGCGAGGGGGTGAAGTTCCACGACGGCACCGATTTCGACGCCGACGCGGTCATCTGGAACATGGACCGCTATTTCGACAAGGAAAGCCCGCAGTTCGACGCGCGCAGCAGCGCCAACAGCGTCGCGCGCATGCCGCTGCTCGAGAGCTACGCCAAGATCGACGACCACACGGTCAGCATGACGACGAAACGGCCGGGCTCCTATTTCCCCTACAACCTCGTCTACATCCTCTTCGCCTCGCCGAACTCCTGGGAGCAGGCGGGCCACGACTGGGCCGCGGCCGGGACGCTGCCGACCGCGGGAACGGGGCCGTTCAAGATCCTCGGGATCACGCCGCGCGTCTCCGCCGAGCTCGGCCGGTTCGACGGCTACTGGGACAAGGACCATCTCGCGAAGCTCGACCGGGTCGAGATCGTCCCGATCCCCGACCCGAGCACCCGCGTGGCCGCGCTCCGCTCCGGCCAGGTCGACTGGATCGAGGCGGTGCCGCCGGATGCGATCGACGCCTTGAAGGCCGCGGGCCTCACCTATCTGACGAACCCCTATCCGCAGGTCTGGGGCTGGTATTTCAACATCGGCGCCACGGACAGCCCCTTCACCGACCTGCGCGTGCGCCAGGCGCTGAACTACTGCGTCGACCGCGACGGGATCGTGGCGCTCCTCAACGGCACCGCGCAGCCCGCGGTCAGCTGGCTGAAGGAGAGCGACCCGCATTTCGGCGCGCCGAAGGAGCGCTATTCCTTCGATCCGGAGAAGGGCAAGGCGCTGCTCGCCGAGGCCGGATACGGCCCGGACCACCCGCTCGCCTTCAAGGTCATGATCCCGACCTCGGGCTCGGGCTTCATGCAGCCGCTGCCGATGAACGAGTTCCTGCAGCAGACGCTGAAATCGGCCTGCGGCGTCGACGTGGCCTTCGATCCCCAGGAAGTGAACACCACCTTCGCCGCCTCCCGCGCCGCGCCCGACGACGAGGCCCAGCACGGCACGCTGGCGCTCAACAACCTCGGCATTCCGTCGGATCCCGGCATCACCGCGCGCTACTTCTCCTCGGCCAATTTCACCCCCAACGGCGGCAACTATTTCCACTGGAAAGACGAGGCCTTCGACGCCGCGGTGACCACGCTCGAGAATGCGACGGACCAGGCGACGATCGACGCCGCCTACACGGTGATGAGCGAGCGGCTGACCGACGATCCGCCCTTCATGTGGGTGGTGCACGACCTCAATCCCCGGGCGTTCAATCCCAAGGTGACCGGCGTCGGCGTCGCGCAATCGAACTTCATCGACCTGACGACGGTCGATATCACGGAATAGTCGCGGGGCGACTCGGCCGACGGGGCGCGGGACGCCCGGTCCGAAGACAGACGCGCGCCGCCGGCGGAGCGGAGCGCGGAGGCGGAGAAGCGGATGAAGATACTGATCGTAGGCGCGGGCGGCACCGGGGGATACTTCGGCGGCAGGCTCGCGGAGGCCGGCGCGGACGTGACCTTCCTCGTGCGCCCGGCGCGCGCGGCGGTCCTGGCCGAGACCGGGCTCATGATCCGGAGCCGGCACGGCGACGCGACCCTGCCCTGCCGGACGGTCACGGCGGCGAAGCCCGGGACGGGCTACGACCTCGTCCTGCTCGGGGTGAAATCCTACGCGCTCGGCCAGGCGATCGCCGATGTCGCGCCGGCGATCGGACCGGGGACGCTCATCCTGCCGATGGTGAACGGCATGGGCCATCTCGCGGCGCTCGACCGGGCCTTCGGGGCGGAGAAGGTGCTGGGCGGGGTGTGCCTCATCTCGAGCACGCTCGGCCCCCGGGGCGAGATCCTCCACCTCAACGACGTCCACAAGCTCATCCTCGGGCCGCGCGATCCGGGCCAGGCCGACGCCTGCGCGCGGATCGGCGCCATATTCGCCCGCGCGAACTTCGACCACGCGCTGTCGCGAGATGTCCTCCAGGACATGTGGGAGAAGTGGATCGGCCTCGCGACGCTGGCGGCGATCACCTGCCTGATGCGCGGCTCGATCGGCCAGATCTGCCGGGCGGGCGGCGCGGATCTGATCGTCGCGCTGCACGCCGAATGCGGCGCGATCGCCGAGGGCCAGGGCCACCCCGCCCGCCCGTCCTTCATCGCGGCGAACCGCGCCTTCCTCACCGATCCCGGATCCGACATGACCGCGAGCATGTTCCGCGACCTCGCGGCGGGCGGCCCGACCGAAGCCGAGCACGTGGTGGGCGACCTCGCCGCGCTCCGGCCCGAGGGGCTCGCGACGCCGATCCTCGACGCCGCGCTGTGCCATCTGCGGGTTTACGAGCGGGCCCGGGCCCTGGCCGGGAACCCGGTCCTTGCCTGAGGCGGCGCTTCCCGCGCGGGAGGATCGCGGCGGCCCGGCGCAGCCCCTGCTGATCATCCGCGATCTCGTGAAGCGCTTCCCGGTGAAGGCGCCGCCCTTCGCGCCGAAACGCGCGCTGCTCGCCGTCGACCACGTGAGCTTCGACATCCTCAAGGGCGAGACGCTGGGCATCGTCGGCGAGTCGGGCTGCGGCAAGTCCACCACCTCGCGGCTGATCATGACCCTGCTGGAGCCGACGGCGGGCGAGCTCATCTTCGACGGCGAGGAGGTCGGCGGGCCGAACCTGCCGATCCGCGAATTCCGCCGCCAGACGCAGATGGTCTTTCAGGACAGCTACGCCTCGCTCAACCCGCGGCTCGCGATCGAGGAAACCATCGCCTTCGCGCCCCGGGTGCATGGCATGCCGCGGCGCCGGGCGCTGGAGCGGGCGCGCGAGCTGCTGGACGCGGTCGGCCTCGCCCCCGCGCGCTTCGCCCGCCGCTTTCCGCACCAGCTGTCCGGCGGCCAGCGCCAGCGGGTGAACATAGCCCGCGCGCTGGCGCTCGATCCCCGGCTCGTGATCCTCGACGAACCGGTCTCGGCGCTCGACAAATCGGTGCAGGCCCAGGTGCTGAACCTGCTCAATGACCTCAAGGCGCGGTTCGGGCTGACCTATCTCTTCATCAGCCACGATCTCGACGTGGTGCAGTACATCTCCGACCGGGTGGTGGTGATGTATCTCGGCCAGATCGTCGAGCAGGGTCCGGTGGCGGCGATCTACGAGGACGCGCGCCATCCCTACACCGCGGCGCTGCTGGCCAGCCGCCCCGCGCTCGGAACGCCGCGCGAGCGCGCCCCCCTGTCGGGCGAGCCGCCGGATCCGATGAACCCGCCCTCCGGCTGCCGGTTCCGGCCGCGCTGCGCGCTCGCCGAACCCGTCTGCGCGCGGGTCGCGCCGGCGCCGGTGCCGGTCGCGGCCGGCCACGAGGTCGCCTGCCTGATGGAGATGCCGGGCAGCGGCCACGGGAGGGCGCGCGCGTGAGCCCGGCCGCCCCCGCCCCGCTGGTCCGAGTCCGCGACCTGCGCGTCACGATCCAGACCCGCGACGGCCGGATCCACGCGGTCGGCGGCGTCGATTTCGACCTCGACCGGGGCCGGGTGCTTTGCCTCGTCGGCGAAAGCGGCGCGGGAAAATCCGTGACGCTGCGCGCGCTCAACCGGCTCAATCCTCCGCGCCGGACCGTGACCTCGGGCCGGATCGAGATCGACGGCCACGACATCCGCGCCGCCTCCGAGCGCGAGATGGCCGATCTCCGCGGCAAGCTGGTCGGCATGATCTTCCAGGAGCCGATGACCGCCTTCGACCCGGTCTTCACCGTCGGCCGCCAGATCACCGAGACGATCCGCCGCCACGACCATGTGAGCCAGGCCGAGGCCGAGCGGCGGACGCTCGACCTCTTCGACCGCGCGCAGATCCCCTCGGCCCGCGCGCGCCTGCGGGCCTATCCGCACGAGCTTTCCGGCGGGCTGCGCCAGCGGGTGATGATCGCCATGGCGCTCGCCTGCCGGCCGAAGCTCCTGCTCGCGGACGAGCCGACCACCGCGCTCGACGCCACCGTCCAGATCCAGATCCTGCTCCTGCTGCGCGAGCTCCAGCGCGAGCTGGGCATGGGCATCCTCTTCGTCACGCATGATTTCGGCGTCGCCGCCGAGATCGCCGACGAGATCGCCGTCATGTACGCGGGCCTCATCGTCGAGCAGGGCCCGACCGCGGCGATGATCGACTCGCCGCTGCATCCCTACATGCGGGGCCTGATGGACGCGCGGGTCCGGCCGGAGATGCGCGGCGCGCCGCTGCGCACCATCCCGGGCGCGCCGCCGGGGCTCGAGACGCCGCCCCGGGGCTGCGCCTTCGCGCCGCGCTGCGCGCTGGCCGCCCCGCCCTGCCTCGCGGCCACGCCGCCGATCGAGATTCCCGCGCCGGACCACCGCGTCCGGTGCGTCCGGAGCGGGCCGGCCGCCCTCTTTCCCGCGGAGGCGCCCCGGCCATGATGCTCTATGCCCTCCGGCGCGTGCTCTACACGTTGCCGATCGCCCTCGGCGTCAGCCTGATCTGCTTCCTGCTCGTCCATATCGCCCCCGGCGATCCGATCAGCGCCATCGTGCCCCCGGACGCGCCGCGCGACGTGGTCGAGCAGGTGCGCGCCGCCTATGGCCTCGACCGGCCGCTGCCGGTGCAGTACCTCTTCTGGCTCTCGAACGTGCTGCGGGGCGACTTCGGCCTCTCGCTCGCGACGGGGCGCCCGGTCCTGCCCGACCTGCTCGCCGCGGCTGCCTATACGCTGCGCCTCGCGCTGGCGGCCGCGCTGATCGCCTTCCTCGGCGGCGCGCTGCTCGGAACGCTTTCGGCGGCGACGGCGGGAAGCGCGGTCGACCGGCTGCTGGTCGGGGTCTCGGCGCTCGCGCTCGCGGTTCCGAACTACTGGGTCGGGATGGCGCTCATCATCGTCTTCAGCGTGCTCCTGAACTGGCTGCCCTCGATGGGCGCCGGCCCCGGCCCCTGGGCCTGGGACGCCGCGCATCTCCAGGCGCTGATCCTGCCCGCCCTCGCGCTCGCGACCATCCCGATGGGCATGGTGGCGCGCGCGGTGCGCGGCGGCGCGGTCGAGATCCTGAACCAGGAATTCGTCACCACGCTGCGCAGCAAGGGCATGCTGCGGGGCGCGATCGTCGCCCATGTCGCGAAGAACGCGGCTCCCGGGGTGCTGGCCGTGGCGGGGCTCCAGCTCGGCCAGCTCATGGGCGGCTCGGTGCTGGTCGAGACGGTGTTCAGCTGGCCCGGCACCGGCTTCCTGCTCAACACCGCGATCGCGCAGCGCGACATTCCCATGCTGCAGGCGACGACCCTGCTGCTCGCGCTCTTCTTCGTGCTGCTCAACCTCGCGGTCGACCTCGTTCAGGCGGCGATCGATCCGCGCTTCAGCCGGTCATGACCATGCGACCGAACGCGACGGAACCGCGGCCGATGATCCCGCCCGAAGACACCGCCGGCGCCGCGGACCCGTTTCCCGAACCCGGCTACTGGAGCCTGGTGCTCCGCCAGCTGCTGCGCGACCGGGTGGCGGTCCTGAGCGGCCTCGTGCTTCTCGCGATGCTGGTCGTCATCGTCTTCGCCCCGGTCTTCGCCCCGCACGACCCCTATGCGAGCAGCATGCTCGCCAGGCTGAAGCCGATCGGCACGCCCTCGCATCCGCTCGGCACCGACGACATCGGGCGGGACATGCTGTCGCGCCTCATCTATGGCGGACGGCTCTCCTGGCTGCTCGGCATCGCGCCGGTGGTCATCGCCTTCGTGATCGGCGGCTTCCTCGGCGTGGTCGCGGGCTACGCGGGCGGGCGGACCAACATGGTCATCATGCGCGTGACCGATGTGTTCTACGCCTTCCCCTCGGTGCTGCTCGCCGCGGCGATCAGCGGATCGCTCGGCTCGGGCGCGCTGAACGCGGTCATCTCGATGACGCTGGTCTTCATTCCCCAGATCACGCGCGTCGCCGAGAGCGCCGCGACCGGCCAGCGCGGGATGGACTATGTCGAGGCGGCGCGCGCCAGCGGCGCGGGCCCGGTCAGCATCATCCGCGTGCATGTGCTCCCGAACGTGCTCGGCCCGATCTTCGTCTTCGCCACCGGGCTCATCAGCCTCGCGATGATCCTCGCCTCGGGGCTGTCCTTCCTCGGCCTCGGGACCCAGCCGCCGGATCCCGAATGGGGGCTCATGCTGAGCGGGCTGCGCACCGCGATCTATTCCCAGCCGCTGGTCACGCTTCTGCCCGGGCTCTGCATCATCGTCACGTCGCTCTGCTTCGCGATGCTGAGCGACGGACTGCGCCAGGCGATGGACGTGCGGCGCTGACGCGCCGGCGGGCGGGCGAGAGCCGCCCGCCGGGCTTTCCCGCGACGGGGCGGACGGCGGCTAGCCGAGGGGCGAGAAGCGCGCTGGCCGCATCAGGTCGCAGGATTGGCCGGATCGGTTCGCGAGGGGAAATTCCTCCGCCGTCTCCGCGCGCGTCAGCCGCATGTAATCACCCGGGCCCTCGCCCGCGAGAACGCGCCAGATCGCGACCGTCTCCGTCCCGGGCGCGACCGCGTCGAACTCCCCCCGCCCGGTCTCGAGCGCCGACCAGGAGCCAAGGACCAGGTTGCCGGCGGAGGCCGTGGGCGGCGGGCCCGCCGCCTCCGTCGCCGCCGAGGTCGCCGCGTCGAGCCGGGGGGAGCCGGCGACGACTTCGAGCAGCCGGCTCCGCTGGTGCTCGATCATCGGGAAGGCGCGCGGTCCGAAGCCGCGGGTCCATTCGTCGTCCGCCGCGAGCCGGACGCGGCGAGCAACCCGGTCGGCGAGGTCCCGGTACACCCAGAGATGGTGAAGCGTGTTGAGCTCGCCGCACTCCGTCAGCCAGTAGCCCAGCATCGGCAGATGCCGCGTGACGAGCGAAAGCCCCTCGCGCTCGAAGCTCGCGAGGTATTCGGTCGCCCGGCCCGGGGTGAAGCGGTAGACGCGCCATTCGAAGATCATCGCGGCGTCCTCAATACGGCAGGCCGACGTAGTTCTCGGCGAGAGCGGTCCGGGCGGCGTTCGAGGAGAGGGTGTAGGTCAGCTCGGCGTCGTGGACGCGGCGGCCGAAGGCATCGTCCTCGGCGAAAGTGTGCAGCATCGTGGTCATCCACCAGCTGAACCGCTCGGCCTTCCAGATCCGCGCCAGCGCCCGCTCGGAATAGGCGTCGAGCCCGGCCGAGGAGCCCTCCGCGTAGAATTCGCGCAGACCGTCGAAGAGATAGCGGATGTCCGAGGCGGCGAGGTTCAGCCCTTTGGCGCCGGTCGGGGGCACGATATGCGCGGCGTCGCCGGCGAGGAACAGCCGGCCGAAGCGCATCGGCTCGGTCACGAAGGAGCGCAGCGGCGCGATCGATTTCTCGAAGGAGGGGCCGGTGACGACGGCGTCGGCGACCTCCTCGGGCAGGCGGCGGCGCAATTCGTCCCAGAAGGCGTCGTCGGACCAGTTCTCGACCTGATCGGTCAGCGGCACCTGGAGATAATAGCGGCTGCGGGTCTCGGAGCGCATCGAGCAGAGCGAGAAGCCCCGGGCATGCTTGCCGTAGACGAGCTCATGCCGCGCCGGCGGCACCTCGGCCAGCAGGCCGAGCCAGCCGAAGGGATAGACCCGCTCGAAGGTCTCGATCGCCTTCGGCGGCGCGGCCTTGCGCGAGGGCCCGTGGAACCCGTCGCAGCCGATGATGAAATCGGCGTCGACGCGGTGCGACACCCCGTCCTTCTCGTAGCTGATCCAGGGATGGTCGCCGTCGAAGTCGCGCGGCGCGACATGCTCCGCGTCGTAGACCGTCGGCGCGCCGTCCGCGTCGCGCTTGTCCATCAGGTCGCGGGTGACCTCGGTCTGGCCGTAGATCACCACCCGCTTGCCGCCGGTCAGCCCGGCGAGGTCGATATGGCTGAGCCCGCCGTTCAGCGCGATGTCGAACCCGTCGTGCGGCAGGCCCTCGGCGTCGAGCCGCTCGGCGGCCTCGGCCTCGCGCATCATCTCGACCATGCCCTGCTCGAGCACGCCGGCGCGGACCCGGCCGAGAATGTAGTCCCGGCCGACGCGGTCGAGGATCACATTGTCGATCCCCGCGAGGGTCAGGAGGCGGCCGAGGAGAAGCCCGGAGGGCCCTGAGCCGATGATCGCGACCTGGGTGCGCATGATGTTCTCCGATTGTCTTACTTGCCGGCGCGCCGGCCGAGGTGATGGATGATCTCGCCCACGACGCCGCGGCGGAACAATAGCACGCAGGCGACGAAGATCGTGCCGATGACGACGGTGATCGGCACCGCGGATCCGGCGAGATAGTTCTGCAGCGCGAGGATCACCGCCCCTCCGACCGCCGGTCCCGCGAAGGTGCCGAGCCCGCCGAGGAGCGTCATCAGGATGACCTCGCCCGACATCTGCCAGCCCACGTCGGTGAGCGTGGCGAGCTGGAAGACGAAGACCTTGGTCGCGCCGGCGAGGCCCGCGACCGCGGCGCTGATCACGAAGGCTGCGAGCTTGTAGCGCGCGACCGAATAGCCGAGCGAGGTCGCGCGGTCCTCGTTCTCGCGCACCGCCGTCAGGATCGCGCCGAAGGGCGAATGGACCACGCGCCACAGGAAGGCCATGCCGAGGGCGAAGACGGCGAGGACGAAGTAATAGAGGTTCATCGTCGGCTCGAGCGAGATGAGGCCGAAGAGATCGCCGCGCGGCACCGACTGGATCCCGTCCTCGCCATGGGTGAAGGGCGCCTGCAGGAAGAAGAAATAGACCAGCTGGCCGAGCGAGAGCGTGACCATCGCGAAATAGATCCCCTGCCGCCGGATCGCGAGCGCGCCGATCAGCAGGCCGAGCGCGGCGGCGAAGGCCACGCCGAGCAGGATCGCGAGTTCGGGGGTCAGCCCCCAGACCTTCGCGGTATGGGCGGTGATATAGGCCGCCCCGCCGAAGAAGACCGCGTGGCCGAAGGAGAGCAGGCCGACGTAGCCGAGCAGCAGGTTGAACGCCGCGGCGAAGAGCGCGAAGCAGAGCGCCTTCATCAGGAACACGGGATAGATGGCGAGCGGCGCCAAGGCGAGCACGGCGAGCACGGCGGCGCCGATCAGGAGCGCCTTGCCGTCGGCGTGGTCGGTGGCGATCTCGCCCCGGGGAAGCGGCTCGGCGGCGCGCGGCGGGCTCGTGGTGATGGTGGACATGGGTTGCTCCCTGGATCTGGTTGGCGCGCGGGTCTCAGGCCCGGCCGAAAAGCCCCGCGGGGCGGATCAGGAGGACGATGGCCATGACGAGGAAGATGACCGTCGCCGAGGCCTCGGGGTAGAAGACCCGGGTCAGCCCCTCGACCAGGCCGAGGATGTAGCCGGTCGCGATCGCGCCGAGGATCGAGCCCATGCCGCCGATCACCACCACCGCGAAGACGACGATGATCATGTTCTGCCCCATGAGCGGGCTCACCTGGTACATCGGCGCGGCGAGCACGCCCGCGAGCCCGGCGAGCCCCGCGCCGAGCGCGTAGGTGAGCGTCATGAGGAGCGGCACGTTGATGCCGAAGACCTGCACCAGCTTCGGGCTCTCGGTCGCCGCGCGCAGGTAGGAGCCGAGCTTGGTGCGCTCGATCAGGAACCAGACCGCGACGCAGACGGCGAGCGAGGCGAGGATGACGAAGCCGCGATAGGTGGGCAGGAACATGAAGCCGAGATTGAGCGCCCCTGTCAGCGCCGGGGGCGTCGGGTAGGAATTGCCGGTCGAGCCGAAGACGTGGCGGAAGCCGCCCTCGATGATGAGGGCGAGGCCGAAGGTCAGAAGCAGCCCGTAGAGATGGTCGAGCTGGTAGGTCCGCCGGATGAGCAGCCGCTCCAGCGCCGCGGCGACCAGCCCCACCAGAAGCGGCGCGAGGATGAGCGCGCCCCAGAAGCCGATCCCGGCCCAGGTGAGCAGCATCCAGGCGAAGAAGGCGCCGAGCATGTATTGCGCGCCATGGGCGAAGTTGATCACCCGCAACATGCCGAAGATCACCGCGAGCCCGAGGCTCAGGAGCGCGTAGAACGAGCCGTTGATCAGCCCGATCATGATCTGGCCGAAAAGCGCGGCCGTGGGTACGCCGAATATCGTCGTCATCGCGTGTTCCTCCTCGCGGCGCGCGCGCCGGGTCTCGTCCGGGTTCGGCGCTTCCGCCCCGGAGCCTGTTCTCCTCGGGGCGTCCTCGCCCCCGCCGCGCTCGCGCGGCCGCCTCCGCTCCTCACACCCCGAGCATTTCCGTGAGCCACGCGCGGCGCCCGGGCAGCTCCTCGGCCGTGAACTGGCCGATGATCTCGCCGTGTTCGAGCACGATGAACCGGTCCGCGAGGCGGCGGGCGAAGCGGAAGTTCTGCTCGACCAGCACGACCGTCATGCCGCGCGCCTTCAGGGCGCGGATCACGTCGCCGATGCGCTGCACGATCACCGGCGCGAGGCCCTCGGTCGGCTCGTCGAGCAGGATGATGTCGACGCCGGTCCGGAGCACGCGCGCGATCGCGAGCATCTGCTGCTCGCCGCCCGAGAGCTTGGTTCCCGGGCTGCCCGCGCGCTCCCGCAGGTTCGGAAAGACCTCGTGGATCTCCTCGAGCGTCCAGCCGCCCTCGCGCACCACCGGCGGCAGGGCGAGGTTCTCCGCGACCGAGAGGCCGGCGAAGATCCCCCGGTCCTCCGGCACGAAGCCGAGACCGGTGCGCGCGATGTGGTGCAGCGGCGTGCGCGTGATGTCCGCGCCGTTGACGCGCACCTCGCCCGAGCGCCGCCCGACGAGGCCGAGGATCGCGCGGAGCGTCGTGGTCTTTCCCGCGCCGTTGCGGCCGAGCAGGGCCACGGTCTCGCCCTTGGGGATGTCGAGGTCGATGCCGTGGAGCGCCTGGCTTTCGCCGTACCAGGCCTTGAGATCCCGGACGCTCAGCGCGGGGGCGGTGACGGCGCGGTCAATCTTCATCTTCTTCGCTCCCGAGATAGGCGGCGCGGACGCGCGAATCCGCGCTGACCTCGGCGTAGGTGCCCTCGGCGAGGATCTCGCCGCGCTGGAGCACGGTGACGCGGTCGCAGAGATCGGCGACGACGCCGAGATTGTGCTCGACCATCAGCACGGTGCGGCCGACCGCGACCCGGCGGATGAGGTCGGTCACGAGATGGATGTCCTCGTGGCCCATCCCGGCCATCGGCTCGTCGAGCAGCATGAGCTCGGGTTCGAGCGCGAGCGTGGTCGCGAGCTCCAGCGCCCGCTTGCGGCCATAGGAGAGGTCGGCGGCGGCGTGTCCGATCCAGGCGCTCAGCCCCACGGCCTCGACCAGCTCCTCGGCCCGGGCGTTCAGCGCGCGCAGCCGGCCGCGCGGCAGCCAGAACTGCGTCGCGAGCCGCTCGGGCCGCTGCAGCGCGACGCGCACGTTCTCGAGCACGGTGAGCTGGGGAAAGACCGAGGAGATCTGGAACGACCGCACGAGCCCCTTGCGCGCGATCTCGGCGGCGGGGGTCCGGGTGATGTCCTCGCCCCGGAAGTGGATCGTCCCGCTCGACGGGATCAGGAACTTGGTGAGCAGGTTGAAGCAGGTGGTCTTGCCCGCGCCGTTCGGCCCGATCAGCGCGTGGATCGAGCCGCGGCGGACGCTGAGGTTCACGTCCCTCACGGCGAGGAAATTGCCGAACCGCTTGCTCATCCCCTCGGCGACCAGGATCGCGTCGGGCTCGAGGTGAAGCGTCGGGTAGCTGTCGAGGGCGGCGGCGTCCGCGTTCATGTCGTCGCTCCTTGGCTGGGGTGGGCGTCGCCGAAGCCGCCGAAGGCGCTCCATCCGCCATCGACGGGCAGGACGGCGCCGGTGACGTAGCGCGCGGCGTCGGAGGCGAGGAAGAAGACCGCCTCGGCGATCGCCTCGGGTTCGGAAAGCGCGCCCATCGGGATGCGCCGCCGGATCGCGTCGAGGTCGAGCGCCCCGTCGGCCTCGAGCTTCGCCACGAGCTCGGTCGCGACATAGCCGGGTGCGACAGCGTTGACGCGCAGGCCCTTCGGCGCCCATTCGCAGGCCATGGCGCGGGTCATGCCGATGATCCCGGCCTTGGCCGCGCCATAGGCGTTGCGGCCCGGAATGCCGCCCAGCCCGGCGATCGAGGCGATGTTGACGATCGCCCCGCCGCCGCGCGGCAGCATCCGGCGCGCGGCCTCGCGGCTCATCAGGAAGGCGCCGTCGAGATGGACCGAGAGCACGCGCCGGAACCGGTCGAGCCCCTGGTCGAGGGTGGGCGCCGGATTGTCGCCGATGCCCGCGTTGTTCACGAGCGCGTCGACGCCGCCGAATTCGACCTCGGCGCGGTCGAGCGCCTCCGTGACCGCGGCCTCGTCGGTGACGTCGCCGCCGAGGCCGAGATGGCTCGCGCCGAGCTCGGCCGCGCGGGCGCGCGCGGCGTCCGTGTCGAGGTCGAGGATCGCGACCCGGCTTCCGCGCGCCGCGAACAGGCGGGCGATGGCCCAGCCGATCCCCGCGCCGCCCCCGGTCACGACGACGGAGGTCATGCCCCCACCTTCTCGTGGCCCGGGCGCGGCACGTGGGCCATCAGCGTCTGGGCGAAGCCGCCGTCCACGACGATGTCCTGGCCGTTGACATAGGCCGCCCGCGGGCTCGCGAGGAAGGCCGCGACATTGGCGATGTCCTCCGGCGCGCCGACCCGGCGCATCGGCACCACGGCCTCGCGCGCCTCGAGGATGCCCGGGACCTGATAGAAGCTCTCCGAGAGCGGCGTGCGGATCATCCCCGGGCTGACCGAGTTGGACCGGATCCCGTCCGGGCCCCATTCGAAGGCGAGCTGGCGCGACAGCATCGCGACGGCGGCCTTTGACGGGCTGTAGGCGCCGGAGAAGGCCTGTGGCTCGGTCGCGGCGATCGAGGCGACATGCACGATCGCCCCCCTGCGCCGCGCGCGCATGCCCTCGCCGAAGGCTCGCGCGGCGGACAGATAGCCGCCGAGATTGACGCCGAGCACCAGGTTCCAGTCCTCGGGCGAGACCTCCGCGAGCGGCCCGCCCCGGAGCACGCCCGCGTTGTTGACGAGGATGTCGCAGCGGCCGACCCGCGCCGCCGCCGCGGCCACCGCCGCCGGGTCGCCCATGTCGCAGCCGAGACCCTCGGCGCCGCCGCCGACCTCCCCGGCCGCGGCCTCCGCCGCCTCGGCGCGAAGGTCGAGGATGAAGACCCGCGCCCCCGCCTCGGAGAGCGCCCGGGCGATGCCCTTGCCGATGCCGCTCGCCGCGCCGGTGACGACGGCGACGTCGCCCTCGATCCCGAGCCAGCCCCGCGTCGAAACCATGTCCATGCCGTGAAACTCCGTCAGCCGGTGATGAGCGGGCAGCCGCCCTCGCTCATCGGCCGGAAGGCCTCGTCGGCCGGGATCGTCGCGATGAGGTTGTAGACGTCGCCCGGCCCGGTGCTCTCCTCGGGCGTCTTCACCTGGAAGAGGAAGGCGGGGTGGATCTTGCGCCCGTCCGGCCGGATCGAGCCGACGCCGAAGGCGTCGTCGTCGGTCGGCATCTCCTTCATCTTGGCGATGACCGCGCCGCCGGAGGCCTTGGCCTGGTCGACGCCGAGCTCCTTGACCGCCTTGAGGTAGTGCAGCACGCCCGAATAGTCGCCGGCCTGGCTCATGTTCGGGAAGACGCCCTCGCCCAGACGGGGGCGCATCCGGTCCATGAAGGCGCGGGTGCGATCGTCGTGATCCCAGTAGAAGGTCTCGGTCAGGGTCAGGCCCTGCGCGACGGGCAGGCCCATGCCGATGACGTCGGTGATGTAGCCGACCAGCGCGGCCATGCGTATCCCGCTCGCGACGATGCCGAATTCCTGCGCCTGGCGCAGCGCGTTGATGAGCTCGTTGCCGGAATTGGCGAGACCGATCACATTCGCGCCGCTGGCCTGCGCCTGCAGCAGGAAGGAGGAGAAATCGGTCGTATTGCCATAGGGATAGCGCACCGATCCCATGACCTGGCCGCCCGCGGCCTCGACGAATTTCGTCGCATCCGCCTCGGCCGCGTGGCCGAAGGCGTAGTCGGCGGTGATGAAGAACCACTTGTCGCCGCCCGTCGCGACCGAGGAGGTCGCGGTCGAATGCGCGAGGCACCAGCTGTCCCAGCTCCAGTGCACCCAGTTCGGGTTGCAGCTCTTGCCGGTGAGATCGGAGGAACCCGCCGTGGTGATGACCGCGGCCTTGTCCTTGGCCTTCAGGAGATCGCCGGCGCCGAGCGCGATCGCGCTGTTGCCGACGTTGGAGATGAGGTCGACGCCGCCCTGGTCGAACCATTCGCGGATGATCGTGAGCCCGACGTCGGGCTTGTTCTGGTGGTCGGCGACCAGCACCTCGACGGCGATGTCGGGATTGGCGGCGGTGAACTCGGCCACCGCCTGCCGCGTGCATTCGACCGAGGTCGGCCCGGAGACGTCGCGATAGATGCCCGACATGTCGGTGATGACGCCGATCCGGATCGTCTTGTCCTGGGCGCGGGCGGGGCCGAAGGGGAAGGTCGCGACGGCGCCCGCGGCGGCGGCGGTCGTCAGCAGTCTGCGGCGCGTGAAGTCCATGAATTCCTCCCTGTCATGGAGATGGGATTTTTCGCGACCCGTTCGCCGGGCCGCTCTTGGTCGCGGAGCGCCCTGCGCGGGCGCGACGTCGGATCCTCGGGCGTCAGGCCGCGCGGGCCAGATGCTTGCCGGTGATGAAGCCGAAGGTCATGATCGGCCCGAGCGTGATCCCGGCGCCGGGATAGTTGCCGCCCATGATGCTCGCCCGGTCGTTGCCGACCGCGTAGAGCCCGGCGATCGGCCGGTCCTCCGCGTCGAGCACCTGCCCCTCGACCGTGGTCCGGAGCCCGTCGAAGGTGCCGAGGTCGCCCATGACGAGCTTGACCGCGTAGAACGGACCCTTCGCCACCGGCGCGACGCAGGGATTGGGCTTGTGCTCGGGATCGGCGAGATAGCGGTTGAACGACGTCTCGCCCCGGTGGAACTGCTCGTCCTTCCCGTTCACGGCGCCGCGGTTGTATTCCGCGACCGTCGCCTCCAGCGCCGCGGCGTCGACGCCGATGGCCTTCGCGAGCTCCGCGAGGGTCGCCCCGGTCTTGAGATAGCCCGAGCGGATCAGCGGCCCGAGCGGCAGCGGCGCGGGTTTCGCGTAGCCAAGCCCGTATTTCCCGATCGTGGTCTTGTCGCAGAGCAGCCAGGCGAACGTCTCCGCCTGCCCGGCGCAGGCCTCGATCATCGCGGCGCCGACGTCGTGGTAGCTTTCGGATTCATTGCAGAACCGCTTGCCGTTCGCGGTCACGGCGATCACGCCCGGCTTGTAGCGGTCGAGCAGATGCGGGAAGGCCGCGAAGCCGCCGTCGCCGTTCGGGACCTTCGAGACCGGCATCCAGGCCGCGGCGCTGGCGAAGCGGATCTCCATCCGCGCGCCCGCCTCCTCGGCGAGGCGCACGCCGTCGCCGGTGTTCTCGGCCGGGGTGGGCGAGAAATGCTCGCCGCCGCGACGGACATGGGGATAGGCCTCCCGCAGCCGCGCCGGGTCGTGCGGGAAGCCGCCGCAGGCGAGCACGACGGCGCGCCGCGCGGTGATCCGGGCCGGGCCCGACACGCCCTTCACCACCGCGCCCGTCACCGTCTCGCCGTCGCGGATCAGGCTTTCGGCCGGGGTCTCGGTATGGATCGGGATGCCGAGCGCGAAGCAGCTCTTCGCGAGCCGCGCGGCGAGGGCGTTGCCGCTCGTCACCTGCACGCCCCGGCCGTAGCGGGCGAGCTCGACCCCATGCAGCGCGAGCCGCTTCGCGACATAGAGCGCGGAGGTGAGCGAGGAGGTCGCGCGGAAGAAATGCTTGAGATCGGCGTTCGAGGAATTGAACATCATGCCGACGAAGGTGATGGTCGAGAGCGGCGGGCGCAGGCGCTTGAGCTCCGGGCCGAGCGCCGAGGCGTCGAAGGGCGCGGCGAGGACGGAGCGGCCGATATCGACGCCGCCGGGGGCGAGCGGATGGTAGTCGGGATAGAGGGTCGGGACGAACTTCACCTCGGTCTCGCGCTCGAACCAGTCGAGCATCGCGGGCCCGGTGTCGAGGAAGGCCTCGATCATGTCGTCCTGGAAGAAGTTGCCGGTCTCGGCCTTCAGATATTCGCGCGCCCGCTCCCGGCTCTCGCGCGGGTCCTGCTTCGCCCGGCCGTTGCCGGGGATCCACAGGACGCCGCCGGAGAAGGCGGTGGTGCCCCCGAAGACCGGAGCCTTCTCGATCACCACCACGTCGAGGCCGTGCTTCTTCGCCGTGACGGCGGTGGAAAGCCCGCCGGCCCCCGATCCGATCACGAGCACGTCGCAGCTCACGTCGCCGGCAATGGCCATTCGTTTCCCCCTTCAGGCTCGCCGGTGAATCCGGACATCTTCGCTGGGAGGATCAAATACGCGTCGCGCCCGATCGCACGAATGGACGCTCCGGAGGAAAGATTGCACAATTCGAATGGCAGCCATGCGCGGAGCGCGGCGCTCTTCGCGAAGGATCAGCCAGCATGACGCCGACCACGACGCCGATCCCGCATTTCTACCTCTACGGGCGTCTCGAGGACGACGGCGCGGCCGCCGTCGATCTCGACTTCCTGCATATCGAGCGCATCCGGAAGCGCTCGCGGCCCAACAACTGGACCATTCCGCCGCACGCGCATCCGCATCACATGCAGATCCTCTTCGTGCAGACCGGCGGCGGGACCATCGATCTCGAGGGCCGCGAGATCCCGGTCGAGGTGCCCTGCCTCATGGCCGTCCCCGTGGCTTCGGTGCATCACATCCGCTTCCTGCCCGAGACCGACGGATGGGTGATCACCGCCGCGGAATCCTTCGTGATGCAGGCCGCGATGGCGGATGCCGGCATGACCGAGACCACGCGCGACGGTGGCGTATTCGCCCTCGCGGGCACGGGGGTCGACCCGGCCCACGTGGAGGAATCCTTCCAGAGCCTCAGCCGGGAGTTCGTCTTCGCCGCGCCGGGGCGGCGGCCGGCGATCATGGCCTATTTCATCACCGTGCTGGTGGCGCTCCTGCGGGTCCGCGCCAGCGAGCGGGCGGCCCGGCCCGGCAACGACGAACGCGCCTACGCGCTCGTCCTGCGGTATCGCGATCTCATCGAGCGGCACTTCCGCGCGGAGCGGCGGGTCGAGTTCTACGCCGACGCGCTCTCCGTCACGCGCGCGCAGCTCAACACGATCTGCAAGGCCCGCCTCGGAAAGACCGCCTCGGGCCTGCTTTACGACCGCATCATCACCGAGGCGAAGCGCTGGCTCATCTATACCGGAATGTCGGCGGCCGAGATCGGCTACGCGCTCGGCTTCGATGACCCCGCCTACTTCAGCCGCTTCTTCTCGCGGCGGACCGGCGTCCCTCCGGGGCGGCTGCGGGAGGCGCTCGGCGTAGCCGCGGCGACCGAGCTTCGCCTTTCGTCCGGGCTCGGCGACGACGAGACGCTCTCCCGGCGGGGACCCGAGTGAGATCGCCGGCCGGGCCGCGCCGCGCCGGGGGTGACCCCGATCCTCCGACGGGCGCCGATCAAGGCGGCCGGGGATAAGCTTCCGGGCGACTTGCCAGCGCCGCAGGGAATGCCCGATATGGAAGGGGCGAGGAGCCGACCATGAACCAGCCGCTCACGATCGCCTCGGCGGCGGGTCCGCCGGATCACGCCCGTCCCCTCCGGGCGCCATGACCGATCGGGCCCGACACCGCACGGTGCCGAACTTCGCGCTCTATGGCGTGGAGGCCGGGCAGGCCTGGGTCGACATGGTGCATTGCGAGCGCATTCCCGACCGGGCGGGCCGGTTCGGCTTCGAGATCGAGCCGCATTCCCACGACGCGCTGATCCAGACGCTGCATGTCGCGCGGGGCGGCGGGGAGACCTTCATCGACGGCCGCGACTGGTCCTTCGAGGCGCCCTGCCTGATCGTCGTGCCCGCCCGCTCGGTCCACGGCTTCCGCTTCCGCGCGGATGTCGACGGGCAGGTCATCACCGCGGCGCAGTCGGCGCTCGAATCCGTCGCCATGGCGGCGGAGCCCGAGCTTCTGCCCTTCATGCGGACCCCCGCGGTGCTCGCGGTCAATCCGGCCAGCCGGCGCGGCGCGGCGCTGGCGCCGCTCTTCGAGGCGATCGGGCTCGAGGCGGCGCGCCACGGGCGCTGGCAATTCGCCGCCGGGGTCGCGCTGACGCTCGCCCTCTTCGTCCAGATCGCCCGGCTGAGCGAGACCGAGCGACTCGCCTCCGGTCCGGAGCGCGCGGTCCTCGCGGCGCGGATCGAGCGATTCCGGACGCTGCTCGACGAACGCTGCCGGACGCGGCAGCCGGTGGCGAGCTACGCGCAGGCGATGGGGGTGACGACCGGGCAGCTCACCCGGACCTGCCGCGCCGCCTTCGGGGTCTCGGCGATCGAGGCGATCGACCTGCGCTCGATCCACGAGGCCAAGCGGCTGCTCGGCTATTCCATGCTGAGCGTGAAGCAGATCGCGCGCGCCCTCGGCTTCCAGGACGAGGCGTATTTCAGCCGGTTCTTCCGCAAGCGGACCGGGCTCCGGCCGACGGAATACCGCGCCAGGGCCCAGAGCCGGCTCGCGCCGGCCCTGGACCCCGCGTGACGCGGCGGCGCGCGATCAGCCCGCGCGCGCGGCCATCTCGACGTGGAGATGCTCCGGGCCCGAGTTGGTGAGGTTGTTGCCGCGCACATACTCGATCGGCCGCGACGGATCGAGCGCGATGGCGCCGAGCTTCTTCGCGACGAGCCGGGTGGTGATCAGCGTCTCGAGCTTCGCGAGCGGCATGCCGAGGCATTTGTGGACGCCGTTGCCGAAGCCGAGATGCCCGGTCGTGTCGCGGTCGATGTCGAAGCTCTCGCCGTTCGGGAACTTGCGGCTGTCGCGGTTCGCGGCGGACAGCAGCAGGCGGATGGTCGCGCCCTTCGGCAGCTCGACGCCGGCCACCTCGGTCGCCTCGGTGGTCATCCGGCTGACCCGCTGCACGGTGCCGCGGTAGCGCGCCACCTCCTCGACGAACCGCTCGGCGTCGCCCGGATTGTCGCGCAGCCGCCCGAGCAGCGCGGGCTGTTCGGACAGCATCCGGAGCGCGTTGGCGACGAGGATCGTGGTGGTGTCGTGCCCGGCGATGAAGACGAAGGCGCAAAGCTCCTTCGCCTCCTTCTCGGACAGGAGCCCGTCCTTCCACATCCGCGCGACATGGGCGCCGATCGACTGGCCCCCGGTCTTCGCCAGGCGCTCCATCGCCTCCTTGAGATAGGCGAAGAACGCCATCGCGCTCGCCTCGTCGGTGCCGGTTCCGGGGGCGTTGCGCGCGAGACGGCCGAAGTAGCTGAAGGTCTCGTCCGACCAGAACTTCATCTTCTCCTCGTCCTCGTTCGGGACGTCGATCATCGTGGAGATCGTCGCGATCGAGAGCGGGATCGCGTAGTCGTCGACGACGTCGCCGCCGCCCTTGGCGATCATCGCGTCGAGCAGCTCCTCGGCCCGGCGCTCGATCCCCGCCACGAACGGGTCGAGCGAAAGCGGCATGAACGAGGGCTGCACGACCTTGCGCAGGCGCGTGTGGCCGGGCGCGTCGAAGAGCGTCAGGAAGGTGAGCGGCGGCGGGCTGACCACCTCCGAGGAGAAGAGCTTCGGATCGCGGATCGCGCGATAGACGTCGTCGTAGCGGGAGAGAAACCACACGTCCGAGGTCGCCGACTGGCAGCGCAGCACCGGGGCGTGCTCGCGCATCCAGCGATAATGCGCGTAAGGATCCCCCTGCGAGCCGTCGTCCACCACCTTGAAGGGCTCGAGCCCGTCCGGCCAGTCGAGCTCATGCGCGTAGGGCTGCGGCGGCCTGGCGATGAACGGGCACCGCTCGGGCTCGGGCTCAGGCTTAGGCTCGGGCCGGGGCGCGGCCTCGGGCGCCGCCGCCGCCGGCCCGGGCGCCGGAACGGCGAGGGCCCCGGCCGGACGCCGCTCCAGCGCCCGGCTCATCGTCGCCTTGGAATGCTGCGCGTGGAGGGCGATCACGTCGCGCGCCGCGTTGATGTCGCCAAGCTCGAAGGCGCGCACCAGATCGCGATGCTGCTGGACGATGTCGCCCACGATCGCCACCTCCGGCGTGAGCGCGCGCGCGATATAGTCCCGCACCGCGAGCTGCTTGTAGAGCGTCGCGAGCTGGGCGTTCCCGCAGGCGTCGATCAGGAACATGTGGAAGGCGTGGTTCGCCTCGACGTAGCGGGGCAAATCGACGAAGCGATCGCCGGCGACGGCCTCCGCGGTCGCTTCCGCGAGCTTGCGGAAGCTGGTGAGCTGCGCGCCCGAGAGCCGTCCCATGGTGAGCTGCGCCGCGCCGAGCTCGAGCGCGAGCCGCAGGTCGAAGGCGTCGTCCACGTCGGCCGGGGCGATGTGCTCCTCGCCGGTCTGCGTGACGAGACCGGTGCCGGCGAACTTCTCGTAGTAGAAGTTGCGCGGCGTCAGCCCCTGCCCGGCGAGATAGGCGCGCACCGCGTCGACCATCGGCGGCGGCCCGCAGAGGTAGACGTCCGCGTCGCCGCCGTTGAGCTGCGCGGGCCGGATATGGTCCGTCACGTAGCCCTTGCGCGGATGGCCGCTCGCCGGATTGGCGACCACGCTGAGATAGGTGAAATTCGGCAGCCGGCGGGCGTAGTCCTCGAGCGTCTCGATCTCGGCGAGGTCCTCGTCGTTGGTCACGCCGAGGATCAGGTGGATCGGCTGCGCCACGCCGCCGTCGCCGGCGATCTTCCCGAGCATGGACAGAAACGGCGCGAGGCCGGTGCCGCCAGCGAGGAAGAGGACGGGCCGCTCGATCGGGCGCAGGTAGAAACCGCCCATCGGGCCCTTGAACGTCACCGCCTCGCCGACCCGCGCCCGCTCACGGAGCCAGCTCGACATGACCCCCCGGGGCACGTCGCGGACGAGGAAGGAGACCTCGGCCTCGGCGGGGGCGGAGCTGAAGGAATAGGAGCGGGTCTGGTCGGTTCCGGGCACCGCGACGTTCACGTACTGCCCGGGCAGGAAGGTGAGATCGGCGCGGTTCTCGAGCGCGACCGAGAAGGCGATCGTGGTGTCGGAGACGCGGCGGTTCGCGGTGACGCGGCCCCGGTGCGTCGTCGCCCCGGCGCCGGAGACGTCAGAGGCGGTGGCGATATGGACGACGCAGTCCGAGGATGGCCGCATCTGACAGGTCAGGACGTGCCCGGAGCCGGCGTCCTCGGCGGAAAGCGCCTCGTCGACGTGGTCGCCGAGCTCGTAGGCGCCGGATTCGCAGAGCGCCCGGCAGGTGCCGCAGACGCCGTCGCGGCAGTCGAGCGGAATGTTGATCCGCGCGCGCAGCGCCGCGTCCGCCACGAGCTCGCCGTCCTCGCAGTCGATGAACCGCGTCACGCCGTCCTCGAATCGGAGGGTGATCTGATGGGTCATGGGTGTCGTCTCCTCCCGCGTCGCCGCCGAATTGGTCGATGGCGTGTTGAACCGGGATGGCGCGCCTCGGCCCGTCGGACCATCGGTCGCCTCCCGGAATCTTGTTGCCGTCAGTCAAATCCGGGCGGGCCTCGGCGTCAAAGGACAGGCGTCGCGTAGAGAAGGACAAAACGTGCATTGTGCTCCCGCGCCCGCCCGGCGAAGCGCGGAACCCGCTCCCGGGCATCGGTGGCGGCCCGCGCGGGGGACCGGCTCCGCCGGATCGCCGGCCCGTCGGCGGGCGCGGCCACCTTGCCGCGACGCGGACCCGGGGGGAGGCTCGGGGCGGGGTCGCGCGGGACATTCCGTGGGGTCGCGCCCCGAGGGGCTTGAGGAGGGCGGGAAAGTGCTTTAAATCTGGTATGATAGCATAGGTTCCATTGATATATCCCCGTAATATCAAGCGCGGGTCGGCGAGAGGATCGACATGGACGTGATCAACCCGGCCAGGAAAACCCGGGCGCGCAAGCCGGCCAGGCCCGTCTCGCTGACGGAGAAGGTCCATGCGATGCTGCGCGCCGAAATCCTGACCTGCGCGCTGCGTCCGGGACAGGAGCTGAACGAGGCCGAGCTCGCCGATCGGTTCCGGATCTCGAAGACGCCGGTTCGCGAGGCGCTGTCGAACCTGCGGCAGGAGGGGCTGGTGCAGACCTTCCCCCGCCGCGGCTACCGGATCACCCCGATCACCTTCGGCGACATGAACGAGCTCTTCGACGTCCGCACCATCCTCGAGGCCGGCGCGGCCGAGATCGCCTGCGCGCGCGTGGGCGTGGCCGAGATCGAGAGCCTCAACCGGCTCGCCGATGTCATCTACGACCGGGGCGAGCAGCCGAGCCTCGCGCCCTTCATCCGCGCCAACCGCGAATTCCACCTCGCCATCGCGCGCGCCACCGGCAACGCGCGCCTCGAGGACCTGCTCGCGCGGCAGATCGACGCGCTCGAGCGGTTCTTCTATCTCGGCGCGCAGCTGCGCGACGTCAGCGTCGAGACCTCGATCTCGCATCACGCGATCGTCGAGGTGCTCGCGGGCCGCGATCCCGCGCGCGCCCGCGAGATCATGATCCAGCACAACGACCAGACCCGCGAGGGTCTGACGCAGGCGCTCACCTCGAGCCGCGGCGCGGTCAGCATCAGCCTCTGAGCCGGCGGCGGGGCTTTCGCCCCGCTTGGGACGACGGCGCCGAATCGCGGCGCCGGCGGCGATCCGCCGGTGGCCGCCACCGAGGCGCGGAGTGATGAAAATTTCCCCGATAATTACCATGGTCAGGTCAAAATTTGACCTACGGTCTAATGCTTTACCGCATTGACTACAGAAATATCAGAGATAACATCACATCATATCTGACAAGGACGGACGCCGCAGATGACCGCCGAGAATCCGGTCGATTTCATCATCCATGGCCCGCCGGGCTCCGCGCCGCCGGTGCTCGCCGAGGCCTTCGCCGCCGGGGTCGCCGAGACGGGCGCGGACACGCGGGCCTGGCGCTTCGTGCCGAAGGGCGACGATCCGGGGGTCGATTCGATGCGGCTCATGGCGACGCTGCCAGGCGCCGCGCACGTGGTCTCGACCTGCACGCCCGTCTTCATCCAGGCGCCACTCCTGCGCGGCATGGCGCTCACCCATCGCGACCTGACGCCGATCGCGCGGCTCGTCGCCGACCGCTTCTTCCTCGTCTGCCGCGCCGACGCGCCCTGGGAGACGGCGGCGGATTTCCTGCGAGACATCCCGACGCGCGCCACCCGCACCGGAGGCTATTTCCTCGGCGGGATCAACCATCTGCTCACGCTCGCGATCGCCCAGGGCGCGGCCGCGGATGTCGAATTCGTCGTGGTCCCGAGCGAGCCGGCGGTCTGGACCGGGCTCATCGAGCGCACGCTCGACTGGGGCTGCGGCGTCGCGGCGGAGATCCTGCCGCATGTCGAGGCCGGCACGCTCCGCGTGCTCGCGGCGCTCGACGAGACCCGCCTGCCCGCCTTCCCCGAGGTCCCCACGCTCGGCGAGGCCGGGGTCCCGGTCACCTTCCAGCTCTGGCGCGGCCTGATGGCGCCGCCCGGCGTGCCGGAGGCGACGCAGGCCCGCTGGCACGCGATCATCGAGCGGGTGCGCGCGTCGGACGCCTGGGCCGCCTATCTGGCGCGCAACGGACAGGCCGACGCCTACCTGCCCGGCCCGGCCTTCCGTGATTTCCTCGACCGCGAATGGGACTGGTACGAGACCCATCTGGGCCTCGCCGGCCTGCTGCCCGCCTGATCCCCCACCCCAACCAAGGAGACTTCCGCGACATGCCCGCGCGACTGACAAGGATCCTCCTCTGCTCCGCCGCCCTCGCCCTCGCCTCGGGCACCGCGGCGCGGGCCGAAGGCCCCGCGCTCGATTTCGAGACCGTGCTCGGGCCGCCGAAGCCCTTCGCGGGCTACCCGAACCCCTGGCCGCTCGCCAATCTCGTCTCCGACGGCGTGCTCACGGTCGGGACCACCGGCGCCTCCCCGCCCCGCACCTTCGTCGATCCGGCCTCGGGCGAGCTCACCGGCTCCTATGTCGAACTCTTCTCGAAGATCGCCGCCGATCTCGGCCTGAAGGTCGAGTTCACGCAGCTCGAATGGGCGGGCATCCTCCCCGGCCTCGCCGCCGGCCGCTTCGACCTCGCCTGCGACGGCGCATCCTGGAACGCCGAGCGGCTCGGCTCGGACCAGTTCCTGATGACCGCGCCGACCGGCGTCAACGCGACGGTCGGGATCGCGCTCAAATCCTCGGGCATCACCAGCTTCGAGCAGGGCGGCTTCTCGCTCGGCGGGGTCCGGGGCGAGATCTATTTCGAGGGCGCGAAGGCCGCGCTGCCCGAGGCCGAGGCGACGGAGTTCCCAGGGCTGCAGGAATCGCTGCTCGGGCTGCTGAACGGCCAGGCGCAGGTCGTGGTGATGAACCTCTCAAACGCGCTCAACGTGCTCGGGACGGCGCCCAACAAGGACGATCTCGCGCTGGTCGGTCCCGCGCTCGACGTCTTCCCGCAGAGCCTCTGCGTCAACCCGAAGGAGCCGGACCTGCTCGTCGCGGTCAACACGCTGCTCGGCAACTACCGCGCCGATGGCACGCTCGCCGCGCTGATCGGGAAATACACCAACTCCACCGCCGAGGTCGATCTGCTCGGCCGGATCGGCTACTGACGGACCGGTCGGCATGGAGCTCGATTTCAGCGGCGTGCCGACCGTCTGGCCAGCGCTCCTCCGGGGGACGCTGGTCACGATCGAGCTGACCGTCGCGGTCATCCTGATCGCGACCCCGCTCGGGATCGCCGTGGCGCTGCTGCGCGACCATCGCGCGGGATGGGTCCGGGCGCTGATCGCGGCGCTCAGCTGGATCTTCCGGGGCGTGCCCCCGCTCCTGATCCTGTTCTTCGCCTTCTTCGCCCTGCCGTTCCTCGGCCTCCGGCTCGATCCGCTGCCCTCGGCGACGATCGCGATGTCGAGCTACATGGCCTTCTATTTCGCCGAGGCCTTCCGCGCCGGGCTCGCCAGCGTGCCCGAGGGCCAGTGGCAGGCGGCGCGCGCGCTCGGCCTCTCGCCGGCGCGCACGCTTCTGCGGATCATCCTGCCGCAGACGATCCCCGCCGCGCTGCCGCCCTATGTCTCGCACGCGACCGAGGTCCTGAAGGGGACGGCGCTCGCGGCGGCGGTCGCGGTGCCCGAGCTGTCCTCGGCCGCGAAGCGGGTCTTCGTCGTCACCTACCGCCCGCTCGAGATCCTGATCGTCGCCGCGGCGATCTACGCCGTGCTCGACGCGCTCCTGCTCCTGCCGCAGTTCCTCGGCGAACGCTGGGCCGCGCGACGGCGGGCGCGGAGGTAGCGATGGATCTCGCGCGCCTCGCCGAATACGCGCCGTCGATGCTCGAGGGGTTCCTGACCACCCTCGAGATCTCCGCCGCGACGCTCCTCCTCGCGACCCCGGTCGCGCTCGCGATCGCCGTGCTGCGCGAGGCGCGGATCCCGGGGCTGAACGCGGCGCTGATCGTGCTCGTGAACCTCGTCCGGCTCCTGCCGGCGGTGATCGTGCTCTTCCTCGTCTTCTACGGCGGTCCACAGCTCGGGCTGCGGTTCGATCCCATGGTCGCGGCGATCCTCGGGCTCGGGACCATGGGCGCGGCCTATATGAGCGAGGACATCCGGGGCGGGCTCGCGGCGATCGACCAGGGCCAGTACGCCGCCGCGCGCGCGCTCGGCATGTCGCCGGCCCGGACGTTCCGGCGCGTCATCCTGCCACAGGCCCTGCCCCTGATCCTGCCGCCCTACATGACGCGCGCGATCATCATGGTGAAGGGCTCGTCGCTCGCCTCGATGATCGCGGTCAACGACCTGACCGCGGCGGCGGCGCGCGCCTCCTCGATCACCTACGACCCGTTCACCTTCATCGTGACCGCCGGCGTGCTCTACCTCGCCGTCAGCGGCGCCCTGGTGCTGTTCCAGGGCTGGGCCGAGGCGCGCCTGCGGCGGCGCTACCGCCTCTATCCGAAAAGGGTCTGACATGTCCGACGCACCCAGACCCCCGCTCATGGTCGAGGCGGTCGGCCTCAGCAAATCCTACGGCGATTACGTCGCGCTCACCGATGTCAGCCTCTCGGTCCGCCGGGGCGAGGTCCTCGCGATCGTCGGCGGCTCGGGCTCGGGCAAGTCGACCCTGCTGCGCTGCCTCAACTATCTCGACCCGCCCGATTCCGGCGAGGTCTTCATCGACGGCAAGCTGATGGGCGCCGCCGACGGGGGAAGCGCCCCGGTCAAGGTCACCGAACGCGCGCTGCGCCGGCGCCGGGCCGACATCGGAATGGTGTTTCAGCAGTTCAACCTGTTCCCGCATTTCTCGGTGCTCCAGAACCTGATCGAGGCGCCGATGGCGGTGCGCGGCCTGTCCCGCGGCGCGGCGGTCGAGCGGGCGCGCGGGCTGCTCGCGCGCGTCGGCCTCGCGGACAAGGCGGACCGCTTCCCGGCCGAGCTCTCCGGCGGGCAGCAGCAGCGGGTGGCGATCGCCCGCGCGCTCGCGATGGAGCCCCGGGTGATGCTCTTCGACGAGCCGACCTCGGCGCTCGATCCCGAGCTCGTCGGCGAGGTGCTCGCGGTGATGCGCGACCTCGCCGAGCAGGGGATGACGATGCTGGTCGTCACGCACGAGATGGGCTTCGCCGAGGAGGTCGCCGACCGGATCGTGGTCTTCGACCAGGGCCGGATCGTCGAGGAGGGACCGGCGCGGCAGGTGCTGCGCGCCCCCGCCCATCCGCGCAGCCAGGCCTTCCTGAAGCGACTTTTGAGGACAAGCTGATGCCCGCCGCCAGCCCGCTCTCGCCCGCCGAGAGCCGCACGCTCGATGCCCTGTTCGACCGCATCTTCCCGCCCGGGACGGATGGCACTCCCGGAGCGGTCGGGATCGGCGCGGCAGATTACGCGCGCGGCGCGCTCGCCGGGCCCTACGCCGCGCATCTGCCGGAGTACCGCGCCGTCCTCGCCGCGCTCGACGCCGCCGCCGGCGGCGACTACGCGGCGGCGTCCGAGGCGCGCCGGGACGCGATCCTCGCCGCCTTCGAGGCGGACACGCTGCCGGGCCTGCCGGCGAACCCGGACCACTCCGCCTTCGATCTCGTCTGGCGCCACCTGCGCGAGGGCCTGTTCTGCGACCCCGCCCATGGCGGCAACCGCGACGCCGCCGGCTGGAAGCTGATCGGCTTTCCCGGCGCGCAGTTCGGCTACGCGGCCGAGGAGCAGGCGGCCGGGCGGCCCGTGACCCGCGCGCCGAGGCCGATGGCGGCGCTCGAGCGCGACGCGCGGCTGCCCGAGGCGCCGGAGACGACCGAGGCGAGCGGCCCCGTCGCCGCGCCGGACGTGCTGATCATCGGCGGCGGCGCGGTGGGCGCCTTCATGGCGCACCGGCTGGTCGCGGCCGGCAAGACCGTGGTGATCCTCGAGGCGGGATCGGCGCGCACGGGGCGCGAGCACGCGATGGACGAGCTCTCCGCGACCGCCTTCCGCAACCTCGGCGGCGCGGAGAAGTTCAACGCCGAGGTGCCGACCTGGCGCCTCCGGCCCGGCGAGCCCGCGCGCCGCGCGGTGATGAGCCAGGGGCTCGAGACCGCGCTCGGCGGCAATTCCGTCGCCTGGGGCGCGGTCGCGATGCGGTTCTACGAGGAGGATTTCCGCGTCCGCTCGGCGACGGTCGCGAAATACGGCGCCGACGGCATCCCCGCGGACAGCACCCTCGCCGACTGGCCGATGGCCTACGCCGATCTCGAACCCTATTACGACGAAGCGGAGTCGCTGCTCGGCGTCTCGGGCCACGCGGGCGGCCGCGCGGCGCTCGACGGGGTGGAGCGGCGCCGGGGCAACCCGTTCGAGGCGCCGCGGTCGCGGCCCTATGCGATGCCCGCGCTCCGGACGAGCGGGCTCGGCGAGATGTTCGCCACCGCGGCGCGCGGCCTCGGCTACCACCCGTTCCCGCTCCCGGCCGCGATCCTGACCGCGCCCTTCGAGGGGCGCCACGCCTGCACCTATTGCTCGTTCTGCTCGCGCTTTGGCTGCCATGTCGACGCCAAGGCCTCGGCGCAGAACACCGTGCTGCCGAAGGCGCTCGGCACCGGGCGGCTCACGATCCTCACCGGCGCGCGGGTGACCGGGATCGTGACCGAGGACGGCGCGGCGGTCGGCGCCGCCTTCGTCACGCGCGACGGCGCGCGCCATGTCCAGCGCGGCGGCACCGTGGTCGTCGCGACCTACGCCTTCGAGAACGTCCGCCTGCTCCTGCTCTCGCGGGACGCGGCGCATCCCGACGGGCTCGGCAACAACCGGGGCCAGGTCGGGCGGCACTACCTGACGCGCCAGCAGCCCTCGGTCCACGCGGTGTTCGACGCGCCGGTCAACCGCTTCATCGGCCCGACGGCGCAGGCCATGGCGATCGCCGATCTCTCCTGCGACCATTTCGACCACAAGGGCCTCGGCTTCATCCGGGGCGGCCGGATCGCCGCCTTCAACCAGTACCTGCCGATCGAGGCCTCCGCCGCCCTGCCGCCGGACGTCCCGCGGTACGGGGCGGCGTGGCGCGACTTCTTCGTCCACGCCTATGCCCGGACCTCGATGCTCTTCATCGACCCCGAGATCCTGCCCTCGGAGAACAACCGGCTCGACCTCGACCCCGAGGTCCGCGACGCCGACGGCCGCCCGGTGATCCGCATCACCTTCGACGTCGGCGAGAACGAGAAGCGGATGACCCCCTGGGTGCAGGACCGCGCCGAGGAAATCGCGCGGGCGATGGGGGCGAAACGGATCTGGCGGCGGCCGGTGCTGACCGGCCCGATCAGCACGCATGACACCGGCGGCACGCGGATGGGCGACGATCCGGCGAGTTCGGTCACCGACGGTTTCGGCCGGGTGCACGACACGGCCCGCCTCGTGGTGATCGGCGGGTCGAGCTTCGTCTCGCTGCCGCCGGTCAATCCCGCGCTCACGATCCTCGCGCTAGCGCTCCGCGCCGCCGATGCGATCCTCGCCGACCAGGCGGCGGCCACCGAGCTCGAGGCGCTGGCATGAGCGCGCGTCCCGACGTCGTCGTCGCCGGCGCGGGGATCATCGGGACGATGATCGCCTGGCATCTCGCGCGGGCCGGGGCGCGCGTGACGCTGGCCGATCCCGCCCCCGCCGCGGCCAGCGCGCCGACCGCCACCTGGGCGAGCGCCGGTGGCCTGCGCAGGCAGGGCCGGAGCGCGGCCGACCAGCCGCTGACGCTCCGGGCCGGCGCGCGCTGGCCCGGACTGGCGGAGGAACTCGGCGCCGATCTCGAAGCGGGGTTCGGCGGACATCTCCACATCGCGGAGCGGGAGAGCGAACTGCCCGCCCTGCGGGCCCGGCTCGCCGCGGACCGCGCCGCCGGCATCGACATCCGCTGGCTCGAGGGCGCCGATCTGCGCGCCGTCGCGCCGGAGCTGACCCCGCGCGCCGTCGCCGGGGTCTGGACGCCCGGCGACGGGCAGGCGCATCCGGGCCGGGTCGCGCGCGCCGCGCTCGACGCCTTCCGCGGCCTCGGCGGCGCGGTCCGTCTCGGCGCCCCGGTCGCGCTCGCCCGCTCCGGCGACGGCGTCGCGGGCGTCATGGTCGGGGGCGCGCCACTCGACGCGGGGCTGGTGATCGTCGCGGCCGGCGCCTGGAGCGCCGGGCTCGTCGCGCCGCTCGGCCTCGCGCTTCCGCTGCGCTGGCGCGCGCTCACCATGCTCGTGTCGGACCCCGCCCCGCGCGACATCCTCGGCCCGACGGTGACCGGCGTCGGGCGCAACCTCTCGCTGAAGCAGCTTCGCTCCGGCCAGTTCATGCTCGGCGGGCGCTGGTACGCCGAGCCGACCGGCGCGGGCCTCGCCGCCCGGCCGGTCGACGCGCATGTCGCCGCGCAATGGTCGGAGGGCGTCGCGGTGCTGCCCCGGCTCGCGGGGCTCAAGCTCAACCAGAGCTGGGCCGGCGCCGAGGCGCAGTCGCCGGACGGCGATCCGCTGATCGGCCGGACGCGGATCCCCGGGCTTTACCTCGCCTGCGGCTTTTCCAACCACGGCTTCCAGATCTCGCCCGCGGTCGGCGAGGCGGTCGCGGAGGACGTGGCGGGCGGCGGGCCCAAGCTCCTCGCGCCCTTCGATCCACACCGGCTCGACGGCGGCGACCCGGCGGCGCTCGCGCGGTTCCGCGCCGAGCCGATCCTCGCGGTCGCCTGAGCCATGACCGCCTTCCCGCGCCTCCTCGAGCCGATCACGCTCGGCAAGCTCGAGATCCGAAACCGCGTGGCGCTGACCGGCCATGGCACCGGCATGCCGACCGACGGCACCCCGAACGACCGGCTCATCGCCTACTACGAGGAGCGCGCGCGAGGCGAGGTCGGGCTCATCATGCTCGGCTCGCAGCAGGTGCATCCGTCCAGCCCCGGGATCACCGGCCTCCTCTGCAACTACGACGACCGGATCATCCCCGGCCTCGCGCGGCTCGCGAAACGGGTCCAGGCGCATGGCACGCGGGTCTTCGGCTATCTCTCGCACATGGGCCTCGCCACCTCGGCGCGCCCGACGCCGGTCTGGTCGGCCTCCGCGGTCTTCGAGCAGAAATACGGCGAGGTCGCCCATGCGATGACGCGCGAGGAGATCGCGCTGATCGTCGAGGCCCACGCCCTGGCCGCGCGCCGCTGCCTCGAGGCGGGGCTCGACGGGATCGAGGTCCATTGCGGCCACGGGCTCCTCGTCCAGCAATTCCTCTCGCCGCTGACGAACCGGCGCGAGGACGAATATGGCGGCGCGGCGGAGAACCGCGCGCGCTTCGCGATGGAGATCCTCGCGGCGGTCCGCGCGGCGATCGGCCCCGACGTGCCGCTCGGCATCCGCTGCTCGGGCGACGAGCTGGTGCCGGGAGGGCTCACCACCGGCGACATGGCGGCGATCACGCCGCTGCTCGTCGCGGCCGGCGCGCTCGATTTCGTCGACGTCAGCGCCGGAACCGACGGCGACCTCGTCTCCAACATGCTGCACGAGCCGCCCATGGGCCTGCCGCCCGGCCCGTTCCGCGCGGTCTCGCGCGGGATCCGCGACGTGGTCGACGTGCCGGTGATCCACGGCACCCGGATCCACACCGCCGAATTCGCGGAAGGCATGATCGCGGCGGGCGACGCCGACATGGCGGGCATGGCGCGCGCGCTGATCGCCGACCCCGCGCTGCCGCGCAAGGCCCGGCTCGGGCGGGCGGCGGAGATCACGCCCTGCGTCGCCTGCGAGCAGGCCTGTTTCGGGCGGCTCTACCGGGGCCGGCACATCTCCTGCGTCGGCCAGCCCCGGACCGGGCGCGAGATCACCTATCCCGCCGCCGCGCCGGTCGCCGAGCCCCGGGCGATCCTCGTGATCGGCGGCGGCCCGGCCGGGATGGAGGCGGCGGCCACCGCCGCCGAGCGCGGCCACGCGGTGACGCTGATCGAGCGCGGCGACCGGCTCGGCGGGCGGATGATCCTCGCGGCGCTGCCGGACGGGCGCGGCGAATGGGACCGGCTGCGCGCGCACAAGGCGGCGCGGCTCGCCGCGCTCGGGGTCGAGGTCCTGCTCGGCACCGAGGCCGACCCGGCGCTGATCGCGGCGCGCGCCCCCGCCGAGGTCATCCTCGCGACCGGCGCCCGCCCCCGCCCGCTCGACGCGCCGGGCGCGGCGACCGCGCCGATCCTCACCCTCGACGCCGCCGTGACCGCGATGGCGGCGGGCGGCGAAGGGATCGGCGCGCGGGTGCTCGTGATCGACCAGATCGACCGCGCCCCGGGCATGGCGGCGGCGCTCATGTTCGCGCGCGCCGGCCGGCGCGTCGATCTCGCCACCGCCGCCTTCCACGCGGGCGACAAGCTCGAGATCCAGAACATCTCCTATTTCTACCGCGAATGCCTCGGCGCCGGGGTGACCTTCCTGCCGACGGTGACGCCCGCGCGGCTCGACGGCGGCGCGGTCGATTTCTACAACGTCTTCACGCGGAGCGTGACCGACCGGCGCCATTACGACACGATCGTCGCCGTCCTGCCCGGCCTGTCCGAGGACGCGCTCCTGCCCGCGATCCGCGCCCTCGGCCCGCCCGTCCACGTGATCGGCGACGCCTACGCGCCGCGCGACATCGAGGCGGCGATCCTCGAAGGCTACGAGACCGCGATGGCCCTGGCATGACCGAACCCGCCGGATCGCTCTGGGAGGCGCTCTCCCCGCCGCTTCCGCCCGTCGCGCCGCTCGAGGGCGCGGCCACGGCCGATCTCGCGATCGTCGGCGGCGGCTTTCTCGGCCTCTCGGCCGCGCTCCACGCCACCGAGGCGGGGCTCGACGTCCTGCTCCTCGAAAGCCACCAGCCGGGCTTCGGCGCCTCGGGCCGCAACACCGGCTTCGTGGTGCCGAGCCTCAAGACCTCGCTCGGCCCCGCCGAGGTGACGGCGGCGCTCGGGCCGGTCCACGCCGACCGGCTGCTGCGGCTCGTCGCCGGATCGGGGCGCGGCGTCTTCGACCTCATCGACCGGCTCGGCATCGACTGCGGCGCGGTCCGGACCGGCTGGCTCCAGCCCGCGCATTCGCGCGCGGCGGCCGCGATGCTGCGTCTTCGCCTGCCCCGCCTGCGCGAGGCGGGCGTCGACGCCGACTGGCTCGACCCCGCCGAGATGGCGCGGCGGACCGGCATCCCGGGCTTCCACGGCGGGATCCGCGTCGCCTCCGGCGGCCAGATCACGCCGCTCGCCTACGCGCGCGGCCTCGCGCTGGCCGCGGCCGCCGCCGGCGCGCGGCTCCATGGCGACAGCCCCGTCACCGCGATCGCGCCCGAGGGCGCCGGCTGGCGGCTCGCGACCGCGCGGGGCGCCGTCACCGCGCGCCGCGTCCTGATGACGACGAACGCGCTGATCGGCGACCTGCTGCCCCCGCTCCGCGCCGCGATCATCCCGGCGCGGGTGTTCCAGATCGCGACGCAGGTCCTGCCCGACGGGCCGCGCGCGACGCTCCTGCCCGACCGCGCGCCGGTCGCCGACACCCGGCGCCACACCTTCGCCGTGCGCTGGTCGCCGGACGGACGGCTCGTGACCGGCGGGCTCGTGGCGCCCCTCGGCGACCAGCGCGCCCGGGCGGCGCGGGTCTTCACGCGGCGGCTCGCGCGGATCATCCCGGGCCTGCCGGAGCTTCGCGCCGACTACGTCTGGAGCGGCGTCATCGCCGGCACGCCGGACTTCCTGCCCCGGATGCTGCGCCTCGCGCCGGGGCTCGAGGCCGCGATCGGCTGCAACGGCCGGGGCGTGGCGCTCACGACCGCGCTCGGCCGCGCGCTCGGCCCCTATCTCGCGGGGCGCGTGGCGGAGGCGGATTTCGTCCTGCCGGTCACCCCGCCCCGCCCCCTTCCCCTGTCCCGGTTCTCGACCCTCGGCCCGCATCTCTGGCTGCCCTGGTCGGATGCCCGCGACGCGTTCGAAGCGCGGTTCCGCTGAACCGCCCCACACCAAGGAGAAAAGACGTGGGCGACAAGATCCAATGGTCCCGTCAGGAGGATGTGCAGCTGACCTGGGTCCACCCGGGCCAGGAGTTCAGCCACCGGCTGATCACCCAGAAGCTGCACGGCTCCTCGATCTCGTTTCACATCACCACCTACATGCCGCATTTCGACGTGATGGTCGAAGGCGACGGCGTGCACGAGGTAATCCTCTACTGCCTGCACGGCTGGTCGCGGCAGATCGTCGAGGCGACCGGCGAGGAGCACATGTTCAAGCCGGGCGACGCGATGTATCTGCCGGTCAACTACCGCTACCGGCATATCATCGGCGAGGCGGGACTGGTCATCGCGGTCTGCGCGAACCCGTCCAAGGAAGCGGGCGACATGTGAGCGGGCGATGACCATGACCTCCATGCCCCGCCATTTCGCCCCACGCGACTTCATCTGGGCCGAGCTTACCCGGGCCGAGCTCGCGGCCAAGCGCGAGGCCGGCGCGCTCGTGATCGTGCCGACCGGCGCGACCGAGCAGCACGCCGATTTCCTCCCCGTCGAGACCGACGCGCTGCTCGCGGCCTCGGTCGCCGAGCTCGCCGCCGCGCGGATGACGGCGGCCGAGGTGGTGGTGGCCCCGGTGGTCCCCTTCGGCTTCTCGCCGCACCACCTGAGCTTCACCGGCACGATCAGCCTCCGGCTCGAGACCTATCTCGCGGTGCTGACCGACACCGCGCGCTCGATCATCGACGCCGGCTTCCCGCGGGTCCTCTTCGTGAACGGCCATGGCGGCAACAGCGCGCCGCTGCGCGCGCTCTGCGGCCAGCTCGTGACCGACGGGCTGGCGGTCGGGATGGTCGATTACTTCGTGCCGGGCGAGCCGGACTGGATCCCGCTGCTCGCCGGGGCGCTGCGGCGCGGCGGCCATGCCTGCGAGCAGGAGACGGCGCTCGTCATGGCGCTGACCGGCGCGGCCGAGCGGGCGCGGATCCTCGCCGCGACCCGCGGCCTGCCGCCCCGGGTGATCCAGCCCTGGATCGCGCCGGGCCATCCCGACGATCCGGTGACGACCTATGGCGGGGGCTGGCCGCCGATCTTCCAGGCCGACGACGGCGGCTACTACGGCGATCCCGGCGCCGCCACGCCCGAGATCGGCGCGGCGGTGCTCGAGGCGACGGTCGCGGCGCTCACCGCCTATCTCGACGCCTTCGCGCGGACCCCGCTCCGCCTCGGCGTCGCGCGCGATCCGCGGGCGCCGCTCATCTCGCCGCCGCTGCGGCCGAAGGGCTGACGAAAAAGGCCGCCGGCACCCGGCCGGCGGCCCCGCGCGACCGGAAGGGACGCGCGCTCAGAGGTTGCGCAGGAGCCCGCCGTCGGCGCGCAGCATCGAGCCCGTGACGTAGCTCGCCTGCGCGCTCGCGAGAAAGGCGACCACCGCGGCGAATTCCTCGGGCCGGCCATAGCGCCCGGCCGGGATCGCCGCCCGGCTCTCCGCCTCGACCGCGTCGAGCGCCACGCCGGTCCGCTTCGCCTTGCCTTCGTCGAGCGCGCGCACCCGGTCGGTGGCGATCCGCCCCGGCAGCACCATGTTGACCGTGACGCCCCGCGCCGCCACCTCGGCCGCGAGCGTCTTCGACCAGCCGGCGACCGCGCCGCGCACCCCGTTCGAGAGCGCGAGATTCGGGATCGGCGCCACCACGCCGGAGGAGCCGATCGTGATCACCCGGCCGAAGCCGCGCGCGATCATGCCGGGAAGGAGCGCGTCGGTCAGCGCGAAGACCGAGGTCGCCATCGCCGCGAAGGCCGCCTGCCACGCCGCCGGGCCCTGGCCCGCCGCCGGACCGGCCGCGGGGCCGCCGCAGTTGTTGACGAGGATGTCGATCCCCTCGGCGGCCATCGCGGCGCCGACCGCGGCCACGCTTTCGGGATCGGCGAGGTCGAGCGCCACCGGCGTCACCGGCAGGTCGCCCGCCCAGTCGGCCACCGCGGCTGTGTCCCGCGCGGCGGCGAAGACCGTCGCCCCCTCCCCGGCCAGCAGCTTCGCCGAGGCCGCGCCGAGACCCCGGCTCGCGCCGAGCACCAGGGCCTTGCGGCCCGAGAATCCGTAATCCATCAGTCGAGTTCCCGCAGTCGTCGTTCCTGCCGCGCGATCAGCGCGTCCACCTCGGCCCGGGTCGGCGCGTCGAGCATCGCGCCGGGCGCGCGCTGCGCCGCCGAGGCGATCGCGCCACGCTTCGCGAGCACATGCTTGCGCACCGCGAGCCCGACGCCGGGCTGCTGCTCGTAGCGCACGAGCGGCAGATAGGCGTCGAAGAGATCGCGCGCGCGTTCCATCTCGCCCCGGCCGGCGAGGTCGACCACCTGGACCAGCATCTCGGGGAAGCCGAAGCCGGTCATGGCCCCGTCCGCGCCGCGCGCCATCTCCTCGGGCAGGAACACGCCGCCGTTGCCGCAGAGCACCGAGATCCGGCGCCGGCCCCCGGCCTCGGCCGCCCGCAGCGCCGAGATCTTGGCGAGCCCCGGCCAGTCCTCGTGCTTCAGCATCACGATCTGGGGCACGGCGTCGATGATCCGCCCGAGCAGCTCGTCGCTGATCTGAACCGTCGTCGCGAGCGGGAAATCCTGCAGCACGACCGGCACGTCGGCGCCGAGAAAGCCGCAGGCCTGCCGGTAGTAGCCGAGGATTTGCGCGTCGGTGCGCAGCGCCATCGGCGGCGCCACCATGACGCCGGCGGCGCCATGCGCCATCGCCTCCTGGCCCAGCTCGGCGAGCGCGGCGAGCCCCGGCGCCGAGACGCCGACCACGACCGGCTTGCCGCCCGCGCGCGCGATCACGCGGTCGATGACGCGCAGCGATTCCGCCGGGGTGAGCTTCTGCGCCTCGCCCATCATGCCGAGGATGGTGAGCCCGTCGGCGCCGGCCTCGAGGTAGAAGTCCGTCACCCGGTCGAGGCTTTCGAGATCGAGCGCGCCGCGCTCGTCGAACGGCGTCACCGAGATGACGAAGACCCCCTTCGCGGCTTCGGTCAGTCTCGTCATGGCTCAGTCCCTCCCATACCAGCCGGCCGTTGCGCGCCTGACGTGGCGCCCGCTCCCGGCGGTGTTCACGATGTCCGCCCCGTCCCAGGCCGGGGCGCCGCGCAGCCAGGTCGCGGCGACACGGACCGTGAAGCCGAGACCGTGGAACGGGCTCCAGTTCAGCCCGTCATGCGCCGCCGCCTCGTCCCAGACGAAGGCGCCGCGCTCGAGCGCGATCAGGTCGGCGTCGCGCCCGACCACGATCGCGCCCTTGCGGTCGTCGATCCCGAAGAACCGCGCGGGGCGCGCCGCGAGGTACTCGGCCGTCAGCGCGGCCGCGTCGAGCCCGCGCGCCTCGGCGGCGGTGAAGAAGCCCGGCACCAGCGTCTCCAGCCCAGGCACGCCGGCGCCCGCGTCGAAGATCGAGGCGGTGAGCTTGTTGTCGATCGGCCAGCTCGAATGGTCCGAGGAGACGAGGGCGACGAGCCCCTCCCCGAGCGCGCGCCAGAGCCCCTCGATCGCGTCGGGCCGGATCGGCGGATTGACCTTCATCCGCGCCCCGAGCCGCGCGCCGTCGCGCGCCGCGTCGAACCAGAGGTAGTGCGCGCAGAGCTCGCCCGTCGCCCTGGCGCCGAGATCGGCGAAGGCGCGCGTCAGGCGAAAGCCCGCCTCGGTCGTCAGATGCACCGGATGCGCGTGCGCGCCGGTCGCGAGGCCGAGCGCGAGGAACTGTCCCGTCGCCGCGAGCTCCGCCGCCTCGGGCCGCGAGTCCGCGTGCGCCGCGATCCCGTTGCGGCCATCCGCCCGCGCCGCCGCGACGCGGGCGCGCACGATCTCCTGATCCTCGTTGTGCAGCCCGAGCGGCAGGCCGGTCGGCGCGAGCGCCTCGAGAAGGTCGAGCGTCAGGTCGGCGCCGATCCGGGGAAAGCGGACCGGATCGCTCTCGAAGGACGAGATCTTGAAGGCGACCACGCCGCCTTCGATCAGCGCCGCGAGATGCGCGGTCCCGGTCTCGCGCGTCGCGGTGCCGTAAAGCGCCATGTCGGCGTGCGCGTGCGTGGCGATCGCCGCGACCTTGGCGGCAAGCCGCTCCGGCCGGTCGAGCGGCTCGGGATTGTCATAGGGCATGTCGACGAGCGTGGTGACGCCGCCCGCGACCGCCGAGCGGGTGGTATCGGCGATGCCCGCGAGCCCCTTGTAGCTCGTCGCATGGGTCTGGCCGTCGACCGCGCCCGGCAGGATGAGCGCGTCGCCCCGGTCGTCCACGATCGCCGCCCCGGGCGCGGCGCCCGCGCCGACCGCGGCGATCCGGCCCCCGGCGACCGCCACCCAGCCCTGTTCGATCACCGCCCCGGGCGTGACGACGGTGCCCCTGATCACGCGATCCATGGCTCAGCCCCGCGCCTGATAGCCGAGGTCGAGCGCGGTGATCGCCGCGGCGACGGCGGCCTGGACCGGGTCGATCACCGGGATGCCGAGGCTCTCCTGCAGCGCCGGGCGATGGCCGCCCATCCCCGCGCAACCGAGGATCACCACCCCCGCCCCGTCGGCGTCGCGCAGCGTCTCGGCGACCCGGGTCACGGGGGCGCGCGCGCCGCGCGGATCGTTCGCCTCGGCGACCGTCATCTCGACCGACCGGTCGCCGGCGAGCCGCGCGGCGATCCCGAGCCCGTCGATCCGCGCGGCGTGCCGGGCGATCGAGGACGGGCCGAGCGAGACGACGCCGAAGCGCGGCGCCTGCTGCAGCGCCGCGTAATAGGCCGCCTCGGCGATGCCGATCACCGGCTTCGCGGTGACGTCGCGCGCGGCGTCGACGCCGGGATCCGAGAAGCAGGCGATGACATAGGCGTCGGCGTCGTCCCGCCGCACGATCTCGACGACGAGCGGCGCCACGAAGGCCACGTCGGCGTCGGTCTCGATCCCCTCGGGCGCCTCGGGGATGTAGTCGCAGACGATCTCGTGCCCGGTGCGCGCCGCGAGCGGCGCGATGCTGTCGGCGATGGTCCGGGTGACCTCCGCCGAGCCGTTGGGGTTGAGAACGAGAATCTTCATGGTTGACCTCTTCTTGCCGACGGCGGGGCGGTTTCCCCGGCTTCCATCGGCCTTCCTTGGGATTTGGCGGCGCGTCGCGTCGGGCCTCAGCCGCCGAGATAGGTCCGCCGGAATTCGGCGTCGCCGAGCAGCGCCGCGGCCGACATGTCCGAGCGGATCGAGCCCTGGGAGAGCACGACCGCGCGATCGGTGACCTTGAGCGCCATGCGCACGTTCTGCTCGGCGAGCACGATCGAGACCCGGCTCGCCGCGAGCCCGCCGAGGAACTCGAACACCTCCTCGACCATCAGCGGCGACAGGCCGAGCGAAGGTTCGTCCACGAGCAGGAGCTTCGGCCGCGCCATCAGCGCCCGGGCGATCGCGAGCATCTGCTGCTCGCCGCCCGACATGGTGCCCGCGAGATGCGCCCGCTTGCGCCCGAGCACCGGGAAGCGGTCGTAATGCGCCGCGATATCGGCCGCGACGCCGGCGCGGTCCTTGCGGGTATAGGCGCCCATCCGGAGGTTCTGCTCGATCGTGAGGCCGGGAAAGACCCGCCGCCCGGCCGGCACCTGCACGATGCCGCGGGCGACCAGCGCCTCGGGGCTGAGCCGGGTGGTGGGCGCGCCCTCGAAGCTGATCGAGCCGGCCCTGGGCCTGATCTGGCCGGTGATCGCCTTCAGGATCGTGCTCTTGCCCGCGCCGTTGTGGCCGATGAGCGAGATCCGGTCGCCGGCCGCGATCGTGAGGTCGAGCCCGTCGAGGATCATCCGGTCGCCGTATCCGGCCCGCAGCGCTTCGATCCTGAGCGTCATGCCGCCCCCTTGCCGAGATAGGCCTCGATCACCCGCCGGTCGCGCACCACCGTCGCGGGCGCGCCCTCGATGAGCTTGCGCCCGGCGTCGAGCACCACGATCCGGTCCGCGAACCGCGCCAGCACCGGCACGTTGTGCTCGATCACGATCAGGGTCAGCGCGTGCCGGTCGCGGAGCCGCGCCACCACGTCGAGGATCTCGGCCGCCTGCACGTCGTTCATTCCGGCGGTCGGCTCGTCGAGCAGCAGAACGCGCGGGCTCGCGTTGAGCGCGCGGGCGAGCTCGAGCCGCTTGGTCTGGCCGTAGGACATCTGCGTCGTGAACGCCTCCTCGTAGCCCGCGAGCCCGACCTCGGCGAGGCAGGCGCGCGCGCGCGCGTCCGCCTCGGCCTCGGCGCGGCGCACCGCGCGGGTCTGGGCGAGCTGGCCGAGAAAGCCGGTCGGGGCCTCCTTGTGGCCGCCGCAGAGCACGTTCTCGAGCGCGGTCATGCCGCCGAAGAGCCGCAGGTTCTGGAAGGTGCGCGCGATCCCCCGGGCCGAGATCCGGTGCGGCGGCGTGCGGGTGATATCTGCCCCGCCGAGCAGGATCCGGCCCGCGTCGGCGCGTTCGAGCCCGGAGAGGATGTTGAAGAAGGTGGTCTTGCCCGAGCCGTTCGGGCCGATGATCCCGAGCGTCTCGCCCTCGGCGACCGAGACCGAGACCTCGGAGAGCGCGCGCACGCCGAGGAAGCTCTTGGTGACGCCCTCGCAGACGAGCAGGCTCATCGCCTCGCCCTCCCGTCGCGCGCGCCGAGCACGGCGGCGCGAAGCTTGAGGAAGAGTGGATGGGTCTCGCCCATGCCGAGCAGGCCGTTCGGCCGGAAGATCATCATGACGACCAGCATCGCGCCGGCGATCCCGGGCCGCGCGGTGATGAGCCAGGGCTCGGAGGAGCGCAGCGCCTCGGGGATGGCGATCATCAGGAAGGCGCCGAGCGCCGTGCCCGGCATGCTGGCGAGCCCGCCCAGGATCGCCATCTGCATCATCAGGAGCGATTCCTCGAGCTTGAACATGTCGGGCGAGACGAAGCGCATGTAATGGGCGTAGACGCCGCCGCCGAGGCCGCAGAGAAAGCAGCCGACCCCGAAGGCGAGCACCTTGTAGGCGGTCACGTTGACCCCGAGCGCGCCGGCGGCGATCTCGTCGTCGCGGATCATCTTCCAGGCCCGGCCGATCGGCCCGCGCGTCAGCCGCCCGATCAGCAGGAACAGCAGCGCCGCGACCCCGAGGATCAGCCAGAACTGCTGCGCCGGCGTGCGGGCGATCCAGCCGAAGGCGCCCATCGCGGGAACCGCCGGGATGCCCATCGGCCCGCGGGTGAGATCCATCCAGTTGTTCGCGACGACGAAGAAGATCTGGTTGAAGGCGATCGTGACGAGCGACAGGAAGTCCGCCTTCACCCGCAGGCAGGGAATGGACAGGAGCGCGCCGCAGAGGCCCGAGACCAGCCCGGCGGCGAGGCAGGCGAGCGGCCAGGGCAGGCCGAGCTCCATCGTCAGCAGGACCGAGGTATAGGCCCCCATGCCGACGAAGGCCGCCTGGCCCAGCGTCAGCATGCCGGCCCAGCCGGTGACGACGTTCTGCCCGAGCGTGAAGATCGCGTAGATCATCGTCAGGCTGAGGATGTGCAGCCAGAACCGCCCCGGCAGCACCAGCGGCAGGAGCGCGAGCGCCACGACGCAGAGGACGGGCCAGAGCGCCGGCCAGAGCCCGCGGGCGCGCGCGGCGGCCGGGATCACCACCGCCTCCGTCACGACCGTTCCCCGACGCTCTTGCCGAAGAGCCCGGCCGGGCGCAGCAGCAGGACGAGCACGATGATCGCCATCGAGACGCCGTCGCGATAGGCGGCGCCCGCGAAGACCACCGCCGCCGTCTCGGCGAGGCCGAGCAGGATCCCGCCCCAGAAGGCGCCCTGGAAGCTGCCGATGCCGCCCAGCATCGCCGCGGCCCAGGCCTTGGTCGTGGCGAGCAGCCCCATCTGGATGAAGACCGCGTTGAAATACATCGCGAAGAGCACCGAGCCCGCGACGCCGAGGAAGCCCCCGAGCGCGTAGATCGCGACGATCACCGTGTTGACCGGGATCCCCATCAGCTGCGCCGCCGCCATGTCCTGGCGCACGCATTGCGCCGCGAGGCCGAAGCGGGTGCGGTGCAGGAACCAGGAGGAGGCGACGACGAGCGCGATCGAGATGCCGAGGATCACCAGCGACTGCGAGGACAGCGTGACCCCGCCGATCTCGACCGGGAAGCGGGGGATGAGCTGCGGGAAGGCCCGCACCTCGGGGCCCCAGACGAGCTGGGCGAAAGAGGAGAGCACGAGCCCCGCGCCGAGCGCCGAGATCATCGGGATCACCCGGTTCGCGTGGCGCACCGGGCGATAGGCGATCCGCTCGACCAGCATCGCGATCAGCGCGCCCGAGCAGCAGGCGAGAAACACCGCGAGCGCCGGGTCGACGCCGAAGGCGATGAGCTGGAGCGCGACGAAGGCGCCGACCATGATCACGTAGCCATGCGCGAAATTGATGAGGTTCAGGATCGAATAGACGAGGCTGTAGCCGAGCGCGATCAGCGCGTAGATCCCGCCGATCGCCAGCCCGTTCGAGAACTGCTCCAGGAAATAGGCCATCAATCTCCTCGACGGCTGGACGGGGAAAGACCGCGCCCCGCGGGCGCGGCCGGGCTTCGCGCCTAGCGCAGCGCCTCGAGGCCGGTTTCGTCGACGCTCGCGCCCGTCGAGGCGAAGGCGCCGTCCTTGACCTGGATGACCGCGAAGGTGCGGTCCTTCACGTCGCCCTTCTCGTCCCAGCGATAGGCGCCGCCGACCCCTTCGAACCCGGTCGCCTTGGCCTGGTCGATCAGCGTCTCCGAGGTCGCGCCGGCGTTCATGAGCGCCTGGGTCAGCATCAGGAGATCGCAGGTGAAGACGGCGACCTGGCTCGGCAGCGCGTCGTAATCCGCCCGGAACTTCTCCATGAAGGCGACGGTCTTCGGATTGTCGGCGTAGGGATCATAGGCCGCGAGGATATAGGCGCCCTCGGCCGCCCCCTGCGCGAGCTCGATGAACTCGTTGTAGAGCAGCGAATCCGGCCCGACCGTCGGGACGCCCGTGATGCCGAGCCCCTTCGCCTGTCCGAGGAAGAGCCCGCCCTCGGTGTAGTTGCAGTTCAGCATGAAGACGTCGGCCCCCTTCGCCTGGAAATCCGTGGCGATGGCGGAGAAATCCTTGTCGACGTTCGGGGTGAACCCGGCCTCGGCCGGCACCGCCGCGCCGAGCGCCTCGGCGGCGACGAGCATCTTGTCGCGCAGCCCGCGGCCATAGTCGTCGTTGGCGTAGAGGATGCCGAGCTCCTTCTTGCCGAGATTGTTGACGGCGAAGGCGGAATACTGCTGCGCGCCGTAGTCGTCGCGGATCGTCATCCGGATGATGTTGGTCCAGCCCGATTCCGTGACCTGCGCGTTCGACGAGGACCCGCAGAGCACCGGCAGGCCGACCTCGGCGTAGATCGGCATCGCGGCGAGCGTGCAGGACGAGTTCACATGGCCGATCACCGCCGCGTAGGTCCCCGCGTCGACGATCCGGCGCGCGACCGAGGCCGCCTCGCGCGGCTGGCCCATGTCGTCTAAATACTCGATCACGACGGGCTTGCCCCCGACGCCGCCGGCCTCGTTGATCATGGCGACGGCCGCGGCCGCGCCGCGCTGCGCGTTGAGGCCCATCGAGGCGCTGTCGCCCGTCATCGGCGCGGCGATCGCGATCCGGATCCCGCCTTCCTGCGCCGCGAGGCGCCGCGGCAGCGCGCCCGCGAGCACGGCCGCGAGGCCGGCGGCGGCGCCCATGCCGAGCATGTCGCGGCGATGGATCAGATTCCCTTCCTTCATCTCGGCTCCTCTTTCGGATCTCGGGCTCGGACTCGCCGGCCCCTCGCGCCCCGGACGCTCCGCCCTGTCCGAGCGATTGCAGATATTTGACTAGAGATCAACTGTGATATATCTGATGCGACGTGAACATCGTTGTGTTTTCAGTCGGATGGACCCCATCTGTTAACGAGGTGCTTAACTCATATGCATCAGACCGGATTTCTGCCCGCTGACGGGCATTCGTCGCAAAGGCCCGGCTATCGCGACTGGCTGATCGGCCTGACCGCGCTGGCGCACGAGGAGATTCGCACCGGTCTGACCCCGCCGTTCCGCCAGCTGCCCCTGCCCGACGCCGAGGCGCGAATCGCCGCCCTCTCCGCCCGGGTCCGGCACGATATCGAGATCCTGCTCTATCCCCGCGACGAATGGATCCTGCCCCGGACCCACCCCTCGGGCGCGCATGTCTACGACGTGGTGATCGTCGGCGGCGGCCAGTGCGGGCTGACGGTCGGCCACGCGCTGCGCCAGGAACGGGTCAACAACTTCCTAATCCTCGACCGGATGCCGGCGGGGCTCGAGGGCCCCTGGATCACCTATTCGCGGATGTGGACGCTGCGCTCACCCAAGCATGTCTCGGGCCCCGAGCTCGGCATGCCCTCGCTCGCGCCCCGCAGCTGGTTCGAGGCGATCTACGGCGAGGCCGGCTGGGAGGCGCTCGACAAATGGCCGCGTCAGACCTGGCACGCTTATCTCGAGTGGTTCCGCGAGGTGCTCGACCTGCCGGTGCGCAACGACGCGAACGCGACCGGCTTCGTCCAGGAAGGCGAGTTCGTCCGCGTCGAGGTCGCCGACGGCACCTGCCATTACGCGCGCAAGGTCGTGCTCGCGACCGGCATCGAGGGGATGGGCGACTGGTTCGTGCCGGGCTTCATCCGCGACAAGCTGCCCGCCTCGGCCTATACGCTGTGCACCGACGACGTGGACAGCCTCGCCTGGAAGGGCCGCGACGTCGCGATCCTCGGGGCCGGCGCCACCGCCTGGGACCGGGGCGCGGACCTGCTCGAGCTCGGCGCCGCGCGGGTGACGCTTTACATGCGCCGCCAGCGGATCCTGACGGCGAACGCCTTCCGCTATCTCGAGAAGGCGGGCTACCTGCGCCATTTCGCCTCGATGGCCGACGCCGAGAAATGGCGCTGGATCCAGGCGATCTTCACCTATGGCCAGCCGCCGACGCAGGACGGAGTCGACCGCTGCGCCGCCTTTCCGAATTTCACCGTCCACGCCGGCGCCACCTGGACCGACGCCGAGGCGCGCGCGGACGGCAGGGTCCGGGTCACCGCCTCCGACGGCACGGTGGCGGACTTCGATCACCTCTTCATCGGCTGCGGCTTCTCGATCGACGCGGCCAATCGCCCCGAGCTCGCGCCCTTCGCCGACAATATCCTGCTCTGGAAGGATGTCTTCGCCCCGCCGGAGGGCCAGCCCGACACCTGGCTCATCACCTATCCCTATCTCACGCGCGACCTGCGTTTTCGGGAACGCGAGCCGGGCAAGACCCCGGTGCTCGAGAACATCCATTGCTTCAACTATGGGGCGACGGTGACGAACGCGCATTCCGGCGCCTCGCTCTCGGGCATCCGCTACGGCCTGCCGCCGCTCATCCACGGCCTGACCTACGCGCTCTGGATGGCCGACGAGCCGGAACATTTCCGGATCACCCGCGACTGGGATCAGGTCGATACCGACCCGAGCCCGCTCGCCGGCCATATGTGGAAGGCCGGCTGAGGAGGTTCCATCCACGCCGGACCGGCCAGCCTGGATCTTCGGGCCGGCGCCTCCCCGCGCGCGGCCCGATCTCGGCTTACGCCGGCTCCCGGCTCCACAGCCGCTCATGCGCGCGCAGGACCGCCGCCTCCGGCTCCTTCGCGGCCTCGAAGACGAAGGCGTCCGGCTCGACACCGGCCGCGTCGAGCAGCCCCCGCGCCTCCTTCGTCGCGACGATCGCCTTGAGATGCGCGAAGGCGTCGGCGGCGAAATCGCGCGCCGCCGGGACGCGGTCGAGCGAATCGTCGGCGGCGAGGATCGCCACCGCGTCGAACAGCACCGAGGGCATGCCGCCGAGCTGCCCGTCGGCCTCGACCGTCTCACCGGAGGCCAGGGTCACGCCGCCGCGCTTCGGCGCGACGAGCTTCACCGTGACGCCCGCCTTCTTCGCCGCCGCGCGCAGCTTCGCGAGGATCCCGTCGTCCGCGCCATCGGTCAGCAGGACGCCGACCATCCGCCCCTTCGGCTCCTTCGTCGCCGTGAGGTGCATCGAAAGCGCGTCGGAGGCCGGCATGTCGATCGGCGCGCGCGCCGGCTCCAGCGCCTCGGGCAGGTCGACGCCGACCCCCTCGGCGATCGCCTTCGCCATGTCCTCGTCGACGTTGCGCAGGCTGGCGAGTGCGCGCAGCCGCACGTGCGGCAGGTCGACCTTGGAGAGCTCGAAGGTGATCGCCTTGACGATATGCGCCTGCTCGGGCGCGGTCTGGCTGCGGTAGAACAGGCGCGCCTGGCTGTAGTGGTCGGCGAAGGTCTCGCTCCGCGCGCGGAGCTTGCCCTCGGTCGGGACGGGATGCGTCCGGAACGCGTGCTCCGCCGGACGCGGCCCGGGATCCTCGCCCGCCTCGGCCAGGCTGTTCGGCTCGTAATTGGCGCGGCCGGTCGGGACATGGGTCTGCATCAGCCCGTCGCGCTGGAAGTTATGCATCGGGCATTTGGGCGCGTTGACCGGGATCTGGTGGAAGTTCGTCGTGCCGAGCCGCGACTTCTGCGTGTCGAGATAGCTGAAGAGCCGCCCCTGCAGCAGCGGATCCTCCGAGAAGTCGATCCCCGGGATCACGTTCGAGGGCAGGAAGGCGACCTGCTCGGTCTCGGCGAAGAAATTGTCGACCCAGCGGTCAAGCACCAGCCGCCCGACGACGCGAAGCGGCACGTCCTCCTCGGGGATGATCTTGGTCGCATCGAGCACGTCATAGGGCTGCTTCGCCGCGAAATCCTCGTCGAAGATCTGCAGGCCCAACTCCCATTCCGGGAAATCCCCCGTGGTGATCGCCTCCCAGAGGTCGCGGCGGTGGTAGTCGGGGTCGGCGCCCGAGATCTTCACCGCCTCGTCCCAGGTGGTGGACTGGCAGCGCAGCTTCGCGCGCCAGTGGAACTTGACGAAGACCGCGCCGCCCTCGGCGTCGACGAGCCGGAAGGTATGGACCCCGAACCCGTCCATCATCCTGAGGCTGCGCGGGATCGCGCGGTCGGACATCGCCCAGAGGATCATGTGGATCGACTCCGGCATCAGCGAGACGAAATCCCAGAAGGTGTCATGCGCGCTCGCCGCCTGCGGAAAGCCGCGGTCGGCCTCGGGCTTCACCGAATGGATGAGATCGGGGAACTTCATCGCGTCCTGGATGAAGAAGACCGGGATGTTGTTGCCGACGAGATCCCAGTTGCCGTCCTCGGTATAGAACTTCACCGCGAAGCCGCGCACGTCGCGCGGCGTGTCCTTCGAGCCCTTGCTGCCCGCGACGGTCGAGAACCGGACGAAGACCGGGACCTTGCCCCCCTTCTTCTGGAACGGCTGGGCGATGGTGAGGTCCGGGATCGGATCGGTGCATTCGAAATAGCCGTGCGCGCCGGTGCCGCGGGCATGGACGATGCGCTCCGGGATACGCTCGTGGTCGAAGTGGAAGATCTTCTCGCGCAGCACGAAATCCTCGAGCAGCGTCGGCCCGCGCGCGCCGGCCTTGAGGCTGTTCTGGTTGTCCGGGATCGGCACGCCGTGGTTGGTGGTGAGCGGCGCCCCGCCCCGCTGCTGGGCCTCCCCGCCTTCGCCGCGTTCCGTGGTGATGGTCTGGTCGTTCTCTGCTCGGGGCATGGCGCGTCTCCTGGCTTTGTCCTGGCCGGTAAAGTCCGGGGCCGAGCACACGGTTCCACGCGAGAAGGCGCATCGCGCGTCGAGGATCCCGGAAGCGGTCCGGGTGACCGGCGGGGCCGCGCCCGTGACCGCTATGCCCTTAGCCTATGTTATGGCGCGGGCGGGGCGGGAAGAGGATGCTGCGCCACGCGCATCGCGCCGGAGCGATCGGAAACGGATGTTCCCGCGGGAGACGAAAGGCACGAATGGTACATCTGGTACATCGCCCGCGGTTTCTCATGGTCCTCGCGCTGGCTCTCCAGATCTCCGCGCAGGCCTTCGCCCTGCCCGTTGGCGCTGAACTGGCCGCGCTCAAAGCCTGCTCGCCGGCGCGCGCGCACGGAGGTTATCTCGTGGTCGAGGGGTGGATCTTCACACCTCGCGAATTGCGCGAGCTCCGCGTGGCCCTACCGGACGCGCCCCCCACGTGGACTCCTCCGTCGGCCCGGTAATCCGCACGCCAAGGGTACACTATCCCACAACGCGCCGACCTTCAGGGGCCTCCGCCGGGGACTCACGCCGGCGGTGTCGGGCAAGGCCTGGGAGGGCGCGGCGTCCGACCGCGCCCGCTCGCCGCGGCTCAGCCGGTTTTCTTCGGAGGCTTATGGTCGCCCGCGACGATGGGCGCGCTTTCATCCGCCTGGCCCGGCTCGCGCCGATCCCCGTCCTTCGTCGGTCGGGCATCGGCGTCGGACCGCTGCCCGGCATTCTCCGCCCCGTCCCCCGCGACAAGCGTCGCGCCGCGGTCCTTGTCTCGCTCACGCATGGCAATTTCCCTTTCGCCGCCTTGGGGACGCGCGATCGGCCCCGCGCCCCATGGCACCGCAAACCCCGGCGCCGCGCATATGTTCCGCGCTCCGGCGGTCGGGCCCTTCGGCGCATCCCAGGTCGGGGCGCGGGCCCGGTGGCGGCGCGCAGTCTATGGCGCTTCGGGAGGAACGAGGCCGGGCACGACGCGTTGGCCTTGCATTACCCGCTATGGAGGAAATGCGAATGGACCACACAACGCACGCGCCGCTGGCGCCGGAGGAGCTGACGGAATCCAATCTGGTCGACGCCGTGATCTACGGGCCCGGAGACGAGAAGGTCGGCACGGTGGCGCATCTGCACGGTTCCGGTTCCGGGGCGCAGGTCATCGTCGACGTCGGCGGATTCCTGGGGCTCGGCTCCAAGCCCGTGGCGATACCGATCACGAACCTGAATTTCATGCGCGACGAGGATGGCACGGTCCATGCGACCACCACCCTGACGAAGGATCAGGCGAAGGACCTGCCCGAGCACCGGGACTGACCTCCGCCGCGCCGATGAATGCCAGGATCCGGCCCCGCGCGGGGCCGGATAGCACCCAGGCGCCAGGCCGCGACGCGGGACGCCTGGCCGGAATCCTCGACGCGCCGTCCAGGCGGCGTCCATCCCCGACCATCCGGAAGCGGACCACGGCCTGATCGCAGCGGGGCGCCAAACCCCGCCGGTCGCCCGCGCCGATCGCGACATCCCTCCTACACGCCAGAATCTAGCAGCGGAATCTAACAGCGCCGCGGCGTCCCGCCACGCACCCCCGGTCCGCCGGGCGATGTAAGGGGATCCGGGCCATGGCGGATCCGCGCACGGGCGCGGCGCGACCGCGGGACAGCCTCGCGGCCGGGGGGCGGCGCGTGGGTGCGAAAAAAATTTCGCGCCCCGGGGATGAGAACCGAATCCGCTCCGTCAGGAAAGGACGATGACCAGAGACGCGCCGCCGATCGCCGATCACCTGCCCGCCTTGCGGCGCTTCGCCCTTGCCCTGACCCGCGACGCCGACCGGGCGGAGGATCTGGTGCAGGAAGCGCTGCTGCGCGGGCATGAGCGGCGCCACAGTCATCGACGGAGCGGCAGCCTCAAGAGCTGGCTGTTCTCGATCCTGCGCAACGCCTTCATCGACCACCGCCGCGGCCGCCTCGCCGAGGCGCGGCGCGAGGGCGAGATCGCCAATCTCGCGCCGATCAGCATCGACGCGCCGCAGGAGGCGGTGGTGCGGCTCGGGCAGGTCCGGGTCGCTTTCCTCGCCTTGCCTGAGGACCAGCGGCGGGCGCTGTCGCTGATCGCGCTCGAAGGACTGAGCTACGCGGAAGCCGCGCGGGTGGCCGACGTCCCGATCGGCACCTTGATGTCGCGCGTGGCGCGGGCGCGGGCGGGCCTGCGCGCCTTCGAGGAGGGCGCGCCCGTCGCGCGCGGCCTGCGGGTCGTCGGAGGCCGCGATGCGACACGGGGATGACGCCGCGATCGCCGAGGCCGACATCGCGGCCTATGTCGACGGCCAGCTCGACGAATGGCGCCGGTCCAGGGTCGAGGCGCATCTCGCCGCGCACCCCGAGGCGGCGGCGCGGGTGATGCGCGACCTGTGCCTGCAACGCGAGCTGCGCCTCGCGCTCGGCGCGGGGACCGACGCCGGCCGGGCCCGGCACCGGATGCCGAGCCGCGCCATGCCGCGCGCCGCGCGGCGGCTCGCCCCGGCGGCGGCCCTCGCGGGCTGCGCCTGGCTCGCCTGGACTGGCGTGCTGCCCCTGCCGGTCAGCGGGGTCAGCGCCTCGGTCCGCTCGCCCGAGTTCGTGGCGGCGGCGATCGCCGCGCGCGAGGCCAGCGGCATCCGGCTGCCGATGCGCTCGATCACCGAGGATCCCCATCTGGACGCGGAGGAGCTGCGGGCCATGACGGGCATCCTCCTGCCCGCCTTCGACCCGTCCTGGACGATCCTCGACGCGCAGGTCTTCCCGTCGCCGCGCGGGCCCGGCGTCGAGGTCGTGTTCGACACGCCCGACATGGGCCGGGTCACGCATTTCGCGGTCCGCGCCGGCGGTTTCGCGATCACCTCGCCCCAGACCGTCCCCTCGGGCGACATCTCCCTCGCCTGGTTCCAGATCGGAGAGACGGCGCATGTGCTGATCGCCGATCATGGCGCGGCGGATCAAATCATGGCCGCGGCCGGAAACCTGACCGATCAGTTCCACCGATGACGCGATCGCGCCCTTCCCGAGCTCGCGGCGGGCGCGGCTCCGGCGCCCCGCCCGGGCGGCCAGCGTCGGCAAGCGAGCCCTCTTCTCCCCGCCGAAGTCCGCGGCGGCCGGGCGGCGCGCCGCCGGCGGCCGCGGCGCCGTCCCCGCCCTCTCCGCGCCGGGGCGGTACCCCGTCGATTTCCGTGGCGATGCCAGCCTCCCGCGCCGGCGGTCGCCCGGCGCGGAACGTGACCTCGCCCATCCTGAAATGGAGACCCAAACGTGCTGCTTGAATGGATGTCCGACCCCGCGGCCTGGGCCGGACTGGCGACGCTGATCGTCCTCGAGATCGTGCTCGGGATCGACAATCTCGTGTTCATCGCGGTCCTCGCGGAGAAGCTGCCGCCGCATCAGCGGGACCGGGCGCGGATCATCGGCCTGTCGCTCGCGCTCGGCATGCGCTTCGTGCTGCTGGCCTCGATCGCCTGGATCGTCACCTTGCAGACGAACCTGTTCACGCTCTTCGGGCACGGGTTCTCCGGGCGCGACCTGATCCTGATCTTCGGCGGCGTCTTCCTGCTGTTCAAGGGCACGATGGAGCTGCACGAGCGGCTGGAGGGGCATCACGCCGCCAAGGCGCGGGGCGTCGTCCAGGTCGCGTTCTGGCAGGTTCTGCTGCAGATCGTGGTGCTCGACGCGGTCTTCTCGCTCGACAGCGTGATCACCGCGGTCGGGATGGTCGAGCATCTTTCCATCATGTACATCGCGGTGATCGTCGCGATGGCGGTGATGCTCTTGATGGCCAAGTCGCTGATGGCCTTCGTCTCGAAGCACCCGACGGTGGTGATCCTCTGCCTCGGCTTCCTGATGATGATCGGCTTCTCGCTGATCGTCGAGGGCTTCGGCTTCCACATCCCGAAGGGCTACCTCTACGCGGCGATCGGCTTCTCGGTCGGCATCGAGGCGCTGAACCAGATCGGCCGCCGGAACCGCGAGCGCTACGTCACCTCGGGGGATCTGCGCGACCGGACGGCCGAGGCGGTGCTCCGCCTGCTCGGCCGCCGCGCCGGCGAGGAGCTGGGCGGGACCGCGGAGGTGATCGCCGACCGCGCCGCCGAGCAGGGACTGTTCGCGCCGGAGGAGAAGGAGATGATCCAGGGCGTGCTCAGCCTCTCGGACCGCCGCGCGCCGTCGGTGATGACGCCGCGCACCGACATCGACTGGATCAACCTCGCGAGCGACGAGACGGCGATCCGCGACCAGATCCTGGTCCAGGGCCATTCGCGCTTTCTCGTCGCCCGCGGCGTCCTCGACGAATTCGTCGGCGTCGCCCTGACGCGCGACCTCCTGACCGAGGGCCGGATCAACCTCGACCGCTCGGTGCGCGAGGCGCTGGTGGTGCACGAGAGCGTGTCGGTGCTGAAGCTGATGGAGGAGCTGCGGCGCTCGCCGGTGCAGATGGCGGTGATCGTGGACGAGTTCGGTTCCCTGAAGGGCATCGCGACGCCGACCGACGTGCTCGAGGCCATCGCCGGCGACTTCCCGGACGAGGACGAGGCGCCGGCGACCGAGGAGCGCGGCGAGGACGGCTCGTGGCTGGTCGACGGCTGGATCGACATCCGGCGGGCGTCGCAGCTTCTGGAGACGGATCTCGAGGACGCGGCCGACCGCTATTCGACCCTCGCCGGCTACCTGCTGCGCCATCTCGGCCGCCTGCCGGTCGAGGGCGAAACGGTCCGGGCGGGCGAGCTGGTGTTCGAGGTCGTCGCCATGCAGGGCCATGCGATCGACAAGCTGCGGGTGCGGCCGGCGGCGCTCGCGGCCTGACCGGCGGGCCGCGACGGCGCGGCGCGCGGGGGGAGATGATCCGGCCGGCGCCTCAGTCGGCGCCGACGAAGCGCGCCAGCTTCCCGAGGGTCTGGAGCCCGAGCGGCTCGGCGCCGAACCCCTTGGCGTCCCGGTATTCGGCGGCCGTGCCGAAGACCATGCCGAGCGTCACCGCCGTCGCCCCGCCGACGTCCTCGAAGGCGGCCCAGGCATCGGCGTGCTTGGGCCCGTTCTCACCCCAGAGCAGGGTATAGACGATCCGGTCCTCGGCGCGCATCTCGCGGTAGAGATGGTGGTTCGGATAGACCGTGCCGTCGGCGGCGACCATGTCGAACAGCCATTCGCCGCCCGGCCGGAGGTCGATCCGCCGGGTCCGACAGGAGAACCCGTCCGGTCCCCACCAGAGGGGCAGCGTCTCCGGGCTGGCCCAGGCGCTCCAGACCACCGGCCGCGGCGCCCGGATCACGCGCCGCAGCACCATGGTGCGCGCGGCGACCCCCGCGAGGTTGTCGAGCCCGGCGCCGAACCCCCGCCGGTAGCCCTGCGCCATGTCGGCGGCCAGCGAGGAAAGCTGCACCGTCACGGCGATCCGGCTCCCCCCGCGCGTCGGCGCGAGGGCGGCCGTCACCAGGGCCGCCGAGTCCGCCGCCCCCTCCGACGAGACGAGCTCGTAGTTCACGCTGCGCGCCGAGGGCCGGAGGTCGAGCCAGCCGACCTCGCACCGGATGTCCGGCCGGCCCGACACCTTGCGGAGCGAGACCTCGCGGCCACCCGGCACCGGGTCGGCCTCGACGACCTCGACCGTGACCTCGGGCACCGGCGCCGACCAGACCGCCCGCGCGGCGGGCGCGGTCCAGGCCTGCCACAGCGTCTCGACCGGCGCCGCGACCTCCCGCTCGAAGTCGAGGGTCGCGAAGCCGCCGTTCATGACCCGAGGCCCCTGGCATAGGCCTCGAGCTGGTCCACCACCGTCCCCCAGCCGTCGAAGAACCCCATCTTCTCGTGGCTTTCGCGCGTCGCCGCCGTGCGGTGGCGCGCGATCGCCGTGTAGGTCGTCCCGCCCCCCGGCGCGTCAGACAAGAGCAGGATCGCCGTCATGAAGGGGTCGGGCGCGGGCTTCCAGCCCTCGGTATAGCCGTCGGTGAAGACCAGCTTCTCCTCCGGCACCACCTCGAGGTAGACGCCCCGGTTGTCCATCACGGCGCCCTCGACCTCGAAGGTCGTGTTGAACCGCCCGCCGACGCGCAGGTCGAGCGCGACGGCGGTGACCCGGTGCGGCCGGGGCACGAAGAAATGCGGAATATGCTTCGGGTCGGTCCAGCATTCCCAGACCAGCGACCGCGGCGCGGCCAGGGTCCGGGTGAAGCTGAGGTCGGTTTCAGGATCGAGTTCCGGCGTCATGTCTCACGCTCCCGCATCAGTTTCGTCACGTAATCGTCCAGCCGGTCCAGCCGGGCCTCCCAGATCTCCCGCTGGGCGTCGAGCCAGCTCCGGACCGGGAGCAGCGCCTCGGGCACGATGGCGCAGGACCGCACCCGGCCGTCCTTCGAGGTGGCGATCAGTCCCGCCTCCTCCAGCACCGAGAGATGCCGCATCACCGTGGGCAGGCGCAGCCCGGTCGGCCGCGCGAGCTCCGTCACCGGGGCGGGCCCCTCGGCCAGCCGCGTCAGGATCGCCCTGCGCGTCGGGTCCGCCAGCGCGTGGAACAGGAGCGAGAGATCGGGCTCATGCTTAGCCATGCCGCTAACTATTCCATTCGGGACGCGATGTCCAGCGAAAACTTCGCCGATCGGCTAACCGTCGCATCCGCTGCGGCGACCTCCGCGCTCGGTCAACAACCTGCTCGACAAGGCGTATTCCCCGGGTACAGGCTCCCGGGGGCCGGCGCCCGACGGACCGACGGGGCGCCGGATACACGGGCCGCGGCTGGCCTTCGCCCTCGGCTCCGGAGAAGGAATCGCGCGATGACATCCACGACGGTTTCCGGCCCCGGCCCGGGACAGCGGCGGCTCAACGGCGTCCAGACCACGGGACGGGACTATCGCGACCTGAGCGAGCCCGCGTTCGGGATCCGCCGGACCAACAATGTCGCGATCGCCATGCGCGACGGCGCCGCGCTGATGGCCGACCTCTTCCAGCCCGACGCCGGGGGCCGGTTCCCTGCGCTCCTGTCCTTCTCGCCCTACCCGCGCCAGATCCAGGACGTCGGCGCGCCGCTCGGCTTCATCGAGGCCGGGGCGTCGGACTTCTTCGTGCCGCGCGGCTATGTCCACCTGATCGCGAACGCCCGCGGCACCGGCGGCTCCGACGGGGCCTGGACGCTGTTCGACGGGCAGGAGCGCGACGACATCCACGATCTCGTCGAATGGCTCGCGGCGCAGCCCTGGTGCGACGGCAACGTGGGCATGATCGGGGTCAGCTATTTCGCGATGGCGCAGCTCGCCGCGGCGGTGACGAGGCCGCCGCATCTGAAGGCGATCGCGCCGCTTCTCGCCACCGACGACCTCTACGAGGCGATCTGGCACAACGGCCTCCTCAGCGCGAGCTTCTTCTCGGCCTGGCTCGCCGCGGTCGGCGTGCTCTCGCAGAAGCCCGACGCCTTCTGGCGCGGCCGGCGGATCGAGCTCGCCCGCGCGGTCCTCGGCATTCCGGCGCTGCACGCGAGGATGCGGCACGTGAACGGCGAGGCGATCGTCTCGCTGCTGCGCGACGTCATCCACGCGCCCTATCCCGAGCACCCCTTCGGCGATCTCTGGCGGGCGGCCGCGGTCGAGCACCCGACCCATGACGCGTTCTGGGACGCGCGGAACACCCGGCCGCTGCTCGGCGCGGTCGAGATCCCGGTCTATCTCGGCGCCGACTGGGACAACGTGCCCATGCATCTGCCCTCGACCTTCACCGCCTGGCGGGCGCTCCGGCGCAATCCGAACGTTCGGATGGCGATGCTGCCGCCCGGCGGGTTCGGCTGGCCCTGGGAGGCGCTGCATGTCGAGCTCCTCGCCTGGTACGACCACTGGCTCAAGGGACGCGACACCGGCATCATGGACGGGCCGCCGATCCGCTATCAGGTGCCGGGCCGCGAAGGCTGGAACGCGGCGCGCGACTGGCCCCCGGCCGAGGCGGAGCCCGTCGCCTTCGCGCTGCGCGCCGACGGCGTGCTCGGGACCGCGGAGGGCGACCCCGGCGCGCTCCAGTACCTCCACCTCCCGCCCGATTCGGGCCTCCCCGCGAATGCCAGCCCGCCCGAGCTGCCGGACCGGCTGTTCTGGGAGACAGCGGCTTTCGACACGCCGCGGACCTTCGCCGGCGCGATCGGGCTGACGCTCGACGCGTCCATCACCGCGCTCGACACGGGCTGGATCGCGGTCCTCTACGACGTGCCGCCCGAGGGCGCGGCGGAGCCGATCACCGCCGGCTGGCTCCGCGCCAGCTTCGCCGCGCGCGACGGGGACGAGGGCGGGGCCGCGGGGGCGACGCCGCCGGCCGCGATCCCGCCCCGGGGGCGGGCGACCTACCGCGTTCCGATGGTCGACAACGCCCGCCACCTGCCCGCCGGACATCGGCTGCGGCTGGTGATCGCCTCCTCCGACGCGGGCGAGGGCGGGCCGACGGTCCTCGGCTTCACCCATGTCGTCGTCCGGGAGGCGAGCCTCAACACGATCTTCAGCGCGTCGCGCCTGACCCTGCCGATGCTGCCGCGCTGAAGGGACCGCGCGGGGCCCCGGCCGGCTAAGCCGTCACGCCGTAGTCGCGCAGCGCGGTCTCCGCGGAGATGAGCCCCGCCTCGAGATCGGCGCGCACCTCGGCCTCGGGACGGTCGGACGCCGGGCCGAAGCCGCCGCCCGAGGGCGAGACATGGCGGAAGACGTCCCCTTTCCGCAGCGCGTAGGGCCGCGTCACCAGCACCGGCAGCTCGGTGACCTGCTCGCCCCGGATCAGCAGGCTGAGCGGCCCGGTCCCTTCCGCCCCGCCGTAAAGCCCGTGCGGCCGGAAGCGCAGCTTGTCGGAGCGCAGCGACAGGACGCCCGGCGCCTCGCCGAGATACTCGTATTCGCGGATGAAGGAATTGCCGCCGCGATGCCGCCCCGCCCCGCCGGTGTCGGGCATCACCCCGTAGCGCCGGATCCGGAGCGGATAGGAAGCCTCGATCATCTCGACCGGGACATTCGCCTGGTTCGCGCCCATGTGCGGCACGCCGACCTGACCGTCGTGCTCGGAGGTTGCGCCCCAGGTGCCCATCACCGTCTCGGTGAAGACGAAGGCCCGGCCCTCGTGCCAGCCGGCGAAGGTCGGCACCGTCGAGCCGCCCATCCCGTCCGCCGTCACCCGGTCGGGCAGGGCCTGCGCCAGCGCGCCGAACATCGCGTCGATCACGCGGTAGCCGGTGATGCCGCGGGCGCCGCAGGGCGCGGGATGCACTGAATTGACCACCGTGCCCTTCGGCGCCGTCACCGTCACCACGCGTTCGAAGCCGTGGCAGTTCGGGATCTCCGACAGCAGGACCGAGCGCAGCGCGGTATAGACCGAGGCCTTGGTGAACGGCAGCGGCGTGTTGACCCCGCCCGCGACCTGGGGCGAGGAGCCGGTGAAATCGACCGAGATCGTCTCGTCGTGGATCGTCACCGCGAGCGCGATCACGATCGGCTCGGGGTTTTCCCCCAGCCCGTCCATATGGTCGGTGAAGCGGTAGGTGCCGTTCGGCAGGTCGCGGATCTCGGCCCGGCCCAGCCGCTCGGCGTAGTCGTGCAGCTCCTCGGCCGAAGCCAGCACCTCGTCGATGCCGTAGCGCTCGACCAGCTCGAGGAACGACCGCCGCCCGGCGTGGCTCGCCGCCATCTGCGCGCGGAGGTCGCCGTGCACCATCTCGGGGACGCGGACGTTGAGCCCGATGATCTCCCAGATCGCCGCGTTCATCACCCCGGCGTCGTAGAGCTTCAGGAACGGGAGCCGCAGCCCCTCCTGGTAGATCTCCTCGGCGCCGAGCGCGTTCGAGCCCGGGACGATGCCGCCGACGTCGGCGTGATGCGCGAGCGTCGTGGTCCAGGCCACCAGCCGGGCGCCGTGGAAGATCGGCTCGACGATGTAGATGTCGGGCAGGTGCTGGCCGTCGGCGGCGTAGGGGTCGTTGCCGATGAAGACGTCGCCCGGACGGATTTCGCCCTCGTAGCGCCGCATCAGGTGGCGCATCGCGTCGTAGAAGCTGCCGAGATGCATCGGCGTCGTGACGCCCTGCGCCAGCGTCTGGCCCTCGGCGTCGCAGATCGCGGTCGAGTAATCCATGCTGTCGCGCACGATCGGCGAATAGGCGGCGCGCATCAGCATGAGCGCCATCTCGTCGGCGATGGCGTCGAAGGCGTTCTTCATCACCTCGAGCCGGATCGGGTCCACCTGCCTCATTCCGCGGCCTCCGCTTCCCGCGCGCGCGCCACGACCGGCAGCGCCACGACGATGTTGCCGCGCGCGTCGACATGGGCGTGGCAGTCCGGCGGCACGATCGTCGTGCCCTCGTATTCCTCGACGATCAGCGGACCCGAGCGCGGCGCGGCCGCGAGCCCGGCGCGGTCGATCACCGCGGCCTCGACCCGGCCCTGGTTCGGGCCGAAATAGACGCTACGCCGCCGCTCCGGCGCGGCCGTGGCCAGCCGGTAGGCGGGCAGCTCCCGATCCGCCCGCGGCACCCGCGCGGTCACGCGCAGGCTCACGATCTCGACCGGGGTGCCCGCGAGCCGGTAGCCATAGGCCCGCTCATGCGCGGCGCCGAAGGCCTCGACCGCCGCCGCGACCGCCCCGGGCGTCAGCGCCAGCCCCTCGGCGAAGGGCAGCGTCAGCTCGAAGGCCTGGCCGCGATAGCGGAAATCGGCCTCGTGGACGAAGGTCACCTCCGAGAGATCGCGCGACAGCTCCGCCGCCGTCTGGCCCTCCAGCGCCGCGAACCGCTCCGCGACGCGCGCGGGATCGGCGGCGTCGATCGGCCGGAGGATGGCGGTCGAGGCCGAGGTCTCGATATCGGCGTAGAGCAGGCCGAGCGCCGAGAGCACCCCCGCGCCCGGCGGCACGATCACCGTCGAGATCCCGAGCGAGCGGGCGAGCGAGACCGAATGGATGCCGCCATTGCCGCCGAAGGCGATCATGACGAAATCGCGCGGATCGCGGCCGCGATAGGTCGTGACCGACTTCACCGCGCGGGTCATCACCGTGGAGACGAGCTCGTGCACGCCATGCGCCGCGCGATCGAGGTCGATGCCCATCGGCTCCGCCACCACGCGGGTCAGCGCCGCGCGGCTGAGCTCGGGATTGACCGGCACCGCCCCGCCCGCCAGCGCCTCGGGGTTGAGATATCCGAGCACCATGTTGGCGTCGGTCACCGTGGGCTCGGTCCCGCCGGCGTCGTAGCAGGCGGGTCCGGGAGCCGCGCCCGCGCTGTGCGGGCCGACCTTGAGCGCGCCGGCGCGGTCGCGCCAGACGATCGAGCCGCCGCCGGCGCCGACCTCGGAAATGTCGATCACCGGCAGCTTCAGCGCGTAGCCGCCGCCCTTGGCGAGCTTCGAGGACAGCGAGATGCCGCCCCCGACCTCGTAATCCTCGGCGCGCAACAGCTGGCCGCCCTCGATCAGGCTCGCCTTCGCCGTGGTGCCGCCCATGTCGAAGGTGATCGCGTCGGTGAACCCCGCCTCCAGCATCACCGCCCGCGCGCCGATCACCCCGGCCGCCGGGCCGCATTCGACGATCTGGGCCGGGCGCGCGACCACGGTCCGCGCGTCGACGATGCCGCCCGCGGAATGCATCATGAAGAACCGCTCCGGCAGGCCCGCCGCGGCGAAGCGCCGTTCGAGCGAGTCGAGATAGGATTTCACCGGCGGGCCGACGAAGGAGTTGATGACGGTGGTCGAGGTCCGCTCGTATTCCCGGATCTCGGGCAGCACGTCGACCGAGAGCGAGACGAAGACGCCCGGCATCCGCTCCGCCAGAATCTCGCCGATCCGCCGCTCGTGCGCCGGATTGGCGTAGGAATGCAGCAGGCAGACCGCCACCGCGTCGACGCCCGCCGCCGCGATCGCGTCGATCGTCGCGTGGACGGAGTCCTCGTCGAGCGCGGTCAGGACCTCGCCCCGGAAATCCATCCGCTCGGTCACCTCGAAGCGCCATTTGCGCGGGCTGAGCGCCGGCGGCTTCTCGTAGAGCGGGTCGTAGAGCCGGGGCACCCGGATGCGCCGCATCTCCAGCACGTCGCGGAACCCCTCGGTGGTGATGAGCGCGGTCTTCGCGCCCTTCCCCTCGAGGATCGCGTTGGTCGCGACGGTGCAGGCGTGCATGATCTCGCCGATGTCGGCGGGGGCGAGGTCGTTCAGCGTCACCAGCTCGAGGATGCCCTCGGCGACGCCCCGGGCGTAGTCCTCGGGGGTCGAGGCGACCTTGCGCGTGGCGATGGTGCCGTCGCCCCGGATCAGGGCGACGTCGGTGAAGGTGCCGCCGATGTCGGCGGCGATGCGCCGCTTGGCCGTCATGGGATCACATGGCTCCAAGAAGCAGGTTGGGGACGAAGAGCACCACGGCCGGGAAATAGGCGATGATGAAGAGCACGAGGATGAGCGGGATCAGGAAGGGCATGATCGCGCGGCAGACCTCGTCGAAGGAGATGTCCGCGATCTTCGTGACGATGAAGAGCGACACTCCGACCGGCGGCGAGACGATGCCGATCAGCAGGCCATAGACCATGATCAGCCCGAAATGCACCCGGTCGATGCCGAAATGGTCGATCAGCGGCATCATGATCGGGATGAGGATCACCATCGCGGGGATGTTCTCGAGCACCGTGCCGATCAGCAGGAAGAAGGCGATCACGATCAGCAGGAACACGTATTTGTTGTCGGTGAGCCCCAGCACCCCCTGCGCCAGCTTCTGCGGCACCTGGTCGTAGGTCAGCACCCAGCTCATCGCCGCCGAGACCCCGATCACCATCAGGACCGAACTGAACAGCAGCACCGTCTCGGTCATCGCGTGGTGGACCCGGGCGAAGGAGAGCGAGCGATAGGCGATGCCGAGCACCAGCGTATAGGCGCAGGCGATCACCCCGGCCTCGACCGGCGAGGCGAAGCCGGTGATGATCGCGCCGATGATGATCAGCGGCGCGAGCAGCGCCCAGCCGGAGCGGCCGAACTCGCCCGCGATGCGCCGCGCCGGCGGCCGGGGCGTCAGCGGCACGTTGTAGCGCCGCGCCACGAGCCGGTTGTAGACCATCAGCGCCGAGACCAGCACCACGCCCGGCCCGATGCCGGCGAGAAACATCCGCTCGACCGAGACCTGCGCGCCGAAGGCGTAGATCAGCAGCGGCACCGAGGGCCACATGGTCGGCCCGATCACCGAGCTCGCGACGGTCAGCGCCGCGGCGAAGGAGGTCGGATAGCCCCGGTTCTCCATCTGCTTGATGACGAGGTTGCCGATGCCCGCGACGTCGGCGATCGCCGAGCCTGTGATGCCGCCGAAGAACAGCGAGCACATCACGTTCACCTGGGCGAGCCCGGCGCGCAGATGGCCGACGAGATTGTTGGCGAGCGCGAAGATCCGGTCGGTGAGGCCGATCGCCGTCATCAGATGCCCGGCGAGGATGAAGAACGGGATCGCGAGCAGCGCCGGGCTGTCGATGCCCTCGAGGATGTTGAGCGGGAAGACGTAGAGCGTGCGGAAGCTGTCGGCGAGGCCGATCTGCGCCATGGCGGCCAGAGTGCCGACCGCGAGCGCTATGATCACCGGCACGCCGATGACCATGAGGACGAGGAAGATCCCGAAGATCGTCAGGGCTACCATTGCAGCTGCTCCGTTTCGTCGGCGATCGTCGCCGAGCGCCAGCCGAGCGCCAGCGCGAGCGCCTCGACCAGGAAGTGGACCGAGAGGAGCCCGGCGGAGAACACCATCGGGACCGAGAGCCAGTAGCGCTCGAGGCCGACGAGCTCGAGAACGCCGCGCTGGCGCGCCAGGATCTGCGGCAGCTCCAGCACCAGCACGGCGCAGACCAGCAGGCCGCAGAGCGCGCTGATCAGCTGGAAGACGCGGTTCGGCCCCGGGCCGAACCGGTTGACGAAAAAGCCGAGCGTGATGTCCATGCCGCGGCGGTAGATGGCGAAGAACGCGAGGAACACGCACCAGACCATCAGGAACCCGGTCCAGGGCGCGACCCAGAGCAGGCTGCCGAGCCCGAGGTTGCGCACCGCGATGTTGAGGAGGTTGATCGCCAGCATCGCGCCGAGCATCAGCTCCGCGCCGACGAGCGTGACGGCCGCGAGCTGATCCATGCCGCGGTCGAAGCCCCGCAGCCAGTCGGGCGCGCGGGCGCGGGTCGGGTCCTTCGCCATCGCCATCGCCTTACTGGGCCGCCTTGGCGGCCTGGGCGGCGGCGAGCATCCCCTCGGGCAGCGCGCCGGCGGCGTCCTGCGCCGCGTACCAGTCACCCATATAGGCGAAGAGCGGGTCGAGCGGCATGTCGGTGAAGGTCACGCCCTTGGTCTCGAGATTCGCGCGCATCTTGGACGCGTTCTCCGCCATCAGCTCGACGCTGTAGGCCCCGGCCTCCTCATGCGCCTGAAGGAGCGCCTTCTGGTTTTCCTCGGAGAGATCGTCGAAGGCCGCCGCGTTCATCATGAACGGCAGGCCCTGCCAGAATTCGTTGGTCTGGGTGATGTAGGGCGCCTGCTCGTAGAAGCCCATCGACTCGACCAGCGCGGCCGGGCTCGTCACGGCGTTGGCGAGCCCGCTCTGCAGGCCCTGGTAGGTCTCGGTCCAGGCGAGCATCGCGAGATCGGCCCCGAGGTGCTTCCAGACCGAGATCGCGAGCTCGTCGGGATACATCCGCAGCGTGACGTTCTGGATGTCCTCGTATTTCTCGATCGGCGCCTTCGAGATCAGCACCCGGTACGGCCCGCGCACCATCGCCATCGGCTCGCCGAGCGGACGCACGCCGGCGATCTCCTCCGCCTGCTTGAACCAGCCCTTGGCGAGATCGCTGTTGGTATAGGCGACCCATTCCTCGCGGCTCTGGAACAGGAAGGGCGGCGCGATCCATTTGATGTCCGGCACCCATTTCTGCAGGAAGAACGCGTCCTCGGCGTAGATGTTGATCGTGCCGAGCTCGAGCTGCTCGAGCACGGCGGCCTCCTTGCCGAGCTGCTCGGAGGGATAGACCTGCACGTCCATCTCGCCGTTCGAGAGCTCGCGCGCCCGGTCGGCGAAGAACTGGAACACCTTGCCCTCGGGGCTGTCGGCCGGCTGCTTGGTCGCGAAGCGCCAGGTCTCGGCCTGGGCGGCGCCCGCCCCGACGAGAAGGGCGGTGGTGGCGAGCGCGGCGGCGATGCGCGCGGTTCGCTTAAAGGTCGTCATGCTCATGCGGTCGGTCCCTTCGTCTGGCGTTTCGTGGCGGTCGCGCCGCCGGGCTGGTCGGTGGTTCGGCTTTCGGTCATTCGGCGGCCTGGGCGGCCGGCGCGGGCGCGCCCCAGCCCCCGCCGCCGGGCGTCTCGAGCATCACGGTCTCGCCGTCGCCAAGCGTCAGCGAGCCCTTCGCCGGCCGCTCCGACGCGGCGCCGTCGCGGTCGAACGTGGTGTTGCGCCCGGTGGCGCCGTCGGCGCCGCCGTGCAGCCCGTAGGGGGCGAAGCGACGGCGGTCGGTCTGCAAGGACACGCGGGCCTCGTGGCCGACGATCTGGATCGCGCGGATGATCCCGTCGCCGCCGCGGTTGAGCCCGTCGCCGCCCGAGCCCTCGCGCAGCTCGTAGCGCACGCAGCGCAGCGGATAGCTGACCTCGAGCGACTCGATCGGCGTGTTGAGCGTGTTCGACATATTGGCGTGGACGCCGGACATGCCGGGACCCATCGGCCGGCCACCCTGCCCGCCGCCGGTGGTCTCGATATAGGTGTAGGGCCTGCCGCTCCTCGGATCGACGCCGCCGATGCCGATCAGGTTCATCGTCCCGTTCGACGCCGCCGCGACCCGCTCCGGCGCGATCTGCGCGAAGCCGCGCAGCACCGTGTCGGCGAGGCGCTGGGTCGTCTCGGTATTGCCGGCGCAGACCGCCGCCGGGCGCTGCGCGTCGAGAAAGCTGCCCTTGGGGATATGGACCCGCACGGGACGCAGCACGCCGGCGTTGGGCGGCAGGCTCGCGTCGGTCAGGAGCTTCAGCGAATAGAAGACCGAGGACCAGCACATCGGCGCCACGGCGTTCACGTTGCCCCGCACCTGCGGCGAGGTGCCGGTGAAATCGAACGAGATCGTGTCCTCGGTCAGCTCGATCCGGAGCCGGATCCAGACCGGATCCTCGCTCGACCCGTCGCTGTCGAGGCAGTCCTCGGTGAACCAGACGCCCTTCGGCAGCTCCGCCATCCGCGCGCGCATCCGCCGCTCGGTATAGTCGAGGATCGCCGCCATGCCTTCCTCGAGCGCGTCGGCCCCGAACCGCTCGGCGAGCTCGCCCATCCGCCGCTCGCCGATCCGGAGCGCCGCGAGCTGGGCGTTGAGATCGCCGCGCCGCTCCTCGGGCGTGCGGACGTTGGCGAGGACCATCGCCATGATGTCCGTCTGGAGCGCGCCCGCGCGGTAGAGCCGGACAGGCGGGATGATCAGCCCCTCCTGGAAGATCTCGGTCGAGCGGCCGGGCATCGAGCCCGGCTCCATGCCACCGACGTCCGAGTGATGCGCGCGGGTCGCGACATAGGCGACGCGGCGCCCCGCGATGAAGACCGGCGCGATCAGGGTGATGTCGGGCAGATGCGCGCCGCCGACATAGGGATCGTTGACGATCACCACGTCGCCCGCGGCGAGCGGACCGGTCACCGCGAGGGTCGGCCCGACCGCGCGCAGCATCGAGCCGAGATGCACCGGCACGTGCTCGGCCTGGGCGACGAGCTCGGCGCCCTCGGTGAAGAGCGCGCAGGATGCGTCCATGCGCTCCTTGATGTTGGGCGAGAAGGCGGTGTGCTTCAGGACCGCGCCCATCTCCTGCGCCGTCGCCTCGAGCGCGTTGCGCAGCACTTCGAGGCGGATCGGATCGAAACCGCTCATTGCGCGACCTCCACGATGATGTTGCCCGAGCCGAGCACCGTCGCGCGGTCGCCGGGATAGAGGATGGTGGTGGCCGAGACTTCCTCGATCGCCGCCGGGCCGGTCACGACGTTGCCGCCGAGAAGCGCGTCGCGCGCGAAGACCCGCGCCTCGTGCCAGGCGCCCTCGCCGCCGCCGTCGCCGGGCTCGAAATACATCCGCCGGGTGCCGCGCAGCGCCGCCTCGGGCGGCGTCACGGTGCCTTCCGCGAGCTCGGGCAGCAGCGGTTTCTCGATCCGGCCGATGCCGGTGACGCTGAAGCCCACCACCTCGAGCGGCACCTCCGGATCGGCGTGGCCGAAACGCGCGAGATGCGCCGCGTTGAAGGCGCCGGGCAGCGCGTCCCACCAGCCCTCGGCGGTCGGGTCGGTCTCGATCGGCAGCGCGAAGCTCTGGCCGGCGTAGCGCAGGTCCACGCGGATCTCGACCTCCTGCCGGCCTTTTTCCACGCCGTCGCGGTCGAGGTCGGCGAGCGCGCGCGCGACCAGCGCGTTGATCAGCGCCTGCGCGCCGGCCTCGCCGAGGGCGTCGAGCGGGGCGATATGCGTCTCGACCAGATCGTGGCGCAGGTCGGAGATGAGCTGGCCCATCGCGCAGAGGATGCCGGGGGTCGGCGGCACCAGCACGCGCGGCATCCGCAGGTCGCGCGCGACCGGGCTGCCGTGCATCGGGCCGGCGCCGCCGAAGGGCACGAGGGCGAAGTCGCGCGGGTCATAGCCGCGCTCGACCGAGACCACGCGGATGCCGCGCACGATATTGGCATGCGCCACGCGCAGGATGCCGGCCGCCGCCTCCTCGACCGAGAGCCCGAGCGGGTCGGCGACGTCGCGCCTGATCACCCGCGCGGCGCTTTCCGCGTCGAGCGCCATGGTGCCGCCGAGCCGCGAGCCCGCGTCGAACCGGCCGAGCACGATGTTGGCGTCCGTGACCGTCGGCCGGTCGCCGCCCCGGCCGTAGCAGACCGGCCCCGGCACCGCCTCGGCGCTCATCGGCCCGACCCGGAGCGCGCCGCCCGCGTCGATCCAGGCGACCGAGCCGCCACCGGCGCCGATCGCGTTGATGTCGATCACCGGCAGCTGGATCGGCACGGTCTCGAGCGAGGCCGAACGGGTGATCTCGGGCCGGCCGTTCCGGATCAGGCTGATGTCGGTCGAGGTGCCGCCGATATCCATCGTGATGATGTCGGCGACCCCGGAGCTCGCCGCGACATGCGCCGCCGCGACCACGCCGCCCGCCGGACCCGAGAGCACGGTATGCACCGGCTTCTCCCGCGCGCTCTCGAGGCTCATGAGCCCGCCCGCCGCGTCCATCACCATGACCGGCCGCTCCGCGTCGAGCCCGAGCCCGGCTTCGGCGTCGCGCAGGATCGCCGAGAGCGTGCGCAGATAGGTCTCCATCACCGGCCGCAGATAGGCGTTGAGCACCGTGGTGCTCGCGCGCTCGTATTCGCGGAACTCGAGGCTGATGTCGGTCGAGGCGCAGACCGGCACGCCGGGCAGCGCCTCGGCCAGGATCTCGCGCGCCCGCGCCTCGTGCGCGCGGTTGGCGTAGGAATGGAGGAACAGCACGCCGACCGCCTCGACGCCCGCCGCCGCCATCTCCCGCGCCGCGGCGCGCACGTCCTCCTCGCTCAGGGGCTCGATCTCTTCCCCCGCCGGCCCCATCCGGCCGCGCGCGGTGAAGCAGAGCTCGCGCGGGGCGAGCTGCTCGGGGCGCACCACGGTGATGTCGAAGAGCGTGGGACGGTTCTGCCGGCCGATCTCGAGGATGTCGCGGAAGCCCGCGTTGGTGAGGAAGGCGGTGCGCGCGCCGTTGCGCTGGATCACCGCGTTGGTCGCCGTGGTCATGCCATGCCCGACGTAGGACACGTCGGCGCCGGTCGCGCCCTGCAGCGCCAGCGCCTTGCGCAGCCCCTCCGCTGTGCCCATCGCCCGGTTCGCCGGGGTGGTCGAGACCTTGGAGACCGTGATCCGGCGTGTCGCGGAATCATAGGCGATGCTGTCGGTGAAGGTTCCTCCGACGTCCGAGGCTACGCGAAATGTGGCATCGACGGACATGGTTCATTCCTGTAACGATAACGTTGCAGTTAACGAAAAGCCCAAGCGAGTTTCCTGTCAATGAATTTTTTTTATCATGGTGCGGTGCCGGCTTCACTGCCTGCGAAAACCGCGGAATGATGCGGCAGCGATGAAAGTATGAGCATGACCGACGTATCCTCCGCGCGGGACGCCCGACCGCCGACCCAGCACCAGATCCGGAGCGAGGCGACGCGCGCCCGCATCCTCGAGGCGGCGCACGCGCATTTCGTCGCCGTGGGGCTCGACGGCGCGCGGATGGAGACGATCGCGCTCGAGGCGGGCGTCAACAAGTCGCTCGTCTACCGCCATTTCGGCGGCCGCGAGCAGCTTTACCGCGAAGTGCTGCGCCGCGCCTACGAGAAGGTGCGCCAGGCCGAGGTCGACCTGTCGCTGCCCGCCGATCCGGTCGCGGCGCTCGACCGGCTCGTCGGCTTCACCTTCCAGTATTACATCGACAATCCCGATTTCCTGATCCTGGTCGGGATCGAGAACCTTAATGGCGGGGTCCACCTGCGCCAGCTGAGCTCGGAGAGCCTGCACGTCTCGAGCCTGCTCGGCATCCTGCGCCGCATCCTCGACGCCGGCGTGGCGAGCGGCCTGTTCCGCGACGGGCTCGACCCGATCGAGCTCTACATGGTGGTCTCGTCGCAGTGCTGGTTCACGGTCGCGACGACCCATACGTTCGGCATCACCTTCGGCGTCGAGGTGCTGTCGCCCGACAGCATCGACCGGCGCCGCGCGCTCATCTGCGACAACGTCCGCCGCTTCGCCCTGCGCGACCCGGCGGGGTGGTCCGGCGACGCCCGCGCGGGGGGCGAAGCCTGACGGGAGAACGCCCCTACCCGGTCCGCGGAGGCGCGAGCCGCTGGCGGGCCCGGTACTGGACCAGCCCGAAGAGCACGACATTGGCCGCGAGATAGCTCGCCGCGGCGCCGGTCGCGCCGAGCCCCGGCACGAGCACGCCGAGCAGCAGCGCCTGAACGAGCACGGCGGCGCCGACCGACCGCGGCAGCGCCGCGGTTCCGTCCGTGAGCTTCAGGAGCGACGCCGCCGGCGCGAGCAGGATCGAGAGCGCGGCCGAGACCGCCAGCAGGCGGAAGGCGGCATGCCCCGCCGCGACGAATTCCGGGCGGTAGAGGCCGAGCAGCGCGTCGGTGAAGCGGAACGCGAGGACGAGCAGCGCGAGCAGGACCGGCGCCAGCCACGCGGCGCGGCGCCGGCGGAGGCGCCGGATCGCGGCGCGGTCCGTCCGGGCGACGGCCTGGCTGATCTCGCGCGCGTAGAGGCGGTTGGTGGCGGTGGCGAGCACGGTGGCGAGGGCCACGAGGCTGGTCGCGGCCGCGTAGGCGCCGACCTCGACCGACGGCGCGCCGCCGAACTCGAGCGCGAGGATGCCCGCCTGCGCCATGACTCCCGCCACGAGGCGATAGACCCAGAGCGGCGCGCTCAGCGCCCGCCAGCCGGCGTCGGGGGCACCGGGGCGGGTCACGGCGGGCGACCCCGGAGGGCTGGCGCGCCACGCCAGCCCGAGCGCGACGATCCAGCCCGCGCCCCAGGCCGCGATCGCCGCGGCGCCGGTTCCGATCCCCGGCCCGATCGCGAGCACCGCGGCGCCGGCGACGGCGGGCGCCCCGACGCGGACGATCGCGAGCGCGGCGGCCGGGCGGCCGGCGGCGGTGAGGGCCTCGAGCGCGAGATGGGCGAGCGTCGCGGCCGGCAGCGCGGCGCAGCTCGCGAGAAGCGCGTTCCGCGCCGGGGCCGAGACGTCGGAAAGCGCGAGGATCGCGAGGCAGGCCGCGATCGCCACGGCCGAGCCGGTCAGGCAGCGGCGGGTGGCGAAACCGACGTAGGCGCGGAACGCCGGGGCGTCCCGCGCCGCCGCGAGCGGCGGCAGCACGCGTAGCGCGAGCTTGTCCGCCCCCAGCGGCGCGGCCGTGACCATCAGCGTGAAGGCGGCCGCCGCGACCGCGTAGGCCTCGAACTCGGGCGGGCTCAGCCATCGGGCCAGCAGCACCGAGAGCCCCGCCACGAGGACCTGCCCGACGAGCGCGAGCAGGATCGGGAGGCCGACGCGGGGCGCGCGCGCGGGGGCGCTCAAAAGGCCGCCCTTCCCGGCGGGAAACGTCGCGGCGCCCGGGTTGCCATCAAATTGTTTGCCCCCCGTTACATGGCCGATGGTAAGTGGCGCGCCGGCATGCAAGTAATGCGCGCGAAACCGGGACGGGTAAAAGGAAAAACCCCATGGAGCTCACTCGCCGGGACATGCTGATGACGACCGGCGCCGCCGCGCTGGGGTCCGCCCTCGCCGGCGGCCTGGCCGGGCGGGCGCGGGCCCAGGAGCCGGGCGCGGCCTTCGACATCGACGCGGCCTTCGCCGCCTTCATGGCCGATATCGGCGGCGCGGCGGAGGACGGCGGCGGCGCCGTCACCTTCACCGGCGAAGACCCGATCCTGCGCAGCCACTTCCGCATCGGCGCCTCGATGGCGCTGCCGGCGATGGCGGCGGCGGTCGGCGCGGCGGCGATCTGGAAGGACCGGACCGGCGAGGGACAGGACGTGAGCATCGACCTCCGCGAGGCGGTCTACAACGTCAACCCGCTGATGACGCCGATCATGCAGACGCGTCTCGCGCTCGGCGCGGTGGCGCCCGACGATCCGGTTGCCACGGGGTTCACCTTCACGCCGACGATCAACGGCAACCTCTACCAGGCGCCGGTCGGGCTCGGGAATCCGTTCTCCTTCGTGCCGTTCCGCACCAAGGACGGCCGGTTCATGAACATCACGGCGGTCTATCCGCATCTGCTCAGCCGCGCGCTGAAGCTGCTCGACTGCCCGCCCACGCGCGAGGCGATCGCGGCCTCGGTCGCGACCTGGAACGGCGAGGAGCTCGAGGCGGCGATGTTCGAGGCGGGCGTGGTCGGCGTCATGCACCGGACCACCGCCGAATGGCTGGCCCATCCCGAGGGCGCCCATCTCGCCGGCACCGACCTCATCGAGATCCGCAAGGTCGCGGACGGGGCGCCGGTGCCCTGGACGGCCGATCCGACGCAGCCGCTCTCGGGCATCAAGGCGCTTTCGCTCACGCATGTGATCGCCGGATCGACGGCGGCGCGGACCCTGTCGGAATACGGCGCCGAGGTGCTGCACATCATGCGCGAGCAGTCGTTCGAGCACGAGGTGGTCTGGACCGACGTCAACATCGGCATGCGCTCCGCCAACCTCGACCTCAACCGGCCGGACCAGAACGCGGCGCTCGCGGCGCTCCTGCCGGACGCGGACGTGTTCATCGATGGCTTCAGCGGCCGCGGCATCGAGCGGCTCGGCTTCGGCATCGACGAGGTGGTGGCGGCGCGGCCCAAGGGCGTCGTCTATCTCACGGTACGCGGCTACAGCTGGGACGGGCCCTGGAAGATGGTGCGGACCTTCGACATGGAGGCGGTATCGACCACCGGCTTCACCATCACCGAGGGGTCCGGCGGCTATCCGGACTTCGGCGGAGCCTTCGCCGACCCCGAGGGCGACGGGCCGCTCCCGGCCTTCCCGCCGACCCTGGTCATGAACGACTATATCGCGGGCTATCTCGGCGGCGCGGGCGTCATCGCCGCGCTGCGCCGCCGCGCCGCGGAAGGCGGCAGCTACCACGTCCACGTCAACCTCGCCCGCGCGGCGATGTGGTACGCGAGCCTCGGCATCTTCGGCTCGACCGATTTCACGCCCGGAGAGACCAACCGGATGATCGCGCCCGAGACGATCGCCTTCGACTCCCCCTATGGCCGGGTCAGCCGGCTCGCGCCGATGGCCAAGCTCGCGAAGACGCCGGGCAAGTGGCAGGAGCCGCTCCTCACGGTGCGCGGCTCCGACCTGCCCGTCTGGAAGGACCGGCTGTGAGGGCGCCGCTGCTCTCCCTCGCCGGTCTCGCGCTTCTCGCCGGGGCGGCTTCCGCGCAGGACGCCGCGCCGGAAACCGCGCCGGAAACCGAGGCGGAGGCGTATCCGCTGCTCCTCGACGGGACGCTGAGCGGCAACGGCGATCTCGCCGAGGACGAGGCGCCGCATTCCGGGCGCTTCCGCTTCGAGGGGGTCCTCGGGCCGTGGCAGGACTTCAAGGGAAAGGTGCTCGACAGCACCGGGATCACCTTCGGCGGCTCCTGGGGCGTGCTCTGGCAAAGCTATTCCGACCCGGCCTCGGGCCAGCACAACGCCGTCGGCCAGAAGTTCACGCTCAACTTCTCGCGCGAGATGCTGTTCCGCGGCACGCCGGACGCGCTCAGCCTCGATCTCGTCATCGAGGACCGGGGGCCGATGGGTACCGACCGCCCGCCGCTCCAGGCGGGTCTCGCGGCGGGCTCGCTGATGCCGACGGCGGCGACCTGGGGCGACTTCGACCTCGGGATCACCCAGTTCTACATCCGGCAGAACCTGCTCGATAACCGTGTCCAGTACACGATCGGCAAGATCTTCGCGCCGAACTTCATCAATCCCTATCCGTTCTTCGACGACAACCGGCAGTTCCTGAACCAGACCTTCTCGACGAGCCCGACCATCGTCTCGCCGCTGCGCGGCTTCGGCGCGGTGGCGGCGGTCTATCCGACCGAGCTCGGCCTCTACGCGAAGGCGGGCATCTACACGCCCAACAGCGACGACACCGGCTCGACCGCCGACAGCTTCTTCCACGATGGCGAGTTCTTCACGCATCTGGAGCTCGGCTGGACCGCCCTCGCCCGCTCCGGCGCGCCGATCCACGCGCGCGGGCCGATGGATCCGGCGAACCTCAGCCTGACCTTCTGGCACAAGGACGCGCAGGAAGACGCGCCGCCGCTCAACGCGCCCAAGGCGCATGGCATCGCCTTCAACGCGAACATGCCCTATGGCGACGATCTGATGTGGTTCCTGCGCGGCGGCTGGTCCGATGGCTGGGCGATCGAGCGCAACCTGACGGGCGGCATCGGCTGGCGTCCCTCGGCGGAATATTCGGATCTCCTCGGCGTCGGCGTTGGCTGGGCCGCGCCGGCGAACGACATGCTCGACGACCAGTACACGGCGGAGGCGTTCTACCGCTATCACCTGACGCCGAATCTCGCGATCACCCCGGACGTCCAGTACATCGCCGACCCGACCCTCAATCCCGGCGTCGACAGCATGTGGGTCGGCAGCCTCCGGATGCGCGTCACCTTCTGACGCGCGGCGCCCGGGACCATCCGTCCGCGCTTCCGGGCGGATGGGTGGCGCCCATGCCCGCCCTCCCAAGCCCATGAAATACAAGGCGGCCGCCCCTGGTGGCGGAGGCGGCCTCGCGCCGCCGCCGCGGATCGGGGCGACAGGCCGCCCGCTAGCCGCTATCCGGCGGCGGGACAACGGTGCTATCCAGAGGGAGGGGCGTCGACGCCCCGCATCAGGCGGACGGCATCTCGCGCGCCGGCGCTCAACAAACAGCTCCGCGCGGCCGAAACCGCCTCGTGAGAACACCCCTGGGAGGAAACCGATGACTCTGGGATTTCACCGCCTGCTCGTCTCGGCCGCGCTCGCCGCGGCGCTGACCGGCCCCGCCGCCGCGCAGGAAATCGGCGTCGCCGTGTCGAATTTCGATGACAACTTCCTGACGCTCCTGCGCGAGGCCATGACCAAGCGCGCCGAGGAGAAGAGCGCCTCGCTGCAGTTCGAGGACGCGCAGCGCGACGTCGGGCGGCAGCTGAGCCAGATCGAGAACTTCACCGCCTCCGGGCTCGCGGGTCTGATCGTCGCTCCCGTCGACAGCGATTCGACGCCGGCCATGACCGCCACGGTCTCGGCGGCGGGCATCCCGCTCGTCTATGTGAACAACCTGCCCGCCAATCTCGACAGCCTTCCCGACAACCAGGCCTTCGTCGGCTCGAAGGAGATCGAGGCCGGCGAGATCCAGGGCAAGGAGGCCTGCCGGCTTTTGAAGGCTTCGGGCAAGCCCGAGGCGAACGTGCTCATCATGCTCGGCGACCTGTCGAACCAGGCCACCCGGCTCCGGACGCAGGGCGTGAAGGACGTGCTGGCGACGGCCGACTGTTCCTTCATCAAGGTCGCGGACGAGCAGACCGCGACCTGGCAGCGCACCCAGGCGGTCGACCTGATGACGAACTGGCTGTCCTCGGGCGTCGCGTTCGACGCCGTGCTTGCGAACAACGACGAGATGGCGCTCGGCGCGGTCCAGGCGCTGAAGAGCGCGGGAGTCGATCTCTCGACGGTGGTCGTCGCGGGGGTCGACGCGACCCCCGACGCCCTGGCCTCGATCGCCGCGGGCGACCTCAGGTTCACCGTCTACCAGAGCGCGCCGGGCCAGGGCGCGGGCGCGGTCGATGCGATCCTCGATCTCATCGCGGGCAAGGACGTGCCGAACGCGGTCTATGTGCCCTTCGAGCTCGTCACCGTCGACAATTACAAGAACTATCAGTGACGCCGGGGGGCCGCGCGGCGCGCGCGGCCCTGCCCGCCTCGCCCGGGTCCGGTCGCGCGGCGAGGCCATCGGCCACGAGGGCGCGGGCGCGGGCCCGGAGCGTGATCTCCTCCCCGGCCGGGACGCCCCCGGCGTCGTTGGCGATCGGTCCCCGAGGCCGGGCCTCCCCAGCCCCCGCCGGCGGCGGGATCGTGGCGGCCGTCGCCGCCCGCCGGCGGGGCCACGCACCGGCCGCGTCGGCGCGGCCGAGGACGCGCCGCCCGTTTCGTTCAAACGATCGGCCCGGATCCTCCAAGATCGCCGCCGCGCCGCGCGCGTAGGCTTCCGTCACCGTGGCCCTCCGGGCCGCGGGCGCAACGGACATAAAAACGGGAGGATAAAGGCGAATGGACGGAGGGTTTCCGAAGGACGATCGCGCGCCGGCGCGGACCGAGCCGGTGGTGCTCGACGCGCTGGTGATCGGGGCCGGCGTCGCCGGTCTCTACCAGCTGCACCAGTTGCGCGGCGACGGGATGAAGGTGTTGGCGGTCGACGCCGCCGGCGATGTCGGCGGCACCTGGTACTGGAACCGCTACCCGGGCGCGAAATTCGACTCCGAGAGCTACATCTACCAGTACCTCTTCGACGAGCGGCTCTACAAGGACTGGACCTGGAGCGAGCGCTTCCCCGGCCAGCCGGAGATCGAGCGCTGGATGCACTATATCGCGGACCGGCTCGACCTGCGCCGCGACATCCGCTTCTCGACCACGGTGACCTCGGCCGAATACGACCCGACCCGCGGCCGCTGGACGGTGCGCACCGACCGGGGCGACACGTTCGACACCCAGTTCCTGATCGCCTGCTGCGGCATGCTGTCGGCGCCGCTGGAGAACCGCTTCCCCGGCCAGGAGAGTTTCGCAGGCCGGATCTTCCATACCGCCCGCTGGCCGCGCGAGGCGCTCGACCTTTCGGGCAAGCGGGTCGGCGTCGTCGGGATCGGCGCGACCGGGATCCAGGTGATCCAGACCATCGCCCCGGAGGTCGGCGAGCTCACCGTCTTCGTGCGCACGCCGCAATACGTGCTGCCGATGAAGAACCCGAAATACGGGCCCGATGAGGCGGCGGGCTACAAGGCGCGGTTCGAGGAGCTGCGCGAGACCCTGCCGCGCAGCTTCACCGGCTTCGAATACGACTTCACCCGGACCTGGGCCGAGCTCAGCCCGGAGGAGCGCCTCGCCCGGCTCGAGGAGATCCACGCCGACGGGTCGCTGAAGCTCTGGCTCGCCTCATTCGTCGAGATCTTCCTCGACCCCGAGGTCAGCGCCGAGGTCTCGGAATTCGTCGCCGGCAAGATGCGCGCCCGGCTCAGGGACCCCGCGCTGATCGACCTCCTGGTGCCCAAGGCCGACGATTACGGCTTCGGAACCCACCGGGTGCCGCTCGAGACCCGGTATCTCGAGGTCTACCACCGCGACAACGTCCGGGCGGTCAGCGTCAGGGACAACCCGATCGCCGAGATCGTGCCGGAGGGCGTCCGGCTCGCCGACGGCACCCTCCACGCGCTCGACGTCATCATTCTCGCCACCGGCTTCGACGCGGGCTCGGGCGCCTTCACGCGGATCGACATCCGGGGCCGCGACGGGCGGACGCTGCGGGACGACTGGAGCCGCGACATCCGCACCGCCTACGGCATGCAGATCCACGGCTATCCGAACCTGTTCCTGACCGGAGCGCCGCTCGCGCCCTCGGCGGCGCTCTGCAACATGACGACCTGCCTGCAGCAGCAGACCGAATGGATCACCCAGGCGATCCGCGCGCTCCGGGCCGGAAACAGGACGGTGATGGAGCCCTCGGCCGAGGTCGAGGAAGCCTGGGTCCGGCACCATGACGAGACCGCCGACGCGACGCTGATCGCCAAGACCAACTCCTGGTACGTCGGCTCCAACGTGCCGGGCAAGCCGCGCCGGGTGCTGTCCTACACCGGCGGCGTCGGGACCTACCGGCAGAAATGCCTGGAGCTCGCGGAGGGCGGCTACGAGGGCTTCGTCCTGAGCTGAGCGAAGCCGATCTCCCGCGCCGGCCGGCGCGGGAGATCCCGATGACGGCGGAGCCCTACCGGACGGACCGGCGCAGCGCCCCCGGCGTGGTGCCGAGCTCGCGCGCGAAGAGGCGCGTCAGGTGCGCCTGATCGGCGAAACCGCAGGCGGCGGCGATCGCCTTGATCGGCCGCGTGGTCTCGACCAGCATCCGCCGCGCCCGTTCGACCCGCCGGGCGATGACATAGGCGTGGGGCGGCACGCCGAAGCCGCGCCGGAACGCCCGGGCGAAGGCGCAGGGGCCGAGGCCGAGCTCGGCGGCCATCGCCTCGAGCGTCAGCGCCTCGCCGAGATTGGCCTCGACGTAATCGACGATCGCCCGGCGCCGGGCCGGCGAAAGGCCCGCCGGCGGATCGTGCTCCGCCCGCTCGATCGCCGCGTAGCGGCGCAGCAGATGCACGATCAGCCCGCGCGCCAGCGCCTCGACATAGAGCGGCCCGCCGAGCGCCCGGGCCCGCGCCTCGTCGGCCACCGCCGCGACCGTCGCGGTGATGACCGGATCCTCGGCGCGCAGCACGTCCTCGAGCCGCACCTCGGAGACGTGGCAATCGAGAACCTCGCTCGCGACCGCGTTGACGAGCGCCGGCGCGAGATAGAGATGCGTGACCTCGATCTGTTCGCGCCAGTGCCAGTGCGCGCGCTGCGCCCGGGTCAGCAGCGACGCGGCGCCGGGGCCGAGCTCCGCGCGCCGCCAGCGGCCGTCGAAGCGCCGCCCCATCGGCGTGGCGCCGCGACAATAGCTGACCAGCATGTAGTCGCGCATGCCGGGGACGATCGTCTCCTGTCCCTCGTACTGGTAGGTCCGGAGGCCGACGTGCCGCCAGCCGAGCCCGTCGCCGGCGAGCAGGATCCGTCCGGGAACCCAGTCGGGCAACCGTTCGAGAGGAACCAGCTCGGTCATCTCCGCTCCTTTCCTGATGCGCCGCCGCGGACGCGGGGGAGCCCGCGGCGGGGTTGCGAAAACGAAGGGATGCGAAGGAGTCAGGCGGCGGCTTCGGCGCGGGTCAGGGCGCGGTAGGCGGCGGTCTCGAAGTCGAGATAGCCGGAGAAGGAGACCGGATCGCCGAAGGGCAGGATCTGGGTCGCCCAGTAGCCGCCGAAGCCGTTCTCGCGGTCGATCCAGTAGTAGCAGTTGGCGAGCCCCGCCCAGCCGAGCGCGCCGGCGGGCCGGCCGGTCGGCGCTTCCTCCTCCACCGTCATGAAGGTGTAGGACCAGCCCTTGGCGAGGCCGGGGAAGAACTCGGCGTCGTTCGAGAGGCTTGCGATCACGCCGGGCAGCATGCCGACCTTCTGATGCGCCTCGAGCCCGTTGCGCGTCGCCCAGCCGACGGTCTCGGGCCGGAGCACGCGGCCGTTCGGCCCGGCGCCGTCGTTGAGCCACATGCGGATGAACTTCATGTAGTCGCCGATCGTGGCGTAGAGGCCGTGACCGCCCATGTCGATCTCCGGCGCGTCGGGCAAGGCGAGGTCGAGCGCGGTCAGCCCGCCGTCGGCGTCGCGCGCGTGGATCGCGGCGGTGCGCGCCTTCATCGCCGGGGTGCGGGTGAAGCCGATCTCCGCCATCCCCAGCGGATCGAAGACGCGCTCGCGCATCACCGTCCCGAGCCTCTGCCCGCGGACGCCCTCGACCACCTGGCCGACCCAGTCGATGTTGCTGCCGTATTCCCATTTCTCGCCGGGATCGAACAGGAGCGGCGTCTCGATCGCGGCGCGCGAGCAGGTGACGACGCTCGGCTGGCCGTGCTCCTCCGCCATGCGGCGGTAGTCGGCGTTGAAGAAGTCATAGCCGAAGCCGCCGACATGCAGGAGCAGCTGCCGGGTGGTGACATCGCTCTTCGGCGCGCGCAGGCGCGGGGCGCCGTCGACGTCGAAGCCCTCGAGCACCCGGAGCCGCCCGATCGCCGGGGCGTAGTCCTTCGCCGGGGCGTCGAGATCGAGCAGCCCGTCCTCGACGCATTGCAGCGCCACGGTGCCGGTGATCGCCTTGGTCGTCGAGAAGATCGCGAAGACGGTGTCCTCGGTCATCGGCGCGCCGCCGAGCGTCCGTTCGCCCGCCGCGCCGGCGTAGAGCGTCCTGTCGCGGTCGGTCAGCATCGCGACCACGCCCGGCACGCGCGCGCCGTCGCCGGTCACCGCCCGGAGCACGGCGTCGCAGGCTGATTTCAGTTCGGTCATGGCATCCTCCCATCGCGCCGATTGTTCCGGCGCCTTGGGGTCGAGCATGGGTGCGGCCGGGCGCCGCCGCTATCCGCGATCGGCAGGCGCTGTCCGCGATCGGAAGCAAACGGCGCCTCAGCCCCGGCGATGCCCCCGCGCGAGGGTCGCCGAGGGCGGTTCGCCGAAGCGCTGGCGATAGGCCCCGGCCATCGCCCCGAGATTGGCGAAGCCCCATCCGGTCGCGACCGAGGTCACCGTCTCGCCGGGCGCCGCGCGTTCGAGATCCGCCCGCACCCCCTCGAGCCGGCGGTCGCGCAGGAAGGCGCGGGGCGAGATGCCCCGGAAGCGCTGGAAGCCGTTCGAGAGCGTCCGCGCCGAGACGCCGACCCGGGCCGCGACCGCGCCGATCGTCGGCGCCTCGCGCGCCTCGCTTTCGAGGATCGCCTCGGCCTCGCGCACGTAGCGCGGCGCGGCGGCGCGCGCCCCGTCGGCGAGGCGCAGCCCCGCCCCCGCCGCCCAGGCGTCGAGCAGGTCGACGCAGATCAGCTCCTCGAGGTGGCGCTCCATCGCCCCGGCGCATCGGCCGTCCGCGCCGATCGACCGCGCCACGTAGCTCAGCAGCGCCTGCCAGCGCGACCCCTGGCCGCCGAAGGCGAGCCGGCGGGTCCAGAGCCGGTCATCCGGCACGAAGCCGAACCAGCGATGCGCGACCCCGGCGATCAGGTCATGCGGGATGGTGAGGTTGAGCTGCAGGTGATCCCCGTCGCCGTCGAGCCAGTAGTCCGTCCGGCTGCAGTCGACCACGAAGCTGTCGCCCGGCCCGGTCACCGCCGCCGCGCTCCGGTCGAGCTTGTGCCGCAGCGCGCCCGCCAGCGTGTTGAGGACGAGGATGTTGCCGGCGGCCGGATCGAAGGTGTCGAGGTGGATCGGCACGCCATAGGCGAAGCGGGTGACGATGACGCCACCGACGCGCGCCTGCCGCATCGTGGCGTCGGGATCGAGATTATGCCCGAGCGGCCGGACGCGATAGGGCATGTAGACCCGGCTGCAGAAGTCCTGCACCTCGTCCCAGTCGCGCGACGCGGTCCGCCCGGGCTGGCGGATCGGCCGGCCCGCGGCGTCGGCGACGAGCGCCTGGTCCAGAATGGCATCCCCGATCATCGATTGTCCCCCCAGGCGAACTTGGCGGCCCCGATTTCGCGCGCAGCGTATCAGGAGAGGCGGCCCGCCGGGAAGACGGCGATAGGTGGCGCGGGACGGCGCCCGCCACGGGGGTGGCGGGGCGCGCGGGCGCGGCTATTGCCAGACGAGCGCCGGCGCCAGCTCGGCGTCGGCCTGGTCCTTCGCCGCCTGCGCGCAGGCCCCGGCGGGATCCTCGGAGATCCCCCCGAGCTCGCCGCCGACCAGCACGCCGAAGATCACCAGGAGATGCTTGTCGTGGTAGTCCTTCTGCGCGTCGCTCATCTTCGCGGCGTCGACCGGGGCCAGCGTCTCGAACGCCGCCGCGAACTTGTCGCCGTCGATGTCGAACCCCTCGCAGACATCGGCGATCGCCGCCTGGTAGGCGATGAGCTGGAGCTGGGTCACCTGGTCCGGGGTTAGCGCCCCCTCGACCATCGCGAGCGCGTGCTCGCGCACGAAGCCGGTCTTGGGCGGCGCGGCGAAGGCCGCCGCGGCGGCGGACAGGAGGGCGGCGCCGACGAGGGCGGGAAGGATGGTCCGGTTCATGTCGATATCCCCCGTCAATAGACCCGGTTGGTCCAGGCCGCGTCGAAATGCCCGTCGTTATTGTAGCAGGCCCAGTGGGCGGGATAGCAGACGACGCCGGCCGCCGGGCTGAACGGCGCCTTCTGCCCGGAGCGATGCCGCGGGGGCGGCGGCGGCGCGGGCACGTACTGCGTCTCGTGCACGTGCTGGTTCGAGATCGCCGAGGCCGCGATCCCGCCGAGCAGCGCCCCGCCGATCAGGGCGGCGGTGTCGCCGGAGTTCCAGCTGTGCGCGGCGGCGGGTAGGCCCGCGAGCGCGATCAGGGCGGCCAGTTGCCCGGCCAGTACCTTCGACATGAACAAACTCCCCAAGCGGCGGTTCCTGAGCGCCGGGCCACCCCGCGCCGTCAAGACATCTTAAATCGCCGGCACGAAGTAAAGCCGCCCGTCGACCGCGCTATGCCAAGACGCGGGCCCCGGTCATTCGCGGATCTCCTCGATCTTCGGCAGAAACCAGGCGAGAAGCCCCGCGAGCGGCAGAAACGAGCAGATCCGGTACACGGTCTCGACCCCGTAACTGTCCGCCAGCACGCCGAGCAGCGCCGCGGCGATACCGCCGAGGCCGAAGTTCAGCCCGTAGAACAGCCCGCCGACGAGACCGATCCGGTTCGGCAGCAGCTCCATCGCGTAGATGAGGATCGAGGCGAAGGCGCTCGCCATGATGAGGTTGATCAGCACCGTCAGCACGCCGGTCCAGAACAGATCCGCGTAGGGCAGGATCAGCGTCAGCGGCAGCGGGCCGAGCACGGAGATCCAGATGATCCGGTGGCGGCCGATCCGGTCGCCGACGATGCCGCCGATCAGCGCGCCCGCCGCCGAGGCGAGCAGGAAGATGAAGAGCATCATCTGCGCCGACGGGATCGAGAGCCCGAACCGCTCCATCAGGTAGAAGGTGTAGAACGAGCGGAAGCTCTCGCCGTAGGCGTTCTTGGTGAACATGAGGAGAGTGAGGACGACGAGCCCGACGGCCACGGTCGCGGGCGCGTGCCGGATCACGCCGGCCTTCTTGCCCGCGCGGGCGCGAAGCGCGAGGAACTCGGCGCTGATCTCGCGCTGCTGGCTCCCGATCCAGGTCAGGAGCGCCATCGCTACGAGGGCGCTCACCGCGAACCAGGCGAGGCTCGGCTGGCCCCAGGGCACGATGATGAGCGCGGCGAAGACCGGGCCGAGCGCGCCGCCGGCCTGGCCGCCGACCTGGAAGATCCCCTGCGCGAGCCCCTGCCGGCCGCCGGCGGCGTAGCGCGCCATCCGCGTCGCCTCGGGGTGGAAGATCGAGGAGCCGATCCCGATCAGCGCCACCGAGACGAGGATCATCGCATAGCTGTGCGCGAAGGCGAGGCTGACGAGGCCCGAAAGCGTGAACATCATCCCCGCCACCGGCGAATAGGGCGCCGGGTGCTTGTCGGTCACCATGCCGATCACCGGCTGCAAGAGCGAGCCCGCGATCTGGAAGGTCATGGTGATCATGCCGATCTGCACGAAATCGAGCGCGTAGGCGTCCTTCAGGATCGGATAGGCCGCCGGGATCAGCGACTGCATCAGGTCGTTCAGGAGATGGGTCATCCCCAGGACCACCAGCACGGCGAGATGGGTTCGGGGGCGGGTCGCGGCGGGAATGGCGATCGTCATTGCGGCTATTCGACTTTCGGGAAGGGCCTGGGCCCGACTGTTCGGATCAAACGAGGTAGGCGGGATGAACACCGCGGCAAATCCGAAGGCAAGTGGTCCGCGCCGACCCGTCGGGATTTTCGGTCCCCGGGGGGCTCTCAGTCCCGCGCGATCCGCCGCAGCAGGTCCTCGAGCCAGTCCGCGAAGGCGGTGAGCCGCCGCGTCCTGCGGGGGTTGCCCGGGAACAGCAGATGCATCGGCAGCGCCTCGGGGCGGTGGTCGGGCATGACCTCGACGAGCTCGCCTGCCGCGACATGGCCGGCCACGTCGTAGGCCGGAATCTGGATCAGCCCCATCCCCGCCAGCGCGCAGGCGATGTAGCCCTCGGCGCTGTTGGCGGAGACGCGCCACGGGACCGGGCGCGCGCGGGGGCGGCCGGCCTCGCGCCATTCCCAGTCGGCGACCCGTCCGGTCGAGGGCGAGGCATAGGCGACCTGCCAGTGCCGGTCGAGCTCGGCGGGCGCGCGGGGCGCGCCATGGGCCGCGAGATATCCCGGGCTCGCCACGTTGATCTGGGGGATCGCGCCGACCCGGCGCGCCCGGAGCCCGGAATCGGGCAGCGGACCGACCCGGAGCGCCACGTCGACGCCCTCCCCCACCAGGTCCACCGCCCGGTCGGTCATGCCGAGCTCGACCCGGATCCCCGGCCAGCGGTCGAGAAAGCCGGGCAGCGCGGGCGCGATGACGAGGCGCCCGATCCGCCCCGGCGCGTCGACGCGGATGCGGCCCTCGATCGCGCCGGCGGCGGCGCGGAACATCGCCTCCATCTCCTCGGCCTCGGCGAGGACGGCGAGGCAGCGCTCGTAGAATTCCTCGCCCTCGTCGGTCGGCGCCACCGCGCGCGTCGTCCGGTTCAGGAGCCGCGCGCCGAGCCGGGCCTCGAGGTCGGCGATCGCGGTCGAGACGCTGGAGCGCGGCATTCGCAGCGTGTCCGCCGCGCGGGTGAAGCTGCGGGTCTCGATGACACGGGTAAAGACGCGGTAGCGGTCGAGCCGGTCCATTGTTCGCGATCCCCGACAGGTCAAGTCAGGACTCGCGGATTTATACGCCGTTCGCAAATCATAAATTGCCCCCCGCAGCAATTCTGACAGGAGGCGGCCATGGCGGCGCGCGGCATCGAGGGCAAGGTCATTCTGATCGCGGGCGGGGCCAAGAACCTCGGCGGTCTGGTCGCGCGGGACTTCGCGGCGCGGGGCGCCAAGGCCATCGTGATCCACTACAACTCCGCGGCGAGCGCCGGGGACGCCGAGGAGACCGTCGCGGCGGTCGAGGCGGCCGGGGCGAAGGCGATCGCCATGCGCGCCGATCTCACCACTGCGGCCGCGGTCGAGAAGCTCTTCGCCGACGCGATCGCGGCGGTCGGCCGCCCCGACATCGCGATCAACACCGTCGGCAAGGTGCTGAAGAAGCCGATGGCCGAGATCACCGAGGCCGAATACGACGAGATGAGCGCGGTGAACGCGAAATCCGCCTTCTTCTTCCTCAAGGAGGCCGGAAAGGCGGTGAACGACGACGGCGCGATCTGCACGCTGGTCACCTCGCTGCTCGGGGCCTACACGCCGTTCTACTCGAGCTACGCGGGGACCAAGGCGCCGGTCGAGCATTTCACCCGCGCGGCCTCGAAGGAATTCGGGGAGCGGGGGATCTCGGTGACCGCGATCGGCCCCGGCCCGATGGACACGCCGTTCTTCTACGGCCAGGAGGCGCCGGACGCGCAGGCCTATCACAAATCCGCCGCCGCGCTCTCGGGCTTCTCGAAGACCGGCCTCACGGACATCGAGGACATCGCGCCCTGGATCCGCTTCCTCGTCACGGAGGGCTGGTGGATGACCGGCCAGACCATCCTCGTGAACGGCGGCTACACCACCAAGTGACGCCGCTCCGGCCCGGCCGCCACCGCCGGGCCGGCCGAGACTCCAGGCCGCGCCGCGGAGCCCCCGCCCCGCGGCGAAAAACGCGGGCGTGATCGTGGACGCGCCGCGGGCCCGGCCTATACCCAGGGGGACCGCCCGAGCCCGGGCGCCGGAGTTTCCGCATGGTGGCGCAAGCAATTGGCCCGGGCGATCCCGCCCCGGCGCCCGAAACCGCTCGATGGCCGGCGATCGTCTCGCTGTCGCTCGGGGTCTTCGGTCTGGTCACGTCGGAATTCCTGCCCGTCAGCCTGCTGACGCCAATGTCGGAGGACCTCGGCGTCAGCACCGGCGCGGCGGGCCAGGCGATGACCGTCACCGCGGTGGTCGCGGGCTTCGCGGGGCCCGCGACGGTGATCCTGACCCGGCGGCTCGATCGCCGCGGCGTGCTGCTCGCGCTGACCGCGCTCCTGCTGCTTTCGAACCTGCTCTCGGCGCTCGCGACGAGCTATGGCGCGCTCATGGTCGCGCGCGCGGCGCTCGGGGTCGCCTTGGGAGGCTTCTGGGCGATGTCCGCGGGGCTCGCGATGCGGCTCGCGCCGCCGAGGCTGGTGCCGCGCGCGCTCGCGGTGGTGATGACCGGTGTCTCGCTCGCGAGCATCCTCGCCGCCCCGTTCGGTGCCTGGATCGGCGATCTGCTGAGCTGGCGCCACGCCTTCGGCGCCGCGGCCCTCGTCGGGCTGCTCGCGCTCGTCGCCCAGGCGCTCACGGTGCCGCGCCTCGCGCCGAGCGGCAGCGCGAGCCTCGGCACGCTCCTGCGCGTGCTCCGCCGCCCGACCATCCACTACGGGCTTCTCGCGGTGATGCTGGTGATGACCGCGCATTTCGCGGGCTTCACCTACATCCGCCCCTATCTCGAGACGGTGCCGAAGCTCGGGATCGGGATGATCTCCGCCGTGCTCTCGGCCTTCGGCGTCGCGGGCTTTCTCGGCAACCTCGCCGGCGCCGCCCTCGCCGAACGCGGCACCAGGCGCGCGATCGGCCTCGCCGCCGCCGCGTTGACCGCGACGAGCGCCGCGCTCGCCTTCGCCGGCTGGATCCCGCTCGTCGCGGTCGGCGCGATCCTGGTCTGGGGCTTCGCCTTCGCCATGGTGCCGGTGAGCGCGCAGACGCTGATGACGGTCGGCGCGCCGGACGAGGCCGAGAGCGCCGGCGCGCTCAACCTCGCGGCCTTCCAGGTCGCGATCTCGAGCGGCGCGGTCTTCGGCGGGCTGATCGTCGATTCGCTCGGCCCCGCGGGTATCTTCATGCTCTCCGGCCTCGCCGCCTTCCTCGGCCTCTTCGCGGTCAACGCGATCGGCGGTCCGGCCGCCGACGGCCCCTGCCCGCAGGGCGCCCGCTGAGGCGCCGGACCGGTCAGTCCTCGGCGGCGGGCGGCAGGCGGTAGCGGAAGTCGCAATACTTCGCGCCGCCCATGATGGTCTGGGTGCGCGTCAGCCCGATTTCGGGATTGTAGCCGACGCAAAAATCACCGTCGCGGTTGCACGACAGCAGGTCGCCGATCTCGCGCAGCCCCATCTCGGTGTACATCTCGCAATAGCGGCAGCGGGTGACGTTGAACGACAGCTCGGTCGGCGACTGCTCCAGCACCTCGATCTCGAGCGCGCCGTTCTTCGTCCAGAGCGGCAGGATCGCGAGAAAATCCGCGAGGTCCGGCGTGTGCCCGGTCGCCGCCGCGAAGCCGCGTCCCTGCGCGATCGCTGAATTGCTCACCGCCTCGCCGAGCAGCGCCCGCGCCTCCGCCCGGCCGAGCCGCTTCTCGGCCGTCGCATAAACATGCGCGAGAACTTCCGCCTCGATCCGCCGGCGTTCGAGAATCGGCATCTGTTCCATGGGGGGTCCTTCCTTGGGCTGGCCGTCCGTGGCGGCGTGGCTGGGAGGATCGGCGGCGCCCGCCTCCGACGCGAGCCCGACGGCGCGCCGATCCTCCTCCGACCCGTATCGCGGCGCCGCGGCCCTGCCAAGCCGCGCCGGGCCTCCCGCGTCTCAGCCGACCGCGTGCGGCACCGGTCGCTCCGCCGGGGCCGGGGCGATGTTGTGGTTCAGGCGGAACCGGTTCTCCGGGTCGTAGCGCGCCTTGATCCGCGCCAGCCGCTCGAGATTGCCGCCATAGGCCTCGCCGAGCCGGCCGGCCTCGTCGTCGGGGATGAAGTTCACATAGACGCTGCCGAGCGCGTGCGGCGCCGCCGCCTCGTAGAGCGCGCGGGCCCAGGCGACGCAGGCGGCGTCCTCGGCCGGATCGTCCCAGCGCGTGTGCACGTTCATCGCGTAATGCGCCGCGCGCTGCGGAAAGGCGGTCGCCTCGGGCGCGACGCGGTTGGCGGCGCCCCCCACCGTGCCGAAGAAGATCTCGCATTGCGGCCCCGGAAGCGCGCGGATCGCCTGGTCGATCGCCGCGATCATCCCGTCCGAGATCGCGCCGACGTCGTGGCTCTTCCAGTAGTTGCGCGCGCCCGGCGTCAGCAGCGGGTCGAAGGCGGCCTGCCAGCCGGTGAAGGGCGTCGGACCGACCACGTCGGCGATCGGCGCGCCGAGGCCGCGCAGCTCGGCCAGCACGGCGTCGCCCTCGGGGCTCGGCTCGATGTAGCAGACCGCGAGCACCAGCACCGCGCGCCCGTGCCAGTCCTCGGGCAGGAACGGCAGCGGCGGCGCCTGGCGCATCACGGTCCAGATCGTCAGCCCGTCCGGCGCCGCCCTGGCGAGCCGGTCGAAGTCGCGCAGGAGGCCCGCGTCGAACGGATGCACGATCAGCCCGGCGGTCACCTCCGGCCCGACCGGGTGCAGGTCGAACTCGAAGGCGGTGACGACGCCGAAATTGCCGCCGCCGCCCCGGATCGCCCAGAAGAGGTCCGGGTTCTCCTCCGCGCTCGCGCGGAGGCGCGCGCCGTCGGCGGTGACGAGCTCGGCCGCGCGCAGGTTGTCGATCGTCAGCCCGTAGCGGCGCGAGATCCAGCCGAAGCCGCCGCCGAGCGTCAGCCCGGCGATCCCGGTCGTCGAGTTGATCCCCGTCGGCAGCGCGAGCCCATGCGCCTGGGTCGCCGCGTCGATCTCGCCGAGCGTGGCGCCCGGCTCGACCCGCGCGACGCGGCGCCCGGCGTCGACCGTGACGGCGCGCAGGGGCGAGAGATCGAGCAGCATCGCGCCATCCGCGACCGCGAGGCCGGCGATCTGGTGCCCGCCGCTCCGCACGCCGAGGAGCAGGTCATGCGCGCGGGCGAAGGCGAGGGCCGCCACGACGTCCTCGGCGGACGCGGCCCGGACGACGAGCGCGGGCCGGCGGTCCACCATCGCGTTCCAGAGCGTCCGCGCCTCGTCGTATCCCGGCTCCCCGGGCAATGCGACGGCTCCCGCGACGGCGCGGCGCAGGTCGGCGATCGCCGCGTCCGGAACGGCGGCGCGGCCGTGGTCGAGCTTCTCTATGTCGACTGACATGATCCGATCCTTCCCTGATCGACATGCCGCCGAGCGGTGCGCGCGCTGTGCGCGGGCAAGGAACTGGCCGCGTCCGAAAGGGCGACGGTCGACGAAGTCGCATCGCTGGGCGGACGCCCGCCACCCTACCATCTTTCCGGCCCGCCCGGTACCGCGCCGACGCGAACCCGAGGCGGCCCCGGCTTAGCCGACCGCCTCTTCGGACTCGGCGGCCGTCGAGAGCGGGGCCTCGATGTCGGCGGCGTCGAGCTTGCGCGCGACGATCTCGTTATAGGCGCGGCCGACCGCCCAGTGCTTGCCCGGCCGCGTCATGATGCGGGCGCGCACGGTCACGAGCGTGTCGCTGAAGGTCGCGACGCCCAGCATGTCGAAGGGGCCGGCGATGGCGGCGCCCTCGGGCGTCGCGCGGAGCGAGTCGAAGGATTCGCGCATGATCTCCTTCACCCGCGCCACGTCCTTTTGACGCGGGATCAGAACATCGGCGACGTAGTAGCTGAAATCCTTGTTGAAATTTGCGATGGAGGTGACCGAGCTGAACGGCACCAGGTGATAGGTCCCCGAACTGTCGCGCAGCGAGACCGAGCGGATCGTCAGCCGCTCGACCGTGCCGGTGACGCCGCCGGCGGTTACGACGTCGCCGGTGTTCATCGCGTTCTCGAGCTGGATGAAGGCGCCGGTGATGATGTCCTTGACCAGCGTCTGCGCGCCGAAGCCGACCGCGAGGCCAACCACCCCGGCGCCGGCGAGGAGCGGCGCGATGTTCACGCCGACGGCCGAGAGCGCCAGCATGAGCGTCATCACCGCCAGCAAGACGGCGACGCCGTTCCTGAGCAGCGACAGAAGAGTGCGCTCGCGCGCGGTCGCCATGCGCCCGGCGCCGGGGTGCAGGCGATAGTCGATCCAGGAGGCGATCGCGAGCCAGATGATCGCCGTCACCAGGATGATCATGCCGGCGGAGACGACGCTTTCGGTCACGCGCCGGCCGCCCTCGGTCTCGCTGAGCCAGGCGGGCAGGTCGAAGATGTTCCAGGCGCGCAGGATCGCGCCGACCACGGCGACGAAGATCAGGAGCCGCGCGACGGCGAGCACGTTCGGCACATAGGCGTTGAGGCGCGGCTCGAGCATCGGCAGCCGCTCACGCAGCTTCTCGGGCAGCGTCACGCCGCCGGTGATGGCGCGGGTCAGGATCAGCATCAGGATCGAGCCGACCACGATCGCGACCAGCGAGGTCGCGGTCGCCGCGAGCACGAAGCCGAGCGAATCCGCCGGCCGCGCGGACCAGACGAGCAGGACCGCGAAGACATAGGCGACCGCGAGCAGATGCCAGGTGCGCGCGACCACCCCGAGCGCCATGCCGACCAGCCCGTCGGGATCGCGCCCGGCCCAGTCGTTCAGCGTGCGCGCGGCGGCGGCGCGGTTGCGGAAGATCATCGAGAGCGCGATCCAGGCGGCGATCAGCACGGTGACGAGCTCGAGCACGCCCGCGAAGCGCCAGGAGACGGCGGTGCGCGCCACCGGCACGGCGAGCAGGATGCCGTAGCCGAGCACCTCGACCATCCGCGCGAAGCCGCGATAGACCCGGAGCGCGCGCGCGTCGGTCATCGGCCAGAAGCGGAGCCCAGTCAGGCGGGGGGCGAGGAAAAGGCGCAGGCCGAGCTTCACCAGCTCGACGAAGAGGAAGGCGTTGAGAAAGAGGCTCTGGCGCAGGTCCATCCGGCCGCCCTCGCCGATGCCGAGCGCCAGCGCGTAGCCGATCGCCCAGGCCGCGAAGATCAGCACGAGGTCGAAGAGCAGCACCGCGACGAGCCCGGTGACGCGGCGCGCCCAGCCCCGCGCCCCGACCCGCGCCGCCATCGCGGCGCTGAGCCGCGCGCGCGGCCCCCGGGTGATCCGGCGCATCACGCCGAAGACGCCGAGCGTGGCCACCACCACCACGCCGACCGCGACCGTGGCGTCGAGCACGCGCTGCCAGTTCACGCCGGCGACCGCCGCGCGCATGCCGTCGAAATCGGTCACCGTGGCCCAGACGGTCTCGAGGCCGGTCGCAACCCCCTCGGCGAAGCCGAGCGTATGCGCCGCGACCGCCGCGGTGATCGATTGCTCGACGGAGGGCTCCGGCTCGGGCGCGGCCTCCGCCGCGGCGGGCGGCTCGGCCGGCGGCGCGGCGGAGGCGGCGGGCGGGGTCCCGGCGTCGGGAGCCGCCGCGACGGGCGTTCCGGCCGCGGCCGCGCGCAGCTGCGCGATCAGCGCCTCGCGCGCCGCTGGGTCCGCGATCACGTCCGCGAGGAGCCGCGCCGCCTCGGCCGCCTCGGCGCCGCTCGCGGGCGCCGTCCCGGCCGGAGCCGGTGGCGTCTGCGCGGCGAGGGGCGCGGCGAGCCAGAGGCAGAGGAGGGCCAGGAAGGTGGCGAGGGAAGGCAGGCGCATGATCGGCGGGCTCCGGGTCGTCGGTTGTCGTCTCGGTCGCCCGGGATACTAGCCTTTCGTCCGGCCGCGCCAATCCCGCGCCGCCGCGAACGGCGGGGAGCCGCCTGTCCGGTCCAAGGGTCGGGGAGGTCAGGCCGGGCGCGCCGCCCGGTAGCTCGCCGCGTAGGTCGCGCAGAGCAGGATGCTCGCCGCGCAGGCGAGGATCAGCGAGAGCTGGCCGAAACCGAACCAGAGCGGCAGGCTGAACCAGGACAGGCAGAGAAGCAGCGTCGCGCGCCCGTCGAAGCGTACGGAGACGATCGGTTTGCGCCGCGCCTCCGCGTCGCCGAGGAAGATGAGGCCCGCGAAGCCGAGCGCGAGGACCGCGCCCCAGACCACGGCGAGGAGCGTGTGCAGCGCGAGCCGCGGCAGGTCGGCGGTGAGCCCCTGGCCCGCCGGCGCGGTGACGGGAAACGGCGGCTGCCCGGCGAAGAGCGCGAAGAAGGCCTCGCGCGAGAACAGCGTGTAGCTCGATTCGAAGGTCATGATGGCGACGAAGACGAGGATCGCGACCACCGGCAGGCAGATCGCGGAGACGAGCGCCAGCCGCTCCCAGGCCATGTGCATGAAGAACGCGACGATGAGCCCCGCCTTGAGGCACATGAAGATCAGGATCAGCGTCCAGCGCGGCGCGCCCTGCACGCCGAAGTAATCGACCAGGTAGGAGCAGGCGCTGAGCACGAAGAGCCAGCCCCAAACCACGAAATAGAGTCTGAGCGGATGGTGCCGGCCCTCGGCGTGCGCCGCCGCGGGCGCGGGCGGCGGGAGGTGGCCCGCGGGGCCGTCAAGGATCGCATCGGTCATGTCCGCCTCACCAGAGATAGAAGAACGCGAAGATGAAGACCCAGACGAGGTCGACGAAGTGCCAGTAGAGCCCCATCACCTCGACGTTCTCGTAATCGCCGCCGCGGCTGGTGAAAAAGCCCCGCCGCCCGGTATCGAAATCGCCGCGCAGCGTCTTGCGCGCGGTGATCAGGAGGAAGATGACCCCGATCGTCACATGCGTGCCGTGAAAGCCGGTGATCATGAAGAAGCTGGCCCCGAACTGCGGCGCGCCCCAGGGATTGCCCCAGGGCCGGACCCCCTCGGTGATGAGCTTGGTCCATTCGAAGGCCTGCATGCCGACGAACATCGCCCCGAGCGCCGCCGTCGCGAGCATGAGCCGCGCGGTGGTCCGCCGGTCGCGCCGGTAGCCGTGGTTGACCGCGAGCGCCATCGTGCCGCTCGAGGAGATGAGCACGAAGGTCATGATCGCGATCAGGATCAACGGCAGGTCGTGGCCCGCGATATGGAGCGAGAAGACCTCGCTCGGGTTCGGCCAGGGCACCACGGTCGAGGAGCGCGCGGTCATGTAGGCGATGAGGAAGCAGCCGAAGACGAAGGTGTCGCTCAGGAGGAAGATCCACATCATCGCCTTCTTCCAGGAGACGTCCTTGAAGACGCGCTGGTCGGAGGCCCAGTCGGCGGCGACGCCGCGCCAGCCGGGAAGGCGGGACCGGGCGGCGGGGGCGGTGGAAATCTCGGTCATGGCGCCCTCAGCTCAGGATCGCGCGGCAGATGTCGACGAAGCGGTTCGCCCCGCCGGTCAGCACGAGCAGGAGGCCGAGCCAGATCAGCAGCAGGAAATCCCAGTAGGTCGCGCAGAGCTCGATCCGCAGGCGAAGCCGCCGCGCGTCGCCGTGGCCCCAGGCGGCGGGGATCGTCCGCGCGAGCGCGACCAGCCCGCCGAGTATGTGCAGCCCGTGCAGGCCGGTCAGCACGTAGAAGAAGCTGTTGGACGGGTTGCCGGCGAGGACATAGCCGCTCGCCGCGAGCGCGCGCCAGGCGATGAGCTGGCCGGCGAGAAAGCTCAGCGTCGCGACGACGGCGCCGGCGAGGCCGATCCGCGTGGTCTCGATATCGCCCTGGCGGACCCCCGCGACCGCGCAGCGGAGCGCTACGCTCGCCACCGCCAGCATCGCGGTATTGAGCCAGAGGATCGGCGGCGCCGGCATCGGCCGCCAGTCGGAGAAGGCCATGCGCATGAAATAGGCGCTGGCGAAGAGCGCGAAGAGCGCGCCGACGACGGCGAGAAAGACGCCGAGCGCGATCTTCTCGGTCGGCATCCGGTCCGGGCCGGGGCCGCCGACCGGATCCGGCCCGACCTCGAGCCAGGGCTTCGACATCAGCCGCTGATGCGCGAGCCACCAGCCGGCGAAGCCGAAGACCGCGAGCAGGAAGACGAGGATGACGCTCATGACGACGCCCTCGCGGGCGGGTCGGGCCAGGGATCGTTCTGGGCGATGAAATCCTCCGGCGCGCCGGGCACGCTGTAGTCATAGGCCCAGCGATAGACGATCGGCGGCTCCGGCCCCCAGTTGCCGTGCCCCGGCGGCGTCTCGGCGGTCTGCCATTCGAGCGAGGCGGCGCGCCACGGATTGCCGCCCGCCGCCCGCCCGTGGCGGATGCTCCAGACGAGGTTGAACAGGAAGACGAGCTGCGCGAAGCCGACGATGAGCGCCGCGATGGTGATGAATTCGTTCAGCCGGTGCACCGGCGTGGTCAGGAAGGCCGGGTCGCCGATCTCGACGTAGCGCCGCGGCACGCCTTCGAGCCCGACGTAGTGCATCGGAAAGAAGATCGCATAGGCGCCGAGGAAGGTGATCCAGAAGTGGAACCGCCCCATGCCCTCGTCGAGCATCCGCCCGGTGATCTTGGGGTACCAGTGATGGATCGCGCCGAAGATGACCAGGATCGGCGCCACGCCCATTACCATGTGGAAATGCGCCACCACGAACATCGTGTCGCTGAGCGGTACGTCGACGACCACGTTGCCGAGGAAGAGCCCGGTCAGCCCGCCGTTGACGAAGGTGACGATGAAGGCGAGCGCGAAGAGCATCGGCAGCGTCAGGTGGATGTCGCCCCGCCACAGCGTCAGGATCCAGTTGTAGACCTTGATCGCCGTCGGCACCGCGATGATGAGCGTCGTCGTGGCGAAGAAGAAGCCGAAATAGGGGTTCATGCCGCTGACGTACATGTGGTGCGCCCAGACGGCGAAGCTGAGCGCGCCGATGCCGACGATCGCCCAGACCATCATCCGGTAGCCGAAGATGTTCTTGCGCGCGTGCACGCTGATGAGGTCGGAGACGATGCCGAAGGCGGGCAGCGCCACGATGTAGACCTCCGGATGGCCGAAGAACCAGAACAGGTGCTGGAACAGGATCGGGCTGCCGCCGCCATAGCTCAGCTGCTGGCCCATCTCGACCAGCGCCGGCATGAAGAAGCTGGTGCCGAGCGTGCGGTCGAGCAGCATCATCAGGCAGGCGACGAAGAGCGCCGGGAAGGCGAGCAGCGCCATCACGGTCGCGGTCAGGATCCCCCAGATGGTGAGCGGCATGCGCATCAGCGTCATGCCCCGCGTCCGCCCCTGCAGCACGGTCACGACATAGTTGAGCCCGCCCATGGTGAAGCCGACGATGAAGAGCATGAGCGAGGTCAGCATGATCAGGATGCCCGCCCCCTGCCCGCCCGGCGTACCCGAGAGGATCGCCTGCGGCGGATAGAGCGTCCAGCCCGCCCCGGTCGGCCCGCCGGGCGCGAAGAACCCCGCCACCAGCACCAGCACGGCCGCGAGATAGATCCAGAAGCTCAGCATGTTGAGATAGGGAAAGGCCATGTCCCGCGCGCCGACCATGAGCGGGATCAGGTAGTTGCCGAACCCGCCGAGAAAGAGCGCGGTCAGCAGGTACACCACCATGATCATGCCGTGCATGGTGATGAACTGGTAATAGGCCTCCGGCGTGATGAAGCTGAAGACGCCGGGAAAGCCGAGCTGCAGCCGCATCAGCCAGGAGAGCACCAGCGCCACCATGCCGATCGCGATCGCGGTTCCGGCGTACTGGAGCGCGATGGTCTTGGCATCCTGCGAGAAGACGTAGCGCGTCCACCAGCCGTGCGCGTGATAGAGCTCGACCTCGGGCACCTCGGCGGGCGGGACCTCGGGGCGCGGGATCCGGGGGGGCGGGAGCCCCGTCTCCGTCCGCGGTGTGATCTCGACCATCGGCCTTCCTCCCTGCCCGCCGCGGGGCGCGGCGGAGCGTCGCTCGCCGTCCCGTCGTCAGCGCGCCGGCTCGGCCGACCCGAGCCGCGTCGGCCGCGCCAGTTCGGCGTAGGTCGACTGCTCGCCCAGCCAGGCGTCGTAATCCGCCTGGGCCTCGACCGTGAGGCCGCCGCGCATGAAGGCATGCCCCACGCCGCAGAGCTCGGCGCAGAGCACCTCGAACGCGCCGGTCCGCGTCGGGGTGAACCAGAAATACGTCACCATGCCCGGGACGAAGTCCATCTTCGCGCGGAACTGGGGAACGTAGAAATTGTGCAGCACGTCGACCGAGCGCAGCAGCACCTTGACCGGCCTGTCGACGGGCAGGTGCAGGTCGGCCGCGCCGACGATCACGTCGTCGGCGCCGCGCGGGTCGGCCGGGTCGACGCCGAGCGGGTTGTCGTCGCTGACCAGCCGGGCGTCCGAGCGCCCGAGCCGGCCATCCGCCCCGGGCAGGCGGTAGCTCCACTGCCACTGCCGGGCCACCACCTCGACCTCGGTCGCGCCGGCGGGCGGATGGATGAACCGGTTCCAGCCGATCAGCCCCGGCGTCAGCAGCGCCGCGACGCCGAGCGCGGTCGCCGCGGTGAGCCAGATCTCGAGCCGCCGGTTCTCGGGCTCGTAATCCGCGCGGGCGCCCTCGCGGTGCCGGAAGCGCCAGACGCAATAGGCCATGAACAGCAGGACCGTCGTGAAGACGAGCCCGGTGATCCAGAAGGTGATTTCGAGCGTGGTGTCGATCGCGCCCCAGTTCGAGGCGATCGGCGCCAGCCACCAGGGGCTCAGCATGTGGAACATGACCGAGCCGACGACGACGAGCACCAATGCGATCGCGACACGCATGATCCTGGCCCGGCGTCCCGATGGCTAACCGGGACGAGCGCGTGGATCATATCGCAATCGGGGCCCGAAAACCAGAAGCCCGGCGCGGCGTCCCGCCCGTTTCGCATCGGCGGAGCCCGGCGGGCGCGCCCGAAAAAACCGCCCGCGCGGTCGTCCGAAAGGCCGCCTCCGACGTTTCCGCGACAAGGCCATGACGGCCGGCGCGAAGAAGGAGACCAGAGATGCGCGTGATGGTGCTCGTGAAGGCGACCGAGGAGAGCGAGCGCGGGGACCTCCCCGGGCCCGGAATGCTCGAGGCGATGGGGCGATTCAACGCGGAGCTGGCCGCGGCGGGCGTGCTGCGCGCCGCCGAGGGGCTCCGGCCCTCCGGCGATGGCAGGCGCGTGGCGTTCGACGGACCGGACCGGACGGTCACCGACGGACCCTTCGCCCAGACCCGGGAGCTCGTCGCCGGCTTCTGGCTCTGGGAGGTCCGGGACATGGAGGAGGCGGTCGCCTGGGTGAAGCGCTGTCCGAACCCGATGCCGGGGCCGAGCGAGATCGAAATCCGGCCGCTCTACGAGATGGCCGATTTCGCCGATACAACGACCTCGGAGGCGACCGAGATCCTCGAACGGGCGCGCGACAGGCCCGAACCCGGCTGAGCGCGGCGAGGCGGAGCCGCGCTCAGCCCGCGCCGCGCGCCTCCCGGTCGAGGAGCGCGATCAGCGCGGCGGCTGGCATCGGGCGGCTCAGGGGCGCGCCCTGCCCCGCCCATCGCGCGCCGAAGCCGCTCTCGCCCTTCGCCCGAGCCGCGGCGTTCAGCGCCTTTCCGGCGTCGTAGGCGATCGGATAGTCGGGAACCGGCGGCACCGGCCCGGCGCCCCAGGTCGTGAACCGGTTCGCGAGGCAGCGCGCCGGACGCCCCGAGATCGCGCGCGTCATGACGGTACGCGCGCCGCCCGGCCCGGTCAGCGTCGCGCGATAGCCCGCGTCGGCGGCGCTCTCGGGACAGGCGATGAAGGCCGTGCCGAGCTGGGCCGCGACCGCGCCGAGATCGAGGGCCGCGCGCACGCCCCGCCCGTCCATGATCCCTCCGGCCGCGATCACCGGCAGTTCGGCGCGCGGCGCCAGGATCCGGACCAGCGCCATCGTCCCGAGCTGGTCGTCGGGGGCGTCGGGATCGAAGACGCCGCGATGCCCTCCGGCCTCGTAGCCCTGCGCGACCACCGCGTCGATGCCCGCCCGCCGGGCCGCGCGCGCCTCCGCGAGATTAGTCGCGGTGGCGAGCGGCAGGCAGCCGGCCGCCTTCAGGGCGCGGATCCGCTCCGGCCCCGGCAGGCCGAAGTGGAAGCTCACGACCGGCGGGGCGCGCTCGAGCAGGAGGGTGAGCATCGCATCGTCCTCGGCGAAGCTCCGGTAGATCACGCGCAAGGCGGCCGGAGGCTCGGCGCCGAACTCCTCGAAGACCGGCCCGAGCGCGGCCAGCCAGGCCGCCTCGCGCGGCGGATCGGCCTTGGCCGGGGCGTGGACGAAGAGATTGACGTTGTAGGCGCGGTCCGTGGCGGCGCGCAGCGCGTCGATCATCGCGCCCGCCCCGGCGGCGTCGGTCGCGCCGACGCCGATCGAGCCGAGCCCGCCCGCGTTCGAGACGGCGGCCGCGAGCCGCGGCGTCGAGACGCCGGCCATGGGAGCCTGGATGATCGGGACCGTGAGCCCGAGGTGGTCGAGCAGCGACATGGCCGAGGCATAGCCCGCCCGCCGGAGCCGGGCAACCGGCGCCGCTAGGGCGCGGCCCCATAAATGGGATTCCCTGTTCTCGCGCGTTGTGATTCATCCCTCGGAAAACGGAGGGATGAATGCGACGCCACGAATTGACGGACGTCCGAACAAGCCGCGGGGTGTCGCGCGCGTCGATGACCGGCGGGTGATCAACGGCATTCTCTGGCGCTTTCGCACGGGCGCGCCGTGGCGCGACGTGCCGGAGCGCTATGGCCCGCGCACGACGCTCTACAGTCGCTTCACGCGCTGGCGGGCCGCGGGGGTCTGGGATCGCCTGCTCGCCGCCGTCTTGGCAGCCTATGACGGCGACATCGTGATGATCGACAGCTCCTGCGTCCGCGTCCATCAGCATGGCGCGGCTCAAACGTATGGCCCGCCCCGGTTGCAAGCGCCGATTGGGTGACGACGTGAGCAGTCTGCACAAACGTATCCGGCATGTCGGCACGATGGCCTCCGCCAAGATGGAGATCCGCGCGTTCCGATCCTCATAAAAGGGCCGGCCTCGAGGGCCATTTTTCGCCGGAGGCTTTCGAAACACCGATCGACTGTCAGGCCATCTTCCTTTCACCACTCGCAGTTTGGCGCGTCCGGCAAGGTGTTCGCCGGCCGCGGATTCGTCATGCCCGCATCGAGATGGTCTCATAAATCCGTCCATGGCGAAGCAGCGCCCAGACGGTGCGGGCCATCTTCGCGGCCAGGGCGACGACGGCGACGTTGGGATGGGCGCGGGCGATAAGTGCTCGCAGCCAGGAGCCGACCGCCGTGTCACTCCTGGCCAGTGACGGCATCGCGGATCGGGCTCCCTGGATCAGCATCTTGCGAAGATACCGGCTGCCGCGCTTCGTGATCCCGAGGAGCTTGGGCCGTCCCCCGGTAGTGGCCTGGCGGGGTACGAGACCGAGCCACGCGGCGAGGTCGCGCCCCTTTTCGAAGGTCGCCGCGCCGCCGACCGCGGCTACCAGGGCTGTGGCGTTCAGCGCGCCGATGCCGGGAATGCTTGTCAGTCGCCGGGCGCGGTCGCCATGGTTGCGAACTCGGCGTCAAAGGCGGCGATACGGCGGTCCAGTTCCTCCCAGCGGGTTCTCATGTCCCTGAGCAGGAAAGCCATGCGTGAGCTCAACGCGCCCGCGCCAGGCTCAAGCAATTCGCCGAGCAGGCGGCGCAAGCGGGCGTGCCCCTGTGCCACTACATGCCTGCGCTCCAGCAGAAGGCTCCTGATCTGGTTGGTCAGGGAGGTGCGTTCGCCGACCAGACGGTCGCGCACCCGATGCAGCGTCTGCACGTCGAGTTGCTCCTCGCTCTTGAGTTCGACGAAGCGCATGGTGGGCCGGGTCGCCGCTTCCGCGATCGCCTCGGCATCGCGGTCATCGTTCTTCTGGGCCTTCACGTAGGGCCGTACGTACTCCGGCGACATAAGCCGAACCTCGTGACCCAGCGCCGCCAACGACCGCCCCATGTGGTGGGCGCCGCAGCACGCTTCCATCGCCACCGCGCAGGGTGGCAGCCTCGCGGCGAATGCTATCACCCCGTCACGGCGCATCCGCCGACGCACCTTCACCGCCCCACCGGCGTCAAGACCGACGATGCTGCAGCTGTTCTTGCCCAGGTCGATGCCGAGGATCGCTATTCTCATGGTTCGCTCCTTCCTCCTTTGGACGTCGACATCCTACACAGGCGCCGGCGGGAGGGGCGGGCCATCCATAAAAGGGGGCCAGGGGAGACGATGGTCGCATGGGACGGTCCCGGGGCGGGCTGACGACGAAAATCCACGCGCTCGTCGATGCCGAGGGGCGTCCGATCCGCCTCATCCTCACCCCGGGTCAGGCGGGTGACTCGCCCGTCGCGGCGGATTTGCTCGAAGACCTCGCCCCGGGCGCGACGCTGATCGCCGACCGCGCCTACGATACCGACGCCATCCGCGCCCTCGCGGCCGAGCGCGGCGCCTGGGCCAACATTCCGCCGCGTGTCAATTCCGCCGCGTGTCATCCGAAAGAGAAGCTTCGCCTTTTCGCCCTGGGTGTACCGGCAACGCAATCTCGTCGAGCGCTTCTTCAACCGGATCAAACAGTTCCGGGGTCTCGCCACCCGCTATGACCGACGACCCGATAACTTCCTCGCAGCCCTCAAGCTCGTCGCAACTCGAATCTGGATCGCTGGCTTACGAGTCCGCTGCCTAGCCGAGCTTGATGACCCGGACGCCGGGCAGCGCGGCGCGGGCGAGGTCCACGAGATGGCGGTGATGGGTGAAGAGGATCGCCTGCCCGCGTCGCCCCATCACCCCGGTGAGCTCCAGCGCCGCGCGCGCGCGATCGTCGTCGAAGGTCTCGTGGATGTCGTCGGTCACGAAGGGGAGCGGGCCGTGCTCGGCGACGAAGGCGGCGTGGCCCGCGACGCGCAGCGCGAGATAGAGCTGGCCCTGCGTTCCGGTCGACATCGCGCTGACGGCCACCGGCTCGCCGTCGCGGACCCCGACCAGATGCTCCCCCGCGCCCTGCGTCCGGGTGTCGAGCCGGGGCCAGGCGCCGGCGGTGACATGCGCGAAGGCCTGCTCCGTCGCCTCGAGCATCAGGCCGCGGTGCTCCTGCCGGAACCGGCGCAGCGCGCTCCGCGCGGCGAGCAGGCCGAAATGCCGCGCCGCCGCCTCGCGCGCGGATTGGCGCAGCCGCTCGACCAGCGCCGCGCGTTCCTGGTCGGGGGCGAGCCCGCCCTCGCCCGCGAGCGCGGTGTCGAGCGCGGCCCGCGCCGCGACCCGCCGCGCCAGGGCATCGTCGCGCAGCCGCTCCGCCTCTTCGACCCGTTCGCGCAGCGTCTCGGTCCGGATCGGATCCTCCTCGGCCTCCTCGGCGACGAGCGCGGCGGGATCGAACCCGCCCGCCGCCTCGGCGTAAGCCTGCTCGGCGGCGGCGAGCTGGCCGCGCAGCGCGTCCCGCCGGGCGAGCAGGTTGACGCGCTCGGTCGGATCGCCGTCCTCCGCGCCGCCCTGCCCGGCGAGGAGCCCCGCGATCTCGCGGGCCGCGCCCTCCCGCTCCGCCGCCGCGTCGCGCGCCTCCGCCTCGGCGGCGCGGCGCCGCGCGGCGGCGAGCAATTCGGCCGGCGACGCCGCCTCGGGCAGGCCGAGCAATGCGCGCAGCTCCCGCGACACCGCGCCGAAGGTCTCGATCGCCCCCTCCATCGCGCGGATCCGGTGGTCGATCCGCGCGTGCTCGGCCGCGCGGCCCGCCAGCTCCTCGAGCGCCGGCAGCGCGGCGAGCAGGCGGGTCGCGTCGGCCCCCGCGCACCAGAGGCCGGCGGTCCGGGCCGCGAGCGCCGCCTCGCAAGCCGCGAGCTCCCGCGCCGCCCGCGCCTCGGACGCCTTCATTCCCTCGATCGTCTTGCGCGCCTCGCGCCAGGCATCCGCCGTCGCCTTCCGCGCCCGCAGGTCCCGTATCGCCTGTTCGGCGATGGCCGGCAGGCCGGTCTCCGCGACGCCCTCGCCCTCTCCGCCGAGCGCGTCTCGCAGCGCCGCGAGCGCGGCGGCCCGCGTGTCCCGCCGCGCCGCCAGGACCGAGCGCCGCGCCTCGGCCCGCCCGGCGGCCAGCGCGGCGGCGGCGAGCCGGTCGCGGCGCTGGCGGAGCGCGTCGGCGGGCGCGGTCGCGGGCAGGCCGAAGCGCGCCGCCAGCGCGGCGACCGCCGTCGAAGCCGCAGCGAGGTCGGCGCCGGCCGCCGCGAGCGCGGCGGCGGCGCGGTCGCGCACGGCCCTCAGTCGCGCCGCCGTCTCCGTCGCCTGGGCGAGCCGGGTCCGGCTCTCCGCCGCCGCGGCGTAGCCCTCGCGCGCCGCGTCATCGGCGCGCATGGCCTGCTCGAACGCCTCCGCCGTGGGCGCGTTCAGCGCCGCGCGATGCGCGCTCCAGGCCGCGTCGCGGCCGGCGCGGGCCTCGGCCACGCGCGCGCCAGGCACCAGGTCCGGCCGGGACGCCTGTTCGGCGCGGTCGGCCTCGGCGCGCTCCCAGTCCTCCGCCGCCTCCGCGGCCCGCTCGGCCCGCGCGGCGCGGCGGCGCGCCGCCTCGTGAAAGGGCTCGGTCACCGCGTCGATCTCGGCGATCTCGGGCAGGCCCGCCGCGACCGCCGCGGGCCAGTCCGGCGGCAGGCCGGCGGTCGCGTCGCGCAGCTCGTCCTCGGCCGCGCGGGCGGCGGCCAGCGCCTCGTCCAGGTTCGGCGCGCGGTGCCAGTCCGCGACCGCCTCCTCCAGCCGCGCGAGCCCCGGGGGCGCCTCCACGGCCGGGCCGAGCCCGGCCTCGGCCCCGGTCCGCGCCCGGATCTCGCCCTCGAGCGCGGCCGCCGCCGTTGCCACCTCCCCGGCGGCGCGGCGCAGCTCCTCGAGCGCGGCCGCGGGCAGCGCCACGGAGGCGGGATCGGCGCCGGGCCCGGCGAGGCGGACCGCGAGGGCCTCCATCCGCGCGGCGATCTCGCCGCGCTCGGCGCGCCGCTTCTCCAGATCCGCGAGCGCCGTCTGCGCCCGGGGCAGGAGCGGCTCGCCCTCGCCGAAGACCGCCGCCTCGACGGTTTCGAGATGCGCCGCGATCGCCTCGCCCTCGGGATCGCCCCGGAGCCCGTCGAGCGCCGCGCGCGCGGCGAGGACCTCCGCGCGCGCCCGCGCCTCCTTCGCCGCGAGATCGGCGCGCCTCTGCGCCGCCCGCGCGACGCGCGACACCGCCTCCGCCGGCAGGTCCGGGCCGTCGGGATAGTCCGCGAGCCCGCGCCGCGCCGCCGCGATCTCCCGCGCGCGGCCGCGCCGCGCGTCGGCGGCCTCGCGCAGCCGGAGAGCGTGGCGCGCCGTCGCGAGCGCGACGCCCGCGGCCTCGAAGGCGGTCTCGGCGTCGTCGCGGGCCTTCGCGAGCCGGTCGAACGCGCGCGGGTCGAGCCGCGCGGCGCGCAGCTCGGCGTCGAGCTCGCGCAGCCGGTTGCGACCCATGGCGGCCTCGGTCTTGCGCCCGCCCTTCTTGTGGAACTCGGCGACCTCGGCCTCGACCCGGGCCAGCGCCTCGGAGAGACCGGAGAGGCCGGAGCTTCCCGCGTGCAGGAGCTGGCCAAGGTCGCCCTGCGCCTGGGCGATCTCCTTGCCGCCCTCGCGCAGGATATGGTCGTTGAGCGAGAAGCGCGTGCGGTAGGCCTCGCGGTCGAGGCCGCGCAGCCAGCGCGAAACGCGCTGCTCGGCCACGGCGTGGCCATTGGCGTCGATCAGCGAGCCGGTGGTCGCCGCCGTGCGCCGCAGCGTCTGGATTCCGTCCGGCGTATCGAGCTCGGCGCCGACGAGGAGCTCCTTGCGGTCGAAGCGGAAGGCATAGGGCGCGCCACCCTGGAAACCGAAGAGCAGGTCGAGCCAGGCGGTGAAGGCGGTGCTCTTGCCCGCCTCGTTGGCGCCGTAGACGACCGTGACATCCGGCGCGTCGGCGGGCGCCGGTCCGAAATCGAGCGTCCGGTCGAGGAAGCGGCCGTAGCGGATCAGATCGAGCCGGTTCAGCCTCATCCGAGCCCCGCCTCGACGCCAAGCCGCTGGATCAGCGCCTCGAGCCCTTCCTCGATCAGCGCGTCGAGCTCCGCGGGGTCGAGCGCATCGGCGACCTCCGGCGGCAGGGTCGTCCGCCATTCGTCGAGAAACTCGGCCGCCGCGTCGCGGAAGCCCGGCGTGTCCGCGTCCGCGCGCATCAGCGCCGCGAGATCGGCGACCACGCCCGGGGCCGGCCGCGCGACGGCGGGCGCGAGGCGGACCGCCTCGAGGTGCACGCCCTCGATCTCCTCGCAGCGCTCCTCCGCCAGCCGCCGGGCGAGCCCGGCCTCGGCCGCCAGCGTGCCCGCGCCCCGCAGCCGGAGCCGCGCCGCGACCTCGACCCCGGGCCGCGCCGCGCCGGCGAGCGCCTTGCCGATCGCCTCGACCCGTTCGCCGAGGCTCCGCGCGCCGCCGAGGTCGAGCTCGATCGTCTCGAAGACCACCGAGGCGAGCGGGATCTCGCGCGCCCGGACCCCGCCGCCGTCGATCTCGACCAGCGTCGCCGAGCCCCGGCCGGGCTCGCGCGCGTGGCGTCCCTGCGGGATGCCGGGCATCACCGCGAGCGCGGTCTCCGACCGGCGCTCGAACCGGCGGTGGATGTGGCCGAGCGCCCAGTAATCGTAGCCGTGGCCGAGCAGGTCGGCCTCCGAACAGGGCGCGTAGGGATCATGCCCCTCGGCCCCGCCGAGCGAGGTGTGCATGAGCCCGAGGTTGATCCGCCCCCGTTCGGGCGCCGGGTAGCGCGGCAGCAGGCTGGCGGCGACGTGGCGCGCCTCGAAGCCGAGCCCGTGGATCGCCGCGTCTCCGACCTGGACGGTCGGCCGCGCCGCGTCGAGGAGCGTGACCCCCTCCTCCAGCGGGCCGTAGCGGGCGTGGTCGAGCAGCGCGTCGTGGTTGCCCCGGATCATCACGGTCGGTATCCCGGCCTTGCCGAGCCGGCGCAGCTCGGCCGCGAGCGCCGCCCGGCTCGTCACGTCGCCGACGCCGTTATCGAAGATGTCGCCGGCGAGCAGGAGCGCCGCCACCTCGTGCTCGATCGCGGCGTCGACCAGCCGGCCGAGCACCCGCCGCGACGTGCCCGTCAGGCGGCGCGCGAAATCGGCATCGCGGAGCGCCTGGGAGCGCAGCGGTGAATCAAGGTGCAGGTCGGCCGCGTGCAGGAATCGCATCTCCGGCCGAGTTCTCCGGCGGAACGGCCGCGCGCGCAAGGGGGAAGCGGCGCCGGCGCCGGGCGAGGTGCCCCGCCGTCTCGCGGGTCGGGAGTCCGCGCGCGGACAGGCGCGCGCATGTCCCCGGGCCGAGGGAGCGCCCGCCAGCGGTGCGGAAACCGTCAAGCGGGCGTCGCATCGCGCGAAGTGCGCGGCGTCGGAGCGCCTATCCTTCCCCGAGGACGAGATCCACACGGAGGAAGGCTGAGATGGCATACCGCGTTTTCGCCGCCGGGCTGGCCCTGTCTGTCGCCCTGGGCGCGCTTCCGGCCCGCGCGGCCGACGGCGAGGCCTGCGCCGCGCCGAGCTTCTCGGACGTCGGCTGGACCGATATCTCGGCGACCACCGCCGTGGCGGGGCTCGTGCTCCGGAACCTCGGCTACGCGCCCAAGGTCGACATCCTGTCGGTCGCGGTCACCTACGAGGCGATGCCGCGCGGCGACGTCGACATCTTCCTCGGCAACTGGATGCCGCTGCAGGAGCCGACCCAGAAGCCGCTGGTCGACGCGGGCAAGATCGAGGTGCCGCGCACCAACCTCACGGGCGCGGTCATCGGCTTCGCGGTCCCGAAGGCCGCCTATGACGCGGGGCTCAGGACCTACGCCGATATCGCGAAATTCGCCGACGAGCTCGACGGCAAGATCTACGGGATCGAGGCGGGCAGCAGCGCCAACGCGACGATCTCGGAGATGATCGAGAGCGACAAGTTCGGGCTGAAGGACTTCACCCTCGTCGAATCGAGCGAGCAGGCGATGCTGGCGCAGGTGAAGCGCGCGGCGAACGCCGGCAAGCCGATCGTCTTCTTCGGCTGGCGGCCGCATCCGATGAACGTCAACCTCGAGATGGCCTATCTCACCGACGGCGACGACGTCTTCGGCCCGAACGACGGCGCGGCCGAGGTGCTGACCAACACCCGCCCGGGCTACGCGGCGGACTGCCCGAACGTGGGCAGGTTCCTCGGCAACCTCGCCTTCGACGTCGCGGCCGAGGACCTGATGATGAGCTACATCCTCGACGAGAAGATGAGCGCCGACGCGGCGGCGGAGAAGTGGCTGAAGGACAATCCGGGCGTGCTCGACGCCTGGCTCGACGGGGTGACGACGCTCGACGGCCAGCCGGGCCTGCCGGCGGTCCGCGCCGGGCTCGGGCTCTAGCCCTCCGCCTTCCGCGCGGCCGAGGGCGGCGTCCCGTAGCGCCGCCGGAAGGCCCGCGACAGCGCGGCGATCGAGGAGAAGCCGGCGCGCTCGGCGATGTCGGCCATCGAAAGGCGCGTGTCGAGCACCAGCCGCCGCGCCGCCTTGAGCCGCAGCTCGAGGTAATAGGCGCCGGGCGAGGCGCCCACGGCGTCGCGGAACAAGGTCTCGAGCCGCCGCGTGGAGACGCCCGCGCGGCGCGCGATCGCGCTCACCGGCAGCGGCTGGTCGAGATGCGCCTCCATGACGCGGATCGCCGCCGAGACGCGCGGCTCGCGGTCGCGCAGCCGGCCGAGCGAGACCAGCGGCTGCGCGTCGCTCGCCGCGCTGGTCTCGTCGTAGATATAGACGCTCGCGACGTCGAGCGCGGTCGAGAGGCCCTGGCGCGCGCGGATGAGGCTCAGCATCAGGTCGAGCGCCGGCATCGCGCCCCCGGCGGTGAAGACCGGGCCGTCGATCACCCAGCGGTCGGGCCGCACGTCCGCTAGCGGAAAGCGCGCCGCGAAATCCTCCAGATCCTCCCAGTGCGTCGTCGCCGCGCGGCCGTCGAGCATACCGGCGAAGCCGAGCACCCAGGCGCCGGCCTCGATCCCGCCGGTCATCGCCGCGGCGCGCGCCGCCCGGCGGACGACCCGCAGCGTGGCGCGGGTCGAATGCGCCGGCGCGTTGAAGGCCGCGAGCACCAGCAGGAGGTCCCGCCGCCGGTCGGGATCGAGCCGGCCCGCGACCGGGATCGGCAGGCCGCAGCTCGTGACCGGCGCCGCGCCGTCGAGCGAGACGATCTCCCAGCGATAGATCTCCCGCCCTGCCACCCGGTTCGCCGCGCGCATCGGGTCGAGCGTCGCGGCGAGCGTCATCAGCGAGGCATCGGGAAAGAGCAGCAGCGTCACGCTGAGCGGCGCGTCCGAGGGGTCGAAGATCATCGCTGCGCACTCTGCGAAACCAGCTTCGCCTAAAGTCAAATGCCTCGGGGCCCGCGCCGTCAAGTTCGGCGTCGTCGCGCTTCATCGAGGAACCCGGCCATGCCCCTTCAGCCGAACAGGGACGTCTTCATCACCTGCGCCGTCACCGGATCGGGCGACACGGTCGCGCGCTCGCCGAAGGTCCCGGTGACCCCGGCCGAGATCGCGGCCTCGGCGGTCGCCGCCGCCCGCGCGGGCGCCGCGATCGCCCATATCCACGTCCGCGATCCCGAGACCGGCAAGGGCGCGCGCGATCCCCGGCTCTATCGCGAGGTCGTCGAGCGGATCCGCGACTCGGGCGTCGACATGGTGCTGAACCTGACCGCCGGCATGGGCGGCGATCTTGTGTTCGGCTCGGCCGAGGCGCCCTTCCCGGTCGATCCCGCCGGCACCGACATGGCCGGCGCGACCGAGCGCCTGGTCCATGTCGCCGAGCTCCTGCCTGAGATCTGCACGCTCGACTGCGGCACGATGAATTTCGGCGAGGGCGACTATGTGATGACCAACACGCCCGCGATGCTGAAGGCGATGGCCGCCCGGATCCAGGCGCTCGGCGTGCGGCCGGAGATCGAGATCTTCGACACCGGACATCTCCTGCTCGCGAAATGGCTGAAGTCGCAGAGGCTGATCGCGGATCCGGTGATGGTCCAGCTCTGCATGGGCATTCCCTGGGGCGCGCCGGACGATATCGGGACCTTCATGGCGATCGTCGGCCAGCTTCCGGAGGACTGGACCTTCTCCGCCTTCTCGATCGGCCGCAACCAGATGCCCTTCGCCGCGCTGGCGATGCTCGCGGGGGGCAATATCCGGGTCGGGCTCGAGGACAATCTCTGGCTCGGCAAGGGCGAGCTCGCGACCAACGAGGCGCTGGTGAGCCGCGCCGCCGCGATCACGACCGGGATGGGCGCGCGCCTGCTCGGCCCCGCCGAGGTCCGGGCGAAGCTCCGGCTGGAGCGCCGCTGGTGAGCGCGCCGCGCAAGGCCGCCTGCGTCGGCGGCGGGGTGATCGGCGCGGGCTGGGTCGCGCGGCTCATCCTCTCGGGCGTCGACGTCGCGGTCTTCGATCCCGGGCCCGAGGCCGAGCGGATCGTGGCCGAGGTGCTCGCCAACGCCGAGCGCGCCGAGGCGAAGCTCTTCGACGCGCCGCGCCCGCCCCGGGGCCGGCTGAGCTTCGCCCGCTCGATCGAAGCTGCGGTCGCGGGCGCCGATTTCATCCAGGAGAGCGTGCCCGAGCGGCTGGAGCTCAAGTCGCGGATCCTCGCCGAGATCGACGCCGCGGCGGCCCCCGAGGCGCTGATCGGCTCCTCGACCTCCGGCCTGCCGCCGAGCGACCTGCAGGCGGGGATGGCGAACCCCACGCGGCTCGTCGTCGCGCATCCGTTCAACCCGGTCTATCTGCTGCCGCTCGTGGAGATCGTCGCGGGCAAGGCGACGAGCCCCGGGGCGGTCGCCCGCGCGGTGGAACTCTACACCGCGATCGGGATGAAGCCGGTGGTGATCCGGCGCGAGATCGAGGCCTTCGTCGGCGACCGGCTGCTCGAGGCGCTGTGGCGCGAGGCGCTCTGGCTCGTCCACGACGACGTGGCGAGCGTCGAGGAGATCGACGACGTCATCCGCTATTCCTTCGGCCTCCGCTGGGCGCAGATGGGGCTGTTCCAGACCTATCGCATCGCCGGTGGCGACGCCGGGATCCGGCATTTCCTGGCGCAGTTCGGCCCGGCGCTGAAATGGCCCTGGACCAAGCTCATGGACGTGCCCGACCTCGACGCGACGCTGATCGGCAAGATCGCCGACCAGTCGGACGCGCAGACCGGCGATCTCACCTTGCGCGCGCTCGAGCGGATCCGCGACGACAACCTCGTCGCGATCACCCGCGCCCTCGCGGCGCAGCGTGGCGGCGAGGGCTGGGGCGCCGGCGCGCTGCTGCGCGCGCGCGAGGCGCGGATGCGCGAGGCGGCCGCGGCGGCGGGCGGCGCCTCCGAGCCGCTGACCCTGCTCGAGGGCCGGGTTCCGGAGGACTGGATCGACTACAACGGCCACATGACCGAGAGCCGCTACCTGCAGGTCTTCGGCGAGACCACCGACGCGCTGCTCGCGCGGATCGGGGCGGGCCCCGACTATGTCGCGGGCGGGCACAGCTACTATACGGTCGAGACGCATATCCTGCATCTCGGCGAGGCCCGGCGCGGCGACGCCTACCGGACGACGACGCAGATCCTCGGCGCCGACGCCAAGCGGATCCACGTCTTCCACCGCATGCTGGGCGCGGACGGCGCGGTCGTGGCGACGGCCGAGCAGATGCTGCTCCACGTCGACATGACGGCCAGCCGCGCCTGCCCGGCGGCGGCGCCAGTGCTGGCGGCGCTCGACCCCCTCGCCGCCGCGCATCGCGCGCTGCCCCGCCCCGCGGCCGCCGGCCGCGCGGTCGGCGCCCCGCGGTAGCGCGCTCCGGAACGGCCCCGGTGGCGCGCGGCGCGCGTCAGTATTTCGCGGGCACGTAGAGCTCGGGCGGCAGCACCTTGCGCTCGTACTCGGGGTTGAACACCCGTTCGGGCAGGGCGATCTCCTCGAGCGGCACGTCCTCGTAGGGGATCCGCGTCAGCAGGTGGTCGATGCAGTTCAGCCGCGCCCGCTTCTTGTCGTTGCCCTCGACGATGTACCAGGGCGCCTCGGGGATGTTGGTGCGTTCCAGCGCCTCTTCCTTGGCCTTGGTGTATTGCTCCCAGCGAACCCGGCTCTGCAGGTCCATCGGCGACAGCTTCCACTGCTTCATCGGGTCGTGGATGCGCATCAGGAAGCGCATCTGCTGCTCCTCGTCGGTGATCGAGAACCAGTACTTGATCAGCCGCACGCCCGATCGGACCAGCATCCGCTCGAATTCCGGCACGTCCTCGAAGAACTGCTCGACCTGATCCTCGGTCGCGAAGCCCATCACCCGCTCGACGCCGGAGCGGTTGTACCAGGAGCGGTCGAAGAGCACGATCTCGCCGCCGGCCGGCAGGTGCGGCACGTAGCGCTGGAAGTACCATTGCGATTTCTCGCGCTCGGTCGGGGCGGGCAGCGCCACGACGCGGGCGATGCGCGGGTTGAGGCGCTGGGTGATGCGCTTGATCGCCCCGCCCTTGCCGGCGCTGTCGCGACCCTCGAAGATCACGACGACCTTCTCCTTGCGATAGGCGACCCAGCTCTGGAGCTTGATGAGCTCGGACTGGAGCCTGAGCAGCGCGCGGAAATACTCGATCCGGTCGATCGAGGGCGGATGCGCGCGCTTGTAGATCTTGCGGATCTCGAGCGAGAGCGCCGGCTCGGACAGCTCGAGCTCGTAATCCTCGTCCAGCGTATCGGCGAGCTCGGCCTCGAGCCAGTCCCGCGCGCCGAAATCCATCTCACCCTCTGTCATGCCACCACTCCGACACATGCCGCGCCCTCCCCCGGGCCGACTCGCGCGCACCATCGCAGCGGAGGCGGGCGGATCGTAGTGAAGGTTTTATGACGCGCCGCGAGGCGGCGAGCCGCGCCCTACCCTTCGGGTTCGTCCCGGTCGCGGTCGTGCCGCTCCGCGCCTTCGAGCGGCGCGAGCCACGGCTCGCGGCGGATGGTCCATAGCTCGTAGACCGGCGCGAGCGCGGTCGGCGGGCCGTCGAGGGTGCCGAGCTTGATCTCGATCTCGTCCGAACCCTCCCGCCAGCTGAAGAGCGAGGAGCCGCAGGTCGGGCAGAACCGCTCGCCGCCCGCGCGGCTTTGCCAGCATCGGAGCTCCCCCGAGAGCGTCGCGCGGTCCCTGGCCCAGATGCCGAAGAAGGAGAAGGCCGCGCCGGAATCCTTCCGGCAGGTCGCGCAATGGCAGATCCCGACGCGGATCGGCGCGCCTTCGACCTCGTAGCGGACCTGCCCGCAGTTGCAGCCCCCCGACAGTTTCATCTCCGTTCCCTCCTCGCCACGCCGCCGGAGAAACCGCGACGGGGCCGGGACGGTTCCCGGCGACGAAATCGGGGCCGGTCGGGGGCCGGGACCAGAGGCGGACCGGCGGAAGCGCGTCGAGACCCGGCGTGACCCTTCAGCCGGCCGACCAGTCCTCGACCCGCAGCCCGGCGACCCGGTCGAATTCCCCGGTATTGTTGGTGACGAGCGTGAGGCCGCGCGCCTTCGCCTGCCCCGCGATCAGCACGTCGTAAGGGCCGATCGGCGTGCCGCGGCGCGCCAGCTCCGCCCGGATCTCGCCCGCGGCGCGCGCGTCCTCGCGATCGAAATCGAGAAGCACCAGATCGGCGAGGAGAAGCCGCAGCGTCTCGAGATTGAAGGCGACCTTCTGGCTGCGATAGGCGCCGTAGTAGAGTTCGTGCGCGACGATCGCCGACAGGCCGAGCGTGCCCGGCGCGCAGGCCTCGACCCGGCGCAGCAACGCCTCGGACCGGCGCGTCACCAGCGCGATGACCGCGTTTGTGTCGAGCAGGCGAAGGCTCACCGGAATGCCTGGTCGAGATCCGGACGCCGCTGCTCCCCGGGCTGGTCGCGTCCCTCGGCCATGAAGTCCTCGCTCACGCCGCGCTCGATCGCGGCGCGCAGCGAGGCCCAGGGCCGGCGCGTGTCGGCCCTGGGCCTCAGGATCACCGCGTCGCCCTCGCGCGAGACCTCGACCTCGTCGACCTCGAAGCGGAAATCCTTCGGCAGCCGGACCGCCTGGGAATTGCCCGACTGGAACACCTTCGCGATATGGGCCATCACCGCCTCCCACGTATATACGTCTTCGTATATACTCTCTCGGCCCCGCCGGCGCAAGACCCGCGGTCCGCGGCGCGCGCGGGCCGGGCGCCCGCCATGCGGCGCCGGCGCTTAACATAGTTTATTGAGCCCGCGCCGGAAAACCGCCACCTCCTTGCCGCGAGATCGGGTTCACGAACCGCCGCGCGCGCGGCGGCCCGGGCCGTTCGGACGGCGCCGATCCCGCTTCGCGCGTGAAAGGAGGCGAGGATGAGGGGCTCACGGATCGCGGACACCGTCCAGCTCAGGATCATGACCGAGGTCGTCGACGCCTATTGCACCCGGCATGCGATCGTCGCCGAGCCCGAGCGGCGGCACGTCGCGATGAACGTGCTGACGCTGTTCGACGCGGGCGTCGCGGATCACGAAGGGCTGCTGACCGGCCTCGAGTCGCTGCTGCGCGGCTAGGCCGGGCGGCGCGCGCCGGCGCGCGGGGGGAACGGGGAAGCCGCGCCAGGGTTGAGGGAGGTGACCAATACGGAGGCCGCCTCGTGGATCAACCGGCGATCGAAAAACGCAAGGGCCAGAACGCGGCGCGGCCGGGGGCCTTTCCGTGGGTCGCCTGGCGCGCGATCGCCTGGCGGGTCTGGCTCGGGATCGGCCAGCACCATCTCTCGATCATCTCCGCCGGGATCGCCTTCTACGGCCTGCTCGCGATCTTTCCCGCGCTCGCCGCGCTGATCGCGCTCTATGGCGCGATCGCCGACCCGGTGGATATCGCGAACACGCTCGCCGAGGTGCGCCCCCTGCTGCCGCACGACGTCTACGCGATCATCCAGCAGCAGGTGGCGCAGTTGATCGCCGCGCCTCCGGCCCGGCTCGGCGTCGCCTCCCTGCTGTCGCTCGCCATCGTGCTCTGGAGCGCGCGCGCCGGCGTCACCGCGCTGATGGAGGGGCTCAACGTCGTCTACGGCGAGGAGGACAGCCGCGGCATCGTGGTGCAGTACCTGACCTCGCTCGTGCTCACGCTGCTCCTGATCGCCGTCGCCATCATCGCGCTGCTCGCGGTCGTCGCGGTGCCGGCGATCCTGCATTTCAGCGACATCGGCCCGCTCGGCGCGCTGCTCGCCCAGCTGACGCCGCTCCTGATCCTCGGCGTCGCGATGATCTTCCTGATCGGCGGGCTCTATCGCTACGGTCCGCATCGCGCGCTCGCCCGCAAGCGCTGGGTCACCGTCGGCGCGGTGGCGGCGACCCTCGGCTGGGTGGCCGCCTCGCTGCTGCTTTCGGTCTATGTCGCGCGCTTCGGCCATTTCAACGAGACATACGGCTCGATCGGCGCGATCGTCGGCCTGATGTTCTGGCTCTACGGCAGCGCCTTCGTGGTGCTGCTCGGCGCCGAGATCAACGCGCAGATGGAGCTCCAGACCGCGCGCGACACCACGACCGGCCCGGAGGAGCCGATCGGCCAGCGCGGCGCCTACGTCGCCGACCACGTCGCCTGAATTCCGGTCGCGCGGGGCCGACCCGGCCCCCGGACCCCGGACGGCCCGCCCGCGACGGCCCCTTCGAGAAAAGCGCAAGTACTCGCGCCGCCGCCGCGCATGCCTATTGCGCGGCGCGCGGCGTTCGAATAGCAGCGGTGTGAACAGATGCTATCCAGCGATCTTGCGCGTTCGATTCGACGACGCCCTGGCCAGAGACGCGCCACACCCCTGCCAGGTCCAGATGTCCGACACCAACCGACCGACCGCCGAAGCCCTGCGCGCGGCGCGCATTGAGCACCCCGGGACGCGGGATCGCGACCTCGCCGCCGAATTCGGCGTATCCGAGGCGGAGCTCGTCGCCGCGCATCTCGGCCATGGGGCGGTCAGCCTCGCGCCGCATCCCGACCGGCTCGTCCCGGCGCTCGAGGCGCTGGGGCCGCTGATGGCGCTGACCCGCAACGAGTCCTGCGTCATCGAGAAGACCGGCCCCTACGCGGGGTACAAGCCGGGAGCGAACGCCTCCTTCATCGCCGCCGGCGAGATCGACCTGCGCTTCTTCCCCTCGCATTGGGTCTATGCCTTCGCGGTCGAGCGCGAGACCGAGCGCGGGACACAGCGCTCGATCCAGGTCTTCGACGCGGCCGGGGACGCGGTCCACAAGGTCTACCCGCGCCCGGAATCGACGCTGTCCGCCTGGGCCCCCGTCGTGGACGCGCTGCGCGTCGAGGCGCCGGCCCTCCAGGTCACGCCGCGCACGCCCGTCGAGGGGCCGAGCGGCGATCCCGCCCGGGCGCCCGAGCTGCGCGAGGCCTGGGCCCGGATGACCGACACGCACCAGTTCCTCACCATGGCGGGCCGGCTCCGGATGAACCGGCTCGGCGCCTACCGCGTCGCGGCCGAGCCGCTCACGCGGCGTCTCGCGCCCGGCGCGATCGCGGCCTGCCTCGAGGCCGCGGCCGGGACCGGCACGCCGATCATGGTCTTCGTCGGCAACCGCGGCTGCATCGAGATCCACACCGGCCCGATCCACCGCGTCGCCACCCTCGGCCCCTGGCTCAACATCCTCGATCCCGGGCTCGACCTGCACCTGCGCGCCGACCATGTCGCCGAGGTCTGGGCGGTCGACAAGCCCACCCGGCGGGGCGCCGCGCTCTCCGTCGAATGCTTCGACGCCCAGGGCATGCTGATCGCCCAGTTCTTCGGGGTGAACAAGGCCGGCCCGGAGGCGCTCGCCGACTGGCGGCGGATCGTCGACGCCCAGCCCACGCTCGCCGAGACGGCGGAGCCCGCCCGGGCCGCGGGCTGACCGGATCCGGGGCCGCCGCGCGCGTGGTCCCAAATCGCCATCCCAGCCAGCGCCGCGTCGCCAGGATGGTACCGAAGCGCGAAAGATGAACGAGCACGAATTGAACCGAGGTTCAATTCGTGCCTCGATCTATTCATAGATGTATCAGATACTATGCGAATTATTTATTATTTGGACGACATATCTAAATATCATATTCGTTTGACTCGTCTTTTCGGCCATGTTAGCGCATCGCGTGAAGCAGGGTAGCCCGCCACGGTTCCGATACCGTTCGCGCAGCGAGTTGCGGGCCGGCCGATCCGTCCCCGCGCTCTCCGTCGAGCCAGCATTCCCGCTGATCTTCGCTCCACCCGAGCCCCGGGCACCACCGAGGCCAGCCCGACGGACAGACAGGACCCAACATGACCACGAACGCCGTGCTCACGATCGATGCCTCCGCGCTGCGGGGCGTCAACTTCCCGACCTATATCTCGACGCATTTCGCCGATCTCGGCGCGGGCGACATGTCCTTCTGGGGCGGCGCGCCCGACGGTGCCTTCGGCGCGGTCTACTATCTCAACGGCGAGCAGATCCTCGGGCGCTACGTCGAGGGCGCCGGCAAGTCGGACAAGGTGGCGCTGATCGACGGCGCGGATCTCGCCTATGACTTCATCCACTACGGCCCGGCCTATGGCCATGGCATCTCGGGCAGCATCGACTCGCTGACCTTCGGCGAGTGGGTCGACGGCCAGACCACCGGGACGCAGGGAACCGGCCCCTCGGGCGCGATCACCGGGCTCGACACCGGGCTCGAGATCTCCGGCTGGGACCTCAGCGCCGCCCCCGGCTCGGGCTTCGTCGCGGCGACCAACCCGGTCTACGCGCTCTACACCGCGGTCCAGAACAAGAACGCCGGCGCGATCTACGACATGATCTCGAAGTACAACCTCGACGTCACCGGCTCGGACTACAAGGACATCCTCTCCGGCTACAACGGCAAGGACACGATCGACGGCGCGGGCGGCAACGACCAGATCCATGGCTACGGCGGCGCGGATCTGATCACCGCGGGCGCCGGCAACGACAAGGTCTTCGCGGGCACCGGTCATGACGTCGCCTATGGCGGCGCCGGCAACGACACGCTCGACGGCGGCTACGGCAACGACCGGCTCTACGGCGACATCGGCAACGACAAGCTCGTCGGCAACGTGGGCAAGGACACGCTCGACGGCGGCGCCGGCAACGACCAGCTCTCGGGCGGCGCGGGCAACGACCTGCTCACCGGCGGCGACGGCGCGGACACCTTCATCTTCGGCGCCGGCGGCGGATCGGACACGATCACCGACTTCGACCTGGCCCGGGACCTCATCGACCTGCGCCCGCTCGCGCTCGACGACCTCGGCGACGTGGCGATGAGCGACGTTTCCGCCGGCGCCCGGCTCTCGGTCGAGGATGTCACGATCACGCTGAAGGGCATCGACGTGGCCGACCTCGGCGCGGATCACTTCCTGATCTGACGCCGACCCGGACGGAGGGAGCAAGGTGCGCCTCGGCATCGGATCGGCGCTCGCGACGCTCGCCGCGACCCTCGTCGCGTCGGGCGCCGCCGCGCAGGAGGAGCCGGAGTCGCTCCTGCTCGACCCGGTCGTGGTCACCGCGCCGACCTCCGGCATATCGGACGGCGCGGTCTCGGCGCGCGCCGTCGGGCCCGAGGAGCTCGCCGGCGCCTTCCAGGGCGCCGGCGTCGAGACCGTGCTCAACGCGATCCCCGGCGTCACGACCGAAAGCACGGCCGGCGATCCCGCGATCGCCGTCAACATCCGCGGGTTGCAGAGCCAGGGCCGCGTCGTCGTCACGATCGACGGCGCGCGGCAGAACTTCGCCCGCAGCGACCATGGCGCGAACGGCACCTTCTACACCGATCCCGAGATGCTGCGCGCGATGGAGGTGGTCCGCGGGCCCGCCGGCGCGGAGGCGGCGCCGGGCGCGATCGGCGGCACGCTGTCGCTGCGCACCGTCGAGGCCGCCGACCTGATCGCGCCGGGCCGGGCGGGCGGCGGCGAGGCGCGCCTGCGCTACGGATCGCTGTCGGAGGAGCCGACGGTCCATCTCGCCTACGCGCACGAGCTCGGATCCCGCGCGAGCGGCCTGCTCGCCTTCACCAGCGCGAAGACCAAGGACTACGACGCTCCCGACGGCACCCGGGTCGAGGCGGCCGAGACCAGCCTGTCGGGCCTCGGCAAGCTCGCCTTCTCCCCGGTCGAGGGCCACGACTTCGTGCTGTCCTATTCCGCGCTCAACTCGAAGTTCCGCACCGGCGTCGCCTCGGGCTTCCCGCGCGACAACGAGATGGACACGACCAACGCCACGCTGAGCTATGCCTTCGGCGCCGGCGACGCCACGCTCTACCGGACGGGGACCAAGGTCTCCCAGCAGGGGCTCGACGCGGACCTGCGCCCGAACGGGCTCTCACGCTCCTACGACACCGTGACCGACGGGCTGCGCGCCACGGTCCGGCGCGACGTCGCGCTCGGCTGGAGCGATCACGCGCTCACCTTCGTCGGCGAGGGCTTCCGCGACGAGGTGACGACCGACGACCCGACCCGCGAGGGCGGCGGCCTGACGCCGTCGGGGTCGCGCCGGATCATCTCGCTGCTCGCCGAGGACACGATCTCGATCGGCGAGCGCACGGAGGTGATCCTCGGCCTGCGCTATCTCGACTACCGGCTCGAAAGCGACGACGGCGACGCCTCCGACGCCTCGCTCGCGCCATCGCTGACCCTGCGGCGGATGCTGTTCGACGGCGTGGCGGTCTACGGGACCGTCGCGAAGGCGGACCGCCCGCCGACCCTGTCGGAAACGTTGGTCAACGGCCTGCACCCGCCGCCGGCGACGTTCCAGATCCGTCCGAACCCGAACCTGAAGCCAGAGAGCGCGCTCACGACCGAGGTCGGCGTGACGCTGTCGCGCGTCGGCCTCTTCCTGGACGACGACACGCTCAACGCGCGGCTCGCGGTCTATCGCAACGACGTCGACGACTATATCGGCCTCGTGCAGCGCGGCACGCTGTTCGACGCCTGGTTCCAGTACGAGAACGTCGACGACGTGCGCATCGACGGCGCCGAGCTCGAGATCGCCTATGACACCGGCTTCGCCTTCGCGAGCCTCGGCGGGCAGCTGATGGACGGCACCAACCGGACCACCGACGCCACGGTCTCCGGGATCCCGCCGAACCGGCTGACGCTCTCGGGCGGCGCGCGCAACGCGGCCGAGACGCTCGAGCTCGGCGCGCGGGTCAATATCGTGGGCTCGCGCGAGGACGGCACGCTGTCGAGCGAGGCCTGGACCACGCTCGACCTCTTCCTGACCCGCGCGATCGGCGAGCGGGCCTCGCTCGGCATCGCGCTCAACAACGTCACCGACCAGAACTACACCCCCTATCTCAACACCCAGCCATCGCCAGGTTTCAACGCGCTGGCCTCGCTCTCGATCGTTTTCTGAAGCGCGGCCGAAGGAGTTCCCGATCATGACGATCAAAATCACCCTCACCGCGAATCCGACGACCAAGGCCGGAGTGAATTTCAACACCGGCTACACGTCGTTCTTCTCGAGCTTCACGCCCTACGGCTTCCCGATCTTCAACGGGCCGAGCGCCAGCCGGACGACCCAGATCGTCCATCTCGACACGCCCGTGCCGGGCAAGGAAGCCGCCACCAAGGCGGTCCTCGTGAACGGCGACAATTTCCAGTACACGTTCTCGAACCACACGGTGAGCGGCAAGATCGACTCGATCAGCCTCGTCACCCTCGGTTCCGCCTATAACGCGAACACCGGCGCGCTCGTGCTCAACGACGGCATCGTGACGACCGCGACGCCGTCGATCACGCTGAGCGGGCTCAACATGTCGAACCCCGTCGGCCAGACCGGCCCCGTGCACGACGTCGTCGCGGGCCTGATGGGCGGCGGCCCCAACGGGACCAAGGCCGATCCCGGCCCGATCACCACGAAGGTCTGGGGCGAGGCCCATAACGTCACGGGCTCGACCGGCGCCGACACCTATGTCGGGACCAGCTACGCGGATACCGTGCGGGGCAATGGCGGCAACGACACGCTGACCGGCGGGAACGGCAACGACACGATCCAGGGCGACGGCGGCAACGACCGGATCTTCGGCGGCACGGGCAACGACCGGCTGCTCGGCAACGCCGGGACGGATTCGCTGGAAGGCAGCGCCGGCAACGACACGCTGACCGGCGGCGCGGGCTCCGACACGCTGGTCGGCGGCGCCGGCAACGACGTCTTCGTCTTCACGGCGGTCTCGGACTCGGCGCCCTCGGCCCGGGACGTGATCCGGGGCTTCGACGGCGCGGGCGCCGCGGCGGGCGACAAGATCGACCTCTCGGCGATCGACGCCAACCCGAACGTCGCCGGCAACCAGGCCTTCACCTTCAACTCGAAGGCGATCGGGGGCATCTGGCTGACCCAGTCGGGCACCGAGACGATCGTGAACGCCAATCTCGACAGCGACGCGGCGGCCGAATTCGCGATCCGCATCCTCGACGACGCCGTCGCCCACACGAAATACACCGCGGCCGACTTCATCCTCTGACGCGACGCGCGGGCCTCCCCTTCCCGGGGCGGCCCGCTTCCCGCCCCGGCGGCCGCTACTCGGCCGCCGTCCGCGGCGACCCTTCGCCGTCCCCCGGCGTGGCGAGCGGATCCTCGAGCACGTCGTCGAAGCCGGCGGGGACGCCGAGCACCTCGTGCAGGCGCATCAGCAGTTCGAGCGTGTGCGGCGCCATCTCCTCGACGCGGCCCGGAACGTAGCGCGCCACCCGCAGCGCCAGCTCCCGCTCCGCCTGGCTCGGCAGCAGATCGCGCAGCGTCGTGATCGCCTCCTCGCCGGCGAAGCTCGCGATCAGCGTCTGCTCGTCGATGATCCGCCTGCGCTCGTCGACCGGGATCGAGCGGAAGGGCTCGTCCCCGGCCAGCACCTGCGCCGAGCGCTCCAGCCGGTCGCGCCGGACGCTGCCGCGCGATTCGGCGAGCAGGACCAGCATGCGGATCACCGCGTGCGCGAAGCCCCCTTCCCGCAGATGGCCGAGCGCGATCACCACCTCGGGCAGCGCGCGAAGCTCGGCGGGATCCTTGAGCGTCCGGGGCCGCGCGCGCGACGCGCCATAGGTCCGCGCCCAGGGCGCGTTCCAGAGCGCGAAGAAGGCCTGCTCCCGGAAGGCGTCCCGCAGGTCGCGGCCGAGGTCGATCGCCTGGATCATCATGTCCATCGCCGCGCCCTCGGCGGCCACGAAGGGATTGGCCGCGTCCGCCGCGCGCCGGTCGCCCGCGACGAGCCCGGCCATCAGCCGGAGCGGCAGCGTCATCGGATTGCGGCCCGACATCACCGCGCGCGAGGCGCGAAGCGGATGGAGGGCCCGGCCCGCCTCCGCCGTCGCCGGGGTCACCATCGCCTTCACCAGCGGACGGACCAGCACGTCGTAGATCTCCGCCTGCGTCTCGGAGAAACGGTCGACGGCGCCGAAGGCCGCCTCGTCCGCGCGGTTCTCGTCGATCTCGCGCAGATCGCCGAGCGTGCGCTCGTAGAAGGCGACGGTGAACGCGCGGTCGATGCCCTGGCCCTCGGCGCTCTCGATCTTCATCTCGTAGAGGCCCGGCGCGAGGCTCTCGATGGTGCGCATGACCGAGCTCACCTGCGTGTGTTCCTTCCGCGCCACGCTCGCCGAGACGAAGATGCCGAGATGCCCGACCTCCTCGTGCAGCATGTAGACGATGCGCTGGCCGCGCACGCGGATCTCGTCGACGTCGGGATAGGTGTCGACGATCCAGTTCAGCGCCTGCTGCGGCGGCGTGATGTTGTCGCCGCGGCTCGCGAAGACGATGATCGGCGCACGCACCGCCTTGATGTCGAGCGGCCGGCCCGGTTCGAGCTGGGCGGTGTTGCGGGCCAGCCGGTTGCCGACGAAGAGCTGCTCGACGATCCAGCGGATCTCGGATTCGTTCAGCCGGAAGAACCCGCCCCACCAGCGCTCGAAATCGAGGAAGCGCTCCCGGTCGGTGTCGACCGCGGCGAAGAGGTCGTAGTACTTGCCGACGTAGTTGCGGCTCGGGTTGAGGTTCTCGAAATTCATCACGAGATGCGCGCCGTCGAAGACGCCGCCGCCGATGTCCGAGAGGAACATCGCCTGCCAGGCGCCGCCCGTGACGCCGGCGTTGTAGCGCATCGGATTGGTGCCGACCTCGCCGGACCAGGGCCCGACCGGGGCGCCGTTGAGCACGATCGGCCCGGTGAGGTCGGGATTGGTGATCGCGAGCAGCAGCGTGGCCCAGCCACCCTGGCAGTTGCCGATCACCACCGGCTTCGGGCTGTCGGGGTGCCGGCGCATCACCTCGCGCACGAACTCCGCCTCCGCCCGGGTCACGTCGGCCAGCGTCTGGCCCGGCTCGGGGTCGCGCCGGAAGCCGACGAAATAGACCGGATTGCCGCGCGAGAGCGCGACGCCGACCTGGCTGTCGAACTTGAAGCCGCCGATCCCCGCGCCATGCCCGGCCCGGGGATCGATGATGACATAGGGCCGCTTGGTGTCGATCACCGTCACGCCCTCGGGCGGGACGATCCGGAGCAGCAGGTAGTTGCATGGCCGGCCCAGGTCCCGGCCGTCGACCACCACCTCGTAGTCGTAGACGAGCACCGGCGGGCAGCCCGCCGCCTCGTGCGCGACGAAGACGTCGCCGCGCTCGCGCAAGGTGTCGAGCGTGAGGACGGCGCGCTGCGCCCTGTCGAGCAGGTAGGCGGCCCAGTCCGCGGGCAGGCCGCCCCGGGACAGGCGCGCGGCCGCGTCCTCGATCCCGGCGGCGAGCCGCCCCGCGCTCCGGCGCAGCCGCGCGTCGTGTCCGCCCGCGATCGTCGTCGCCTGCCGCGCGGCGGCGCGCCACATCAGTTCCGCCCCCGCGGCGCTTTCGCCGATCTGGTCGATCATCGCCCCCAGCCGGGCGGCCGGGGCGCGCAGGGTTTCCTCGAGCGCGGGCGCGAGCCCGCCGGCGGCAACGGCGTCATTCATCGAAATGATCTCCGTCCAGCGGTGCCACGCACCGGTTTCGCCACGGAGGCTAGGCCATTCGCCGCGATCAGGCTCGTGAATGTTTCGCGACCGCGGCGAAGGACGCCAGCCCGGAGCCGAGCGCCCCGCGACATTCCGAACGGGGCCCCGGTTCGCACGGTCGGCATCGCCCGGACGTCCGCCCGCGGCGCCTGGCGGGACTTGGTCGCACCCATGTGCCAGCGCCGCCAGCGATTCGGATGGATCGGCCCGTTGGCGCGCTCCGCGCCCTTGCCTGGAGCGCCGGGTGGTTCCGTGCTATGCGCGATAGCGCTGGTTTCGGCGCATTTTCGGCGATCCCGCCGCTCCGGCGCGGGGTCCAGCGCGGAAATAGGTTGTCTGGTCGACAGTTGCGTGCCAAAGATGTCATCGTCGCCAGATCGCGCAATTCCCGCGTTCCTGCGACGAGAGAGCGACGGTCCAGCAAGAGACCCGAGGGCAGTAGGTCATGAGCAAGGCATTCCCGGTTCCTGGCTCGGTCGCTGGCACGATCAGCGCGAGCGCGGCGCGTCTGTCCGAGGCGCTGAACAATCATATGCGCAACAGCTTTCACCCCGAAAGCCGGAAGACCCTGCGCAAATTCCATCCCGGCGAGGTTTCCGAGCTGACCGGGATCAGCATGTCGAACCTGCGGACCCGGCATCAGGAAGGCGACTTTCCCGAAGTCGAGACCGATTCCCGGGGGCGCAGGCTCTATTCCGCAGCCGATATCGACGCGATCCGCCAGGTGATGGCGCGGACCGGCCGCAACGGCGAGGCCTATCTGCCGGGGCGGCGCGCGGGGGATCACCTCCAGGTCGTCTCCATCGTCAATTTCAAGGGCGGTTCCAGCAAGACCACGACCGCCGTGCATCTCGCGCAGCGTTACGCGCTGCGAGGCTATCGGGTGCTCGCGGTCGACATGGACCCCCAGGCGAGCCTGACCACGATGTTCGGCTACCGGCCCGAGATCGAATTCGCCGAGGGCGGCACGATCTACGACGCGCTGCGCTACGAGGATCCGGTGCCGTTCCGGCAGGTGATCCGGCAAACCTATTTCCACGGGCTCGACCTCGCACCCGCGGGCCTGCTGCTCTCGGAATACGAGACCGAGACCGCCTATGCGCTGCAGCACCGGATCGACCCGCCCTTCACCCAGCGGCTGGCGATCGCGCTCGACGAGGTCGAGGCGGATTACGACATCGTCATCATCGACTGCCCGCCGCAGCTCGGCTTCACCACGATGACCGCGCTGCTCGCCTCGACGGGTCTGCTGATCACCGTGATCCCGAGCATGCTCGACGTCGCATCCATGGCGCAATTCCTTGAAATGGCTGGAGAAACCGTCCGGACGCTCGAGGAGGCCACCGGGCCGACCGACTGGCGGTTCCTCAAGTTCCTGATCGCGCGCTACGAGCCGACCGACGTGCCGCAGTCGCAGATGGCGGGCTTCCTGCGCTCGATCCTGCTCGACCAGGTGCTGACCACGCCGGTGCTGAAGTCGACCGCCGTCTCGGACGCCGGCATGACCCAGCAGACGATCTACGAGCTCGATCCCGCGCAGGTCGTGCGCAAGACGCTCGACCGCATCACCGAGAGCATCAACGGCGCGGCGGACGAGTTCGAGGCCGTGATCCAGCAGGCCTGGGGGAGGAAGCCGAGCTGATGGCACGCCGCAACATCTTCCAGCCCCCCGCCCCGCCCTCCCCCGAGCCCGCCGAGGCCGCGGCCGAGCCCCGCGCGCCGGCCGAGCCCCGGTTTCCGAACACCGGCGCGATCTCGGGCATGCGCTCGACCCTGCGCGACCTCTCGAGCAACGCGGTGCGCGAGATCGAGCCCGGGATGATCGAGGACGGCGGTCCGCGCGACCGTCTGGCCTTCGACGACGCGGAGATCGCGGCCCTCGCGGAGAGCATCCGCCAGCATGGCCAGCAGGTCCCGATCATGGTCCGGACGATCCCGGACCGGCCCGGGCGATACCGGATCGTCTACGGGCGGCGGCGGCTGCGCGCGTTGCGGCTCCTCGACCTGCCGGCGAAGGCGCTGGTCCGCTCGCTCTCCGACGAACAGGCGATCCTGGCGCAGGGTCAGGAGAACAGCCAGCGACTGGACCCGAGCTTCATCGAGAAGGCGCTCTTCGCCGCCGATCTCGCGGAGGCCGGCTACGACGCCGCGGTCATCCTCGACGCGCTGGCGATCGACAAGCCGATGCTGTCGCGCATGGGCAAGGTCGCGCGGGCGATCCCGCGTCCGGTGGCGGAGGCGATCGGCCCCGCGCACGGGGTCGGGCGCCGGCGGTGGGAGGAGCTCGCCGACACGGCGCGGGAGCGCGGGATCGATCTTCTCGCGCTGGCGGAGGAGCTGGCGGAGGAGCTGGCGCGGTCGGTTTCGGACGAGCGGTTCGCGCGCATCGCCCAGGCCGTCGCCCGGCGCGACGTGGCGCCCGCGGCCGGGCGCCCTGCCCTGCCGGTCGTGCATCCCGACGGCACGCGTCTCGCCGAGATCCGGGACGCCCCCCGGGCCCTGACGATCCGGCTCGGCGCCGCCGACGCGCCGGGCTTCACCGAATGGATGCGCGGCAACGCGGAAGGTGCGCTGCTACGTCTCTACGAAGAATGGAAATCCTCGGCCGATCCCGGCTGAGCGAGAGCCAGATCCGCAACAGCAAGGGAGCACATCAGCGGCCACGAAAGAAAGAGCCCCCCAAGGTCACCCTCGGAGAGCCCGATCTGTCGATTAGCACAGTCAGATCTACCAGCTTCTCCGTTCCAGTCAAGGCCAACCTCCCCGGGTTGGTCGCTGGATGACTCATTCCTTCACCCAGACCTGATCGGGCGCTCCATCCTCGGGGTACGCCGTGAAGCATCATGGCCTTTCATCGCCTCGCAGTCCCCTCCGGACCGCGGGCCGGGGAGAATTTGTCCGCGGACAATGCCTTTCCGGACCGCTTCGCCGTCATCGACATCATCCGCCGCGCGGGCGCCTCCCTGGGGCTCAAGGCGCCGGTCATCGCGACGCTCGACGCGCTGCTCTCCTGCCTGCCGCCGAAACGTGGCCACCACGTCGTCTTCGCTTCGAACGAGACGCTGGCGGCGCGGCTGGGAGGCCTGTCGGACCGGACCCTGCGCCGGCATTTCGCGACGCTGCAGGAGGCCGGCCTGATCCGCCGCGAGGACAGCCCGAATCGCAAGCGCTTCACGCGGCGCGACCGTGTCAGCGGGCTCTGCCTGCGCTTCGGCTTCGACCTCCGCCCGCTCTTCGCGCGGATCGCCGACCTGTCCGCCCGCGCCGAAGCCGCGACCCGCGAGCACGACCGCGTCCGCTTCCTCCGCGCCCGGCTCCGCGCCGCGATCGCCCGGGCCCTCGCCCGCGATCCCGAGGATCCCGGAGCGCGCGCGTGCCAGCCCGCGCTCCGCCGCGTCCTCACCTCGGACCAACTGGCCGATCTTCTCGACCGGGTCACCCTCGACGCCCCGCCCGCGCGGCCCCTCGAAGCCGATGCCCCCGCGGCGCGTTTGTCCGCCAGCGACGGCCATTTTGTCCGGCACCATCAGAAGTCGAAGAAAGAACCTATTGATAGACAGCCCGAACCCAGGTCCAGTCCAGCACAGGAACTGAGCGTGGAACAGGTCCTGGAAGCTTGTCCCGACGCAGCTGCGTTTTCACCGAACCGGCCCGCGAGCTGGCGCGATCTGATCGAGGTAGGTCAGACACTCGCACCGATGATCGGCGTCGATCCCAGGCAGTATGACGCAGCGCGTCGTCGCGGCGGCGCGCTGGAGACCGCTCTGGTGATCTGGATCCTCGTGAGCCTTGGCGAGCGCGTCGCCCGGCCGGGAGCGTATTTTCATGCCCTGACGCTGGGGCGCCGCAGCGAGTCGTTCGATGTGTGGCGCTACCTCGCCCGACGGATCACGCACGCTCCCGCCTCAGCGCGCGTCGATCCGGCCGGGGACCCGGGAAAGGCGAATTGTCCGCGGACAAACCGTGGATCCCCGCCATTGTCCGCGGACAATGATCCGCGGCGATGTGTCATGACCTGGAGCGCCGGCCATTCCGCACGGTCAGATGCTTTATCCATGTCATAGGGCCCGACCGCGAAATGAAACAGGAGACGAGCAGCGCCGGCCGGAAAGCCGCCGCGCGGTCCGAGATTGTCCGCACGAGCGGGGCAGGGGGCTCCACACGCCTGCGCGACGCGACGGGGATGGTGCAGTGCGTATGGCCGGCGGGCGCGGAGCGCTCCGGCTCACGGCCGCGGTCGCGGGTACGCCGCTTATGACGGGCTCCATAATTACCGGACATAATGCGATCCGTTCGCACGCGGCGGTTATACCCGGAACGACATCATATAAGCGCCGTCTAGGGAACGGCGTCAGCTCATGCCGCGGATGTTCAGATAGGTCGGATCGAACTCGCCGCGCGCGACCAGGCCCTCCCAGTCGAGGATGGTGACCTGCGCGCCTTTCCAGCGGATCAGGCCCGCCTGACGCAGCACCTGGACGCTGCGGTTGGCCTGCACGGTCGACATGCCCATCGCGTCGCCGAGCAGGCTCTGCGTCACGGGAAGATCGAAGGACAGGCCGTCGGTCCGGTCGACAAGCGCGAGCCGCGCATACATCTCGCAGAGGAACCGCGCCACCTGGCTGTCCGCGTTCTGCCGGCCCGAGCTCACCAGCCATTGCCGGAAGATCGCCGCGTCGATCACGGTCATGGTCCAGAGCAGCCGGGTGAGGTTGGGCTGGGTCTCGATCAACCCGTGCAGCACCGGATGGGGGACACGCGCGATCCGCGCGCCGCCGATCGCCATCACGCTGTGATCCATCGGCCGCAGGAAGAGGCTGTGCAGGTCGACGAAATCGCCGGCGACATGGATCGCCGTGATCTGCCGCCGCCCGTCGGAGAGAACCGTGTAGCGCGCGCTGCAGCCGGAGATCATCAGGCAGGAATGCGTCGGGGTCGTCCCCTCGACCACGATGTCGCGCCCGTTCTCGTAATCGACCTGATCGCGGGCGAGGCCGAGGATCACCTCGGCCTCCGCGTTCGAGACCGGGCCCCGCGCCCGGAGGGCCTTGAGAAAGCAAAGCGGCACGTCGATCTCCCCCGGGCTTGCGCGGCGTGCTCGGTCGGGCGTCGTCCCTCGTCCCATCCGCTCAGGCATTCTCGCGTGTCATGGAACGCGAGCGCGTCGCGTGGGTTGCGTCACAAAGGCGCTTCGGGAGACCCAGATGCGATATTTCTTCCATGTCCGCGACAATGGCGCGCGAACGCCCGACGAAATCGGCGTCGAGCTCGCGGACGACGCCGCCGCGCGGGCCGAGGCGGCGCGCTTCCTCGGCGAGCTCGCGATGGCGGTCATTCCCGAGGATGGCGGCCGCAGGTGCGGGGTCGAGGTCGTCGACGCGCGGGGCAGGGCGGTGGCGGCCATCGGCTTCTCGCTGGACGAGGGCCCGGACGTCGGAATGTAGCCCGCGCGGGGAGGCGGATCAGCCGGGCTCGGCGCCGGCCCGGCGGTCGAGACGCCAGGAGACCGCGAAGACACCGAGGCCCGCGAGGCCGAGCAGCGCGCCGACCCAGCCGGTCGAGGCATATCCATAGCCGGCGGAGATCGCGACGCCGCCGAGCCAGGCACCCGCCGCGTTCGCCATGTTGAAGGCCGAGTGCATCGACGCCGCCGCGAGCGTCTGGGCCTTGCCCGCCACGTCCATCAGCCGCGTCTGCACCGCGGGGGCCATCGCGACGCCGAAGCCGATCAGCAGCACCCAGAGGCAGAGCAGCGCGGGGTTCGAGGCCGTGAGGGCGAAGGCGGCGAGGACGAGGATGTTGAAGACCGTGAGACCCGCGATCGTCGGCATCAGCGCGCGATCGGCGAAGCGCGCGCCGATCAGGTTGCCGCCGACCATGCCGACCCCGAAGATCGCGAGGATGACCGGCACGAAGCTCTCGGGCAGGTTGGCGACCCGGGTCGCCGTCACGGCGATATAGCTGAAGACCGCGAACATGCCGCCGAAGCCGACGGCGGCGAAGAGGAGCGTCAGGAGAACCTGCGGGCGCGCGAGGGCCGAGAGCTCGCCGAGCGCGCTCGCCTCGGCGTGGACCTTGTCGCGGGGCAGGGTGAGCGCGAGCATCGCGACGGCGAGGGCGCCGATCGCGCCGACGAGCACGAAGAGCGAGCGCCAGCCGAAGATCTGGCCGAGCCCGGTCGCGAGCGGGGTCCCGACCAGGGTCGCGACGGTCAGGCCGAGCATCACCTGTCCGACCGCCCGCGCCCGCCGGTCGGGCCGCGCGACCGAGGCCGCGACCAGGGCCGCGACGCCGAAGAAGGCGCCGTGCGGCAGGCCGGCGATGAACCGCGCGAGGATCAGCGTCGCCATGTTGGGGGCGGCCGCGCTCGCGAGGTTGCCGGCCGCGAAGGCCAGCATGAGGGCGAGCAGCAGCCGGCGGCGGCTGACCCGCGCCGCGAGCACCGCGATCAGCGGCGCGCCGACGACCACCCCGAGCGCGTAGACGCTGATCAGATGGCCCGCCGCGGGCACCGAGATGCCGAGCCCGGCCGCGATCTCGGGCAGCAGGCCCATGATCGCGAATTCGCCGGTCCCGATGCCGAAGCTGCCGATCGACAGCGCCAAGGTCAGCAGCGCGACGCCGCGCGGGGCGACCGTCCGGCTTCCCAGCGCGCCGATCTCGGCCCGCGGTCCAGTCATGTCCTGTCCTCTCGATGGAAGTGTTCCGCCGAGATATCGCGGTCATTCGCGGCCGCGGCAAGATCCCATCGATCCATGAAAACGGGGCGGCGCGATCCCCGATCGCGCCGCCCTTCCTCGCGCTTCTCGCCCGGCCCGGGGCGGTCAGCCCGCAAGCCGTCGCTTATCCGCGCGGGCCGTGAAGCAGGCCGGACCAGACCGTGCCGGCGTCCCGGTCGCGGCCGCCCCGGATCGCCGCCGCGAAGGCGGCCGCGCCGGCGATGAGGCTCGAGACGGCGAGAAGACAGGCGCCCCAGACCGCCGCCCGCCGCGCCTTCTCGGCGGCCGCGATCGCCTCCTGCTTCGCCTGGTCGATCCGCTGCTGCGCCTCGTCCCGGGCCTGCGTCGCCGCCGCCTTCGCCTCGTCCAGCCGCTGCTGCGCGGCGTCGCGCAGCGCGGTCACCTCGCCGACCGCGTCGTCGATCCGCGCGTTGGCCTCCGCCTCGCTGAGGTTGGTGCGCGCGGCCACGGCGCGGGCGAGGTAGGCGCGGTCATCGTCGGAGAGCTCGCCATTGCGCAGGACCGAGCCGACAATGCCGGCGATCTGCTGGCGCAGGTCGGCGTCGGAATAGGGCTGCGGCGCCGACTCCTGGGGCCGGAGCAGCCGGTCGGTGATGTAGTCGAGCGGGTTCTCCCGCGCCTCGGGGGGCAGCATGTCGGACAGCCCGCCGCCGCCCCCGGCGGCCTCGCCCGCTCCCTGGACCGCGCCGCCCGCCATCTGGCCGACGCCGCTCACGACACCGCCGGCGAGCTGGCCCGCGCCCTGGAGCGCGCCGCCGACCACCTGGCCGCCCGCCTGGACGGTCGCGCCGGCGGCGTCGGCGGCGGTCTTGACCGCGCCAGAAACGGCGCCGAAGGCGAGGACCGCGCCGATGATGGTGCTGAGGGCCCAGACCGTGAGGCCGTGCACCCCGTCCCGCGCCGCGACCTCGTCGGCGCCCGCTCCGGCGACCGGCGTTCGCATGCGGCCCGCGACGTAGCCGCCGAGCGCGTAGGCGGCGATCATCGTCAAGAAGGCGAAGATCGCGACCAGCATGCCCGCGAACATGCCCATGCCCTGACCGGGCTCGGCGGAGATGGTCCCGAGGCCGAGCGCGCCGGTGAAGCCGGTGAAGACGACGGTGGCGCCGGCGGCGATCGTGGCGCCCGCGAAGATCGCCGGCCAATCCATCACGCGCACGGGGGCGGCGGGTTCCTGACGCTCAATCATGATAGCCTCCTTACCGCAGACCGAGGAATGACAGGATAAACATCACGATCACGATGAGCCCCACGAGATAGATGATCGAATTCATGGTGGTTCCTTCCCATCCAGGCAGGCCGGCGGAGGAGAGCGCCGCGCCTGGTGGTGTCAAAACCAGCCGTGACCCGCGAAGGTTCCGTGCCGATCGTCATCTTGGGGAAGGGGGCCAGGGCTCGGCGCCGCGCTCCCCGGGTGACCGAGGACCGGCCGCGCCGGAAGGGCTGCGGCCACGCGCCCCGGACCCGCGGAGGCCGGCCGGTCCCTCGCGGGCTTCGCGCCGCCACCGGCGGCCGGCGGGGCTATTTCCCGAGCGCCGCGCGCAGATCGCGGGCCGCGTCCGGGCCGACCTTCGGCGCCGCGTTGCCCCAGCTGTTGCGGATATAGTCCGCGACCGCCGCGACCTGGGCGTCGTCGAGAACCGCGCCGAAGCTCGGCATGACCGGGCCGGTCGGGGCCGCCGGCGTCGCGCCGGCCTGGCTGCCCGCGAGGATGACGCGGAGAAGGCTGGTCGGATCCGCCGCCTGGACCAGCGGCGCGCCGGCGAGCTTCGGATAGAGCATCGGCACCCCGGCGCCGTCGGTCGCGTGGCAGGCGCCGCAGCGGTCGCCGTAGATCGCCGCGCCCGCCATCATCGACGGCGCGTCGGCCGCGAGCGGCGCCGGGGGCGGCGCGTCGGCGGGGCGCCCGGGCTCGCCCTCGGTGAGATAGGCCGCCACGGCGCGCAGATCGGCGTCGCTCCACTGGCTCGACGAATGCCGCACCTCGTCCGCCATCGGCCCCGAGGCGGTGTCGAAGGCATTGGTGCCGGTCCCGAGGTAGGAAACGATATCCTCCGCGCTCCAGGCGCCGATGCCGGTGACGGGATCGGGCGTGATGTCCGGGGCGTGCCAGTCGTCGAGCGTGCCGCCGGTCAGGAAATCCGCGCCGCCCTTCTCGCCGAAGGTGAGGTTGCGCGGGCTGTGGCAGGCGGCGCAGTGGCCGGCGCCCATCACGATGTAGCGGCCGCGGTTCCAGTCCTCGGACCGTTCCGCGACCGGCGCCCAGGTCGGGCCGGTCTCGTTCACCCGTTTCCAGAGCCCGAGCGCCCAGCGTTGATCGAAGGGGAAGGGCAGGGTGTCGGCATCGACCGCGTGCGCCACCGGCTGGATCGACATCAGATAATCGTAGATCGCGCCCACGTCCGCGTCGGACATGTTGACATAGTCGGTATAGGGCATCGCCGGATAGAGGTGGCGCCCGTCCTTCGAGACGCCCTGCTTGACCGCGCGCAGGAAATCGGCGCGCGACCAGGTCCCGATTCCGGTCGCGGCGTCGGGCGTGATGTTCGAGCTCAGGATCGCGCCGAAGGGCGACTGGAGCGGCAGGCCGCCCGCGTAGTCGCCGGCGCCGGCGGTGTGGCAGGCGGCGCAGTCGCCGAGCGTGGCGAGGGCGCGGCCGCGCTCGATCGCCTCGAACTGGCCCGCGAGGGCGGGCAGGCCGAGGCTGGCGAGGCCGAGGGCGAGAAGGATCGCTTTCATCTCCCGCCTCCTCACGCCTGGACCAGCGCGCCGGGGGCCTTCACGTAGTCGCGCGTGATGGCCCAGGCGGCCTTCACGGCGAGCGCGCCGACGGTGCTGGTCGGGTTGTAGCCCGGGTTCTGCGGGAAGGCGTTCGCGCCGACGACGAAAAGGTTCGGCACCTGCCAGCTCTGCAGATAGCGGTTCGTGCCCGAGGTCGACGGATCGCCGCCCATGACGAAGCCGCCGACGACGTGGCTCGACTGGTAGGGGACGGTGTTCCAGCGCCCGGTCATCGGCTTCTCCTCCAACAGGCGCGGGTTCATCGCCCGGCCGATCTCGGCGATCTTGCCGGTGACGTATTGCGACATGCGCAGGTCGTTCTCGGGGAAGTCGAAGGTGACGCGCAGCAGCGGCCGGCCGAGCCGGTCGCGGTAGGTCGGATCGAGCGAGAGATAGTTGCCCCGCGTCGCATAGGACGAGGATTCGCAGCCGATCGACATGTAGCCGTTGTAGTTCGCGACCACCGCCTTCTTCCAGTCGGCGCCCCAGGCCGGCGTGCCCTTCGGCACCGGCCGCGAGCCGATCGGCGGCGCGCCGATCGGGCCGACGCGGGTCGAGCCGCCGCCGACGAAGCCGAGGCCGGAATGGTCGAAATTGTCGTTGTTGGTCTCGTCGATCGCCATGCCGATGGCGCCGCCGCCGATGAAGCTGTTGAACTGCTTGTCGTCGAAGAAGAGGCCGACGCTGTTCGCGGTCTGATAGCAGTAGTTGCGCCCCGTCTGCCCCCGGCCGGTCGCGGGATCATAGGGCTCGCCGATGCCCGAGAGCAGCATCAGCCGCACGTTCTCGAAGGTGAAGGCGGCGGAGACGACGATGTCGGCCGGCTGGAAGAATTCCTTGCCGGTCTCGTCGACGAAGGTGACGCCGGTCGCATGCTTGCCCGTCGAATCGAGCTCGACCCGCAGCACCTCGGAATTCACGCGGGCGGTGAAGCCCGGCTGGCGGATCAGCGCGGGCAGCACCGTGGTGATCGCCGAGGCCTTGGAGAGATTCGCGCAGCCGTAGTTGGTGCAGAAGCCGCAATAGGTGCAGGGGCCGCCGGTCACGCCGTAGATATTGGTATAGGCCTGGCTCAGCAGCGCCGAGGGCGTGTGGAATGGCTTGTAGCCGAGCTCGCGCGCCGTGTCGGCAAAGAGCTTCGGCGCGTAGGTCGGGATCGTCGGCGGGTTCGGATACTCGCGCTCGCGCGGGCCCTCGAACGGATTGCCGCGGCCCTGGAGCGTGCCCTGGATATTGCCGGCCTCGCCCGAGATGCCCGCGATGCGCTCCCAGTAGTCATAGGCCGGCTCCATCTCCGACCAGTCGGTGTCCCAGTCCTGCAGCGTCAGCGCGGGATCGATCTCGTCGCCGTATTTCTCGCGCAGATAGGAGGCGAGACGGAATTCCTCGGGCTGGAAGCGCCAGGCGATCCCCGCCCAATGCAGCCCGGCGCCACCCGTGCCGTTGCCCGGGTGGAACGAGCCCCACTGGCGCATCGGCAGCGCCTCCTGCGAGCTGTCGTTGCGCGCGGTGACGGTATTCTGGACGGTCTGGAGCATCAGCTCCTGCCGGCGCGCGTAGCGCAGCTCGTCGGGGGCGGTGTTGATGTTGAAATCCACCCCGGTCTCCATCCAGGGTCCGCGTTCGAGCCCGATCACCTCGAGCCCGGCGTCGACCATTTCCTTGGCGATGATCGACCCGGCCCAGCCGAGTCCGATCACCACCGCGTCCTTGCGCGGCAGCCGCGTCGCATAGGTCATGTCACTTGCCTCCGCCGACCGACCAGGCGGCGCGCCCGGCGAGCGAGACCGGCTCGAGATCGAGCTTCGTGTTGTACTGGAGCAGATAGGGCCGGTAGTCGTAGCGCGCCCCGGGAAAGCCGATCATCCGCCAGGAGGCCATGTCCCGGTTCCCGCCATAGAGCGGGTCGGCGAAGAACCCCTCCATCACATTGGTCAGAAGCTGGGTGAAGAACGCCTTCGACGGCACCGGCGACAGCGCGATCTCGCCGGATTCGAGCCCCTGAAGGATCGAGGTCCGCGTCGCCGCGTCGAGGTCGGCGAAGGCCGCGCCATGGGTCTTGCGGCAGTATTCCGACAACGAGGCGAGCCCGAGCCGGTAGCGCTCGCGCGGGGTCCAGGGGTACTGGTCGCCCTGTTCGGGCGTGCCGTCCTTGAACGGGCCGCTCCGGTAAAGCTTGGCGGAATCGCCGTAGCTGCCGGCGAGCTGGCCGTCGATGAACTCGGCGCAACCCGCTTCCTTGCCGGAAACCGACAGCTCGTCGGCCGGGATCAGGCATTCGGCGACCGCGCCGACCGCGCGGGCCTCGTCCGCCGTGAGGAAGCGCCAGTCGCCGGTCCAGCCGGGCTCGGGCGGGCTGGCGGCGAAGGGCCGCCACGGCACGTCGCCCTCCACGGTGCGCGCGGCGGCCGCGGCGGCGGAGAGGGCGAAGGTGGCGGCGGCGCTGATGAGCAGCTGGCGGCGCCCGATGAGCGGGGAGGATGGCGGCATTTCTGGCTTTCTGGCTGGAAAGGGCAAGGGATGCCCGGATATCCGGGCGCGGGTCGTCCTTCTGTCATGGTCGCGGGGCGACCGCTCTCCGCTCCCAGGCGCGGAAGAGAAGCGGCCACCCTCCGGCCCGGGGTTGGCGATGGTGTGTCGGGGACTATAGGGCGCGTGGAGTCCGCGGCAAGTTGTCGCGGTCCGGGGTGCGGCATCGACATGGCGGCCATGAGTTTCACGCGCGGCCATGACCATCCAAGGGCCGAATTCAGGGGCGGGTTCGCGAGAGCCGGGCGAAGAACGGATCGACGCGAAGCGGCGCGATGCCCTCGCGCAGGCCGCATGTTCATCTCCGGGCGACGCGCACTTTCCGACGCCGCCCACCCCCCGGCGCGTCCCGGGCAGGGGGCTGACGAATGTAGGCCTCCGCCGAGGCGCGCAAACGCGCTAACCCGGAAGCGATCCGGCGAGCATGGATCTCTCTAAGACGACCTTGGGCCGGGCGATTTCTCCCGGCCCGCTTTTCACCGGCGTCGGCGCGGTGTCAGGTCAGCGTCACCGTCGCGTGCTGCTCCCGCTCGTGCTCGGCGGAGGGATCCGCGCCGAACAGCGCCTTGACCGAGGCCAGCAGGCCCGTCTCCGACCCCCAGATCTCCGCCTCGACCGGCTCGAAGCGGAACAGGACCAGCTTCGGATCCTCCCGGCCGCCGGGGTACCAGGCTGCGATGTGCGAATTCCACAGCTCGTCGATGACCGCGCGGTCGGTGTCGATGGCGAGCGCGCCATGGAGGCAGGCGAAGAGATCGTGGCCCTTGGCGGCGAAACAGGCCTCGGCCGAGGCCGGGCCCGCGGTGAGCGCGGAGGCGAGCTCCGTCGTCCCGTCGCCGAAGAACCAGATCGTCCGGTCGTCGCCGTCGCGGAGCTGCGCCGCCATCGGCCGCTTGTGGTTGTCCTTCGGACCCATGACGCCGATCATCACGGTCATATCCGACTTGAGCGCCTTCCAGAGCTTTTCGCGAAGTTCCTCGGGGGTTGGCATGGCATGTCCTTCCGATTACGTTGCCTCCCTCCAACGTCACCCGAAGGGCGATGTTCCGGTCCGCCGCCCAGAACAGCTAGGCGCCGGCGGTCCAGCCCGCCCGGTTCATGATCTGCTGGATCCGCTTGCTCGCCTCGGCGGCGTCCGGCGTGAACTGGCCGATCAGCGATTCGCCGCGGGGTTCCACCGAATGGCCGGCGTGGACCCGCTCGAGCCAGGGCCGCAGGCGTGTCGCGAGCGCCTCGATCTTGATCGGATCACCGACCACCTCCGCCCCGCGCGGCAGCATCTGCCGCCAGACCAGATCGCGGAAAAATCGCACCGATTCCGGATAGCTGAGCGTCCCGTACCGCTCCTCGGTGGCCGAGAGATGGCAGAAACCGTCCTCGTCGAGAAACAGCGCCAGCACCGCGACCTTGTCCGAGCCGCCGAGAATGGAGCCCGGATCGCATTCGACGACGACGTTCACGGAAAGTGCCTCGGACATTCGCGGTTCTTCGTTCGGCGGCGCCCGCCCATGGGCCCGCGCGGAGTATAGCCGCTCCCGATCCCGGGGTCGCCCCGGATATCGGTCGGACGCGGGCCGCGCCGCTCCCCGCCGCCTCGGGCCGGGCGCGCGCGCCGTCCCGAGTTAACCCCGACGCTCCATCCGTCTTGAAGACTTCGGAGATCGGGCGTCTCCTTACCGCGACGGGACAGCCACGGGGCGGGGGATGGCCGCGCGCGACATGAACATCGAGATCGCTCGCGTGGCGTCGCTGGTCGGCGTCGTGACGATCCACGCGCATGTGCTCGGGATGTTCGGCGCCGCGACGGCGGCGGGCTTTCTCGCCGACGAGCTCAGCCGCTTCGCGGTGCCGCTGTTCTTCATGCTGTCGGGTTACCTGTGGAAGCCGGTGGTTCTCGAGCTGCCGGTCGGCTTCCTGCTCAGGCTCGCGCGGCGGGTGCTGGTTCCGTATTTCCTGTGGGTGGCGATATACCTGGCGGTGGACCGTTCCGGCCTGCTGGGTCCGGCGACCCATGCCGGGACGCTCAAGCAATGGGTCGTGACGCTGCTGGCCGGCGACCCCGGCTATCATCTGTGGTTCCTGCCGGGCCTGTGGCTGGGCAGCGCGCTGGCGCTGCTGCTGATCCGGCTGGCGGGGGTCGGGTGGGCCTTCGCCGCGACGGCCGCGCTCTTCGTGATGGCCAGCTTCGTCGGCGCCTATGCCCGGCGATGGGGTGTCGATCCGCCGAGCTTCGTCTATCGCAACGGCGTCGGATTCGCCGCCTTCTTCATCCTCGCGGGCTATATGGCGCGGGGGCGCAAGCCCGGCATGGCACCGGCGCTGGCCGCGATGATCCTCGGCGGGGCCGGGCAGGTCGCGGAAGGCTACGCGCTGGTCGGCGACTATCCGGCGGGGCACGATTTCTCGCTGTCGACGGCGCTTTACGCCATCGGCGTGATGGCCGTCGTCCTCTCGCTGCCGGAGCGCCGGGAAAGCCGCGTCGGAGCCTGGGGCGGCGATGTCTTCGGCGCCTATCTCGTGCATCTGCTGGTGCTGATGGTCTACGCGGCGGCCATCCCCGCGCGGGGCCTTGCGCCGGCGGCGCTCTGCGTGCTGATTTCGACGGCGGTGTCGCTCATCCTGTCGCGGCTCTGGCGGCGCGCGCGCCGCACGGCGGCGCCGGTCGCCTGACGTCTTCCGCCATCGTGTCGGACACGCGCCCCCGGGGACCCCGGGCCGCGGGTGATCGTCCCGGGCCCCCGATGAGAGGGAGAGGGGAGGGCAGGGCTCAGCTCAGTCGGCGCCCGGCGGCGTCGGTCTCGGCCGCGCGCGCGTGCTGAGGCTGCCGCCGTCGATGCGCCGCAGCGAGATCTCGAGCCGGGCCTCGGCGGCGGCGATCTCGCCGAGGACCCGCCGGGTATAGGTCATGTGCTCCTCGGCCGCGCGGCCCGCGGCCGCGGGATCCCGCGCCATCACGCCCTCGAAGATCGCGCGGTGCTGGGCGAGCAGGACCTCGCGCACCTCGGAGCGCGCGTAGAGCTTCTCGCGGTTGTGGAAGACGCCGCGCCGCAGCATGCCGGACAGCGCCCGCATCACCTGCAGGAGCACGACGTTGTGGCTCGCCTCGTAGACGGCGACGTGGAGGTCGACGTCCACGTCCGCCTCCTCGTGCGGATCGGCCTGGGCATGCGCGGCGTCGATGCGCTCCATGCAGCGCGCGAGGGTCGCGCGGTCGACGTCGTTGGCGCGGGTGGCCGCGAGCGCCGCCGCCATGCCCTCGAGCGTCCCGCGCAGCTCGAGGTAATCGCCGATGGTCTCGGCGCGGCTCGACATGAGCTCGATCAGCGGATCGGTGATGCTGGTCGCGAGCGGCGCCACCACCCTCGCCCCGCTCGGCTCGGCGGCGAGCAGCCCCTTGTCCTCGAGGAGCTTCATCCCCTGGCGCAGCGTCGGCCGCGAGACACCGAGCCGCGCCGCCATCTCCCGCTCGGGCAGCAGCGGCTCGCCGGGGCGGATCGAGCCTTCGAGGATCAGGTCCTCGATATGGCGGGCGGTCGCCTCTGCGGCGCCGCTTCCCTTGATGCCTTCCTTGACCACGCGCGGCCTCTCCTCATTTCCGGCTGACCCCCGGACTCGCGGAGGGAGAATCTAACCGGCGGCGCGCGGCGGGGAAAGAGATCTTCTGGGTTGACGTATGTGGTAAAAATGTTTTACCCACCGCGAAATACCGGATCTGAATCTGGACCACAACAAGAAGACGCCGATGCCCCGCCCGGGGCCGCGTTCGGAGGAAAAGGCATGACGCAGCCCGACAGCCTACCGGCCTCCGCGACGCGCGACGATCTGCTGCGGGCGCTCGGCCGGATCGTCGGCCCGCGCCACGTGCTGACGCGGGAGCGCGACACGCGCGCCTTCATGCGCGGCTTCCGGTTCGGCGGCGGGCCGGTCGCCGCCGTGGTCCGGCCCGGCAGCCTCGTCGAGCAATGGCGCGTGCTGAACGCGGTGATCGCCGCCGGCCGCGCGGTGATCTTCCAGGCGGCGAATACCGGGCTGACCGGGGGCTCGACGCCCTGGGGCGCCGATTACGACCGCGAGATCGTGCTGGTGAGTCTCAAGCGCCTGACCGGCATCCATCTTCTCGACGGCGGCGCGCAGGCGCTCTGCCTGCCCGGCGCCACGCTCGACGCGCTCGAGAAGGCCCTCCGCCCGCTCGGGCGCGAGCCGCATTCGGTCATCGGCTCCTCCTGCATCGGCGCCTCGGTGCTCGGCGGGATCTGCAACAACTCGGGCGGCGCGCTGATCCAGCGTGGGCCGGCCTATACCGAGATGAGCCTCTACGCCGAGGTCCGCGCGGACGGGACCGTGGCGCTCGTCAACCATCTCGGCCTGGCGCTCGGCGACGATCCCGAGGAGATCCTCGCCCGGGTCGAGCGCGGCGACCTGCCCGAGCCGGAGCCGGGCGCGGCCTGGGGCTCCGACCACGAATACGTCACCCATGTCCGCGACGTCGACGCCGCGACGCCGGCGCGGTTCAACGCCGATCCGAGGCGCCTGCGCGAGGCGGCCGGCTGCGCAGGCAAGCTCGGCGTCTTCGCCGTCCGCCTCGACACCTTCGTGGCCGAGAAGGAGACGGCGGTCTTCTATATCGGCACCAACGATCCCGACGAGCTGACCACGATCCGCCGCCACATCCTCGCGCGTTTCGAGACGCTGCCGATCGCCGGCGAATACATCCACGGCGACGCCTATGACGTCGCGGCGAAATACGGCAAGGACACCTTCCTGCTGATCCGCGCCGCCGGCACCGACCGGATGCCGGCCTTCTTCGCGCGGAAGGCGCGGTTCGACGCGCTGACCGAGCGGCTCGGCCTCGGGACGACGCTGTCGGACCGGATCGCGCAGGCGCTCTCGGCGCTCATGCCCGAGCATCTGCCGAAGCGGATGAACGATTTCCGCGACCGGTTCGAGCATCACCTGCTGCTCCGGATGGGCGGCGCCGGCATCGCCGAGGCGCGCGCCTATCTCGCGACGCTGTTTCCCTCGGCGACCGGCGACATGTTCGAATGCACGAAGGAGGAGGGGGCCGCCGCCTTCCTGCACCGCTTCGCCGTCGCCGGCGCGGCGAACCGCTACCGCGCCGTGCATCCGGGCGAGGTCGAGGACATCGTCGCGCTCGACATCGCCCTCCGCCGCGACGATCGCGCGTGGCAGGAGCATCTGCCGCCCGAGCTCGAGTCCCAGATCGCGAGGAAGCTCTATTACGGGCATTTCTTCTGCCACGTCTTCCACCAGGATTACGTCGCGAAGAAGGGCACCGACTGCCTCGCGCTTGAACATGCGATGTGGAAGATCCTCGACGCGCGGGGCGCCGAATACCCGGCCGAGCACAACGTCGGCCATCTCTACGAGGCGAAACCCGCGCTCGCGGGCTTCTACCGCGGGCTCGATCCCACCAACAGCCTCAATCCCGGGATCGGCCAGACGTCGAAATGCGCGCACTGGCACTGACCCCGGCGGTGCGCCCCCGAGGGCCCTCCGCCGCGACGCATCCCGACCCTTCCGGCCGCGAAGCCGGGCGGGCGCCAATCCCGCAACTGGAGGAAAACCGATGATCTGGTCCCAGGTCTATGATCCCTTGGGAAGCCTGACCCTGTCGACGCTGCTGGCCGCCCTGCCGGTGATCGTGCTGCTCGCGGCGATCGGCATATTCGAGATGCGCGCGCATCTCGCGGCGCTGCTCGGCCTCGTCGTGGCGCTCGCCGTCGCCGTCTTCGTCTTCGGGATGCCGGCGCAGATGGCGGCGATGTCGGCCGTCTACGGCGCGGGCTTCGGGCTCATGCCGATCGGCTGGATCATCCTCAACGTCATCTTCCTCTATCAGCTGACCCATGAGAAGGGCGAGTTCGACGTCCTGCGGACCTCGATCCGCGGCATCTCCGACGACCGCCGGATGCAGGTGCTGTTCATCGCCTTCTCCTTCGGCGCCTTCTTCGAGGGCGCGGCGGGCTTCGGCACCCCGGTCGCGGTGACCGCGGCCATGCTGATGGGCCTCGGCTTCTCGCCGCTCTCGGCCGCGGGCCTCTGCCTCATCGCCAACACCGCGCCGGTCGCCTTCGGCGCGCTCGGCACGCCGGTGATCGCGCTCGCCGCCGTGACCGGGCTCGACCTGCACGAGCTCTCGGGCATGATCGGCCGCCAGCTGCCGTTCTTCTCGCTCCTCGTGCCGTTCTGGCTCATCTGGGCCATGGTCGGCTTCCGCCGCATGATCGAGGTCTGGCCGGCGCTGCTCGTCGCCGGAGCCTCCTTCGCCCTGCCGCAATATCTCGTCTCGAACTTCCACGGCCCCTGGCTCGTCGATATCGTCGCGGCGATCGTCTCGATGCTGGCGCTCGCGGCCTTCCTCAGGATCTGGAGCCCGCGCAGGCCGATGACCGAGGCGCCGCGCGACTGGTCCTCCGACCACGTCGAGGAGGCGCCGCGCGAGGCCCCGGCCAACGTCACCTCGCGCAACGCGGTGCTGCGCGCCTGGATGCCCTGGGCGATCCTGTCGATCTTCGTCTTCATCTGGGGCATGCCGCAGGCCAAGGACTTCCTCGATTCGATCTGGGGCCCCAGCGTCCAGGTGGCGGGGCTGCACGAGATGGTCATGAAGGTCCCGCCCGTGGTCGCGGAGCCGCATGCCGAATCGGCGATCTTCCGGTTCAACCTCCTGTCGATGACCGGGACCGGGATCATGCTCGCCGGCATCCTCGCGGGCTTCCTGCTCGGCTACACGCCGATGGGCCTCGTCCGGATGTACGGCAAGACGCTCTACATGATCCGCTTCTCGCTCCTGACCATCGCCTGCATGCTGGCGCTCGGCTATGTCACGCGCTTTTCGGGCACCGACGCGACGATGGGCCTCGCCTTCGCCCATACCGGCTGGTTCTATCCGTTCTTCGGCACGCTGCTCGGCTGGATCGGCGTCGCGGTGACCGGCTCGGACACCGCCTCGAACGTGCTCTTCGGCGGCTTGCAGCGGATCACCGCCCAGCAGCTCGGGCTCAACCCGGTGCTGATGGCCGCGGCCAATTCCTCGGGCGGCGTGATGGGCAAGATGATCGACGCGCAGTCGATCGTCGTCGCCTCGACCGCGACCAAGTGGTACGGGCACGAAGGCTCGATCCTGCGCTTCGTGTTCTTCCACTCGATCGCGCTCGCGGCCCTGGTCGGCCTCCTGGTGATGGCCCAGGCCTATGTCTATCCGTTCACCGCGATGGTCCCCGACGTGGCCGCGACGGTTCCCGCGCCGTGACGTCGAGGGGATCCGGGGGCGCGCCCCCCCGGACCCCCTTGCCAGGCGCGCGCCGCCTATGCGCCCGGCGCGGTCCGGGGCAGCGCCTCGAGCCAGTCGAAGACCCGCGCGCTCCGCAGCGCCGGGGCCATCGGCTCGCAATGTCCGTCGGCGCCCTCGGCGGCGGTGAAGGGCAGCAGCGCCTTCGGGCAGGTCAGCGCGTCGAACAGCTCCTGCGACTGACCGGGCCAGAAGGCCTCGTTCTCGGGCGCGAGCACGAGGGTCGGGCAGCGGATCTTGTCCGCGATCCCGGTCAGGTCGTAGCGGCGGAGCTCGGTCAGGAGATCGAAGACGGAGGAGATCCGGTAGGGCTCGGCGCGTTTGGCGAGCTCGAACCGCAGACGGGCGGGGGCCTCCTTCATGCCCTCGGTCATCGCGGCGTCGAAGGCGGCCTTGTCGCCGGCGCGGAAGAGGTCGAGCACCTCGGGCGGGAAACCGTCGAACCAGCTCGACCAGACGCGCGTGACGCCCGGATCGGCGACGGCGGCGGCGAGGCGGGTCTCGAAGGCGGCGGCGCGCGGCACCCAGTAGCCGCCCTGGCTGATGCCGATCAGCGCCACGCGGGCGGCGTCGGTGTCGGGTCGGGCCAGCGCGAAATCGACCACCGGGGCGATCACCGCCTCCCAGTCCGGGCGGAAGGGCAGGCCGGAGCGGTAGAGCGCCGCGCCCTGGCCGGGGCCGTCGAACACCAGCGCGTGCCAGCCGCGGTCGGTCGCGGCGACCACGCCCTGGCCCAGCATGTCGACGATCGTGCCGTCGCTGCCGTTGTTGATGATCGCGAGCGGCCGCGGGCCTTCGCCGCCGGAGAACCACCAGCCGTCGAGCGTGACGCCCTCGTAGGGGATCGCGACCCGGCGGGCGTTGGGGAAAAGCGCGAAGCCGCGTTCGGCGCAGGCGCGGTGCCATTCCCAGGCCGGGCCGACGCGCGACGGATCGCGGGTGCCGAGCACGAAGAAATTGGCCATGCCGGAATATTTCGCGGCGCGGAGCCAGGCCTCGCGCGCGCTCACCGGTTGGCCGGCCGCCTCGGCCGCCTCCGCGGCGGCGCGCAGCCTCGTCGCGGTCGCGGTCCAGGCGTCGAACCAGCCGTCGAGATCGCCGTCGGTGATGGTCGCGGCGGTCGCCAGCACCTCGCCCGCCTCCGCGAGCCCGTAGCGGACGGCGCCGAGCGCGATGCGGGTCTCGAAATCGAAGCCGGGATCGGTGAAGAAGCGGCGGGGATCGGTCATCGGAAGCCTCGGTCCTGGGTCGGGTGGAACCCTACCGCGGCGGCGGGGATTTTGCACCGGTCCGGCGCGGCCGCGCGCGGCGCGGGGCGCCGGTCACCCCGGCGCGCCGATCCGGGACGCGGCGGCGTCGATGCCCGCGACGACGCGGTCGGTCGCGACCTGATGCGGCATGTGCCCGATGCCGGGGAGACGCGTCAGCCGCGCGCCGGGGATCTGCCGCGCCAGCGGGACGGCGTGGATGTCGAGACCGACCGTCCGGTCCGCCTCGCCATGGAGGATCTCGACCGGCATGTCGAGCCTGGCATAGGCCGGGACCATCGGCCGCAATTCCTCCTTGAGCGCCACGAGCTGCCGGGCGTTCTCGCGCAGGCTCGCGGGCTGGAGCACGAGCCCGAGGTCGAGGTGGTCGAGATATCCCGGTGGCGCCGCCTGCGGCGCGAAGACCGTCGCGAGCGCCCGGTCCGCCATGCCGGCGCCGACGAAAGGCGGGATCGCGTGGGCGAGGAGCGGGCCGGTCACGGCGCTCGCGAGCAGGTCGTTGGTCAGGCCGAGCCCGCCTTCCCAGACCTGCGACGGCGCGGAGACGAGCGTGAGCGCCGAGACCGTCTCCGGCGCGTCGACCGCCCAGGCCAGCGCGACCGAGCCGCCGTAGCTGTGCCCGACGACGATCGTCCGCGCCACTCCGAGCGCCGCGAGCGCGCCCCGGATCAGCGCGGCCTGGCGGTTGATCGAGACGCCGCCGCCCGGCGGAAGGCCGCTTCGCCCGTGGCCCGGACGATCGACCGCGATGACGTCGTAGCGTTCGGCCAGCGCCGGGGCGAGGCGGAAGGTCATGTCGTTGAGATTGCCGCTCGCGCCGTGGATCAGGCAGAGCGGATGACCGCTTCCCGCGCGGGCGAAGTGGATCGGGACGCCATCGACCACGACGAAGTTCCCCGGGGCCGCGTCGGCGCGCGCGGCGGTCATCGGCGACGGCTCCGGACGGCAGGCCGCCAGCGCGGCGGCGCCGGCGAGAAGCGCGCGGCGCGAGAGCCGCGGCATGTCACGACGCCTCCGCCGGGTCGGGCGCCGGCCGGATCGTCCCGACGAGCTCGCCCAGCAGGACGCCGAAGCGGCGCATCTGCGAGCGGTTCACGATGACGCCGTCCTCGCCGAGATAGAGCCAGTCGGTGACGTCGAGCTGCCAGCCGCCGGCCGCCTCGGGCAGGCGGAGCCGATAGCGCAGCACCGCGGTGGCGCCGGAGATCTCGCCCTCGGCGACGCCGATCACGTCCTCGGCGGTGGCGGTGAACCTGCGCGCGTCGGGGCCGGGCAGGATGCGCCAGGCGCGCCGCTGCGTCCCGCCGGAATCGTAGCGGAAATCCTCGGTGAGCGTGCCGCCCTCGGCGTCCCAGGCGCCGGTCATCTCCGCGACGAAACGCGTGGCCACCCGCCCGGTCGGCCCGTAGATCACGCCTTCCGCGATCATCGGCCCGTCGAGCGCGCGGCGAATCTCGAACTCCGGAGCGGTCGCGGCGTAGTCCGCCGGGCGCTGCGCCATGAAATCGAAGAAGAGCCGCTGCGCCAGGACGAGGCCGAGGGCGAGCAGGGCGAGGGCGATCGCCACTTTGGCGAGCAGGCCGGGAATTCCCTCAGGCATGGGTCAGCTCCAGTTGCGCGACATCGGCGCGGCCCGTCGCGAAACAGGCGGCGCTGGTTTCGAGATAGTAGCGCCAGTGCCGCAGGCGGCGCTCGCCATGGCCGAGCGCCGCGAGCCGCGTCCGCCGCTCGATCAGGCGCCGGGCCCATTGCCGGCAAGTCAGCGCGTAGTCCCGGCCGAAGGTGAAGGGCGCGCCCGCGCGAAGGCCGGCGCGGGCGGCGCCTTCGGAGATCGCGCCGGGGCAGGGCAGCGCGCCGCCCGGAAAGGTCGCGTGACGGATATAGTCCGTGCCGCGCCGGTAGGCGCCGAACCGGTCGTCGGGCACCGTGATCACCTGCATCACCACCTTTCCGCCCTCGGCGAGCCGGGCCTTCAGCGTGGCGAAATAGCTCGGCCAGTTGCGCTCGCCGACCGCCTCGAGCATCTCGATCGCGACGATGCCCGCGTAGCGCCCCGTCGCCGCGCGATAGTCGCGGAGCTGGATCTCGGCGCGTCCGTCGAGCCGCGCGTCGGCGAAGGCCTTCTGGCTCGGCGAGATGGTCAGCGCGGTCACGGCGTGGCCACGCCCGGCCGCGCGCTCGGCGAAGCCGCCCCAGCCGCAGCCGAGCTCGAGCACGCGCTCCCGCTCCCCCAGCCGGTCGAGGACGCGGTCGTACTTGCGCGCCTGACCGCGCGCGAGATCGGCGTCGTCGGGAGCGAAGAGCGCCGAAGAATAGGTGAAGCCGGGGTCGAGCCACTCGCCGTAGAACTCGTTGCCGAGGTCGTAATGGGCCCGGATGTTGCGCCGGGCGCCGGCGGGCGAGTCGCGGTGGAGCAGACGCCCGGCCGCGCGGAGCGCCAGCGCGTTCCAGCGATCCGGCGCCGCGTAGCGGCGCAGCGCCGCCTCGTTGCGCATCGCGAGCGTCATCAGGGGCTCGAGCTCCGGCGTGTCCCACAGGCCCGCGACATAGCCCTGCCCGAAGCCGAGATCGCCCCGGGCGAGGAGCAGCGAGACGGCCGCCCAGTCGTTGATCCGGAGCTCGGCCTCGGTCCCGGCATCGCCGAACACGTGCACGTGGCCCTCCGGCGTGCGGACCCGCAGGCGCCCGGTCTCGATCCGCGCGCAGCTGTCGAGGAAGGCGTTGGCGCGGCGGCGCGTGAGGAAGGACTTCATTCGGTGATTTCCTCGCTGGGTGGCCGGGGTCGCGACCGGAAGGGGGCGCCCTTCAGCCAGAGCCGCAGCGCCTGCCAGTGGATGAGGGCCAGCGCGCGGCCCCCGGCGTAGGGAAAGCGCGCGGCGGCGCGCAGGACGGCCGCGCGGCTCAGCGGCCGCCGGCGCCCGCGGAGCGTGGCGACGAGTCCCTCCGCGCCGTCGCGGAGCGCGATCCGGATCGCGATCGCGTCGTCGCGGATCTCGAAGCTGAAGACATATCGACCGGCGACGTCCTGGAACGGGGAGACGTGGAACACCTTGGCCACCGTGATCACGTCCCCGGGGGCGATCGGCGCCCGGTCGGGTCTGGCGCACAGATAGCAGTGGCGATCGCCATAGGTGTTGTTCACCTCCGCGATCACCGCCATCAGCGCATCGCCGCGCAGCGCGAACCAGAAGCTGACGGGGTTGAAGACCGCGCCGAACCAGCGCGGCTGGGTCAGGAGCAGCAGGCGGCAGTCGGCGGGAACGGCGGCGTCGGCGAAGGCGCGCCGCGCCCAGGGCGCGCCTTCGCCGCGCCCCCGGGGGCCGCCATGGTCGGCGTCGTGGACGCTCGCCACCCCCCAGCGGTCGCGGCGGAAGAAGGGGCCCTCGGCCGCGGCCTCCGGATCGATGAGCACGAGATCGATCCGATGCTCGAACGCATGCCGGACGGCGCCGATCCGGCCGTGCCAGGTCGTGGCCTCGAGGATCTCGGGCGCTACCATGCCGGCACCCCCATGTCGCGGGCGACGCGCATCGCGCTGGCGATGCCGTCCTCGTGAAAACCGTTGCGCAGCCAGGCGCCGGCGTACCAGGTGCGGTTCTCGCCCTGGATCGCGGCGATGCCGGCCTGGGCGCGCGGCGCCTCGGCGTCGAAGACCGGATGGCGGAACTCGGTCTCGTCGTAGATCAGCGCCGCGTCGATCGGCGCCGCGGGATTGAGCGTGACGAAGAGCGGATCGTCGGCGGGCAGGTTCTGCAGCCGGTTCATCCAGTAGGTGACGCCCACGCCGTCGGCGGGCGAGGACGAACGCGCGTTCCAGCTCGACCAGCAGCGCCGCCGCCGGGGCATCTGGCCCGGGTCGGCGTGGAGCACGGCGCGGTTGGCGCGATAGCGGATCGCGCCGAGCCAGCGGCGCTCCGCGGCACTCGGGCGGGCGAGCAGGCGCAGCGCCTGGTCGGGATGGCAGGCGAGGACGACCGCGTCGAAACGCTCCGCCTCCGCGCCGTCGGCGGCGACGGTGACGCCGGTCGCGTCCCGGGCGACGGTGCGCGCCGGGGTCCCGCGCAGCAGGCGCGCCCCGTCGGCCTCGAGCCGGCGCGCGAGGCGCTCGACATAGACGCGGCTCCCGCCCCGCACGGTCCACCACTGGTGCTGGCCGGTGAGATCGAGCAGGCCATGATTGCGAAAGAAGCGCACCAGCAGCGCGGCGGGCAGCGCGGCGACGTCGAGGTCCGGAGTGGACCAGATCGCGCCGCAGAACGGCTGCAGGTAGAGCCGACGGAAGCCCGCGCCGAGCCCGAGCGCCGCGACCAGCTCGCCGACCGAGTGCGCCCGCGCCGCGGCGGCCTCGGCGCCGCGGTTGAAGCGCAGGATGTCGCGCAGCATTCCGAGGAATTCGGGCGAAGCCATGTTGCGCGGCTGCGCGAAGAGCCCGCGCGCGTCGCTCAGCGCGTATTCGACGCGGCCGCCGTCGATGCTGGCCGCGAAGCTCATGTCGCTGCGCTCGAGCGGCACCTCCAGCTCGCGGAACAGCCGGCCGAGATGCGGATAGGTCGCGTGGTTGAAGACGATGAAGCCCGTGTCGACGGGCTGGTCGCCGCGCCGGCCCGCGACGACGGTGCGCGCGTGGCCGCCCAGCCGGGGCTCGGCCTCGTAGACCGTCACCCGGGCCCGCCCGCCGAGCGCGAGCGCCGCGGACAGGCCCGAGATCCCGCCGCCTATGACGGCGATGCGCCGCGCCCCATTCTCAGCGTCGAACGGCATATGTCTTCTCCATGCTTTCGGGCGGGTTACGCGGGCCGCGCGGATCCGGATCAAAAAAAAAGATCCGACTGGCGGCCTCGCTCGTAGAGCGGGCATGATGATGATGGATGTTCGCCTCGCCGAGGGTTGGAAGCCGCGATCCGCGCGACCAGGGTCGGCGCCGGTCGGGGGACTGTTGGGCTGCATGGATTCGAACGAGACAGCCGGGCTATCGGACCAGACGCTCTGGATGCTCGCGGTACGCGACACGGGTGACCGCGCGGCCTTCGCGCGGCTGTTCGATTTCTACGCGCCGCGGGTCAAGGCGCTCGCCATGCGGGGCGGCGCCTCGGCCGCGGTCGCCGAGGAGATCGCGCAGGACGTGATGTTGCGGGTCTGGCGGGCGCGGAGCCAGTTCGACCCCTCGCGCGCCGAGGCCTCGGGATGGATCTACCAGATCGCGCGCAACCGCCGCGCCGATATCGCGCGCCGGCGCCCGCCGCCCGTGCCGGAGGAGATCGCCGCGCGACCTGGGCCCGAGGAGGCCGAGGCCGCGCTCGCCCTCGCCGAGGAGGTGTCCCGGCTGCGCCAGGCGCTCCGCGCGCTGCCGGCGGCGCAGCGTGAGATGGTCGAGCAGGCCTATCTCGGAGAGATGACCCACCAGGAGATCAGCCGGGGCACGAGCCTGCCGCTCGGAACGGTGAAATCGCGCCTGCGCCTCGCGATCGACCGGCTGCGGCACGAGCTTCGGGAGCTGCGCAGATGACCGACCCCATTCACCACGCATCCGACCCGATGCTCGCGGCGCTCGCCGCCGACGCGCTGCCGTATCCTTTCGCGGTGCTGGTCGCGACGCATGTCTCGCTCTGCGACGCCTGCCGCGCGCGGCTCGACGCGCACCGGATCGTCGGCGGCCTCGTCCTCGACGATATCGCCCCGGCGACGCTGTCGAAGGCCGCGCGCGCGCGGGTTCTCGCGGGGCTCGACGCGGCGCCGTCCGAGGCGGCCGCTGCGGGCGGCGCGCCGTTCCCGGCGCCGCTCGCGGGGCTGGTCGGGCGGGACGGGCCGCCCTGGCGCGGGCTCGGCTTCGGCGCGCGGCAGGCGATCCTCTGGTCCGGCGGGGCAGGGAGCATTCGCCTCCTGTCCATCCCCGCCGGGCAGGCGGTTCCGGAGCACGGGCATCGCGGGCTCGAGCTGACGCTGGTGCTGAGCGGCGCCTTCGCCGACGAGACGGGCGCCTTCGGCGCGGGGGACCTCCAGGTCGCCGACGAGGACCTCGGCCACACGCCGCGCGCCACCGAGGACGGCCCCTGCCTCTGCGTCGCGGCCACCGACGCGCCGCTCAGGTTCCGGGCGCTGATCCCCCGCCTGCTGCAGCCGATCTTCCGGATCTGATCCCGTCGCGGGATCAGACCGCGTCCCGGCGACATGTGCCGCCTGAGGCGGTCACGGCCTCGGACAGGAAGGCGGCGGCCTCCCGATGGCCGCGGGGAACGGCGATCGCCTGCGGAACGGTGAGAAACGCGCCGTCGAGCACGCGCAGGGGAGGCGCGGTCAGCGCGGCCTTCTCGAGCGAGACCCTGGTCCCGGCGGCGAGGTCGCAGGCGCCCGCGCGGACCGCGTAGAGCGCGGCGGCGGGGGTCTCGTGGCTCACCAGGACCGCGCGGGTATAGGTCCGCGCGAGGTGGAGCTCATAGGCCGCGCCGCGGGCCGTGGCGATGGTCACGCCGGCCCGGTCCGCGTCCCCGGCATGGCGGAGCGGACAGTCGGGCCGCGCCGCGAAGGTCGCCTCAACCTCCGCGAAGGGACGGGAAAAGATCAGCCGGTCGCCGCGCGCCGGATCGACGGGGAGGAACGCCGCGTCCCAGGCACCGGCGCCGAGATCGGCGAGGATCGCGCCTCCGGAAGGATAGGCGACGAAGGCGACCGGAACGCCGAGCCGGGCCGCGAGGGCGCGGGCGAGATCGGGCGCGAGCCCGTCGAGATCGCCATCCGCGGTTCGGCGGACGAGCGCGGCGTTGGAGAGATTGAGCGCCACGCGCAACGAACCCGTCGGGGAAAGCTCCCGCAGCGCCCCGGGGGTGGCCGTCACGATGCGAAGTCTCGCGCGAGGGCATCGGCGGCGCGGACCAGCAGGCCGGCGTCGACCCCCACGGCGGTGAACGTGGTGCCGAGCTCGACGCAGCGCCGGGCGAAGGCCGCGTCGGTGGTCAGGATGCCCGCCGGCTTGCCCATGGCCCGCAGGCGCCCGACCGCGTCCTCGACCGCGGCGACCACGTCGGGATGGCCGGCGTCGCCGACGTGACCGAGGCTCGCCGCGAGATCGGCGGGGCCGATGAACACGCCGTCGACGCCATCGACCGCCGCGATCTCCTCCAGCCGGCGAAGCGCCTCGCCGGTCTCGATCTGCACGAGGAGACAGAGCTCCTCCTCCGCGCGCCGCGCGTAGCCCGCGACCCGGCCGAAGCGCGTGGCGCGCGTCAGCGCCGAGACGCCGCGCATTCCGCGCGTCGGGTAGCGCATCGCGGCCACCGCGCTCGCCGCTTCCTCCGGTGTCTGGACGTAGGGAATGAGCAGCGTCTGGGCCCCGAGGTCGAGGAAGCGCTTGATCAGGACGGCGTCGTTGGTCGCGGGGCGCACGATGGGGGCGACGGGGTAGGCGGCGGCGGCCTGCAGCTGGGGCAGGACCGTCAGCGGATCGCCCGGGCTGTGCTCCGTGTCGAAGAGCAGCCAGTCGAAGCCGGATCCGGCGAGCAGTTCGGCGGCGTAGCCGCCCGGCAGCGAGCACCAGAGGCCGATCTGGCTCCGGCCCGCGCGGAGCGCGGCCTTGAAGCCATTGCGCGGAAGGTCCATCGCTCAGGCCTCCGCGAAGGAGACGCCGATGGCGCCGAGGGGGCCGTAGTCGGCCTGGACGACGTCGCCGGGGCGGATGTCGACCGGCCGGGTGAAGGAGCCGCCGAGCACGATGTCGCCCCGGCGCAGCCCCCCGCCGACGGCGGCGAGCTTGTTGACGAGCCAGGCGATGCCGGCCGCGGGATGCCCCATGATCGCCGCCGCGAGCCCGGTATCCTCGATGATCCCGTTCTGCGACAAGGTCGCCCCGACCCAGCGCAGGTCGACGTCGAAGGGCCGGACCGGGCGCCCGCCGAGCACGATGGCGCCGAAGGCGGCGTTGTCGGCGATGGTGTCGACGATGGCGCGCGGCACTTCGGTGCGGTAGTCGATGATCTCGAGCGCGGGCACCACGTATTCGGTCGCGCGCAGCACGTCGTGCACGCGCGTGCCGCTCCCGGAAAGATCCGCGCCCATCACGAAGGCCAGCTCGACCTCCAGCCGGGGTTTGATGAACCGGCTCGCCGGAATGCGCGCCCCGTCGTCGTAGAGCGCGTCGTCGAGGATGCGGCCATAGTCCGGCTCGGTCATCTTCGAGGCGAGCTGCATGGCGCGGGAGGTGAGGCCGATCTTGTGGCCCACCACCTTCGCGCCGGCCGCGACCCGCGCCTCCGCCCAGAGGTCCTGGACGCGATAGGCGTCGGCGAGCTCCATGTGGGGCCAGGTCCTGCTGGGCTGGACGACGGGCACCCGGCTGCGCTCCGCCTCGAGAATGGCATCGGCGGCCGCGCGGATCTCGGCTTCGGTCATCATCGCGGTGGCCTCACTTGATCGGGGCGCGGGGCAGCCTGGCCTCGCCCGGTTCCATGACATAGCGGTATTCGAGGGAGTACCAGGGCGCCTCGACCTCGGGATGGTCCGGGTTCGGCGCGTCGTGGCGGACGAAATCGCCGGTCAGCGCCTGGGTGACGCCGAATTGCACATCGGTGTCGATATTGGGATCGCTGGGATCGAAGACCTGCGAGATCAGCGTCTTGTAGCCCTCGCGGAAGATCAGCGCGTGCAGATGCGCGGGCCGATAGGGATGCCGGCCCTGCGCGGCGAGCAGCCGCCCGACGACGCCGTCGACGGGGATCGGGTATCCGACCATGCGCACGGTGCGGAACCAGAACCGGCCGTCGGCGTCGGTGGTGAACTTGCCGCGCAGGTTCATCTCCGCCTGATCGGGATCCTGGTTCTCGTAGAGGCCGACCGGGGAGGCGTGCCAGACGTCGACCTCGGCGCCCGCGATCGGATTTCCACCGCGGTCCTCGACGCGGGCCGAGACGAAGAGCGGCGAGCCGGGCGTTTCCGAGCGGATGATCGTGCCGCCGTTCTCGACCCGCGGGCTGTTGAGCCGCCAGAATGGCCCGAGCAGCGACTGCGAGGTCTCGGTCTGGCCGGCGTCGCCGTTGTTGAGCAGGCAGACCAGCGTCGAAACCCCGAGCGAGCCCGACATCAGCACGAATTCGTTGTGGCTGTCGGAGGCGAGCGCGCCGATCTCGTTCAGCACCGCCGTGGCGTCGCGGAACTCCTCCTCGGTCAGCCGGACCTCGCGGATGAAGCCGTGCAGATGCCGGATCAGCGCGCTCAGGATCTCGCGGAGCCGCGGGTCGCGGGTTCGTTCCATCACCGCGAGCACCGCCGGAGTCACATCGGCTTCGGTCCTGATGACCATCGCTCCCCCCAATTCGTCTGGATGGGGACTCACTCTCAAATCATCGATGATTTGTCAATCGGCGATTATCCATCCGTGCTGCTCTGGCTCTCCCAGCGAAGAAAAGCACATATTGTTCAGGATATCCCGTGACAGACGCGCGGTCAGGCGTCGGACGGCTTGGGCCGTCTTGACCGGAATAATCGTTTATCGTAGAAGCATCGACGAAACGCCGGGAGGAGGAGGCGCATGTCGGGCCGGTCGAACAGGTCATCCGCCGATGCTCCGCCGCTCGCGGAGGACGGCAAGAACACGATCGCGAGCCAGCTCGTGACCCGGCTGCGCGAGTCGATCGTATCGGGCGACCTCGCCGCGGGCACGAAGATCAACCTCGATCAGGTGCGCGCCGAATTCCAGGTGAGCCTCAGCCCGCTGCGCGAGGCGCTGGCGCGGCTGATCCCGGACGGCCTGGTCCTTTTCGAGGACAACCGGGGGTACCGGGTCGCGCCGATATCGCTGGCCAATTTCGAGGAGATCGCGCGGCTGCGCGAGACATTCGAGACCTACGCGCTGCGCGAGGCGATGCGCATCGGCGATCTCGCCTGGGAGAGCGACGTGATGCGCGCGCTCCATCTCGTCAACCGGACCGAGCGCGACGCCGCCCGGCCCGAGACGCTGGAAGCCTGGGAGGCCACGCACCGCGCCTTTCATCTCACGCTGATCTCGGGCTGCGGGATGCCGACGCTGCTCGCCTTCTGTTCGATGCTCCTGAACCTGAACGACCGCTACCGGCGCACCTTCCTGCGGCGCACCTCCGGCGACCGGAACGTGATGATGGAGCACAGCGAGATCGCCCAGGCGGCGGTGGCGCGGGACACCGAATACGCCTGCGAGCGGCTGCGCGAGCACCTCGCGCGGACGGCGACGAACCTGCGAAAGCATCTCCTGGAGAACGGGATCACCTGAGCGGATAGGACCGGCGGCGCGAAACGGCGCCGACCGCTGAAAGAAAAGCAAAGACGGGAGGCGACGATGAACTCGCGGGACCGCGAGCCGGTAGGGGTCGCGCATTTCTCCGCCATAGAGGCGCCGCCGGCGGAATTCGTCGGCCTGGCGGCCGCGGCGGGCTTCTCCAGGGTCGGGCTGAGGCTGTTCCCCGCCTTTCCGGGCGCGCCCGTCCACAGCCTGCCGGCGGGCAGCGCTTCGGCGCGCGAGGTCGCCGCGCGGCTCGGCGATACCGGCGTGACGCTCTGGGACATCGAATTCGTCGTCATCGACGCGGCCTTCGATCCGGCGAGCCATCGCCGGGTGCTCGGCGACGCCGCCGCGCTCGGCGCCCGGCGGCTGAGCGTCTGCGGCGAGGACGCCGACCGCGCCCGGCTCATCGACAATTTCGCGGCGCTCTGCGCGCTGGCCGCGGAATTCGAGCTGGCGGTGGATCTCGAGAACATGGGCTGGCGTCCGGTCCGCGCCTTCTCGGACGCGCGCGCGGTGGTCGAGGCCGCCGGAGCCCCGAACGGCGGCGTGCTGGTCGACGCGCTGCATTTCTTCCGCAACGGCGGGACGCCGGAGCAGTTGCGGGCGGCGCCGGCGGGCATGATCCGCCATGTCCAGCTCTGCGACGTCAGGGGGCCGGGGCCGGAGACGGACGCCGCGCGGATCGCCGAGGCGCGCGGCGGCCGCTTCGCCCCGGGCGCGGGCGAGCTGCCGCTCACCGGGTTTCTCGCGGCCCTTCCGCCCGAGGCGGCCATATCGGTCGAGGTGCCGATCCCGGAAGGGGTGTCCGCCGCGGCGCATCTCGGACGGCTTTGCGAGGCGGCCCGCGCCGCGATCCGCGCCGCCGGGCCGGCCGGCGGGGCATTAACATGAGGTTACGGCCGCGGAAGTTCAGGTATTTGACCGGCCAGGCGGCGGGCCGGATAGTCACGGAAAATCAGAAAATGACCGCGACGCCAGGGGGCGTCCGCCGGGGAGCCAACACAAGAAGCCGTCAGGATGGGACGTCCGAGAGGACCCGACGCGCGCGCCGAGACCGGCGGCGGGGCGGGCTCCCGGCCGCGCATCCTCCATCGAGAACGACGGCGTGGCCGACAACGATCGGCCGGGGGAGGGGATGAATGGCGGTCCAGCTTGATTTCAGCGTGGTCTTCGCCCGCTGGCCGGAACTGTTCTGGGGCGTGATCGGCACGCTCGGCCTCGCCGTCGCGGGCATGATCCTCGCGCTGGTGATCGGCGTCGTCGGCGTCGCGATCCGGAGCTCGCACCGGCGCGTCCCCGCGGCCCTCGTGAAGGGCTTCGTGGAGATTGTGCGCAACACGCCCTTCCTGGTGCAGATCTTCTTCATCTTCTTCGTCCTGCCGCTGTTCGGCCTGCGGCTCAGCCCGACCACGACGGCCGTGATCGCGCTCGGCATCAACGGGGGCGCCTATGCGATCGAGATCATCCGGGGCGGCGTCGAGGCGATCCCGCGCGGGCAGGTCGAGGCGGGCCTTGCGCTCGGCCTGCACCCCGGGCAGGTCTACCGGCTGATCGTGCTGAAACCCGCGCTGCGCTCGATCTATCCGTCGCTGACGAGCCAGTTCATCCTGCTGACGCTCACGACCTCGGTCTGCACCTCGATCTCGGCCTTCCAGCTCACCTCGGTCGCGCAACGGATCGACGGCGACACGTTCCGGAGCTTCGAGGTCTATTTCACCATCACCGTGATCTACCTGCTGATCTCCTGGCTGATGATGACGCTCTTCGCCGGCATCGCCCGCCTCTCCTTCAACTATCCCACCCGCTGAGGAGAGACCCCATGCCGCATTTCGGTCTCAACGAAGCGCTCTTCCTGCTCCACGGGCTCAAATGGACCCTGTTCCTCACCGCGATCGGCTTCGTCGGCGGCATCGTCTTCGGCCTGCTCGTCGCGCTGATGCGCGTCGCGGCCAACCGGCCGGCCCGATGGTTCGCCATGGGCTGGATCGCGCTCTTCCAGGGCACGCCGCTGCTGATGCAGCTCTTCGTGGTCTATTTCGGCCTGCCGCTGCTCGGGCTCGACGTGAGCGCCTGGCTCGCCGTCGCGATCGCCCTGACCGCGCATGCCAGCGCCTTCCTCGGCGAGATCTGGCGCGGCGCGATCCAGGCGATGCCGAAGGGCCAGACGGAGGCGGCGCACGCGCTCGGGCTCCACTACCGCTCGCGGATGCTCGACGTCGTCCTGCCGCAGGCGCTGAAGCTGTCGCTGCCCGCGACGATCGGCTTTCTCGTGCAGCTCCTCAAGGGCACCTCGCTCGCCGCCATCGTCGGCTTCATCGAGCTGACCCGCGCGGGGCAGATCGTCTCGAACCAGACCTATCAGCCGATCTTCGTCTTCGGGCTCGTGGGCCTCATCTACTTCCTGCTCTGCTGGCCGCTCTCGCTCTGGGGCAGCCGGATGGAACGCCGCATGTCCCGCGCGGCGCGCTGAATCAACAAACAAGACAAGGAGGATAGCATGTTCGTTCAAAAGAGCCGCGCCTGGCGCGGCATCCTGGCGGCCGCGGCCCTCGTGGCCACGCCGCTGCTCGCGACGGGCCAGGCCGAGGCCCGGAGCCTCGAAGAGGCGAAGGCCGCGGGCACGATCGTTGTCGGCATCCAGGGCGACAACTCGCCCTGGGGCTTCGTGAACTCGTCCGGCGTGCAGGACGGGTTCGACGCCGACATGGCCACGGCCTTCGCGAAGAGCCAGGGCGTCGAGGTGCAATTCGTCCCGCTCGCCGTCGCGAACCGCATCCCGGCGCTGCAGACCGGCAAGGTCGACGTCCTCTTCGCCACCATGGCGATGACCGAGGAGCGGGCGAAGTCGATCCAGTACTCGATCCCCTATGCCTCGAACCAGCTCTCCGTGCTCGCCGCGAAGACGACCGAGATCACCTCGCCGGAGCAGCTCGCGGGGCTTTCGATCGGCGTCCCGCGGTCGAGCACCCAGGACAACGCGCTGACCGCGATCGCGCCCTCGGACGCCAATATCCTGCGCTTCGACGATGACGCGGCGACGATCCAGGCGCTGCTGTCGGGTCAGGTGCAGGCGGTCGGCGCCAACCAGTTCTATCTGCAGCGCCTCGATACGGCGGCGCCCGGGGTCTACGAGAACAAGCTCCCGCTGGTCGCGCTCTACAACGGCGTCGGAACGCGGCAGGGCGAGAAGGACTGGAACGAGGCGCTGAACACCTTCCTCGCCAGCTTCATCCAGACCCCGGAATACGCGGCGATCTACCAGAAATGGATGCATCTCGATCCGCCGAGCTATCCGGCGTCGATCCCGAACATTCCCTTCACCGTCAACTGACGCCGTCGTGGTCCGGCGCGTCCGGACCACCCACCTCCTGGTGAGAGACCCCATGACCCGACTCGTCTACGTGCTGAACGGCCCGAATCTGAACCTGCTCGGCAAGCGCCAGCCGCATATCTACGGACATGAGACGCTGGCGGACGTGGAGCGCGACTGCGCCGCCCTCGCCGCCGAGCTGGGGCTCGAGGTCCGCTTCCTGCAATCGAACTGGGAAGGTCAGATCATCGACTGGATCCACGAGGCGCGGGAGACGGCGGTCGGCATCGTGATGAACCCCGGCGCCTTCACCCATACCTCGATCGCGATCATGGACGCGCTCAACACCTTCGATGGCAAGATGATCGAGGTGCATATCTCGAACGTGCACAAGCGCGAGAGCTTCCGGCACCATTCCTACATATCGCTGCGCGCCGACGGCGTCATCGTCGGCTGCGGCACCCACGGCTACCAGCTGGCCCTGCGCCAGATCGCCGTCCTGACGGCGGAGGCGTGACCGTGGCGACCAAGGTCCGGATCGCGGTCATGGGCGCGGGCCTGATCGGCAAGCGCCACGCGATGCACGTCAAGGCGAGCCCGGACGCCGCGCTCGCGGGCGTCATCGATCCGACGCCGGTCGGCGAGGCGGTCGCGCTCGAATACGGCGCGCCGTGGTTCCGGAGCCTCGACGAGATGCTCGCGGCCGACCGCCCCGACGGGGTGATCGTCGCGACGCCGAACCAGGTCCATGTCGAGAACGGGCTCGCCTGCGTCGCGGCGGGCCTGCCCGCGCTGGTCGAGAAGCCGCTCAGCATCGACGTCGCGGGCGCCACGCGCCTCGTGGAAGCGGCCGAGGCCGCCGGCGTGCCGCTCCTGACCGGGCACCACCGCCGCCACAACCTGATGATGCAAAAGGCGAAGGAGATCATCGATTCCGGCGCCATCGGGCGCCCGGTCGTCGCCAATGCGATGTTCTGGCTGCGCAAGCCCGACGACTATTTCGACGTCGCCTGGCGGCGCGAGACCGGCGCGGGGCCGGTGTTCCTGAACCTGATCCACGACGTCGACAACCTGCGCTACCTGCTCGGCGAGGTGGTGGCGGTCTCGGCGCGGGAATCGAACGCGGTGCGCGGCAACGCGGTCGAGGAAACCTCGGTCATCCTGCTCGAATTCGCCTCCGGCGTGCTCGCCACCGCCTCGGTCTGCGACGCGACGGTCGCACCCTGGAGCTGGGAGATGACCACGGGCGAGAACCCGGCCTATCCCCGCGCCGATGGCGAGCATTGCTATCTGATCGGCGGCACCGACGGCTCGCTCGCGCTGCCGCGGCTCGATCTGCGCACCAACAAGGGCACGCCCGGGTGGTACCAGCCCTTCGAGCTCGTCCGCCCGGGCATCCCGGACGAGGACCCGCTCGCGCGGCAGGTCGCGCAATTCGCCGCCGTGATCCGGGGCGAGGCGGAGCCGCTGGTCTCCGGCCGCGAGGGGCTGGAGACGTTGCGGGTGATCGCGGCCGTCAAGCAGGCGACGGAGACCGGCCAGCGCGTCGCGATCTGACGGAAGAAACTCGGGGGAGGACAAGATGACGGCCAATGACGACGCCCTGATCCGCATGGAAAACGTGGACAAGTTCTACGGCGCCTATCACGCGCTGAAATCGGTCAACCTGACCGTCCAGCGCGGCGAGAAGATCGTGCTCTGCGGGCCGTCGGGATCGGGGAAATCCACGCTGATCCGGACGATCAACCATCTCGAGCCGATTCAGAAGGGCCGGATCGTGGTCGACGGCACCGCGCTCGACGACAGCGTCCAGGCCGTCGACACGGTGCGGCGCGAGGTCGGCATGGTGTTCCAGCAGTTCAACCTCTTCCCGCATATGACGGTGCTCCAGAACTGCATGCTGGCGCCGGTCCGGACGGGCAGGGCCTCCAAGGCCGAGGCGGAGGCGCTGGCGCGCAGGTATCTCGACCGCGTCCGCATCGGCGATCAGGCGGAGAAGTATCCGGCCCAGCTCTCCGGCGGCCAGCAGCAGCGGGTGGCGATCGCCCGCGCGCTCTGCATGGAGCCGAAGGCGATGCTGTTCGACGAGCCGACCTCGGCCCTCGACCCGGAGATGGTGAAGGAGGTGCTCGACACCATGATCGGCCTCGCGCGCGACGGCATGACGATGATCTGCGTCACGCACGAGATGGGCTTCGCCCGGCAGGTCGCCGACCGGGTCATCTTCATGGCCGACGGCGAGATCATCGAGGAGAACGACCCGCATACGTTCTTCTCCAATCCGCGACACAGGCGAACCCGCGCCTTCCTCGGCGAAATCCTCGCGCATCACTGAAAGCCCCCCGCATGTCCAAGCTTCGCATCGGTCTCCTCGGAGGCGCCAACATCGCCCGTCAGTTCACCGCCGCGGTCGCGGGTTCGGAGCGCCTGTCCGTCGTCTCCGTCGCCAGCCGCTCGGCGGAGAAGGCCGCCGCCTTCGCCGCCGAAAACGGCATCCCCGGCGCGCATGGGAGCTACGAGGCGCTGCTCGCCGATCCCGGGGTGGACGCGGTCTACGTGCCGCTGCCGAACAACCTCCACACCGAATGGGCGATCAAGGCGCTGGAGGCCGGCAAACACGTCCTCTGCGAGAAGCCGCTGGCGCTCAACGCCGACCAGGTCCGCGCGATGTTCGCGTCGGCCGAGGCGAGCGGCCGCTTCCTCGCCGAGGGCTATCCCTGGCGCGCGCAGCCGCGGACCGCGCTGCTGTCCCGCCTGCTCGCGGAGGGCGCGATCGGCGCGGTGAAGCAGGTGGCGGTCAGCTTCTCCGCCCCGTTCAGCGATCCGACCAACATCCGGCTCAGGCCGGAGGCCGGCGGCGGCGCGCTGCTCGATCTCGGGACCTATTGCGTCAGCTTCCTGCGGCTCGTCGCGGGCGCGCGGCCCATCAGGGTTCACGCGGCCGCCGACTGGGCCGAGACCGGGGTCGATCGGGGCATGGTCGCCACGCTCGAATTTTCGGGCGGGGTGCTCGCCACGCTCAACTGCAGCTTCGCCGCCGCCTACCAGCGCACGGCGACCGTCCATGGCGAGACCGGCGGCCTGTCCACGAGCTGGCAAAACCACACCCTCTCCGCGGCCGATCCGATCCTGCTCTGGCGCGGCGGCGCCAACGTCGTCGCGGCCGAGGCGCTCGAAGCACCGGCCGCGGACGGCTTCCGGGCCGAGGCCGAGTCCTTCGCCGCCGCCGTGGCCGAAGGCCCCGCCGCCTGGTCCGGGGCGACGGCGGCGGAATCGCTCGACATCGCCTTGACCCTCGACGCCCTCGCCGCCAGCGCGCGGACCGGCGCGGGGGTCGATCTGCCACGCGACCGGGGAGAACCAGCATGATTACCGGCAAGACCAAGCTCATCGCGCATCTCGGCTATCCGACGGAATCCTTCCGCGCGCCGATGATCTACAACCCCTATTTCGAGAAGCACGGTATCGACGCGGTGGTGGTGCCGATGGGCTGCCAGGCGGCGGATTATCCCGAGTTCCTCCGCCTCGTCTTCCGGCTCTCCAACATCCAGGGCGCGCTGGTGACCATGCCGCACAAGGTCACGACGATCGGCCTGCTCGACGAGGTGATGACGACGGCGAAGGTCGCGGGCTCGTGCAACGCGGTCCGGCTCGGGCCGGACGGGGCGCTGGTGGGCGACATGTTCGACGGCGAGGGCTTCGTGCGCGGCGTCACGCGCAAGGGCCGCGCGCTGAAGGGCACCAACGTGCTCGTGGTGGGCTCGGGCGGCGTCGGCTCGGCGATCGCGGCCTCGCTCGCCAAGGCGGGCGTCGCGCGTCTCGCGCTCTTCGACGCCCACGCGCCGATGATGGACGGGCTCGCCGAGCGGCTGCGCGCGCATTACCCGGCGCTCGAGGTCGTCACCGGGTCGAAGGATCCGGCCGGCTTCGACGTGGTGGTGAACGCGACGCCGCTCGGCATGAAGGAGGGCGATCCGCTGCCGATGGACGTCGAGCGGATCGACCCCTCGACCTTCGTCGGCGAGGTGGTGATGAAGCAGGAGATCACCCCGTTCCTCGCCGCCGCCCGGGCGCGGGGCTGCGCCTATCAGGTCGGGACGGACATGCTCTTCGAGCAGATCCCGGCCTATCTCGAATTCTTCGGCTACCGGACGACGACGCCCGAGGAGCTGCGCGAAGTCGCCCGGCTCACCTACTGAGATGGTGCCCAGGATCGACTGCCACTGCCATCTGCTCGACCCCGCGCGGTTTCCCTACAACCCCGCGTCGCCGTTCCATCCGGCGGGGCAGGAGATCGCCACGGCCGCGCAGATGGGCCATGTCTTCGCGGCGCACGGCGTGGCTGGCGCCCTGCTGGTGCAGCCGAACTCCGGCTATGACCAGGACAACGCCTGCATGCTCGCGGCGATCGCGGAGAGCGGCGGTCGCTACCGGGGCGTCGCGGTGGTGCCGAACGACGCGAGCCACGATCAGCTCGCGGAGCTGAAGGCCCGGGGCGTCGTCGGCGTCGCCTTCAACCTGCCCTTCTTCGGGACGGAATATTACCGCGGGACCGAGGCGCTGATCCGTCGGCTGGTCGACCTCGACCTCATCCTCCAGATCCAGGTCGAGGGGGACCAGCTCGTCGATTTCCTCCCCGTGCTCGGCGACGCGCCGGCGCGGCTCCTCTTCGACCATTGCGGCCGCCCGGATCCCGCGCGCGGCCTTGACCAGCCGGGGTTCGCGGCGCTGCTCCGTCTGGGCCGCGAGCGCGGGGCGGCGGTGAAGCTCTCGGGCTACGTCAAATTCGCCGCCCGAAGCCATCCGTTCGAGGACGCCTGGCCCTATGTCCGCGCGCTCGTCGACGCCTTCACCCTCGATCGCTGCGTCTGGGGCTCCGACTGGCCCTTCCTGCGCGCCCGCGAGCGGGTGGATTATGGCCCGCTCGTCCGCCTCGCGGAGACGCTGTTCCCGGACCCGGCCGATCAGGCGCGCCTGTTCTGGCACAATCCGCGCAGGATGTTCGGTTTCGATTTCTGACGACCGGGAGCGGCGTCAGGCGGTCTCGCGGACGACCAGCGCGCCCGGGACCCGGACGGACTCGACGCGGGCGCCGGCGAGCGCCTGGACGAGCTCGCGCGTCATCTCCGCCATCGGCTGCCGGTAGGTCGTCAGCCGATAGGCCGGCGACGCGGCGAGCGGGGTGTCGTCGAAACCCGTCACGGCCACCTCTTCGGGAAGTTGCGCTCCCATCCGGTAGCGCAGCGCGTCGACCGCGCCGATCGCGAGGCTGTCGTTCTCGCAGACGAGCGCGTCCGGCCAGTCCGCGCGGGTCATCGCCGCGAAGGCGGCCTCGATCGTCTCGCAGGCGACGGACGGCGCGTAGTGGTCCGCGCGCAGCACCTCCGGGGTCGCGCCGCCCAGCCCGGCCCAGCGGGCCCGGAATCCGCTTTCGCGCTCGAGCGTCGCGGATTCGGTGCCGGGGCCCGCGAGGAACAGCGGCCGGCGGCGGCCCCGCGACCAGAGATGCCTCGCGATCTCGGACATCGCCCGGGTATCGTCGCAGGTGATGCTGATCGTGTCGGCGACCCCGCTCGCGCGCGCGAAGACGATCAGCTTGCGCACGCGCCGCGCGCCGAGCGCGGTCGCCATCACCCGGTCGTCGAAGCCGGTGCCGATCACCACGGCGGCGTCCACCCGGCGCTGCAGCGCGGCGAGGAAGGCGCCCGGCCCGTCCTCGGCGTCGAGCATGTTCACGAGCAGGCAGCCCCAGCCCTCGACGCGCAGGACCCGCGTCAGCTCGCGCAGCATGACGAGTTTATGCGGGTTCTCGAAGTCGTCGATCATCAGCGCGACGAGGTTGGACCGGTCCGAGGCGAGCGAGCTTGCCAGCAGATCGGGCACGTAGCCGAGCGCCTCGGCGGCGCGCAGCACGCGTTCGCGGCTTCCGGGCGAGATCGGGGAGTCCTTCCTGAACGCCCGCGCGACGGTCCAGCGGGAGACGCCCGCGACCCTCGCCACGTCGTCGGCGGTCACGGAGACGAGCCGTTCGGGGTCGGGGGCCTCGTTGTCCATCCCGGAGAGGATATCGCCGCGCCGCGCGCGAGAAAAGAGTTCTGCTCGCGCGAGCAGACATCCCTTGCTCGCGCGAGCAAGATATGGAATGATCATTCCAATCGTGGACGACCACGAACCATACGTGTTGGGTAAGATGGATGCCGACCATCGGCCCGCCATCCGTCCGGCCCGGCGACACCCATTCATGGAGCATCCGATGACCTTCGCCCTCGCCGCCTGCGCCGAGATGATCTGGCGTGACCGCCCGATCGACTGGCGCTGCGCCCGGCTCGCCGAGCTCGGCTTCGAGGTCGGCCTCTGGAACTGGCCGGATCACGACCTTGCCAAGCTCGCGAAATCCGGCGCGACATTCTCCATCATGAACGGCTACCTGCGCGGCCGCCTGACCGACGACGAGGGCGCGGCCGAGCTTCTCGCCACCGCGCGCGAGACCGCGCGCGTCGGAAAGCGGCTCGGCGTCGCGCGGCTCAACCTGCACGGCACCGGGCTGGGGGAGGGCGGCCTGCCGGTCCGGCCGGTGGAGGTCGTCACCGGGGCGATGTGGCTCAAGGCGCGCGACACGCTGGCGCGGGTCGCGGAGATGGCCGAGGAGGAGGGCGTCGTCTTCACCCTCGAGAACCTGAACCTGCCGGTGGATCACCCCGGGGTGCCCTTCGGCCGGGCCGAGGACACGCTGGCGCTGGTGGCCGCGATCGACCATCCCCGGCTGCGGCTGAACCTCGACCTCTATCACGCGCAGATCGGCGAGGGGAATCTGATCGAGCTCTGCCGCCGCGCGCTGCCCTACGTGGGCGAGATCCAGGTCGCCGACGTGCCGGGCCGTTGCGAGCCGGGCACGGGCGAGGTGAACTGGAAGGGCATCGCCCGCGCGCTCGACGCGATGGGCTACGCGGGCCCGGTGGGCATGGAGGCCTTCGCCTCCGGCGATCCGGAACGGGCGCTCGCCGCGTTCCGCGAGGCCTTCACGCTCTGACCCGCGCGCCGACCGCGAAGCGGCTCAGTCCCCGTCCGCGACCGCCCCGGAGATGTAGCGCGCGATCATGAGGTCGAGATGCGCGCCGCCGCCGTTCTTGAAGAGGGTGATCTCGTCTTCGGAAGTCCGGGCCGGCGCGTCGCGCGCGACGAGGTCGTAGAGATCGCCGGCGATCCGCCCGGCCGAGATGACGCCGCGCGCGATCGGGATCATCAGCTCGCCGATATGCGCGACCGTCGTGTCGCGGCTGTCGACGAAGAGGGAGCCGCCGGCGATCAGCGCGTCGTCGGCCTCGCGCATGTCCGCCTTGTAGGCGCCGATCAGATCGACATGCGTGCCTGGCCGGATCCAGGCGCCGCGCAGCACCGGATCGCGCGCCATGGTCGCGCTCGTGATGATATCCGCCTCGGCGGCGGCGCGCGCGAGGTCGGGAACGGCCATGACGTCGCGACCGTCCGCCTGGGCCGCGCGCGCGAGCGCCTCGGACTGCTCCGGCCTTCGTGCCCAGACCGAGACGCGCTCCAGCGCCGGAAACAGCGCGAGATAGGCCGAAACCAGGTTCCGCGCCACGGTCCCGCCGCCGACGACGAGCAGATGCCGGCTGTCGGGCCTGGCGAGGCAGAGCGCCCCGAGCACGGAATCGGCGGCGGTCTTGAGCTCGGTGACGAGGTGGCCGTCGATGATGGCGTCGAGCCGGCCCTGGTCTGGCTCGAAGACGAGCATCGCGCCCTGAACCGTCGGCAGCCCCCGCGCCGGGTTGCGATCGAAGACGGTCACGGACTTCAGTCCGAACCCGAGGCCCGGAATGAACGCGCCCCGGCTGAGGAGCGTCGCCTCGGCCGGGCCGAGGACCGTGTCGGCGACCTCGGCGCGGGGCAGGCGATGGCCGGCGCGGAGCGCGTCGACGGCGCCGGACCAGGTCAGGAGGCGCCGCGCGTCGTAGTCGATCAGCCTGGCCCGCACGCGGTTCCTCCCCCTGGTCACCCCCGAGACATATCCCCCGTTGGCCGGCGGGGGAAGGACGCCCCGCCGCGCGGGGAAGCGGCGCGCGACCGGACTGACCCCGCGTTCAGCCCCCGGCGTCGGCGGCCAGCCGCCGGTCCGCCACCGGGGGCTCATGGGGGGCGTGCGCCCGCGATGTCGGATCCCGATACCAGCCGACCGCGCGGTCCGGGTCGCGGCGGGCGCGGATCCGGGCGGAGATGACCGCCGCGAGGTAGGCGAGGACCGGAAGCGGCCGGCGGGGGAGAAGCCGCAGCAGCGCCCGGTAGCCGGGTCCCGGCCCGGGATGGGCGATCAATCCGGAGCGGGCGAGCTCGCGTCCGCCACGCGCCCAGCGTTCCCGAACGCGCACCCAGGCGGCGAAGCTCCGAGGCGGACGGATCGTCGCCCGGATCTCGGATACGATCGCACGCCTATCAACGGAAATCCGCCCGACGATGAAGTCGTCGTCGTTGGTGAGGTCGGGGAAAGCGTCCCAGCGCGCCCGGCCCTCGCGGGAGACGGCGAGGACGCAATGAAATCCCGCATGGCGCATGTGCGGCGTCGCGAGCCAGACCCGGGTCACCCAGCGTGCCAGCCGGCTCGCGCCCGCCGTGTCGGCGCGGAGGAGAGGCGAGACGAGCTCCCAGCCGCCCGCGCGCTGCACGGCGACGAGCGCGGTGACCGCCGCGCCGCTGATCCAGACGTCGGCGTCGAGATAGACGCGTGGAAAGGCCGCGACAGCCGCCTCGCCGGCGCGGATCGCGCCGGGCTTGCCGGCCTCGGCGAGCTCGATCACCCGGGCGCGGCCACCGGCGAGGCCGCGCAGGATCGCCGCGCTGCCGTCCGAGCAGCCGTTGCAGACGAAGACCAGCTCCGCCGCCGGGTCGAGCCCGTCGAGCAGGCGCGGCACGGTCTCCGGCAGCAGCGCGGCCTCGTCGTGCACCGGCACGACGACGGAGAATGCGGCCCCGCCCGCCGCGCCCGCGCTCATGACTTGGCCCGGCGCCAGTCGCGCAGCTCGCGCTTCCAGCGGTCGAGGCGCTGGCGGTAGCGGTGGCGGCGTTCCTCGTAGTGGTTCGGCCGCAGCGCGGCGCCGTCGTCCGCGCCGGACCGGTAGAAGTTCGGCACCATCTTCTGGTCGGTCATGGCGAGGTGGAAGACCGGGCAGGCCGCGCTCGCCTGCGGCGGCACGATCCAGCTCCATCGCGCCGAGGTCACGCGGCCCGCCGCCTTCTCGCGCTGGTTGAATTCCATGAACTGCGCGCTCGCGGCGTGATGATCGACCATCGTGACACCCTCGCGGGCGAAGGAGCCGAGCACGGCGCGGTTCAGCTCCAGAAGCGCGCGGTCCTTCCAGAGCGGCGGCGTGGCGGAGGTATCCTCGCCGAGCGCGCGGGCCACGGGGCCAAGCAGGTCGTAACGGTTCTCGTCGGCGAAGTTGCGCGAGGCGATCTCGGTCGACATGTAATAGCCGTTGAAGGGCGCGCAGGGATAATCGATCCCGCCGATCGAGAGGATCATGCCGCTCACCACCGGCACCGCGTACCAGCGGAGGCCGAGCGCGTCGAAGGCGGGGTGGCCGGGCAGGGTGATCCGGACCTCGGGCCGGGCCTCGGGCGGGATCTCGTAGACGAGGCGCCGGCCGTCGCGGTCGCGCAGGACCATCGGCAGCAGGTCGAAGGGTCCCGGTTCGGCGGGCCGCTCCCAGCCGAGCGCCTCGATGGTGCGCGTGAGCTCGATGTTGCGCGGGTCGCCGGTCACGCGGCCATCCTCGCCGAGCCAGCCCGCGTAGCGCAGCAGCTGCTCGCTCTCGACATAGGCCGGGATCCCGGCGCCCTTCACCGGGGCGAAGACCGAGATGATCGAGCGGATCCGGCCACCACCATGCGCGTCGGTCAGGTGATCGAGCAGGCAGCCGGCGATCTCGTCGGGATCGGTCACGTCGCGGAAGTCGCGGACCTCGAGCGATTTCCAGTGCAGCCGGCCTATGCAGCGCGCGTGGTTGCGCCAGGCGATCCGGGCGCCGAAGGCCAGTTCCTCGGGGGTATGCGCGTACCAGCCGTCGCGGGCGAGCGCGCGCTTCACCTCGGCCTCGCGCGCGCGGGACGCCGCCTCGCCGAGCTCGTTCTCGCGGTGGAAGCGGCGGATGAAGGCCACCGCCTCCTCGCGCCGCTCCATCGGTCCGATCCGCCGCAGCCGGCGGCGCAGCGGATCGGAGGCGGCCCTCGTGTCGACGCGGCTCACATCAGACCGTCGAAGGCATGGGCGGTGCGCCGGACGCGGCGGCGGTTGATCGCATAGACGATGTCGAGGATGCGGGTGTTCACCGCGCGGTAGGCGCGGTGGGTGATCGCGTCATTCTGATGGATCGCCCGGCCGTTGCGATGGTCGTAGCGGCGCACCCGCATCTCGGGATAGGCCTCCGGATCCTCGACCACGCGGTTGTAGATCGGCGTGTCCTCGTGGATCGAGAAGTCGTTGTAACGCACCCGGTCGAGATAGGGCGCGTGGGCGCGCAGGAAGGCCTCGGTCTTCTCGAGGTCCTCCACCGTCTCGCCGGGATAGCCCTTGAACATCGTCGCGCGCACGCTGAGGCCCGCCTCGTGCGCGTGGCGGATGAAGGCGGAATTGGCCTCGACGAGACAGCCCTTGTCCATCGCGTCGAGGAGCCGCTGGCTGCCGCTCTCGAGACCGAAGCTGATCCGGCGCATCCCGGCGGTGACCGCCTCGCGCAGCTCGCGGCGCGAGAGGCCGTTGTCCGGGCGCTGGTCGACATGGACCGTGCCGACCCATTCCGCGCCGTGGACGGCGCGCTGGATCTCCTCGACGATGCCCCGGAACATCGCGGGGTTCGAATTGAGCTTGAGGTCGATGAAGAGGAAGTTCTTGGTGTTGTGCCGGTGCGCCTGCTCGCGGAGCTCGTTCATCACGGCGGCGACGGGCCGGGTGCGGAAGGTGCGGCCGCTCGCCGAGACGATGTCCGAGCAGAAGGCGCATTTGTTCCACTGGCAGCCCCGCCCGGTCATCACCGGCACGCCGCGGAACTTGTAGAGATGCCAGGGGAAGTCGGTGAAATCCGGGATCGGGATCCGGTCGAGCCCGCGCAGCGGCGCGGCCGGGCGCGAGCGGCGGCCGTCGGCAGCAGCACGCCGTCGAAGGCGAGCAGGTCGCCGCCGTCGCAGACCGCCTCGACCACGCGCGCGACGGTGAGGTCGGATTCGCCGCCGACGATCGCCGTCAGGCCGGGAAGATCGCGCCAGGCCTCGGCGGTGCCCGCGACGTTGAAGTAGGGCCCGCCGAGCACCACGGGGATGCCGCGCTCCTTCGCCATCCGGCAGATCTCGGCCACGGTCTTGTAGTGCTGGAGATAGGCCGAGAGCAGCACCACGTCCGGCCGGTCGTCGAGCGCCCGGGCGGTCTCGCGCAGCACGCGCGGATCGGTGCGCCCCTTCCACCACTGGCGCAGCCGCCGCGCTCCGTCGCGGGTGGCGCGCAGCGGCGCCCAGGTCGTGTGGTGCAGCCGGCGCGCGGCGTGGTCGAGGATGGTCTCGCGCCGCTCCCGCTCGGCCGCGATCACCCCGTAGGCGAGCGGGCAGAGCACGCGGGCCTCGAAACCGGAGTTGCGCAGCGTCGCGACCAAGAGTCCGATCGCGAGTGTCGGGAAGACCGAGAAATTGTTGAGATCGACGATCAGCGTGCGCCGGCGCGCGGTGTTGAGCGGCCGGATCGCGGCCTCGGACATGTCGGACTTCCGCTCGTACCGAATTGCCGCGCGCGGACGACGCGCGCCAGGCCCGCGCGCCGAAAACGAAGGCGTTTCCACCGTTGTATCCCCCCATCAAATCGACCCGATGAGTTCGCGGGTTGATCCCGAAATTTCTTGAATACTAAATGTCCTCGCCCTTTTGATGGAACGATTTCGCGGCCCTGTCAAAGAAGAATCGAGGATCTACATCCGCGTCGCGGATCGCGCTCCCCGGATGGGCCACGTGAACCCCCGGATTTCCGCGCGCTGGTCGCGGGCCCCGCGCGTTCCAATACATCATAAGTTTCCTTCTCGGGAACGGACGCTTTCGTTGGTGGATTCTATTTTGGGCTGCGACGGACGAGAGTTTTCGAGGGTATTCAAGGAGGATCCATGCCCCGCTCGTTTGTCGAACTGAGCCTGGAAGAGCGT
>QFPW01000015.1 GCA_003241785.1 Rhodovulum sulfidophilum | reverse complement strand
CCCCGGGCTCGACCCGGGGCCTCGACGCCATTTCCGAACCACCGCGCGCCGGATTCGAGGCCCCGGATCAGGTCCGGGGCGGTCGGCGCCGGGTGCCCGTCACCGGCGCAGGTCCCGAAGCGCGCCGCGGGTGCTCCGCCGCCACGCGCGCTCCGCCCGGCGCGGCGCCACCGCCGCCGGGCGGAGACGGCCGAAAGGCCGGCGCCGGCGGGCGGCCTCCATGAGGCGGGACGGTCAGACCGTCATCCAGCGCCGGACCTCTTCCTGGTCGAGCTCGGCGGTCTTGCCCGAAAGCACGATCCGGCCCCGGTCCATCACCGCGATCTTGTCGGCGAGCTCGACCGCGAAGTCGAAGAACTGCTCCACCAGCACGATCGCCATTGTGCCCTGGTCGCGCAGAAAGGCGATCGCGCGGCCGATATCCTTGATCACCGAGGGCTGGATCCCCTCGGTCGGCTCGTCGAGCAGGAGCAGGCTCGGGCCGGTGACGAGCGCGCGGCCGATCGCGAGCTGCTGCTGCTGGCCGCCCGAGAGGTCGCCGCCGCGGCGGCCCATCATCTCCGCGAGAACCGGGAAGAGCTCGAACACCGTGTCCGGCACCTTGCGCCGGCCGCGCGGCAGGAGCGCGTAGCCGGTCTCGAGGTTCTCCTTCACCGTCAGGAGCGGGAAGATCTCGCGGCCCTGCGGCACGGTCGCGACGCCGAGCTTCGCCCGCGCGTCTGGGCGCAGCTTCGAGATGTCCTGGCCGCGCCACATGATCCGGCCCGAGCGGATGCCCTGCCGGCCCGAGACCGCGCGCAGCATCGAGGTCTTGCCGACGCCGTTGCGGCCGAGGATCGAGGTGACCTGGCCGATCTCGGCGTCGAGCGAGACGTCCTTCAGCGCCTGGGCGGCGCCGTAGTAGAGGTCCATCCCCTCGATGGAGAGCTTCTCAGCGGCCAAGATACACCTCGATCACCTCCTGGTTCGACGAGACATGGTCGAGCGAACCCTCGGCCAGCACCGCGCCCCGGTGCAGCACCGTGACCTTGCAGTCGAGCGCGCGCACGAAATCCATGTCGTGCTCGATCACCACGACCGAGCGCTTGCCCGCGATGTCGCGCAGCAGCTCGGCGGTGCGCATCGTCTCGGCGTCGGTCATGCCGGCGGCGGGCTCGTCGACCAGGAGGAGCTTCGGCTCCTGCGCGAGCAGCATGCCGATCTCGAGCCACTGCTTCTGGCCGTGGCTGAGGCCGCCGGCGAGCCGGTGCCGCGCCGAGGTGAGCCGCACCAGCTCCAGGAGCTCGTCCACCCGCTCCTTCTGCGGTTTCGAGATCCTGAAGAACAGGCTCGCCTTCACGCCGCGGTCGCCGGCGAGCGAGAGCATCAGGTTGTCCTCGACCGTATGGGTCTCGAACACCGTCGGCTTCTGGAACTTGCGCCCGATCCCGAGACGCGCCGACGAGGCTTCGTCGAGCTTGGTGAGATCGGTATTCTCGCCCCAGATCACCGCGCCGCTGTCGGGCCGGGTCTTGCCGGTGATGATGTCGAGCATCGTCGTCTTGCCGGCGCCGTTCGGCCCGACCACGGCGCGCAGCTCGCCCTCCGTGATCACCATCGAGAGGCCGTTGATCGCCTTGTAGCCGTCGAAGGCCCGGTGCACGTCGTTGAGATAGAGCTGCGTGCCCTTTAGCCCGCGAATGTCGTCGCTCATGCCTCGGCCTCCACGGCGTCCGGTTCCGGCGTCTTGGCCTTGCGCGCGGCGAGCTTCTCGATGAGGCCGAGCACGCCCTGTGGCAGGAAGATCGTCACGAGGATGAAGAGCAGGCCGAGGAAGTAGAGCCAGGCGTCCGGGAAGGCCGAGGTGAGCCAGCTCTTCGCCGAGACGACGATCAGCGCGCCGAGCGCCGCGCCCACCAGCGTGCCCCGGCCGCCGAGCGCCACCCAGATCACGATCTCGATCGAGTTCGCCGGGCTGAACTCGCCGGGGTTGATGATGCCGACCTGCGGCACGTAAAGCGCGCCGGCGACCCCCGCCATCATCGCCGAGACCACGAAGACGAAGAGCTTGTAGTGCTCGACGCGGTAGCCGAGGAAGCGCGTCCGGCTCTCCGCGTCGCGCACGCCGACCAGCACCTTGCCGAATTTCGACGTGGTGATGGCGCGCGCGAGCAGGAGCCCGCCGCCGAGCGCCAGCGCCGAGAGCACGAAGAGCGTGATCCGCATCCCGTTCGAGGAGAGCGGGAAGCCGAGCACGTCCTTGAAGTCGGTGAGGCCGTTGTTGCCGCCGAAGCCCATCTCGTTGCGGAAGAAGGCGAGCAGCAGCGCGTAGGTCATCGCCTGGGTGATGATCGAGAGATAGACGCCGGTGACGCGGCTGCGGAAGGCGAACCAGCCGAAGACGAAGGCGAGCAGGCCCGGCACCACCAGCACCATCAGGCAGGCGAACCAGAACATGTCGAAGCCGTGCCAGAACCAGGGCAGCTTCTCGTAGCCGAGGAAGACCATGAAATCCGGCAGTTCCGCGTTGCCATAGGCGCCGCGGGAGCCGATCTCGCGCATCAGGTGCATGCCCATCGCATAGCCGCCGAGCGCGAAGAAGGCGCCGTGGCCGAGCGAGAGGATGCCGCAATAGCCCCAGACGAGGTCGAGCGCGACCGCGAGCAGCGCGTAGCAGAGGTATTTGCCGAGCAGCGACAGCATGTAGGCTGGCACGTGCGCGCCCGAGTCCGGGCTCGCCATCAGATTGGCGAGCGGCACGCCGACGGTCACGATGGCGAGCAGCGCGAGGAAGATGCCGAGGCGACGGTCGATGAAGGAGGTCGTCGCCATGGGTCAGCCTTCCACTGCGCGGCCGCGGGTCGGGAAGAGGCCCCGCGGCCGTTTCTGGATGAAGAGAATGATGAAGACCAGGATCAGGATCTTCGCGAGCACCGCGCCGACGAAGGGCTCCATGAACTTGTTGGCGATGCCGAGGGTGAAGGCGGCGGCGAAGGTGCCCCAGAGATTGCCGGCGCCGCCGAAGACCACGACGAGGAAGCTGTCGATGATGTAGCTCTGCCCGAGGTTCGGCGAGACGTTGTCGATCTGGGAGAGCGCCACGCCGGCGAGCCCGGCGATGCCGGCGCCGAGCCCGAAGGTCAGCGCGTCGACCCGCGCGGTGCGGATGCCCATTTCCGAGGCCATCGGCCGGTTCTGCGTCACCGCGCGCATCTGCAGGCCGAAGAGCGTGCGCCGCAGCAGGAGGAGCAGGCCGATGAAGACGACGATCGCGAAGATCACGATGTAGAACCGGTTCCAGGTGATCTGCATGCCGCCGAGCGGGAAGGAACCCGACATCCAGGACGGGTTGCCGACCTCGCGGTTGGTCGGGCCGAAGAAGGTGCGCACCAGCTGCTGCAGGATCAGGCTGACGCCCCAGGTGGCGAGCAGCGTCTCGAGCGCGCGGCCGTAGAGGAAGCGCACGATGAAGCGTTCGATCGCGACGCCGATGCCGCCCGCGACCAGGAAGGCGAGCGGCGCGGCGATCAGGAGCGACCAGTCGAACAGGCCGGGGAAATTGGTCCGGATCACCTGCTGCGTGACGAAGGTCGTGTAGGCGCCGATCATGATCAGCTCGCCATGCGCCATGTTGATGACGCCCATCACGCCGAAGGTGATGGCGAGGCCGACGGCGGCGAGCAGGAGCACCGAGCCGAGCGAGACGCCGAACCACACGTTCTGCGCGACGTTCCAGAACTGCTGCGTCCGCTCGATCTCGGCGATCGCGGCGGTGGCGGCCTCGGCCACGGCGGGATCGGCGTTGGCGGCGTAGGGATTGAGCGCGGTCATCGCGGGGGTGCCGCCGCGCGCGGCGATGGTCTCGATCGCCGCGACCTTGTCGGCGGGCGCGGCCTCGCTCGCGAGCACGGCGGCGGCGCGGGCCTGTTCGAGCGCGGTCTTCACGCCCGCGTCGGACTCGGCGGCGATCGCCGCGTCGAGCGCCGGGATCTGCTCGGGATCCGGCGCGCCGAAGGCGGTGTTCGCGGCGGCGAGGCGCTTGGCCGGATCGGGGGAACTCAGGGTCAGCATGCCGATCGCGGCCCGGATGGCGCGGCGCAGGCCGTTGTTGACGCGGATCGCCTCGGTCGAGCGCGCGGCGACCGGGCCAAGCTCGGCGCCGGTCAGGGGATCGAAGCCGACCGCGTTCGCGCCCCGGCCCGTCACGCGCAGCACGGCGCCGTCGGAGCCGCGGGACTGCAGCTCGCCCTCGCCGAGCGCCTCCAGCACGCCGGCGGCGCGGTCGTCGCCGGTGGCGCCGATCGCGGCCACCACGTTCGCCCGGTCGCCGAAGCTTCCCTCGGGCAGCTGCCGGACCAGCTCCTCCAGCGACTGGGCGCTGGCGGACTGGGCGAGGAGGATCCCGAACCAGAGGACGAGGGCGGCTAGAATTCGCATGGCGGGATCCCCGGCGGTGACGCGCGTCGTCAGGATCCGCGGGGACCGGACGCCCCCCGCGGATCCCACATCAGTCGGATCAGTTGGCGGCGGTGCCGCCGCACTTGCCGGTGGCGACGTTGAAGTTGCCGCAGGACATGGGCGCGCGCCAGTTGGCGATCAGGTCCTTGGATTCCGGCAGGTGGTCGGACCATTCGTCGCCGAGCACGAGGCCCGGGGTCTCCCAGACGGTCTCGATCTGGCCGTCGTCCTGGATCTCGCCGATCAGCACGGGCTTGGTGATGTGGTGGTTCGAGCCCATCGACGAGATGCCGCCGGTCAGGTTCGGGACCGCCACGCCGATCATCGCGTCGAGCACCGGGTCGGTGTCGGTGGTGCCGGCCGCCTCGACCGCCTTCACCCACATGTTGAAGCCGATGTAGGTCGCTTCCATCGGGTCGTTGGTGACGCGGTCCTCGTTGCCGATGAAGGCCTGCCACTTCTCGATGAACTCGGCGTTTTCCGGCGTGTCGACGCTCATGAAGTAGTTCCAGGCCGCGAGATGGCCGACCAGCGGCGCGGTGTCGAGGCCCGCGAGCTCCTCCTCGCCGACCGAGAAGGCGACGACCGGGATGTCCTCGGCCGAGATGCCCTGGTTCGCGAGCTCCTTGTAGAAGGGCACGTTGGCGTCGCCGTTGATGGTCGAGACCACCGCGGTCTTCTTGCCGGACGAGCCGAAGGCCTTGATGTCGGAGACGATCGTCTGCCAGTCGGAATGGCCGAACGGCGTGTAGTTGATCATGATGTCCTCGGCGGCGACGCCGTTGGCCTTCAGATAGGCCTCGAGGATCTGGTTCGTGGTGCGCGGGTAGACGTAGTCGGTGCCCGCGAGGACCCAGCGCTCGACGCCTTCCTCGTTCATCAGGTAGTCGACGGCCGGGATCGCCTGCTGGTTCGGGGCGGCGCCGGTGTAGAAGACGTTGCGCTGGCTCTCCTGGCCCTCGTACTGGACCGGGTAGAACAGGATCGAGTTCAGCTCCTCGAAGACCGGCAGCACCGACTTGCGGCTGACCGAGGTCCAGCAGCCGAAGACGACCGCGACGCCGTCCGAGGCGATGAGCTCACGCGCCTTCTCGGCGAAGAGCGGCCAGTCGGAGGCCGGGTCGACCACGACCGCCTCGAGCTTCTTGCCGAGCAGGCCACCCTTCTTGTTCTGCTCGTCGATCATCATCAGGACCGCGTCCTTCAGCGTGGTCTCCGAGATCGCCATCGTGCCCGAGAGCGAGTGCAGCACGCCAACCTTGATCGTCTCCTCCTGCGCCAGGGCGGTGCCCGCCCAAAGCGAGCCCGCGAGGGCGGCTCCAAGTCCCAAATGCTTGAAATAATTGATCATCACTGTCCCTCGGTTGGTGTCTCGACGCATTCGTTGCCGCGAGGTCGCGCGGACAGGCGAAATGCGCCGGCCCGCCGTGACCGGCGATGCTTGCGGGCAAACTGCGAAGGGCTGATCAGCGGGTCAAGGAATATCGCTCACTGAATGCCCGTTTGGCAGACAGTGTCCTGAACTTGCGCAGATGCGCGCGATTGTAACTATTCCGTGCCTATTCCGTGAGCACTCGATAAGGGTCCGGCGGCGCCGCCAGGATCGCCGGGTCGAGCGCGGAAATCTCGAGGATCAGCTTGCGCCGCACCGCGAGCGCGAAGGCGTCGCGGTCGTCCGCGGTGACGACGAAGGCGCCCGGCCCGCCGATCAGCTCGTTCTGGAAGATCTGCTCGAGGTTCTCGGCGCGCGGCCGCCCGGAGCAGTCGTCGCAGAGGATCGCGAGGCCGTTGATCACGATCTCCGCCCCGAGCACCGCGTCGCGCGCGGTGGCGATCGGCGGGCCCTGCGGGTTCCAGCCGCTGTCGCCGGACAGGTCGATCACCTTGCGCCCGCCCTCGTAGGCGTTGCTCTCGATGAGCCGCGCGCCCTCGAGCAGCGCCGAGCCGATCGCGTTCGAGCCGTAGGCGCGGCGCGGCGCGGCCATCAGCCGGGCGCCGAAGTCGCGCGCGCTCGCCTCGCCGTCGATCACCATCCAGTCGACCACGACGTCCTGCGAGGCGGCGCCCGCCCATTCGACGAAGGTGACGGCGATCCGGCCGAGCGCGCCCCCGTTCGAGATCGCCCAGAGCACCTCGGGATGCACCATCGCGTCGGCGTAGCCCTGGCGCTGCATCGCCGCCTCGGTCGGGTCGATCGAGCCCGAGGCGTCGGCGAGCAGCACGAGCTCGAGGTCGACCCGCTCCTTCTCCTGCGCGGCGGCGGCGCCGGCGAGCGCGACGAGAAGCGGCGCGGCCCAGGCCAGGGCGCGCGCCGCGCGGAAGGGGGTGGTCGAGGCGGGTTTCGCGGTCAAGGCGGGTGGCATGGCTTCTCCCGGATCCGGTCCGGCCCCGAACGGGCCCGGGAAAACTCTAGTCCCCGGGCCGCGCCCGTCCAATCACCGCGCGGCGATCAGGGGGCGCCGCGCCGCGGCGGCTGGCCGCGGGCGGTGCGGCCCGCGGGCGCACCGGCGACGGCGATTGACTTGGCGCGCGGCGGCGCCACCATGCCGGTCCCGTCTCCGAACCGGAAAACTTCCTCCCCGAAAGGCTTGTTATGGTGCTCTTCTATCCCCTCGTGGCGGTCTGCCTCGGCGTGCTTCTGACGCTGCAGCCCCTGATGAACGGCGTGCTGGGCCGCGCGGTGCAGAATCCGCTCGCCGCGACCACCGTCTCGGGGCTCGTGACCTTCCTGAGCGCGCTCGCGATGCTGGTCGTCTCCGGCCGCGCCGGCGACTTCCTCCGCGCCCTCGCCGCCTTCGGCGCGCCGGTGCCGTGGTGGGTCTATCTCGCCGGGATGGTCGGCACCGCCTTCGTCTTCGGGGCGATCATGATCGCCCCGGTGATCGGGGCGGCGACCTTCTTCGTCTGCGTCGTGGCGGGGCAGCTCATCGGCGCCACGGTCTTCGACCACATCGGCCTGCTCGGGCTGGAGCCGCACCCGGTCTCGCTCACCAAGCTCGCGGGGCTCGCGCTCGTGCTCGCCGGCGCGGTGCTGGTGCAGAAGGCCTGAGAGGACGATCGCGCCGGCGGGCCGCTCAGGCCCGCCGGGCGCCGATCCGGGCGACGCCGACGAGCTCGAGCACCTTCGCCTCGATGTGGCTCGCGTCCATCCCCGCCGAGGCGTACATCCTGGCCGGGCTGTCCTGGTCGATGAACGTGTCGGGGAAGACCATCGAGCGGAAGCGCAGGCCGCGGTCGAACACCCCCTCCTCGGCGAGAAGCTGGGCGACCTGGCTGCCGAAGCCGCCGACCGCCCCCTCCTCGATGGTGACCAGCGCCTCGTGCTCGCGCGCGAGGCGCAGGATCAGCTCGCGGTCGAGGGGCTTGGCGAAGCGCGCGTCGGCGATCGTAGGCCCGAGCCCGCGCGCGCCGAGCGCCTCGGCGGCGCGCAGCACCTCGGCGAGCCGTGCGCCGAAGCTCAGGATCGCCACGCCGGCGCCCTCGCGCACCACGCGGCCCCGGCCGATCTCGAGCGGCACGCCGCGCTCGGGCATCTCAACGCCGACGCCCTCGCCGCGCGGGAAGCGGAAGGCGGAGGGGCGATCGTCGATCGCCGCGGCCGTCGCGACCATGTGCACGAGCTCCGCCTCGTCGGCGGCGGCCATCACCACGAAATCCGGCAGGTTGGCGAGGAAGGCGATGTCGAAGGCGCCGGCATGCGTCGGCCCGTCGGCGCCGACGAGCCCGGCGCGGTCGATGGCGAAGCGGACCGGCAGCCGCTGGATCGCCACGTCGTGCACCACCTGGTCGTAGCCGCGCTGCAGGAAGGTCGAATACATCGCGCAGAAGGGCTTCATCCCGGCGGCGGCGAGGCCGGCGCAGAAGGTCACGCCATGCTGTTCGGCGATGCCGACGTCGAAGCAGCGCTCGGGGAAGCGCTCGGCGAAGAGGTTGAGCCCGGTCCCGTCCGGCATCGCGGCGGTGACGGCGACGATGCTCCGGTCGGCCTCGGCCTCGCGGATCAGGCTGTCGGCGAAGACGCGGGTGTAGCTCGGCGCGTTCGAGGGCGCCTTGGTCTGCGCCCCGGTCGCCACGTCGAACTTGGAGACGCCGTGGTACTTGTCCGCCGACCGCTCGGCCGGCGCGTAGCCCTTGCCCTTGCGGGTCAGCGCGTGGATCAGCACCGGCCCGTGCGCGCGGGCCTTGGCCACGCGCAGGATCGAGACGAGCTGCTCCATGTCGTGGCCGTCGACCGGCCCGACGTAGGAGAAGCCGAGATCCTCGAACAGCCGCCCGCCGACCGTCGCGGATTTCACCAGGTCGCGGGCGCGCTTCGCCCCCTCGCGGAACGGCCCCGGCAGCAGGCTGACCGCGCCCTTGGCGGCGGCGTAGAGGTCCTGGAACGGCTCGTCGGCGTAGAGCCGCGAGAGGTAGGAGGACATCGCACCTACCGGCGGCGCGATCGACATCTCGTTGTCGTTGAGGATGACGAAGAGCCGCTTCTTCAGGTGCCCGGCGTTGTTCATCGCCTCATAGGCCATGCCCGCGGACATCGAGCCGTCGCCGATCACCGCGACGACATCGCCCACGTCCGGCGCGCCGAGGTCGCGCGCGGCGGCGAAGCCGAGCCCCGCGGAGATCGAGGTCGAGGAATGCGCGGCGCCGAACGGGTCGTAGACGCTCTCGGCGCGCTTGGTGAAGCCCGAGAGCCCGCCGCCCGCGCGGAGCGTCCTGATGCGGTCGCGCCGGCCGGTCAGGATCTTGTGCGGATAGCACTGATGGCCGACGTCCCAGATCAGCTTGTCGCGCGGCGTGTCGAAGACCGCGTGCAGCGCCACGGTGAGCTCGACGACGCCGAGCCCGGCGCCGAGATGGCCGCCGGTGACCGAGACCGCCGAGATCGTCTCGGCGCGCAGCTCGTCCGCGACCCGGGCGAGCTCGGCCACGCTCAGGTCGCGCAGATCGGCGGGGCGCGCGATCCGGTCGAGGAGCGGGGTGCGCGGGCGGGTCTCGGAGCTGGCTTGCGGCTGGTCGGGCATCTTCGGTCCGGTTTCCTTCGGCTTCTTGGTCGCGGCGCCGCTCAGGCGGCGCGGTTTAGGCGGCGCGGTCGAGGGCGAACCCGGCGGCGAGGCGGAGGTTCCCCGCGGCCGAGCCATAGGGTGCCAGCGCGTCGCGCGCGCTCGCCACCAGATCGGCGGCCCGGGCGCGCGCGCCCTCGAGGCCGAGCAGCGACACGAAGGTCGCCTTGCCCGCCGCCTCGTCCTTGCGCAGCCGCTTGCCCGCCGTCTCGGGATCGCCCTCGACGTCGAGGATATCATCGCGGATCTGGAAGGCGAGGCCAAGGTCCGCCGCGTAGGCGCGCAGATGGCTGCCGTCGGAGCGGCCGAGGATCGCCCCCGCCTCCGCCGCCCAGATGATGAGCGCGCCGGTCTTCAGCGCCTGGAGCGCCGTCACGGCCTCGATGTCGAGCGGCTCGGCCGCGGTCTCGGCGGCGATGTCGAGCGCCTGGCCGCCGACCATGCCGCGCCAGCCCGAGGCGCCCGCGAGGCCCTGGATCAGCCGGATCCGGATGCGGGGGTCGATCGCGCCCTGGTCGGCCGCGAGAATGTCGAAGGCCAGCGTCTGCAGCGCGTCGCCGGCGAGGATCGCGGTCGCCTCGTCCCAGACGCGGTGCACGGTCGGCTTGCCCCGGCGCAGGTCGTCATCGTCCATCGCCGGCAGGTCGTCGTGGATCAGGCTGTAGGCATGGACGCATTCGACCGCCGCCGCGGCGCGCAAGGCCTGGCCGCGCGGCACGTTGAAGAGCGCCGCGCTCTCGAGCACGAGAAAGGCGCGCAGCCGCTTGCCGCCCTGCAGCACGCCATAGCGCATCGCCGCCTCGAGCGGGCCGCCCTCGGGCGGCAGCAGGTCGCCGAGCGACGCCTCGACATCGGTCGCGGCGCGGGTGAGGAGCTCGCGGAAGCGCAGCGTCTCGGCGCTTTCCGGCGCGGCGACGGGGGGAATTTCGGTGGTCATCGCGGGATCAGGAGATGTCGACCGCGCGGGCCGAGACGGCGCCGTCCGGTCCTTGCGTGATCTCGGCCACGCGGGCCTCGGCGGCCTTGAGCTTCGCCTCGCAATGCGCGCGGAGCTCGGCGCCCCGGGCGTAGAGCGTGATCGAATCCTCGAGCGTCGCCTCGCCGGATTCAAGCCGCGCCACGACGGTCTCGAGCTCGCGCAGGGCCTCCTCGAAGCTCATCTCCGCGACCGTCCGCGCTGCCGTTCCGCCAGCCATCGCGTTCCGTTCCGTCTCAGCCATAGCCCCGTTCCATCAAGACCCGCACATGCGCCGCCGCCGAGGCGGACAGCGCCGCCAGATCATATCCGCCCTCCAGAGTCGAGACGATCCGGCCGCCGCAGCAGCGATCCGCCACGTCGCACAGCCGCTCGGTCACCCAGGCGAAATCCGCCTCGGTCAGGTTGAGGTTGGCGAGCGGGTCGCGGGCATGGGCGTCGAAGCCGGCGGAGATCAGGATGAGCTCGGGCTGGAAGGCCTCGAGCGCGGGGAGGATCTTCGCCAGCATCCCGGCGCGGAACACCTGCCCGCTCGCGCCGGCGGGCAGCGGCATGTTGCAGATCTGGCCGAAGGCGCCGGTCTCGTCGGAATGGCCGGTGCCGGGGAAGAGCGGCATCTGCTGGCTGGAGCCGAAGAACACTCGCGGCTCGTTCCAGAGCAGGTCCTGCGTGCCGTTGCCGTGGTGTACGTCGAAATCGATGATGCCAACCCGGGACAGCCCGTGCGCCTCGAGCGCGTGCAGCGCGCCGATCGCCACGTTGCCGAAGAAGCAGAAGCCCATCGCCGTCGCCTTCTCCGCGTGGTGCCCGGGCGGGCGGATCGCGCAGAAGGCGTTGCGCGCCTCGCCGGCCAGCACCATGTCGACGCCCCGCACCACCGCCCCCGCGCCGCGGCGCGCGGCGGCGAGCGAGCCCGGGCCGAGGAAGGTGTCGCCGTCGATCACCGAATAGCCCTGCGCCGGATCGCGCGCGACGAGGTCGGCGAGATAGGCGGCGGGATGCGCGCGCAGGATCTGCGCGTCCTCGGCGAGCGGCGCCTCGACGCGCAGCAGATAGGCGAATTCCTCGGCCTCGAGCGCGCCGAGCACCCGGCGCAGACGGTCCACCTGCTCGGGGTGTCCCGGCGGGTTCACGTGGCGCAGGCAATCGCCGTGGGTGATGAGCGCGGTTGTCATGCCGGCACCCTATTCCACGGAAATGCGGGTGAAAACTCGATTCCGGCGGCGCCCGATTCCGAAAACGATTGGTGCCGCGAGACGCGCGCGTCTCCGGGCGATCGCCCGGGAGGCTGGGCGCCTGCCCGCTTGACTTGCGCGTGAGGCGTGCGAAACATTCGGCAATGCCCCCGTGAACACAGCCGGCGAACGGCAGGGGGCCGATCTGGGAGGATTGCCGATGTTGACCCGCACCCCGCGCGTGCGCGCGCTGAGCTCGATTTCGTTCGAATGGGGATCCGCCGGCCCGCCCCGCCGCTCCGGCCGGAGGGCGGCGCGATGAAGCTCGGCACCTTGCGCGACGGAACCCGGGACGGCCGGCTCGTGGTGATCGACCACGACGTGATCCACGCGACCGACGTCGGCCATCTCGCGCCGAGCCTGCTCTGCGCGCTCGAGAACTGGGCCGCGGTCGGGCCGGAGCTCGACCTCGTCGCCCGCGGCCTCGACGGCGGCGCGCAGCCGATGGAGCGGTTCCACGAGCGCGCGGCGCAGTCGCCGCTGCCGCATGGACCGCGGCTCCTGATCGCGCGCGACCCGGCCGGGCCGGACGACGCGGCGCCCCGGCTGCGGCCGGTCGCCGCGGACGCCTTCCTCGACCCGCGCGGCGTCCTGCCCGAGGCCTCCGAGATCGCGGTCTCGCTCGCGGTCGCGGCCGGACCGGTCGCGGCGGGCGCGTCGGCGGCGGAGGCCGGGGCGACGATCCGGCTCGTGCTCCTGATGCTGAGCCTCTCGGGACCAGAGTTCGAGGCCGGCGCCGAGCCGGTCGCCTTCGCCCCCGCCGCGGTGACGCCCGAGGCGCTCGAGGCGGCGGGCGGATGGGAGCTGGCGCCCCGGCTCACGATCAACGAGCAGAGCTTCGGTCCGGGCCGGGCGCCGGGCAGCCGCGCCGATTTCGCCGCGCTGATCGCGCGCGCGGCCGAGGCGGGCTCGGTCGCGGCCGGCAGCCTGATCGCCGGGCCGGCGCTGATCCGCCGCCCGATCGAGGCGGGCGACCGGATCCGGCTCGACCTGCGCGAGGCCGGCGGCCGCTCGGTCTTCGGCGCGATCGAACTGGTCGTGGGCGATGGCGCGCCGCGCGCGGCGGTCACCACGGGCGCGGCGGTCGGCGCCGGTGTCGCCGCGCAGATGATGTGGGCGCCCTATTGAGGGCGCTCCGTTGACACGCGCGCGGGCCGGTCGGGGTTGGGAGGGGGGATGACACCTTCGGGCGACGCTCTGATCGATCATTTCCGCGCCATGGCGCGGAACAACCACTGGGCGAACCGCAGGCTCCTCGGAGCCTGCGCCGCGCTGGGACCGGAGGAATTCGGCGCGCCCCGCGTCGGCTTCTTCCCGTCGCTGCGCGAGACGCTGACCCACAGCTATCTCGTGGACCAGTTCTATCTCGACGCGCTCGAGGAAGGCGGCCTCGGCCGCGAGGTCTATCGCCGCGCCATCGCCTTCGAGGCCCCCGACGACCTGCGCCGGGCGCAGGAGCTGTCGGACCGGCGGCTCATCGACTATTGCGACGAGCTGACCCCGGCCGATCTCGCCTGGTGCGTGCTGACCGACCGCGGCGAGGACGGCTCGATCCCGGAGCGGGTGACGAACCTGCTCGCGCATCTGTTCCAGCACCAGATCCACCACCGCGGCCAGGCGCATGCGATGCTGTCGGGCACCAGGGCGCACCCGCCGCAGCTCGACGAATTCTTCCTCGACTACGACCGCGACCCCCAGGCCGCGAAGATCCTCGCGACCTGAGCCCGTCGCGGCCGGCTCAGCGCCGGACGGCCGGGCTCGCCACCATGAGGCTCAGGATCTCGAACAGCATCTGCGCGCCGGCATGCGCGGTGTTGGTCGTCGCGTCGTATTGCGGCGCCACCTCGACGACGTCGCCGCCGACGATGTTGAGGCCGTTCAGCCCGCGCAGGATCGCCTGCGCCTCGCGCGTCGTCAGCCCGCCGATCTCGGGCGTGCCGGTGCCGGGCGCGAAGGCCGGGTCGAGGCTGTCGATGTCGAAGGAGACATAGGTCGGCCCGTCGCCGATCACCGCCCTCGCCCGCTCGACCACCGCCTTCGGCCCGAGCTCGGCCACCTCCTCGGCGTTCAGCATGGTCATGCCGCTTTCCTCGGCGAATTCGTAGAGATAGCCCGAGGAGCCGCGCAGGCCGATCTGGATCGTGCGCTCCGGATCGAGCACGCCGTCGAGCACGGCGTTGCGGAACGGCGCGCCATGGTTGAACCGCTCGCCGTCGAAGGGCCCGCCGGTGTCGGAATGCGCGTCGATATGGACAAGCCCGACGGAACGCTCGCGCCCGACCGCGCGCAGGATCGGATGCGTCATCGAATGATCGCCGCCGACCGAGAGCGGGATCACCCCCTGGGCGACCATCGCCGTGATCCAGGCCTCGATGTCCTCGTGGTTCTCGTGCAGATCGTAGCGGCCGCGGAACGGCACGTCGCCGACATCCGCCACCTCGAGGTCGTAGATCGGCGCGCATTTCAGCACATGGTGATAGGGGCCGACCCGCTCGATCGTCCGGATCGCCCGGGGTCCGAAGCGGGTGCCGACGCGGTTGCCCGCGCCGTGATCCATCGGCACGCCGGTGATCGCGACGTCGAGGCCGGAGAAATCCGGCGCGGCGGGATCGACCTTGCGATAGGGCGCGGTCAGGAAGGTCGGCACGCCGACATAGGGCGCGGGGCGCGCGCCGCGGCTGAACACCTTCTCCGCGACCTTGCGATAGACCGGGTCGTACATCCGCCCGCCCGGGTCGTCGGCGTAGCGCTCGCGCAGCCGCGCGAGCTTTTCCTCGGTGAAAGCCATGGGTCATCCTCTCGGCGGAGCAACGATCCGGGCGGGCAGCGGCCCGGATCGGCGTGGGAAGGCGGACCGAGGTCCGCCCTACGGTTCGGCGCGGCGTAGGGCGGACCTCGGTCCGCCGCCCCCGGGGTCCTCGTTACTTCAGCGCGACATCGGTCACGGCGTGGCTCCAGGCGCCCTCGGGGGCCTTGGTGATCACCGGGTCGGAGCCCGCGGTCAGCAGCGTCGCGACCGTCCGCTCGTAATCCGCCGGATCGAGCGCGCCGTCGGAGCCGGCGGTGAGCTTCGCGATCTCGCCCATCATCCTGAGCTGGTGCGCCTCGGTCTGGGCGCCGGTCTCGTCGTTCTCGAGCACGATGTCCGCGGCCTCCTGCTGGTTCTCCTCGGCGTATTTCCAGCCCTTCATGCTCGCGCGGACGAATTTCGCCATCGTGTCGACGAAGACCGGATCGGCGAGCTTGTCCTCGAGCACGTAGAGCCCGTCCTCGAGCGTGGCGACGCCCTCGTCCTCGTATTTGAAGACCGTGAGCTCCTCGGGCGTCAGCCCGCCGTCGATCACCTGCCAGTATTCGTTGTAGGTCATGGTCGAGATGCAGGCCGCCTGCTTCTGCAGCAGGGGATCGACGTTGAAGCCCTGCTTCAGCACGGTGACGCCGGCATCGCCGCCGTCGGTCGGGATGCCCAGCTTCGACATCCAGCTCAGGAACGGATATTCGTTGCCGCCGAACCAGACGCCGAGCGTGTGGCCGGGGAAGTCCGCCGTCGAGGTCACGCCGGAATCGTTCCGGCAGGTGAGCTCCATCCCGGAGCGCTTGAAGGGCTGCGCGATGTTGACGAGCGGCAGCCCCTTCTCGCGCGCGGCGAGCGCCGAGGGCATCCAGTCGATGATCACATCGGCGCCGCCGCCGGCGAGCACCTGCGCCGGCGCGATGTCCGGCCCGCCCGGCTTGATCGTGACGTTGAGCCCTTCCTCCTCGTAGAAGCCCTTGTCGAGCGCCACGTAATAGCCCGCGAACTGCGCCTGGGTGACCCATTTGAGCTGCAGCGTCACATCCTCGGCGCGCGCCGCGCCCGCCGCGATCAGGGCCGCGCCGCAGACGCCGGTCAGGAATTTCGCCATTCTGTTCTCTCCTTGGTGCCGTTCGGGATGGATGGATATGCGAAGGCCTGGCCCGGCTCAGCCCGCGCGCCAGGCCGGATGCCAGAAGGTCGCCGCGCGTTCGAGAAGCGCGATCAGCCCGTAGAAGGCCGAGCCGACCAGCGCCGCGACCGCGATCTCGGCCCAGACCATGTCGAGCGCGAGCCGCCCGACCTCGGTCGAGATGCGAAAGCCCATGCCTCTGGTCGGCGAGCCGAAGAATTCCGCGACGATCGCGCCGATGAGCGCCAGCGTGGCGCAGATCTTCAGCCCGTTGAAGAGGAACGGCGCCGCCGCCGGCAGCCGCAGGTTCCAGAGCACCTGCGCGTGGCTCGCCGCGTAGGTGCGCATCAGGTCGCGCTCCATCGCGCCGGTGGCGGCCAGCCCCTGCACGGTGTTCACCAGCATCGGGAAGAACACCATCAGCACCACGACAGCCGCCTTCGACTGCCAGTCGAAGCCGAACCACATCACCATGATCGGCGCCATGCCGACGATCGGCAGCGCGCTCGCGAAATTGCCGATCGGCAGGAGGCCCCGGCGCAGGAAGCCGAACCGGTCGACCACGATCCCGGTCAGGAAGGCCGCGCCGCAGCCGATCGCATAGCCCGAGAGCGCGCCCTTGAAGAAGGTCTGGACCACGTCCTCGCGTAAGGTCGGCCCGCTCACCGCCATGCGCGCGACGATGGCGCTCGGGCTCGGCAGCAGCACCGGCGAGATCGCGAGGCCGCGGACGATGAATTCCCAGAAGAGGAGGAGCGAAAGCCCGAAGACCAGCGGCGGCGAAAGCCGCGCCAACCGTCCCCGCGCCCGGGCGAGCCGCGTGTTGAGCGCCCAGCCGCCGAGCCAGACCGCGAAGGCCGCGACCACCCAGGGGTTCATCGCGCCCCCTCCGGCCGGGCGCCCATCGCGCGGGCGACCAGCCGTTCGAGGAGGCCGATGAACGCGATCAGCACCGAGGCGAGCAGCGCCGCCATGAAGAGCGCCGACCAGATCTGCACCGTCTGGCCGTAGTAGCTGCCCGAGAGCATCCGCGCGCCGAGGCCCGCGACCGCGCCGGTCGGAAGCTCGCCGATGATCGCGCCGACGAGGCTCGCCGCCGCCGCGACCTTGAGCGAGGCGAAGAGGAAGGGCACCGCCGCGGGCCAGCGCAGGCTCCGGAAGGTCTGGCCCGCGGTCGCGTTCCAGGTCCGCGTCAGGTCGACCAGGATCGGATCGGGCGAGCGGAAGCCCTTCACCATGCCGACGACGACCGGGAAGAAGGAAAGATACATCGAGATCAGCGCCTTCGGGAGCAGTCCTGTCACGCCGACCGAGTTCAGCACCACGATGATCATCGGCGCGATGGCGAGGATCGGGATCGTCTGGCTCGCGATCACCCAGGGCATGACGCTCGCATCCATGGTCCGGTCGCGCACGATGCCGATCGCGAGCAGCACCCCGAGCAGCGTGCCCAGGGCGAAGCCGGTCAGCGTCGCCGAGAGGGTGATCCAGGAATGATAGACGAGGCTCCGCTTCGAGGTCGGGTTCATCCCGACCGTGGTCTTCCAGACCTCGGCCACGACCTGATCCGGCGCGGGCAGCCGCGGCCGTTCCTGCGTCAGCGTCGCCGCGACCAGCGCGCGGCCCGCGAGCGGCGTGCCCGCGCGCTCCGCCGCGTCGCGCGCCATCGGCGCGTTGAGCGCGACGGCGGCGAAGTACCAGAGCGCGATCAGCGCCGCGAGCACGGTCAGGACCGGGACCACCGTGCCCCGCGCGAACCGTCCTCTCGCCCCTGCCGCGCGCATTCCGACCGCCCCACCCCCATCAGGACCGCGCGCGAAAAGCTCGCGCCGCGCGGAGGTTAGCACCGATCGGGGCCGCGTCCATCGCCATTCGAGCGCGCGCGCCGTCATGAAAACGACGCGGACCCGCCATCAAAGCGTCATGCGTCGCGCGGAATAAGGCGCGATCCTTTTTCGCGATGGAGTTCGTTCATGCCGATGGTCCGGCGTCCCGCCGCCTGCCTCATCTCGCTCGCCGCGCTCGCGGCGGCCACGCCGGCGCTGGCCGAGCCCTATTTCAACCGGATCGCCGCCTTCCCGGTCGCGGCGAACCTGCCCGAGGGCGCCGATCCCGCGACGCCGACCTCGGCCGAGATCGTCACCGCGAGCGGCGACGGGATGACGCTCGTCTACAGCGACAGCCCGAACAAGGCGATCGGCTTCGTCGACATCACCGATCCGGCCGCGCCCGCGGCGCTGGGCGGCCTCGGCTTCGACGGCGAGCCGACCTCGGTCGCGGCCAGGGACGGCGTCGTCTTCGTCGGCGTCAACACCCGCGAGAGCTTCACCAACCCCTCGGGCCGCCTCGCCCTGGTCGACATCGCCGGGCGCGAGGAAGTCGCGTCCTGCGATCTCGGCGGCCAGCCCGACTCGGTCGCGGTGGCGCCCAACGGGAGCTTCGTCGCGGTGGCGATCGAGAACGAGCGCGACGAGGACGTGAACGACGGCGCCCTGCCGCAGATGCCGGCGGGCTATGTCGCGATCGTCCCGCTCGAGGCCGGCGCGATGGATTGCGCCGCGATGATCCGCGCCGACGTGACCGGGCTCGCCGCCGTGGCGCCCGAGGATCCGGAGCCGGAATTCGTCGACATCAACGCGGCCGGCGAGATCGCCGTGACGCTGCAGGAAAACAACCACGTCGTCATCCTCGACCGCGCCGGCGAGGTGCTGTCGCACTTCTCCGCCGGGACGGTCGAGCTCGAGGGAATCGACACCGAGGACGACGGCCGGCTCGACTTCACCGGCACGGCGACGGCGGTGCCGCGCGAGCCCGACGCGATCCAGTGGATCGGCGCCGACCAGCTCGCCATCGCCAACGAGGGCGACTGGCGGGGTGGCAGCCGGGGCTTCACCGTGGTGAACCGCGACGGCTCGGTCGCCCATGAGAGCGGCGCGGGCTTCGAGCATGCGATCGTCGAGATCGGCCATTATCCCGAGGGCCGGTCGGACGCGAAGGGCGTCGAGCCCGAGGGGCTCGAATTCGCCCGCTTCGGCGACGCGGACTATCTCTTCGTGCTGAGCGAGCGCGGCTCGGTCGTCGGCGTCCACGGCTTCGAGAACGGCGCGCCGGTGCTGCGCCAGCTGCTGCCGTCCGGCGTCTCGCCGGAAGGCGCGGTCGCGATCCCGGCGCGCAACCTGCTCGTCACCGCGAACGAGGCCGATCTGGTCGAGGACGGCGGGGCGCGGTCGCATGTCATGGTCTACGAGCTCCGGGACGTGGCGGCGCCGGACTATCCGAGCCTCACCTCGGCCGGCGCCGAGGGGCTGATCGGCTGGGGCGCGCTCTCGGGCCTCGCCGCCGATCCCGCGACCCCCGGCAAGCTCTTCGCGGTCAGCGACAGCGTCTATGGCGCGCAGCCCCGGATCTTCGAGATCGACGCGACCCGGACGCCCGCGCGCATCACCCGCGCGATCGACGTCACCCGCGACGGCCAGCCGGCGCAGAAGCTCGACCTCGAGGGCATCGTCGCCGATGGCAAGGGCGGCTTCTGGCTCGCCAACGAGGGCGACGGCGCCAAGCTGGTGCCGCACGCGCTGTTCCATGTCGATGGGACGGGCGCGATCGACGCCGAGATCCCCTTCCCGGCCGAGCTCGCCGGCCAGGCGACCCGCTTCGGCGCCGAGGGCGTGACGCTGGTCGACGGCAAGCTCTGGGTCGCGGTCCAGCGCGAATGGGGCGACGACGCCAAGGGCGAGGCGAAGCTGCTCTCCTATGATCCCGAGGCGGAAAGCTGGGGCGCGGTGCGCTACCCGCTCGACGCGGCGCCGGAGGGCGGCTGGATCGGCCTCTCCGAGATCACCGCGCATGGTGACCACGTCTACCTGATCGAGCGCGACAACCAGATCGGAACCGCCGCTAAGGTGAAGCAGGTCACCCGCGTGCCGGTGGCCGAGCTCAAGCCCGCCCCGCTCGGCGGCGACCTGCCGCTGGTGTCCAAGGAGCTGGTCCGCGACCTGCTGCCCGATCTCGCGGCGTCGAAGGGCTATGTCGTCGACAAGGTCGAGGGCTTCGCGATCGATGCCTCGGGCACGGCCTACGCCGTCACCGACAACGACGGCGTCGACGACAGCTCGGGCGAGACCCACTTCCTGCGCCTCGGTTCCGCCGAGGCGATGTGACCGGACGGGCGGGCCTCGGTCCGCCCTTTCTCCTTCGGGGCGCCGCGCCAGGCGCCCCCGCTGTCCCGGGCTTGACCCGGGACCTCGACGCTTTCCTCCGAAGCGCCGCGCCCAAGGTTCGAGGCCCCGGGTCAGGCCCGGGGCAGCGGCGCTCGGACGTAAACACCGCGCTCCCGGCGCCGCCGCCTCAGACCTCCTCGCCGATCCCGGCGCGCAGCCCGTCGCGCACGCGCGCCGCGATCTCGAGGAACTCCCGGCTCTCGCGGATGTGGAGCGGCCGCTCCCGCGGCAGCGGGCTCTCGATCACATCGGTCACGCGCCCCGGCCGCGGGCTCATCACGACGATCTTCGTCGAGAGATAGACCGCCTCCGGGATCGAATGCGTGACGAAGCAGATCGTCTTGCCGGTCCGCCCCCAGAGCGCCAGCAGCTCCTCGTTCAGCCGGTCGCGCACGATCTCGTCGAGCGCGCCGAAGGGCTCGTCCATCAGGAGGATATCGGCGTCGAAGGCGAGCGCGCGGGCGATCGAGGCGCGCTGCTGCATGCCGCCAGAGAGCTGCCAGGGGTATTTCTTCTCGAAGCCGCCGAGCTCGACCATTTCGAGCACGCGCGCCACCCGCGCCGCCTGCTCGGCCTTCGGGTAGCCCATGATCCGAAGCGGCAGCCGGATGTTGCCGCCGATCGTGCGCCAGGGCAGCAGCGCCGCGCCCTGGAAGACATAGCCATAGGCCCGCGCCCGCCGCGCCGCGTCGGGGCTCATCCCGTTGACGCTCAGCGTGCCTCCGGTCGGCGTCTCGAGCGCCGCGACGCAGCGCAGGAAGGTGGTCTTGCCGCAGCCCGAGGGGCCGATGAAGCTGACGAACTCGCCCTTGCCGATCGAGAGATCGACGTTCCGCAACGCCTGGACCGGCCCGTCCGCCGTCTCGAACACGAGGTCGAGCCCCGACGCCGCGATGACCGGGGCGATCTCCGGCGCGCTCATGCCCCCGCCCCCGGCCCGGCGCCCCAGCGGCCGCTGACCGAGCGCCGCGCCATGATCCCGCTGACCTCCCCGCCGCGCGCGCCCGCCCCGCCGGAGAAGAGCAGGATGCCCGAGGCGCCGTCTTCGCAGAGGATGGCGCCGAAATCGGCGGGCGCCCCGGTCGCGGTCTCGGTGGTCGGCCGCAGGTCGCCCGCGCAATCCGTGCCACCCGAGGCGCTGAGCCGCACCTGATCCACGCCGCCCCTGGCGCGGATGCCGTCATAGCGCGTCGCGCCATCCGCCGTGGCGAGGCTGACCGGCGCGCCCGGCCCGAGGCTGGCGCAGCCGGCGGGCAGCGTCGCGAGCAGGGCCAGGACGAGGCGCCGGCTCATCGCGGCGTCTCCGGCGGCCCGAAGAAGATCCGGCGCACCCGGTCGGGGCCGACCACGCCCGCGAGCTCGTGGAAGGCGGTGAAGACGAGGAACAGCGCGGCGAGCCAGAGCTGGGTCATCGTGAAATGCGCCCAGGTGAAGGCCGCCACCTCCTCCCGCACCCCGGCGCCGAGATGGGGCTGGTGGCGGAAGGCGTCGAAGCCCCGCTCGAGCAGGCGGATCGCTGTCGAGACCGCGCTGTAGAGCAGCGTCTTGCCGATCACGTTCCAGATCAGCGGCCGGTCCGGCGCGCGCCGGAAGACCGGCAGGCTGTCCGAGATCAGCACCGCCTTGGCGCAGATCAGCGCCGAGACCGCCGCCGTCGCATAGGTCAGGAGCCCGCCCGGCGCCCCGGAGAGGTGCGCGGTCAGCGCGAGCAGGTTGAAGGCGACGAGGAAGAACAGGAAGGGCGGCACCAGCCGCCGCGCCTCCTCCGCGAGCCAGGCCCGCCGCCTCGCCGCCTCGGCCATGGTCAGACGCCGGTCGCCGGGATGCCGGTCCGCTCGACCGGCCGGGGCGCGGTCAGCTCCTTCCAGGCGGAGAGCGCCTTCGAGACCGGTCCGGCGGGCGGACGGGCGACGAATTCGCCATGGCCCTCGGCGGGTTTCAGCGCGCCGTCGTCGACCATCACCCGGCCGCGCGACAGCACGTAGCGCGGCAGCCCGCGCACCGTCTTGCCCTCGAAGACGTTGTAGTCGATCGCCGATTGCTGGGTCGAGGCAGCGATCACCTTCTCCTTCTTCGGGTCGAGCACGATCAGGTCGGCGTCGGCCCCGACCAGCACCGCGCCCTTCCGCGGATAGCAGTTCAGGATCTTCGCGATATTGGCCGAGGTGACGGCGACGAATTCGTTCGGCGTGATCCGCCCGGTCTCGACGCCATAGGTCCAGAGCATCGGCAACCGGTCCTCGAGCCCGCCGGTGCCGTTCGGGATCTTCGTGAAATCCCCGACCCCGAAGCGCTTCTGCTCCGTCGTGAAGGCGCAGTGGTCCGTCGCGACGCAGGAGAGCGTCCCGGACGCGAGCCCCGCCCAGAGCGAGTCCTGATTGCGCTTGTCGCGGAAGGGCGGCGACATCACGCGCCGCGCGGCATGGTCCCAGTCGGCGTTGAAATACTCGCTCTCGTCGAGCGTCAGGTGCTGGATCAGGGGCTCGCCCCAGACGCGCTTGCCCAGCATCTTCGCCCGCCGGATCGCCTCGTGCGCGTCCTCGCAGGAGACGTGGACGACATAGAGCGGCACGCCCGCCATGTCGGCGATCATGATCGCGCGGTTGGTCGCCTCGCCCTCGACCTGCGCCGGGCGGGAATAGGCATGCGCCTCGGGGCCGGTGTTGCCCTCGGCGAGCAGGCGCGCGGAAAGCTCCGCCACCACGTCGCCGTTCTCGGCATGGACGAGCGGGATGGCCCCCAGCTCGGCGCAGCGGCGGAACGAGGCGAACATCTCGTCGTCGTTCACCATCAAGGCGCCTTTGTAGGCCATGAAATGCTTGAACGTGTTGATGCCGCGCTCGGTGACGGCCTTCATCTCTTCGAAGACCTGCTCGCCCCACCAGGTCACCGCCATGTGGAAGGAATAGTCGCAATGGGCGCGGGCGGTCTTGTTGTCCCACATCTTCAAGGCGTCGAGCAGCGACTGCCCGGGCGCGGGCAGCGCGAAGTCGACCACCATCGTGGTGCCGCCGGCGAGCGCGGCCCGGGTCCCCGAGTCGAAATCATCGGCCGAATAGGTGCCCATGAAGGGCATCTCGAGATGGGTGTGCGGGTCGATCCCGCCCGGCATCACATAGGCGCCGGCCGCGTCGAGCGCCGTGTCGCCCGCGAGATCCGGCCCGATCGCCGCGATCTTCCCGTCCTCGACCAGCACGTCGGCCGCGTAAGAGAGATCGGCGGTGACGATGGTGCCGCCCTTGATGACCGTGGTGCCCATGTCCGTTCTCCCTGCCTGTGCCCCCGCACCTGAGCGCGTTTCTCGGCGGCTCGCAAGGGCCCTGACACATCCTGCCAGATCATTTTACGAATCGGTTGACTGATGCGGAGGTGCGCGATAGCTTAACAACATGGTTGAACTAGAAGCCCCCCTCAGCGCGATCTTCCACGCCCTCGGCGACACCACGCGGCGGCGGATGCTCCGCGCCCTCGCCGATGGAGAGAAGAGCGTGAGTGAGCTCGCCCAACCCTTCGAGATGTCGCTCGCCGCCGCCTCGAAGCACATCAAGGTTCTCGAAGGCGCCGGGCTGATCCGGCGCGAGATCCGCTGGCGGACGCATGTCTGCCGGCTCGCCCCCGAGCCGCTCGCGCGCGCGCATGGCTGGCTCGGCTTCTACGAGCGCTTCTGGACCGACCGTCTCGACGTGCTCGAAACCCTGCTCCGCGAGGAGGACGCGCGGGCGGCGGCGGCGAAACCGGCGGCCGGCGAACCCGCGGCCGATCAACAGGCGGAAGGAGAGAAGGATGACCGAGATGACGACTGACATGGCCCCCGAAATGGCACCGGTCGACGCCTATGGCGCGCTGACCGGACCGAGGACGCTCACGATCCGGCGGATCCTGCCCGGCCCGATCGAGCGGATCTGGTCCTATCTCACCGAGAGCGACCTGCGCGCCCGCTGGCTCGCCGCGGGCGAGATGGAGCCGCGGGTCGGGGGCGCGGCCGAGTTCATCTGGCGCAACGACGAGCTGACCGACCCGCCGGGCGCGAAGCCCGAGGGTTTCGGCGCCGAGCACCGGATGAAGGCGACCGTCACCGAATACGACCCGCCCCGCCGCCTCGCCTTCACCTGGGACGAGACCGGCGGCGTCGCGATCACGCTGGAGCCGAAGGGCGACCGGGTGCTCCTGACGCTGACGCACAGCGACCTGCCGCGGCGCGCGATGCTGCTCGGGGTCAGCGCCGGCTGGCACGCGCATCTCGACGTGCTGGAGGCCCGCGCCAGCGGCGCGGCGCCGGCGCCGTTCTGGGACGCCTGGGCGCGGCTCAGGGACGAATACGAGCGGCGCATCCCGGAGTGAGGCGACGGCCGCGCCTGGGGCTCCCCGGCGCGGCCTTGCCACCGGCGCGGCGGGGGATGTGATGGCAGCCCAGATTTCGGACCCCGGGCCTGACCCGGGGTCTCGACGCCATTTCGGCTTCCCGGCGAGAGGGAACGCCGCCAACTCAAAGCGGAATCTCCGAGGCGAAATCCCGCCAGTCGGGATTGATCCCGAGAATGAGCGCCTCCTTCCACGCCCGGCGCCAGCGCTTGATCGACCGCTCCCGCGCGGCGGCCGCGGCGCGTTCCGCGTGGGTCTCGAACCAGACGAGCCGGGTGACGCCATAGCGCGCGGTATGACCCGCGACCGCCTTCGCCCGATGCTGCTCGACACGGCGTCGAAGGTCGTCCGTCAGCCCGACGTAGAGCGCGCCGCCGGGGCGCGACGCGAGGATGTAGACGTGGAATGCCATGCGCGGAGGATGGCGGCGCCGTCTTAACGCGATGCGAATGTCAGGTCCGAGCCGGCTCCGAACGTCGGTCACTCGGCCTCGGGGTCCCGGTTCAAGCCCGGGACGGCGCCGGAGAGGTGGGGCGCCACGGATTTCGCGCTCCGGGCTCGACCCGGGGCGCGGAGGCCATATCGGGTCCGCGCCCGCCTAGCGCACTACGCCCGCTGTCTCCAGCACGGCGTGGAACAGCACGTTGGCGCTCTTTTCGGCCCAGTCCGGCGTGATCTCCTCGGCCTCGTTGTGGCTGAGGCCGTCGACGCAGGGGCACATCACCATCGTCGCCGGCGCGACCTGCGCGGCCCAGCAGGCGTCGTGGCCGGCGCCGGAGATGATGTCGCGGTGGGAATAGCCGAGTCGCTCCGCCGCGGCGCGCACCGTGGCGACCAGCTTCGGCGCGAAGGTCACCGGATCGAAATGGCCGACCGCCTCGATCGCGCAGCCCACGCCGAGCGCCTCGCAGATCGCCGCCGCCTCGGCCTCGATCCGCGCCCGCATCCGGTCGAGCTTCGCCTGTTCCGGCGAGCGGATGTCGACCGTGAACACCACCTTGCCCGGCAGGACGTTGCGCGAATTGGGCAGGAAGGTCACCTGGCCGACGCCGCCGACCGCCGCCGGCTGCTCGCTCATCGCGACCGTCTGCACCATCTCGAAGATCCGCGCCATCGCGAGCCCGGCGTTCACGCGCAGCTCCATCGGCGTCGAGCCGGTATGCGCGTCCTTGCCGGTCAGCGTGAATTCGAGCCACCAGAGCCCCTGGCAATGGGTGACGACGCCGATCTCCTTGCCCTCGGCCTCGAGGATCGGGCCCTGCTCGATGTGCAGCTCGTAATAGGCGTGCATCTTGCGCGCGCCGACCGTCTCGGGTCCCTTCCAGCCGATCCGCTCCAGCTCCTCGCCGTAGGTCTTGCCCTCGAGATCGGTCCGGGCATAGGCGTGCGCGAGGTCGATCGCCCCGGCGAAGACGCCGGAGGCGAGCATCGCCGGGGCGAAGCGCGCCCCCTCCTCGTTCGCCCAGTTGGTGACGACGATCGGATGCCTGGTCCGGATGCCGAGGTCGTTCATCGAGCGCACCGCCTCGAGCGCGCCGAGGACGCCGAGCACGCCGTCGTACTTGCCCCCCGTCGGCTGGGTGTCGAGGTGCGAGCCCATGTAGACCGGCGGCGCGTCCGGATCCTCGCCCGCCCTCGTCGCGAACATCGTCCCCATGGCGTCGACGCCCATCGTGAGCCCCGCCGCCTCGCACCAGCTCTGGAACAGCGCGCGCCCCTCGGCGTCGGCGTCGGTCAGCGTCTGGCGGTTGTTGCCGCCCGCGACCCCGGGCCCGATCTTCGCCATCTCCATCAGGCTCGACCAGAGCCGCGCCCCGTCGATCCTGAGGTTCTCACCAGCCGCCGTCATGTCTTGTCCATTCCTTCGATGTATTCCGCCCGCCCGGTTAGCCGGGCTCAGGCGAGCTTCGTCAGCACGTCGCGCAGCGTCCCGATCAGCTGGTCGATCTCCTCCTTGGAGATGATCAGCGGCGGCGACATCGCGATGATGTCGCCGGTGGTGCGGATCAGGATGCCCTTCTCATAGGCGTCGAGGAAGGCCTGGAAGGCGCGCGCCGTCGGCTGGCCCGGGATCGGCTCCAGCTCGACCGCGCCGATCAGCCCCTCGTTGCGGATGTCGATCACACGCGGGCAGTCGCGCAGGCTGTGCAGCGCCTCGGCCCAGTAGGGCGCCAGCTCCGCCGCGCGCTCGAACAGCCCCTCCTCGCGGTAGGTGTCGAGCGTGGCGATCCCGGCGGCGGCGGCGATCGGCGTGCCGGAATAGGTATAGCCGTGGAAGAGCTCGATCATGTTCTCCGGGCCGGTCATGAAGGCGTCGTGGATCGCCGCCGTCGTCAGCACCGCGCCCATCGGGATCACGCCGTTGGTGATGCCCTTGGCGCAGGTGATCATGTCCGGAAGGACGTCGTATTTCTCCGAGGCGAAGGCGGCGCCGGTGCGGCCGAAGCCGGTGATGACCTCGTCGAAGATGAGCAGGATGCCGTGCTTGCGGGTGATCTCGCGCAGCCGCTTCAGATAGCCCAGGGGCGGGATCAGCACGCCGGTCGAGCCCGCCACCGGCTCGACGATCACCGCCGCGATGGTCGAGGCGTCGTGCAGCGTCACGATCCGCTCCAGCTCGTCGGCGATCTCGGCGCCATGCTCGGGCTGGCCGACCGAGAAGGCGTTCAGCTTCGGCAGATGCGTGTGCGGCATGTGGTCGACGCCGGTCAGCAGCGTGCCGAAATGCTTGCGGTTGGTGACGATGCCGCCGACCGAGATGCCGCCGAAGTTGACGCCGTGATAGCCGCGCTCGCGCCCGATCAGCCGGGTGCGGGTCCCCTGCCCGATCGCGCGCTGATAGGCGATCGCGATCTTCAGCGCGGTCTCCACGGCTTCGGAGCCGGAGTTGCAGAAGAAGACATGCTCCATACCCTCGGGCGCGATGTCGACGATGCGGTTCGCGAGCTCGAAGGCCTTGGGATGGCCCATCTGGAACGCCGGCGCGTAGTCGAGCTCCGCCGCCTGCTCCTGGATCGCCTTCGTGATCCGCGGCCGGCAATGCCCGGCGTTGCAGCACCAGAGCCCGGCGGTGCCGTCGAGCACCCGCCGCCCGTCCGAGGTCGTGTAGTACATGCCCTCGGCCGCGACGAACATGCGCGGCGCCTGCTTGAACTGCCGGTTCGCGGTGAAGGGCATCCAGAACGCCCGGAGGTCGTTCGGGGCCGAAGGGCTGGCCGCGGCGCGGTCGGACATGCGGGCTTCCTCAGGGCTGGTGCCCCGGGGCGAATGTGCTCGACCCCTCGGGCAAACTCTGGTTTTATGACCAAACGGTCAAAATTGGACGCTACCACCCGCGCGCCAAGCGTCAAGCGCAATCGAGGAGCCCCGAGCGATGTCCGAACCGGCGCGCGCCCGGCGCGTTCCGCGCGGTGACCGGGCGGCCTCCCGCCCGCGGCCGACGCGCATCCAGCGCGAGAAGACCGAGGCGATCCTCGCGGCGGCGCTCGACGCCTTCTCGACCCAGGGCTACCACGGCGCCACGCTCGACCGGATCGCCGAGGCGGCGGGGCTCTCGAAGCCGAACCTGCTCTATTACTTCGCCTCGAAGGAGGCGATCCACCGCGCGCTGCTGGAGCGGCTGCTCGACAGCTGGCTGGAGCCGCTGCGCCGGCTCGACCCGGACGGCGACCCCGGGGCCGAGATCACCGAATACGTGCGGCGCAAGCTCCGGATGTCGCGCGACCTGCCGCGCGAGAGCCGGCTCTTCGCCGGCGAGGTCCTGGCGGGCGCGCCCCGGATCGCCGACCAGATCGGCGGCCCGCTCAGGACGCTGGTCGACGAGAAGGCGGCGGTGATCCGGGGCTGGGCCGAGGCGGGCCGGATCGCATCGGTCGACCCCTATCACCTGATCTTCTCGATCTGGGCCGCGACCCAGCACTACGCCGATTTCGACGCCCAGGTGCGCGGGATCCTCGGCACCGGCGAGGACGCGCATTTCGACGCGGCCGAGCGGCATCTCACGCGGCTCTTCGCCCGCGCCGTCGCGCCCGAGCCGGAGCGTGGCGCGGGCGCGACTTGACCGCGCCCCCCCCGGCGCCGCGCGGCGTGACCGCCCGCCACCCCGCCGCGATCGCCGGGACCGGCGCTCCCCTTGTGGGGGTCTCGCGCCCGCGGTAAACCGGCGGTCTTCGTGTCATGCGCGGGACCAGCAATGACCACAGCCCAGGTGGCTCAGGAAGATCCGGCTCACCCCCGGTCGCACTTCTGGAAACTCGTGCTCGGATCGATCGGCGTCGTCTACGGCGACATCGGCACCAGCCCGCTCTACGCGCTGCGCGAGGGGCTCAACACCGCGGCGCGCGACGGGCTGACCGAGCCCGAGGTGGTCGGCATCGTCTCGATCGTGATCTGGACCCTCGTGCTGATCGTGAGCTTCAAATACGTCGTGCTGATCCTGCGCGCCGACAACCGCGGCGAGGGCGGCACGCTGTCGCTGCTCGCGCTGGCGCAGCGCGCGCTCGGCCGGCGGACCGGCACGCTCATGGCGCTCGGCGTGCTCGGCACCGCGCTCTTTTACGGCGACGCGGTGATCACCCCGGCGATCTCGGTCCTCTCGGCGGTCGAGGGCGTCGAGCTGATCCAGCCCGGCTTCGAGCCCTACGTGCTGCCGATCACCATCCTGATCCTGGTCGGGATCTTCGCGGTGCAGAGCCAGGGCACCGAGACGGTCTCGCGCTTCTTCGGGCCGATCACCGCCGTCTGGTTCGTCACGATCGGCGCGCTCGGCCTCTTCCACATCGGCGACAACCCGGCGATCTTCCGCGCCTTCAACCCGGTCCACGCCGGCGAGTTCATCGTCACCCACGGCCTCGGCGCGCTGCCCGTGATGGGGTCGGTCTTTCTCGCCGTCACCGGCGCCGAGGCGCTCTACGCCGACATGGGGCATTTCGGCCGCGGTCCGATCCGGGTCGCCTGGACCGGGCTCGTCTTCCCCTCGCTCGCGCTCAATTACCTCGGCCAGGGCAGCCTCGTGCTCGCCGACCCGGCCGCGCTCGCCAACCCGTTCTTCCTGATGGCCCCGGTCTGGGGCCTGCCCGCGCTCGTGCTGCTCGCCACCGTCGCCACGATCATCGCGAGCCAGGCGGTCATCACCGGCGCCTTCTCGATCACCCATCAGGCGGTGCAGCTCGGCCTGCTGCCCCGGCTCGAGGCGCGGCACACCTCCGAGAAGGAGGTCGGCCAGATCTACATGCCGCGGGTCAACTGGACGCTGCTCGCGGGCGTGCTGATCCTGGTGCTCAGCTTCGGCGATTCCGCCTCGCTCGCCAGCGCCTACGGCATCGCGGTGACCGGCACGATGGTGATCACCTCGCTGATGGCGATCGTGGTGTTCCGCCGGGTCTGGAACTGGCCGACGATCGCGGTCGCGGCCGTCGTGGCGCCGCTGCTCGCGATCGAGACGCTGTTCCTCGGCGCCAATCTCATCAAGGTGCATGACGGCGGCTACGTGCCGCTCATCGTCGCGGGCATCGTCTGCCTGCTCATCTGGACCTGGGTGCGCGGCACCGGCATCGTGCAGCGCAAGGCGCGCACCGACGCGGTGACGCTCGCCTCGCTGATCGGCATGCTGCGCAAGCCGAAGCTCGCCCGCGCGCCCGGGACGGCGGTGTTCCTGACCTCGGATCCCGACATCGCCCCCTCGGCGCTGATGCACAACCTCAAGCACAACTACGTGCTGCACGAGCGCAACCTGATCGTGAAGGTCAGCGTCGCGACCACGCCGACCGTTCCGGAATCCGAGCGGGTGGTGGTCGAGCATCTCGACGAGACCTTCACCCGGGTGACGCTGACCTTCGGCTATGTCGAGCAGCCGAACGTGCCGAAGGCGCTGGCGCTCGCGAAGAAGCACGGGGTGAAGTTCGACATCATGAGCACCTCGTTCTTCCTCAACCGCCGCTCGTTCAAGCCCTCGCACCATTCGGGCATGCCGCTCTGGCAGGACCGGCTCTTCATCGCGATGACCAAGGCCGCGTCCGACGCGACCGGCTTCTACCGGCTGCCCTCGAACCGGGTGCTCGAACTCGGCCAGCAGTTCGTGATCTGACCTCCGTCCGATCGTTCAGGCGGGTCCGGGCGCGTTAACGCTCCGGTAAGGTTCGCGGCCGGATCCCGCGAATTCGCGCTAAGATCGTCGCAAGCTCGCCACGCAGTTTCGGGTAATCGCGATGATCACGGTCCGTCTCGCCTACGCCGCCGCCCCCAGCCTCCGCCCTCGCCCCGGCGCCGAGATCCGGCCGGGCGCCCATGTGGTGATCGAGCTCGGGCGCCTCTCCGGCGCCCGCCCCGCCCCGCCGCCGCGCCCGCTCCGCCTCGCCCAGCGGCTGGCCGCGCCGCTCGCCGACGGCGCGCCCCACCGCGAGCCGTCGCTCGCCCGGACCGAGGCCGCGCGCGCCTTCGCCGAGGGCACTTTCCTGCTTCCGGGCCAGATCATCGACCGCCGCGCCTGAGGCGTCGCGCGGGGGCGGTGATCGCAGAACCGGCGGCGCGCCGGGCGCCATGGCGGTACCGGCCAGCCGGGCGGGAAGCGCCGAACCGAAGCCGCCCGGCGGCGCCGGCCTTTCGGCCGTCCCCGCCCTTCGGCGGTGGCGCCGCGCCGGGCGGAGCGCGCGTGGCGGCGGAGCACCCGCGGCGCGCTTCGGGACCTGCGCCGGTGACGGGCACTCGATATGCGCCGCCCCGGACCTGATCCGGGGCCTCGACGCCGGCGCGCGGTGATTCGGAAATGGCGTCGAGGCCCCGGGTCGAGCCCGGGGCGGCGAGGCTCCGAGACCCGGTCTAGCACCCCGAGCCCTTGTTCCGGGCCCCTTGGTGCTTCGCCAGCGGCTCGCTTCTCCCATGGTTCATACGGCCTAGAAATCTATCGAGCAGTCCGACCCTGACCAGAGGTCAGGGTCGAGGGGCCCCGCCAACAGGCGGGGAGAACCCTTCCCTCGCGGCCAACAGGCCGCTCCGCCGCGCCGGCCGACAGGCCGGCGCCAAGCCCGGGCCGCGCCAAACGGGCTCGCGAGAGCCCGGCGGCGCGGCCGGGACCGCCCCGGCTCGGGTCGGCGCGAGGCTCACCACCGCGCCCTCGACGCGGTGGCGCGGGCCGGTCCGGCGGGCGGCCCGGGAAGACGTGGGGCGATGACCGTCGGGCCGGGGCCACCCGCCGCCGAAGCCGCGCGTCCCCCATGCGCGGCCCAACGCCGCCGCGACGCGCATCGGATTGTTCGGAGGCGTGGTCCCGTCCGCGTATCCCCGTCGCAAAACCCCGCCGGCGCGCGGATCGACCTCGCCCGGCGTCATCGCCCCGATCGGGCCGCGGCCTCGACCGGGCGGACGTCGACGCGGAGGAGGGATCGGCCGGGCGCGCCTTCCCGCCGGGGCGGCCGTCGTCCGGCGCCGACCCGCCATCTCCGGCGCGACCGGATCAGCCGCGGCGGATCAGGCGCAGCTCGACCGGGGCGAGCAGCCCGTCGCGGAGCGCGGCGAGCAGGTTCGTGAGCTTCGTCCGCATCGGCTCGGAAATCGGCCGGGAGGGCGTCGCGCCGGTCAGTTCCTTGAGGAAGGCGACGCCCTCCTTGAGCCGCGGGATCCGCGCGGCCTCGGTGAACCAGGGCTCGGCCGCCGCGAGATAGGCCTCGGCGGTTTCCGGAAAGGAGGTTTCCCCGGCCACGCCCCAGGGCAGCGGGCCGGGCGGCGTTCCGGGTCCGAGCGCCAGGATGTCCCAGATCGCGAAGACCCCGCCCGGGCGCAGCACCCGGGCCGCCTCGGCCATCAGCCGCGGCTTGTCGGCGACGTTCATGCCGACGTGCAGCATGATCGCGTGGTCGAAGGCGCGGTCGCGGTACGGCAGGTCGAGGGCGCTCCCGACCGCGAAGACCTCGGGATCGCCGCCGACCATGCGGCTGAGCGCGCGGGCCGAAGCCACGAATTCCGGCGTCAGGTCGACGCCCCGGACCCGCGCGCCGCGGCGCGCCAGCGCCCGGACCGCGCCGCCGACGCCGCAGCCGATGTCGAGCACCGCGCGGCCCTCGAGCGGCGGCAGCGCGTCGAGCAGGCGCTCGACCGCCTCCGCGCCGCCGATGTGGAACGAGCCGTAGAGCCGCGCCCCCTCGGGCGACAGGTCGCCGTCGAAGCCGCGGCCGAGGTCTTCCTCGATCCGTTCGACGAGGCCCATGCCGCCGTAAAGGGCGGCGACCTCCGCCTCGATCGCGGCGGCTTCGGCGCCGCCCTCAGCCATCATCGCCCGGATCGGCATCGCCGCGGCTCCCGTCCCTTCGCGCGCGGCCTCATCCCATCCGCGCATGGTGCATGTCTATCCCGTGAGCCGGCCCTCGGCCACCGCCGTCACGGCAAAGTCATCGCCGCCGGCCCGGACGCGCCGGCGGACGAGGACCGGAACGTCGATCGCGGTCGGACAGGCGACGGGGCGCGCTCCGCGCGGGATGGCCGGGGCCGGATCGGGAAGGGTCGCGGCGCGCTTCTCGGCGGACAGGCGATCCGGGGCGATGCCCGGGATCCGGGGCGTGGGTGTCATGGACCTCTCCCGACGCGCGTTGGCGGTCCGCCGGACGCTGGCACAGGCCCGTTTTCGGATCAACCGGTGAAAACAGCGCGCCCCGCCCTGCCGGGCGCGAGGCTTCCGCCTCATTTCAGGGCAGCCGGCGGCTTATGACGCGGGTCGGGGCGGCCGAAGGCGATGGCCGGCGTTGCATCCGGCGGCGAAGACCGCCTAATCCTTCCGGTGAAACGCCACCCCGCCCCGGACCTCCTTCCCGATGCAGATCCTTTCCCCGCCCCTTCGTTTGCAGCGCGCCCAGGGCCGCGCCGAGGTGGCGATGACCCGGGCGCGGGACGCGACGCGGCTGCGGCGGCTCTACCAGCAGGGCTGCGCCAAGGCGCTCCTGCCCCGGGTCCATGGCGGGACGCCCGAGGCGGTGCTGATCAACACCTCGGGCGGGATCACCGGCGGCGACCGGCTCGACTACGGCGTCGTGCTCGATCCCGGCGCGGCGCTGACCGTGACGACCCAGGCGGCCGAGCGCGTCTACCGGTCGAGCGGCGGCGTGGGCTCGGTCTCGGTCGAGCTCGCGCTCGGCGCCGGCGCCCGGCTCGACTGGCTGCCGCAGGAGACGATCCTGTTCGAGGGCGGCAGGCTCGCGCGGCGCCTCGCGGCGGAGGTCGCCGCGGACGCCGAACTCACCGTGCTCGAGAGCGTGGTGCTCGGCCGCGCGGCGATGGGCGAGACGCTGGCGGACGCGACGCTGACCGACCACTGGCGGCTCCGCCGCGACGGGCGGCTGGTCCACGCCGAGGCGCTGCGGCTCGGGCCCGACATCGCGGCCGCGACGGCGGGCCGGGCGACGCTCGGCGGCGCGCGCGCCTTCGCGACGCTCGTGCATCTCGCGCCCGCCGCGCAGGACCGGCTCGACCAGGCACGGGCGCTCATCGACGGGATCGGCGTCGCCGCCGCCGCCTCGGCCCGGCCGGGCGTCCTGATCCTGCGCTTCCTCGCCCCCGACGCGGCGCCCTTGCGCGCCGCGCTGTTCCGCTTTCTGATGGCCTTCCGCGGGGCGCCGCTCCCCCGCGTCTGGTCGCTCTAGAGTTCCAAAGTCCGAAAGGCCCGGCCCATGAACCTCACTCCCCGTGAAAAGGACAAGCTCCTGGTCTCGCTCGCCGCGATGGTCGCGCGGGGTCGGCTGGCCCGCGGCGTCAAGCTCAACCATCCCGAGGCGATCGCCCTCATCACCGATTATGTCGTCGAGGGCGCCCGCGACGGCCGCTCGGTCGCCGAGCTGATGGAGGCGGGCGCCCATGTCGTCACCGCCGACCAGTGCATGTCGGGGATCGCCGAGATGATCCACGACGTGCAGGTCGAGGCGACCTTCCCCGACGGCACCAAGCTCGTCACCGTGCACAGCCCGATCCGCTGATGCTGGAGCTGCGCCCGAACTGCGAATGCTGCGATAGGGACCTGCCCCCGGCGGCCGAGGCGATGATCTGCAGCTTCGAATGCACCTATTGCCCCGCGTGCGCGGCGGGCGTGCTCGGCGGGGTCTGCCCCAATTGCGGCGGCGAGCTCGTCCGCCGCCCCGTGCGCCCGGCCTCGAAGCTGGCGGCCAATCCGCCCTCGACGACGCGCGTGCTGAAACCCGAAGGCTGTGGAAAGGACCACGCGGCATGATCCCCGGAGAAATCTTCCCCGCCCCAGGCGAGATCGCGCTCAACGCGGGCGCCGAGGCGGTGAGCCTGACGGTCGCCAATACCGGCGACCGGCCGATCCAGGTCGGCAGCCACTATCATTTCGCCGAGACCAACCCCGGGCTCGCCTTCGACCGCGACAAGGCGCGCGGCATGCGGCTCGACATCGCCGCCGGCACCGCGGTGCGTTTCGAGCCGGGCCAGACCCGCGACGTGCGGCTGGTGCCGATCGGCGGCGCGCGCAAGGTCTACGGCTTCAACGCGAAGGTCATGGGCGCGCTCTGACCGGGCGCCGAGGGAGGACGGGATCATGGGTCGCCGTCGAACACTCCCGGCGGCCGGACCGACTTCCATGAACACCCCGGCTTCTCGCGGCGGAACCCGCGTGACGTCCTTCCCCAAACCCTCGACGGAGACCCGCCGATGACGACCCGAATCTCCCGCGCCTCCTACGCCGACATGTACGGGCCGACCACCGGCGACCGGCTGCGGCTCGCGGATACCGATCTCATCGTCGAAGTGGAGCGCGACCTCACCACCTATGGCGAGGAGGTGAAGTTCGGCGGCGGCAAGGTGATCCGCGACGGCATGGGCCAGTCCCAGGCGACCCGGGCCGAGGGCGCCGCCGACACGGTCATCACCAACGCGCTGATCCTCGACTGGTCGGGGATCTACAAGGCCGACGTGGCGATCCGCGACGGGCGGATCGCGGGGATCGGCAAGGCGGGCAATCCGGACACCCAGAACGGCGTCGACATCGTGATCGGCCCCGGCACCGAGGTGATCGCGGGCGAGGGCAAGATCCTGACGGCCGGCGGCTTCGACGCGCATATCCATTTCATCTGCCCGCAGCAGATCGACGACGCGCTGCACGCCGGCCTCACCACGATGCTCGGCGGCGGCACCGGCCCGGCGCATGGCACGCTCGCCACCACCTGCACCCCCGGCCCCTGGCACATCGGCCGGATGATGCAGGCGGTCGACGGCGTGCCGATGAACATCGGCATCGCCGGCAAGGGCAACGCCTCGCTGCCGGGCGCGCTGATCGAGATGGTCGAGGGCGGCGCCTGCGCCCTGAAGCTGCACGAGGATTGGGGCACGACGCCGGCGGCGATCGACTGCTGCCTCTCGGTCGCCGACGACATGGACGTGCAGGTGATGATCCACACCGACACGCTCAACGAGTCGGGCTTCGTCGAGGACACGGTCGCGGCCTTCAAGGGCCGCACCATCCACGCCTTCCACACCGAGGGCGCCGGCGGCGGCCACGCGCCCGACATCCTGAAGGTCGCGGGCCTGCCCAACGTCATTCCGTCGAGCACCAATCCGACGCGGCCCTATACCGTGAACACGCTCGAGGAACATCTCGACATGCTCATGGTCTGCCACCACCTCGACAAGTCGATCTCCGAGGACGTGGCCTTCGCCGAGAGCCGGATCCGCAAGGAGACGATCGCCGCGGAGGACATCCTGCACGACATGGGCGCGCTCTCGATCATCTCCTCGGACAGCCAGGCGATGGGCCGCATCGGCGAGGTGATCATCCGCACCTGGCAGACCGCGCACAAGATGAAGACCCAGCGCGGCCGGCTGCCGGAGGAGACGGGCGACAACGACAACGCCCGCGTGAAGCGCTACGTCGCGAAATACACGATCAACCCGGCGATCGCGCATGGCGTCAGCCGCGACATCGGCTCGATCGAGGTCGGCAAGCGCGCCGATCTCGTGCTCTGGTCGCCGGCCTTCTTCGGCGTGAAGCCCGAGATGGTGCTGATGGGCGGCGTGATCGTCGTGGCGCAGATGGGCGATCCCAACGCCTCGATCCCGACGCCGCAGCCGGTCTACACCCGGCCGATGTGGGGCGCGATGGGCCGCTCGGTCGAGCATAACGCGGTGATCTTCACCTCGGGCGCCGCGCTCGCCTCGGGGTTGCGCGACAGGCTCGGGCTGCGCAAGGAGCTGCTCGCGGTCGAGAACACCCGGGGCGGCATCGGCAAGGCGGCGATGAAGCTCAATGACGCCTGCCCGGTGATCGAGGTGAACCCGGAGACCTACGAGGTGCGCGCGAACGGCGAGATCCTGACCTGCGAGCCGGCGAAGGAACTGCCGATGGCGCAGCGCTACTTCCTGTTCTGAGCGGCGCGGCCCGCGCGTCCCGGCGCGGTCCGATTCCCGCCCCGGCGCGTGCTTCGCGCTTGGCTCGGCGCGGGAAACGCGCCTATCCTCACGCGCTCTCAACTCCGTGATCGCGCGAGGAAACGCCATGATCCGTCCATCCCGCCTCGTCTCCCTCGGCCCGCGGCCGACGGCCGCCCTGCTCGCGCTCGGCCTGCTCGCCGGGTGCCAGGACCAGCCCGCCAACCTCGGTCCCGACGCGCCGGCCCTGCCGCAGGGCGGCGGCTCGGCGGCGGAGATGGGTCCCGGCTTCTGCGAGAGCGCGCCGCCGACCGATCCGACCCTCGCGAACGAATGGAACCACATGTGCATGCCCGGGCGGTGACGCCCGCCGGGAGCGGCGCCGACGCGCCGCTCCCCCTCGACCCCGTCCGGGCCGGCTGCGATACTGGGCCCGGCCAAGCTCCACGAGGGATCGATCATGTCATTGTCACGCCGAATCGCGCCGCCGGCGCTCGCGGGCGCGCTCCTGCTTTCCGCCTGCGCCGGAATCACGCCGGTGACCGACGCCAACCGCCAGACCCCCCGGATGGGCGGATCGGCGGGCCAGATGGGCCCGGGCTTCTGCCAGACCAAGCCCGCGAACGTCGGCGATCTTCAGCAGTGGAATAATCTCTGCTTCCCAGGCAACTGAGCGGCCCCGGCGGCGCGTGATACGCGTCCCCCGCCTCTCGACCCCGCCCGACGCGGCTGCGATACTGGCCGCGGGCAAAAGACCGGAAAGGGAGCGCTTCCCCATGACCCAATTCATCGCACGCCGGGTGGAGCGCGCCGCGACCGCGGCCGAGGCCCGCGACCGGGTCAGCCTCGACTACGAGGGCCGCTTCCTGCGCCGCCGGACGCTGACGACCGAATCCGGGGCGCGTTTGCTCGTCGATCTGCCGGAAACGGTTTCGCTCGCGCAGGGCGACGCCTTCCGCGCCGAGACCGGCGAGCTCATCCTGGTCCAGGCCGAGGCCGAGCCGCTGGTCGAGGTCCGCGCCGTGCCGGGCGGCCTCGCCCGCCTCGCCTGGCATATCGGCAACCGCCATACCCCGGCCGAGATCGCCGCCGACCATCTGCTGATCCGGCGCGACCACGTGCTCGAGGCGATGCTGACCCGGCTCGGCGCCACGCTGCGGCCGCTGCTGGCGCCGTTCAATCCCGAGGGCGGCGCCTATGGCACGGGCCGCACGCACGGCCATCACCACGGCGGCGCCACCGACGATCCGCGCGGCGAGGGGCATGGCCCCGCCGGCCGCCACGCCCATGCCTGAGCCGGCGCGCCCCGAGGCGGCGCAGATCCTCGCGAGCTGGTTCTCGCCGGCCTATCCGGTCGGCGCCTACAGCTATTCGCACGGCCTCGAATGGGCGGTCGAGGCCGGGACCGTGGCGAACCGCGCCGATCTCGCGGCCTGGGTCGCGGACCTGCTGCGCCACGGCGCCGGGCGGAGCGACGCGATCCTGCTCGCCCAGGCCCACGCCGCCGAGGACCCGGCCGAGCTCGCCGAGCTCGCCGAGGCGCTGGCGCCCTCCGCCGAGCGGCATCTCGAGACCATGGCGCAGGGCGGCGCCTTCGCCCGCACCACCGCCGCGGTCTGGGGGCTCGACCTGCCCGCGATGCCCTATCCGGTCGCGGCCGGCCGCGCCGCGCGGCTGCTCGACCTGCCGCTCGGTGCGACACTGGTGCTCTATCTGCAGGGCTTCGCCGCGAATATCATCTCCGCCGGCGTCCGGCTGATCCCGCTCGGCCAGACCGACGGGCAGCGCGTCACGGCGGAGCTGATGCCGCTCTGCGCCGAGATCGCGGCCGAGGCCGCGCGCGCGACCCTCGATGACCTCGGTGGAGCGGCGCTCGGCGCCGACCTCGCCGCGATGCTTCACGAAACCCAGTACACGAGGCTCTATCGCTCATGACCGATTTCGCGAAATCCCCGCATGGCCCGCTCCGCGTCGGCATCGGCGGCCCGGTCGGCGCCGGCAAGACCGCGCTGATGGACCAGCTTTGCAAGCGGATGCGCGAGAAATGGTCGGTCGCGGCGATCACCAACGACATCTACACCCGCGAGGACGCCGAGTTCCTGATGCGCTCCCAGGCGCTGCCGCTGGAGCGGATCATCGGGGTCGAGACCGGCGGCTGCCCGCATACCGCGATCCGCGAGGACGCCTCGATCAACCTCGCCGCCGTCGACGAGATGGTGCAGCGCTTTCCCGACCTCGACGTGATCCTGATCGAATCCGGCGGCGACAACCTCTCCGCCACCTTCTCGCCGGAGCTCGCCGACATCACCCTCTACGTGATCGACGTCTGCGCCGGCGACAAGATCCCGCGCAAGGGCGGCCCCGGCGTGACGCGCTCGGACCTGCTCATCATCAACAAGACCGATCTCGCGCCCTATGTCGGCGCCAGCCTCGAGGTGATGGACCGCGACAGCCGCAAGATGCGCGGCGACCGGCCGTTCCAGTTCTGCCAGGTCAAGAACGGCGTCGGCGTGCCCGAGGTGATCGCCTTCATCGAGACCGCGGGCGGGCTCGGCATGGGCATCACCGCGCCGGTGATCGACTGATCCCGGCGAAGGGCCCGGGGCCGGCGCTCAGAACGCCTTGAAGGTCAGCGTCGTCAGGCTGCGGTCGATGTGCGGGATGTCGAGGATCTTGTCGTTGATGTAGCGCCCGACGTCGGCGCCCTCGGGGATGTAGACCTTCATCAGCAGGTCGTAGTCGCCCGAGGTCGAGTAGAGCTCGGAGACGAACTCCCGGTCATAGATCGCGTCCGCCACCTCGTAGGTGCGGCCGGGTTCGCAGCGCAGCTGAATGAAGACCAGGGTCATCGGGCATCTCCTTACGGCGCCAACCTGCCGGGGCGCCGCGCGGGATGCAACGGGAATTCCGGGGCTCGGGACTCAGCGCGGGACCTCGACGCAGATGCTCGCGGGGCCGGTCCCGGCGAGGCCCGCCTCGTCTGCCAGCACCTCCACCGGAGGCGAATGGCTGATGAAGCCGAGCGGGCTCGCGGTCGGCCCGTAGGCGCCGCTCGCATGGACCGCGACGAGGTCCCCCGGGGCGAGCCGGGGCAGCGTCACGCCTCGGCCGATCTTGTCGATCGAGGTGCAGAGCGGACCGGAGAGATCGACCTCCTCGGCCGGTCCCTCCGGCTCCCCGCCGCCGACGCGGTGCATCCGGTAGTTCCGCGGCACCACCATGCCGAAATGCCCCGCCGCCGGCAGGTGGCAGTTCATCCCGCCGTCGCAGATCGCGATCCGCCGCCCGCGCGACTCCTTCACCCGGATCACCCGGGTCAGGAAGTAGCCCGCCTCGCCGACGAGATAGCGGCCGAGCTCCAGCGTCAGGCAGGTGGCGGCGAAGCGGCCCCTGGCGCGCAGCGCGTCGAGCGCGGGATTGGTCCCGGCGGCGACCGCGCCGAGATCTAGCGGCGCCTCGCCGGCGTGATAGGGAATGCCGAGCCCGGAGCCGAACACCAGCTTGCGCGGCGCGATGTCGTGCCGCGCGCAGGTCTGCTCGAATATCCCGAGGAAGATCAGATAGTTCTCGACGATCGCCTCGGCCCGCAGGCATTGCGTGCCGGAATAGATGTGCAGGCCCGCGACCCGCAGGCGCCGCATCGCGGCGATCTCGGTGAGCGCGGCGTCGATCTCCTCGACGTCGATCCCGAACGGGCTCGGCCGCCCGGCCATGTGGTCGCCGAAGCCCTTTGGTACCCGGTCGGGCGAGACGCGGATCAGCACGTCCTGGACCCGGCCGAGCGCCGCCGCGATCACCTCGGCGCGGCGGGCCTCGTCGAGCGATTCGAGGATGATCTCGCCGATCCCGCCCGCGATCGCGGCGCGCAGTTCGGCGTCGCGCTTCGCCGGGCCGGTGAAGCTCGCGCGGTCGGCCGCCCAGCCCGCGCTTCGGCCGCGGTGGAACTCGCCGATCGAGGAGACGTCGAGGAACTCGATCCGGCCGCGCAGCCAGCCGAGGAGCGCAGGGTTCGGATTGGCCTTGACCGCGTAGGAGAGCGCGAAGCGGCCGCCGAAGGCCGCGCGCAGCGCCGCGATCCGCGCCTCGATCGCCGGCGTCAGATAGAGGAACTGCGGCGTGCCGAACCGCTCCGCCGAGGCCGCGAGGGTCGCGTCGAGCCCGGCGCCCGCGACCGACGGGAGATCGAGCCCGTCCATCGCTCAGGCCGCCGCGTTGGCGAAGGCGACGATGCGGCCCGGCGTGTCGAAATTGTCGAGCGTCACCTGCTCGGTCCGCACCTGGATCGCCGCCTCCTGCTCGACGAAGGAGATGAGGCTCAGCATCGCCACGGAATCGAGCGCGCCGCTCGTGAAGAGCGCGCTTTCCGGCGTCACCTCGCCGTCGAGGCGCAGGGTGTCCTTGAGGAAGCGGATCAGGCGGTCGGAGGTCAGGCTCATGCGCGGGGTCTCCCTGGCGGCGCGTGGTTCGCGGGATCAGATCTCGGGGCGCCGCTCGGGCCCGGGCATGGAGCGGCGGATCACCTCGGGCCGGGCGAGCTTGCCGCTCGCGGTGCGCGGCATCGCGTCGGGCCAGACATGGATGCGGCGCGGCACCATGTAGCCCGGCATGACCGCCCGGCAGTGCGAGAGCAGCGCGGCGACCTCGAAGCCTTCGAGCGGCGTGACCGCGACATGCACGACCTGGCCGAATTCCTCGTCCTCGACGCCGAAGGCGACCGCGTCGCCGACGAGGCCGGAGCGGCAGACCAGATCCTCGACCTCGTCCGGGCTGAGGCGGAAGCCGCTGGTCTTGATCATCGCGTCGGCGCGGCTGACGAACCAGATGTCCCCGTCGGCGTCGATCCGCACCGTGTCGCCGCTCCAGACCACCTTCTCGTCGCCGATCAGCGCCGCGAGCGCGGCGCAAGGCCGGATCTTCGCCGCCGTCGCCTCCGGCCGGTTCCAGTAGCCGAGGCTGACGAGCGGCCCCCGGTGCACGAGCTCGCCCTGCTCGCCCGGGCCGGCGAGGCCGCCGTCGGCCCTGATCACATGCACCTCGGCGCCCGGGATCGCGCGGCCGATCGCCCCCATCTTGGTCGCGAAGCGCTCGGGCGCGAGAAAGGTCGAGCGGAAGGATTCGGTCAGTCCGTACATCAGGTAGATGTCGGCGCCGGCGAAGACGTCCCGCATCCCCTCGAGGATGTTGAGCGGGATCTTGCCCCCCGAATTGGTCACGCGCCGCAGCGCCGGGAACAGCCGGGGCTGCTGGACGAGAAGCCGGGTGATCTGGCTCCAGAGCGGCGGCACGGCGGCGACGCCGGTCACCTTCTCCCGCGCCATGGTGGCGACGATCTCGGTCGCGAGCGCCACCGGCTGATGCACGACCGCGCCGCCGACCAGCAGCATCGTGGTGAGCTGGTTCAGCCCGTAGTCGAAGCTGTAGGGCAGCACGCCGAGCAGCCGGTCGTTCTCGCCGAGCCTGAGATAGCGCGCGACCGAGCGCGCGCCGGCGAGGATGTTGCGATGGCTGAGCATCACCCCCTTGGGCAGGCCGGTGGAGCCCGAGGTGTAGATGATCATCGCGAGCTCGGTGTCGAGCCGGGGCCGCCCTTCGCCGGGACAGGCGGGCGGCAGCGCCGCCCAGTCGTCGTAGCCCGGCAGGTCGGGCGCCTTGCCGTGGACGAGCACGCGGGCGACCGATTTCGGCCGGCCGGTCCGCGCGAGGCCGGCGGCGGCGCGCGGCTCGACGATCATCACCCGCGCGCCGCAGTCGTCGGCGACGAAGGCGAGCTGCTCGGCGGTCCATTGCGTGTTCACGTTGACGACCACGCCGCCGACCTTGGCGATCGCGAGCATCGCCGCGACCTCCCCCGCGCCCTTGCGCAGATGCACGATCACCCGCTCGCCCGGGGGCAGGCGCCAGGCCTTGAGATAGGCGGCGATCCGGTCGACCTCGGCGCCGAGCGCGCCATAGGTGATCCGCGCCTCGGGGTCGATCAGCGCGACCTTCTCCGCGCGCTCCGGGAGGTTGTCGGCGAAGAGCTGATAGAGGGTCGTGCTGAGGGCATTGGTCATGAAAGCGCCGTGGTCGGAGGGTGGGCGGAAGCGGTGGCGGAAGTGGCGGCGGGGCCTCCGAAGGGCGTCAGCCGGGGATAGACGCGGGCCGGCGAGCCGATCACGATCGAGTCGCTCGGCACATCGGTCGTGACGGCGGTGTTGGCGGCGATTCGCACCCGGTCGCCGATCCGGATCGGGCCGAGCACCGTCGAATTGACGCCGATGAAGACGTCGTCGCCGATGACCGGCGCGCCCGCGCCCATGTTGGTGCCGATGGTGACATTGTGCATGACCCCCAGTCGGTTTCCGATAACGGCCTCCGGGTGAATCGACAGCGATCCCTCGGCGTGGATGATGTGGAAATCGTCGCCGAGCGCGACCTGTGGCGGGATCCACACCTTCGTAACGTTGCAGACGAGGACGGCGGCCAGGCCGTAGCTCTTGCGTGCCAGCCAGCGCGTGATCGCGGTGCGACGGAAGAGACCCCAGCGGCCATAGCGGTGGAGCGCGAGAGAAACGAAGCCGGGATCGGTGACCGACCGCCCGTGTCGCCGGTAGTCGGCCCTGATCTCCGCGAATAGCATCGTCGTCAGTTCCTTGCGCGCCGCCTGTCTTCCGGTGATGGCAGGCGGGCGTTAAAGGAGCGTTACACGCCACGTTCGGCGATGAGATCGAGCGTCGCGGCCACCTCGGCCCAGTCGACGCTGAATCCGCGCCGGCCCCCCCGCCCCACGACCATGGCGAATCCCTGGCCCTGGCGGTCGGTGACGATCTTCAGGACCGAGGTCACCCGGTCCGGCGGCTGCAGCGTGAAGAGGGTCGCGCCGGGCGGCATCGTCATCAACCCGTGGGCGAGCTGGCTGCCCTCGACCCCCATGACGACCCGCGCCCCGCCGCAGGCGGCGAGGACGGTCGCGAGGTCGGCCTTCAACGGGTCGATGACGCGAAAGCCGCGCGTGTCGCGCAGGCGCGCGGCGATCTCGGGCTCGTTGCCGAGCAGGCGCCGGTCGCCGGCCGTGCCGCGCAGCAGGAAGACGCCGGGATGCTCGGGCGCGTCGATCCCGAGAAGCAGCCGCGCGCGCATCCGCGTCGCGCGCGCCCGGCGGCCGGCGTTGTTCGCGTGATCGTTGAGCAGGATGAGCTCGTCGAACCGGACCCGGTCGAAGCGCCGCGGCCGCTGGCCGAGCCGCGCCTCGTATTCCGCCGCGTGGCCCCGCGTCCCCGGCAGCGTCGCGACCGGCACGCCGAACTGTTCCGCAAGCATGTGGCAGAGGCAATCGTCGGTCAGCCAGTTGCCGAACCAGCGGTTGCCGATCCAGCTCTCGTAGAGCACGCCGCTGGTGCGCTCCTCCGGCACCGCGTGGAACGGCCGGGCCCGGCTGTCGGGGCGCAGGTGCCGCCGCGCACGGCCGGCGTAGAGCACGCCGTCGACGAGATCGGCGTCGCGCAGCGCGTAGCCGAGCGTCGGCCCCTCGGTCACCTCGAACCCGCCGCGCAGATGCGCGGTCACCTCGGCCATCGCGCCGAACTCGCAGGCCGCGATCCTCTCGATCTGTCCGGGCAGGCGGATCGCCGGCGGCACGAACACGGTTTCGGGCTCGGCGATCCGCCACCATTCATGCGCCATGGCCTCGGGATCGACCGTCCGGCCGCCGACCAGCCGGCCCACGAGGCCGAGCGCCGGCCGCCAGGAAATCATCGTCTGTCACTCCACGCTCGCACGTCTGGCGCGAGCCTCGCCGGTGAACCTTGACGAATGTTTACAGGCGGGCCGTCAGGCCGCGGGCGACGGCGCGCCCTCACCCTCGGCGAAGACCTTGGCCGCGCGGGCGATCACGATTTCCTCGTTGGTCGGCACGACGAGCACATGGGTCCGGCTGTAGGTGCCGTTGATCCGCCGCTCGTTCGCCTCGTTGCGCTCGCGGTCGAGCTCGATGCCGATCCAGTCGAGGTTCTCGCAGATCCGGCTCCGGATGTAGCGCGAGTTCTCGCCGATACCGCCGCAGAAGACGAGCGCGTCGACCCCGCCGAGCGCCGCGGCGAGCCCGCCGAGCTCGCGCCGGCAGCGGAAGACGAAATACTCGATCGCCTCCTCGGATTCGGTGGTGCCGGCGGCCTCGAGCACGCGCATGTCGTTGGAAAGGCCGGAAATGCCGAGCAGGCCCGACTTGGTGTAGAAGAGGTCGCGCACCTCGTCGATCGTCTTTCCCTCCTGCTGCACCATGTAGAAGATGACGCCGGGGTCGATCTGGCCGGTGCGCGTGCCCATCGGCAGCCCGTCGAGCGCGGTGAAGCCCATGGTCGAGGCCATCGAGCGGCCGCCGATCATGCCGCACATCGAGGCGCCGTTGCCGAGATGCGCGATCACCACCCGGCCGGCGTGGATGAGCGGGGCGAAGCGCTTCAATTCGCCCGAGACGTATTCGTAGCTGAGCCCGTGGAAGCCGTAGCGCCGCACGCCCTTGTCGTAATAGGCGCGGGGCAGCGCGAATTCGTCGTTCACCTTGGGCTGGCCGCGGTGGAAGGCCGTGTCGAAACAGGCGATCTGGAGCGCCTCGGGAAAGGCCGCGATCGCCGCCTCGATCCCCGCGATGTTGTGCGGCTGGTGCAGCGGGGCGAAGGGCACGAGCCCGCGCAATTCCTCGAGCACGCCCGGCGTGACGCGGACCGGCTCGGCGTAGCGCGGCCCGCCATGGACGACGCGGTGCCCGACCGCGCGCGCCCGCGCCTCGGGGAAGCGCGCGCGCAGGAGCGCCAGCGCGGTCTCGAGCGCGCCGCGGTGATCGGCGGCCTCGGCGGCGCCGAGGTCCCGGCGGACCGCCTCGGCGTCCGGCCCGAAATCCGCCTTGAGCCGCGGCTGGCCGCCGATGCTCTCGATCTGGCCGAGCGCGAGCTGGCGCGGCGCGTCGGCGAGGTCGAAGAGGCCGAACTTCAGCGACGAGGACCCCGCGTTGAGGGTGAGCGCGACCGGCCGCGTCATCGGGTCGCGAGCCCGGTGGCGGAGGCGTCCGGCGCGCCGAGCATCCGGATCGCCGCGATCGCGCAGGAGGCCAGCCGCGCCTTCTCGCCGTCGGCGCGGGAATTGAGGATGATCGGCACCTTCGCCCCCATGACGATCCCGGCGCTTTCGGCGTGGGAGAGATAGGTGAGCTGCTTCGCCAGCATGTTGCCGGCGTCGAGATCGGGGACGATCAGCACGTCGGCCCGGCCCGCGACCGCGCTGGTGATCCCCTTGGTGCGCGCGGCGGCGAGATCGATCGCGTTGTCCATCGCGAGCGGACCGTCGACGATCCCGCCCTTGATCTGGCCGCGCTCCGCCATCTTGGAGAGAAGCGCCGCGTCGACCGAGGACGGGATCGCCGGGTTGACCGTCTCGACCGCCGAGAGCACGCCGACCTTGGGCTCGGCGATGCCGATCGAGAGCGCGAGGTCGATCGCGTTCTGCACGATGTCGACCTTGGTCTCGAGATCGGGCGCGATGTTGATCGCGGCGTCCGAGATCAGGAGCGGATGCGCGAGCCCCGGCACGTCCATGACGAAGATATGCGTGAACCGGCGCCCGGCGCGCAGGCCGTTCTCCTTGCGCAGCGCCGCGCGCAGGAGCTCGTCGGTGTGCAGGTGCCCCTTCATCAGCGCGCGCGCCTGGCCGGCGGCGACGAGGTCGACCGCGCGATTGGCGGCGAGCGCGTGATCGGCGACGTCGAGGATCTCGACACCGGCGAGGCTCTCGCCGAGCTCGGCCGCCGCCGCCTCGATCTTCGCCCGCGCCCCGATCAGGATCGGGGTGATCAGCGTGTGCCGCGCGGCGAGCAGCGCGCCGCCGAGCGAGTTGGGCTCCTCCGGCGCCACCACCGCGACCGGGATCGCCGGCAGGGGCTCGGCCCGCTCCAGCAGCGCGTCGAAATGCCGGTGCCGCTGCACGACGAGGCCCGGGATATCGGTGTCGTCGAAGCGCACCTTGACCGCCGGCGCCTGCACCACCGCCTCGCCCCGGACCAGGGTCGCGCCGTCCTCGGATCGCTCGACGCTGGTCTCGAAGCGCACCGCGCCGTCGGCGAGCTTCTCGGCCACCCGCACCCGGGCGACGAGATCCTCGCCGGCGTGGGCGCGGCCGACGAATTCGAAGCTCTGCGAGCGGTAGAGCGTGCCCGCGCCGGGCAGCAGGTTGCCGAGCACGGCGGAGATGAGCGAGCCCACCCACATCGAGGGCGCCACCGCCTCGGTGGTCGGATCGCCGTCGCCGTCGGCGTCCGGCAGGTGCATCGGATTGTGGTTGCCCGACGCCGTGGCGAAGACGAAGAGATCGTCCGCGGTGCAGGTCCGCCGCAACTCGGCGGCGTCTCCGATCGCGATCTCGGCGTAGGTCTTGTTCTCGAGGATCATTCGGCGGCGCTCCCTCGCGGGCTGATGATGGTCCGATGGTCGGAAAGTCGGGATCAGGCGGTGATGCTGTAGCCGCCGTCGATCTGATGCACGCCGCCGGTCAGGTTGCGCGCCTCGCGGCTGGCGAGGAAGGCGGCGTAGGCGCCGACGTCCTCGATGCTCGCGAGCATATGGGTCGGCGCGCGTTCGGCGGCGGCGTTCAGCATCTCGTCGAAATCGGCGATCCCCGAGGCGGCGCGGGTCCGGAGCGGCCCCGGCGACAGCGCGTGGACCGAGATCCCCTTCGCCCCGAGCTCGGCCGCGGCGTAGCGCACCACCGATTCGAGCGCCGCCTTCACCGGCCCCATGACGTTGTAGTTCTCGACCATCCGCTCGGCGCCGTAGAAGCTCACGGTCATGCAGGTGCCGCCGCGCGGCATCAGCGGCTCGGCGAGGCGGATCATCCGCAGGAAGGAATGGACCGAGACGTCCATCGCCACCGCGAATCCCTCGGCCGAGCAGTCGACCACCCGCCCGTGCAGGTCCTCGCGCGGGCAATAGGCGATCGAATGCAGGAGCGTGTCGAGCCGGCCCCAGTGTCCCTCGATCTCGGCGAAGACCGCCTCGAGCGCGCCCGGGACGGAGACGTCGAGCGGCGCGATGATCTCGGCGCCGAGCTCCTCGGCGAGCGGCCGGACGAAGGTCTCGGCCTTGGCGTTGAGATAGGTGACGGCGAGATCGGCGCCCTGCGCGCGCAGCGCCTTGGCGCAGCCCCAGGCGATCGACTGGTCATTGGCCACGCCGACCACCAGCGCCTTCTGTCCCGCGAGCGAAAACATCCCCGACCTCCCCGCAGCCAATGAAACGGCTCCTGTCCGCGAAGGTTATGCTGCGTCGCGGCATGATGCCCGACAACTTTTTTTAACGCCGCGCGCGTCCCGATGCCGCGCCCGGCGGCGAAGGACGCGCCGCGCGCCCGGGCCCCGGGTGCGAGACCGCGCGAATACGCGCTGTTCTGGAAGGATTTTGGAGGCGACGACCGGAATCGAACCGGTGTGGACGGATTTGCAATCCGCTGCGTCACCACTCCGCCACGTCGCCCCGGGTAACGATGCCGAGCTTATAGGCACTGCTCCGGCGGGGCGCAAGGGCGCGCCGCGCGGGTTTTTTTCGGTCCCGCCAGCCCCGATTCGCGGATGCCTCCGCGCTCAGGGGCGCGCGAGCCGGGCGATCCGGGCGACGTCCTCGATCAGGCCCGGCCAGGCATCGAGCGCGCCGACCGGGGCCCAGACCGCCTCGGCCGCGTCGTCGGCCGCGACCGGCTCACCCTCGCGCCAGGCGCAGAGCACGGCCACCAGCACGTAGTGCCAGCGCAGGCCGTCCCCGGTCTCGGCGAAGGCGTCGAGGCAGTCGAGCACGCGCCCCGCCGCGACCCGGACCCCGGTCTCCTCGAAGGTCTCGCGCTCGGCGGCGGCGCGCAGCGTCTCGCCGAACTCGATCTTGCCGCCCGGGAACCCCCAGGCGCCCGCGTTCGGCGGATGGCCGCGGCGGACCAGCAGCACCTCGTCCCCGCGCGGCACCACGGCGATCACCGCCGGGACCGCCCTGCCCGCGCCCGGCATCAGTTACCGAGGATGCCGGGGAGCCGCAGCCCGTTCTCGCGCGCGCAGTCGATCGCGATCTCGTAGCCCGCGTCGGCGTGGCGCATCACGCCGGTCGCCGGGTCGTTCCAGAGCACCCGCGCGAGCCGCGCGTCGGCGTCCTCGGACCCGTCGCAGCAGATCACCATGCCGGAATGCTGGCTGAACCCCATGCCGACCCCGCCGCCGTGGTGCAGCGACACCCAGGTGGCGCCACCCGCGCAGTTGAGGAGCGCGTTCAGGAGCGGCCAGTCGGAAACCGCGTCCGACCCGTCCTTCATCGCCTCGGTCTCGCGGTTCGGGCTCGCGACGCTCCCCGAGTCGAGGTGGTCGCGGCCGATCACCACCGGCGCCTTCAGCTCGCCGTTGCGCACCATCTCGTTGAAGGCGAGGCCGAGCCGGTGGCGCTGGCCGAGGCCGACCCAGCAGATCCGCGCCGGCAGGCCCTGGAAGGCGATCCGCTCGCGCGCCATGTCGAGCCAGCGGTGCAGGTGCGGATCGTCGGGGATGAGCTCCTTCACCTTCTGGTCGGTCTTGTAGATGTCCTCGGGATCGCCCGAGAGCGCGGCCCAGCGGAACGGGCCGATGCCCCGGCAGAACAGCGGCCGGATGTAGGCGGGCACGAAACCGGGGAAGGCGAAGGCGTCCTCCAGCCCCTCCTCCAGCGCCATCTGGCGGATGTTGTTGCCGTAATCCACCGTGGGCACGCCGGCGTTCCAGAAATCGACCATCGCCGCGACCTGGACCTTCATGCTCGCGCGCGCGGCCTTCTCCACCGCCTTCGGATCGCTTTCGCGCTTCGCCTTCCACTCGGCCATGGTCCAGCCCTGGGGCAGGTAGCCGTTCACCGGATCATGCGCCGAGGTCTGGTCGGTCACGATATCCGGCCGCGCGCCGCGCCTCACCAGTTCCGGGAACACGTCGGCCGCGTTGCCGAGCAGGCCTACCGACTTCGCCTCGCCCGCCTTGGTCCAGCGCTCGATCATGTCGAGCGCCTCGTCGAGGCTGTCGGTCTTCTCGTCGACGTAGCGGGTGCGCAGGCGGAAATCGATCGAATCCGGATTGCACTCGACCGCGAGGCAGCAGGCCCCGGCCATCACGGCGGCGAGCGGCTGCGCGCCGCCCATGCCGCCGAGGCCGCCGGTCAGGATCCACTTGCCCTTGAGCGAGCCGTCGTAGTGCTTGCGCCCCGCCTCGACGAAGGTCTCGTAGGTGCCCTGCACGATGCCCTGCGAACCGATGTAGATCCAGGACCCGGCCGTCATCTGGCCGTACATCATCAGCCCCTTGCGATCGAGCTCATGGAAATGGTCCCAGGTCGCCCAGTGCGGCACGAGGTTCGAATTCGCGATCAGCACGCGCGGCGCGTCCTTATGGGTGCGGAAGATCCCGACCGGCTTGCCGGACTGCACCAGGAGCGTCTCGTCGGCCTCCAGAGACCGCAGCGAGTCGACGATCCGGTCGAAATCGGCCCAGGTCCGCGCCGCCCGGCCGATCCCGCCGTAGACGACGAGTTCATGCGGGTTCTCAGCGACATCCGGGGCGAGGTTGTTCATCAGCATCCGGAGCGGCGCCTCGGTCAGCCAGCTCTTCGCGGTGATCTCGGTCCCGGTGGGCGGGGTGATCACGCGGGCGTTCTTGCGGGGGTCGGACATGCTGGAATCGGACATGGGGATACCTCGGATCGGGGGATCAGGCGTCGAGTTCGGGGAAGGCCACGCCGGCGGCCTCGGTGAAGGCGCCGGCGCGCACCAGCTGCGCGGCGGTGCCGAGCTCGGGCGCCACGTAGCGGTCGGCGCCGAGCGTCGGCACCTCGGCGCGAAGCCGCGCGATCACCGCGGCGAGCGGCGCGCTGGTCGCGAGCGGCGCGCGATACTCGATCCCCTGCGCGGCGCAGAGCGCCTCGACGCCGAGGATATGCTCGAGATTGGTCACCATCCGCGCGAGCCTGCGCGCGCCATGCGCCGCCATCGACACATGGTCCTCCTGGTTCGCGCTGGTCGGCGTCGAATCGGTCGAGCACGGCGTGGCGAGATGCTTGTTCTCGCTCATCAGCGCCGCGGTGGTGACCTCGGCGATCATGTAGCCGGAGTTGAGCCCCGGATCGCGGGTCAGGAACGGCGGCAGGTCGAAGGACAGCGTCGGATCGACCATCAGCGCCACCCGGCGCTGCGCGATCGCGCCGATCTCGGCGATCGCGAGGGCGATGATATCGGCGGCGAAGGCGACGGGTTCGGCGTGGAAGTTGCCGCCCGAGACGATGCCGTCCGAGAGGATGAGCGGATTGTCGGTCGCGGCGTTCGCCTCGATCTCGAGCGTGGCCGCGACCTGGCGCAGCAGGTCCATCGCCGCTCCCGTGACCTGCGGCTGGCAGCGGATGCAGTACGGGTCCTGCACGCGCTGGTCGCCGATCCGGTGGCTCTCGCGGATCTCCGAGCCCGCCATGATCGCGCGCATCGTCGCCGCCGCCTCGATCTGGCCGCGATGGCCCCGCAGGCCGTGGATCTCGGCCCGCAGCGGCGCGGTCGAGCCCATGACCGCGTCGGTCGAGAGCGCCGAGAGGACGAGCGCGTTCCGCGCCGCGTTCCAGGCGCCGAACAGCCCGGCGAGCGCGTAGGCGGTCGAGAACTGGGTGCCGTTGATGAGTGCCAGCCCCTCCTTCGCGGCGAGCGCCACCGGTTCGAGCCCCGCCCGCGCCAGCGCCGCGGCGCCCGGCAGGGTCTCGCCTCCGACCTCGGCCTGGCCTTCGCCGATCATCACCGCCGCCATATGCGCGAGCGGCGCGAGATCGCCCGAGGCGCCGACCGAGCCCTGGGCCGGGACGACCGGGGTCACGCCCTTCCCGAGCATGCCCTCGATCAGCTCCACGAGCTCCCAGCGCACGCCCGAGGCGCCCCGGCCGAGCGAGAGCAGCTTCAGCGCCATCATGAGCCGCGTCACCTCGGCGGGGGTACGCTCGCCGACGCCGGCGCAATGGCTGAGGATCAGATTGCGCTGCAGGGTCGCGGTGTCGCCGGCGGCGATCTTCACGCTCGCGAGCTTGCCGAAGCCGGTGTTGACGCCATAGACCGCCGCCTCCCCCGCGGCCGCCGCCGCGACCCGGGCCGCGGCCGCCTCGACGCCCGGCCGCGCGGCCCGGTCGAGCCGCGCCGGCGCGCCGCCGAGCACGGCGCGGAGCGCGGGAAGCCGGGTTTCGCCGGGGGTGAGCGTGATCATTCCGAACCTCCGAAGATCCGCTCCGCGAGCGGGTTGAAGCCGATGCGATAGGCGAGCTCGCGCGGGTGGGCGACGTTCCAGATGGCAAGATCGGCGCGTAAGCCGTTGGCGATGATGCCCCGGTCCGACAGGCCGAGCGCTTTCGCGGCGTGGCGCGTCACGCCCGAAAGCGCTTCCTCCGGGGTCATCCGGAACAGGGTGCAGGCCATGTTGACCGCGAGCAGGAGCGAGGTGAGCGGCGAGGTGCCCGGGTTGCAGTCGGTCGCGACCGCCATCGGCACGCCCTTCGCGCGCAGCTCCTCGACCGGGGGCAGCTTCGTCTCGCGCAGTGTGTAGAAGGCACCGGGCAGCAGCACCGCGACGGTGCCGCTCGCCGCCATCGCGACGACGCCGGCCTCGTCGAGCCATTCGAGATGATCGGCCGAGAGCGCGCCATGCCGCGCCGCGAGCGCCGCGCCGCCGAGGTTCGAGAGCTGCTCGGCGTGGAGCTTCACCGGCAGGCCGAGCGTATGCGCCTCCTCGAAGACCAGCTCGATCTCGTCGGGCAGGAAGGCGATGCCCTCGCAGAAGCCGTCGACCGCGTCCACGAGCCCCGCCTCGGCGGCCGCCTCCAGCGTCGGCAGGCAGACGTCGCGCAGATAGGCGGCGCGATCCTCGCGGTATTCGGGCGGCAGCGCGTGGGCGCCGAGATAGCTCGTCCGCACCGCGACCGCCCGCTCCCGTCCGAGCGCGCGCGCCACGCGCAGCATGTTGAGCTCCGCTTCGCGCTCCAGCCCATAGCCGGACTTCACCTCGACCGTCGTGACCCCTTCGGCGAGCAGCGCGTCGAGCCGGGGCAGCGCGGCGGCGAGCAATTCGGCCTCGGTGGCGGCCCGGGTGGCGCGCACGGTCGAGGCGATGCCGCCCCCGGCCCGCGCGACCGCCTCGTAGCTCGCGCCTTCGAGCCGCATCTCGAATTCGAGCGCGCGGTCGCCGCCGAAGACCAGATGCGTGTGACAGTCGATCAGCCCCGGCGTCACCACGGCGCCGCCGAGGTCGCGGTCGGGCAGATCCCCGAACGTGTCCGGCAATTCGGCCTCCGGGCCGACCCAGTCGATCCGGCCGTCGCGCACCGCGATGGCCGCGTTCGGGATCAGGCCGTAGCCCTCCGCCATGGTCGCGGCGGTGGCGTTGCGCAGCAGGAGATTCGGACGGTCCATCGCAGTTCCTCGACAGGGAGTCGCAGACTTGACGCCGCGAATATGTAAATGCATATTAACCACAGGTCAACGATCGTGAGGCGTCCCGTGCCACAATCGCTCTTCGCCCCGCTCGCGCTGCTGCCCGAAGGCTGGGCCCGCGATGTCCGCCTGGTGATCGAGGATGGGCGCGTCGTCGCGCTCGACGCGAATTCCGCGCCCCGGCCCGGCGACAACCTGCTCGCCGAGCGCGCGCTGCTGCCCGCGCCCTCGAACCTGCACAGCCACACCTTCCAGCGCGCGATGGCCGGCATGACCGAGCGGCGCGGCCCGAGCCCGGACAGTTTCTGGACCTGGCGCCGGCTCATGTACAAGTTTCTCGACCATCTGACGCCCGATCAGGTCGAGGCGATCGCCGCCTTCGCCTTCATGGAGATGGTCGAGGCGGGCTTCGCCGCCGTGGCGGAATTCCACTACCTGCACCATCGCCCGGGCGGCGGCGCCTATGACAATCCGGCCGAGATGTCGGAACGGATCGCGGCGGCGGCCGCGACGGCCGGGATCGGGCTCACGCTCCTGCCCGTCCTCTACACCTACGGCGGCGCAGAGGCCGCGCCGCTCAACGGCGGCCAGCTCCGCTTCGGCTGCGACGTCGCGCGGTTTCTCGCGCTCGTCGAGGGCGCGCCGAAACTGGCGCCCGACGGGGTGATCGGCTCGGCGCCGCATTCGCTGCGCGCGACGACGCCCGAGGAGCTGCGCGAGCTGATATCCGCGCGCCTGCCCGGGCCGACGCATATCCACGCCGCCGAGCAGGTCGAGGAGGTCGCGCAGATCGAGGCCTGGCTCGGCACCCGGCCGGTCGACTACCTGCTCTCGGAAGTCGGGCTCGACGCCGGCTGGTGCCTGATCCATGCGACGCAGATGACCGAGACCGAGACGCGCGAGCTCGCGGTCTCGGGCGCGGTCGCGGGCCTCTGCCCGATCACCGAATCGAGCCTCGGCGACGGGATCTTCAACGGCCCCGCCTTCCTCGAGGCCGGCGGCGTCTTCGGCATCGGCACCGACAGCAATATCCAGATCGGCCTCGCGCCCGAGCTGCGCCAGCTCGAATATTCGCAGCGGCTGCGCGACCGCGCCCGCAACGTGCTCGCCCCCGCCGGGGCCTCGACCGGCAACACGCTCTTCGCCGGGGCGCTCCGGGGCGGCGCCCGGGCGCTCGGGCGCGACACCGGCGGCATCCGCGTCGGCGCCTGGGCCGACATGCTGACGCTCGACCGCGACCATCCGACGATGATCGCGCTCGACGACGGCCAGCTTGTCGACGGCTTCATCTTCGCCGGACCACGCAACGCGGTGCGCGACGTCTGGTCGGCCGGGCGCTACATGGTGCGCGACGGCCGCCACGTCGAGCGCGCCCGCATCGAAGCCGCCTGGCGCGAGACGATGGCGACGCTGAGGGCGCTCATATGACGCCGAAGCACCGCGTGATCCACGCGGAGCTTCTCGACCGCATTACCTCCGGCGTCTGGCCGCCCGGCGCCCCGATCCCGCACGAGGAGGAGCTGGCGCGCGAATTCGCCGTCACGCGGCCGACGATCGCGCGGGCGATGGCCGATCTCGTCAACGAGGGGCTGATCGAGCGCCGCCGCCGCGCCGGCAGCCGCGTGGTCGAGCGCCGGCCGGTCGAGACCGTGCTCAGGATCCCCAAGGTCCGCGCCGAGATCGAGGCCGGCGGCCGCTCCTATGGCTACCGGCTGCTCGCGCGCGAGACGGCGCCGCCCGCCCCCGCCGATTTCCGCGGGCCGGGCCTGCGCCTGCTCTGTCTCCACAGCGCCGACGGCCGGCCCTACCAGCTCGAGGACCGCTGGATCGACCTCGCCTCGGTGCCCGGGGCCGAGGCGCGCAGCTTCGAGGCCGAGGGGCCGAACGAATGGCTGATCGACCAGGTGCCGTTCAGCCGCGCCGAGCAGGAGCTGACCGCCGAGGCGGCGCGGGCCGAGGAGGCCCGGCTGCTCGGGATCGACCCCGGCGCGCCGGTCTTCGTCGTCACGCGGCGCACCTGGAACGGGAGCGCGCCGGTGACGCGCGCGCGGCTCGTGCATCCGGGCGCGGGCTTCCGCCTCGTCGCGCATGACCGCGCGCTGACCGGGGCCTAGCCGCGCAGCGCGCGCGCCGTGGTCACCGTCGCGTCCATCAGATCGAGGATCCGCGCGACGTAGTGCTCGCGCGCCGCGAACCCCGCGCCCTCGCCGTCGACGAACTGCCGCTCCAGCGCGTCGATCAGTTTCAGGAGCCGCCGGCGGTGGAGGCCGAGCCCGCGCTGCACCGGATCGGCGATCACGCCCGCGAAGGCGGCGAGCACCGAGGCCGAGAGCATGAGCCCCGCCGTCGTGCTCGCGACGAGCGCGCCGGAGGCAGATGCCGGGAACATCCCGTACCAGAGCGAGCCCGCCGTCGCGCCGAGCGGAAAGGCCGCGATCGCCGCGCTCTGCGCCATCGCGGCGGCGAGCGCGGGCCCGAGCGCGAGCGCGCCGGGGGTCAGCTTCTGCAGGGTCGCGGCCCCGGCCCCGAGCGTCGCGAGCGTCGTGGTGATCTCGCCCACGGCGGCGCGGGAGCCGACGTATTCCGCGACGCTCTGGCCGACGCCGCCCCCGATCTCGGGCGCGTCGGCGATCAGGCGGCGGACCTCCGCGTCGGCGAGGATCGCCTGGGCGAGCGCGTCGCGGCTCGGCTTGTCGGTGTCGGGCAGCTCCAGGAGCTCGGTCGTGACCAGCCGCTCGACCTCGCGCATCACGTCGGTCTCGAGCAGGACGTTGCGCCCGCGCAGCCAGGCCGCCGATTTCCGCGCGCCGACCAGATCCGCCGCCCCCGCCCCGACCCGGCTGCCGAAATGGACGAGGCCGAGCCCGAGATTGGCCGGCGCCCGGGCGATGTCCCAGCCGAGCGCGTGGCGGTGCAGCCTGAGGCTGCCCCGGACCGAGAACCATTTGTCGACGAAGGGATCGACCCTGGCGCGGCGCGCGTCGAAATAGGCGCGCGAGGCCGCGATCACCGCCGCGCGGGCCGCCGCCTCTGCGCGCGCCGCCGCCCGGCGTGCCTCGGGCGTGGCCGCCGCGCGCTGATCATCCCCGGTCGCCGCCATCATCCACCTCCCCCGCGAGCCATCGCACGGGGATATAGGATCGCCGCGGGCCCGATGCCGCGGCCGGGCGTCAATCCGCCGGTGTGAGATAGGGTCGCAGCACCGGGCTGTCGTAGAGCACCCGCCCGACCACGTCGGCTCCGGTCTCGGTCAGATGGTCGCCGTCGTGGCTGATGAGCGCGCCCTCGGGCGTGAAGAGCGCGCAGGACCCGTCCGGGCAGAGCATGCCGGCGAGATCGACGAAGGTCTCCGGGCCGAAGGTCCGCGCGAGGATCGGGTTGCCGCCGACCTGGCGTTCGTCCGGCGTGACGCGGATCGCGGCGCGCTCCGCCGCGGTCTCGCCCTGGTACCGCGGCAGGAAGACGTCGCCGAAGCCCTTGGACCCGACCACGATCACCTTCTGCTCCGGCGCGAGCTTGAGCGCGGCGACGCTCTCGCCCATCCGCTCGGCGGCCCAGCCGTCCCATTTTGTCACGAAGACGATCACGTCCGCCTCCCGCGCCGTCGCCTCGAACGGATCGACGCGGCGGTAGAAACGGCAGCGGCGATGCTCGGACGGGTCGATGAAGCGGTCGACGTTCTCGGCGCCGAAATAGGTCTGGCAGACCGCGGGGATATAGCGCGTCGCCACCGCCCAGCCCTGGAAGGCGCCCCGCGCGAGCGACATGTTCCAGAAGTCCTGCGAATAGCTGTCGCCGATGATGAGCAGCTTCGGCTGCCCCGGCGTCGCGGCGGCGAAATCGTGAGGAAGCGCGTTGTAGCGCGCGCGCACGAATTCGCCCCGCTCCTCGAAGGAGACGTCGAGCTGCGCGTCCTCGGCCGCGAGCGGATGCAGGAGCCGCGCCTCGAGCGCGACGAACTCGCCGATCAGCCCGGTCGCCACCAGCCCGACCACGGCGAGGCCGAGCACCCGCGCGCGCGAGATCCGGGCATGCCGCGCCGGCTGCTCGACGAGGCGCCAGGTGACGATGGCGAGCAGGGCGGAAAGCACCGCGAGCCCGCCCATCAGCGCGGCGGAGGGCCGCGCGATCGTCGCGCGGGCGAAGGCGAAGAGCGGCTGGTGCCAGAGGTAGAAGGAGAAGGAGATGAGCCCGATCCCGACCAGCGGCCGCGAGGCCAGCACCGCGCGCGCCGCCGTGCCCTCGGTCGCGAAGGCGATGATGAGCGCCGCGCCGAGACAGGGGATCAGCGAGAGGTAGGACGGCATCAGCGCGTTCTCGGGGATCATCAGCACCGAGCCGAGAATGAGCGCCACGCCGAGCAGCCCGAGCGCGCCGTTGGCCGGCGTGCGCGGCAGCTCGCGGGTCCGGAACCAGATCGCCAGCATCGAGCCGATGCCGAGCTCGAAGGCGCGCGTCGGGAAGATGAAGAAGGCCACCGCCTGCCATTTCTGCACCACGAGCGAGGCGCCGATCACCGACAGGAGGCTCGCCGCCGCGACCAGCAGCAGCATGAGCCCCATCCGCACGCCAAGGCGCCACAGCAGCCACATCAGCGGCGGCACGAACAGGTAGTACTGCTCCTCGACCGCGAGGCTCCACATGTGCAGGAGCGGCATCAGATCGGCGCGGGGTGCGAAATAGTCGACCTGCTCGAGGAAGAAGTGATTGGCGACGAAGGCCATCGTCGCGGTGACGCTGTGGCCGAAATTGGCGAGCTCGGAGGGCAGCAGGAAGCGCGCGGCCAGCGGCACCGAGCAGAGCACGACGAAGATCATCGCCGGCAGGATCCGCCGCGCCCGCCGCTCGTAGAAGGTCAGGATCGAGAACCGCCCCTCGGCGATGTCGCGCATTACCAGCGAGGTGATGAGATAGCCCGAGATGACGAAGAACACGTCGACGCCGACGAAACCGCCGGAAAAGGCGGCGAAACCCGCGTGGAACAGCACGACCGGCAGGATCGCGAGCGCGCGGAGCCCGTCGATCTCGGGGCGGTACCGGAAGGCGACACCGGACCGGGCTGCCCCGGGGGTATCGAAGGTCGGGGCGGCCGAACCCGGCCGGGGGGCTGGGCCTTCGGCCGTTGCCGCGTCGCTCATCTCAACACTCACAACCAGTCAATCACGCATCGCGGCCGCGACGATACACCGCGCCCGGCCCGGGACGGAAGGGGATTGTCCCCTCGGACCCGCGGGAGGCGCCCGCCCGCCGGTCGGAGCCGGCGGGCGGGCGCCGGGGTCAGAACGCCGCCTGGGTGACGAGCTTGGTGTTGAAATAGGCCTCCATCGCCTCGGTGCCGCCCTCGCTGCCGTAGCCGGAATCCTTGATCCCGCCGAACGGGATCTCCGGCAGCGCGAGGCCGAGGTGGTTGATCGTGACCATGCCGCTCTCGATCCCGGTCCCGAGCCGCGCGGCGGTCGCGGCCGAGCCGGTGAAGGCGTAGCTCGCGAGCCCGTAGGGCAGCCGGTTCGCCTCGGTGATCGCTTCCTCGAGGTCGCCGAAGGGCGCGATCATCGCGAAGGGTCCGAAGGGCTCCTCGTTCATCGCGCGCGCCTCCATCGGCACGTCGGTGAGCACGGTCGGCTCGAAGAAATAGCCCTTGTTGCCGATCCGCCGGCCGCCGGTCCGGAGCGTGGCGCCCTTCCCGGTCGCATCCGCCACCAGCGCCTCCATCGCGGCGAGGCGGCGGTCGTTGGCGAGCGGACCCATGGTCACGCCCTCCTCCAGCCCGTCGCCGACCCTGATCCGCTCGGCCGCGGCGACGAAGCGGTCGACGAACTGGTCGTAGACGCCCTCCTGCACCAGGAAGCGGGTCGGCGACACGCAGACCTGGCCCGCGTTGCGGAACTTCGACCCGGCGAGCAGCGCGCTCGCCTGGTCGACGTCCGCGTCGTCGAAGACGATCGCCGGCGCGTGGCCGCCGAGCTCCATCGTCGCGCGCTTCATATGCGTGCCGGCGAGGGCCGCGAGCTGCTTGCCGACCGGCGTGGAGCCGGTGAAGGAGATCTTGCGCACCAGCGGATGGGCGATGAGATAGGAGGAGATCTCGGCCGGATCGCCGTAGACGAGGCCGATCGCGCCCTGGGGCACGCCCGCCTCGGCGAAGGCGCGGATGAGCTCGGCCGGCGAGGCCGGCGTCTCCTCGGGCGCCTTGACGATGATCGCGCAGCCGGCGCCGAGCGCGGCGGAGAGCTTGCGCACCACCTGGTTCAGCGGGAAGTTCCACGGCGTGAAGGCGGCGCAGATCCCGACCGGCTCCTTGATCACCAGCTGATGGACCCCGTCGCGCCGCGCGGGCACGACCCGGCCATAGGCGCGGCGCGCCTCCTCGGCGAACCAGTCGATGGTATCCGCGGCGGCGAGCGTCTCGCCCTTCGATTCGGCGACCGGCTTGCCCTGCTCCAGCGTCATGAGACGCGCGATCTCGTCGGCGCGGGCGCGCAGGATGTCGGCGGCGCGGCGCATGATCTTGTAGCGGTCGAAGGCCGAGACCGCGCGCCAGGCCGCGAAGCCGCGCTCGGCGGCGGCGAGCGCGAGGTCGAGATCGGCGATCCCGGCATGCGCCACGGTGCCGATCACCTCCTCGGTCGCGGGGTTCACCACGTCGTCGGCCCGGCCGGAAAGGCTCGGCCGCCACGCGCCGTCGATGAAAAGCTGCGTGTCCTTGTACATCTCTCGTCTCTTTCGTCCGGCCCCGGGGGCATGCCGCCGGGAGCCCCTTTCAGACCCCGGCCCAACCTGTCGCAGGGGCGCCGGGAGCGCAACCGCGACTTGGCCCGCGCGGGCCGCGCGTCAAGGCTGCGCCCCGGACTTGATCCGGGGCCTCGAGCCTGCGGGCGGCGCCTCGGGCGCAACGGCGTGGCGCGTCGGGGTCGAGGTCCCGGGTCAGGCCCGGGACAGCGGTGCGCGGGATTAACCGGGGCACCCGGAAGCCGCTCCGGTCTTGAAACAGCGCCGCGGCGCTCCAAGCTGCCTCTTAACGGCGCGGTCGCGGCGCGGTAAAGTCGCGCGCCGGACCGCCGGCTTTCATCATTGTGGGGTCACCCACCTGCTCGCAGGGAAATAAGATGCCGTCCTCCGATTCCGTCCAGCCGGTCCGTTCGCCGGTCTTCGAGCAGCTCGCCGCCGCGGCGCGCGAGCGCATCCTCATCCTCGATGGCGCCATGGGCACCCAGATCCAGGGGCTCGGCTTCGTCGAGGAGGATTTCACCGGCCATGGCGCCTGCGCCTGCCACGGGCATCCGCAGCAGGGCAACAACGACCTCCTGATCCTGACCCAGCCCGAGGCGATCGAGGAGATCCACTATCGCTACGCGAAGGCCGGCGCGGATATCGTTGAAACCAATACCTTCTCCTCGACCTCGATCGCCCAGGCCGACTACGGGATGCAGGACAGGGTCTACGACCTCAACTTCGACGGCGCCCGCCTCGCGCGGCAGGCGCTCGACCGCGCGACGGCCGAGGACGGCCGGCCGCGCTGGGTCGCGGGCGCGCTCGGGCCGACCAATCGCACCGCCTCGATCAGCCCGGACGTGAACAACCCCGGCTATCGCGCGGTTTCCTTCGACGATCTCCGGATCGCCTATACCGAGCAGCTGCGCGGGCTGATCGATGGCGGCGCCGATATCATCCTGATCGAGACGATCTTCGACACGCTCAACGCCAAGGCCGCGATCTTCGCATGCGAGGAGGTCTTCCTCGAGAAGGGCGTCCGCCTGCCGGTGATGATCTCGGGCACGATCACCGACCGCTCGGGCCGCACCCTCTCGGGCCAGACGCCGACCGCCTTCTGGCATTCGGTCCGCCACGCGACGCCGTTCACCATCGGCCTCAACTGCGCGCTCGGGGCGGCGGAGATGCGCGCGCATCTCGCCGAGATCGCCGGGGCGGCGGACACGTTCGTCTGCGCCTATCCCAACGCCGGCCTGCCCAACGAATTCGGCCAGTACGACGAGAGCCCGGAATTCATGGCCAAGCAGGTCGCCGAATTCGCGGCCGAGGGGCTCGTCAACATCGTCGGCGGCTGCTGCGGTACTAGCCCCGCGCATATCAAGGCGATCGCCGAGGCGGTGGCGAAGTTCCCGCCGCGGGTTCCGCCCGCGCAGGAGCCGCTGATGCGGCTCTCGGGGCTCGAGCCTTTCGTGAAGACGAAGGAGATCCCCTTCGTCAACGTCGGCGAGCGCACCAACGTCACCGGCTCGGCCAAGTTCCGCAAGCTGATCACCGCCGGCGACTACGCCGCCGCCCTCGTCGTCGCGCGCGATCAGGTCGAGAACGGCGCGCAGGTGATCGACGTCAACATGGACGAGGGGCTCATCGACTCGAAGCAGGCGATGATCGAGTTCCTGAACCTCATCGCCTCGGAGCCCGACATCGCCCGCGTGCCGCTGATGATCGACTCTTCCAAATGGGAGGTGATCGAGGCGGGCCTGAAATGCGTCCAGGGCAAGCCGATCGTCAACTCGATCTCGCTGAAGGAAGGCGAGGAAGCCTTCCTGCACCACGCCCGGCTCTGCCGCGCCTATGGCGCCGCCGTGGTGGTGATGGCCTTCGACGAGACCGGCCAGGCGGATACAGAGGCGCGCAAGGTCGAGATCTGCGCGCGTGCGTACAAGATCCTGACCGAGCAGGTCGGCTTCCCGCCCGAGGACATCATCTTCGACCCCAACGTCTTCGCGGTGGCGACCGGGATCGAGGAGCACGACAACTACGGCGTCGACTTCATCGAGGCGACGCGGCGGATCGTCCGGGACTGCCCGCATGTCCATATCTCGGGCGGCGTGTCCAACCTCTCCTTCTCCTTCCGCGGCAACGAGCCGGTGCGCGAGGCGATGCACGCGGTCTTCCTCTATCACGCCATCCAGGCGGGGATGGACATGGGGATCGTGAACGCGGGCCAGCTCGCGGTCTACGACCAGATCGACCCCGAGCTGCGCGAGGCCTGCGAGGACGTGGTGCTGAACCGGACGCCCAAGGGCGAGGGCACCGCGACCGAGCGGCTGCTGGCGCTCGCCGAGCGGTTCCGCGGCACGGGCGGCGGCGTGGCCAAGGAGAAGGATCTCGCCTGGCGCGACTGGCCGGTCGAGAAGCGGCTCGAGCACGCGCTCGTCAACGGCATCACCGAATTCATCGAGGCCGATACCGAGGAGGCGCGCCATGCGGCGGAACGGCCGCTCCACGTTATCGAGGGCCCGCTGATGGCGGGCATGAACGTCGTCGGCGACCTCTTCGGCGCGGGCAAGATGTTCCTGCCGCAGGTGGTGAAATCCGCCCGCGTGATGAAGCAGGCGGTCGCGGTGCTGCTGCCCTACATGGAGGAGGAGAAGCGCCTCAACGGCGGCTCCGAGCGCCAGTCGGCCGGCAAGATCCTGATGGCGACGGTGAAGGGCGACGTGCACGACATCGGCAAGAACATCGTCGGGGTCGTGCTCGCCTGCAACAACTACGAGATCATCGACCTCGGCGTGATGGTGCCCGCGACGAAGATCCTCGAGACCGCCAGGGCGGAGAAGGTCGACGTGATCGGCCTCTCCGGCCTCATCACCCCCTCGCTCGACGAGATGGTGCATGTCGCGGCCGAGATGGAGCGCGAGGGATTCGACATCCCGCTCCTGATCGGCGGCGCCACGACGAGCCGCGTGCACACCGCGGTGAAGATCCATCCGAAGTACGACCGTGGCCAGGCGGTCTACGTGCTCGACGCCAGCCGCGCGGTCGGCGTGGTCTCGAACCTGCTCTCGCCGACCCAGAAGGGCGACTATGTCGAGACGACCCGCGCCGAATACGCGAAGGTCGCGGAGAACCACGCCCGGGCGGAGCGCGAGAAGCAGCGCCTGCCGCTCGAGCGGGCGCGGGGGAACGCGCTTCGGGTGAACTTCGACGGCTACGCGCCGAAGAAGCCAAACTTTCTTGGCACCCGGACCTTCGCGGAATGGGATCTCGCCGAACTCGCGCGCTACATCGACTGGACGCCGTTCTTCCAGACCTGGGAGATGAAGGGCCGGTTCCCCGCGATCCTCGAGGATCCCGCGCAGGGCGAGGCGGCGCGGCAGCTCTACGAGGACGCCCGCGCCATGCTCGCGAAGATCATCGACGAGAAATGGTTCGCACCGAAGGCGGTGGTCGGCTTCTGGCCGGCGAACGCGGTCGGGGACGACATCCGCCTCTTCACCGGCGAGGACCGGGCGGAGGAGCTCGCCACCTTCTTCACGCTGCGCCAGCAGCGGGCGAAGCGCGAGGGGCCGAACGTGGCGCTTTCCGATTTCGTGGCGCCGGAGGGGGTCGCGGACTACGTCGGCGGCTTCGTGGTCACGGCGGGGGTCGAGGAGGTCGCGATCGCCGAGCGGTTCGAGCGGATGAACGACGACTATTCCGCGATCCTCGTGAAGGCGCTCGCCGACCGGTTCGCGGAGGCCTTCGCCGAGCGGATGCACGAATACGTCCGCAAGGAGCTCTGGGGCTATTCCGACGAAAGCTACACGCCCGAGGAGCTGATCCCCGAGCCCTACGAGGGCATCCGCCCGGCGCCCGGCTATCCGGCGCAGCCTGACCACACCGAGAAAGCGACCCTCTTCCGGCTGCTCGACGCCACGGCGGCGACCGGGGTCGAGCTGACCGAGAGCTACGCGATGTGGCCGGGCGCCTCGGTCTCCGGCATCTATCTCGCGCATCCCGAGAGCTATTATTTCGGCGTGGCGAACGTGGAGCGCGATCAGGTCGAGGACTACGCGCTGCGCAAGGGGATGGACGTGGCCGAGGTCGAGCGCTGGCTCGGCCCGATCCTGAACTACATTCCGGGCCCCCGGGTCGAAGCGGCCGAATAAGGCCCCTCGGCGCGCGCATTTCGGGGCGCGCGCCGGCTCGCCGATAAAAATCCGTTGCGCGCCCGGATTCGCGGGTGGTAAAATTTTGGCACGGGCAGGATTTGTCGCCCGACCCACGGACCGCCGATTCGGCGCGGTCACGCAAGCGTTCAAGACCCAGGCTGCAGACTGGCCGCGCGAACTCAACGCGGAATTTCATCATGACCTCGCGTGACTGATTTTCTCGTCACGCCACGAAGATCTATTCTTTCCCGTATTGGAGAATTCCAATGGTAACCTATAACAGCACGATCAGCGCCGTTGGCGAGGTCGACAACTATTACGTCTACCTGACCTCCGGCCGCACCTATTACTTCGAGCTCGAAGGCTCCGCGACCGGCCAGGGCACCCTGGCCGATCCGGTGATGTCGCTGCGCCCCTACCCCTATACGACGGTGGTGGCCACGGACGACGACGGCGGCGTCGGGCTCAATTCCCGCATCGCCTATACCGCGACCTCGACCGGCTGGTTCGGGCTCGACATGCGCGGCTTCGGCAGCAACACCGGCTCCTACCGGCTGAACTTCAGCGAGGACGACTACCGCAACACGCCCGAGGGCGTCGGCGCGGCCGGCAACCTCGGGAGCGGCGGCGCGGGCACCGGCACGATCAACTACGCCGGCGACCGCGACGTCTTCGCGGTCAATCTCACCGCGGGCCAGACCTACCACTTCGAGATACAGGGCAGCCCGACCGGCAACGGCACCGTCGCCGACACCTATGCCCGGCTGATGACCAGCTCCCCGGGCGTCGGCACCATCGTCGCGCAGGACGACGACGGCGGCGTCGGGCTCAACTCGCGCATCGTCTACACGCCGACCGCGAGCGGGACCTACTACCTGCAGGCGGGCGAGTTCGGCGACAACGGCACCGGCACCTACCGCGTCTTCGCCCATGCCGACGAATACCGCGACACGGTCGAGGGCACCGGCGCGGCGGGGCTGATCGACACGGGCGCCACCCGCGCCGCCTCGCTCCAGGTCGCGGGCGACCACGACATCTGGAGCACGACGCTGATCAGCGGCCTCACCTACACGATCGGCGAGCGCGGCAGCCCGAGCGGCGGCGGCACGCTCCCGGACGCCTATCTGCGGGTCCTGAGCGCGGCCAATACCCAGCTCGCGGCCGACGACGACAGCGGCGTCGGGCTCGACTCCCAGGTCACCTACACCGCGACCTCGACCGGCACGCATTATCTCGAGGCCGGGTCCTTCGGCGACGCCTATGCCGGAAGCTACACGCTCAACATCTCCGCCGGCGTGGCCACGGCGGCGAACAACGTGATCACCGGCACCGCCGCCGTCGACGCGGTGAACGGCGCGGGCGGCAACGACCAGATCCGCGGCCTCGGCGGGAACGACTGGCTTCTCGGCGGCGCCGGCAACGACACGCTGCGCGGCGGGGCGCAGAACGACCTGCTGACCGGCAATTCCGGCGCCGACATCCTGATCGGCGGCGCGAACGCCGACCGGTTCAACTTCGACACGGTCGGCGACTCGACGCCGGGCGCGCGCGACATCCTGCGCGCGGGCGACGGCGGCGCGGCCTTCGACGCTCCCGGCGCCGGCGCGGGAGACCGGATCGACGTCCTCGACATCGACGCCAACGTGCTCGCGGGCGGCAACCAGTCGTTCACCTTCGGCGGCACCACGGCCGGCCATCTCTGGCTGACCGAGAGCGGCACGAATACGATCGTCAACGCCAATATCGACGGCGACGCGGCGATCGAGTTCCAGCTGGTCATCGAGGACGGCGGCGTCCGCGCCTCCGCCTATTCGGCGGCCGACTTCATCCTCTGACACGCGTCCGGACTCGGCCACCCGCCCGGGTGGCCGAGCATCCGCTCACCGCCCGGCCCATCGGCGGCGTCCGCGCCGAAATGCCCGGAGGGCGCCCGGATCCCGGCTCAGGCCTCGACCTCGACCGCGCCCTTCGGCCGCGAGCAGCAGGCGAGGATGTAGCCCTCGGCGATCTCGTCGTCGAAGATGCCGCCCTGGTGCGTCATCTCCACCGGCCCGTTCGCCCGCACCTTGCAGGTGCCGCACAGCCCCATGCCGCAGGCCGAGGGGATCGCGACGCCCGCGCCGCGCGCCACTTCGAGGATCGTGCGCGTCTCGTCGCCGAGCCCCTCGGCGCCGGTGACGAGAAAGCGGATCGGAAAGCCGCCCTCGGTCAGCGGCGCCGCGTCGGTCTCGGAGACGCCGAAGCTCTCCTGCGCGTAATGCTCGGGATCGAGCCCGCCGGCGACCAGCCCCTCGCGCATCGCCGCCATGAACCCGTCCGGGCCGCAGCAATAGACTCGCCGCGCCATGAAATCGGGGGCGGCGAGGCCGAGCAGCGCCATGTCCATCCGCCCCGACAGGAACGGCGCCTCGACCGTGCCGCGCGCCACCACGGCGGCGACTCGCAGCCTCGGCATCGTCTTCGCCATCAGCGCGAGCTCGTCGAGGAACATGAGATCGGCCTCGGTCCGCGCGCATTGCACGAAGGCGACGTCGGTCATCGGCGCGAGGTCCTGGCACCAGCGCAGCATCGCCATCATCGGCGTGATGCCGGAGCCGGCCGAAAGCAGGAGCAGCGGTTCCGAGCCCGGCGGGTCGGGCAGCACGAAGGCGCCCATCGGCCCCAGCGCACGGATCTTCATCCCCGGCCGCAGGTGATCGAACATCCAGCGCGTGCCGACGCTGCCCTCCTGCGCCTTCACCGTCACGGAGAGGGCGAAGGGCCGCGAGGGCGAGGAGGAGATCGTGTAGCTGCGGTGCAGCGGCGGCCCGCCGGGGACGGGCAGCTGCAGCGTGACGAACTGGCCGGGCCGATGGCGGAATATCGTCCCCGGCCCGGCGCGGAAGGTGAAGGTACGCACGTCGGCGGTTTCCTCGCGGACGCGGACGCATTCCAGAGGCTGGCGGGCCGCGTCCCAGGGACGCGGAGTCTCGAGCGGTTTCAAGGTGGTGTCCCGGGTCCCGAGGCTCAGCCGACCGAGCGCAGCGCCGGGCGCCGCTCGGACCCGCGCAGCCGGTCCTCGATCGTGCGCGCGTACCAGTCGACGAACTGCATCACCCCGTCCTCGTGCACCGGCGAATAGGGCCCGGGCGTATAGGCCGGCGAGGCGATGCCGGCGGCGTTGTCCTCGACGATGCGCCGGTCCTGGTCGTTGGTCTCGGTCCAGACATGGGTCAGCGTCTCGAGATCGTAGTCCACGCCCTCGACCGCGTCCTTGTGCACCAGCCACTTGGTGGTGACGGCGGTGGTGAGCGGGGTCAGCGGCATGACGCGGAAGGTCACCGCGTGGTCGATCAGCACATGGTTCCAGGTGGTCGGATAGTGGAACAGCAGCAGCGCGCCGATTCCGCCGCCCGGCACGTCGTCGCTGAGCTCGCGCGCCACGGCGCGGCGGCCCGACATCGTGTAGCTCTCGGCCTCGCGCAGCAGCGGCACGCGCACCACGCGCGACTGGCCGTCGGCGGTGATGTCGAAGCTGCTCGTCAGGCCGCGGTCGGCGCATTCGGCCCAGAGCTCCTGGATCTCCGGGTCCTCGTCCATGCCGCCGACGCCGGTGATCGAGGGATCCTCGGGATAGGTCTTGCAGAGCTCCGGATGGTTCGCCGCGCAGTGATAGCACTCGCGGTTGTTCTCCCAGACCAGCTTCCAGTTGCCCTTCTCGACGATCGTGCTCTCGAAGGCGACCTTGGCCTCGGTCAGCCGGTGCGGCGCGAGATAGGGCGTCAGACGCGCGCGCATCGGCGCGAAATCTTCGGGGCTGTCGGCGAGCGAGACGAAGACGTAGCCCGCGACGGTCTCGCAGGCGACGGGGCGCAGGCCGAAGGGCTTCGGATCGAAGTCCTCGCCCATCTGCCGCGCGAAGAGGAGCTGGCCATCGAGGTCGTAGGTCCACTGGTGGTAGGGGCAGACCAGCCGCGCGGTCCGGCCCTTCTCGGCGAGGCAGACGCGCGAGCCGCGGTGGCGGCAGACGTTGTGGAAGGCGCGGATCGCCCCGGCGCGGTCGCGGACCAGCAGCACCGGATATTCCCCGACGGTCAGGGTGATGAAGCTGCCGGGCGCCGGCATCTCGCAGTCGTGGCCGGCGAAGAGCCAGTCGCGGTACCAGATCTGCTCGAGGTCGAGCTGGAAGAACCCTTCGTCGCGATAGAATTCGCGGTCGAGGCTGAAGCCCGGCTTTCGCGCGCCCAGACGCGCCAGCATGTCGTTACGCACCGTCATCTTACCGATCCATCCATCCGATCGCGCGGTCCCAGACGCCCCCGCCACGGCCGCGCGACCTGGCTTCGGGATTACGCCTCTTCCTTCCGGCCGGTGATCGCCCCTCGGGAAATTCCGGGGCTCGGAAGCGCGGCCGTCCCCTCGACAAAGATGGGCCGCGATCAGGCGAGAACAACTCTGCCAGATCGCGCGACCGCGCCGCGGCACGAATGCGACCTATTCCCTGATCCGCGCGACGCGCCCCCGGAGCGGTGACGCCGCGCCGCGGCGAAGCCCGCCCCGCCGGACGGTTGGGGCTGGTCAGCGCCGGTCGGTCTATGCTACCTAAAGTTGTATTGAATGGTCGGAGGTCGCGCAGGCGCGGCGCCGAAAGAAGGCGAAGGGGCATATGTCGCACCCACCCGAGCCGAGAGCGATCGCCGCGCTGTTCCGCATGCTCGAGCCGCGGCTCGGGCTTTCCGCGATGGGGCTGATCGCCTGCGAGGACGCGCGGCCCCGGCTCGTCGCCGCGACGCCGGCCCTGTCGCGCCTCTGGCCGCGCGAGGCGCCGGCGTTCGCCCCGCCGCCCGCCGGCGCCCGGGTCGACCCCGGCGCGCTCGGCCTGCCCGGCGGCATGGCGGCGGTCTGGCCGCTCGCGCCCCCCTTCGGCCTCGTCGTCCACGACCGCCGGCCGCGCCGGCTGAGCCCGGCCCTCGCCGCCGCGCTCGACGACGCGGCGCTGCTGCTCGGCCCGTTCCTGCCCGCCGCGCCGCGGGCCCGGGCGCCCCGCGCGGCCGCCCCGCCCTGTCCGGTGCGCGGCGCGATCCTGCCGCGCGCGGCGGCGCACCGGGTCATCGAATCGGCCCTCCGCGCCGCCCGGCGCGGCGGCGGCGCCGCGCCGGTCCTGCTCATGTTCGGCCTCGACCGCTTCCGCGCGGTCAACGCCGCGCTCGGCCTCGCCGCGGGCGACGCGCTGCTCGCGGTCACCGGCGCGCGGCTCGAGCGCGCGCTCGGCCCCGGCGGCCGGGTGGCGCGGCTCGAGGGCGACCGGTTCCTCGTGATCGCGGAGCCCGAGGGCGACTCGCCGGACGCGCTCGCGACCCGGCTGCTCGAGGTGATCCGCCAGCCGATCGTCCTCGCCGGCCGCCGCCTGACCACCCAGGCGAGCGTGGGCGTGGTGCCGCCGGGCGCCCCGCCTCCCGCCGGGGCCGCGCCCGCGCTGCTCGCCCAGGCGGATGGCGCGATGCGCCGCGCCAAGGAGGACGGGCGGCGGATGGCGGTGCACGAGCCCGCGCTCGACGACGCGCGGCTCGAATCGAGCCAGCTCGAGATCGACCTCGCGAACGCCCCCGGCTCCGGCCAGATGCGGCTGCACTACCAGCCCTTCGTCGATCTCGGCACCGGCGAGATCGCGGGCGCCGAGGCGCTGATGCGCTGGCGGCACCCGACCCGGGGCGAGGTGCGGCCGACCACCTTCATCCCGCTCGCCGAATCGACCGGGCTCATCCTGCCGCTCGGCCTCTGGGCGCTGCGCTCGGCCTGCCGCGCGGCGCGGCGCTGGCCGCCCGGGATCACGCTCGCGGTCAATATCTCCGCGCTGCAGTTCCACCAGCCCAATTTCATCGCCCAGGTCGAGCAGGTGCTGGCCGAGACCGGCTTCCCGGCCGAGCGGCTCGAGCTCGAGGTGACCGAGACGGTGCTGATGCGCGACAATCCCGAGACGCTCGGAACGCTGCGCGCGCTGATCGGCCGGGGCGTGCGGATCGCGCTCGACGATTTCGGCACCGGCTATTCCGCGCTCGCCTATCTCGCGCGCCTGCCGCACCACCGGATCAAGCTCGACAAGAGCTTCGTCGGCGATCTCGCCAATCCCGCGACCGCCGAGCTGATCCGCGCCATCATCGCCCAGGCGCGCGCCAACGGCGTCGGCGTGACCGCCGAGGGCGTGGAGCGCCCGGAGCAGATCGCCGAGGCGCGCGCGATGGGTTTCACCCACGCCCAGGGCTACGCGACCGGGCTGCCCGAGGCCGAGCTGACGCTGCCCCCGCCCCGGAGCCGGGCGCGGGGCTGAGCCCCGGCTTGCCAAGCCCGGCCGAGGCTCCCAGACTTGGCCATCGAGCCTACGCCCGGAGCCATCATGCAGCGCCTCAGCCAGTCGCCCCGCGACCCGGCCTTCGTCCAGGATCCCTATCCGTTCTACGACCGCGCCCGCGCGCTCGGCCCGCTCTTTCTCTGGGAGGACTACGGCTATCCCTGCGCCGCCGGCTACGACGCGGTGAGCGCGCTCTTGCGCGACCGCCGCTTCGGCCGCGAGGCCGCCGACGGCGGGCGCCCGGAGCGGCCGGCGCATCTCGCCGATTTCTACGCGATCGACGACCTCTCGCTGCTCGACCGCGAGCCACCGGCGCATACGCGTCTGCGCGGGCTCGTGCTGCGCGCCTTCACCTCGCGGCGGATCGCCGCGCTCGGCCCCGAGATCGCCGCGCTCGCCGAGCGGCTGCTCGCCGAATGCGACGCGCCCGAGCTCGACCTGCTGCCGGGAGCAGTTGCCGGTCATCATGATCGCCCGGCTGCTCGGCGTCTCCGAAGCCGCCGCGCCCGACCTGCTCGGCTGGTCACATGCGATGGTCGCGATGTACCAGGCGCGCCGCGACCGGGCGGTCGAGGACCGGGCCAACGCGGCGGCGCGCGATTTCGCGGATTTCCTCACGCGCGAGATCGCCCGGCGCCGGACCGACCCCGGCGACGACCTGCTGTCGCATCTGATCGCCGCCGAGGCGGAGGGCGACCGGCTGTCGGGGCCGGAGCTGATCGCGACCGCCGTCCTGCTCCTCAATGCCGGCCACGAGGCGACGGTGCATGCGATCGGCAACGGCGTCGCGGCGATCCTCGGCGCGGGCGTGGACCCGGCCGCGCTCTTCGCCGGTCCGGAGGCGACGGCGGCGACGGTCGAGGAGATCCTGCGCTTCGATCCGCCGCTGCATCTCTTCACCCGGATCGCGCGCGAGGAGGTCGAGATTTTCGGCCACCGCTTCGCCCCCGGCGACACGGTCGGCTGCCTGCTCGCCGCCGCGAACCGCGATCCCGGCCGCTTCGCCGAGCCAGGCCGCTTCGCGCCCGAGCGGTTCCGGACGGCGGCGCGCGCGCCCGCGCAGCTCGCCTTCGGCGCCGGGATCCATTTCTGCGTCGGCGCGCCGCTCGCGCGGCTGGAGCTCGCGCTCGCCCTGCCCGCGCTCTTCGCGCGCTGGCCCCGGATCCGCCTCGCGGCTCCGCTCCGCTTCGCCGACCGCTACCACTTCCGCGGGCTCGAAACGCTCCCGCTGCGGCCACGTTAGCGGTTGAGCGGCCACTCGCGCTTACGATGAAAAGCAAGTCCGGAGGCGCCCCAACGCGTTTTTCGCAGTCGCCGCGCGATGAAAAGGCGATAACAAGCGATGCGGCGAATCGCACGAAGCCGTTACTGAGAACAGAGGACAGATCGATGATGAAGAAACTGGCCGCCGAGCTCGTCGGCACATTCTGGCTGGTGTTTGGCGGCTGCGGCAGCGCCATCCTGGCCGCCGCCTTCCCCGAACTCGGCATCGGCTTCCTGGGCGTCGCCTTCGCTTTCGGCCTCACGGTCCTCACCGGCGCCTACGCCCTCGGCCCGATCTCGGGCGGGCATTTCAATCCCGCCGTGTCGCTCGGCCTCGCGATCGGCGGCCGGTTCTCCTGGAACGAGCTCGTCCCCTACTGGGTCGCGCAGGTGATCGGCGGCCTGCTCGCCGGCATCATCCTCTACGTCATCGCCTCCGGCCAGCCGGAATGGACCCCCGGCGGCTTCGCCTCGAACGGCTATGGCGTGAACTCCCCCGGCGGCTTCAACATCACCTCGGCCTTCCTCGTCGAGGCGGTGCTGACGGCGGTGTTCGTGATCGTGATCCTCGGCGCCACCGCGACGAAGGCGGCCCCGGGCTTCGGCGGCCTCGCGATCGGCCTGACGCTCACGATCATCCACCTCGTCTCGATCCCGGTCACCAACACCTCGGTGAACCCGGCCCGCTCGACCGCGGTCGCCTTCTTCGCCGAGACCGGCGCGGCGTCGCAGCTCTGGTTCTTCTGGGTCACGCCGCTGATCGGCGCGGCCATCGGCGCGCTCATCTACAAGGCGCTGCTCGCCGAGGACTGATCCCGGCCTCGGGTTCGGGCGCCCGCGCCCGAACCTTCCCGCGGGCGCGGCGTTATACTTCCGGGAAACCTCAGGGAGAAACGCCCATGCCCGCCTCCTCCACCCCCAAGGTCACGCTCTATTTCGCGCCCCGCAGCCGCGCGAGCCGCGCCCTCTGGCTGCTCGAGGAACTCGGCGTGCCCTATGAGCTGCGCGTCCTCGACCTGACACGCGCCGACCAGAAGACCGACGAGCTGCTCGCGCTGAACCCGATGGGCAAGGTGCCGATCGTCACGCTCGACGGCCACCCGATCTGGGAAACCACGGCGATCACCGCCCATCTCTGCGACGTCTTCCCCGAGGCGGGCCTCGCGCCCAAGATCGGCACGCCGGCCCGGGCGGATTACTACCGCTGGCTGAGCTTCGGCACCGGGGTCATGGAGCCCGCCTTCATGGACCTCGTGAAGAAGCACGAGGTGAACACGCGCCAAGCCGGCTGGGGCGATTTCGCCTCGGTGAAGCGCGCGATCGCGGCCGGGCTCGAGAAAGGCCCCTGGCTGCTCGGAGACCGCTTCACCGGCGCCGACCTCGTGACCGGCGGCACGCTCGACTTCTTCACCATGTGGGCCGCCGACCAGTTCGCCGACATCCCCGGCCTCGACGCCTATCTCAAGCGGCTCCGCGCCCGGCCTGCGCTGCGGAAGGCGCGCGAGATCGACCAGGAGGTCTTCGCCCGGCAGGAGGCGGCGCACGCCTCCTGAGCGGCTCAGCGGCCGAGGGGCTGCGCCGTCTCGACGAGCTTCGCGAAGAAGGAGGCGCCGATCGGGGTCGCCTCGTCGTTGTAGTCGAAGGCCGGGTGATGCAGCCCGGCGCCCGGGCCGGTGCCGAGGAAGACATAGGCGCCCGGCCGCTCGCGCAGCATGTAGCCGAAATCCTCGGCCCCCATCTCCGGCGGGCGGTCCGCCGCCACGAGATCGGCGCCGACCACCTCGCGTGCCACGGCGACGGCGAAATCGGCCTCGGCCGGATCGTTGGCGGTGACCGGATAGCCGAAGAAATGCCGGACCTCGGCCCGCGCGCCATGCGCCGCCGCGATCCCTTCGGCGAGGGCTCGGATCCGGGCGGCGACCGGCTCGCGCAGGCTCTCGTCGAAGCAGCGCACCGTGCCGCCGAGCAGCGCGGTGTCGGGGATCACGTTGCGCGCCTCGCCCGCCCGGATCACGCTCACGCCGACCACCAGCGCCTTCAGGGGATCGACCCAGCGCGCGGTCAGCGTCTGCAGCGCCTGGCCGATCGACATCGCCGCGACGACCGGGTCGACGCAGTCATGCGGGAAGGCGGCGTGGCCGCCGCGCCCGTGCACGACGATCTCGAATTCGTCGGTCGCGGCCATCAGCGGCCCGGGCCGGGTGGCGATCTGGCCGAGCGGCGCGTTCGGCATGTTGTGCAGGCCGAAGACCCGGGCGATGCCGAACCGGGCCATCATCCCCTCCTCGCACATCATCCGGCCGCCGCCGTTCATCTCCTCGGACGGCTGGAAGATGAGCGCGACCGAGCCCGCGAAGTTGCGCGTCTCGGCGAGATAGCGCGCGGCGCCGAGCAGGATCGCCGTATGCCCGTCATGGCCGCAGGCGTGCATCCGGCCGGAATTGCGCGAGGCATAGTCCGCGCCCGTCGCCTCGGCGATCGGCAGCGCGTCCATGTCTGCGCGCAGCCCGATCACCGGCCCCGGCGCCCGGCCGTGGATCAGCGCGACGATGCCGGTCTTGGCGATCCCCTCGTGGATCTCGTCGACGCCGATCTCGCGCAGCCGCGCCGCGACGAAGGCGGCGGTCTCGAAGAGGTCGAAGTCGAGCTCCGGCATCCTGTGCAGCTCGTGGCGCCAGCCGCGCAATTCCTCCGCGAACCCCGCGATCCGATTGATCACCGCCATCTCACCCTCGCCGCCCCCGACCCAAGCCCCAGACCCAAGCCCGCGAGTTAAGCCCGCGCGCCGGGGGGCGTAAAGACCCGGGGGCCGGGCGCGAGGCCCTTTTCGCCCCGCGGCGCATCCGCTAGGGTCCGCGCCATGCCCGAGGATCGCCCCACCCCGCCGCCCGCGCCCGCCGAGGACGACGCGCTGTTCCACGACCCCGCCGGGGGCATCGCCCGGCTCGTCGCGATCATGGCGCGGCTGCGCGATCCGGCGCGGGGCTGTCCCTGGGACCTCGAGCAGGATTTCGCCTCGATCGCGCCCTATACGATCGAGGAGGCCTACGAGGTCGCCGAGGCGATCGCCGAGGACGACATGCCGGCGCTGCGCGACGAGCTCGGCGATCTCCTGTTCCAGTCGGTCTATCACGCGCAGCTCGCGCGCGAGCGCGGCGCCTTCGACTTCGACGACGTGACCCGGGCGATCTCGGACAAGATGATCCGGCGGCATCCGCATGTCTTCGGCGACGAGAGCCGCGACAAATCCGCCGAGGACCAGACCCGCGACTGGGAGAAGATCAAGGCGGCCGAGCGCGCGGGCAGGCCCGAGACGAAGAGCGCGCTCGACGGCGTCGCGGCCGGCCTGCCGGCGCTCACGCGCGCGGTGAAGCTGCAGAACCGGGCCGCCCGCGTCGGCTTCGACTGGCCCGACACCGGCGGGGTGATCGCGAAGATCGTCGAGGAATCGGCCGAGCTCGCCGAGGCGCGCGACGCGGGCGAAAGCGCCGAGCGGCTCGCGGAGGAATACGGCGATCTTCTCTTCGTGATGGCCAATCTCGCGCGCCATCTCGACATCGACCCCGAGGCGGCGCTGCGGGCGGCGAACGCGAAATTTACCCGGCGTTTCAAGGCGATCGAGGCCGATCTCGCCGCGGATGGTCGCGGCCCGGCCGACAGCGACCTCGCCGAGATGGACGCGCTCTGGGACGCGGCCAAGGCGCGCGGCCTCTGACACGCGGGGCCGCGCGGCGGGCCCCATTCTTTCCAGGGCGGATGCGACTTCTTTCCATCTTGCCGTATTCTCTCCTGAGCAGAACAGGTTCATCACGTCTTCGCCGACCTAGCGGGAGGGCGCCAAGGAGCATCGGGCCCGGCTCCCCAGGCTTTTCCGCGCATCAACATCAGCGGAGAATTCCCTATGAACGCTTTCAATATCGGCCTCGCCGGCCTGCTCTCCACCGCTCTTCTCGCCGGGGCCGCCCTCGCGGACACGCCCTGGGAGAACCCCGCCACGCCGGCTCCGGCGCACGAGGTTCAGGCGCCCGAAGTCGAGAAGAACCTGAAGGTCTTCGACACGCTCGACTTCGACGTCTTCTCCAACCAGGAATGGGACCGGCTCGGCGAGAGCCACGCGCAGGACATCGTCGTGACCTGGCCCGACGGCCACGAGACCAAGGGGATCGAGAAGCACATCGAAGACCTCAAGGCGATGTTCGTCTTCGCGCCCGACATCAAGATCTCCGAACACCCCATCCGCTTCGGCTCCGGCAGCTGGACCACCGCGACCGGCGTGATGACCGGCACCTTCACCGAGCCGATGCCGATCGGCGACGGCAAGACCATCCCGCCGACCGGCAAGCGCTTCGCGCTCGGGATGGTCACCGTCGGCCATTGGAAAGACGGGACGATGGACCACGAGTGGCTGTTCTGGGACAACGCCGACTTCATGAAGCAGATCGGCGTCGGCGGCTGAGCCACGCCTGAACCACGCCCGGCCCGCGCCCGGATGTCACGGGGCGCGGGCCACCCCGCTCTGGCCGCGCGGCCGCCCGGGTGCTACAAGCGGCCGACGACGGATCACCACGGAGGACGAAGACCCGCGGCATGGAACAGTGGATTATCGATGTAATTGGCGCGTTTGGCTATTTCGGCATCTTCCTTCTGATGCTCGCGGAAAACCTGTTCCCGCCGATCCCCTCCGAAGTGATCATGCCGATCGCCGGCATCGCGGTCGGGGCCGGGCGGATGAGCCTGGTCCTGGTCGTTGTCGTCGCCCTCGCGGGCACGCTGATCGGCAACCTGCCCTGGTACTTCATCGCCCGCGCGGTCGGGCGCGACCGCTTTCTCGAGCTCACCGCCCGCTGGGGCAAATACGTCGCCGTCAAGGAGGCCGACGTGGTCGCGGCGATCGAATGGTTCGACCGCCACGGCGGCAAGGCCGTGCTGCTCGGCCGGCTGGCGCCGGGGGTGCGCACGCTGATCTCGATCCCCGCCGGCCTCGCGGAGATGCCGCTGACCAAGTTCCTCGCGCTCTCGGCGATCGGCTCGACGGTCTGGATCATCTTCCTCGTCGCGATCGGCATGCTCTTGCAGGCGAACTGGCACATCGTGGCCGCGATCATCGATCCGATGGGCAAGATCCTGATCGTGCTCGCCGGCCTCGGCGTCGTCGGCTGGATCGTCTGGCGGCGCTGGCGCGAACGCGGCGCCGTCGCCGAACCGGCCGAGCGCGGCATGGACGCCGAGTGATCCGGGGCGCGCCATGGTGACGATGAACGGCATCAAGACCTGCGACACCGTGCGCAAGGCGCGCGCCTGGCTCGAGGCGCATGGCGTCGCCTACGAGTTCCGCGACTATAAGGCGACGCCCCCGACCGAGGCCGAGCTGTCGGCCTGGGCCGACGCGCTGGGCTGGGAAGCGCTGCTCAACCGCGCCGGCACGACGTTCCGCAAGCTCTCCGACGCGGAGAAGGCCGATATCGACCGGGCGAAGGCGATCGCGCTGATGCTCGCCCGTCCTTCGATGATCAAGCGCCCGCTGCTCGAGACGGGCGGGACCCCGGTGCTCGGCTTCCGCCCGGAGACCTACGCCGCCGCCTTCCCCGCGGCCTAGGCCAGCGCCGAGGCGCCGTGCCGCCCCGGCGGCAGGCCGAGATGCGCCGCGAGCGTCTCGCCCACGTCGGCGTAGCCGACGAGCCCGAGCGCGCGCGGCGCGATCCCGGGTCCGGTCCCGAGCACCGGCACCCGCTCGCGCGTGTGATCGGTGCCGCGCCAGGTCGGATCGTTGCCGTGATCCGCCGTCAGGATCATCAGATCGCCCGCGCGCAATTCCGCGATCAGCCCCGGCAGCGCGGCGTCGAAGGCCTCCAGCGCCCGGGCATAGCCCGAGACATCGCGCGGGTGGCCGTAGAGCGTGTCGAAATCGACCAGGTTGGTGAAGACGAAGGCGCCGTCCGGCGCGGTCCTCAGCGTCTCGCGCGTCGCCGCGATCAGCGCCGCGTCGTCCTTGCCCTTGGTGAGCCGAGTTATGCCGCGATGGGCGAAGATGTCGCCGATCTTGCCGATCCCGCGGGTCTCGAACCCGGCGCCGGACACGCGGTCGAGCAGCGTCGGCTCCGGCGGCGGAATCGCGAGGTCGCGGCGGTTGGGCGTGCGGAAGAAGCCCTCCGGACTCTCGCCGAGGAACGGCCGCGCGATCACCCGGCCAACGCGGAGCGGATGCACGATCTCGGCCGCGATCACGCAGACCGCGTAGAGCCGTTCGAGCCCGAAATGCTCCTCATGCGCGGCGATCTGGAGCACGCTGTCGGCCGAGGTGTAGACGATGGGCTTGCCCGTCGCGATATGCTCCATGCCGAAGGCGCGGAGCACCGGCATCCCGGAGGAATGCGCGTCGCAGAGCGTGCCCGGCAGGCCCGCGCGGGCGATCAGCGGCCCGAGCACCTCGGCCGGGATCGCGGGATCGGTCTTCGGGAAATAGTGCCAATCCCAGGGCACCGGAACGCCCGCGAGCTCCCAGTGGCCCGAGGGCGTGTCCTTGCCGCGCGAGACCTCGGTCGCGGCGCCCCAGAGCCCTTCGGGGACATCCCCCTCCCAGCCCGGCACCGCGAGCCCGGAGGCGAGGCGGATCGCCGGGCCGAGGCCGAGCCGTCGCAGGTTCGGCGCCGCGAGCGGCCCGCCCCGCCCCGCCTCCGCCCGCCCCTCGGCGCAGGCGAGCGCGATATGGCCGAGCGTGTTCGCGCCTTCGTCGCCGAACTCGGCCGCGTCCGGCGCGCCGCCGCAGCCGACGGAATCGAGCACGATCAGGATCGCGCGGGGCATCAGCCGATCCGCTCGACGATGAGCGGCTCCTCCTCGGGCGGGGTCTCGCCGATCTTGTAGGCCGCGCGCACCCGTGCCTTGGCGGCGGCGAGCGCCGCCTCGGTCTCGGCGTGGATCACCGCGAGCGGCGTGTCGGCCTCGACATGCCCGCCGAGCCCCGCGAGATGCTCGAGCCCCACGGCCGGGTCGATCGGATCCTCGGGCCGCCGCCGGCCGCCGCCGAGCTCCACCACCGCGAAGCCGAGGCCGCGGCAGTCGATGCCGGTCACGAAACCCTCGGTCCCGGCCAGCACCTCGCCGACCACCGGGGCGCGTGCGAGGTGGCGCTCGTAGCTGTCGAGGAAGTCGGTCGGCCCGCCGAGCGCCGCGACCATCGCGTCGAACTTCTCCGCCGCCGCGCCGGATTCGAAGGCCATCCGCATCCGCTCCGCCCCCTCCTCGACGCTGGCGGCGAGCTTCACCTGGGCGAGGATCTCGGCGCCGAGCGCGATCGTCACGTCCCAGAGCCGCCCGTCGATCGCGTCGCCGCGCAGGAACCGCGCCGCGTTCGCGACCTCGAGCCCGTTGCCGGCGGCCGTCGCGAGCGGCTCGTTCATGTCGGTGATGAGCGCGCGGGTCTTGCAGCCGGCGCCATTCGCGACCTCGACCAGCATCTGGGCGAGGTGGCGCGACTGATCGAGCGGAGGAATGAAGGCGCCGTTGCCGGTCTTCACGTCGAGCACCAGCCCCTGCAGCCCGGCGGCGAGCTTCTTCGACAGGATCGAGGCGGTGATGAGCGCGATCGACTCGACGGTGCCGGTCGTGTCGCGGATCGCGTAGAGCCGCCGGTCGGCCGGGGCGAGATCGGCGGTCTGGCCGCAGATCGCGCAGCCAACCTCGGTCACCACGGTCCGGAACCGCTCGGCGTCTGGCCGGGTCGCATAGCCCGGGATCGCGTCGAGCTTGTCGAGCGTGCCGCCGGTATGGCCGAGCCCCCGGCCCGAGATCATCGGGACGTAGGCGCCGCAGGCGGCGAGCGCGGGGGCGAGCATCAGGCTCGTGTTGTCGCCGATGCCGCCGGTCGAATGCTTGTCGATGACCGGCCCCGGCAGCTTCCACTTGAGCACGGTGCCCGAGTCGCGCATCGCGAGCGTCAGCGCGACCATCTCCTCGGTGTCCATGCCGCGCAAGAGCACCGCCATGGCGAAGGCCGCGGCCTGCCCCTCGGTCAGCGTCTCGGCGGTCAGGCTCGTGACGAGGAACCGGATCTCCGGGCCCGTCAGCTTCAACCCGTCGCGTTTGCGTGCGATCACTTCCTGCGGCAGCATCGCGAGGCCTCCTCTCAGTAGCCGGTTCCGGCCGCCGGGGCCTCGGCCCCCTCCAGCGTCGCGAGGAGCGCGTCGAGCAGGCCGGAGGCGCCGAAGCGGAACCGCGCCGGCGTCGCCCAGTCCGGGCCCAGCATCCGGTCGCAGAGATCGAGATAGACCGCCGCCTCAGCCGTCGTGCGCACCCCGCCCGAGGCCTTGAAGCCGGCGGCCCCGCCCCGCTCGCGGATCAGCCCGAGCAGGATGCCGGCCGCCTCGGGCGTCGCGTTGACCGGGACCTTGCCGGTCGAGGTCTTCAGGAAATCCGCGCCGCCGTCCAGCGCCTCGACCCCCGCCGCGCGGATGAGCGCGGGCTCGCTGAGCTCGCCCGTCTCGAGGATCGCCTTCAGGGGCGCGGCGCCGCAGACCGCCTTGACCGCGCGGACGCGGTCGCGCACCGCGTCGGGCTCGCCCGCCGCCAGCGCGCGCCAGGGCACGACGAGGTCGATCTCCTCGGCGCCGTCGGCGAGCGCCTTCGAGGTGGCGGCGATCACCGTGGCGATCGGCTCCTCGCCCGAGGGGAAGTTGACCACCGTCGCGACCCGCACGCCCGAGCCCTCGAGCGCGGTCCGCGCCTGGGTCACGAAGGCCGGCCAGACGCAGACGGCGGCGACCGGGCCGCGCGGCGTGCGCGCCCGCGCGCAGAGCGCGCCGACCGCCGCGGCGTCGCAATCGTCCGCGAGGTTGGTGAGATCGAGGCAGGCGAGCGCGCGCGCCGCGACGTCGCTTCGCGCGCTCACGAGTCGGCCCGCGTCATGTGCAGCGGCGTGAAGGCCCCCGGCAGCAGCTCCCCGACCGTGGTGCGGACCCGCTCGCCGGAGAGATCGGCGAGGATCACCGGGGTCTCCGGCGCGGCGAATTCGGCGAGCTTCTGGCGGCAGCCGCCGCAGGGCGTGACCGGATCGGGGCTGTCGGCGATCACCAGCACCTCGGCGATCCTGGTCTGGCCGGCGAGGACCATCGCGGCGATGGCGCCGGCCTCGGCGCAGGTGCCCTGCGGATAGGCGACGTTCTCGACGTTGCAGCCGCCGTGCAGGCTTCCGTCCGGGCAGCGGATCGCCGCACCGACCTTGAAGCCGGAATAGGGCGCGTAGGCGTTGGCCCGCGAAGCGAGCGCGAGTTCGAAAAGGCTCATGCGATCATCCGGCGATTGTCAGTCCCGAATAAGATCGCGCCCGTCCGGGGAATGCAAGCCGGGCAGCGGTCCCGGCGTCGGTCGCGGCTGCGCTCACGCCCGGCGCTGCCCCACCCCCCAGCTGTCGAGCTTGCGGTAGATCGTCGAGGGCGAGAGCTCGAGGATCCGCGCGGCGCGCGGGATCGAGCCGCCGCAGGAGGCGATCGTCGCCTCGATCAGCTCGCGCTCGACATCGGCGAGCGAGCGGCCGATCAGCGGCGCGACCAAGGCGCCCAGGCTCTCGGCCGCCTCGCGCGGCGGCTCGCGCAGCGTCGCGATCTTGCCGTCGCGCGCCTGCGCGGGCGCGAGATCGGAGGGCAGCATCTCGGGCCGGACCAGCGGCCCGTCGTGCAGCACGACGACGTTGCGGATCACGTTCAGGAGCTGGCGCACGTTGCCGGGCCAGGCGCGCTCGACCAGCGCGCGCTCCGCCTCGGGCGTGAAGCCGGTGAAGCCGCGCCGCTCCTGCGCCGCGAACTCGGCCAGCCCGGCGCGCGCGATGTCGAGGATATCCGCCGGCCGCGCCCGCAGCGGCGGCATGTGGATCGGCACGACGTGCAGCCGATAGTAGAGGTCCTCGCGGAACCGGCCCGCGCGCACCTCCTCGGCCGGGTCGCGATTGGTGGCGCAGACGATGCGCACATCGACCTGCACCGGCCGCGCCGCGCCGACCGGCTGGATGGTCGAGGTCTGCAGGAAGCGCAGCAGCTTGGTCTGCAGCGAGAGATCCATCTCGCAGATCTCGTCGAGAAAGAGCGTGCCGCCGTCCGCCACGGCGGCGGCGCCGGGCTTGTCCGAGAGCGCGCCGGTGAAGGCGCCTTTCAGATGGCCGAAGACCTCGGATTCGAGCAGGTCGCGCGGGATCGCGGCGCAGTTGAGCGGCACGAACGGGCGGCGGGCGCGGTTCGAGACCGCGTGGATCGCCCGGGCGCAGACCTCCTTGCCGGTGCCGCTCTCGCCGGTAATGAACACCGTCGCGGTGGAGCGGCCGATCGCGCGCACCATCCGGTAGATCTCCTCCATCGCCGGCGAGCGGCCGATGAAGCCCTGGAAACCCTCGGAGGTCGTGGCCGGCTCCTCCTCGATCTCGGGGGCGCCCCGGGTCGCGAGCGCGTTCTCGACCGCGCTCAGGAGCCGCGTTTCGTCGAAGGGCTTCACGAGGAAATCGAAGGCGCCGGCCCGCATCGCCTGGACCGCGCGGTTGATCGAGCCGTTGGCGGTGATGACGATCACCCGGCAATCGGCGCGCGTCAGGCTCTCGAGCAGCTCGAGCCCGTCGCCGTCCGGCAGCTGCAGGTCGAGCAGCATCACGCGCGGTGGCGTGCGCGCGCAATAGGCCCGCGCCTCGCGCAGCGTCGCGGCCTGCGCCACCGCGTGGCCGGCGCGCGACAGCACGGCGCTGTAGAGCATCGCGAGCGAGGGCGTGTCCTCGACGAGCAGCAGCGGCTCCCTCATGCCTCCCCTCCCCGGCGCTGTTCCGCGAGGAAGCCGAGCACCGCGTCGATCTCCGCGAGGCAGTCGGCGAGCGCGCCCGCCAGCGGCTCGGCGGCGTGGGCGAGGCCGTTGAGCGTGCGCGACCGCGCCTGCAGCCGCACCGCGCCGATCGCGCCGGCGACCGAGATCAGGATATGCGACGCCCCCCGGATCGCGCGGAGATCGAGCGGGCTGCGCGCGGTCTCGAGCTCGCCCTTCGCGGCGGAGAGATCCGCGACCACCTTGTCGAGCAGCTCGGCCATCAGGTCCGGGCCGATCGCCCGCGTCAGCGCCTCGTAGATCGAGGCGTCCACCACCGGCTCGCCGCGCTCGGCGTCGCGCCGGCCCGGCTCCGGCCGCAGGCCGGGCGGCAGATGGGCCACCAGCGCGCGGCCGAGCGCCTCGATCCCGCCGATCGGCTTCGAGATGAGCCCGTTGGCCCCGGCCTTGGCGATGCGCTCCTGATGCTCCCGCAGCGCGTAGGCGGTCAGCGCCACGATCGGAACCGTCGCGCGCGCGTCGCCCCGCGCCCGGATGCGGCGGATCACGTCGAGCCCCGAGACCCGGGGCATCTCGATGTCGAGCACGACGAGGTCGAAGTCGCCGGCCTCGAAGACCTCGAGCGCCTCGGCCCCGTCGGAGGTCACGGTGACATCGGCCCGGAGCGCGCGCAGCATCTGCGTCGCGACCATCTGGTTGGTCGGATTGTCCTCGGCGAGCAGCACCCGGATCCCGGCGAGGCTCGCGCCCTCCTCGGGCGGCGCGGGCTCGGGGCGCGAGCAGCGCTCGGGCGGCAGCTCGATCAGCGCCTCGAATCCGCCGGCCTCGCGGTTGCGCAGCGTCAGCTCGGCCCCGATCTCCTCGGCGAGCCGTCGCACGACGTGAAGCCCCAGGCCGTGCGTCGCCGCGGCGGGGTCGACCAGATCGGGCAGCGCGCCCGCGCGCACCCGCGCCAGCGTCTCCTCGGCGACGCCCGGGCCGGTGTCCGAGACGCGCAGCTGGAAGCCGCCCGCCCGCGTCGCGCTCGCGACGAGCTCGACGCCGCCGACCACGCAATGCCGGATCGCGTTGCTGACGAGGTTCGACACCATGCGGAACATCGGCACGAGCTCCACCTCGAGCCGGGTCGGCGCGTCCGCCTCGGCCACGACGCGCACCGACAGATCCTTCGCCCGCGCCTCGGCGGTCCAGCGCCGCCGCTCGTAGTCGAGCATCACCGGGACGTCGACGCTGTGGCTGTCATAGCCCGTGAGCGCCTCCTCGGGCGTGTCGTCGAGCAGGAGCCGCAGCAGGCAGGCGACGGATTGCGCGGCGGCGTGCACCCGCTCGACCTGCTCGCGCGCTTCCCGCGGCAGCGTCTCGCCGTCGATCAGCGACAGGCCGCCGAGAATTCCGTTCAACCCGCTGCGCAGGTCATGCGCGAGCAGCGCGCGGTCGAGCCGCTCGCCCGCGCCGATGGGACGATCCGACCGCGAAGGGCCACCCGCGTTCAGCGGTGAGGCGACATTCGACATCAGGCAGCTTCCAATCCGGATATCCCGCTCGCGAAAACTAAACGTGAAGTTGAACGCCTCCACGCGACATTCGCCCGAGAATACGCCGGCGATCGGCGGCTCGGAAAGCCCTTTCCGTCACGACGCGAGCCGATTCATGATCTTCGAGCGCAGATCCTCGAAGTCGTTGGGCTCGGGGACCACCTCGTCGAAGGCCGCCGGCCGCCCGGGCAGCCCGAGGGCGACGAAGAGCGCGTTCGGGTAGCGCGCCCGGAGCGCGCGCATTTCGAGATCGTTTTCCGCCCGGGCCGCCTCGACCAGCACGAGGTCGACCGCGCCGGAGGTCGCCGATTCCTCGAAGATCACCTCGTCCGAGCGCAACGCGGCGCGGTAGATCGCCGCCAGCGCCTTGGACCGGGTGTCGAGATAGATCCGCACCTGCTTCAGCGCCATCTCCCGGGTCGGCACCGTGACCCGGACCACGCGCAGCCCCTCCGGACCCTCCTCGACCAGCAGGGTCCCGCCAAGCACCGAGAGCAGCCCGCGCGCGATCAGCGGGCGCAGGGCGTCCGACGAGAGCTGGTCGGGATCCGCCCCGTTCAGCTCCAGAAGCAGCGCGAGCTTCCAGTCGAGCCCCTGGGCCCGGCGCAGCGCGAGATCGCCGACCAGCCGCTCCGGCCGGTAGCTGAACTCGAGCGAGATGGTGTCGGGATCGCAGGATTCGAGCAGGTATTCGCTCAGATGCGTGAAGATCTGCGACAGCCGGTTCGGATCGCCGCGCAGGATCTCGGGCGTGCCGTCGGCGACCCGCGTGGCGAAGACGACCCCGGTCGAGGCCTGGACGCGGGCGCGGACCATCTCGGCGAGCGCGCCGACCCGCATCGGCTCCGGCCGGGTCGCGAGCCCGCCGTCCTGGATCTCGCCGTAGTCGAGCAGGCTCTCGAGCATCTGCGACATCGCGTGGCCCGACTGGCTCGCCTGTTCGAGCAAGCGGCGCTGACGGGGGCCGACCTCGCTCTGCCCGAGCAGCGCGAGGGGCCCGAGCACGCCGTTGAGCGGATTGCGCAGCTCATGGCTCATCATCGCGAGAAAGCGCGACTTCGTCCGGCTCGCGAGCTCCGCGGCGTCCGCGGCGCGCTGGCTGATCCGCGCCATCGCGCGCTGCGTCCGGTTCTCGCGCATCATCGCCGCGAGCGAGATGAAGCAGAGCAGCAGCGCGAGCCCGCTCACCACCACGATCATCCGCGCGCTCCAGCTGATCCGGTCGCGCAGGTCCTGGGCCATCTCGGCGTCGTCGCGCATGACGCCGAGGGTGTAGAGCCGGAGCGGCCGGTGGAACGCCTCGAGCCGGCGCAGGATCTCGCTTACCCGCTCGACGTCGTCCGCCCGCAGGTTGCCGATGACGTCGTCGGTCTCGTGCATGAAATCCGAGAGGTCGCTCAGCGCGCCGCCGCCGCGGTCGAACTCGCGCAGGCGCTCGCCGATCTCGCCCGCCCCGGTCATCGCGATCCGGCTCCAGAGCACGTCGAAGCTCGACTTCACCGCCGCGAGCGCCGGCTCGCTCCGCAGGGTGCGCAGGTTGGCGAGCCGGAGCTCGAGCTTCAGCATGTCGATCTCGGTCTGCGATCCCCACCAGAGCATCGCGCCGCGGCCCCGGCTGTCGAGCTCGCTCGCGTCGCGCCACATCGCGACCGAGCCCATCGCCGCGATCGCGGCCGCGGCGAGAAGGATGATGAACCCGAGCTGGCGAGGCGGCCGTCGCATGCGGTCAGCGCGCCTCGATCCGGACCAGCTGCCAGATCAGCCGCTGCGCGTAGACGAAGCCGTCGAGCTCGCGATGCTCGCTTTGCGGATAGATGAGCCAGAGCGGCCCCGTCACCCGCGGCGACAGCGGCGCGCCGTCGGCTTCCATCGCGACGATCACGTCCCAGTCGCGGAAATCCTTGGTCGGGATCTCCACCGAATAATCGTTCGCCGCGAGCAGGAACACCGAATCCGCGGCGCCCAGCCCGAGCCGCGCCAGCACGTCGCGCATCAGAGGTCCCCGGTAGGCCACCATGTCGTCGTTGAACATGTTGCGCGTGGTGACGGTCGTCCAGGGCATCGCCCGCAGCTCGTCGAGCGAGAGCGCGTGCTCGCCGGTGGCGGCCACGCCGACCAGGGCCGGCGGCGCCGCGCGCGCGGCGCCCGCGGGCGGCGGGGCGAGACCGAGGGCGAGCAGCGCGAGAAAGACCGCCGCGATCTGAGTCCCGATCCGAGCCCTGCCACTCACGCGCGCCACCTCTTCAGCGACTTCGTCCCGGGCGTTTCGGCCCAAGCGTCAGCAAACACCATGGCCAGTTGAAATCAAGCTCAATTTACACGCATAGGCGGTAAAGCGATGCACGCCGCGCGTTTACCGGGCGGTCCGGGCGGCGGGCGCGACGGCCCGCCGCCGTCCGCGGCCTCAGGCGGGCGCCTTCGGATAGCCGACCTTCGACAGGCTGTCGCTGATCTCGCCCAGGATCGCCGGATCGTCGATCGTCGCCGGCGCCTTGTAGTCCTGGCCGTCGGCGATCCGGCCCATCACGCCGCGCAGGATCTTGCCCGAGCGGGTCTTGGGCAGACGGTCGACCACCACCGCCTCCTTGAAGGCGGCGACCGGGCCGATCTTGTCGCGCACCAGCTTCACGCATTCGCGGATGATCTCGGCGTGGTCGCGGTCGCAGCCGCGGTTGAGGCAGAGGAAGCCCATCGGCAGCTGGCCCTTCAGCGCGTCGGCGACGCCGATCACCGCGCATTCCGCGACGTCCGGGTGGCTCGCCAGCACCTCCTCCATCGCCCCGGTCGAGAGCCGGTGCCCGGCCACGTTGATGACGTCGTCGGTGCGCGCCATGATGTGCAGGTAGCCGTCGGCGTCGATGATCCCGGCGTCGCCGGTCTCGTAATAGCCCGGGAAGGTCGAGAGGTAGGACTTCACGTAGCGCGCCTCGGCGTTCCAGAGCGTCGCGAGCGTGCCCGGCGGCAGCGGCAGCCTGATCGCCACGGCGCCGAGCTCGCCCGCCGCGATCGGCGCGCCCTCGGCGGAGAGGATCCGCACGTCGTAGCCCGGCATCGGCAGGGTCGGCGAGCCGAGCTTGACCGGCAGGTTCTCGATCCCGACCGGATTGGCGCAGATCGGCCAGCCGGTCTCGGTCTGCCACCAGTTGTCGATCACCGGCACGCCGAGCAGCCGGCCGGCCCATTCCACCGTGTCGGGATCGGCCCGCTCGCCGGCCAGATAGAGGTTGCGCAGGCTCGACGTGTCGTAGTCGCGCAGCCGGTCGCCGGCCGGATCGTCGCGCTTGATCGCGCGAAGCGCGGTCGGCGCGGTGAAGAAGCTCACCACGCCATGCTCCTCGATCACCCGCCAGAAGGCGCCGGCGTCCGGGGTCCCGACCGGCTTGCCCTCGTAGACCACGGTGGTGGCCCCATAAAGCAGCGGCGCGTAGCAGATGTAGGAATGCCCGACCACCCAGCCGACGTCCGAGGCGCTCCAGAACACCTCGCCCGGCTTCACGTCGTAGACGTTCGGCATGGTCCAGAGCAGCGCGACCATGTAGCCCGCCGAGGGCCGCACCACGCCTTTCGGCTGGCCGGTCGTGCCCGAGGTATAGAGGATGTAGAGCGGGTCCATGCCGCCGACCGGAACGCAATCCGCGGGCTCGGCCGTGGCCGCGGCCTCCGCCCAGTCCGCGTCGCGGCCCTCGACCAGCGTGGCCTCGGCCTGCGGCCGCTGGAGCACGAGGCAGAATTCGGGCTTCACCGCCGCGAGCTCGATCGCCGCGTCGACCATCGGCTTGTAGGGGACGACCCGGCCGGGCTCGATTCCGCAGGAGGCGAGCAGGATCGCCTTCGGCCGCGCGTCGTCGATCCTCACCGCGAGCTCAGGCGCGGCGAAGCCGCCGAAGACCACCGAATGCACCGCGCCGATCCGGGCGCAGGCGAGCATCGCGACCAGCGCCTCGGGCACCATCGGCATGTAGACGATCACCCGGTCGCCCTTGACCACGCCCCGCGCCGCGAGGGCGCCGGCGAGCCGGGCGACCGCGTCCCGGAGCTCGGCATAGGTCATCCGCGTCTTCGCGCCGGTCACCGGGCTGTCGTGGATGATCGCCACCTGGTCGCCGCGCCCCGCCGCCACGTGCCGGTCGACGGCGTTGTGGCAGACGTTGCATTCGGCGTCGGCGAACCAGCCGTAGAGCGGGGCATGGGTCGCGTCGAGCGCCCGGGACGGCGGACGGATCCAGTCCACCGCCTTCGCCGCCTCGAGCCAGAACGCCTCCGGATCCGCGCGCCAGCCCTCGTAGATGTCACGATAGCCCATGCGTTTTCCCCTTGTCCTTTTTCGGTTTGGCTACGATCAACGCTGTCCGGCGCCGCCGGAAAAGAAAGACTTATGTCGGGGTCTGGCGTTTCTCTCCGACTGTTCTTCCGGCGTCTCGTCCGCGCACCGAACGATCGGCGCGAATATTCTTTCGGGATCGGACTCTTCGGTCCGACCCGCGCCCGCGATCGTGTGTCGCCGCCCCGGGAGCATTCGGCCCCGGGGCGGCCTGGCTGTCGCTCACCCGTATGACTTCACCGGCGCGCCCGCGAGCGCCGCAATGTTGAGCAGGCCCCGGGTGGTGATCGAGGGGGTGACGATATGGGCGCGGTTGCCCATGCCCATCAGGATCGGGCCGACCTCAAGGCCGCCGGCGACCATCTTGACGATGTTGCGGACCGCGCTCGCCGCGTCGGTATTAGCGAAGACGAGCACGTTGGCCGCGCCCTCGAGCCGCGACTCCGGGAAGATCCGCGCCCGGAGCTCGGGGTCGAGCGCCACGTCCGAATGCATCTCGCCCTCGTAGACGAAGTCGAGCTCGCGCGCGTCCAGAAGCGCCAGCGCCGCGCGCATCCGCCGCCCGCTGTCGATGTCGAGATTGCCGAACTGCGAATGCGAGCAGAGCGCGATCCGGGGCTCGACCCCGAAGCGGCGCGCGTGCCGCGCCGCCGCGATCACCGTCTCGGCGATCTGCGACGGCGTCGGCTCGGGATGCACCTGGGTGTCGGCGACGAAGAGCAGCGTCTTCTCGGCGATCATCAGGGAGAGCGCGCCGATCGGCGCGAGATCCGGGGTCGCCAGCACCTGGCGCACGTAGTTGAGGTGCCACAGATACTGGCCGAAGGTGCCGCAGATCAGGCTGTCCGCCTCGCCGCGCTGGACCATCACCGCGCCGATCGCCGTGGTATTGGTGCGCATGATCGCCCGCGCCAGGTCCGGCGTCACGCCGCGCCGGCGCATGATCGCGTGGTAGCTGCCCCAGTATTCGCGGTAGCGCGGGTCGTCCGCGGGGTTCACGAAGTCGAAGTCTTCCCCCACCGTCAGCGGCAGCGCCGCGCGCTCGCAGCGCAGCGTCATCACCTCGGGCCGCCCGATCAGGATCGGCCGCCCGACGCCCTCCTCGCGCATCGCCTGCGCCGCGCGCAGCACCCGCTCGTCCTCGCCCTCGGCGAAGACGATGCGCCGGTCGGCCGACCGCGCCACCTCGAACACCCGCCGCATGATGAAGGCCGAGCGATAGACCGAGGCGTTGAGCTTGGCCTTGTAGGCCTCGATATCGGCGAGCGGCCGCGTCGCCACCCCGCTCTCCATCGCGGCCTTGGCGACCGCGCCGGCGACGATCGCGAGCAGCCGCGGGTCGAACGGCTTCGGAATGAGGTAGTCGCGGCCGAAGGAGAGCCGCTCGCCCTGGTAGGCGGCCGCCGCCTCGGCGCTCGAGGAGGCGCGGGCGAGCGCCGCGATCCCCTCGACGCAGGCGACCGACATCGCGTCGTTGATCTCGGTCGCGCCGACGTCGAGCGCGCCCCGGAAGATGAACGGGAAGCAGAGCACGTTGTTGACCTGGTTCGGATAATCCGACCGGCCGGTCGCCATGATCACGTCCGGATTGGCCGCCCGCGCCTCGGCCGGGTCGATCTCCGGATCGGGATTGGCGAGCGCGAAGACGATCGGGTCCCGTGCCATCGCCCGCACCATCTCGGCCTTGAGCACCCCCTTGCCGGAAAGGCCGAGGAAGAGATCGGCGCCGGGGATCACCTCGGCGAGCGTCCGGAGGTCGCTCTTCTGCGCGAAGGCCGCCTTTTCCGGGTTCATCTCCTCGGCCCGGCCCTCGTAGACCAGCCCGTGGATGTCGCAGAGCCAGACGTTCTCGCGTTTCACCCCGAGCTTCAGCAGCATGTTGAGGCAGGCGATCCCGGCCGCGCCGCCGCCGGTGGAGACCACCTTGATCTCGGCGAAGGATTTCCGCGCCACCTTCAGCGCGTTGGTCGCCGCCGCGCCGACCACGATCGCCGTGCCGTGCTGGTCGTCGTGGAAGACGGGGATGTTCATCTTCTCGCGGCAGAGCCGCTCGACGATGAAGCAGTCCGGCGCCTTGATGTCCTCGAGGTTGATCGCGCCGAAGGTCGGCTCGAGCGAGGCCACGATCTCGGCGAGCTTCACCGGGTCCTTCTCGTCCACCTCGATGTCGAAACAGTCGATGTTGGCGAATTTCTTGAAGAGGACCGCCTTGCCCTCCATCACCGGCTTCGACGCCAGGGCCCCGATGTTGCCGAGGCCGAGCACCGCCGTGCCGTTCGAGACCACCGCGACGAGATTGCCCCGCGCGGTGTAGCGCACGCTGTCGGCGGGGTTCGCCTTGATCTCGAGACACGCCTCCGCCACCCCGGGACTATACGCCCGGCTCAGGTCCCGCTGGTTCGCCATCGGCTTCGTCGCCCGGATCTCGAGCTTTCCGGGCGTCGGAAACTCGTGATACTCCAGCGCCGCGCTCCGACGACCCTCGCCGCTTCCATCGCTCATGGCGTTCCCCCCTCCTCTTCTGGGCCTAGGCCTGCTACTTCCGTCGGAAGCAGCCGCCCTAGCTCATGGTCTGGAGGCCCGCAGGAGGTCAAGGATCTCCCGCGCCGCGCGAGGGATATTCGTCCCCGGGCCGAAAATCGCCGCGACCCCGGCGTCCTTCAGGAAGGCGTAGTCCTGCTGCGGGATCACCCCGCCGCAGATGACGAGGACGTCGTTCGCGCCCTCGGCCCGCAGGGCCTCGATCAGCTTCGGCGCCAGCGTCTTGTGGCCCGCCGCCTGCGACGAGATGCCGACGATGTGCACGTCGTTGTCGATCGCGTCGCGCGCCGCCTCCTCCGGGGTCTGGAACAACGGCCCGACGTCGACGTCGAAGCCGATGTCGGCGAAGGCGGTGGCGATCACCTTGGCGCCCCGGTCGTGCCCGTCCTGGCCCATCTTGACCACCAGCATCCGGGGCCGCCGGCCCTCGTCCTCGGCGAATTTCGCGACATCCGCCTGGATCTGCGCGAAACCCTCGTCGCCCTCGTAGGCCGCGCCATAGACGCCCGCGAGCGTCTTCACCTCGGCGCGGTGCCGACCGAATTTCTTCTCCATCGCGTCCGAGATCTCCCCGACCGTGGCGCGCGCGCGCGCCGCCTCGACCGCGGCCGCGAGCAGGTTTCCCGTCCCCGCCGCCGCTTCCTCGAGCGCGGCGAGCGCCGCGTCGCAGGCCGCCTGGTCCCGCGTCGCGCGGATCCGGTCGAGCCGGGCGATCTGGGCCTCACGCACTTTCACATTGTCGACGTCGAGGATCTCGATCGGATCCGACTTGCTCGGCTGGTACTTGTTGACGCCGACGATCACCTCGGCGCCGCGGTCGACCGCCGCCTGCCGCCGCGCCGCCGCCTCCTCGATCCGGAGCTTCGGCATGCCCGAGGCCACCGCCTTCGTCATGCCGCCGAGGCTTTCCACCTCCTCGATCAGCTCCCAGGCCTTTTCCGCGATCTGCGCCGTCAGGCTCTCGACGTAGTAGGAGCCCGCCAGCGGATCGACGACATGGGTGATGCCGGTCTCCTCCTGCAGGATGAGCTGCGTGTTGCGCGCGATCCGGGCCGAGAATTCGGTCGGAAGCGCGATCGCCTCGTCGAGGGCGTTGGTGTGCAGGCTCTGCGTGCCGCCGAGCGCCGCGGCCATCGCCTCGTAGGCGGTGCGGATCACGTTGTTATAGGGGTCCTGCTCCTGCAGGCTGACGCCGCTCGTCTGGCTGTGGGTGCGCAGCATCGAGGAGCCGGCCTTCTTCGGCTCGAATTCCGCCATGATCCGCGCCCAGAGCATCCGGGCGGCGCGCATCTTGGCGATCTCCATGAAGAAGTTCATGCCGATCGCCCAGAAGAACGACAGCCGGCCGGCGAAGACGTCGACGTCCATCCCGCTCGCGATCGCCGCGCGCACGTATTCGCGCCCGTCCGCCAGCGTGAAGGCGAGCTCCTGCACCAGGTTCGCCCCCGCCTCCTGCATGTGATAGCCGGAGATCGAGATCGAGTTGAACTTCGGCATCTCCCGCGAGGTATAGCCGATGATGTCGGAGATGATCCGCATCGAGGGCTCGGGCGGGTAGATGTAGGTGTTGCGGACCATGAACTCCTTCAGAATGTCGTTCTGGATGGTCCCGGAAAGCTGCGCGCGCGGCACGCCCTGTTCCTCGCCCGCGACGATGAAGCTCGCGAGGATCGGAATGACCGCGCCGTTCATCGTCATGGAAACGCTGATCTTCTCGAGCGGGATGCCGTCGAAGAGGATCTTCATGTCCTCGACCGAGTCGATCGCCACGCCCGCCTTGCCGACGTCGCCGACCACGCGCGGGTGGTCGCTGTCATAGCCCCGGTGCGTCGCGAGGTCGAAGGCGACCGAGACGCCCTGCTGGCCGGCCGCGAGGTTGCGGCGGTAGAAGGCGTTCGATTCCTCCGCGGTCGAGAAGCCCGCGTATTGCCGGATGGTCCAGGGCCGTCCCGCGTACATCGTGGCGCGCGGCCCGCGGGTATAGGGGGCGAGCCCGGGCAGGCTCCCGAGATGGCCGAGCCCCTCGAGATCCTCGGCGGTATAGAGCGGCTTGACCTCGATCCCCTCCGGCGTCTGCCAGTTGAGGCTCTCGGGCTCCGCGCCCTTCAGCTCGCGCGTCGCCAGCGCGCGCCATTCCTCGAGACTTGCCTTGCCCATCACCGCGTCCTCGCCCTATTCCGGATTTCCGCGCGCCCGCTCTCGCAAGTTCGCCCGGAACGCCTATCTTGGAGGGAGGAAGACGCCAGCATGATACTCCGCCTCCTTTTCCTCGCCCTTGTTCTCGCCGGCCCCGTACGGGCCCAGGATGCCGTTCCCGCCCCGGTCGCCCCGGTGAGCGAGGCGCCCGACGACCCGACCGAGCTGCCCGATCCTCCGGCGGTGCCCGAGCTCGCCGACCTCATGTGGGTCGCGCGGCCGCTCGTCATCTTCTCCGACAGCGACCGCGATCCCAGGTACATCCAGCAGATGCGCATGATCGAGGCCGGGATGACCGACCTGACCGAGCGCGAGGTGATCGTGCTCACCGACACCGAGCCGGCGGCGGCCGGGCCGCTCCGCCGCGACCTCAGGCCGCGCGGCTTCGGCGTGGTGCTGATCGACATCGACGGCAAGGTCGCGCTGCGCCGGCCGCAGCCGACGCCGGTGCGCGACCTCGTGTCGCTGATCGACCGGATGCCCTCGCGCCGCGAGGAAACCGGCTCGCGCCGGCCCTGAGGGGCGATGCCGTGCGCGCCGATGACGCGGGGTGTCGCGCCGGGTGCGCCGCTGCCACATAGTACACCGCTGTCCCGGGCTTGACCCGGGACCTCGAGGCCCCCGCTCAGCGCCCGAGCGTCGAGGCCCCGGATCAAGTCCGGGGCAGCGGGACCCAGGCGCGGCGCCTCGGCGGCGGAACCCGTACGCCGCGCCCCCAGGTCGAGACCTGAACGCCGCGCTTTCACGTCGCTGTCCCGGGCTTGACCCGGGACCTCGAGGCCCCCGCTCAGCGCCCGAGCGTCGAGGCCTCGGATCAGGTCCGGGGCAGCCGAACCTCGGCGCGGCGCCTCGGCCGCGGACCCCGAGCGCCGCGCCTCCGGGTCGGAACCCGGACGCCGCGCTTTCGCGCAGCCGTCGCGGGCCCGGCCCGGCGCGGCGCGGCGCCCGGCGGGGCGCTCGGCCACTATTCGAACTCCATGATCACGTCGTCGACCGCGAGGCTGTCGCCCGGCTTGGCGCGGATCTTCGTCACCTTCGCCTTGCGCTCGGCGCGCAGCACGTTCTCCATCTTCATCGCCTCGACCATCGCGAGCGGCTGGCCGTCGTAGACCTCGTCGCCCTCGGCGACGTTGATCTTCACCACGAGCCCCGGCATCGGGCAGAGCAGCAGCTTCGACGTGTCGGGCGGCGCCTTCTCGGGCATCTGCGCCGCGAGCTCGGCGTGACGCGGGCTCAGCACCGAGACCTTGAGGTCGGCGCCGCGATGGCGGATCCGCAGGCCGCCCGGCACCGGGGCGAGCTTCGCGATCAGCGCGTGGCCACCCACCGTGGCGCGCGCCAGCGGCTCGCCCGGCTGCCAGGTCGAGAACACCCGGGTGCTCGGCCCGTCGGGGAAGGCCACCACGCTGTCGAACCCGTCGCGCTCGACCGAGAGCGCGAAACGCTCGCCGCCGAGGGTCACCACCCAGTCGCGGCTGAGCCGGCGGCCGTGGTTCTGGATCGCGCCGAGGATCTTCGACGCGCGCTCCTCGGTCAGGACATGCGCGTGGGCGGCGAAGGCGGCGAGCCGGCGCAGCGTCTCGCGCGGCAGGCTCGCGCCGGCGAAGCCCTCGGGATATTCCTCGGCGATGAAGGCGGTGGTGATCGCGCCCGAGACGAAGCGCGGGTGATCCATCACCGCCGAGAGGAACGGCAGGTTGTGCCCGATCCCCTCGACCTCGAAGGCGTCGAGCGCGCCGCGCATCGTCTCAATCGCGCTGACCCGGTCAGGACCCCAGGAGCAGAGCTTGGCGATCATCGGGTCGTAGTACATCGAGATCTCCCCGCCCTCGAACACGCCGGTGTCGTTGCGCACCGCGTGTCCCGAGCCGGCCTCTTCCGCGGGGGGGCGGTAGCGGGTGAGCCGGCCAATCGAGGGCAGGAAGTTGCGATAGGGGTCCTCGGCGTAGAGCCGGCTCTCGATCGCCCAGCCGTGCAGCGTGATGTCCGACTGGCCGAAGGCGAGCTTCTCGCCGGCGGCGACGCGGATCATCTGCTCGACGAGGTCGATGCCGGTGATGAGCTCCGTCACCGGATGCTCGACCTGCAGACGGGTATTCATTTCAAGGAAGTAGAAGTTGCGGTCGCCATCGACGATGAACTCGACGGTACCGGCGGAGCAGTAGTTCACCGCCTTGGCGAGCGCCACCGCCTGCTCGCCCATCGCCTTGCGGGTCGCGGCGTCGAGGAACGGCGACGGCGCCTCCTCGATCACCTTCTGGTTGCGGCGCTGGATCGAGCATTCGCGCTCGCCGAGGTAGAGGCAGGTGCCGTGCTGGTCGCCGAGCACCTGGATCTCGATGTGGCGCGGCTGGGTCACGAATTTCTCGATGAAGATCCGGTCGTCGCCGAAGCTCGACGCGGCCTCGGACTTCGAGCGCTCGAACCCCTCGCGGGCCTCGTCGTCGGACCAGGCGATGCGCATGCCCTTGCCGCCGCCGCCGGCGGAGGCCTTGATCATCACCGGATAGCCGATTTCCTTCGCGATCTTCACCGCGTGCTCGGCGTCGTCGATCAGCCCCATATAGCCCGGCACGGTCGAGACCCCGGCCTCGGCGGCGAGCTTCTTCGAGGTGATCTTGTCACCCATCGCCTCGATCGCGCCCACGGGCGGGCCGATGAAGGCGACGCCGGCCTTGGCCAGCGCCTCGGCGAATTCGGCGCGCTCGGAGAGGAAGCCATAGCCCGGATGCACCGCCTGGGCGCCGGTCTTCCTCACCGCGTCGAGGATCTTGTCGATGACGATATAGGACTGGTTCACCGGCGCCGGGCCGATGTGCACCGCCTCGTCCGCCATGCGGACATGCAGGGCGCCGGCGTCGGCGTCGGAATAGACCGCCACCGTCTTGATGCCCATCTTGCGCGCGGTCTTGATGACCCGGCAGGCGATCTCGCCCCGGTTCGCGATCAGGATCTTCTCAAACATGGGTCCTCTCAGGGCAGGTGGGTTCGACCGGGAACACGCCACCCGCCGCCCGGATCGCTCCGGACGCGAGGAGTCCCGCCGTCTTGATGTGGAAGGCGCCGGCGGGAGCCCCCGCGCGCGCGCTAGCGGACCGCGCCGACCACGCCGCCGACCGCGGCGCCCGCCAGCGGCTCGCCCGCGATGACCTGGCCCGCGAGGGCGCCGCCGGCGGCGCCGGTGACCACGCGTTCGCCGCGGGTGTCCCCGCAGCCCGAGAGCATGCCGAGGCCGCCGAGGGCGATGAGAAGTCCGACCGCGATTCCGCGCATGATGTTCTCCTTCCGGTTACCCCCGGGCCGCGTCGCCGCGTCCCGGGCAGCGCCGCGCCGCGATCGGCGCGGTCGAAGGAACAACGCCGTGGCGCCCGGTCAGATCCCGTCTCAGTTGATGACGTCGCCCACGCCGTCGTTGATCGCGCCGTCGTCGAGCGGGTCGTCCCCGGCCGCGACCGCGTCGCTCGTTCCGAGCTGGTCGCCGCCGAGCTCGACGCCGCCGCCGCAGCCCGCGAGCAGCAGAAGGGCGAGGAAGCCGCCCGCCAGTTTGATGTGCATGTCCCGTATCCCCGTTGTCGTTCCGCGCGCCGCCGCGGGTCCAGTCTTCCGGCGTTCGACGCTCCGAGCCTAGTCATCGTCGAAGATCTCCGGATAAGACAGCCGCGCGCGGTCGATGTCGACCCGGAGCAGCGCCTCGTAGCTCGCCGGATCGAAGGGGTCCTCGGCCGCGATCACCTCGCGCCCGAACAGGAAGTTGATCCGGCCGGCGTCGAGATTGCCGCGCTCGAACGGCTCCTCGCCGAACTGGGCGATCAGCGCGCGCAGGAACTCGCGGTCCGCCGCCTTCTCGATCGGCCGCCGGTCCGCGAAGCGCTCGCGCGCCTTGATCGTCGTCGCGCCGTCCTTGCTGGCGCGACGGATCACGAACTGCAGGTCCGAGCTCGGCAACCGGCCGGGGAATCCACGATGTTTCAGCATGGCAAGCGTCCTTCCGCGTGGCCCGGCAGGCCGCGGGGCCGAACCGCCCCGCTCAGTCCTCGCCGAGCGACATCACCGCGATCCCCATCGAGACCGCGCCGAAGGTCATCGCCGTTTGGAAGAACAAAAGGAAGGTGGCGAGCCCGCTCGCGTCGCGGGCCAGCATCGCGCCGAGGCCGGCGAAGTCGGTCCAGATCGCGATCAGGAGCGCCGAGCAGCCGATCGCCATCCCGTTCGCGACATGCCGCAGCATGAAGCGGATCAGGATCGGCAGCGACATCCAGACCCGGCGGATCATCGGCCCGGTTCCTCGGCGAGACATGCCCAAAGACGCGCATCATCCTACCCTCAAAGACCGCGGGTCCCAAGGCCCGCGTGCCCTCCGCTCAGAGCGGAATGTTGTCGTGCTTCTTCCAGGGATTGCTGAGCCGCTTGGCGCGCAGGCTCGCGAAGGCGCGCGCCACGCGGCGGCGCGTCGAATGCGGCATGATCACCTCGTCGATGAAGCCCTTCTCGGCCGCGACGAACGGATTGGCGAAGCGCTCCTCGTAGTCCTTGGTGCGGGCCGCGATCTTGTCCGGGTCGCCGAGCTCGGAGCGGTAGAGGATCTCGACCGCGCCCTTGGCGCCCATCACCGCGATCTCGGCGGTCGGCCAGGCGTAGTTGAAATCGCCGCGCAGGTGCTTCGAGCTCATCACGTCGTAGGCGCCGCCATAGGCCTTGCGCGTGATCACCGTGACCTTCGGCACGGTCGCCTCGCCGAAGGCGAAGAGCAGCTTCGCGCCGTGCTTGATGATGCCGCCGTATTCCTGGCCGGTGCCCGGCAGGAAGCCCGGCACGTCGACGAAGGTCAGGATCGGGATCTCGAACGCGTCGCAGAAGCGCACGAACCGCGCGGCCTTGCGCGCCGAGTCGATGTCGAGGCAGCCGGCGAGCACCATCGGCTGGTTCGCGACCACGCCGACGGTCGAGCCCTCGAGCCGGATGAAGCCGGTCAGGATGTTCTTCGCGAAATCGGGCTGGATCTCGTAGAAATCCGCCTCGTCGGCGACCTTCGCGATCAGCTCCTTCATGTCGTAGGGCGTGTTCGCATTCGCCGGAATGAGCGTGTCGAGGCTTTTCTCGATCCGGTCGGGCGCGTCGTAGAACGGCCGCACCGGCGGCTTCTCGCGGTTGGAGAGCGGCAGGAAATCGACCAGCCGGCGCACTTCCATCAGCGCGACGAGATCGTTCTCGTAGGCGTTGTCCGCGACCGAGGATTTCGACGTATGCGTCTTGGCGCCGCCGAGCTCCTCGGCGGTGACGATCTCGTTCGTCACCGTCTTCACCACGTCGGGGCCGGTCACGAACATGTAGGAGCTGTCGCGCACCATGAAGATGAAATCGGTCATCGCCGGGGAATAGACCGCGCCGCCGGCGCAAGGGCCCATGATGACGGAGATCTGCGGGATGACCCCGGAGGCCATGATGTTGCGCTGGAACACGTCGGCGTAGCCGGCGAGCGAGGCGACGCCTTCCTGGATCCGCGCGCCGCCCGAGTCGTTGAGCCCGATCACCGGCGCGCCGTTCTGCATCGCCATGTCCATGATCTTGCAGATCTTCTCGGCGTGGGTCTCGGAGAGCGAGCCGCCGAAGACGGTGAAGTCCTGGCTGAAGACATAGACCTGGCGGCCGTTGATCGTGCCCCAGCCGGTGATCACGCCGTCGCCGGGATAGCTCATCTCCGACATGCCGAAATCGACGCAGCGATGCGTCTTGAACATGTCGAATTCTTCGAAGGAGCCTTCGTCGAGCAGGACCTCGAGCCGTTCGCGCGCCGTCAGCTTGCCCTTGGCGTGCTGCGACTTGATGCGGCCGGCGCCGCCACCCTGCCGGGCCTCGTCGCGGCGCACTTCGAGCTCTGCGAGGATTTCCTTCATCGACGTCACCCCCCTGGACCGTGATCGGCGCGGTTTCAGGTTTTCTGGCAGATGCGAGATGGTCCGACAAGCACGCTTCGGCGAATTTGCAAATAGGATTGCAAAGCACGACTGCGAAGTGCGAAACTGCGAACATGAGCCAGGCGCGAAAACTCTACATCGGCGCGAAGCTGCGCGAGATCCGGGCGCGGCTCGGGCTGACACAGGCGGAATACGCCGCGAAGCTGGGGGTTTCGGTCTCCTATCTCAACCAGATGGAGAACAATCACCGCCCCGTCTCGGCCCGGGTCGTGCTGTCTCTGGCGCAGGAATTCGGCATCGACGTGACCGAGCTCGCCGCCGGCACCAGCGAGCGGCTGGTCGCGGACATGCGCGAGGCGCTCGCCGATCCGGTGTTCGGGGACGTCGCGCCGCCGCTCTCGGACCTGCAGCTCCTCGCCACCAACGCGCCGAATTTCGCGCGCGCCTTTCTCACGCTGCACCGCGCGCATCGCGAGCACGCGGAGCGGCTGGCGCGGCTGAACGAGGCGCTGGGGCGCGAGGACAATCCGGTGAACCCGCTGCCCTGGGAGGAGGTGCGGGACTTCTTCCACTATTGCGACAACTATCTCGACGCGATCGATCGGGCGGCCGAACGGTTCGGGGCGCAGCTCGGCCAGGGCGACCGGCTGGCGGCGATCGATTCCTGGCTGCGCGCCCGGCACGGCATCGCGCTGGCGCTCGCCAACGACGCGCCGCTGCGCCGCTACGATCCGGGCGCGCGGATCCTCACCCTCGCCGCGCGAAGCGGCCGCGCCACCCAGGCGTTCCAGGCGCTGCACCAGATCGCGCTGATCGAGCACGCCGATCTGCTGGAGGCGACGCTCGATCTCGCGCGGTTCGGGACCGAGGCGGCGCGGGTGATCTGCAAGACCGGGCTCGCGAACTATTTCGCCGGCGCGGCCCTGCTGCCCTACGGGCCGTTCCTCGACCGCGCCCAGGCGCTGCGCCACGACCTCGAGGCGCTGGCGGGCGAGTTCCAGGCCTCGATCGAGCAGGTCGGCCAGCGGCTCTCGACGCTGCAGCGGCCGGGCGCCAAGGGCGTGCCGTTCTACTTCGTCCGGGTGGACCAGGCCGGGACGATCACCAAGCGGCATTCGGCGACGCGGCTGCAGTTCACGCGTTTCGGCGGCGGCTGCCCGTTGTGGAACGTGCACCAGGCGTTCGAGACCCCGGGGCGGTTCCTGCGCCAGCTCGCCGAGACGCCGGACGGGGCGCGCTATGTCTGCCTCGCGCGCGACGTGTCGAAATCGGGCGGCAGCTTCCGCGCGCCGGTCCGGCGCTACGCGATCGGGCTCGGCTGCGAGATCGCCCACGCGGGCAGCCTCGTCTACGCCGACGATCTCGACATCCGCGACGACGCGGCGTTCCAGCCGATCGGCGTCTCCTGCCGGATCTGCGAGCGCGCCGGCTGTCCGCAGCGCTCGGTGCCGCCGATGGAGCGGCGCGTCGAGGTCGATCCCAACCAGCGCGACCTGCTGCCCTACGTGATCCGCTGAGACGCAACGGGCCGGCCCCGAAGGGCCGGCCCGGCGCTCATCCGGAAAACGGATGCTCAGAAGCGGTAGGTGGCGCCGAACAGCACGTCGACGGTGTCGTAGCCCGCCTTGAAGCCGAAGTCGTTGTTCTCGACCGTCTGATCGTTGATCGAGAAGTACCGGACCTCGCCCGTGAGCTGCCACTGCGGCGCCACGTCGTAGCCGACGCCGCCGATCAGCTGCCAGGCGAAGTTGTAGTCGGAGTCGAGCGACTCGCCCGTGCTCTCGACCTTCAGGTCGGCCATGCCGATGCCGCCGCCCGCGTAGGGGTGGAAGGCCCCGGTCGCGCCCATGGCCGGGAACTTGTAGAGCGCGTTGACCATCCAGGCGTTCGACTTCGTCTCGCCCTTGTCGGCGCCGACGTTCTTCAGCCGCGCGTCGGCGTTGCGGTAGACGTATTCGCCTTCGAGGGCGAGCGACGGCGAGAAGTCGTAGCCGACCGCCGCGCCGAGCGCGTAGCCGCTGTCGAAGTCGTAGCCGCTCGAGGCGCTGAGGCCGGTCTCGCGTTCATTCAGACGAAAATCATCGTCCTGCGGGATGGTCCAGCCGCCGAAACCCTTGACGTAGAAGCTCTGCGCGCTCGCCGCGCCGGCGATCATCGTCGCGGCGGCGAGGGCGCCTCCGAGGGCCACGATGTTCCGCTTATTGCTCATCTGTCTTCTCCGAATCAGACTGTCGCAAATCGAGATATGCACCCGCCCGGCGTGAATGTCAGCGCCCACCGCGGTAATGGCCGTAAAGTAAAAGTGAATTGCGGCGCCGCGGTCACGCTCCCCGGAAGGCGGTGACTTCGATCTCGACCTTCATCTCGGGCCGGACCAGCGCCGCGATGACGGTCGAATTGGCCGGCCGGACCTCGCCGAGCGCCTCGCGCAGCGCCGGGCCGATCGCCGGGTGATCGGCCGGATCGACGAGATAGATCACGGTGCGCACCACGTCCTTCATCGTGAAGCCCGCCTCCTCGAGCACGCCCGCGATCGTGGCGAGCGCGTTCGCCGCCTGCGCGCCGGGATCGGCGGGCATCGACATCGACTTGTAGTCGTAGCCGGTCGTGCCCGCGACGAAGCACCAGTCGCCCTGGACCACGGCCCGGCTGTAGGCGAATTCGCTTTCGAAGGGGGAACCGGTCGATATCGTTCTGCGCATGCGCCTCTCCGCCTTGGGATCGCGCATGCTTCGCGGGGAAGGCGGTCGCGGTCAAGCGCGGGCCGCGCTGGCGCATTTCGCGCCAGCGGCCGCGCAAGGGCGCGCCAATCGCGGCGAAACCCCGCGCGGCGCGGTGTCACGCGACTTATGGACCGTTGCGGCCGGGTCGGCGCGACCTAATATCCGGGTCGATTCCGCCAAGGCAGCAGGCACCCAGGCGTGGACCGCGCTGCCGGATGCGGATCGACAAAAAACCATCTGGATGGGTTGGAAATGCGAAACCGAATTCTCGTCGCCCTCTCGCTGCTCGCAGGCTGCGCCGCCGTCCCCGCCTTCGCGCAGGACGCCGATCTCGCGGCGGCGGGCGAGAAGGTCTGGAAGCGCTGCGCCGCGTGCCACATGATCGGCGACGGCGCCGAGAACCGCGTGGGCCCCGAGCTTAACAAGATCGTCGGCCGCAAGGCGGGCGCGCTCGAGGACTACAAGTATTCCGACGCGATGGTGAAGGCCGGCGAGGACGGGCTCGTCTGGGACAACGACAAGCTCTTCGCCTATCTCGAGAATCCGAAGGCGATGGTGCCCGGTACCAAGATGGCCTTCGCCGGCCTCAAGAAGGAGGATGATCGCCACGCGGTCGTCGCCTACATCGACAGCCACGGCGGCGAGTAATCCCGCCCGAGCGGCCGCGCCCCGGGGCGCGGGCCGCCCGCGCGCCGGTCCGTCGCGCGACGCCGCGCGCAGCCCTTCAAACCCCGCCCGAAATCGGCTATGGGCGCGGCCCATGAGCATGAACCCGCCCGACCTGCGTCCGGACCGCGCCCCGCGCGCGCTGATGACCGAGCCCGCCCGCCCCGGCCAGCCCCGGATCGGGATGGTCAGCCTCGGCTGCCCCAAGGCGCTGGTCGACAGCGAGCGGATCCTCACCCGCCTCCGCGCCGAGGGCTATGCGATCTCGCCCGACTACGAGGGCGCCGACGCGGTGATCGTGAACACCTGCGGCTTTCTCGACAGCGCCAAGGCCGAGAGCCTCGAGGCGATCGGCGAGGCGCTGAGCGAGAACGGCCGCGTCATCGTCACCGGCTGCCTCGGCGCCAACGAGGATTACATCCGGGGCGAGCATCCGACCGTGCTCGCGGTGACCGGACCGCAGCAGTACGAGCAGGTGCTCGACGCGGTGCACGGCGCGGTGCCGCCGGCGCCGAACCCGTTCATCGACCTCCTGCCCGCGACCGGCGTGCATCTGACGCCGCGGCACTACAGCTACCTCAAGATCTCCGAGGGCTGTAACCACAAGTGCAAGTTCTGCGTGATCCCCGACATGCGCGGGCGCCTCGTCTCGCGCCCGGTCCACGCGGTGCTGCGCGAGGCCGAGAAGCTGGTCGAGGCCGGGGTGCGCGAGCTCCTGGTGATCAGCCAGGACACCTCGGCCTATGGCGTCGACCGCAAGCACGACCTCCATCCCTGGAAGGGCGGCGAGGTCCGGACCCATGTCACCGACCTCGCCCGCGCGCTCGGGAGCCTCGGCGCCTGGGTGCGGCTGCACTACGTCTATCCCTATCCGCATGTGCGCGACCTCGTCCCGCTGATGGCGGAGGGGCTGATCCTTCCCTATCTCGACATCCCGTTCCAGCACAGCCATCCGGATGTGCTGAGGCGCATGGCCCGGCCCGCCGCCTCGGCGCGGACGCTGGACGAGATCGCCCGCTGGCGCGCCGACTGCCCCGACATCACTTTGCGCTCGACCTTCATCGTCGGCTACCCCGGCGAGACGGAAGCGGAGTTCGAGCATCTGATCGACTGGCTCGGCGAGGCGCGGCTCGACCGGGTCGGCTGCTTCAAATACGAGAACGTCGAGGGCGCGCGGGCGAACGCCCTGCCCGATCACGTGCCCGACGCGGTGAAGCAGGAGCGCTGGGAGCGGTTCATGGAGACCGCCCAGGCGATCAGCGCCGAGAAGATGGAGGCGAAGGTCGGGACGCGGGTCGAGGCGATCGTCGACACCGTGGACGCCGAGGGCGCGACCTGCCGCACCTGGGCCGACGCGCCGGAGATCGACGGCGAGCTCTTCATCGACGCGGATTTCGAGGGGCTCAGGCCCGGCGACATCGTCACCGTCGAGGTCGAGGAGGCCGCCGACTACGACCTCTGGGGCCGGCTCGTCCCGCGCGGCTGAGCCCCGCGCCACGCGCGGGCGCCTCGGGTATTGCCAATTCCCGCCGCCGTGCCACCATTTCTCCCCAGGGATCGGAGGGGAGATCGCGACATGGAGACGAAGCCTGTCTCGGTGACGGCGCATGTCATCGGCAAGGTGCAGGGCGTGGGCTTCCGCGCCTGGACCGAGCGGGTGGCGCGCGGGCTGGGCCTGACCGGCTGGGTCGGCAACGATCCGGACGGCTCGGTGCGCGCGGTCTTCACCGGCACGGATCAGGCGGTGAACGCGATGCTGAGCCGCCTCAGGGAAGGGCCGCCGATGGCCCGCGTCGACCGGGTCACCACGGCCCCGGCGGATCCCGACGACACCGAGGACGATTTCCGGATCATCGCCTGACGCGTTTCGGGGACCGGGCCCATCCGCCCGCCCCCGCCGTAGGGTGGGCGATTCCGCCCACCATTTCCGTCGGGTGGGCGATCCCGCCCACCATCAGGTCACCGTCACCGTAGGATGGGCGATTCCGCCCACCGTCAGGCCGCCGTCACCGTAGGGTGGGCGATTCCGCCCACCGTCAGGCCGCCGCCGCCTCACAGCTCCAGCGCGAGGAACTGGTTGAACGCGCTCGCCTCGTAATCGGCGAAGGCCGGCGCGGCGACAAAGCCCCGGCGCCGGTAGAGCGCGAGCGCGGGCTCGAAGGCCGGGCCGCTGCCGGTCTCGAGCAGGAGCCGCCGCGCGCCGCGCGCCCGGGCGACGGAGATGATATGCTCGAGGATCGCCGCGCCGACGCCGCGGCGCGCGTGATCGGGATGGGTGCGCATCGACTTCAGCTCCGCCGTCCCGTCGCCGAGGTCGCGCAGCGCGCCGATCCCGAGGATCGTCTCCCCCTCCCAGGCGGTCCAGACCGTCACCCCCGGCGCCTTGAGCCCGGAGAGGTCGAAGGCGAAGACATGGCCGGGCGGCGAGTTCGCATGCATCCCCTCGAGATGCAGCCGCAGGAGATCGCGCGTCGCCGCGCCCTCGAGATCGTCCTCGCGGATCGCGAAGCCGCTCATAGCGTCGCCGTGACCTTGCGCAGGTTGGGCGGCGTGTCGGGGTCGAGGCCCTTGCGCCGCGCCAGCCGCTCGACGAAGACGTAGAAGGAGACGATGAGCGCCAGTGGCGCGAGCCGGGGATGCAGGTCCGGCACATGCGGCAGCGGCGTGGCGCCGGCCACCGCGCCCGCCGTCAGGAACACGTCCGCCCCCTGCCCCGCCAGCCGTTCCGCCGTCGCCGAAAGCTCCGGCAGCGCCTCGTCCTCGACCCCGAGCGCCAGCACCGGGAAGCGCGCGCGCACCAGCGCGGCCGGCCCGTGCATCACCTCGGCCGCGCTGTAGCTCTCGGCATGGACGCCGCAGGTCTCCTTGAACTTCAGCGCCATCTCGTTCGCGATCGCGAAGCCCGGGCCGCGGCCGAGCACGAAGAGCGACTCCGCCGTGGCAAGCCGTTCCTCGAGCGCGCCCCAGTCGCAGGCGAGCGCGCGGGCGAAGGCCTCCGGCGCCGCCTCGACCGCGCGCGAGAGCTCCGCGTCCGCCTGCCAGTCGGCGAGAAGGGCGAGGCCCGCGAGCACCGAGACCACGAAGGTCTTCGTCGCCGCGACGCTGACCTCGGCGCCGACGCGCAGCGGCAGCACCTGCCCGACGGCGCGGCCGAGCGGCGATTCGGCGAAATTGGTGATCGCGATGGTCAGCGCCCCGCCGGCGGCGGCGGCGCGCATCATCTCGACGATGTCCGGGCTCTGGCCGGACTGGGAGACGCCGATCGCCGCCGCGCGGCCGAGGCGCAGCGGGCGGCGGTAGATCGAGGCGATCGATGGGCCGACCGAGGCGACGGGCAGGCCGGCGCCAAGCTCGGCCACGTATTTGAAATAGGTCGCCGCGTGGTCCGAGGAGCCGCGCGCCACGGTGACGAAGAGGTCGGGCGCGCGGTCGGACAGCGCGGCGGAGGCGGCGCGGATCTCGCCGCGCGATCCGGCGAGAAAGCGCGCGGCGGCCTCGGGGATCTCCTCGATCTCGGCGCGCATGAAGCTGCGCGCCGGGTCCGCCCCGGTCACGCGAGCCCCCGCGCCATCGCGAGCGCGCCCTCGAGCGCCGTGCCCTTCGGCGCGCGGATCAGATCGGCGTAGCGCCGGGCGAGCCGCGCCTCGAAGAGCCGGCCGACACCGCCGAGAAAGCAGATCGGCAGCGCCTCCTCGGCGAGCAGGAGGTCGATCGCGCCGGTGATCTCGGCCTGGCCCCGGGCGATCACCTCCATCGCCGCCGCGTCGCCGATCCCGGCGGCGCCGAAGATCCGGGGGACGAAGGCGGCGAAATCGCGCGGCGTCGCCTCCTGGGCGAAGGTCACGAGACCCTCCGGCCCCTTGGCCTCCACCACCAGCGCGTCGAGCAGCGCCGAGCGCGGCCGGAGCCCGTCATGGGCGAGCAGCGCCGCCTCGAGAATGGCCTGGCCCATCCGCGCGCCGCCGCCGAGATCCGAGAGCCGGAAGCCCCAGCCGCCGACGGTCCGGACCAGCCCGTCGCGCTGCGCCGCGAAGATCGAGCCGGTGCCGAGCGTCGCGACGATCCCGTCCTCGGCGCCGAGCGCGCCCTTGACCGCGATCGTGACGTCGCTTTCGAGGCGCGAGCGGCCGAAGGGCAGATGCCGCGTCATCCGCTCGGCCGCGCGCGCGACATTGGCGCCGGCGAGGCCGAGCACGGCGTCGAGGTCGCCGAATCCGGCGGCGAGCCCGGAATCGTGCAGCGCGAGCTCGGCCGCGCGCAGCACGTTGCGCAGCGACGTCTCGGGATCGGACATGATATTGGCCGAACCGGCCTCGCCATGACCAAGCACCTGCCCGCTTCGATCGGCGACCGCGGCGCGGCATCCCGTCCCGCCGCCGTCGACCCCGAGATACAGCTCCATCGCGACTCCCAAGGCCTGTCCAGCCTCATAGCAGTAGCAAATCGCGCGGCTTCGCGCCAAGCCCGGGATTGGGCTGGACAAGCGCCGGCGCTTCCGCATCATCGGGCCGAGGGGCGCCGGGGAAGCGGTCCGGGACGCCAGTCGCGACGCGATCGGCGCCGTGGCGGGAGGAGCCGATGATCGCCGTCATCTTCGAAGTCTGGCCCGCCGAGGGCCGCCGCGACGCCTATCTCGCGCTCGCCGCGTCGCTGCGCGCCGATCTCGAGAAGATCGACGGCTTCGTCTCGGTCGAGCGGTTCCAGAGCCTGACCGATCCCGCCAAGCTGCTCTCGATCTCGGTCTGGCGCGACGAGGAGGCGCTCGCCGCCTGGCGCCGGCTGCCGTCGCACCGCGCGGCGCAGGAGACCGGCCGCCGCGCCTATTTCGCCGACTACCGCCTGCGCGTCGCCGCCGTCCTGCGCGACTACGGGCTCGCGGACCGGGCCGAGGCGCCCGGGGACAGCCGCGCCTTCCACGCGGAGGCCGCGCCATGACCCCGCTCCGCGTCCTCGTCGTCGGCCTCGGCAACATGGGCCGCTCGCACGCGCTCGCCTACCACGCCAGCCCGGCCTTCGAGATCGTCGGCCTCGTCAACCGCTCGGCGCCCGACCTGCCGGACGCGCTCCGCGCCTATCCGCTGCGGACCGACTACGACGCCACGCTCGCCGAACTGGCGCCGGACCTGGTCTGCGTCGCGACCTACACCGACACCCATGCGACCTACGCGCTGAAGGCGCTCAACGCCGGCGCGCATGTCTTCGTCGAGAAGCCGCTCGCCGAGACGCTGGAGGAGGCGCGGCTGCTCGCGGGGGTCGCGGAATCGAGCGGCAAGAAGCTCGTCGTCGGCTATATCCTGCGCCATCACCCGAGCTGGCAGCGGCTGATCGCCGAGGCCCGGGCGCTCGGCGGCCCCTATGTCTTCCGGCTGAACCTCAACCAGCAATCCTCGGGCGCGACCTGGGAGACGCACAAGGCGCTGATGCGGACCACCCCGCCGATCGTCGATTGCGGCGTGCATTACGTCGACGTGATGTGCCAGATCACCGACGCCGAGCCGGTCGAGGTGCGCGGCATGGGCCTGCGGCTCTCCGACGAGATCGACGAGGCGATGTACAACTACGGCCATTTCCAGGTGCTGTTCCGCGACGGCTCGCTCGGCTGGTACGAGGCGGGCTGGGGGCCGATGATGTCGGACACCGCCTTCTTCGTGAAGGACGTGGTCTCGCCCCGGGGCGCGGTCTCGATCCGGATGCCGGAAACCGCGCGCTCCGACGACATCGACACGCATACCAAGACCTCGACGCTGCGCCTGCGCCGCGTCGGCGCACCGGACGAGGATCTCTCGATGGCCGACGAGCCCGATCACCAGGCGCTCTGCGACCGCGAGGCGGCCTTCGTCGCGCGCGCGATCGCCGAGGATCTCGACCTGACGCGCCACCTGCGCGACGCGATCGCCTCGCTCCAGGTCTGCCTCGCGGCGGACCAGAGCGTGCGCTCCGGCCTGCCGGTGACGCTCTGACCGCTCAGAGCGTGTAGAGCGCGACGTATTTGCGTTCGAGATAGTCGAGCAGCGCCGCCTCGCTCGGCGGCCGGCCGCAGGCGGCCTCGATCAGCGCGGCCGGCGGCAGGAGCCGCCCCCGGCCGTGGATGTTCGCGCGCAGCCAGTCGACCACCGGCCGCAGGTCGCCGGCGGCGAGCCGCTCGTCGAGGTCGGGCACCGCGTGGCGCAACGCGCGGTAGATCTCGGCGGCGTAGACGTTGCCGAGGCTGTAGGTCGGGAAATAACCGAAGAGCCCGGCCGACCAGTGCACGTCCTGCAGGACGCCGAGCCGCGGCTCCGGCACCTCGAGCCCGAAATCGGCGAGGAAGCGCGCGTTCCAGGCGGTCTCGAGATCGGCGGCCTCGAGCGCGCCCGCGATCAGGTCGCGCTCGAGGTCGTAGCGCAGCATGACGTGCAGGTTGTAGTGCACCTCGTCCGCCTCGGTGCGGATGAACCCGGTCTCCACGAGGTTGATCGCCGCGTAGAAGGCCTCGGGCATGTCGACGCCGGTCGCGCCGAACTGCGCGCTGACGGCCGGGCACAGCCATTCGCAGAAGGAGCGGCCGCGGCCGAGCTGGTTCTCGAACAGCCGCGACTGCGATTCGTGCACCGCCATCGAGGCGTACATCCCGGCCGGCAGCAGCGCCTGGGCCGGGTCGAGCCCCTGCTCGTAGACCGCGTGGCCGAGCTCGTGGATCGTCGAATAGACGCATTCGCGCGGGTCGGATTCGTTGACGCGCGTGGTGATGCGCACGTCGCCGCCCGAACCCGAGGAGGAGGGATGCGCCGCGAGATCCAGCCGCCCGGCCTCCCAGTCGTAGCCGAAGACGTCGCCGAGCCGCCTGGCGAGCGCGAGCTGGCCCGCCTTGGCGAAGGAACCGGTGAACCGCGGCATCCGCCAGCCCGAGCGCGCGATCCGCTCGCGCAGGAGGGTGAGCCGGGGGCGCATCCGGTCGAACATCTCGGTGAGCCGCGCGCTCGTCATCCCGGGCTCGAACTCGGCGAGCAGCGCGTCGTAGGGCAGCTGGCCAGGGGCCGCGAGGCAGGCCGCCTCCTCGCGCTTCAGCGCCACGACCCGCTCGAGCGCCGGAGCGAAATCCTCGAACCGGTTCGCCTCCCGCGCCGCCTGCCAGACGGTCTGGGCGAGCGCGGTCGCCCGCGCCATCTCCGCGGCGAGATCGGCCGGAATCCGCGTCGCCCGGGCGTGGAGCCGCGCCGCCTCGGCGACGTTGACGCGCGCGACGGGATCGAGCGCGGCGCCCTCGAGCGCGGCGACGCGCTCGGCGATCAGCGGCGCCACCGCGAGCCCGTGCGCGGCGGCCGCGACCGCGGCGCAATGCTCGGCGCGCTGCGCCCCGCCCTTCGGCGGCATCTGCGTCTCCTGATCCCAGTTCAGGAGGCCGGCGACCTGATCGAGCGCGCCCATTGCGCGCAGGTGGTTGGCCAGATCCGCGTATGCCGTCGCCGCGTCCAATGTCGCCTCCGCCTTCGTGATGGGCCGGCGGCGGACCCGCGTCGCGCCTGCCGGATCACTTTTCTTAGAGCGGCGTCCGGCGGGCCGCAACCGCCCCGCCCCGGCGCCGGGCGCCGCCGGCCGCCGCCGCGCCAAAACGGCCACGGTCGGCGAAGGATCGCCAAGCCGGGGCGCGCGGGGCTGGCGGCCGGCCGCGGCCCGCGGTACCAGTCGCGAAACGTCCCGGCGCGCGCGCCGGGACGCAGCGAAGGGCCGAGACATGCTGGACCGCCGGACATTCCTCACATCCACCTTCGGGGCGGTCGCCGCCCTCGCGGTCGGCCTGCCGGCGGCGCGGGCCCTCGCCGAGCCGCTCGCGGGCCTCGCCCCCGGCGGCCTTCCGGCCGGCCTCGGCCAGGGGCTCCATTTCGTCGACGGCTGGATCCTCACCGACGCCGATATCCGGGCGCTCGGCACCGATGCGGTTTGACGCCAACACCGCCGATCGCGGGCGGCTCGACCAGGTCTACGACCTCTGCGTGATCGGCTCCGGCCCGGCCGGGATCACGGTGGCGCGCGTGCTGGCCCGCAACGGCGCGAAAGTCGCGCTGATGGAGGCCGGCGGGCTCGAGATCGAGCTCGATTCGCAGGATCCCTATGTCGGCGAGAACGCCGGGCTCGACTATTTCCCGCTCGACACCGCGCGGCTGCGCTTCTTCGGGGGCACCTCGAACCACTGGGCCGGCTGGTGCCGGGCGCTCGAGCCGGTCGATTTCGCGCCGAAATCCTTCAATCCGCTCAGCGGCTGGCCGATCACCAAGCTCGACCTCGACCCCTATCGCGAAGAGGCCGACCAGATCCTCGACGTGCCGAACGAATCGGAGGCGCCGAATCTCGCCTTCCGGCAGGACGCCTACCGGTTCCACCGCTTCCAGTTCCGCTGGAGCCCGCCGACGCGCTTCGCCGAGAAATACCTCGAGGAGCTGACCGCCTCGGACAAGATCGACCTCTGGCTCAACGCCAACCTGGTCGCGATGCCGATGGACGCCGAGGGGAGCGAGGTCGAGGGCGCGGTCTTCAGGTCCTACGCCCCCGACGACGCGGGCTTCACGGTCCGGGCGCGCTACTACGTGCTCGCGACCGGCGGGGTCGAGAACGCGCGCCTGCTGCTCGCGATGGACCAGCAGTTCCCCGAGGGCGTCGGCAACAGGAACGACATGGTGGGCCGGTTCTTCTGCGACCACCCGCATTTCGTGATCTCCGACGTCGTGCTGCGCGCCCCGAGCCAGGAGCGCGAGTATTTCATGCCGACCGAGGAATTCCTGTTCGAGAACGAGGTGCTGAACTTCGGCCTGCGGCTCGAGCCCGAATACCACCCGCCGGTCACCGGCCTCGCCGATTCGCTGCTGCGCGGCGCCGCCTGCGGCCGCGACTTCTCCGAGCGGCTCGCCGAGAAGGTGCTCGGCCGCGAGCTCTCGAACTGCGACCTCGGCGGGGTCGGCGCCTGGTGGGAGGGCCGCGGCCAGCCCCATCCGGAACCGCTCGCGATCACCCGGATCGCCTTCGAGCAGGCGCTGAACCCCGACAGCCGCGTGCGCCTCGGCGCCGAGCGCGACGCCTTCGGGCTGCGGCGCCCGGTGCTCGACTGGAACATGACCGAGCGCGACGTGCACACGATGCGCACCGCCGGCATGGCCTATGGCGCGCATATCGCCGAGCAGGACATCGGCCGGTTGAAGCTGCGCGACTGGCTGCTCGCCGAGCCGGCCGAGATCCCGGGTACCGACAAGGACGAGGTCGGCGGCAAGCACCACATGGGCACGACGCGGATGTCGGCCGACCCGCGCGACGGCGTGGTGAACGCCGACTGCCGGGTGCACGGCGTCGACAATCTCTACATCGGGGGCTCGAGCGTGTTCTCGACGCCCGGCCATTCCAATCCGACCTACACGCTCACCCAGCTGGCGCTCCGCCTCGGCGACCACCTCACCGCCCGCCTCGCCGGCTGAGGCCGCCCGCCGGCGCCGGCCTTTCGGCCGTCCCCGCCCTCCGGCGGTGGCGCCGCGCCGGGCGCCCCGCGCGTGGCCACGGAGCACCCGCGGCGCGCTTCGTGACCTTCGCCCGTGGCGGGCACCCGGCGCCGACCGCCCCGGACCTGATCCGGGGCCTCGAATCCGGCGCGCGGTGGTTCGGAAATGGCGTCGAGGCCCCGGGTCGAGCCCGGGG
>QFPW01000033.1 GCA_003241785.1 Rhodovulum sulfidophilum | reverse complement strand
GTCGCGACCCGGTTCGACAAGCACGCGACCACCTTCCTCGCCGCCGTCGCCCTCGCGTCATGCCGGATCTGGTTGCGCTCGGTTGAGTCCGCGCCCTAGGCCGGCAGGACTTGCTTCGGTCCAGGGCCGGAGGCCGGGCATGAGCCAGAGCGCGTAGGCAAGCAGCGCGGCGAGGGTGACGGTGGGGAAAACAATGCCGGCCCAGAAGATCAGGCGCCCGGCGGCCGCCTCGCTCCAGGGGCGCGGCCGGGACCCGCGCGCATGCAGATAGGCCATCATGACGCCGATCCAAATGACGCCGCCCCCGACGGCCATCACCCAGAAGAGCTCAGCCACCTGCCTTGCTTCCGGACCCGCAGGCTCGAGAGCCGAGCTGTTCCAGGCATACCCAGGGGCTGGCAGGGAGGACAAAGCGATGACGACGAAACTGGCTCGCACGCGAAACGCGGTGCCCGACGATCGGTCGCCGAGAGCCTGTTGTGGTCGGAGTCCCGTCTCGCCCGAGGAATGATCTTCGCTTGATCGGCCTACGCGGACGTTGCGTCCGTGAGGCGAAAACGCGCTACGCCGAGACCGCGCGGTCCCGTCCGCGCGCAGGTCGTCGAGTCGCGTTCGCGTCGTGGGCGCGGGGCCGATGCGCATGCCGGGCTTCAGGACCATCGCTCCGAGCGGGGCGACGACATCAGACCTGGATCAACGTGAGGCCGGTCGTCGCGTCGTGGGCGCGCCGCAGATGGCTTAGCGTCTCGGTCACGATGACTTCCAGCATGGTCCGAACCTCCCCCGACTTCAGATGCCCGGCCAGGGCGGACCCGTCGCGGCGGCCGAGGACCACGTGGACATGCGGCGCGGGCGCGCAGCGTTCGTCGACGCCGATGTCGCCGTTCAACGAGGCGACCTCGACCTGCTCGTCCACCGGGGTCTCGTCGTATTCCTTTCGCTCCCAGTCGAAGTAGAGCAGAGACGCGCGCCGGAACGCGCCGATCGCGCTGAGCTCGGCCCCGTCGATGCCTTCCGCGCGCGCGAAATCCTCAAGGCAGGCCATGACCTCGTCGCCGGTCCCCCGGATCACGGCGTAGGTCTTGAGACCGTTCTGGTCATCGAGCTTTCGGATCATCATCGCGCTGCCCCTCGATTGGCGTTGCCCGAAGAAAATGCGGAGCGTCCGGGCGGGTTCCGCCTGACGGGTGGCGTGAACGGCCTTTGGCTAGGTAATCGCCGATCCATCGTCCCGCGCCGGAATGATGGCGAAGCCGATCACACCGGGCGTCGCGGCGATCTTGGCCGCGAGCTCGTCCGCCTGATGCTCATCGCTGAACCAGGTCCGCACGCTGAGTTCGAGGTGGCCGGTCGAGCCGGTCGAGTCCCACCCCATGGCGCCGACCCGCAGGTTCCGCGCGCTCAGGATCTCGCGGAGCGTGTCGGCCGAAAGCCCGCCACTAATTCGGGTCACCACGACCAGACGCGCTTCGATCCGCTGTGGCATCAGGGACTGGATCAGCCGGAGGAGCGAGAGAACGAGCAGCGTCAGGATGGTGCCGCTCACGGCGAGCCAGTACAGTCCGACACCATAGAGAAGGCCGATCGACGCGGTCGCCCAGAGCTACGCGGCCGTGGTCAGACCCCGCACCGAAGCGCCTTCGCGAAAGATGACGCCGGCGCAGAGGAATCCGATCCCGGTCAGGACGCCATGTGCCATGCGCGCGGGGTCGGCGACGATGGTTCCGCCGGGGATGAACTCCACATGCCATTCTGCCTGGCGCGCCGAGGCGAGCATGACCAGCGTCGAGGCGAAGCAGACGAGCGCGTGCGTCCTTAGCCCCGCGGCCTTGCCCCGGGCTTCCCGCTCGAGGCCGATCAGCACGCCCGTCAGCAGGCTCGCGATCATCGGGAGCCTGATGTCCGCGCTCAGGAAGGATCGCCAGATCTGTTCCAAGCTCGCCCTCCCGGAAGCATGACTCTTCGGTGACGCAATCGGGACGGGTGCTGTTCGGTTCCGAGGCGCGGCTTTCGGTCGCAGAGACGGCGGATGCGGGCGATCGCGGCCGATCGCGTCATCACCGCTCGGCGACGGGAGCTTTGGCTTGCGACGGAACACAGCCGTCGGCGACGACATTTATGAAGGTAACTGAACTCGCGGGTGACGGCCCGCAGAGAGCTTGGGAGTCGAGAATGCGCGTCGACGATGACGGAAACGAGTGCCCCCACGCCGACCAGAGCGGCGACGCGGAAAACGGGCGTCACGCGGTTGGCCATGACCCGTCGGTGGCCGGGCGCGTGCCGGCCAATCTTCAGGCGCGTCGGCAGCCCGAGGAGAACATGCGCAACGCACGCATTCGGTTCGCTCTCTACTCAGGGGCGGGCGCGGCGCTGGCGACATTGACCGCCGTCGCGCTGAGCGCGCGGCTTGCGGGGCGGTCCGCGGCCCGGCCCATCAATGCGACGAGTCGTATCCTGCACGGGGCGGCGGCCGCGCGGCGGGACAAGGCCGATGTGGCGCACACCGTGCCAGGCGTCCTGATCAACGTGGGCGCCGCGTTCTTCTGGGGCGCCGCCATCACGCCCGCCCCCGCCACCAGGCCCGCGATCGGGATCCTCGGGCGCGCGTTCGGCACGACGCTCTTCGCAGCCGCGCTGGACTACGGCCTGGTGCCGACGCGCCTGCGGCCGGGTTGGGAGCTCGCGCTCCGGGTTCGATCGGTGGCGACGATACTCGCCGCCATGGGGGCGGGCCTGGGGATCGGCGGCCTCTCCGCGCGGGGCGCCGAGACGGAGCCCTACGCCGAAAAGAGCTCTCGACGCGACTGAAGCGGAGGTGCTCGGACACCAGGCTGATCAGCCGGGCCCAATATAAACGTCGTCTATGGCGCCGCCTCGGGCGCGGTCACTCCGGGAAGCTGATCCGTGCCGACCGGCGCGGACGTATCAGCGCCATCGGCGGCGGCGACCCGCCAGATCGTGTTCCCGCTGTCGTCGGCTATGAGCAGTGCTCCGGTTCCGTCGATACCTAGCCCGACCGGTCGTCCGCGCGCCTGATCCCCGGCGAGAAAGCCGGTGACGACGTCGTGCGCGGGCCCGGCCGGAACCCCGTTCTCGAACGGGACGAAAACAACCTTGTAGCCATTGAACGCATCGCGGTTCCAGCTGCCATGCTCGCCGACAAAGGCGCCGGAGGCATAGGGCTCAGGTAGCGCCGAGCCATCCGAGAAGATCATCCCGAGCGGCGCGACGTGGCTCGAGAGAGCGTAGTCCGGCGCGATCGCCTTGGCCACCATATCGGGTCGAGGCGGATGAACGCGTCGGTCGACGTGCTGGCCGTAGTAGCTCCAGGGCCAGCCATAGAAGCCGCCGTCCTGGACCGAAGTCATATAGTCCGGGACGAGATCGGGGCCGAGTTCGTCACGCTCGTTAACCACGGTCCAGAGCGCCTTGGTCTCGGGCTGGAAGGTGAGCCCGTTCGGATTGCGCAGGCCAGACGCGAAGATGCGCGACGCTCCGGTCGCTCGATCGATTTCCCAGATCGCCGCGCGATCCTTCTCCGCCTCGATCCCGTTCTCGGCGATGTTGGAGTTGGAACCGACCGAGGCGTAGAGCCTGGTGCCGTCGGGGCTGAGCGCGAGGTCCTTGGTCCAGTGATGGTCGATCGGCCCGCCGGGCAGCGGCGTGAGGACGCGTGCTTCCCCGATGATCGCAGTCTTTCCCAGCTGATAGGGGTAGGCGAGGATGCCATCGGTGGTCGCGACGTAGAGCGTGTCATCCGCCCAGGCCAGGCCGAAGGGCGAGTGGAGCCCGGTCAGGAGATCGAAGCGCCCGTCGACGACGCCATCGCGGTCGGCGTCGCGAAGCAGTGTAACGAGATTGCTTTCCCTTGACGGCGCCGCGCCCTCCCCATGCGCCATCGCCATGATCCAGCCCCGGATGATGTCCTTCGGTCGCGACGGAGGCTCGCCCTCCGGGGCGCGTGACTGCGCCACCAACACGTCACCGTTCGGCAATGTGTGCACTGTCCTCGGGTTGGCAAGATCGGCCGCGTAAGCGGTGATCGTAAGCCCGTCCGGTACCGTGGGCGCCTCGCCGGGTCGCCAGCCGACGACCTCGGCCACCTTCATATCGGGGAGGATGGGTGACTGGGGATCCGGTAGCACCGGGTTCGGACCGATCTGGCTCGCGGGATCGAAGCTCTCGGCCGCGCGCGTGAGCGGCGCGAACGCCCCGAGCAGGATGATGGCGGCGAGGCAGGAGGGAGCGGCGGCGCGCATAGCTGGGGTTCCTTCAATCGTGTATCAGGACGCGGCCGAGAATCGCCGCGACGATCACGACGAGCACCGTCGCGAAGGAAAGCGCGAGACCCTGCCAGGCGACGGCGGTCCAGCCGTCGCGGGCGTGGACGAGGCTGTTGAGAAGAGCGAGAACCAAGGCCAGCAACCCGAGCCCACCCTGGATCCAGGCGATGGGTCGCATACGGAGATCACGGCGGAGCATCAACTCCGCGGTTCCGGCGACGGCGGCCAGAACTCCCATCACCAGCCCGACAAGCAGCAGCCACGCGGAAAAGTTCTGCCACATCAGGTTCGAGGTACGGATGTAGAGCAGGTCAGTTCCCAACGCGAGGATGAAGCAGACAAATGGGAATGGCACGAGCGCGGCGTAAGCGCCGTGCCGCGCGATGGTCTGGCGCTCTAGGGAGTAGGGCTGGTAAGTCACGGAGCTGATCCTTCATTGCCAGGCAAGCGTCCGACAGGGTCCCGCCCGATGGTCACATCGCCGCGAAGCATTTGAGACCACCTGCGCGCCACGGCGCTCGCGCCTCAAGCAGTCTCGAGCGCGGGTTGGTAAAAGGGGTGCCGGAAAATCCCGGCGACCCACGTCCTTCCTTGGAGAAAGCGTCAGTCGCGATGCTCGGGGAGGTCCTTTGCCTGGTCTCTGGTCATCGTCGTGGTGGCGTGGATCGTCCCGCTCTCGTCGCGCATGAAGTTCAGGTTCACGATCGGGATCGCGACCGGTTTGGAGCCGATGCCGAGAAAGCCGCCGACGTCGACGATGACCGTGGCTCCGGGGCCGGCGCCGTGCAGGTGCGAGACCGTTCCGACCTTCTCGTCCTCGGGGCCGTAGATCGTGGCCTCGACGAGATTGGAATCGGTCAGTTCGTCGGCGGCCAGCGCCTCGTGGGTTGAATGGTCCATTTTGGTTTCCTCCGTATGTGTTGTGTAACGGAGAACGCGGCGCGATGACCCGTGTTCCGGATCGCCGAGGGGGTCGCTATGGAAGACCGGTTATAAGTGCGCCTAACCCAAGCTTTCCCCGCCATGAGCCGCCGCTTTCACCCTTTCCGCTGCGCGCGGCATGACGTGCGGTGGCCGCGCCAAGTCCGAGGTGTTCCCGAGGCGAAAGCTCGCATGACGGTCGCAGGAGTTCCCGTTAAGCACGCAGCCTCATTGTAGGAGGCACCGCAACGCGACCGCGACTTCGCGATGCGGCAGCGGCTTCCAGAAGAAGAGACCTCGAGCAGGCATGTCGGCGTCCCGCACACCTCGGTGGCCCGAGACGATGATGCTCTCGATCGGCGGCCAGCGGTCGCGAACCGTCCGGGCAAGCTTTATGCCATCCATCGAGCCCGGCATGTCGATGTCGGTGAGCAGAATGGCGATATCCGAGCGCGCGCGCAGGATCTCAAGCGCGGCGTCCGCATAGGTCTCGAACACCCACCGCATGACGATCTCGCGCCGCTCGTGCTCGAAATCCACGTCGATGTCCGGCGGCTCGCGCCGCTCCTCGGAGACGAAGCGCTCGAAGAGGAGATCGTTGCGCGCGGGATCGATCGCGGTGATGCCGAGCACGTAGCAGACGGCCGAGTTCGCCGCCGAGCGGCCCTGGCAGAGAATGCCGCGCGACCGGGCGAAGCGGACGATGGAATCCACGGTCAGGAAGTAGGGCGCGTAGTCGAGCCGCTCGATCAGCGCCAGCTCGTGGCGCAAGGTCACGGCCACTTCGTCGGGCACCCCGTCCGGGTAGCGCGTCGCGGCGCCGTCCCAAGTCAGCCGCTCGAGCGCGGCCTGGGGCGTCAGCCCGGGGGTCGCCGCCTCGCGCGGATACGGGTAGGCGAGCTCGTCGAGCGAGAAGCGGCAGCGGTCGACGATCTCAGCCGCGCGGGTTACCGCCTCGGCGCTGCTCTGGACCACGGTCTGCACCGTGGGCGTGGCCTTCATCCTCCTGATGCGCAACATCTACACCGCCGTCGAACGGGTCCTTCTAGTGCTCGCCGCGATGATGGCGGCGGGCTTCGTGATCAGCGCCTTTCTGGCCGGGCCGGACTGGAGCGCGGGCGCCGCCGGCATGGTCCCGACCTTCCCGCCGGGCGCCGAGCTTCTCATCATCGCGCTGGTCGGCACCAATTTCTCGATCAACGCCGCCTTCTTCACGAGCTACGCGACCCGGGAGCGGGGCATTCGCGCCGATCAGTACCGTGACGCGACGATCACCGACACGATCCCCGGCATCGTCGCGCCCGGTATCATGACCTGCCTCGTCATCATGGTGGCCGCGGCCGTCCTCGGCCATACCGGCGAGAAGGTGACGACGCTGGTCCAGCTCGCGAATGTCTTCGAGCCTCTCGCGGGCAAGGCCGGCTCGATGATCTTCGTGATCGGTTTCTTCGTTGCCGCCTTCTCCTCGATGCTCGCCAATGCCACGGCCGGCGGCACGCTGCTCGCCGACGGGCTCGGGGCGAGCGGCGGCTTCGAGGGCAAGCGCTCGAAGCTCCTCGTCGCCTGCGTCCTCGGCTTCGGGCTCTTCGCGGTGGCCTTGGCCCCCGGGTCGCGCGTCCAGCTCATCATCTTCGCCCAGGCGATGACGGTGCTGGTGGCGCCCTTCCTCGGCGCTATGCTCCTCGTCATTGCGAACACCCGGCTGATGGGCGACCTGCGCAACACCTGGTGGCAGAACCTGTTCGTCGGAATCGGCTTCCTCGCCATCCTGCTGTCGAGCGGGCTTCTCGTGGCGAAGCTGACCGGGATCGCCTGACCGCAAGGGCATTCCCTCTCAACTGATCGGCAGGGGGGTGATCCTCCTTGCCGATCGATTGCTTGAGCGGCCCGCGCCCCGAACGCCGAGCAGGCCAGCCGCGGTCCCCGTGGCGGTGCCGGCCAACGGTGGTGGCCGGCACCGTCCACCGCCCGCCTGACCCGGCTTGATCGGCGCGCAGTCGGGCTGAGCCTCCGCCCGTTGATCGCCCGGATCATGAGGGCTGAGCGGCCTTCGTGGAGCGAGAGCCGAAGGCCCCACCTCCGCCCTGGGCGGCTTTCCGGTTCCGGGGGAATGGATAGCGCCACACATCCCCGATCGTGGGGCGGGTGGCGTCATTCATTGTCGATGCGAAGCGCGCCGATCAGCTTTCTCCGCCTGGGTTTGGGGGAGCTCGGAGACGTGAAAGGATCGCCGGGTTTCGCCGTGATGGCGGAGAGGGCGGAGGTCGGATCGCGGATTTCCCGCCTGCTATTTTTCCGCGACGCGTCGCCTTGGGCAAGGGGCACGTCGTCGGTCGGAAGTGCCTGTTCCGACCCAGGCATGTCTGGTCGGTCCGCATGCGCCTCGAGATAGCCGACACTCCCTGCGACCTCGCGCTCTTCGACGTGACGACCGACAGCAGGCCGCTTGGCCGCGACCTCGTTGGACCCAGGCTGAGAGACGTGTTCGCGACGGCGCGCGCGCGGGAGCGCGCCTCGATCACCCGGCGAAAGACCGGCGAGCCGGGCCTCGATCGGGCGGGAATCGGTCGCCGACGGCACCCATTCGACGCGCCGAAACAAGGCCGCCCGGATCTGCGAGAAGAGCGGCGAACCGCGCGTCGTCCAACTCCTCCACGGCTATACAAAGATGGACGGGGCCGTCCGATATCTCGGCGTCGATCCCGACGACGCCATCGCCGTCTCCGAGGCCGTCGACCTTTGGCGATTGGCGGGAAGGCTATCGCCGGCGGCCCCTGACCTGCCGCGCGACCGTCGGAAGGCGCTGATCCGCCGTATCCCGTTGGCGGTCACCGGCCCGAGGCTGGCGACTGCGTCCCCATGCCTGCCGGAGCGCCGCGCGGGCGCCCGCGAATGCGCCGCTGTCGTCCACACGCCGTCGACGCCCGGCGAAGCTGGAAATCTTGATCCGGTCCACCGGACAGCGATTGCGGCGTGATGAGGCAGCAGACTGCCGCGCAGGTCACGATTTGTGCACGCAGGCGGTCGACCCCAATCTTTTGCATAATGTGTATGCCTTTTTGTTGCGGGTAGAATTTGTGAATGTTATGAGTCGGTCTGTAAGGGCGTTATGTCAGCCAGGCTTATCTGAAGAAAAATGTCATGCGTCCGAGGAAGCTGTCTCGAACACGAGAGCATAGAACGGCGCTGGCTGCCCAACAGAATTGGAAACTAGTCATGAGCACGACCCCTTCGTTGAATATCGGAACCTCCATTCTTTTCGAGAACGAAAAGATACGGATCTGGGATTTCAAGCTGGCTCAAGGCCAGTCGACGGAGCTGCATCGCCATCTCCATGACTATCTTTTCGTGTATGTGACGCCAGACAACGAGCTCTCGATTACCGTGCCGAATGGTCGCGACTACGTCCAGAGATCGCCCGATGGATATGTCGGCTACTTCGAGCTTCCCGAAACCGAAGATCCGCAAATGACCCATATGGCGACGAACATCGGCAAGGGCGTTCATCGGCAGATCCTGGTCGAATTCCTCGAAACGAAGAAGGCCTACGCAGATTAGGCGGGCCGCGAGCACCGACATCCGCGTAGCGCATCATGATTCCGAGTGAAGGAGCGAGTCGATTGTCGACGCGTATGGCGAACAGGGCCGAAGGGTCATCGTATATGGAGCAAGGCGACCGGGTCCGTCCCCGGACGACGCGCCCAACCATCTACGGCTTGCGCTCGGTCATCTCGACCGGGCATTGGCTCACGACTCATGCCGGTGTGCGGATGTTGCTGGCCGGGGGCAACGCCTTCGACGCCACCGTCGCGGCCGTCTTCGCGGCGGCCGTGGTTGAACCCGCGTCCTCCTTCTCCTTCGGCAGCGAGGCGGTCTTCACCTTCAGCGACGCGAGAGGCGGCAGGCTCGGCACGCTCTGCGGCCAGGGCGGCGCCCCGGCCCGCGCCACCCTCGATCATTTCGCCAGCCTCGGCCTCGGCTGCATTCCGACCGGACCGGGCAGGGGTGCCCCCCTTGCCTTCACCACGCCCGGTATGTTCGGGGCCGCGCTTGCGATGCTGTCCGACTACGGCACCAAGAGCTTCGCCGAAGCTATCGAGCCCGCGCTCGACTACGCGCGCGACGGCATCGCCAACTACGAATACATGGTGAACCGGATCGAGCCCGCCGCGCTCTCGCAGTTCGATCTCTTTCCTCCCGGCGGCAGCGACGTGTTCTTTACCAACCGGCGCTCGAACACGCCGGGAACAAGGATGCGGCAGGCGGCGCTCGCCGCGACGCTGACTCACCTCCGCGACGCGTCCGAAGCCGCCGAGGGCTACCGCCGGGACAAGATCGCAGCGGCGCGGCGCTGCTTCTACACGGGCGAGATCGCCCGGATGATCACCGAGGAGGTCGCGGCCGTCGGCGGCCTGCTCGGGGCGGAGGATCTCGCGGGCTTTCGGGAGGAAATCGAGGAGCCGGTCTCGACCTCGTTCCAGGGCTACGAGATCCACGGCCAGTCCTTCTGGTCGCAGGCGCCGATCATGATGCAGGTCCTCAACATGCTCGAAAGCATCGACCTCGTCGCTCTCGGCCACAATTCGGCCCAGTACGTGCACGTTCTCACCGAGACGATGAAGCTCGCTTTCGCGGACCGCGAGGCATTCTACGGGGATCCGGACTTCACACCCATCCCGAAGGCCGGCCTGCTCGACAAAGCCTACGCGCGGGCTCGCGCCGAACTGATCGACCCCGCCACCGCCGCGCGGGCCCTGCCCGAGCCCGGCGCCCCGTGGCTCTTCTCCGGCGAGGCCGAGCAGAACGTGATCCCGGTCGAATGGGCCGACGTGACGCCATCGCTTGAGAAGCTCGAGTCCGGCACGACGCATATCTCCGTCGTGGACGGCGAGGGTAATTTCGTAGCGGCCACCCCGAGCGGCGGGGCGTTCAGCAAGTCGGTCTTTCTCTCGAAGCTCGGCTTCACGCTCAGCACCCGCTCCGAGATGTTCAACCTCGTTCCGGGACATCCGAACTGCCTCGCGCCCGGCAAGCGGCCGCGCACAAGCCTCGTAAGCTATCTCGTCACCAAGGGTGGCGAGCCGGTGATGACCGTGGGCTGCCCCGGCGGCGACGCCCAGGTCCAGGCGAACCTCCAGATCTTCCTGAACACGGTGCTCTGGAAAATGAAGCCCCAGGAGGCGGTCGAGGCGCCGCGGTTCGCGACCATGGCCGTGCCGAACTCCTTCTACCCGCACACCTATCACAAGGGGAAGCTGGCGCTGGAGGATGGATTCGACGCCGCCGTGATCGCGGAGCTTGAGCGGCGCGGCCACGAGATCACGCGTGTCGCCACCTGCGGCATGGGCGCGACGATCACCTCGCGTGAGGCGGCCACCGGTGTCCTCGCGACGAGCGCCGATCCAAGGCGCTCCTGCTACGCCTACGGCTGGTAATCGCGAAGCCCCAGGAGAAAATCATGGCCCACTACGTTGTCGCGCACATCACCGTTAACGCCGAGGATCGTGACACCTTCGCGGCACTGCTTTCCGAGCATGTTCGGCTCTCGCTCGAGGGTGACGGCTGCGAGGCCTTCGACGTGCGCCAGGATGTCTCCGACCGCTGCAAGCTCGTTTACGTCGAGCGCTACAGCAACAAGGCCGCCTTCGATCGGCACATCGGCTCTCCGCGAGTCACGGCCTTCCTGAGCGAAACCCAGCGCTTCCTGAGCCGCCCGGCGGATTTCGCCGAGTACGACGAATTCCGGCCCTGACCGCGCCGGACACCTCCTTCCTTCCCGACACCCCGAGATCCTCCCCGAAAGGAATGCAGATGGCCAAGAAGCACTCCGAAGTTGGCGAAAAGACGGCGCTCACGCGCCGATCCATCCTGAAGGGCACACCCGCCGCCCTCTTCGGAGGCGGAGTGCTCGGCGCCGAGATCATCACGGCGGGCAGCGCGAACGCGCAGGGGAGCGGCGAACCGATCCCCATCGGCTCGATGCTGCCGCTCTCCGGCGCGGCCGCCGCCGACGGCATCGGCGGGCAGCAGGGCTTCGAGATCGCGATCGAGGAAATCAACGCGATGGGCGGCATCCTCGGCCGTCCGATCGAGTTCAAGGTAATCGACTCGAAGAACATGGCCGCCGAGGACGTCCTCTCGGCAAGCAGCCGGCTCATCGACAGCGACGGCGTCCACGCCATGCTGTGCTTCTACAACATCGGGCCGAACAACGCCGAATACGAGCCCATCGCCGACGCCGGCATCATCTACATGCACGCGAACACGCTGTTCCAGCACCAGCAGACGATCGAGAAGGATCCCGAGCGCTACTTCGGCATCTTCCAGACCTGCGGCGCGGAAATCTGGTATGGCGCGAACCTGCCCGGCGTGCTGAAGACGCTGAAGGACTCCGGTAGGTGGTCGCCAAGCAAGAACACGATCGCCATCGTATCGGGCTCTTCGCCCTACAGCATGGTGATCGCCGACCAGATCACCGTGGCGGCGCCCGAATACGGCTTCGAGGTCGTGTTCAAGGAGGTAGTGCCGACGCCGACCACGGAATGGGGCCCGGTCCTCGACAAGATGCGGGCGCTCGACCCTGCGGTGATCGTCAACACCCATTTCTTCGCCGGCGATCTCGCGAATTTTCAGCGGCAGTTCTTCGACAGCCCGACCAACAGCCTCGTCTACCTCCAGTACGGCGCGCTGCTCCAGTCTTTCGCCGACGTGGCCAAGGAAGCGGCGGTCGGCGTCCTGACCTCGAGCATGACGGGGGTAATTCCCGACGAGCGCGGCGAAGCCTTCATCAAAAAGGTCAAGGACCGCTACGGCGACCGCGCCAACTACGAGCCCGCCGGCGTGACCTACAACATCATGTACCAGTACGCGATCGCCGCCTCGATCGCGGGCGGGACGGGTGAGCCCGGCAACGTCGAGCAGAACAGGAAGATCGCCGCCGCGCTGAAGGCGTTCCCTTATCGCGGCGTGCTTGGTTCGGTCGCCTATCATCCGCAATTGCAGTACGCGGTGCCGTATCCGGCCGCGACCAGCGACCCGTCGCTGGGCCTGCCGACGGCCACCTTCCAGATCAAGGACTCCGGCGGCACCCGCGGTCTCATCGCGCCGTCTCCGTACGCGAACGACGAGTTTACGCCGCCCGCCTGGTTCAGCTAACCGGCGACGACGTCCGGCCGGCCCCTTCCCCTGGCCGGACACTCCTCCCGCTCGTCACCTGCGATCCGCGCCATCCGTCGCGGCCAGTCGTGGCGAGCACACCATCCTGGGGTAGCAATGGACCTGATCGCCGGAATTCTTCTGAACGGCCTCGCCCTGGGCGCGATGTATGCGATGGGCACGATAGCGCTCTCCGTGATCTGGGGCGCGCTCGGCATGCTCAACCTCGCGCATGGCGCGATCCTCGCCCTCGGGGCCTACGCGGCGGTTCTGTCGGTGGAAAAGCTCGGGCTGCCCTGGTGGGCCTCGCTCGGACCGGCGATCCTGGCGGGCGCCGCGGCGGGCCTGTTCCTTTACTTCTGCATCGTGAAATGGCTCTACCGGCGGCCGAACTTCCCGATCAACACGGTGATCACCACGATCGCGCTGGCCGCGCTGACCGAAAATCTCATCAACCAGTCGATCGGCGCCGAGGTCTGGCCGCAGCCGTTCCGCTTCGACGGATCCCTCTCGATCGCCGGGATCAGCGTCCGTGCGCAGCCGCTCGTCGTGTTGTGCGCGGCGCTGCTCTTCACGATCGGCATCTCCTGGCTGCTCGGGCGCACCGCGCTGGGGCGGGCCATCCGGGCCGTGTCCCAGCAACGCGACGCGGCCTCGCTCATGGGGATCTCCGTTCCGCGAACCTACGCTCAGATCCTGATGATCACGGGCGTCGTCTCCGCGGTTTCGGGTGTGCTGCTCACCGGCATGACAACCGTTTATCCCACGGTAGGAGGCGACCCGACGACCAAGGCGCTTATCATCTGCGCCTGCGCCGGGCTCGGCAGCCTCCGCGGCGCGACCGCCCTCGCCCTCGCCTTCGGGCTCGTCGAGGTCGCGGTACAATACACAATCGGCGCGCGCTTCGGCACGACGGCCGCGCTCCTGATCGCGATCAGCCTGCTGGTCTGGCGCCCCTACGGCATCTTCGGCACCAATTCGGGAGGACGCCTCTGATGGCCCGCGCGACCCGCCTCGCACATCGGCCCGGCCGCCGGGACGTGATGATCGCCGTCATTCTCTCGATGATCGCCCTCGCTCTGCCGCTGCTGGGGCTCACCCCCTACATTCTGTCCCAGGTCGCGCTCTTCTTCATCTGGTCGGCGGTCGTGATCCAGTGGAATCTGGTCTTCGGCGTCGCCGGGATCATGAGCCTCGCCCACGTCGCGATTTTCGCTTTCGGCGCCTATTCGACCGCGATCCTCGCCTCCTATACCGGCCTTCCCTTCTGGGTCTGCTTCTTGCTCAGCGCCCCCTGCGCGATGCTCTTCAGCTTCGTGATCGGCGCCATCAGCCTTCGCATGCGGGGCGACCACGTGGCCGTGGTGACCTTCGCGATCTCGATCCTGATGTCGACCGTCATCCTCAACGACGTCGGCTGCTTCCGCAGCGAGGGCGTCGTCTGCTATCCGTTTTCGGGCGGCTCCCGCGGCCTCTCCGGCTATGGAGACTTTGGCTGGGCCAAGCTGCTGGGCTACAAGAGCCGCGCCCTCGGGGACTACTATCTTACCTTCGGCGTCGCTCTTCTGAGCCTGATCGTCGCCCTCCTGCTGATCCATGGCCCCTTCGGCCTCGCCTTCCGCGCCATCCGGGACAGCGAGACCTACGCGCGCGCGCGCGGCATCGCCTTCGAGCGGGTTCAGCTTCTCGTCTTTATCCTGACCGGCGCCATGACCGGCCTCGCGGGCGGCGCCTACGCCGGCTACATCAAGACCGTCGGACCGACGCTCCTCAGCATGAACACGCTCGTGTTCCTCCTCTCGATGATCATCGTCGGCGGCCGGGGCAGCACCTGGGGTCCGGTGCTCGGCGCGGCCGCGCTGGTCTTCGCGGACATGCAGTTCCAGGCCCTCGCCGGCTGGCGGACGGGCGCGCTCTCGGCGATCACCATCGCCTGCGTCGTCCTCTACCCCGCCGGTCTCACAGGTGTCGGCGCCCAGATCGGGCGGCTCTTCGGGGCTCGGGCGCGGACCGCGACCGACGCACGAGCCGAACAGCTGACGGAGCAGCCGCAGTGACAGCGCCGCGAACGGACGGAGACCTCGCCATGACGCGTAACGTAGCGATCCGATGCGAGGGCCTCAGCAAGCATTTCGGCGCCCAGAAGGCGGTGAACGACGTCACCCTCGAGGTCGCGGAAGGCTCGATCCTGGGGATCGGCGGGCCGAACGGGGCAGGCAAGACCACGCTTTTCGACCTGATATCCGGGATCCAGACGCCGACATCGGGCCGCTACTCGGTCAATGGCGTCGATGCCACGGAACTGGGCGTGGACAAGCTCTGCTACATGGGCGTCGCGCGCACCTTCCAGGCGGACGCCGGGTTCGACACCATGTCAGCGCTCGAAAACGTCCGCGTCGCAACCTACTTCGGCCGAGGCGAACACAAGGCGCCAGGCCTCGTCTTCGACCGGCGCTCGCGGGATCGCGCCTACGAGGCGCTGGAGGAGGTGGGGCTCGCCCACCGCGCGAACGCGGTCGTCGGCTCGATGCCGGTGCTCGACCGCAAGCTCGTCATGCTGGCGGGCGCGCTCGCCATGCGGCCCAGCATCCTGCTGATGGACGAGCCCGTGGGCGGCCTGACGCCGCGGGAGATGGAGACCTTCATCGAAGTGGTCCGGCGCCTGAAGCGGGAGCGGATCACCATCGTCATCATCGAGCACGTGATGAGCTTCCTCCTGGGCCTCTGCGAGCAGATCGCGATCATGCATCAGGGTAGCCTCATCTTCGAGGGATCGAAGTACGAGATGCTCGCCAACGACGAGGTCGTCGAGGTGTATCTCGGCGTGACGGCGGCGGGTCACCTCAGAAGCCAGCTCAACATGGGGGGATCGCGCGCATGATGTGCCTCGAAGTCGACGGCGTGCGCTCCGGCTACGGACGCCGGGAGGTGCTTTTCGACATCGACATTGAGGTTCCGGAAGGCGCGGTGGTGGGGATCGTCGGGCCGAACGGACACGGCAAATCCACGCTCCTGCGCACGATCTCGGGCCTCCTGACCGCGACCGCCGGAGATATCCGCTTTAAAGGCGGCTCGATCCGCGGCCTGCCGCCCGAAGAGATCGCCCGACGCGGCGTCTCGCATGTCCCGCAGGGCGACCTGTTGTTCCCCCAAATGACGGTTTGGGAGAATCTCCTGCTCGGCGCCTACCGCGAGCGGGACGCCGCCGCGACCCGGGGGCGCCTCGACACCGTCGTCGCGTTGTTCCCGAAGCTGACGCAGCTGCGCGACAAGGTCGTGCGCTCGCTCTCGGGCGGGGAGCGGCGGATGGTCGGGATCGGCCGCGGCCTGATGGCGCCGAGCGACCTGATCATGATCGACGAACCCTCGCTCGGCCTCGCGCCGCTGGTGATCGACCAGGTTTACGACGCGATCCGCGAAATCCGGGCGAGCCGGACGTCGGTGCTGCTGGTCGAGGAGAACCCCGAGCGCGCGGCGGGCATGGCCGACTACCTCTACCTCGTCGACAACGGCGGCGTGAAATGGCGCGGCGACCAGGAGGCGTTCAAGAGCGCCGGCCGCGAACTCATCCAGACATACCTCGGCACCTGAGGCGCCCGCCGGCGCCTCGTCCAGAAAGCCACGAAAGGGCGGATAGAATGATCGGATCCATCACTGAGATCGCCACGTGCTACGTCGACCCGGAACAAGCGGACGTGTTCAAGGCGGCGATGCCCCGACTGGCGGAGATCTTCGCCAAGGCTTCGGGATACCGCGGCTTCTCCCTTCTCGAGATCGAGGATGATCCGTCGGAATTCGTGATGCAGGTACGTTGGGAGAGCATCCACCACCACCGCGACCTGTTCCGCGGCTCTCCGGCCTTCACCGAAATGGTCGATCTGCTCGGCGGTTTCTTCACCAAGCCAGCGCGGCTCCAGTACAGTCGCGAGGTCTTCTCGACCGATGACGCGGAATGATCGCCGGTCAACGGAGAGGCTGAGCGAAATGGCTGTCGAAAAGGACGTTGATTTCATCGTCGTTGGATCCGGTTCGGCGGGCAGCGTCCTCGCCGGCAGGTTGTCCGAGAACGGACGCCACAAGGTCCTGCTGCTCGAAGCGGGCGGGTCCGACGGCACGCTGAAAATTCAGATGCCCGGACTGAGCTACACGACGCTCTATGCCAATCCGAGATATGACTGGAGCTTCGTGTCCGAGCCCGATCCCACGCGGGGCGGGCGGACCGACTTCATGCCCCGCGGCCGCGTGCTTGGTGGAACCAGCTCGATCAACTCGATGTCCTATCTGCGCGGCAGCCCGGAGGACTATGACACCTGGGCCGAGATGGGCAACGCTGGCTGGGACTACCAAAGCCTGCTCCCGTACTTCAAGCGGTGCGAAAGCTTCGACGGCCCGGCCTCGCCCCTGCGCGGGCGGGCCGGGCCGCAGCCGGTCTCGATGCTGCGCTCGCCCCACGCGCTGTCCAAGGCCTTCGTCGAGTCCTGCGTGGGGCTCGGGATCCCCTTCCTTCCCGACGTCAACGCGGGCCAATACGAGGGGGTCGGCTACGCGCAGGCGAGCGAGCGTCGTGGCCGCCGGCATAGCGCCGCGCGGTCCTATGTCTGGCCGGCCCGTGGTCGCCCGAATTTCGATCTGGTGCTCGATGCCACGGCCGAGCAAATCCTCTTCGAAGGCATCCGCGCGGTCGGGGTCCGCTATCTCCACGAAGGAAAATCCGTCGAAGCGCGCGCGAGCAGGGCTGTCGTGGTCAGCGCCGGGGTCTTCGGCTCGCCGCAGCTGCTGATGCTATCCGGCATCGGGCCGGCGGAAGAGCTGCGCGCGTTCGGGATCGAGGTGCGCGGCGATCTGCCCGGCGTCGGCCGCAACCTCCAGGATCATGCCGGGACGAGCCACACCGCGCTCGTGAAGACCCGGACCTACAATGTGATGCAGGGTCCGTTCGAGAAGCTCTTCATCGGTGCGCGCTGGATGATCCGGGGCGACGGCCCGGCTTCGACCCCGGTCGCCCATGTCGTCGGCGCCCACAGCTTCGACACGCCCGACCGCATGTCGCGGCTGCAGGTGCTGTTCTGCCCCGGTGGCTTCAGTATGACCGAGGCCGGGCCGAGGTTCCTGGACCGGCCGGCGGTCGCGGGCCTGACCAATGTGCACCGGCCTTACTCCTCGGGATGGGTCACCCTCCGCTCGACCGACCCGCGCGACCCGCTCCGGATACAGCCCAACCTGCTGAGCGACGCGCGCGACGTCCAGACGCTGGTGGACGGGCACAAGCTGATGCGCCGCATCTTCGCCTCCGGGCCGCTCGGCGCGGATGTGATCGAGGAGATAGAGCCGGGAGAAACGATCCGGACGGACGCGGAACTCGCGGCTTTCGTCCGGGAAAGCGCCGCCGGGGTCTATCACCCGAGCGGCACCTGCAAGATGGGCGTTGACTCCGAAAGCGTCGTCTCGCCCGACCTCGGGGTGCGCGGCTTCGAAGGTCTCTACGTCGCCGACGCCTCGGTGATGCCCTTCGTCGTCAGCGCGAACCTGAGCGCCACCTGCATGATGATGGGCGAGAAGCTTTCGGAGCAGCTCCTCGCCTGAGGCCGTGGGCTTCCGTCCGCCCCCCGACAGACTGGCCGCCGTTTCGCGGGGCCGTCCCTGCTTGCACGAGGTGACATGTCCGATATCCGATACATTCCGCGCTATCCGGTGGAAGCCAGGAAGGATCCGGCCGTCGCGCCGGCGCCCTGGGACGTCGATCGGGCGGACTGGCCCGGGGCCGCCGAGGTGCTTTCGGGAGCCGAAGCCCGCATCCTGTGCGCGGTCCTCCTCTGCCTCTGCCCGCACGACTGGCTCGGGGACGGCCCCTACCGCCTCGCCACCCTGCGGATCGACGCGGCGGCCTCGGCTTCCGCCGGCGACGCGCTGCTGGTCCGGGAATTGATCGGCGCGGTCGAGGAAGCCGCCGGCGGGAAGTTCGGGGATCTCGACTTCGACGCGCGAACCGACATCCTGCGGGGACTCGAGGAGACCCCCGGCTTCCGCCGCGTCCTCGCGCTGACGATCCGGCACCTTTATGACGATCCCGTCGTCTGGGCCGGGTGCGGCTACGAGGGTGTGGTGGGATGCCACCCGGACGCCGTCCGCGACAACAACAACGATCTCGACTGGCTTCCCGACGCGGAGTCCCTGATCAGGGGAGCGATCTGACGTGGCAAACTATGATTTGAATGACGACCAGGTCGTCGTGATCGTGGGCTCCGGTGCTGGGGGCGGCACGCTCGCCGCGCGTATCTGCGCGGCTGGTATCCCGGTCGTGATGCTCGAGGCCGGCGCGCCGACCACGCCAGAGGAGTATATTCAGGACGAGCACGCGGCGGCCGCCCAGCTGTCGTGGAGCGACGAGCGGCTCGCGACCGGATCGTGGAACATCGCTACGGAGTCACCCACCGCGCCGACCTGGATCTGCAAGGTGCTCGGCGGAACGACCGTGCACTGGACTGGCATGGCCCTCCGGTTCAAGCCCTACGAATTCGCGCCGCTGAGCACCTATGGTGCGATCGCGGGCAGCGACCTGATCGACTGGCCGGTCAGCTGGGACGAACTCGACCCCTATTACGTCGAAGCCGAGAAGCGCATGGGGGTCTCGGGGCTACACGGCCTGCCCAGCCATCCGCTCAACAACCACTCCCGCGTCTTCTGGCACGGCGCGCGGCGGGCCGGCTTCAAGCAGTTGTCCCAGGGGCACATGGCGATCAACGTCGAGCCCTACGCCGGGCGACCCGGATCGCTCCAAGACGGCTTCACGATGCAGGGGGACCGGCGGAACGCCAAATGGTCCACCGCCGTCGTCGACATCCCGGAGGCCATGGCGAGTGGAAAGCTCGATCTGCGGACACGCTGCCGCGCGGTCGAGATCGAGCATGGCGCCGACAACGAGGTGACGGCGGTCGTCTATGTCGACGGGACCGGCGGAAGGAAGCGCCAGAAGTGTCGATACCTTGTCCTCGCGGGAAATGCGATCGAGACACCGCGCCTGCTCCTCGCCTCGGCGAGTGGACGGTTTCCGAACGGGCTCGGCAACGGGAGTGACAAGCTTGGCCGCTACTACATGCGCCATACCACCGGCAGCGTCTGGGGCACCTACGAGAAGCCGGTCCGGATGTATCGGGGCGAGAACATGACCGCGATGGTGTGCGACGAGGCACGCCACGACCCCGCGCGCGGCTTCGCGAACGGATACTACCTTCAGGTGCTCGGCATCTCGCTTCCGGCCATCGCGAAGGGCCTGAAGTCCGGCTGGTGGGGCCGCGAGTTCGCCGAGATGATCGAACGCTACGGCAGCATGGCGGGCTTCTACGCGATGGGCGAGGACCTTCCGCAGCCCGGCAACCGCGTCTCGCTTCACGCGTCCCGGGTCGATGAATTCGGCGTGCCGATCGCCTGCATTCATTGCGACGATCATCCGAACGACATCCGGATGCGCGAGCACGCCTATGCGAGCATGCGCCGGATCCATGACGGCGCGGGCGCGGTCAAGGTCGTCACCGCCGCGCCTTACCCCGCTTCGCATAACATGGGAACGACGCGCATGAGCCGCGATCCGGCCGATGGCGTCGTCGATCCGACCGGGCGCGTGCACGAGATGAGGAACCTGTACGTCAACGACGGCAGCGTCTTCTGCTCGTCGGCCTCGGCCAATCCGACGCTGACCATCGTGGCGCTCAGCCTGCGGCTTGGCGACCATCTGAAACGCGTGCTGGCGAACTGAGGCCGGCGAAACAGAAAGCCGGCGGGCAGCGAGCGCGCCTCGCCAGCCGCGCCGCGGAAAGGGTGGTGATGCTTGCGCTGAAACGATTGGGCATCGACAATTACATGCTCCTGCTCTGCGCGATGGTGATCGCGGGGGCGCTCGCGCCCGCGCGCGGCGTCGCGGCCGAGATTCTGGGCCAGGTCACCTTCTGGGCCGTCGCGCTGCTCTTCTTTCTCTACGGCGCGAAGCTCGACACCGCTTCCGTGCGCGCCGGGCTCATGAACCTCCGGCTGCAGGCGCTGTGCCTCGGCGCCACCTATCTGCTCTTTCCCGTGATCGGCCTCGCCCTGGTCGCGCTGCTTGGTGAGCCGATCGGGCCCGAACTGGCCTTGGGGATCCTGTTTCTCGCCGTGCTGCCCTCCACCGTCCAATCCTCGATCGCCTTCACCGGAATCGCCGGCGGCAACGTCGCCGCCGCGATCTGCGCGGCCTCGCTGTCCAATCTGGTCGCGATCGTACTGACGCCGGCGCTCATGGCGCTCACCATGCACCGGAGCGGCGGGGTGAGCGGCGGGGCGGTAGTCAAGATAGGGGTGCAGATCCTCCTGCCCTTTCTGGCGGGACAGCTCTCGCGGCCCTGGCTCGCGGGGATCCTCGGCCGCGCGAAACGGCTGACCCTGATCGTGGACCGAACCGCGATCCTTCTCATCGTCTACGCGGCCTTCAGCGCCGGTACGGCGGCCGGCCTTTGGTCGACGATCCCGGGGCGGCGCCTCGCGATCCTATTCGCCACGGTTCTCGTCTTTCTCGCGCTGGCGATGGGCGCGATGATCCTCGCAGGGCGCGTCTTCGGACTGCCGGCGGCGGATCGCGCCACGCTCTTCTTCTGCGGCTCAACCAAGAGCCTCGCGAGCGGCCTTCCCATCTCGACCGCGATCTTTCCGCCGTCCGCCGTCGGGGCGATCGTGTTGCCGCTGATGCTGTTCCATCTTTCCCAGTTGCTCGTCTGCGCGCTCGTCGCTCAACGAACATCGCGGCGCGCCCCATATCGCGAAGGACGCGCGCGGGCATGAGGAAGGCCGGGTTACACTCCGCTCCGCGCCCGGCTATGTTCGCGGTTTCGATAGGCTTCTGTCAATCTGGGAGAGATATGCCAAAGGATCCACGCGTTTATTCTCGCGCCCGGACCCATCCGGGAAGGATTACTGTCGGAGGCAAAGCCCGTTCATGATGACAATTCGTCAGATCGAGGCGTTCCGCGCCGTGATGACCACTGGCACGGCCACACAGGCCGCCGCGCTGCTCGATGTGTCGCAGCCGGCGATCAGCCGGCTAATCGTGGATCTCGAGGAAACCGTCGGCTTCAAGCTTTTCGTCCGTGGCAACCGTCAGCTGCAACCGACCGCCGAGGCCGAGATCCTCTACGACGAGGTCCTGCGCGCCTTCGTCGGCCTTGACCATATCTCCCGCGCCGCCACCGAGATCGGCAAGAGCAACAAGGGTCACATCCGTCTCATCAGCATCCCCGCCCTGGTAGGCTCGGTCGTCGCGAAGGCGATCGCCGCATTCGGTAGGCAGCATCCGGGCGTGATGATCTCGCTCGAGGTCGAGCCCTCGCACCGCATTTTCGACTGGGTTCTCTCGCATCACGCGGACATCGGCTTCGCGACACTTCCCTTCGACAGCGACGCCGTGGTCTCTGAGGTGATCGCCCGGTCTGCCTCGGTCTGCCTTCTTCATGCCTCGAGCCCGCTCGTGGCGAAGGACGTGGTCCGCCCGGAAGACCTGCGCGGTGTCCCCTTCGTCTCGCTGAAGGCAGACACGCTCTTTCGCCATCGGGTCGACACGGTGTTTCAGCAGGCAAAGGTCGAGCGGCACCTCGCCGCCGAGGTGCGATCGACGGAAGCGGTGTTCGCATTGGTGAGCGAGGGGATGGGGGTGTCCGTGGTCCAGGGCAGCTTCCATCCTATCGAGCGCTTCGAAAACGTCGTCGCCAAACCCTTCGAGCCCACCCTCGAAGTGAATTTGGTCGCGTTCTACAATCGGAAATCCTCGCTCCCGATCGCGTCGCGGCTTTTTCTCGACATCGTTCGCGAAATGGCTGGCCCGCGCTAGTCGACGTCAGACCATCGTGGAGGGGCGCTCGACGGACGCGCCCGCGCAAGAGGCGGATCGGGAGAAGCCGGGGTTGATCCGAGTCAGGTGCCCTGAACTGGGAAGCAGAATGGGGCGCGTAACAAGCGTTCGGCTTTGGTTCGATCTGGGCTGCAGCCGCCCGCTCATGACGCCGCGTTGAGAAGCCGGGCGCACAGGAGGTCGAGCTTGGCTGGCCGCCCATCCGCCGCTCGACGAGCTTAGGCTTTGCGTTCTGGCCATTGGTGGCGCGCTGCGGCGAGGACGGGAACGGCGGTGTCGATGAGCGTGACGGTCACCGCGTACTCCCTGGCTAGGCGTGGTCGTTCCCGGGTCAGCATCATGGCAATCATCCGGACGGAGGGACACTTCCGCGGGGTGTCCGTACGACCTCCGAATGAGGGCGCCGCGTGGCCCACTCGGTCACGATAGGGAGGTTGCCGCCGAAGCCAGCGAGGCGGAGACGGCGCCAGCGCGCTGACCCGTGGCGGCGTCACAAGGCTTCGTCAGCTGGACAAGCCAGGGTCCGAGCAAGCTGATGCGGACACGGAAGACGTCATCACGCTCCCCGCGCGAAATCCGCCGTACGGTTTTGCCGGCCGCGACCGGTCCGCGGGACGATCTGCTTTATCGGCGCTCTTTCGTCCGCCAAGGCCCAAATCAGCCGCCGCCCCGGGCGACAGCCGGCCATAGCCGCCTCCGCCGTCCCGCGACACGATCTCGATCTCGGGATGAGCCGCCATCGAGGGCCTCGACGGTGGCGGCCCGGCGGTCGGGAGGCATCGATGCTCTCGAGTCGCTCCAGATCGCAGACACTGCCGCCGTAGCGACGCCAGCCGCGTCTCCGGCGCCCGCGCCCTCACGGTCGGCAGGCGCCGGGCGAGCCTCCTGCCGAGGTGGCCGCCGACCGCCGGGCCAAGATCATGGACGATGGTCCGTGGCCGCGCCTCCGCCGGACCCTGAGCGCGATACTGACGCGCCAGCCGAGGGCGAGCGGAGAGTGACCGGATATCGCGGCCGTGGGCCCGCGGCGAGAGCTTGCCGCCGCCTGGGCAAGCTGATCCGGATCCCCTATGTTCGGCGCCGGAAAACCATCTGCCAAGCAAATCGGCCGTACCGAGATCGAGCAGCCAGGCCCGTCGGACATCGGCCTGAGCGGTGCTATCGAGACGAAGGTCCCCTCGCCTTTCTTACGACGGGCTGACGACGAACCGCCGCGCCGACGACTCCTGATCCGTGTTCTCCGACTTCTCTCACGGGCGCGTCACCGTCAGCCGCTCGCATCGGAGGGGGGCGCGCTCCGCGGGACGATTGTGCAATTGCCTCCGAACTCGATGCGCGCCTTACATGGTCGCGCTCCTGTCGGAGCAGGTCGGGCCGGACTGATCGGGAGCGATCGATCGGCCCGAGAGGCATGGCAGGCGACCGCGGAGGTGGGCATGGGGAAAATCGACGAGGCGAGGATATCAGCGCCGGCGAAGGAAGAGGACGAAGCGATCCGGTTCCTCGGCCGCCTGCTCGGCGACGTGCTGCGGGCGCAGGAGGGTGGCGTCGCCTTCGAGACGGTCGAGGAGATCCGGCGGGCCTCGGTCGAGCTGCATCGCAACGGCGATCAGGCCTCCTATCGCCGTCTCCACGACATGATCGCGGCTCTGCCGGAGGACATGACCGTCCAGGTGCTGCGGGCCTTCACCTATTTCCTGCACCTTCTCAACATCGCGCAGGACCAGCAAACCCTCAGCGACCACCGCGCGGACTCCGGCGCCCCGCTGGCCGGGGCGATCGAGGCCGCGCGCGCGGCCGGCGTCTCGGACGCGCGGATCGCCGCCTTCTTCGACGATTGCCTCGTGAGCCCGATCCTCACGGCGCATCCGACCGAAATCAGGCGCCAGAGCACGATGCGGGCGGAATTCGCGATCTCGCGCCTCCTCGACGAGCGCGGCCAGGCCCGGCGCGTCGGCCGTGACGTGACCGAGATCGAGAAGGGGATCGAGCGCGAGATCGAAACGCTCTGGCAGACATATCTGCTGCGCGGCTCGAAGCTCAGGGTCACCGACGAGATCAAGAACGGCCTCGGCTACTACGATCATACCTTCCTCGCGGCGGTGCCCAAGGTGCAGGCGACGCTGATGAAGGCGCTCGGCAAGACCACCGGCGAGGATTTCCCGGCCTTCCTCAGGATCGGCACCTGGATCGGCGGCGACCGGGACGGCAATCCCTTCGTCACCGAGGAGATCCTACGGGAGTGCTTCCGGCTGCAGTCGGGCTTCGCGCTGCGGCACTATCTTCACGAGGTGCACCGCCTCGGGGCCGAACTCTCGATGTCCACGCGCGTCGTCCGCGTGAGCGACGATCTGCTGGCGCTCGCCGATGCCTCCCCCGATGCCTCCCAGCACCGGCGGGAAGAGCCCTACCGGCGCGCGCTGATCGGGATCTACGGCCGGCTGGTCGCGACCCTCGGAGAGGTCGATCCGATCGCGCGGCCGGTGTCGATGGCCATCGATCCGAACCAGGGCTCGCGCCTGATCACCTCCGGCGCTCCCTACGCCCGGGCGGAGGATTTCCTGCGGGACCTCGACGTGATCGACCGCTCGCTGCGCTCGCATCAGGCGATCGCGGTCGCCGATGGCCGGCTCCTCGACCTCCGCCGCAAGCTCCGGAGCTTCGGCTTCCACCTTGCCAGCGTGGACCTGCGCCAGAACGCCGCCGTGCACGAGACGACCGTCGCCGAGCTTTTCGAGGCGATCGCGCCGGGGACGAACTATCTTGGCATGGACGAGGCCTCCCGGGTCGCGATCCTCCGGCGCGAGCTCGGCTCGCCGCGCGCGCTGCTGCGCCCGTTCTGGACCTATTCGGAAAAGACGGCCGGCGAGATCGCGCTCTTCCAGGCCGCGAAGGAGATCATCGACCGGTTCGGGCCGCGGGCGATCTGCACCTCGATCATCTCCAACGCCCAGTCCGTCTCCGACATGCTGGAGCTCTGCGTGCTCCTGAAGGAGGCCGGGATCCTGGGGCTCGACGGGACATGCGGCCTCGCCGTCGTGCCGCTGTTCGAGACCATCGCCGACCTTCGGAACGGCCCCGGCATCATGCGCGAGCTCTTCGCGATTCCGGAATACCGCCGCGTCGTCGCGGCGCAGCGGAACGAGCAGGAGATCATGCTCGGCTATTCCGACAGCAACAAGGACGGCGGTCTCGTCACCTCGAGCTGGGAGCTTTTCAAGGCGGAGCGCGCGCTTGTCGCGCTGTTCCGCGACGAGAACCTGCGCCTGCGCCTGTTCCATGGCCGTGGCGGCTCGATCGGCCGGGGCGGGGGACCCACCCGCGA
>QFPW01000051.1 GCA_003241785.1 Rhodovulum sulfidophilum | reverse complement strand
CACCTCGGCATGGGTCAGCACGGTGAGATTCGGCCGCCGCCGCGCCGGATCGAGGAAGGCCTTGCGCGCGTTCCAGCGCAGCCCGCCGCGCTGGGTCACTGGGAAATAGCCGACGCCCTCGTTGTCGCCCCGGTTGAAATCCTCGTTGGCGGGGATGCCCATCTCGATCGCCGCCGCGCGCACCGCCTCGAGGATCGGCCAGCTCAGCCGCTGCGTCTGCACGTGAAGCTCGCCCTCGGCGCCATGCATCTCATCGGCTCCGCCGAAATAGCGCTCGGAGCGGCGGAAGAACGGCAGCACGTCCTCCCAGCCCCAGCCGGCGTTGCCCAGCTGGCGCCACAGGTCATAGTCGCGCGCCTGGCCGCGCATGTAGATCATGCCGTTGATCGAGGAGCAGCCGCCGAGCACCTTGCCGCGGGGATAGTTCAGCGCGCGGCCGTTCAGCCCCGGTTCGGGCTCGGTCCTGAAGCACCAGTCGAGCCGCGGGTTGCCGATCGCATGGATGTAGCCCACGGGGATATGGACCCAGATGTGATTGTCGCTCCCGCCGGCCTCGAGCAGCAGCACGCGCCGCCTAGGATCGGCGCTGAGACGGTTTGCCAGCACGCAGCCGGCGGATCCGGCGCCGACCACGACGAAGTCGTAGACGCCGAGGTCGCGGGGCGGCGCCTCCACCTCAGGGCCTCTCGACCCGGACGCGCTGCTCCTGCCGGCCGAGGCCCGCGATCTCGAGCAGCATCACGTCGCCGTTCTTGAGCCAGACCTGCGGTCGCATGCCGAGCCCGACGCCGGGCGGCGTGCCGGTGGTGACGACGTCGCCAGGCTCCAGCGTCATGAATTGGCTGAGATAGCTCACCAGCGTCGCCACGCCGAAGATCATCGTCCGGGTGGAGCCGTCCTGCCGACGCGTCCCGCTGACATCGAGCGTCATGCGCAGGTCGCCGGGATCGGTGATCTCGTCGGCGGTCACGAGCCAGGGGCCGAGCGGCGCGAAACCGTCGTGGCTCTTGCCCTTGGTCCACTGGCCCTCGCGCTCGGCCTGCCAGGCGCGTTCGGAGATGTCATTGCAGATCAGATAGCCCGCCACATGGCCGAGCGCTTCGGCCTCGGTCACCCGCTTCGCCCGGCGGCCGATGGCGAAGGCGAGCTCGACTTCCCAGTCGGCCTTGAGCGCGTCGGCGGGCAGGACGACCTCGTCGTAGGGGCCGGCGATGGACGAGGTCGCCTTCAGGAAGACGATGGGTTCCTTCGGGATCGGAAGGTTCGATTCAGCGGCGTGGTCGGAATAGTTGAGGCCAATCCCGATCAGCTTGCCCGGCCGCGCGACGCAGGCGCCGAGGCGCGCGCTTTCGGGCGCGAGCGGCAGGCGTGAAGGGTCGAGGACCCGGAGCCGGTCAAGCGCCTCGGGCGCGAGCGCCGCGCCGTCGATGTCTGCCACATAGCCCTCGAGGCCGCGGACGCGGCCCTCGGGATCGAGAAGGCCAGGGCGTTCTTGGCCGGGTTCACCGTAACGGACCAATTTCATCGGGCGTGTCCTGCGAGTTCGGGGGAATGGTGGTACAGTTCGAGCCAGTAGCGCCCGACGATCTCGGCCTCGCGCGCGGCCAGCGCCGGGACCGCGGCGTCGCCGGCGGCGAGGACCGCGCCCTCCGCGTCCCCGGGCGTCTCGGCCTCGATCAGCAGGAGCAGATGATCCCCGGCCGCGGCGCCGCCGTAGATTCGCCGCTCGGAGGTAACGATGCCCGAGGCGGCGAGGTCGGCGCGCCAGAGCTGGACCCGGCCGACGCCGGGCCGTGCGGCCATGGCCGCGAGCCACGCCCGCATGTCCCCGGGCGCGACCTCGGCGGTCGGTTCGAAGCGCAAAGCAGTGAGCCAGGCGGCGCAGAAGGCCCCCTCCTCGCCCGCGGCCTCGACGAGCGCGTAGATCCCGCGGGCGGGATCGCGGAAATGGGTCAGCGCCTCGCGGGTCCAGGGGGTCGGCGCGTCGAGCTTGGCGAGATAGGGGGCCGAAGCCAGGGTCGCCGGGCTTTCGGTCTCGTATATCATCAGGAAATGCGGCGCGCCCGAGACGCAGCGATAGCGCCGTCCGCGGCGGAAGCCGGGGGTGGAGACCCGCTCCGGCACGTGCTCGCAATTGTGCCACTGCTGGTAGCGCATCAGGTACTCGTCGTCGATCTCGGCCCAGAAGGCCATCAGCCCGGTGCCGTAATCGGGTTTCGTAAGTTCGGACGCCATGTCGGTCACTCCATGCCCAGAAGGCCGTAGACCCGGCGCGTATAGGCGCCGAAATCCTCGTGGGTCTTCATGTCGAGCCGCCGGGGATAGGGCAGATCGACGTCGATCATTTCCGCGAGCCGCGCCGGCCCCGCGGTCATCACCGCGATCTTAGAGCCGAGCAGCACCGCCTCGCTGATGCCGTGGGTAACGAAGAGGATGGTCTTGCCGCTCTGCTCCCAGATCCGCAGGAGCTCGAGGTTCATCTTCTCGCGTGTCAGCGCGTCGAGGGCGCCGAACGGCTCGTCCATCAGCACCAGCTGCGGGTCGTGGACCAGCGCGCGGGCGATCGAGACGCGCTGCTGCTGGCCGCCCGAGAGCTGCTTGGGGTATTTCTCCTCGGAACCGGAGAGACCCACGAGGGCGAGCAGCTCGCGCGCCCGTTCCCGGGTCTCCTTGACCGGCAGGCCGAGGAATTCCGCCGGCAGCATGATGTTGTCGAGCACGTTGCGCCATTTCAGGAGCAGCGCTTGCTGAAAGACCATGCCGACATGGCGATGCGAGTCGAAGCCGCCCGCCTGGCCGCCGATCCTGAGCACGCCGCCGCTCGGCTCGAGCAGGCCCGCGATGATCATCATCAGCGTGGACTTGCCGCAGCCCGAGGGGCCAACGATGGAAAGAAGCTCCCCCTCCCGCACGTCGAGGGTGACGTCGGACAGGGCGAGGTATTCTTTGGCCCCGCCCTGGCCATAAACCTTGCGCAGGCCCGAGATGTGGATGAATGGCTCGGACATCAGGCCTGCCCTCCGCGATTGACCAGGAGCCATTCCAGGAACGCGACCGCGCCGTAGAGCGCCACGCCGATCAGGGTGATGAGCAGCACCGCCATGAACATCGCGGCCGTGTCGAGGTTCACCTGCACCTGCAGCATCAGATATCCGAGGCCGCGCTCGGAGCCGATGAACTCGCCCACCACCGCGCCGGCCACGGCGAGCACCGCCGAGACCTTCATCCCCGAGAAGATATAGGGCAGCGCGCCGGGGAACTGGATCTTGCGGAAGATCTGCCAGCGCGAGGCCCGCACGGTGCGCGCGAGATAGAGAAGCTCGGGCTCGATCTCGCTCAGGCCCTTCACCGTGGTTAGTACGATCGGAAAAAAGCAGATCGCGAAGGCGATCATCATATTGGTGACGACGCCGTAGCCGAACCAGACGATGATGAGCGGCCCCAGCGCCACCTTCGGGATCATGTTCAGCGAGACGAGCAGCGGCATCAGGAGCACCAGCGCCGTCCGGCTCCAGCTGAACGCGAGGGAGAGAGCGACGCCGACCACCACCGCGAGGGCGAAGCCGCCGAGGATCTCGATGGCGGTGATCATCGTGTTCTCGACCCAGCGGTTGCCGGTATTGGCCAGCGTCGCCAGCGTCTCGGTCGGCGAGGGCAGCATGTATTTTGGCATCCCGCCGTAATCGGCGGCGAGCTGCCAGATCAGGATGAGGAGCAGATGGATGAGGATCGCGCCGCCATAGCCATGGCGCACCCTCTCGAGAAAAAGGATCATGGAGCGCTTCCTGGGGGCGGACCCGCGTCACGTCGGAGGACGCGCGCGGACCCGCCGCTCATCATTCGACGGGAAACATGCGGATCGCGGGATCGATGAACGTGTTGGTGTAGATTGTCTCGGGATCGAAGGGTTCGCCGATGTCGAAGTTCTCGCTGACCAGCGCGTAATCGGCGGCGACCCGGTCGGGATCGAAGTAACCGAGACCCCGGGTTGTCGAGAATTCATCCGACATCAGCCGTACGGTCACGTCCCAGTTGGCCCGCTCGCCCTCAAGCGCGAGGCCGGAGGCGTATTCGGGCAGGACCGCGACGCATTCCGCCGGATTCTCGGCGCAGTGGAGATGCGCGCGTTGCATCACCTTGACCGCGCGATCGACGAGATCGCGGTTCGCCTCGAGGAAGGCGCCGTTCGCGAGGATCGAGTTGCCGTAGGGGTTCAGGCCCTTGTCCGACCAGGCGAACCAGCGCAAATCTTCGCCGAAGGCGTTCTCCATCACGTGGTGGTAATTGGCGAAATAGGTCGTGCCATCGATCGTTCCCGAGGCCATCGCGCTGACCTTCGCGTTCGGCGCGATGTTCACCCAGGAGATCGCATCGGGCGCCATGTCGTTGACCCCCGCCAGCGCCGGCCACATCGCCCGCGCCGCGTCCCCCGGCGGATTGCCGAACTTGTGGCCGGGAAAGTCCGCGAGATCCTCGATCCCCGAGCTCGCCAGCCAGTAGAACTGATAGGGCGTGCGGGCGTAGATGTTCATCACCGCCACGAGATCCGCCCCGGCGCCCTTGGCGACCATCGCCGTGCCGAGATCGGCGATCCCCATGTCCGCCGCGCCCGCGCCCACGCGCTGCGCGGCGACGCCTGAACCCTGGCCCTGTTCGATGACGAGATCGATGCCCGCCTCGTCGAACCAGCCGGCATGCTCGGCCCAGTACACGCCCGCGTGCTCGCCGGCGGTGACCCAGTTGAGTATGAAGGTGATCCGGTCCTCCGCCAGCGCCGGCGCCGCGGCGCAGAGAGCGAGGGCCGATGCGAGTAGCATGTTATTCATTGTTTTTCCTCCCTGTCGCGCCCTGGCTCAGCCCCCGCGCGGGGGCCGAGCGCCCGCCCCCGCGCCTTGCCGTCTCCCGTCAGAAGGCTCCCTGCCGCTCCTCGTAATGGGTGGGCTTGTGGTGGCTCGGCATGTCGCGCTCCATCCAGTCGGCCACCCAGTCGATCATCACCGCGAGCGGGACGCTGGGGTAGCCGAAGAGGCGCTGCGCCATCAGGGTGTTGTTGTACCAGCCGTCCGGCTGGACCTCGCCCTCGAAGACCGGCTCTTTGCCGAAGCGGCGGCCAAACTCGCGTGCGGCCAGCGCCACGCTCATGTGCTCGGGGCCGCCGACGTTCAGCGGGCTGGTTGGAACGGTGGCATGCGCGAGCGCGCCGAGGATCTGCGCGTTCGCGTCGCCCTGCCAGATGACCGAGGCGAAGCCCGTGCCCACCGGGATCGGCGTCCCGTCGCGTACCCAGCCGGCGATGTCGTGCAACACGCCGTAGCGCAGGTCGATGGCGTAGTTCAGCCGCGCCAGCCGTCCCGGCGTGCCATGTTTGCGCGAGAAGAAGCCGAAGACGCGCTCGCGCCCGACGCAGCTCGTGGCATAGTCGCCGGTCGGCCCCGGCTCGACTTCCTCGCCGAAGCCGCCCTCCGCCACCGGCGCGAAGGGATAGACGCAGAGCGTCGAAAAGGCGACGATGCGCGCATCGCGGTATTTGTCGGCGACGAGCGCCGGCACATGCGTGTTCATCGCCCAGGCGAAGCTTGGATCGCCCTCGGTGCCGAATTTCTTCCCGGCCATGTAGACGATGTTGGCGGCGGCGGGCAGCGCCGCGACGGCCTCGCGATCGAGCAGGTCGCAGGAGAGCGTCTCGACACCCCAGGATTCGAGCCGGGCCCGCACATCCGCGTCTGAGAAACGGGCAACGCCGATCACCCGCTTGTCCGGCGCGGCGCGCTTGGCCATCCGGGCCAGCGTTGGCCCGACCTTGCCGGCGACGCCGAGCACGACGATATCGCCCTCGAGCGCCCCGAGCTTGTGGCAGAGCCACTGGGGCGGCCGCGACAGCAGCTCCTCCAGCGCCTCTTCGGTTTCGATGGATGCCGGCAGTTCCCCGGCGGCGACCGCGTTCGTCATCAGCGCCCTCCCTTATTTAAGCGTATCCTTAACATGCGGGCGGCATCCGTCAATTGAGTTTTTAAGCGTTACCTTAATTATCTGGCTGGTGCTTGAGATAGGACAGGATGACGTCGAGGACGTGCTCCTCACGCCGCCGCAGCGCCTCGTCGCTGCTGAGATCCCGCTTCAGCACAAATGCCATGGTGTAACGATTCGACAGGTGGAAGTAGCTCTGCGCGTTGATGGTCAGGAACAGCTGCGCCGGGTCGACGCCCGGGCGAAAGGTCCCCTCCGCCACGCCCTGTTCCAGCGTCGTGGCGATCAGCCCGAGCAGCGGATCGTAGAGACTCTGGATTCGCTCCGACTGCTGGATGTGGCAGGCCTCGTGCATGTTCTCGGAGTTCAGCAGACCGATGATATAGAGGTTGTCGCGAAAGAAGCGGAAGGTGGAGCGCACCAGCTCCGCCATCGCGGACTCTGGATCGAGCGCGCGAATGTTGGTGTCATTGTGATGTGTGCGGATTCGGATATAGGCCTCCTCCATCACCGCGATGAACAGGGCCTCCTTCTTGCCGAAGTAGTGATAGACGAGGTTGATGTTCACCCCGGCCTCGCGGGCGATCGCGTCGACGCGCGCGCCGTCGAAGCCCTTGGCTGAGAACTCCCGCGTCGCCGCGTCAAGGATCACCCCCCGCAGATCCTCGCCCTCTTTCGCAAGCCGCCCCCGGCCACGCCTCGTTCCCGCCATCGCATCCCCGTCCGCCGCCACAGTATTTAAGTATCAAATTAAAAAACTGGAGGCAAACCGCCGTCAACCGTACGGGGCGGTCCCGGACGGATGCTCGATCGACGGCGCTCGTTTGAAGTCACATCGCTCAGCCACGGGCTCAAAGCGTATGGCCCGCCCGCGTCGCAGCTCGCGCTCGTGTTCTGCGCCTTGTAGTCCGCCGGATAGGCCATGCCCGCGTCGCAGGTCATCATCTCGCGCGCGTCGAGCT
>QFPW01000032.1 GCA_003241785.1 Rhodovulum sulfidophilum | reverse complement strand
CGGCACGACCTCCGGCCCCGGCGCCGCCTCGGTCTCCGTGGCCGGCGCCCCGGGCGCGCCGTCCGCCGCCGGGCCGTGGTCCGCCGCGATCGGGGCCAGCGTCTCGCTGAACCCGGGATCGGTCTCGTCTTCCGAGGCATGGGCGAAGGACGCGCAGGCGCAGAAAACCCGGCGAACCGCTACGGACGGCCCTATGCCGCCCTCAGGCCGGTTTTGCGGAGATATTCGTCTAGGGCAGCGATTTCCCCGCCCGAGACGATCGCGCCGACATAGCCATCGGGGCGGACCAGCACCCAGGAGCCGGGCGTCAAGGCGTAAGCCTGGCGCACGTAGTCGCCATGATCGACAACATCGCCCCGCGAGCCGAAAGCATGGATGTGCAGCCCATAGCGCGGGGCGACGGCGGACCTTTCGACCTCGTAGCCGAGTAACGTCCAGTGAGGCCCCTTGAAAAGCTGGAACAGGCTCGTCGGTCTGCCGGATGCCCCCATGATCGGCGCTTCGGGCGCACGATCGCCGGCAAGCAGGCCGCCCGCCCGCTGCGGCTTTTCCATAGCCAGCGGGGATTCAGGATAGCCAATGTCGAGCTGGTGGGTTTCGCGCCCGCGCCGCGTCTCGCCGCGCTTCATCGCGTCGAGCAGCCTAGTTGCAAGACCGAGCATTTGCGCAGCGATCGGACGGCGTTCTTCCTCATAGCTATCGAGCAACGAAACGGGACCACCCCGGAGAACCGTCGCCAGCTTCCAGCCGAGATTGTAGGCGTCCTGAACGCTGATATTGAGGCCTTGGCCGCCAGTCGGCGGATGGGTATGAGCGGCGTCCCCGGCGAGGAATGCGCGCCCGACTCGGTAGCGATCGGCAAGCCGGGCGTTCATATTAAAGGCCGACGCCCAGGACACCGACTGCACGCGAATGTCTCGGCCGGTGCGCTCGGAAACGAGCACCGAAAGGCCCTCCGCTGAAAGGTCTACGTCGCCCTCCAGCGGAATCGGCCCTTGAATCTGGAACAGGTCGGTGCCTGCGAGCGGGCATATTCCGATTTGCCGCTGCATATCGCCTTCGTTGAAGCGGTGCCAAGCATCGCGATCCAGCCCGGTCAGGACAGCATCGGCCACCACGGCGCGGACGCCGAGCGTTTTGCCGGGAAAGTCGATGCCGAGCGCGTGGCGGACGAAGCTGTGGGCGCCGTCGGTCCCGACAATGTAGCGCGAGCGAACAACCTGTTCCCCGGCTTTTCCGACAAGGCGTGCCGTCACGTCTTCATCGTCCTGCTCGAAGCCGATCAACTCGCGATCGAACTCGACGCGATGCCCGAACTCGGCGAGCCGATCGCGCATGACGCCTTCGGTGAGGAACTGCGGAATCGTCAGGGGTGTGCGGTAAGGCTCGTCCGTCCTCGGCTCCCCGTACTCGGCAACGGCCGACTCGGTGAACGCGCCATCTTCTACGTATTCTTGCTGCGGCGGATATGGCCCGCCCGCCGCTGCGATCCGGTCAACGATGCCCAAATCCTCGAATACTTCCAGCGAGCGCGGTTGCAACCCTTTGCCGCGCGAGCCGCGAAAGCCGTCATCCATCTTCTCGATCAGGCGGAAGGAAATGCCCCGCCGCGCGAGGTCGATCGCGAGGGTGAGGCCAGCGGCACCCGCGCCGCAAATCAGCACATCGGTTGCGAAGTCTCTTGTCATACTTGCCTCTATATGTGTAAATTGCACATAATAGGAGGGACGGCATGTCGTCAAGAAATAATGTGCAAACTACACATATGAGCCGCCAGATTCGCGAACTCCACGACGCAATGATTGACATTGCCAGTGTGATGAACAGGCCGCAGCGCGACGAAGGCATGGTCCGTGATGCCGGAATCGCGCTCGATCGCGCGTTGTTTCCCCTGCTCGTCGTGATCGAGCGGCGCGGGCCGATCGGCGTCGTGGAACTCGCTGACGGGGTGGGCCGCGACTACACGACCGTCAGCCGTCAGGTGGGAAAGCTGGAAAGCCTCGGCCTGGTGGAGCGTCAGAAAAGCGAGGCCGACCGCAGGGTTCACAAGGCGGTGATCGCGCCGAAGGGCAAGGCGATGACCGACAAGGTTGATGCTGTGCGCGAGAGGAACGCCCGCGCCATCTTCAAGACATGGGACGCCCACGAGGTCGATGAACTCGTGCGGATCATGCGCAAGTTTGCCGACGCCATAAAAGATGGCGATTAATCAGCGCCTCGCGCAACTCCACTACTGCGCCGGCACTGGCACAATAATGGTGCATTCCCATTTCTGGGGCCGCGCCCTAGAGCAAGTCCTTGGATGAACAAATCTTCCGTGCCGGAAGCCGAGCTCCACCCAGAGCAGCACTCAAAGCTTTCTGAGCGGCTTGGCTCGATCAATGCTCATCATCGACCAGCGCATCGCGCCAGAACTCGGCGAGCGTTGCGACGAACTGCTCGCGGTTTCCGGGGAAGTTCCCGGTCAGGAACATAAAGGTGCTGCGTTCCATCTGAGCGCAGAGGAGGAGAAAGCGCAGATCCGGGTCGCGGGTGTCGCGTCCCAGGCGCAGGATCACATTGGGCACATGGCCGAGGAAATCGGCGATGCCGCCGAACCAGCGCCGGCTCATCTCGGCATCGGTCGAGACGGCCTGGTTCGAGGCGATCGAGAAGGCGCGCGTGGCTTCCCAGGCGCCCACCATGTCCGATACCCAGCCGAGGATGTCGGCGGCCGTCCAGGGCCCGAATCCGTCGAGCCGCCGCCAATGGGCGATCATGCTGGGCTGTTCCATCTCGGCCCAGGCGGCGGCGAGCGCCTCGCTCTTACTCGCGAAATGCAGATAGAACGTCGCGCGACTGGTCCCCGCCGCCTTGACGATGTCCGCGATCGTCGTGTCGTGGAAACCCTTCTCCGAGAAGGCCGAGAAGGTCGCCGCGATCAGCTTTTGGCGGGTGGCGCGCTGCTGCTCCTCCCGCAGGGTCCGGGGCTCCCGCGACAGCGGCACCTTCGCCCGCGCCCGCGCGAGGACGCCGCCCGCCGATCCGTCGGCCTTCGTGTCCCCTGGCCGCTTCTCGGCCATAGGTCCGCCTTCCATGCCACCTCCTCCTCACGAAGGCCGAGGCATCGCAGTTGAGCCGCTAGAGGTCAAGCACCAGCCGGTTCGAGCGCGCGCGGGAAACGCAGATGAGCATCGTGCCGCCGCGCGCCTGATCGGCCTGGGTCAGAACCGAATCGCGATGATCCGGAATACCTTCGATCACCGCTGTCTCACACGTGCCGCAGGTGCCCTCGTAGCAGGAGGCCTGCACAGCGACGCCCTCGACCTCAAGCACCTCGAGGATGGTCCGGTCCGCGGGAACCAGCACCGTCACGCCCGAGCGCGCGCAATACACCTCGAAGGCTGTGTCGATCTGATCCGGTTCCGGCGCTTTGGGGCTGAAGCGTTCGAGATGGAGCGAGTCGCCGTCGGGCCAGCTCGCGGCCGCCGTCTCGACCGCCTTCAGGAGCGGCTCCGGACCGCAGCAGTAGACGAGTGTCCCGACCTCGCGCTGTCCGAAAATCTCCGTGAGCGGGATCAGGCCCCACTCGTCTTGGGCGTAGAGCGCCACCCGCTCGCCGAAGCTCGCGCGGAGCTCATCGGCGAAGGCCATGCTGGCGCGAGCGCGGCCGCCATAGGCGAGGCTCCAGCGCGCGCCCCGTGCCTCGGCGGCGGATATCATCGGCAGCATCGGCGTGATCCCGATGCCACCGGCGATGAAAAGATAGCTTTCCGCTGGCGCGAGCGCGAAGTGATTGCGTGGCTCGCCGACGGCGAGGCGTTCGCCGCCGCGCAGCCCGTGCGCCCGCTCCGATCCGCCTCGGCTCGCGGGTTCCCGCAGAATCGCCACGCGATAGCGGGTCGGGTCGGCGCAGGACCCCATCAGTGAGTATTGCCGGATCAGGCCCGGCGCGAGCTCGATGTCAATATGGGCGCCCGGCTCCCACGCGGGAAGCGCGCCACCAGCGGGATCGACCAGATCGATCGCCACGACACCCTCGGCCGCGCGGGTTACCCGCTCAACCTCCAAAGACCAGGGCAATGCTGCCTGGGACATGTCGATTTCCTCCCTTGGGCCGGGTTACGCCACGGCCTCCACGATTTCGTTAGTCGATTGTATAATGACTAGACAGATGTAAATCAATCTGCTTTCTTGGCGCAAAGGGAGACGCCGGACAGCGGCGATCCGGACAAGGGGAGGAAGCGGATGACCTTGGAGTCCAAGGTGGCGGTCGTCACCGGCGGCGCGTCGGGAATCGGGCGCGCCGTGGCGCGCCAGCTGGCCGAGGCTGGCGCCGTGGTCTACGCGTTGGATCTGAACGATGTCGTGCTCGCCTCCGCCTTCTGCGACGCGCCGGGCGTGAATACGCTGGCGGTCGATGTCTCGGACAGCGCCGCGGTCAACGATGCCTTCGCCAAGGTGGACGCGGCGCGCGGCCGGCTCGACATCCTCGTCAACGGCGCCGGGATCAACGCGCCGACTGCCGAGGCCAACCAGACGCTCATCGACGCGAACCTGCGCACGCTCGAAGCGATGCGGGCGGGCAGCCGGCCGCGCTTCTCCTTCATCGAGGAGACCTCGGACGAGGATTTCCTCAAGGTGATGCGAGTCAATCTCTTCAGCCAGTTCTACTGCATCCGCGCGGCGGCCCCTGTGATGAAGCGCGCTGGCGGCGGCAGTATCGTCAATATTTCCAGCGCCGCTGCGCTCGTCGGCGTGGCGATGCCGCCCTATTATCCGGCGTCGAAGGCAGGCGTGCTCGGCCTCACCCGCTCGGCGGCGGCCGAGCTCGCGCCCTACAATATCCGTGTGAACGCGATCTGCCCCGGCGCGGTTGACACGCCGCTGATGCACCAGCAGCCGAAGGAGGTCGTGGACTTCCTCGTCGCGATGCAGCCGATCCAGCGCATGGCCGATCCCGCCGAGCTGGCGCGGACGATCCTGTTCTTCGCCGACGACGAGCGCTCCGGCTATTACACCGGCCAGACCATTTCGCCGAATGGCGGATTGCACATGTGACGGCTCTCCCTCGGGGGACCACCTCAACGAACAATCGAAAGGGAGGAACGACCTTGGGAAAAGGCTTCGATCCCGTCACGCTGCGCCATCTCCTGGCCAGCATGCGGCGAGATGTCGATAACGAACTCTACGACGGCGCGGTGATTCGTGTCGCGCGGCATGGCGAGATCGCGCTCGACGAGGCAATCGGCTTCGCCGACCGGCCGGCCGGGCGCGCGATGGCGAAGGACGACATCTTCAAGGTCTTCTCGCTGACCAAGGCCTTCACGAACGCGCTGATCCTGCGCGCGATCGATCTCGGCCTGCTCGCGCTGACGACGCCCGTCGTCGACGTGTTGCCAGAGTTCCGGGGCAAGGACAAATTCCGTGGCGGCCGCAAGAACCTCATCAACATCGGACACTTGCTGACCCACCGCGCCGGCCTGTCGCCGACGCCGAGCCCGGTCGGCTACGACGTGATCCACGACCTGCCGACGGTCATCGCTGCGATCTGCGAGATGGACGTGATCGGCCAGCCGGGCACCGAGTTCAACTATTCGCCCACGCTCAACCACGCGCTGATGGGCGAGATCGCCCGACGGGTCCATGGCGCCGCCACCTTCCGCGATCTCGCGCGGATCGAGATCTTCGAGCCGCTCGGCATGGTCGACAGCTCCTTCGGGGTCAGCGAGCGGCAGAAGCCGCGGCTCGTCCCGGTGCGGCCCGCCATGCCGGCGGCGAGCTGGATCACCGATGAGGACACGCGCCTAGTCGCGGCGGCGGCGGACCGGCCGGATTCGGAAATGCCCTGGGTCGGATCGGTTACGACCGTGCCAGACGTCTTCGCCTTCGCCGAGATGCTGCGCCTCGGCGGCACGGCCAATGGCCACCGGCTACTCTCGACCGCGATCCTCGATAAGGCAACGACGCTTCAGACCGGGTCGATGATCAACGAGCTCTATCGCCATCTGGCGGAGCCGCGCGGCTGGGAGACTCCTCCGGGCAACATGGGGCTCGGTTTCGCCCTCGGCGGCGCGGGACTCGCGATCACGCAGTTCGGGACGCTGAGCTCCCCGCGGGCCTACGGCAACTTCGGCGCGGGCTCGACGCTCTTCTGGGTCGATCCGGAGCGGCAGATCACCTTCGTCTGCCTGACCGCGAAGGTGATCGAGGAGGGCGACAACATCGCCCGGTTCCAGCGGATCTCCGACCTCGTCCTCTCCGCCGCGCTCTGAGCGGCGTCCCATCGCCCAAGTCCCCCGGGCGCCCCGCCGCGCCCGAGTTAGCCGCCTGTCCGAAGGTCGCCACAGCCAGGGAGATTTGCAATGGCCATCGAAGCCCACGCCCTCGACTTGCCCGAATTCAACCCAACCAGCGAAGCCGGCTTCCGCGATCCAGCGCGCATCTGCATCCGCGCCCGGAACGAGCACCCGGTGTTCTTTTACGAACCGCTCGGCGTCTGGATCGTCACCCGCCGCGAGGATGTCGAGCGCGTCGTGACCGAATGGGAGACCTTTTCCTCGACCGCCAACAACCCGCGGGTGCCCGAGGCTTTCCGCGACCGCTTCCCCCAGGAGCTGATGGAGCGGATGATCACGGCGATGGATCCGCCCGAGCACACCGCCGCGCGCCGGGTTCTGCAGGCGAGCTTCGTCAAGCCGAAGCTCGATCCGCTGGCCCCAATCATCGAGGCGCGGGCGCATGAGATCATCGACGGCATCCTCGCCGATCCGAAGACCGATCGCCGAAACGTCGAAATCATGGACAGCTACTGTCTCAACCTGACAACGAAGACGCTGATGGCGCTGATGGACCTGCCCGATTCCGAGCGGCCGGTATTCGAGAGGGCGCGCGACGATTCCATCCTGATCCTCGCCCAGACTCGCGAGGAATTCCCCGAGCCGCGCCGCGGCGCCCTTTGGGAAAGCTACATCTCCGGCAACGAGTACTTCCGCCGCCATGTCGAGGCCCGGCGGAACTCCGAAGCGCGCGACATCATCTCGACCTGTGCCTCGGCCCGAAACCAGGACGGATCCTTCGCCCTCTCGACGGAACGGATCGCGATGCATCTCGTCGAGATCGCCTTCGCCGGGACCGACACCACGGCGCAGGCGATGGCGAATGCTATCGTCTTCATGGCCGAATGCCCGGACGCCGCCCGCGCCGCCCAGGCCGATCCCGCGCTCTGGCAAAACGTCTTCGAGGAAACCGTGCGCCGGCGGCCCTCAGCCCCCTTCGCCGGCCGCGTCACCACGCGCGAGGTCGAGATCGGCGGCGCGACCATTCCGGCCGGTCAGGGCATCTGGGTAGCTCTCGCCAGCGCCAACACGGATCCGGCCAGCGTCTCCTGCCCGATGGACTTCGACATCGCGCGTTCAGAGCCGCACCTTGCCTTCACCAAGGGGCGCCATACCTGCCTCGGCGCGCCATTGGCGCGGCTGCAGGGGCCGATCGGCCTGCGCGTGCTCTACGAGCGGCTGCCCGAGCTCCGCATGATGCCGGACCAGCCGCTCGATTTCGCCGACGTGGCGCTGCTGCCGATCCGCCGGTCGCTCCGGGTCAGCTGGTAACGGCAACCTCCTTCCGGGGGCGCCGCCGTCGCGGCCCCCCGGATCCCCGTCCCCCGATCCTGCCATTTTCGCGAACCGAGCGTCGCTCGGGCGGCACGCCCGTGCCCACTCAAAGGATCCTCCCGATGTCGGAAAGCTACGCGAACTCTCGGTCAAGCTCGTGGCTCAGCCATGAGAACGTTATCCTGGTGCTGATGGTCATGGTGGCGGGCGTCGCCGCCGCCGACCGGCTGTCCTTTAGTATCCTGTCGCCGCTTATCATGGCGGAATTCGGAGTGTCGAATGGAGTGATCGGCGCGCTCACATCCGCCTTCTCGCTGGCGATGGCAATCTCGGCCATGGCGGTCGGGTGGCTTTTCAAACACCAGAGCAACCACAAGGCGATGCTGGTCGTCGCCGTGCTCTGCTTCTCGGTCAGTGCGATGCTAGGCGGGCTCGTCAGCTCCCTCGGGCTCCTGGTGCTGACCCGGATCGCCATGGGCCTATCCGAGGGGCCGGTCTTCCCCTTCGCCCAGTCGATCCTCGTGCGGGAATCGTCGCCGCACCGGCGTGCCTTCAACAATTCGATGACGCAGACCTTCGGCGGGATGCTCGTGGGCGCCTTCGTCGCGCCGATCCTGCTCGGATATCTCGCCGAAAGCCTCGGCTGGCGCGGCGCCTTTCTCATGATCGGCATCCCCGGCCTGATCCTAGCCGTCCTCATCATGCTGCTTGTGCGCGACCGGCCTGCTCCCGCGACCCGCGAAGAGACCTTCGCGGAACCCGGCGCTGGGATCGCGCCGCCGACCGGGGCGCGGCGCAACGTTGTGGTCTGCATCCTGATCGGCATGGGGCTCGTCACCTGGCTGATCGCGCAGAGCGCCTTCCTGCCGCTCTACCTGATGAACGAACGCGGCTATGACGTGCTCGCAATGACCCGGATCATGTCGATGACGGGCCTCGGCGGGGTGCTGGGCTCGATCATCCTCGCCGCCGCCGCCGACCGCGTCGGGCGCAAGCCGATCATGATCCTCGCCTGCCTGCTCGCCTGCGTGGCGCCGCTCGGCGCGCTCTATCTGACCAACGCGCCCGGAATGCTGATGGCGACTACCCTGATCGGCTGGGTCGCGGCCGGGGCCTTCGGCCTCTATATGGTGACGATCCCAGCCGAGTCCTCGCCCGCCTCGCACCATCCGTTCGTGCTCGGCCTTGTCCTCGGCCTGCCCGAGATCGTCGGCGGCGTCGTGATGCCGGCTCTGACCGGGCGCGCCGCAGACACGCTCGGCCTCTCGGTCGCGCTCTGGCTCTCACTCGGGGGTGCGGTACTTGGGCTCCTGCTCAGCTTCTTCCTGGTCGAGACGTACCCCCGCACCGCGGACCGTTGAGCCGCTCAGGGCCGATGCCCGAGCTCCGCGCTCAGGAGAGCGGCTTCGGGCCTAAGCGCCCGCACTACCCGATCCTCGATTTCTGGCGTAAAGCGGATCTTCGGCACCGTGACACAGATTGACGCGACGACCCGGGCGCCATGGTCGAAAACGGGCGCGCCGATCCCGACCGCGCCCTCGATCGTCTCACTCTGGGTAATCGCATAGCCTTGGGCGCGGAACCTGTCGAGCCGGGCGACATAGGCCGCGCGGTCGGGGATGCCGCTTAGGCGGTCGAGCGTTTCCGACCCCAGACCGGAGAGCGCCTGCTCTCGCTCTTCGTCCGGCAGGAATGCGAGGATGGACTGGCCGGTCGCGCCGAGGAGCAGCGTATGATCGGTAAAGAGCTCAGTCTTGTACTGCAGCGGATGCGGCGAATTGACGATCACAACCGCTGTCACCACCTGGCGCGGGCGGACGTAGGCAATAAGGCAGGAGGTCTCGCCCGTCGTCGCTGTGATCTGTTCGAGATGCGGCCGGGCGCTGTCCGCGATGGAGCGCCGGGCACCTACCAGCGCCGCGACGCGCAGGAATTCGGGGCCGATGCCATAGCGCTTGTGGTCGGCGTCAAAGCTTGCCATGCCGCCCTCAAGCAACAGCTGAAGCAGACGATGCAACGTGCTCGGCGGCAGGTTGGTGCGCAGCGACAGTTCCTTGATGGAGACATCGCCCCGCGCCTCCGCCAGCAGCTTCAGCAACAAAAGCGTGCGCGCCGTGGTCCCCGCCGGAGGGGTCAGGTCGGTCGGCCGCTCGCTCATCTCTCGTTCCTGCCTGTCAACGCGCCCCCTTATGGCGAGGGGGGGACGGCGGCGTCAATCGTCCGCTCCCGCCCCGGCACGGCGCCACGCCGGATCCGCCGGAAAACCGGCGGTGTCGGTCAGAGCATGAACGTGTCGAGCGGCGTCGCCACCCAGGTGTAGCCATCGGCGACGCGGGCGATATGACCGAGGCCGGGCCAAGGGAAGTGGTACCCGAGCACGGGCGTCCGGTCTGTCGCAAGCATGTCGAGGATCCGGCGGCGCGAGCGCACCGCCAGTTTCGGATCGGTGTCGTAGCTGATTTCCCAGTCCGGGCGGCGCAGCGCGAGGACGTGGTGATGCGCGAGATCGCCGATGTCGAAGACCGATTCCGCTCCGGAGGTTATGAGATAGGCGTGGTGGCCGATGGAGTGGCCAGGAGAGGCCACGCCGACGATCCCCGGGATCACCTCCGCGCCGTCACGCACCATAATGAGCCGGTCGAGATAGGGCGTCAGGTTGCGGATCGCGCCGCGGACATTGAGGTCGTTGAACGGCGACAGCGCCATGTTGCTCTCGTCGGTCCAGTAGCGCAGTTCCTCCTCGCTGAGGGCGAGCTCGGCGTTCGGGAAGACCGCGCAGCCCTCGGCGTCGACGAGACCCCAGCTATGATCCGCATGGGCGTGGGTCAACACGACGACGTCGATGTCGGCGGGATCGAAGCCTGCGGCGCGCAGATTCCCGACCATATGGCCGGTCGAGGGGCCGAACATGTGGCTCGCCTCCCCCATGCTGTCGCCCATGCCGGTATCGATCAGCACGAGCCGCGCGCCCGTGTTCACCACGAGGCAGTTCTGGCCGAGCATCAACCGCTTATTCGGCAGGAAATGCTCGGCGAGCAGACTGTCGATCTCCGCCGCGGGCGCACCCTCGAAGCCGGACGACGGCTGGAGCGGCAGCTGCCCGTCGGAAACCGCCGTGACCTCGAAATCGCCTACCTTGAAGCGGTGCCATCCGGCGCAGGCGACGCCGATGGGCCGGAGCTTGGCAGTGTGTTGGTTCATTTCTGGATGGTCCTCCCTTGTTTTTCGTCCGGCCGGAGCCGGAAATTCGCGCGAGTCGTTGCCCGCCCTAATCGCTTTCTCGGTTCACCCCCTCCCGCCGAGCGCCCAGGCGAGACCGGCCGCCCCTGCGACCGCGAGGCTCGTGCCCATACCGAGGGCCGCCAGCATGGCCGAGGGCGGGAACAGCCCGGCGAGCGCGGCGACGAGGAAGCCCGCGCCCATCTGGAAGAAGCCAAGCAGCGCCGAGGCGGCGCCGGCGTCGCGCGGGAAATCGGCGACGGTCGCGGTGACCAGAATCGGATAGGAGTGAGAGCCAGCGAAGGCGGCGAGCGCCACCGGGCCGATCAGGCCGACCACGGACGGCGCCGAGATCGCGGCGATCGCGAAGAGGCCGGAGGCGCCGAGGATCAGCGTCGCGGCGGCGACCAGCAGCCGCCGCTCGGCAATTCGTGAGATCCAGAAGCGCGCCGACAGCGACCCCGCCACGTGGCAGACCGCGACCGTCGTCACCGCCATGCCGAAGCGCACCGGCGTCATGGCGAGCGCGTCCATCATCAGATGCGGCAGCAGCGCCGACTGGCCGTAGAGCGCGCCGCTCACCCCGGCGATGCCGAGCGCGGGCAGCATGTAGGACCGGCTCGACAGCAGGCGGCCGAAGGTGCGCAGCTGCGGGCCGAGCCTCAGGCGGTCGAAGTCGGGCGGCTCGGCGTCGGCGCGGAGCGACGCGAGGAACAGCATCAGCCCTGCGCCGTAGAGCGCGAGGAAGCCAAATACGGCGCGGAAGCCGAGGCGCTCGGCGAGCAGGCTGCCGAGAAGCGGCGCCAGCATCGGCCCGACGCCAAGCACCAGGTACATGAGGTTGATGACGCGCGCCGCCGCGAGGCCCGTCAGCTGGTCGCGCACCAGCGCCCGGGCGGTGGCGATGCCGACCGCCGCGCCCACGCCCTGCGCGAAGCGGAGCGCGAGCATCTGGCCGATGGTCTGGGCGCCAAGGGTCAGCAGACTCGCGAGCACGAAGAGCGCGAGAAAGGCGAGCCCGACGCGCCGCCGACCGAGCGCGTCGGACAAGAGGCCACAGACGAGCTGCGTCACCGAGAAGCCCATGAAGAACATGGTCGCCACGCCCGCGACCTGCGACGGCGGGGCCGCGAAGACCGTGGCAAGCATCGGATAGGCTGGCGTCACTATCGTCACCGACAGCGGGCCGATCACCGAGAGCAGACCGCCGCCGATGCCGAGCAACAGTTCCCGCGACGGCGCGCCACCGTCGCGGGCGACCGTCGCGCCTTCGGCGGGCGGCACGACCAGCGTCCCTTGTCCCCGGTCGACCATGGCTCAGGCGTGCTCCAGCACCTGCGCCCCCGCGGCCGCGCCCGAGCGTGCGTCCTCGAGGATCATCGCCGCGCCTTTCTCGCCGATCATGATCGTCGCGGCATTGGTGTTGCCGGAGCTGATGAAAGGCATGATCGAAGCGTCGACGACCCGCAGCCGTCCGACGCCATGCACCCTGAGCCGCGCGTCGACCACGGAGTCGGCGTCCGGACCCATCCGGCAGCTGCCGGCCCAGTGGAGCATCGAGTTGCCGCCCTTGGCGCGGACATAGGCGAGGATCTCCGCGTCGGTCGCCGTCTTGGGGCCGGGCTCGCGCTCCTCGGCCAGATAGGGGGCGATCGCTGGCTGGGACATGATGTCCCTGACCTTGCGGATAATCGCCACGGCCGCCCGGCAATCGGTCTCGGTGGAGAGATAGTTCGGATGGATCTCCGGTGCCGCCGCCGGATCCGCGCTCGCGAGCGTCAGCCAGCCGCGGGATTCGGGCACGAGCTGGCAGCTCGACACGGTGACCGCTTCGTCCGAGCCGATCCGCACCTTGCCGCTTTCATCGACCGCCCAGCTCATTGGGCGGAAGTTTATCTGCGCGTCGGGGGATGCCGCGCCAGGCAGCACCCGGGTCAGCGCCACCGCCTGCGAGGCGCCCATCGTCAGGTACCCCCGCCGCGTAGCGAGATAGACGACCCCCTGCAGCACCGCCCGCGGCCCGACGAGCGAGGCGTTGATCGAGCCGCGGTTGCGGGCGCCGAAGGTGCTGTGCAGGTAGACGTGATCCTGGAGGTTGCGGCCGACGCCCCGCAGTTCGTGCACGACCTCGATGCCGTGCCGCGCCAGATCCTCGCCCGGACCGATCCCCGACTGCATCAGCAGCTTCGGCGAATGGATCGCTCCGGCGGCGAGGATCACCTCGCCCGCCTCGACCGTGACCGCCTCGGTCCCCCGGCGATAGGCGACGCCCCGGGCCGCGCCTTCGCGGATCAGCACCCTCTCGGCCAGCGCCTCGGTCTCGACCTTCAGGTTCGGTCGCCCCCGTACCGGGTCGAGGAAGGCCGTGGCGGTCGAGTGCCGCTCGCCGTCGCGGATCGAGAATTGCAGGAATGAGGCGCCTTCGCCCTCCGGTGCGTTAATGTCGCGGGCGCGCGGGACTCCACTCTGCACGCAGGCCTCGACGAAAGCGGCCGAAGATTCGTAGCGGACCCGCGGATCGGTGACGTGAAGCTCGCCCGAGCGGCCGCGATAGGCGGGATCACCACCCTCGCGGGTCTCGATCGACATGAAATGTGGCAGCACGTCGTCCCAGCCCCAGCCGGGATTGCCCATCTGCCGCCAACGCTCGTAGTCCGAGCGATTGCCGCGCAGATAGGCCATGCCGTTGATGGCGCTCGACCCACCGAGCCCCTTGCCGCGCGGCACGTAGATCCGCCGCCCGTTCATGGTCGGCTCAGGCTCCGACATGTAGGCCCAGTTGTTCGGATTGGGCAGCGCCAGCCGGGAGATCCCGGCCGGCATCCGCGCCCAGAGGCCGCTCGTCCGCGTGCCGGCCTCGAGCAGCAGCACCCGGACGGAGGGATCGCGCGACAGGCGGTTAGCGAGCACGCAGCCCGCCGAACCGGCACCGACGATGACATAGTCGAAGCGTTCCATGGGTCAGAGCCTGACGATCGTGGTCTTGCTCTGCGTGTAGTGATGCAGCGCCTCGAGCCCCTTCTCGCGGCCGTAGCCGCTCTTCTTGAAGCCGCCGAACGGCGTCTCCACGCCGCCAGAGGGGTATTCGTTCACATAGACCTGCCCGGCCTCGATCCGGGCGGAAACCCGGAGCGCGCGGGAAAGGTCGCGGGTCCAGAGACCGGCGGCGAGCCCATAGTCGGTGTCGTTGGCGATGGCGACCGCCTCGTCCTCGGTCTCGAACGGGATGAGCACCAGCACGGGCCCGAAAATCTCCTCGCGCGCCAACCGCATGTCGTTGCTGACGCCCTTGTAGATCGTCGGCGCGACATACCAGCCACCGTCGCTCTCGGGCATCGCGCCGCCAACGATCGCCGTCGCGCCCTCCGCTTCGGCGAGCTCGTAATAGCGGCCGACCTGCTCGTACTGGGCACGCGTCGTCACCGGTCCGAGGCCGAACTCGACGCCATCGCTCACGGGTACCTTGCGGGTCGCGGCGGCGAGCCGCTCGGCGAACTCGTCCATGATCGAGGCATGGACCAGCGCCCGGGTGCCGGCGAGGCAGACCTGGCCGGTGTTGATCGTGAAGGCCATCAGGCTGCCCTGGACCGCCTTGTCGAGATCGGCGTCGGGGAAGACGATGTTGGGCGACTTGCCGCCGAGTTCCAGCGTCAGCGGCAGGATGCGGTCGGCCGCCAGCTTGCCGATCTCGCGCCCCGCCCGGACGGAGCCGGTGAAGGCCACCTTGCGGATCAGCGGATGCGTGACAAGCGGCTCGCCCGTCTCCTTGCCGTTGCCGGTCACGACGTTCAGAACGCCCTTCGACAGGCCGCAGGCCTCGACCGCGCGCTCGGCGAGCTGCAAGAGCGTGATCGAGGTGAATTCCGACGGCTTGGCCACCACGGTGTTGCCGACGGCGAGCGCCGGCGCGATGGCGCGCCCCGCCTGGTTCATCGGCGCGTTCCACGGCAGGATCACGCCGATCACCCCGAAGGGCTCCCGCGTCGTGTAGCAGTGATAGTTCGGGCCGAGGTCGATCTGCTCGCCATGCACCGCGGTGGCGAGGCCGCCGTAGTATTCGAAATACTGGGCGCAGAGGTCGACCTCGATCGCCGCGACCTTGAGCGGCTTGCCTGTCTCCTCGCTTTCCTGCTTGGCGAAGGCCGAGGAATTCGCCCGGATGTCACGGGCGATGGCGAGCAGGATCCGCCCGCGCTCGATCGGCTTCAGCGCCTTCCAGCCGGCGATTGCCGCGTGGGCCGAGGTCGCGGCGCGGTCGACGTCGCCCGCGTTGCCGCGGGCGATCTCGTCGCCCTCTTCCCCTGTCGCCGGGCGATACTCGCGCAGGTAAGCGCCGCCCTCGGGCGCGACGAAGGCGCCGTCGATGAAATGGTTGAACTGCTTGGGCATGGCTGTCTCCAGAATGTCTGGCGTCAGTCGATCAGGATGCGACCGTCGCGGGTGATTTCGCGTCCATCGACGCTGATGCGGGGGGTGGCGATCACGCCCTCGATGCGCAGCGCCGCCTTGCACGTGCCGCCGAGCGCGATCGTGTCGCCGAGGCCGATATGCGAGGTGCCGTACATCTTCTTGTCGGTGCGCATCGATCCCATCGGGCGTACCCGGGGATTGAGGCCGATCGAGACCTCTGCCGGGCAGTTGAAGCTTGCCGGGTCTCCGTGCTTGCGGAACACCTCGCGCCAGATCTCGGCCTCGCGCGCGCCCGCGATCTCGGTCGCCATGCCATCCTTGACGGTGACGGTGATCGGCGTCTCGATCCGTCCGACATTGTGGGCGGTCAGGTCGAAGACAATCCGGCCCTGCCCGGTGCCCTCGACCGGACAGACATGCGCCTCTCCATCGGGAAAGGCGCAGCCGCCGCCGCCGCTCTCGTGCATGACGATGGGCAGGCCGGAGATCGACCGGCCCGGCCGCCCGTCGATGCGCGCGACGAGATCCGTGCCGTTCGGGCAGGTCACGCGGACCTCGGACCCTTCGGTGAAGATCCTGGCGATCTTCTGTCCGAGCGCGTCGATCGCGTGGTAGTCGGCGCCCGCCGGACCCTCGGGGTCGAGCATCGCCGCGGTCAGCTCCTCCATCAGCACGAAGCGGCGGCCGGTCTCGAGCATCCGGTCGTTCATCGGCGCATGGGCGAGCGCCGTGCTCGTCAGGTAGACGACCAGACCGTTCGACGGATCGAGCGCCGCGCTGACGATCGAGGGGTCGGGGTCCATCGCATGGGCGGCCCTCGGCTCCATGATCGCGACGGTGGGCCGCATTCCGAGCGCGCGGGCGGCGGCCTGGAGACCCCGCCAGACCGGTTCCTCGATAGCGGTGTCGGTAATTACGAGGATCCGGTCGCCTTCGCGGGCGTTGAGCCGCAGCGGGGTCTTCAGCACTTCCGCCAGTGTCTCGGGGGTGGTCATGTCGCGCTTCCGTTCGTTCGGATTGATTCCTGGGGCCGGTCTCGGTCAGCTCGGCACCGGCTCGCCCGCCAGCGCGGCGAGCATGGTGTCCACGTCCGGCGCTTCGGGTCCGGCCAGCAGTCGCCGGGATTTCATGTGAGTGCGGGCGTCGTTCACCGTCTCGACCGCGACCACCCGGCCCGCCCGGGTCCGCAGGACGGAGCCGTTGGGCGCGACGAGGCTGTCGTCCGCCGGCGTAGCGAGGCCCGCGATCTGCAGCTTCCAGTCGCCCTGATCCGACCAGAACCACGGCAGCGCGTCATAGCGTCCGGGCCGTCCGGTCAGTCGCCGTGCGATAAGCCGCGCGTGGTCGGTCGCCGCCTGCACCGACTCAAGCCGGATCAGCCGGCCGTCGCGCGAATCGGGAAAGCAGGCGCAGTCGCCAAGGGCAGAGATCGCCGGATCCGCGGTGAGGAGCCCCGCATCGACCACGACCCCGTTCGCCACCGCGAGCCCGGCGTCCGCCGCGAGTTCGACGTTCGGCGCGACACCCGCCGCGACCAGCACGAGATCGGCCGGGATCACCGTCCCGTCCGCGAGGCGTAGGCCCTCTTCGGATGCCGCGCTGACCGTCGCACCGAGATGGATCCCGACGCCCCGCTCGACATGCATCGCGAGGAAGCGCGCCGACATCTCGGGCGAGACCGCGCGGGCCATCAGCCGCGGCGCCGCCTCGGCCACCGTCACCTCATGGCCGAGCGTCCGCGCCGCCGCGGCGAATTCGAGCCCGATGAACCCGCCCCCGACGACGGCGCAGCGCCGCGGACGGTCGAGCGCGGCGCGAAGCCGTTCCGCGTCGGCCAGCGTGCGCAGGTCGAGGCCGCGCTCCAGCCCCGGTACCGGCGGCCGCAGGTTGCGCGTGCCCGTGGCAAGGATCAGGTGATCATAGGCGAAGCCGCGGCCTCCGGCCCGGACCGTCCGCGCCACGCGGTCGATCGCCTCGACGGTCACGCCGGACAGGAGCGTGATCGCGTTCCGCTCGAAGAAGGTCGCGGGCCGGAGGTTCAGCGCCTCCGCGTCACCTGCCTTGAGATAGGTCTTGGACAAGGGCGGCCGCTGATAGGGCAGGCCGGGCTCGGCGCCGATCAGCGTGATCTCTCCGGTCCAGCCCTCCTGCCGTAGACTCGCCGCGGCCTGGAAACCTCCTTGCCCGGCGCCCACGATGACCACCCCCGCCATGGTCAGACCTGCGTCTCAGGCAGATGTACGACGAGCCCGTCCATCGCCGCGGTCAGGATGACCTGGCAGCCGAGCCGGGAGCTCGGCCGGACCTCGGCGGCCGCGCCCTCGAGCATCTCGTCCTCGCCCTCGTTGCGCGGGCCGACCACCTCCTGCCAGGCGTCATCCACGTAGCAGTGGCAGGTCGCGCACATCATCGACCCGCCACATTCCCCGACGATGCCGTCGATATCGTTGCCGAGCGCCGTCATCATTACGCTGTCGCCGACGTCCGCTTCGACGGTGCGCCGCTCTCCGGCCGCGGTCTCGAATATCACCTTCACCATTCTTCCACCTTTCATTCAGGCGCGGCCGTCCGCAGCCCGGTTCACGCCGGGATCAGGCGGACCGGCACCTTCGCCCAGCCGCATGCCTGGTTGTTGATCTTGCGCACCGCCGGCCCCGTCGGCTCAATGCGCTTCACCCGGCGCGCCAGCGCGCCGATGATCGCCTGGTATTCGAGCCGCGCCAGTGCCTGACCGAGGCAGGAGTGGATGCCGTAGCCGAAGGAGAGGTGCCCGGACGCGCCCGGGCGGCCGACGATGAACGCGTCGGGGGCTTCCCACTTGCGCGGATCGTGTCCCGCCGCGTTGAGAAAGCAGGCGACCTTGTCGCCGTCTTTCAGGGTCAGGCCTTCGAACTCGATGTCGCGGGTGACGCCGCGGCCGAGAACACGCGAGGGCGCGTCGTAGCGGATCGTCTCCTCGAAGGCGCTCTTGAGGAGGCTCGGATCAGCGCGAAGCTTCTCCCATTCTTCGGGGTTTTCCGACAGAAGCTTCACTCCCGTACCGATGGCGAGCACGGTCGTGTCGAACCCCGCTGAGAAAACCGTCCGCACCAGCTGGCCGGCGGTCGGTTCGTCGACCTCGCCATTGTCGCCCAGCTGGTAAATCTCGTCGGCGAGCTTGCCGGGCTCCAGATTCTCGCGATGGAACTGAGCCTGGAACCAACCCCACAGGTGTTCCGTCTTATCCTTGCTCTCGAGATAGATCTTGCTCCCGGGCGCGACCGAATTGAACATGAGGTCGCCGAATTCCAGCAGCTTGCCGCGATCGAGACTCTGCATGCCGAGAATGTCCGGAAACGCGCGCAGCACGAAGCCCGCGCCTATGTCTTCCGTCCCGTCTATCTCGCCCTTGGCGACCAGCTCGTCGGCGAAGGTCTCCGCATAGGCTTCGAAGGTGTCTTGATACCGCTTGAGCGCCACGTTCGAGAAGAACTTCATCAGTGCGTTGCGGTGCCGGGTGTGATCGGGCGGATCCTCGGCGACCAGGATCGACGGGATATGCTCCCGCGGCCCCCAGGCCTTCACGGTGGAGGTGAAGGATTTCCAGTCACGCAACATCTTGGCGCCGGGCTCGTGGCGGCCGGTCGCATAGACGCCGTATTTCTCGAGATAGACCCATGGGGCCTGCTCGCGCAGTTCGCCCATGACGCGAATGCTGTCGGCGAGCACGGCCGGGTCGAAGGGATCGATGGCGGTGACGGGGATGGCGTTGGCGAGCACTTGTCGTTTCCTCCAGATCTTGACTAAAAGCGCGCGGCGAGCAGCGACATGCCGCCGTCGATGGCGATCTGCTGTCCGGTCACGAAGGCCGAGGCGTCGGAGGCCAGGTAGAGCGCGAGCGGCTTGATCTCCTCCGGCCGGGCCATCCGGCCCATGGGCACGCCCTGCGCGAAGCGCCGCTGCACCTCCGGGTCGTTTATGAAGCCGTCGCCGATGTTGGTGATGAAGGGCCCCGGCGCGATGGCATTGACCCGCACCCCGTCGGGCGCGAGTTCGATCGCCGCGGCGCGGACAAGCTGGGCCGCGCCGGCCTTCGCCGCCGCGTAGGCCGCCCCGAGCCCGGGCGCCGGCCGCAGCGCGGAGATCGAGGTGGTGACCACGATGCTGCCCCTGCCGCGCGGCCGCATTTGGCGTGCGGCGGCGCGGAGACCGAGGAAGACCGCGTTCAGGCTGATGTCGACCACCCGGCCCCAGCGGGCGAAGTCGTAGTTCTCCAGCCGATTCGCGTCCGAGCGACGCCCCTCGGCGTCGAGCGCGGCATAGCCAGGGCCAGGATCGATCCCCGCGTTCGCGAAGAAGATGTCCACGCCGCCGTGCCGGGCGGCGACGCCGGCCATGATCGCGTCGGCGCGGGCCGCGTCGGTCACGTCCGCCGCCTCGGCCTGGACATCGTAGCCGAGGCCGCGCAGCCGCTCGGCCTGCTCGCGCAGGCGCGCTTCTTCGAGGTCGGTCAGGGTGACCCGTGCGCCGGCCTCGCACAGCGCCTCGACATAGGCGAGACCGAGGCCGCTCGCGGCACCCGTCACCACCGCCGAACGGCCGTCGAGAGGGAGGCTCGCGAGGGACGAGGGAGCGGGGGCGGGGGTCGTCAGAGCGTCAGGCATGGGAGATCTCCGAGGGTCGGGGCTTCAGCCGAGCGAGGGCAGCCAGAGCACGATGGCGGGGACGAGGATCAGCAGGACCAGCTTGATCAGGTCCGCCCAGACGAAGGGCATGACGCCGCGATAGACGTCCGTCAGGCGGGCGTCGGGCGCGACTCCCTTCATCACGAAGAGGTTGATCCCGAACGGGGGGGTGATGACGCCGAGCTCGACCAGCATCACCATCACCACGCCCCACCAGACGAGGTCGTAGCCCATGCTGGCGATTACCCCGCTCAAGGTGGAGGCGGTGATCATCATGATCGTCATGCTGTCCATGACGCTGCCGAGCAGGATGAAGGCTAGGGCGAGCAGGAAGACGACGGCGAGCGGCGGCAGCTCGAGCGAAAGGATCGCGTCCGTGACGGCGGTGGCTGCCCCGGTGGTGGACATGAAGAAGGTCAGCACCATCGCCGCGGCGATGACGAAATACAGCATCGAGGTCGACTGCACCGTCTCGGAGGCGACGCGCCACAGCCGTCCGCCGGTCAGCGCCCGGCGCCAGAGCGCGGTCAGGAAGGCCAGGATCGCGCCCACCCCGGCTGCCTCGGTGGCGGTGAAGATCCCGAGGAAGATGCCACCGATCACCAAGGCGAAGACCAAGAAGACGGGCCCGCAATGGCGGAGCGCCTCGAGGATGTCGCCCGGCCGCCAGGGTTCCGGCGCCGGCGCCGCGTCGGGGTTGAGCCGCACGGTCACCGCGATCGCCAGGATGTAGAACGCCACCGTCAGGAAGGCGGGCACGAGGATCGCGATGTAGAGCACCCCGATCGACTGTTCGACGAGCAGCGCGTAGACGACGACCGCGGTCGAGGGCGGGATGAGCTGGCCGAGCGTGCCGCCCGCCGCGATGCTGCCGGTGGCGAGCCGGCGGGAATAGCCGCGCGCCTGCATCTCGGGATAGGATGCGCCGCCGATGGTGGCGACCGTCGCGACCGAGGAGCCGGTCAGCGCCCCGAATCCGGCGCAGCCGCCGATCGTCGCCATGGCGAGGCCGCCCCGGATCGGCGCGAAGACCGCCTGCGCCAGCCGGAAGATGTCGGCCGACATGCCGCCCATGACGGCGAAGCCCCCCATCATCAGGAAGAGCGGGATGATCGCGAGGTCGCTGCTCGTCAGCAGCGAGATCATCTCGGAGGCCGCGATCTCGGTAGCGGTCCCGACCCCGTACATTCCGACGATGCCGAGGCCCGCGACCGTCAGCAGCGCCGCCGCGACCGGGATCAGGAGCAGGATCGCGAGCCAGATCACCCCGAAGGCGATGGCCGCGAAGATGAGCGGCTGCTCCTGGATCACCGGCTGGAAGGCCAGCACCGTCGCGGCGCCTCCCGCCACGACGGCGAGGCCGGCGAGACCGGCGAGCAGGCCGCCCCGGCCGCCGAGCCGGGTCGCATCGGTCAGGGCGACCATCAGCTGCGCCGGCAGGGTCAGCGCCATCAGGAGCGTCACGGCGAGAAGCATCGGCCAGGTCGGCAGACGCAGGATCGTGGTGAGCGCCTGGCTCTCGCGCGCGTCCACGGCATAGAGCGCCACGCCCCAGACCAGCCCGGCCAGCGCGAACAGGTAGACGAAGGCCCCGACCGTCTGCAGGAACAGTCGAGTCCGGGCCGAGACGAGGGCGCCAAGCATGTCGACCTGCAACGTCGAGCGTTCTGACAGGCCGCCGGCCAGCGTGGCGGCGATGCCGATCGCGAAGCCGATCTGGTAGATCTCGTTCGAGGCCGGCAACGGCGCGCCGAGGACCGCGCGAAGAATCGAGACGTCGACCGCCATCAGGAGGGCGATGGCGAGCATCACCCCCGCGCCGGCGGTGGCGACAGCTCGGGTAAGCGCCCGGACGCGTTCCTCGGCGCGGGCGAGAACCGGGTGGCCGTCCGGAACGGAGAGCACTGGCGTCAGAGTGGAGTCGTCGATCTGCGTCATGTCGGTGCGCCTCATCTCGGATCGTGGGGACGGTGGATCGGTCCGGTCTCGGGGCTCATTGAAGCTTCGCCGCGGCTTCCGCGTAGGCGGAGAGGTAGCGGTCGAGGACGGCACGGCCGTTCGGGGTCGACTCCGCCCAGGCATCCTCGACCGTGGAGATCGCGGCGCGCCAGCGGTCCCGCTCGGCGGGCTCGAGATTGACGATGGTATAGTCGGACCGCTTCTCGAGCTCGGCGAGGTTCTGCAGATCGAGCTGATGCTGGCGCTCGGCGATGTCGAGCGAGCCCGCCATGCCGGAGGCCTGGTCGATGATCGCCTTGGCCTCGTCGCTCAGCCCGTCGTAGAAGCGCTTGTTCATCACGATGGCGGAGGGCGGCATGCCTAATTCGACGTTGCGGACCTGGTACTTGGCGACATCGCCGAAATGGAAGCTGACGATGGTGACGCCGTTCGCGACCCCGCCCTCGACCACGCCGCGAGCGAAGCCCTGATAAGCCTCGGAGAAGGGCATCGCCACCGGCGCCGCGCCGAGCGCCTCCATCGCCGCCGCGCCGTTTTTGTCGTTGACGCGGACCCGCATCCCCTTGAGCTCATCCATGCTCGTGACCTCGCGCGTGGAGATGAAGACCAGCGGCGGCACCGCGGTCAGGCTCATCAGATGCACGTCGTCGTATTCGCCGGGCAGCAACCCCTCCTCATAGAGGGTCCAGAGCGCCGCGGAGGCCGCACGGATGTCGGAACCGGTGTCAGGCACGGTGGCGACCATGGTGCCGCTGAACGGCAGGCCGGTCGCGGGAATGACGATCAGGCCCATGTCGGCCACGCCCTGCCGGGTACGGTCCCAGACATTTGGGCCGGTGGCGAAGGGCGGCGGGAAAGCCTCGATCCGGAAGATGCCCTTGGCCTTCTCGTTCAGCGCGTCAATCCAGGGCTGGTAGACCGCCTTCATGATCGCGCTGTCGGTCGGGAGCGCCGTGGCGAGCCGGATCCGGGTCTCGGCCAGCGCCGCCGAGGTCATGCTGAGCACACCCGACGCCACGGCGGCCCATATCGCCGACGCGCATATCCACCGCCTTCCGCTCATTCTTGTCGCCCTCCCTTGGCTTCTGCGCGACGTATATGTCGCAGCGATTTGATTCCGTTTATCGGAATCTGATTCCAATTCTATTCTTGATAGCGTCTTTGGCTCGGAAAAGCGACCCCGAATCGTGTTCCATCGCGATCTGGATTCATTTCTTTCGTGGGAGGCGGAAGTTCCGGCGCCGCTCTTCGAAGTGGCGCCGGTTCGGGAATCGGTGGCGACCTTCGGTCAGAACGAGATACCCATGCTCACCGTGAGGCCATCGGACTGGGGAATGTATTCGCCCCCGACCATCCACAGGTATTTCGCCTTGATGAACGCCGGGCTGCCGCCGAGCTGGAAGCCGTATTGCGCGATCGGCCCCACATTCAGCGCGCTGGCGCGAACACCGTTGCTCACGCCATCCACGGTATCGTCCGAGATCTGCACCCAGCCGGTCCCGGTCACGCCGAATTGCCAGGGGCCGGCGATCTCGGAGGCGCTGAAATCGATCGAGACCGTATCGCCGGTGTCGTAGTTCGTGTCGCTGTTCTCGGTGTAGTAATTGTAGAACAGCCGCGCGCTCAGCTGCGTGGCGTGGCCCGGCGCCGCCGTGAAGAACGAGGGCGCGGTATAGGTGATCGCGACGCTGGGCGAGATCGTGTAGAAATTCGAGCCGACATTGACCGGCGAGGTGGCGCTGTATTCGCCGGTCGGCCAGGTGACGCCTACGCCCGCCATGAAGGCCGTGCCATAGGGGATCGGGATCCCGGTCTTGGGCTGGGTCGAGAAGGCCTCGCTCGGCGAGAACCTGCTCCAGAGGAACAGGTCCGTATAGGTGTCCATGGCGCCTTCGGAGCAGGACTCGGGCGCCGGCTCCACCCCGAAGCAGACCCGCTGGTACCCGACGCCGATCGACGATCCCACTTGGCCGCCGAGCACCATCTTCGGATAAACGACGAGCGCACCAAGCGCGCCGAAGCCGACATTGCCCGAGGCGGGCAGATCGGCGCCGCCGCCGAGGTGGTAGTCGCGAAGGTTGATGCCGCCGCCCACCAGACCGGGGTAAATTCCCGGTGGCGGCAGCAACGCCTGGTTAAGATCGGTGCCGCCGATCGGTCCGGCTGGCGCGATCCCCTCTGTCGCCAGGGCGGGGCCTGCAACAAGAAGGGAGGCCAAGGCGACCGAAAGGAGCCCTTTGCTAAGTAGAATCACATCGTTACCTCGCTGTTGGATGACGGCTCTTGAGGACCGCGTAGGTCGATGGCCTCCTTGCCAAAGGCTCATCGAAAGCCGCTGCCCCGGAACTTCGGGGAAGGGCGTATTGCGTAATGTTCTTGGTTGGACGGGATCCCACGGCGGCTTTGACGCCGATCCGCGCATGCCGCAAATGCTAACGTGGCATGGCTTTTATCTTCCTCCTCCGTGGGGCCAGCTTGTTGCTGAGCATCGCGCTCCGCCGCTGGATAGACTCCCATCTATTGACGGCTGTCAGATCGCTAGGCATTTGTCTAGCGAAATCGTCTACTCCATACTTTTTGCTAGGGATTCTTTGAGGAGGTCGGAACCTGCTTAGGCTCTGATTAGAGTGGCGATGAGCGCGACATCATAGTCGAAGCAACTCACTTGGCGGTGCCCCTGGCGGTCGCCATGCCGTCAGCCACCGCATCAGCCGTACAGGTGGAGGCTTGAGGATCAGGCGTGGGAAACCGCCGCGCCGCACGGGCCGATCTCCCGGCGCGGGGCTCGCGCGGGCGCAGATCCGCCGGCATTGATGGAGCTGCGCGATCTGATCGCGGGTCGATCGCGGCGGAGGAGCGGCTTACGAAGACACAGCTCGCCGAAACATCTGGCAAGGGGAAACGCCACGCCCTACGCTCTCGGGTCTTGGTTCTGGAGCGATCGGGGCAAGCTACAGCTGCAGATCGCCGGCACCGGCGCCGATGCTCTCAAGGGCGTGCTGCGGCCCGTTGGCACGCCGGATGACGCTACTCCATTGCGACAAGCGGCTCGTCGCGGCGGAGATGGTGAACACGCCCAGCCAGCAGATGGCGCCGCGCCGGCTCATCGGCGCCCCGCGCAACCTGGTCGTCGAGGCGTTCCACGACGTGAAGGTGGCGCTCAAGGCCCGCGTTCCTGGCCGGAGAAGGATCCGCACCGGCGCAGCTTTTCGAAGGGCACCTAACCGAAGGTGTCGGGAAAGGTACCAGAAGGACGCTCCCTGTAATGAGGGGGAGCGCGGTACCCGCCAGCCCCGCGCGATCCCTATCGACTATTTCCTACATCGAACGGTTTCTGAGGCATCTGATCGCCGAACAAGGCCCATCCCATTTTGAAGGGAGCCCGTTAAGGCGCGGAGGCCAGCGACGGCCGCGGGAGGGCAGGTCCGGCGGCGGCGCAAGCAGCTGCGCCGAATTGGCGGTGCGTCGCTGGCCCACCGAGGCCGGCTCCCGAAGGCCGCCGCGGTCGTCGACGAAAGCCATCCGCCCCCTCAACCAGCTCCAAGCAATGATCCGACACCGGTAGGCCAGCCGAACTCAACGGCGAAGAAGCCTGTCGAAATAGCTGGCCAACTCCTCGTGGGCGTCGAGAGGAAGGACATCCGCGATGTACTGGTCGGGGCGGACCACCACCATGCACCCGCTTTCTCCATTGATGCCTCGGGCCTCGAAGATGTCACGCGACGGGTCCACGCAGAAGGCCTTCTCGTAATCGCGCAAACCGTAGCGGCCCTTCCGCGGCCAGAGGAGGTTAGGTAGCTCATCCATGGACACCGTTTGGTGCGGTTGGCGTAGGATCACTCGGACATCGAGGAACGAGTCGGGGTTTTCGTGCTCGTATGTGTGACGGCGGATCGGCGAGGTCGCGTCCCGCTCCAGCCAGTCGCAGAGCCGCGCGAAGTGCGACCCCGGGCAGAGCCCGTCCGCTCCCGCGAAGAGATAGAGCCGCCACCGCCCATCTGCCTCGGCGACATGGCCGATATGCATCGGCTTCGCGTCCGCGACGCGGATCACTGGCGCCGAGTGGAAGCGCGTTCCCACGGTGAAACCCGTCGCGAGATGTTGGTGGGCACCGTCGCCGGTCAACGCCGAGGGGGCGTAGCGGGTGGCGGTGCCGGCGGTGAAGTGGCCTTGCTGGATGAAATAGCGTTGAAACTCCGCCGGATCGACGCCCTCGGGGTCGTCGGGCGAGGTCTTCGGCTTGGCGCTGAACATCTTGGCGAACTTGCCGTCGAAGTCGATCAAGTCCCTGGCTATGCCCTGCCGCTCGGCGGAGTAGGTGTGCAGGAGGATCGGGTCGGCGAGCCCGCAGAGCACGGCGGCCAACTTCCAGCCGAGATTGAACGTGTCCTGCATCGAGACGTTCATCCCCTGGCCCGCCTTCGGGCTGTGGGTGTGGCAGGCGTCACCGGCGATGAATACGCGCGGTGGGCGGCTTGCCTCCTCGCCAGCGGGCACGTCGTCGAATTTGTCGGTCAGGCGCTGGCCGATCTCGTAGACCGACCACCAGGCGACCTGCTTCACGTCGAGGACGTAGGGATGGAGGATACGCTGCGCGGCGGCGATCAATTGGTCCTTCGTGATGTTCTTCGAGGCGACGCGCTCGTCGGTGCCGAGCTTGTCGAGCTCAATATAAAGGCGGACGAGATAGCCGCCTTCGCGCGGGATGATCAGGATATTGCCGTCGTTCGCCGAGTGGATGGCGCACTTCAGGCGAATGTCGGGAAAATCGGTGTAAGCGAGGACGTCCATTACGCCCCAGGCCTGGTTGGCCGCGTCGCCCTTGAGCTCGCGGCCGATGGCGCGGCGGACGCGGGAGCGGGCGCCGTCGCAGCCAACGACGTAGCGTGCCCGGACAATCTCGTCGCGGGCGTCGTCGTCGGCGTCGATCGGCCGCAGCCGGACGGTGACGGGCTCGGACGGGTCGACTGGGACGGTCAGGTCGACGAGGCGGAGCCCGTAGTCGGGCTCGAGCCGGCTCGGGGCGTTGCGCATTTTTTCCAAGTAGAAGTCGTGGACGCGCGCCTGGTTGAGAATGACGTGGGGAAACTCGGACAGTCCCTCCTCGGTATCGGGGACGCGGCCGTGGCGGACGATCTTCCGATCGGCGCCGTCGCCCGGCTTCCAAAAGGTGGTCTCGTTGACCCAGTAGGCTTCCCTGAGAATGCGTTCGGCGAAGCCGAAGGCGTTGAACATTTCCATCGAGCGGCAGGCGATGCCGTCGGCCTGGCCGAGCACCAATGGCCCAGGCTTCTGCTCGACGATCCGGGTCCTGATTATCGGGAACGCGGCGAGTTGCGCCGCGAGGGTAAGGCCCGCCGGACCGCAGCCGACGATGAGGACGTCGATGACCTCGGGCGCGGCGTGGGCGTCGAAATGCGAAGGGTCTCCGGCGCGGAAGCCGTCGAGATGGAACTGCATGCTTGATTTCCTCCGGCTTATGGGCACGCGTGACTCCGGGCCGCGACCGGAGCGGTCACCGCGCGCAGTCTGTGGACGTCGGTATGATGCCGGTCCTCGCAGAGCGGGCCGGCGGCGGCCAGGCTATTCGGCGGGCTCGGCCCGGGCCAGGGGCACGAGCGGCGCCCTGCTGTGGTCGTTGCCGGCCTCGGTCGCCTTTCGGAGCAAGGCGACGAAGCCGTCGCGCTCCCCGACAGGCAGGCCTTCCAGGATATCGCCTTGAACCGCCACCGCGACCGGCATCGCTCTTTCGAGCAGCGCCTGCCCGGCGTCGCTCAGTTCCAGCACCCGAGCACGGCGGTCGCGCGGGCTGACCTCGCGGGTGACGAGGCCCTTAGCGAGGAGTCGATCGACGACACCCCCGATCGTCACCCGGTCGTAGGCGATCAGCCCGGCGAGCGTCGCCTGGTCGATCCCGGGGCTCTCTCGCACTGCTACCAGGGCCGCGAATTGCACTGAAGTCAGGTCGATCCCCGCCTCCGCCATCCGCGTGCCGAAGAGCGCTGTCGAGATCTGGTGAAGGCGCCGGACGAGGTGTCCGGGCATCTCATAAAGGTCGACCATGCGGGAACTCCTAGCTTGCCCCGGAGCTTGCCCGATTCGTCGGCAAATAGCAAGCATGCTTATCATTAATTGACTCGTATGCTAATCATGCGTATACGTCGTAATAGAATCACATGGAGCGGTGCCGCCGGGAACGCTCCTCCCGGCTCACCCACTTCCAGAAAACCCGGAGGAACCCCCATGCCCACCCCCGCGCGGGAGGCCAAGCGCTTCCGAACCCTTTCATGGATCATCGGCCTCGCGACGGTCGGCCTGATGTTCGACGGCTACGACCTCGTCGTGTACGGAACCGTGGTGTCGACCTTCCTGCGCGATCCTACGCAGATTGGCCCGGTCGACCCCGCCCTCGCCGGCGCGCTCGGAAGTTACGCGCCTCTCGGCGTCCTCGTCGGCGCGCTCGTCGCCGTTAGCATCGGCGACTTCCTCGGACGGCGGAAAATGATGCTCGGCGCCTATGCTTGGTTCTCGCTGGCGATGGCCGCGACCGCCGTCACGAACACCGCCTCGACCTTCGGCCTGTTCCGCTTCCTCACCGGTCTCGGCGTGGGCGTGCTTCTGACAACCACCCCGGCGCTCGTGTCCGAGTACGCGCCGAAGGGGAAGAAAAACCGCTGCAACGCCATCACCTATTCGGGCGTGCCGCTTGGCAGCCTCGCCGCCGCGGCGCTGGCCATCCTCCTCCTCGGCCACGTCGGTTGGCGCGGCATGTTCCTGATCGGCGCGCTTCCCCTCGTCACCCTTTTGCCGCTCGCCATCTGGAAGATGCCCGAGTCGGTGGCGTGGCTGGTCTCCCGCGGCCGCATCGAAGAGGCGCGGGAGATCGCCGACGCCACCGGGGTCGAACTGCCCGAGGCGTCACACGAGCCGGCCCCGCGAGATCGGCGCCACTGGCTACCGCGGCCTCTTCGGCGACTTCCTCGTTCCGGCGGCGCTGACCGGCCTGATGAGCGCCACGGCTACCACATGGCTTTCGGCTTCGATGAACTCGTAGCGCACGCCGCCTATTCCCGTGACCTCGTTCCCGGTACGGTCATCGGCTCCGGAACCGTCTCGAACGCGAGCTTTCGACAAATCGGCTCCGCTTGCATCGCAGAGCGCCGCGGCATCGAACTGCTGGACGACGGCGGCGCGAAGACGCCGTTCATGTCCTATGGGGACCGCGTCGAGATGGAATGCCGCGCCGCGGATGGCACCCCGCTCTTCGGTGCGATTCGTCAGGCGGTCACGCGTCCATAAAGCCCACATGGGCTGCCGTCGTGCGCCCTATCCGGAATACACCAAATGTCTTCCGCCTTACCCTGGTGAGAATCCAGTTCCTGTGCGCCCCCAGCGCAATACAAACGGGCGGCTTCGCCGCCGCTCAGCGTCGTAAACGCCCTCGGCTTCGGCCTCACCCCGTGTTGCGCAGCGCGGAGGCGACGCCGTTGATCGAGAGCAGGATGCCGCGCAGGGTCTTCTCCGAGATTTCATCCGGGCTGGCGAGCCGGATCTTCTTGAGAAGCTCGACCTGGATATGGTTCAGCGCGTCGAGGTAAGGCATGCGATGCCGCGGTCCGGACCTGGCTTCGTCCCGCCGGGCGCGTTCTTCCGGCGACGTGCCGGTGATCCTCCGCAGCGCACGCGCGGTCAGGTGCCACTCGCGGCTGATCTGGCCGAAGACGCGGTCGCGGATCTCGCGATCCTGGCAGAGATCGGCGTAGTTCGCGGCCATGGCGAGATCGCTCTTGCCGATCATCAGCTCGATCTTCGACACCATCGCGTGAAAGAACGGCCAGTCGTCGTAAAGCGTGGCCAGGCGCCTGGCCTCGGGATCGCCGTTCGCCGCGCACCATTGCTCCACGGCGGAGCCAAAACCGTACCATGCCGGCAGCATGATCCGGCACTGCGCCCAGGAGAAAACCCAGGGGATGGCGCGGAGCGAGGTGATCGCGCGGGTCTTCGCGCGCGAGGCCGGGCGCGAGCCGATGTTGAGCGCCGCGATCTCGCTGATGACCGTCGACGACCAGAAGAACTCCTCGAACCCCTCGGTCTCGAACACGAGGCCGCGATAGGCCCGAAAGGCATGGTCCGACATCTCGTCCATGATGCCGATATAATCCTCGATCGGCGCCTCCTTCCCGGGCATCAGCGTCGCCTCGAGCGTGGCCGCGACCAGCGTTTCGAGATGCGCGTGGCCGATTTCCGCGTGGGAGTAGCGCGAGGAGATGACCTCGCCCTGCTCGGTCAGCCGGATCTGTCCCGCGACCGCGCCGGTCGGCTGCGCGATGATCGCCTCGCGGGTGGGTCCCCCGCCCCGGCCGATCGAGCCGCCACGGCCATGGAACAGGCGCAGGCGCAGGTTCTCGTCGCGGAACAGCGCGACAAGCGCGCGC
>QFPW01000031.1 GCA_003241785.1 Rhodovulum sulfidophilum | reverse complement strand
CCATCGCGGCGAAACCCGGCGATCCTTTCACGTCTCGGAACTCACCGACGCCGAGGCGGAGAAGCTGATCGGCGAGCTTCGGGACAGCATCGACAATGACTGACGGCACAAGTCCCGCGATCGGGGACGTGTGGCGCTATCCCTTCCTCTGGAGCCGGGAAGCCTCCCGCGGCGAAACGGAGGGACGCAAGGCGCCCCCCGTGGCCATGGCCCTGGTCACGCGCAATTCGGCCGGCGATTTGGAGGTGCTCATGGTGCCGATCACCTCGCAGCCGCCCCAGGACAATCCGTTCGCCATTCCCGTGCCCGATACCGAAAGACGACGCGCGGGCCTCGATGCGCATGTTCCGCTTTGGATCATCGTTGACGAAGCAAACATAGATCTGCCGGAACAGAGCTACTACTTCGAGCCGGGCGCGAAGATGGGAGCCTTCAGCGCTCGCTTCACGAAAGCGGTTCAGACTCTCATGATCCAGGCGATCAAGGAGCGGAGGCTCAGCCGTACCGTGCGCCGATAGCATCGGGTCAGGCGGGCGGAAGACCGACTGACGGCGGTGCAGCATGCCAGACGCAGCAAAATTGATTTCCGCACGCAGTTGACAGGCGCGACACAGGCTTGGCAAGACCCGGGTTCCTGAACGCGCCTCGAAATCGTTCCGACGCAATTGCGCCGATATCTGGGGGTAGGATTGCGTGGCCCAGCGGATGGTTCTGCTTCGGGGGGCCAATCATCAGCGCGGGAAGAAGGGTGGTGCCTTTGCGCCACCCGCTTCGGGAACTACTCCCGACATGCGATTCGCGAGCATCATGGGCTTGAATTTTGCCGGATTTCACTACCAATGAAGGCTGTACCGCATCGGACGCCAATTTTTTCAGCAGATTCCGAGACCGCCAACATGTCCCCGAGCCCCGTTCTCGATATTTCCATCGATCCGGAATTTCATCCCTGCATTCCCGCGGCGCTTTTGCGCCTTGGATACCTTTATCCAGAGCTGGACTTTGCCGTGTCGGAGCTGGGCGTCGCGGTGCACGGCGCGTCCGGGTCCGTTCCCGCGGGGCTCGAACGTGAGGTGACCTACCAAGTCTATCGCGAGAAGATCTTCCGGCAGACCTTGTCCATGCGGCAGAGCCTCTATGCGATGTTGGCAGGGTGATGCAGGTCTGGCCGCTCCGGTTTCGCGATCTCGACGATCACCGTGCGATCCTCGCGGATGACTCTGGCGCCTATTTCCTGGCCGAAAACGAGTTCGTCGAGCGCTACGCGCGCGATGCGCTGACGCCTTCGGAGGAACGGTTCCTGCGGGAGAAGGGCCACGCCTTCGAGCGGGCGGGCGATCTCGCCCATACCGGATTTCTGGCGCGTTGGTCGCGGCGCCAGTATGTCGGGGGCGGGTCGGCCTATCTCATCCTGATCCCGACGCTGCGCTGCGATCTCAAATGCTCCTATTGCCAGGTCTCGCGCGTGCCGCACGCAGCGCAGGGCTTCGACTGGAATGAGGAGACGCTTCAAAAGGTGCTGGGCTTTCTCGACAGCCTGCCGGTCGAGGAGATCCAGATCGAGTTCCAGGGCGGGGAGCCGTTCCTGAGGCTCGATCTCTTGGAGGCCGTCGCCGCCTTCGCGCGCCGGCGCTTTCGCCGCGTCCGTTTCGTGGTCTGCAGCAACCTGCAGACTCTCGATGAGGACATCCTCGCGTTTCTCGACAGCGAGGACGTGCTGATCAGCACTTCGCTCGACGGGCCGCACCAGGTCCATACTCGGAACCGGACCGCAGATAGCGCGCTTACGGAGGCCTTCCTCAGCAACCTCGAGCAGGTGATCGGCCTGATCGGTCCCGGACGGGTCTCCGCCCTGCCGACCATCGACATGGAAGAGCCGCCTGATCCGGAGGGCCTGATCGCGGCCTACGAGGCGTTCGGTTTCACTTCGCTCTACCTGCGCCCGGTCAACTACCAGGGTTTCGCCCGCAAGAGTCATCCCAAGGCCCGGGCTTCGGCCGCTTGGAACGACTACTACCGAGACTTCATCAAGGCGCTGATCGCGCGGAACGCGCGGACGGGCCGGGTCATGGAGGAGTTCTATCTCGCCCATTGCCTTCGGCGTATCCTCGCCTCCGGGATGGACAGCCATACCGATCTGCGCAATCCCAACGTCCCAACCGGCGCGAATGCCGTCATCGATTTCGACGGGCAGATCTATCCCAGCGACGAGGCGCGCATGCTGGCGCGCGTGCGCCAAGTCGACCTCTCCATCGGCAATGTGAGCGATGGCCTGGACCAGGAAAAGCTGGCCCTCCTGGCGCCGGGCCACATCAACAATTTCGATCCCGACTGCATCCACTGCCCTTATCAGCCCTTCTGCGGCACCGATCCGATTGATGATCTCTCGCGCAGTGGCCGGATCGATATGCCGCGCCATGAGACCTGGTTCTGCCAGCGCCACCTCGCTGTCTTTGATCTCGCGATGAAGCTCCTTTACAGCTTCGACCCTTCCGTCGAATTCACCCTGTCGCGCTGGCTCGGACTCGAGAGTGTTCCCGAGGGGCTGAGGCCCGTCGTACCATGATCCAGCTTCGTCTCAAATCGGAGTGCGACCGCGCCCTCGCGCCTTTCGTGACTCGCATCGCGGAAGGGGGCGCGCGATGCACGGAGGATGCGACGCTTTCGTCGGAGGAGGCGGGGGGCCTGAACTACCGGACCGGTCAGGCCGCGTTCCGGCTTCGGGATGTGGCGCCCGCAGAGATCGCGGGCGACGTGCTGCTCATCGATCCGCGGCGCCAGATCGCCCATCGTCTCATCCGGGCGGCCTCGCCGCACAACACGTTTCTCGTCACCGAGCAGTGCGACCAACTCTGTCTGATGTGCTCCCAGCCACCGAAGCAACACCACGAGGACATGTTTGACCATTTCCTTGCGGCGGCGAGGTTGGCGCCGCCGGGCACGCAGATCGGCCTTTCCGGCGGTGAGCCGCTCCTGCACAAGGACGCCCTCTTTGCCTTCATCGACGCGGTTTTCGCCACCCGCGGCGATCTCAGCTTCCACATCCTGACCAATGGCCAGCATTTCGAGCGCGGAGATTTGGCATGGTTGCGGATGCACCGGGCGCGGCTGCTCTGGGGCGTCCCGATCTATTCCGACGACCCCGCGACCCATGACGAGATCGTCTGCAAGACGGGCGCCTTCGCACAGCTGTCCCCGAACCTCGCGCTCCTGGGCCTGGCCGGCGCCGCGATCGAACTGCGGACCGTGGTCTTGGCACAGAACGCCCCTGGTCTGCCGCGCCTCGCAGACTTCATCACGCGACATCTGCCCTTCGCCGCGACCTGGGCGATCATGCAGATGGAGCGCATCGGCTACGGCCGGATGAACTGGACCCGATGCTTCTTCGACAGTAGCATCGACTTCGCTAGTCTCGGTTTGGCCATCGACCTGATGCGCGCGCGCCGCCAGGACGTCACGCTCTACAATTTCCCGCTCTGTACTGTGCCGCCGGCCTATCGGGATCTCGCGGTGCGATCGATTTCGGACTGGAAGCAGAAGTACCTCCCGGCCTGCGGCACCTGCAGCCTGCGCGACAGCTGCGCCGGCTTCTTCGAATGGTACCGGGATGAGGACGGATTCATGGAGATACGGCCGCAGTGAAGAAGATCGGGAAATTTGCCATCACGCTCGCGGCCGCGGGCTACCTGCCGCAGGGGGCGCAAGCCGTCATTGCCCCGCCGCGGGCGGATCGCAACGACGACCCACCGACTTCGCTCTTCCAGCTGCTCCGGGGCGAGCACACCTACACGCTGGCCGGGCATCGGTCGCATTCTAGCCACGGCTCGCATAGTTCACACGGCAGCCATCGTTCCTCCTCGAGCGGGGGGTATTCGGGCGGCGGGGGCACCTATCGCCCATCGAAGCCTTCGAGCAACAGCACCCCGCCCTCCTACGTCATGCCGCGCGCGCCCCAGGCTCCGAAGACGCTGCCGGGCAACAGCGCGGCCTTCACCGAGATCGTCAAGCGGGTGCAGACGGCACTCTATACCTATGGCTATTACACCGGGGCTATCGACGGGATCGTCGGCACCGGCACCAAGACCGCGCTCAGCAAGTTTCAGAAGGACTGGAGCCTGAAGATCACTGGCACCATCACCCCCGAGGTCCTCGATGCGCTCAATATCGTTGCGAAGTAGCTGGCTCCGATATGCCCTGGTCCTGGCCTGTGGCGTAGTGATCGGCCAGATCATCCCGCCACTCTGGACCTGGGGGGTGATCCTCGTCGCCGAGCCAGCCTACCAGGAGGCGACCTATCGTTGCGACCGTTCGATGCGCGCGCATCTCCTTGCCAAACAGAAGCTGGAGGCTGACCCCTCCGCCGAGACCGTGCGGGATCTCGAGGCGAGCGAAATCGCCCTGATCGACTGTCAGGACTACGATTTGCTTCGCAAGCGGCTGATGCTCATCGGGCTCGACGAGACAGCGCTTGGCTACATGGCGCTGAGGGCCATCGAGGCCAAGGCGACAGACTTGCAGGATGTGATCGAGATCCATGAAATCCGTTACTAGGTTCTTCCTCGCAATCGCGCTGATCTGCGCCGCCCCGGCCATGGCCGAGACCATGCGCGAGGTCGTCCTGCGCAAGGCCGCCCTCGACAACGGACTGCGTCCGGTCGAAGAGTCCTGGCCGGAGTTTGAACCGGAAAAGGCGGAGGTCGGCCAGCTTCTCTTCGAGAGCGAGCTTCTCTCGCTCACCCGCAATGTCTCCTGCCGCAACTGCCACCTCGACGAGTTCGGCTCCGCAGATGGTCTGCCGCTCGGCCACGGGGCTGGCGGTGTCGGCAAAGGCATCGAGCGGATGAAGAGTCCGGCTGGGGTGCTCTCGCGCAATGCGCTCGCCCTCTGGGGACGAGGCGGGGTCGGCTTCGACGTCTTCTTCTGGGATGGACGGGTGGATGCCAGCTCGGGTGCGGTTCGAAGCCAGTTTGGCACCATGGCGCCTTCCGACGATCCGCTGATCGTGTCCGTCCATCTGCCGCCGGTGGAATTCCGTGAGATGATCGGGGAGAGCGATGCGACCGAATGGCTCCGACAGGGCGATGTCGGCGCCGCGGCCCGGGTGCACCAGGATATTGCCCGCCGCATTCGGGAGACGACGGAGATCGCCGCGCCCCTGGCGGCGGCATCCGGACTCGAGGTCGGGGAGCTCACCTACCTACAAATCGCCGAGGGCCTCGCCGCCTTCATCCGCTCCGAGTTCCGGCTGCGGGAGACGAAATTCCATCGCTTCGTCTTCGAGGGTGAGCCGCTGACCGATCGGGAACTGGCCGGCGGTCTCCTCTTTTATGGGCGGGGGCAATGCAGCGCTTGCCATACGGGCGCCTTTTTCTCGGACCTCGAATTCCACGCGATTCCCTTTGCGCAGTTCGGGTTCGGCTTTAACGGGTTCGGCATCGACTACGGCCGCTACAACTTCACGCAAGACCCTCAGGACCGCTACGCCTTCCGCACGCCGCCGCTTTACAATGTCACCAAGACCGCGCCCTATTCCCATTCCGGGGTCGAGCCGGTTCTCGCCAGCGCCATCCGGGCCCATGTCGATCCTTTGGCAGAGATCGATACCAGCATACTTTCCCCGCTTGATCGGGCCGAGGTCTACCAGAAGATCGCGCGCTGGTCACTGGAGCCGAGCTACGCGGTCGAGCTTAGCGACGCGGAGATCGCGGAGCTCGTCGCCTTCCTGGCAACGCTGGAGTTCGATGCGGAGCCCTCGCGGTGACGCGGGTGCACCCGCGCGCCGTGCTCAACCTTCTCAGCCGGACCGCCGTCATCGGCCTTGGTTTCTCTCTGCCGGTCTGGCTCTACCTGGCGGATCTGCATCCGCGGATCGCGCTTCACCGCGCCGAATATGACCTCCGCGCCCTGGCCGCCGCCTGCGACCAGGCCCTGCGCACCGCGGCGGCTTCGGAAGACGTCCGCGAGCAGCTGGACGCGGGACAGGTTATGCGATTGAATCTGTCCCTCGAAATCGGCCAGTTGCCCTGCAAGAGTTACACCGCGCTCACCGAAAGGCTTTTGTCGGAGGGCGTTTCGCGGCATGCGCTCGCGGCCCTCAACATCTCTGCGACCTCGGATCCGTCCTACCCGGACCTGCGGGCCGAGTGGAAAGATGCGGAAGGGCTAGATGCACAGCTACGCGTCGCGTCCCGGCTCTTCCACCTCGCACCGCTGCCGCTAAAGGAATATGTGCGCGATGCGAAGTTTCGGCTCGGCGAACGGCTGTTTTTCGAGCCGCTCCTGAGCGGGCAGGGGGATCGCACCTGCGCCACCTGCCACGTCCTGGCCTCCGCGACTGCGGACGGGGCTGCATTGGAGAGACGTCTCGACGTGTCGCCGGAATGGTTGCTCGACGTCCCTGCGCGCAATGTGCCCGATCTCTGGAATCGCGACCACAACGACGTTTCGACGATGCTCTGGGACGGCCGCCTTCAGGCCGTGGCTGCCGCCGATCAGGGCGGCCTCGTCCTGCCCGAAGCTTTGTCGACGGTGGGGTTCGAGAATCTCATGGCGCTGCAATCGGTGCGGCCGATCGTTATCCCGGCGGAGATGCTTGGCGAGCCCGGCGCCGCCAACGTTCTTGCTCCCGAGTCCCGCAGCGCTCCGGTTCCCGAGGTGGTGCTGGCCCGCGTCGCATCGCGGCTCTTCGAGGGCGATGCACGTGGTCAAGAAGCGGAGAGCTATCGGGTGCTGTTTCGCGAGAGCTTTGGGGTTGAAGCGGCCGGCGAGGTGCGCCCAAGCCATGTCGGCAATGCGCTCGCCCATTACATCGAGATCACGTTCCAATCCCGCGACACGCCCTGGGACCGCTATCTCGCCGGCGATCTCTCCGCCCTCTCGGCGGATCAGAGGCGCGGGGCGCTCCTGTTCTACGGCATTGGCAGGTGCGCGGTCTGCCACTCGGGCGATGCCTTCAGCGATTTCGGGTTTCATTCCGTCGGTGTGCCAGACATCCGGCAAGAGAAGGATCTGGGCCGGTTCTACGCCACGGGACAGGCCGAGGACCGGTTTCTGTTCCGGACGCCGCCCTTGCGGAATGTGACGCTGACGGCGCCCTATTTCCACAACGGCCAGGCCGATACGCTCGTCGAGGCGATCTGGCAGCATCTCGATCCCTATCGCTTCGCGCGCGCCTATGAAGAGGGTGGGGAGCATCTGATGGCGCCTGCGGAAATCGACGCGATTTCGCCGATCCTGGCATCAGGTTCACGCATCACCGAGGAGCAGGTCGGACTGCTGATCTCCTTCCTGGAGGCGCTGGAGGATCGCTGCGCCGGATCCGCGGCCCCACCGCCCACCCCGGTCTGGCGTCAGGACCGATGACCGGCCCTCATCGCCCGGCACGGTGCTTGCGAGAGCTCAAACTCGCGTTCGAAGCCGCACTGCTCGTTGAAGCCGCGAACGTCCGTTGTTGGCATGCTGCGACGCATGCGGCCCGACAAGCCGAACGGCCGGATTGGGCCGATCTCGTTTAGCTGGTCGTCCGCATCGGGTTGATGAAGTCGATGCCGAAAAAGTCTCTCTCGTTGTCCGTTACGACGACGCAGTTGTTCGCGCCGGCCACGGCGGCGACGATCATGTCGAGTCCACTTCGCGGACGTCCCGCGGCCTTGCCCTCAGCCATCAGGCGTGCCCAGATCAATCCGGCTTCGTAATCGAAGGATAGGACGCGCCCCGCGAACAAGGCCTGCGGTCCTTCAACGCCGGAAAACCATGTCTCCAGCATGTCGCGCTTCTTGCCGGGTGGCTTCTCGAGTATGCCGCGCCGGATCTCCGCCACGGTCAGAGATGCGATGAACAGATCCGTGTCACGCTGTTCCGCCCACCAAGCCAAAAGCGGTTCCGAGGGCCGTGGCTTGATGACGTTGCTGATGATGTTGGTATCGAGAAGGTAGCGGGTCACAGATCGATCTCGCGCCCTGTCTCGCGGGGGCGCGACAGGTCGAGATCGGCGCCGACCAGTGGGGAGCGGCGGAGGGCGGACAGGATGCCGCCGGGCTTCGGGGGCTCTCCCGCCACGGCCGTCTTTACCGCGGTCCGGATTTGCTCCGCGTCCGGTCCTTCCTCGGCCAGGCGCCGTGCGAGGGAGCGAAACAGATCGCGGTCAGTTTCCAGCGCCATGATCTCGAAGCGCGCGAAGCCGCGCCGCGACAAGCGCGCGCGGTAGTTCCTGGTGGCTCTGGTCTGCGCGGAGTTGCTCATGTCCGGCCTCCTGATATGCCCGGACATATAGACCGAGCTTAGCTTATTTGCAAGAAGGAAGACAGGAAGCGGTGGTGGGCGGTAAGAAGCCGGACTGGCATGGATCGCAATCCGAGATGTCGCCTTTCCACGGGGATCGGAGTCGGGGCTCGCCGCCGGGTCGTTGATCCGCCGAGTGTTCGAGAGGGGTTGCCGGGTTGGTCAATCCGGGACGAGCTGCCAGAAGCCTTGCTTTCGTCCATGCCTTTGCCTGAGGGCGGCGACGAAACCGGAATGCGGCGCGAATTCACCGTAGCTTCCGATGGCGTGGTCGTTTGACCGGCATTCGGCGAGGTGACGTGCCGCGTGCCGGTAGCGCCTGGACTTCGCTCCGTCGAGCGTGTCTTCGATCATCGCCCGCCGGATCAGGGTCGCGGCCAGCGGGTGTCTTGCATCGAGCGCGGCGGCGGCCGGCGCGAGGGTGTAGTAGGCGTCGCCGTCAAGTTCGCTCAGCCGGGCCATTACCACGCGCGCGGCGCGATCGTGCGCGGGCCAGTTGATCAGTAGGGCGATCGAGGCGCCGAGGTACGGGTAGGTTTCCGCGAAGCCGAGCGCGCGCTCCTCGGCCTCCAGGTCCTCGAAATCCGGCAAGAGCTTGAGATATTTCCGAAGGCTGAACTCGCTGAGCGTCCGCTCGAACCCGAGCCACAGATGCCGCTTAAGCTCCTCGGTCTTGTTCTGCCGCTCCAGGCACTCTTCGAAGATCTGGTCGAGAGCGAAGCTGAAATGCCCGGCCCCATCGTCTTCCGCCGCGGCGCGGGCGCGTATGATGAGATCGAAGGCTTCGTCGACACGTCCCGCGTCCAGCAGTCGCCGCGCGACATCCGGGGCGATCGTGCCGAATGTCAGCTGCTCCGCCGAGTAGCGACCCATGTAGGCATCGACGTCGCCCTGGGCATCGGCGACATCGGCGAGGATGATCGACCGCGTTATCTCCTTGTTCCGCCGGACAGCTTCCTCGGCGGGCGAGGAAAATCCGTAGGATCGATATCGCGCGATCTCCCCCTCCGTCGGAGGCGCCTCCGCCCAGGAGTTGGTGATCCGCTTGAGGTGCTCCAGGCCATCCTGGCCGAGCGCCTCGGCCAGCGCCGGAATGATCCCGTCGAATTCGCCGTATCCGGCGTCGGCGACGGCGGCGAGGATCCGCTCCGCCTGCGTCTCGGGGTTGACGGAAAGCCGAGGCGCAAGTCTGGCGATCACTTCGATCGCGTCGTCGAACACGCCGCCGATCGCGCCATTGCTATCGTCGGTCCGTTGGTGGATCGACGGCGCGAGCTGGAGGAAGGCCCAGAGGAGCTCGAATGCCGCGCCGGCGTCATGCGGCGCGACCACGTCCTCGATCAGCCGGGACAGACCCTCGAGGTCCTTCACCAGCGCCTTTTGCCCGCGCCAGTCAACGAAGCTGCTCGAGCGCCGCAGAGCCGCGAACCGCTTCCGTATATCCGAAGCCACGTCTCCGGGGCCCTGCGCGGCGCTGAGTTCCATACGCGCGCGGCGCTGGAGCGCGGCGTTGCCCTCGACAAGCTCCATGACCAGAGCGGCGAGCTTTTCCGCGCCCAGTCTTTCCAGGTTGGCTGCGTTCAGGGTCTTCTTGGACATCGGGTTCGAGGCGGCGCGTCGGGGCGCCGAGGATGCCCGAGACACGTCGGCACGGCAATCCGGAAGCCCTCGATTTCGAGACGGAACGAACCTGGTGTTGCGTGGCGAGGCTCTTTAGTGCCTCTGATAAAGTGGGGCGACCATCTGGAACAGCAAGTACCTGATGCAAGCGACTGCAAAAGGCGGGTGGTTTCAGCGCAAGGTATTGACCCGACCAATTTGACATCCTCTATCTGATGCCGGGAAGAGGGGGGTGAGACATGCGCCATCGGGCCATTCTTTTGGCTTGCCTGTTCGCGGCGGCCTGCGCGCCCGCGACTCCACCTGCGCCGAACCACGCGCCGCTGACTCTGGCCTATGCCGAGGCGGACAGCGAGAAGCTGTGGGAGCTGCAGGCGACCACGACGGATTCGCTGCAACTCCTGATGGTCGAAGCGGAGCTTGGATCCCGCGGCCAGTTCGCGAGCGGCGATCGCTATCTGGGCTCTCGCTCCAGGTCTTCGGTGGGCGCGTACCGATACGCGCGCTCGGAACCCTCGCTCAACGACCGGAACTGCGCTGACTTTCCATCCTCGGCCTCGGTGCAGCGGTTCTTCCTGTCGGCGGGCGGACCAGGCTTCGACCCGCATGGACTCGATCGCGACGGTGACGGCAACGCCTGCGAGTGGGGAACCAACCTGCGCGAGATCTACGCGACCAGAACGCCGCCGGTCCGCGTGGCCCCACGCGTCGAGAGCCGTTGCTATGTCGGCCCCAGGGGCGGGACCTACACGATCACCGCGAGCGGATACAAAGACTATGATGGCTGTTGAGCGCACTCGTCACGACCTGAGCGACCGTCGCGCGTTCGCGCGGATCGGCCCGACCGGATGAAACGCCTGAACAGAGACGGGGTCGCGACCGTCGAGTATCTGCTCGCCAAACTCGACGCCGTGGTCGCGGAGCGAACGGCCGCGCCAGGGACATGGGAGAACAGCAGTGGCGCGTCGCTCTCCGACATTCGGGAGGTTTGCGACTGGCTGCGAAGCCTGCTCCGAGGGGAGAGCTCGGCCTCGCATCGCGAAGCGCCTCCGGAATGGCTGTACTAGACTAAGTCGGGCTCGCCAGCCCGCACGTCCTCACGGTGCCAAGTGCTCAAGCCCCGGCAGATACACCTCGAGCACGCCGCGCCGGCCGGCCTTGCGCCCGACCTGGACGATGAGATCGATGGTCCGCGCGGCGTAGTCGAGCACATCCGTCCTGGTCTGCCCGGCGCCGGCGCGCAGGACCATGAGGGCGAGGCGCTCGAGGGCGAGGACGGGGCTGTCGGCGTGGATGGTTGAGATCGAGCCGGGGTGGCCGGTGTTGATCGCCTCGAGGAAGGCGAGGGCCTCGGCGCCGCGCAGCTCGCCGAGGATGAGGCGGTCGGGGCGCATGCGCAGGCTCGCGACGAGGAGCCGGTCCGGGGAGCGCTCGGAGCCGGCGGCGCGCTCGGCGATCAGCGCGACGCAGTTCGCATGCGGCGGATGGAGCTCGCGGGCGTCCTCGATGGTGACGAGCCGCTCGGCGGGATGGGCGAGCGAGAGCAGGGCGCGGGCGACGGTGGTCTTACCCGACGAGGTGCCGCCGGAGACGAGGATGTTCATCCGGGTTTCGATCGCGCGCTCGAAGAGCTCGGCGAGCTTGCCCGCGTGCGCCAGGGCGGCGATCTCGGCGAGCCGGGCGCGGCGTTCGCCCTCGACGCTGATCTGGCGGCCGTCGAGGAAGGTGATATCGCGGGGCCCGAGCACGCGGGCGACGTATTTGCGGATCGACAGCGCGGCGCCGGCCTCGACGGCGGGTGGCACCACGATCTGGACGCGCAGCACCTGGCCGAAGGCCTCGAGGCCGCCGGAGACCAGGGGATGCTTCGGCCCAATCCGGTTGTTGGTCTCGCCGGCGAGATGGTCGCTGAGCCGCCGGACCCTGGCGAGCGGGAAGACATGCCCGGTCGGCGCCATGTGCTCGGCCTCGGCACGCTCGACGAAGACCGCGCCATCGGGATTGATCACCACTTCGGTTATGTCCTCCGCCGTCAGCAGCGGCCGGAGCTCACGCAGGTCGTGCTCGGCGTGGCTGGTCGCGGCGCCGGCGGCGACGGGGGGCAGGGCGGTCGCTTCCATCAGAAGGTCAAATCCCGATTAACAAAAATGGTGAGCCGGTCGCCCTGGGAGACGTTGATGGTCGGGGAGATCCGGAGATAGGCGTCGAGCGCACCGCTGGTGGCGGCGCGCAGATCGTCGCCGATGTCCTCGATCGCATCGGCGGCGTCGCCGTTGGTCGCGTCGTCGATCAACACCTGGGGCGCGAGGCCGAAAATGGAGATCAGCGCCGCCGAGCCGAAGCGTTCCCAGAAATGCGTGTCGACCTGACCGGTCTGGCCGGAGCGGCCGAGGGCGTCGGCGCCGATGCCGCCGAGCGCCACGCTGACGCCCTCGGGGGTGATGGCGCGGCTCCAGGCGACCAGCGCGCGGCGCTGCGCGATCTTCACCTGCGAGCCATAGGTGCCGATGAGCCGCGTGCCCTTCGGCAGCAGCGTGGTGGAGCCGTCGTATGACAGCACGTCCTGGCTCAGCACGGCGCGGACGGCGCCGGGCAGGTCGGTCGAGAGCGCGGTCTCGAGCACGCCCTCGAGGATGGTGCCCTGGACGACGGTGCGGGACGGATCGGCGAGCGCCCCGGCGCGCACCGTCTCATGCCCGGCCGAGGCCGCCGCCGAGAGGAAACCCTCATCGCCGGAGCGGCGCCTGCCATCGCCGCTGGCACCAGACCCAACCGGAACACCGCCGGCGGCGCCGTCGATGACAAGGCCGCGCGAGCTCACCTGCGCGGCCTCGATCGCCGCCTGACGGGCCCGTTCCTCCTCGGCGCGCTTCGCAGCCTCGGTGTCGCCGCCGGGGTTGATCCCGGCCGCGACCGGCGGCTGGCGCGACAGGAGCTGGCGGGTCACGTCGGCGCGGATCGCCGCCGCGTTGGCGTCGAGCATCGACTGGAGCTCGGCGCGGGTCGGGCCGGCCTCGCGCGCGTTCATGGTCCGCAGCCCGGCTTCGAGCGCGGCGAGCCGGGTCTCGGTCTGGGAAGCGCCCGGCTCCGGCGGGGCGCGCATCGGCAGGTCGGTGCTGAGCGGCGGCGGTGGCGCGATCGGCCCGGCGTCGCGTGGGATCTCGGTCGAGAGGCCGGGCAGGGGCGCCGCCTCGCGCTGCATCTTCTCGGCCTCCGAGGTGCCGAGGCCGAGCAGCGTGCGCATCTGCGACGGCGCGAAGGCCCAGACCGTCGCCCCGGCGAAGAGCAGGGCGAAGCCGGCGCCAAGCACGAGGCGTGGCGCGCGGCCGGGCGTGCCCGGCCCGTCGCGCTCTGCGATCCGTGCCAGCCGGTCGAGATCCTCGGGACGCTGATCGGTCATTTCGGCAGGCCGCGCGCGACGCTCGCGTTGGCCGCGCCCGGTGCCAGCGCGCTGCGCGGCGTCACCGGGCGGCCGCCGCCCGGGACGGTCTCGAGCACCCGGGCATGGGCGACGCAGAGCTCCTCGTCGCCGATGCGGAGCGTCCAGCGTTCCGAGACGCCGGTGACGACCGAGGTCGTCCCGGTCTCGCGCACGTTGACGATGCTCTCGCGGCCTTGCGCGTCGACGCGGAAGATCGCCGGGCGCGGCGCGTCCTCGGCAAAGATGAAGGTCGTGGTCCGCCCGTCGTCGTAGACCGAGACCGGGCGGAAGGCGGTCTTCCGGCCCGCGACGTAGTAGTTCGGATCGCGCGGCCGCGCGGCGAGCGCCTGGCGCCGCGCCGCCTTGGCGCGGTCCTGCTCGGGATAGCGGAAGCCGATCCGGTAGTTGAGGGACGAGGAGCCGGCGCGGGCGGAAACCGCGCGGAGCTCGAAGGTGTAGCTGCGCTGGCCGGTGTAGACCGTCATGTTGGTCCGCGCCCCGGCGATCAGCGGCTTCACCGCGAGCACGTTGCCCGATTGCAGCCGGATCACCTCCCAGCTCTCGCTGTCGCCCATCAGCACGCTGTCGATGCTCTCGCCCGGGGCGAACTCGATCGAGGTGATGATCTTCATCGCCACGTCGAGCCGGTACACCGTGGTGGCTGAGTAGGTGTACTGCTTGATCCGGGGATCGGCGCCGATCGCGCGCGGACCGGTCTCGGCGAAGCCGGGGCAGGGCGCGAGCACGAGGAGGGCGGCCAGGGCGAGCGGGCTCGCGGCGAGCCCCAACACGGTGCGTGAGACGATGCGCATGACCGAGAACCCTTACTTATTGGATGCGTCGAGCGTCTCGGCGTCGACGCGGTAGCTGGTGACGGTGAAGCCGAGCGGGTTCTGCCAGACCGCCTGCAGCGTGCGCTCGGTGCGGGGCCGGAAGGCGAAGCCGACGGTGGCGACGAAGGCGCGCTCGACCGGCGGCAAGCCGGGCTGCTCGAGCTTGCGGGTGAAGCGCAGCTGCGCGGTGGCGTCGCTCAGCACGGTGACCGAGCGGATGGTGACGCGGATCAGGCTCTCGGCGCCGTAGAGCTTGGGCGGATACTGCTCGGCGCCGCCGCTCCAGAGCGCGCGGAGCGAGTCCGCCGCCTGGGCCTCGGAGGTGGCGAGCACCTGGGGGATGCGGGTTGCGTTGTCGGCGTTGTCATAGGTCTCGCGCTCGGTGACGTAGCGCACCAGCTCGGCCTGGCGCACCGCGTCGCGCTCGGCGAGATCGCCGGGCTGGGTCGAGACCACGAGCTCGGATTCTCCCGTGGCGCGATCGACCATCACCACGTAGGGCCGGATCTCCTTCAGGGGCAGCACGACGACGAGCGCGCCGACGGCGCAGAGGGCGACCCCGAGCGAAAGTCCGGCCATCCAGCCGAGAAGCTTCGCCCGCCGGCGCAGGCCGAAGAACACCTCGTCCTCGAAGCTGTGGATCAGGTCGGCCTGGCGCGGCATGAACGGACTCCTCCATCGGCGCGGCCCACGGAGCGCGCTTGGGTTACTCGGGCGGGTTGGCGGGATCAGGGTTTGGCGGTCGAGCTCGTCGCCTGGGGTGGCGGCGCCTTCGGCGCCCCGGGTGTGGGGCCGGAGCCCGACCCGGTCGGCGGCTGCGTCGCGGCCGCCACGCGCGCCGCGCGGGCGCGGCTCTCGCGGACGTATTGCATGGTCGCGGCCTGTCCGGCCTCGAACTCGCTGCTCATCGTCGTCTGCCGGCCCAGCGTGGCAGACCGCTGCTGTAGCCGCTCCTGCCCGAGCTTGCGCGCCTGATGCGCGGCGATCAGCTCCTGACCGAAGGTACCCATGCGCTGGCCGGCCGGCGCCGCGGCGCCGGCACGCGCGGCGTTCGCAGTAGTCGCGACCATCGGCTTGCCGACGCGATACGCCGCGGCGACGCCGCCGGCGCCCATCGCGGTCATCGCCGCCATCTGGCTCGCCTCGCGCAGCCCGCTCGCGGTCGCGACCACCGTTCCGGCGAGCCCGTTCACCATCGTCGGTACCTGACCCATCAGGAAGATCGCCGCCATCGCAACGATCAGGAAACCCGCCGCGTCGGTCAGGGTGCCCGCGGTTTCGACAACATCGATCATGTCTGCCCCGATGCGGATAATCACACCCATCACGCCGGCGAGGACGAGGGGGATCATCGCGAAGCCGAGGGTGAACTTGGCCCAGGATGAGAAGAGATCGCTCGTCGCCTTGAACATCAGGCAACCGATGAAGATCGGTGCCAGCGACACCGCCATGGCGAGGCCGATCTTGCCTATCCCAGCGACGACGATCGCGACACAGGCCATCATGGCCCCCACGACCGCCAGCAGGATCGAGAGAAAGCTGATCGAGAAGAACCCACTCTCGTCGGCGGCGCGGTCGGAGAAGTCAAAGATGCCAGTCACCATATTGTCCATGGCTTCGTTGAGCGATGTGCTGCCACTCGCATCCAGTAGCGCCGCTCCGATCGAACTCGGGACGTTGGTGACGACGTCATAGATCGGTTCGAACTGCGCCCAGCTCGTCGCGATCGCGAGTACCATCACGTAGCGCATGCCCCACTTGGCGAAATCGGTCGCTCGGATCGGTGTCCACTGGAAGATCACGTTCGCCCCGAGGAACGCCAAGGCGACGATACCAGCGAGGCGAATGCTCGTCGTGACGGCCCCACCGAAGTCTAGGAACACGGTTTCCGCGTAGCCTTGGACCAGCCCGTCGATCCGCGCCAGATTGTCCGCGATGAAGGTTGCCACGATCTATGCGCCTTGGTCCGCTACTTGATCGCGCCGACGGATCGGCAGTAGGCGATCGCCGCCTTGTAGCCGCTGTCGACGCGACGCTCCGTATCCACCGTCGAGGCGAGGCTCTTGTTAGAGCGCCCGAAGTAGTCCGGTGGGACACTTGCGAGGATCGTGGGCCAATCTCTGCGGCCGTTTAGGCAGGAAATCTCGTATGGCTCTCCCGCAGCGTAGGCTTCGCATTCTCTTGCGACGACCTCAGCGTCCCAGCGCTCGCGATACTGATTGACGATGCTCTGTAGCGCGGAGCTTCCCTCGACGTTCTCCGTGACTTCCATGATGGGCGGCCGCTCACAGGCGAACGAACCACCGACCGCCCAAGCGGGCGCGCTACCGATAAGGCCGAGCCCGAGCGAGAGCGCGATGGCCGTGGTTGCGATGATCTTCATGGGGCATCTCCTTGTCCGACCCCGCGCATGAAGGCACGTGAGGCCATTTCCTGGCGAGTGTTGAAGAGCGACTGGGCGCCCTGAGCGTTGGCCTGGGCGGCGAGCACGCGCAGGAGCTCGTTCATCACCTGGATCTGCTCGATCTGGACCCGGGTGTTGAAATCGACCGCAGCCTTCACGTCGGTGTTGCTGTCGATCTGGGGAATGAGCGCGTTGACGCGCGTCATCGCCTCGTTGGCGCGGGCGTAGGAATCTTCGCCTGTCGCCATCGCGGCGAGCGAGGAGCCGCCGAGGGTTGCGAGGGCGCGGTACTGCGCGATGTCCGAGGAGGCGAAGTCGCCCAGGCCGCCGAGCTCGAAATTGGCCTTGATGCGGTTCACCGCCGCGACGATCCGCGTGGTGTTGCCGAGGATCTCGCGACCCGTGATCGCGCCCTCGACGAGATCGGGATAGCTTTCGGCCGCGCCGCGCGCGGCGACGTCGGTGGCGGAGTTGAGCAGGATGCTCATGCCGCGCGGGCCGGTAAGCGCGTTGATCTGCTGCTGCGCCCGCTCGATCATCTCGACGCCCTGGCGCACTTGCTCGATCGCCTGCGCCACGTTCGAGGCGTCGAAGACCGGGACGCCCTGCGCCGAAGCCGGGGCGCCGATGCCGGCGATCGTCGCCGCGACAAGCGCGAGCGCGGTTGGTCTTGGGAACCCCCTCATACCGTCACCAGCTTCGCCGCGCTGACCGGTACCCAGTCGCAGACGCAAGGAGAGGTCCGCTCGGTATAGGTCGCGCAGCCAGAGAGCGCGGTCGCGGCGAGCGCGAGGATGAGGGCGAGGCGGGGCCATCGCATCAGGAGATCTCCTTCCAGAAGTCGGGCCGGTCGCGCCAGCCCTCGGGGGCGTCCTCGCCGCCGGGACCACCGCCGAGCACCCTCGCAAGCGGCCCGAGGGCGCGCAGGTCCATGTCGGCGACCACGCTGGTGTCGCCGGAGCGGATCAGCGCCAGCCGGCTCTCGAGCGCGCTCGAACAGGCGAAGCTGAGCTCGCGGTCGCTGAGCCCGAGGGATGCGAGCTCCTCGGCGGTGTTGCGCGAGTTCGGATAGAGGAGGGTGGTGGCGGCGGATTCGAGGATCGAGCCGCCGGCCCGGCTCTCGCGGATATGCGCGACGCGCTGGGTAAGCAGCACCACGGCGACGTTCTTCTTGCGCATCGTCAGCATCCAGTCCTTCAGCCGCCGCTCGAAATAGGCGTCGTCGAGCAGCTTCCAGGCCTCGTCGAGCACGATGAGCGTCGGCCGTCCGTCCTCGATCACCCGCTCGATCCGGCGGAAGACGTAGGCCAGCCACGCGGTGCGCACCGCCGGGGTCTCGAAGATCTCGGAGAGATCGAAGCCGGTCACGGCGGCGTCGAAGCCGAGCGCGTCGCGCCCGGCGCCGGAGAAGAGCCAGCCGAAGGCGCCGTCCGCGTCCCAGTCGCCCATCCGGGTGAACAGATCCTCGTCGTCGTCGACGGCGCGGAACTGGCGGCGGAACGCCCGCAGGCCGCGCAGGGCGGGATCGGTCTCGGCGTTGACCCGCACGGCCTGCGCGATCGCCTGGGCCTGCAGCGGGCTCAGGGCCGCGTCGCGCGCGAGGAGTGCTACCAGCCAGTCGGTGAGCCAGGCCTGGCCGCGCGCGTCGGTCTCGGCGGCGAACGGGTTGAAGCCGGTCGGCTCGCCCATCCGCACCGCGCGATAGGCGCCGCCCATGGCGCGGAGCGGCATCTCGAGGCCGCGGTCCTTGTCGAAGACGATGACCCGGGCGCCGGTACGCCGGGCCTGGGCGATCAGGAAGGCGGTGCCAAGCGTCTTGCCCGAGCCGGTGCGGCCGAGCACCAGGGTATGGCCGACGCTCCGCGCTCCCGGCGCGCCGGCGAGGTGGAAGTTGAAGCGGAACGCGCCGCCGGCGGCGGTCGGCAGCACGGTGATCGGCTGGCCCCAGGGCGTCTCGGCCGGACCCAAGCCGCGCGGATTGGCGTGCAGCGCCGCGAGATGGGCGAAGTTGCGCGTGGAGATCATCGCCGCGCGGGCGCGGAAAGCGTGGTTGCCCGGATGCTGCGCGAAATAGGCCGCGCGTGCGCCGATCTCCTCGCGCACCATGACGCAGCCGGCGCGCTGCCCGGCGGCGCGGGTCTGGGCGGCCGCTTCGTCGAGCCCGGCCGCGTCGCGCGCGAAGATCGCCACCGTGGCGTGATGCAGGCCGAAGCCGACCCGGCCCGAGGCGAGATCATCGGCGGCTTCGATCAGCTCGGCGCGCAGCGACGCGGCCGCGTCGTCGGCGGCGCCCATCTGCCGCGTGACGCGGCGGATCCGCGCCAGCGCGTCGACCTGCTCGATCGGCGTGAAGCTCTGCGTCACGACGCTGTCGAAGCCGAGATCGAAGGTGTCGAAAATCCCGGGATGGGTGCTGGCGGGATAGGCCTTGAGCGAGAAGACAGCGCCATGGCGCAGGTCCTCGGTCGAGGCGCCCGGCACCACGAACCGGTCGCCGGCGAAGGCGACGCTCGAGCTCGCCACGAGATCGGCGAGCGGCCGAAAGCCCTCGGGTCTCGGCATCGGCTCGTAGCGGCCGGTGACGAGCGCCGAGAGCAGCCCGATCCAGCGGCCATCGGCGAGCGTGAGCCGCTCTGGCCGGGTCACCGACAGCGTCTCGGCCAGGAAGGCCACCACCTCGTCGAGCCGCTCGATCCGGCGGGCGAGCCGGTCGCGCTCGGCTGTGGCGCCGGCGCCGAAGAGCTTGCCCGCGACGCCGAGCAGCTTCGGCGGCCGCAGCGTCACGGTGACGAAGGAGCGGCGCTCGCGCAGGTCCATCGTCCCCAGCGCCGCCTGCCAGCGGCGATCGACTTCGAAGGAGAACGGATCGGCCTGGAGCGGCGGCGGCAGGGAGGGTTCGGCGCGGGTCGAGATCCGGTGCAGCGTGAAGCCGAGATCGAGGCTCGCCTGGGCGATCACCGATTGCAGCGCCTCGGCGAGATCGGTGACCAGCGCGCTCTCGGCGGTGGCGGCGCCAAGGCCCGCCACCGCGAAGCTCGCCATCAGCTCGCCGTCGCGGAGCATCAGCACGTCGTCGCGCAGCGCCGTCACATAGGGCAGGTGTGCGACGAGGCTCACGTCCTCGCCGAGCGCCCTCGGCTCGAGGCGACGGCGGCCGAGGCTCCGGACGGCGTCAAGCACGGTAGGTGATCCCCCGGCCCTTGAACCAGGCGACCGGGAGCGGCGTCCGGGTCAGGCTGACGAAGATCACGTCGAAGATCCGCGCGTCCCAGGCGGCGAGGGCGCGTAGCCCGGCGTAGCCGAGCAGCGCGCTCGCCGCGAACCAGACGAACGACAGCGTGGCGATGAAGCCGCCGAGCACCGTCATCGCGAGCACGATGACATAGGTGAGCGGCAGCCCCATCAGCGCCACCGGTCGGGTCAGCGCCTGGAAGCAGGGACTCGTCACGCGAAGCCGCCGAGAATGGTGGCCGAGCCGAACAGGATCACCAGGCCGACGCAGATCGAGACCGCGAGACCGAGGTTCATCCGGCCGAACAGGAAGGTGATGCCGACGGCGGCGAGCGCCACGAGGCCAATCGCGCGACCCGTGGGACCGGTGAGCGCGGTTCCGAGCGTGGTGAAGAAATTGTCGATCGGCGAGAGGTCCTGCGCCCGGGCCGGCACGGCCATCAGCGCGGAGAGCGCGAGCACCGCCAGCGCGCGCGGCGGGGTCATCCGCGGGCGCATCCGGCGCAGGTTGCGGGACGCGGCGGCGCGGGCGGTTGCGATCAGTTTGGCCATTCCAGGACAGTTCCTTGCTTGGGGGTAGAAAACGGCGATGCCGCGCGACCGAGGTCCACGCGCTCGATCAAGCGCTCGGGCTCCGCGCGGGCGATCCGTGGCGTGGCGCCGGCGAAATCGGCGATGGCGATGGCGTTCGCGGGAACAGCGCGCTCGTCGGCGACGTGGGTCGGCGCGGCGCCGCCGGACCCGGCAAGCTCGAGGTCGGCGGCGCGCGTGATCCGCGCGACGTAGTCGCGGGTCTCGCGGAACGGCGGCACTCCGGCGTAGCGCGTCACCCGATGCGGGCCGGCGTTGTAGGCGGCGAGTGCGAGATCGACCCGGCCGAAGGCGGCGAGCTGCGCGGTGAGATACCGCGCAGCGCCACGGAGGTTCGCGAGTGGCTCGAACGCGTCGGCGACGCCGAGCGCCGCCGCCGTCGCGGGCATCAGCTGGCCGAGCCCGCGCGCGCCTTTCGGCGACACGGCGTCGGGATCGAAGCGCGACTCCTGGTCGATCAGCGCCACGAAGAGCCGGGAAAATGCGTCCGCGTCGAGGCCGGCGCCGGTGACACCCGGCGCCGCGGCGAAGGCCCGCGCCACGCCCTCGGCCATCGGCCGGTAGACCGCCGCGCGGCCGGTCTCGGCGGGAGCGGGTATTACGCGCTTTGCGTGTAATACATCATAAGGTTTATTCTCAGGAACAGGTGTAGGGGACGCTGGCGGTGCCAGCGTCCTTCCGGCCCGATCGAATTCCCACACCTCGGAGCGCGCCGGACCCGCTTGATGCAGGACAAGAATCGCGAGCGCAAGCAGGTTCTTACGGCCAAACTCGGATTGGCGAATCATCGCAGATCCCTCTGGATCCAGGCGACGATAGCGAGCAGCAGCGCCGGTGCGCGCAGCTCAGGAACGAACCAAGCACCAACAACCAGAGCGAGAATGATGATATCGGCCACCAGGCGCCACCGCTGTGACAGCAGGTCGAGAGCCACGATGGACACGAGACCGCCCAGCAGCGTCGCGGCGAAGCCTAGAATGAGCCCGAACGAGAACGCCTCGCCAATCCAGATGCATGGTGTTGCCACCAGGATGATGAGCACGGTGGCGGCGATCAGATCGAGCCGGGTCGCCCCAAAGCCACCGCCGCCGTGCCCTCCGCCCCGCCGAAGACCGCGGCGCGCGCGCTCGGTCGGAAACGGGATCACTCGCGCGCCAACTGGGCCCTTGCTTGCTTCCGACCGAGAGCCGGTCCGCGCGACCGGCGGCGGCACCCGCCGGACCTGGGCGCGAACGCACTCGCCCTTCAGGTCAGGTCGGGCGTATCGGGATTGACCGGTAGCCTGAGGCAGGATCGGTCGGGATAGAGGCCGCGCCAGTATGAGACGACCGCGTCCGCGGAGCGCAGGATCTTCGGGCGACCCGTGTTGGACGATGTGACCAGTTCCGGAGTGCCGTCCGGATGCACACCGAGCACCTCCCAGCACAGCCGGCCGGCCTCGTCCCGGCGCGGACGAAAGCCAATCTCTCCGCCATCCTGTCCTACGAACACACGCACATAGTTCGACACAAGTTTGCGTTTCGAGCTCATTTCGATGTTCCCGCGCCTCCACGCACCAATGTTCAAGGCAATCGGCGAGGCGTGTGACGTCAGAGCTTGCCCGCCGCGTCCGGCAGCACCGGGACCGGAACCTCGAGATCCTCGGGATGATAGATCCGCCAGTAGCCGACGACACCGCGCGCCGTTTTGACGATCCGCGCTTCTCCGGTACGCCCTTCGAACACTGGCTGCTCCTCGCCATCGGGGCCGACGCCGAGCATTTCCCAACAAAGCCTTCCTTCATCATCGACGAAAGGCTTGAAGCGGAGTCGCCCTCCGTTCGCAATGAAGTTGCGCAAGCCGTCACTCGTCAGCACCCGTGGTTTTTTCTGGCTCATGCCCTGCTCTGGCCTCTCGTCCGAAGGCCAGAACTCTACTCAGCGGATCATCACGGCGCCATATGCCCTGATGTCCACATTCGCGACATTCCCCAATTGGGTATCCTGTGTCAATACGCGTTTTTGCACCGTTCGGAATTTTTGAGCATAAAAGCGTATTGTGGTGTTTTGGGGGTTGGCCCTATCGGATAGGTTGCGGTAGCCTGCCCGTCAACCACAACGTTGGAGAGAGTCGGAAATCGGCGAGCGATATCGCTCGGCCAGAAAAATAACCCCCCGGAGGCGTGGGCCACCGAGGGGAAAGGGTCCTAGGACCGGAGTTTTGCTAACTCGAATCTAGGCGTTTCCCCATGATCCTGCAAGGAAAAACGTCGTATCGGCGTGACATCGCCTTGCCCGGCCCTCAGCTTCCGGTTTCATCCCGGAGAGAATACGCATGCTCGACGCGACACTTCGCGCGAAACCTTCGCCAGCGCGACGATACTCGTATAACGAGTTATTTCGATTGCTGGACGACGCCGTGCTCGGGCTGGGATTGCCCGACGCCGTCCACCGGACAGCGCAGCTGCTGATCCGTTTCGTGCCTTCGGACGCGCCGGTGCCGGTCAGTCCCGTCCGGGTCCAGGAGCTCGCGGAGCTGCGTCATGTCGACGCGAGGACGGTCCGGGCGCATATCCGGCGGCTGATCACCTACGGCCTCGCCGAGGATTCGTCGCTCGGCAATGGTCACCGCTGCGTCCGGCGACGCGCCAATCGAATCGTCGCGCTGCACGGAATCGACCTCTCCCCGATGCTGGGGCGCGCCGACGAGTTGCGCGCCTTGGCGGCGGAGGTTCAGCGCGAGCAGGAACGGCGGGTCGCACTGCGCGCCGAGATCTCGGCGCTGCGGCGGCGCTTTCGGCTTCGGCGCGGCGACGCGTCCGCGGAACTACTGGCGCGCTTCGCCGCCCTGCCCCGCCGCTACGCGCATCTGCCACTCGCCGACCTCGCGGCGATCCGAGAACAGCTGCTGGCGCTTCTCGCGGCCTGCCAGCCGGTCGACGCGGTGGACGCGGGCACGGTCGTCGCCACCGCGCCGAGCGCGCACCCAAGTTCGTCCGACCAGCCGGAAATCCGTGGCCGACCTAACTCTTCCGAAGAGATCAGAAATCCTATTGGAGCGGATGTTCCGCTTCCCGGCGCCTGGCTTGACGCGCGGGATCGCGGTGATCAGCGCAGCTCTAGCGGTTTGGATATGACCGTCCGCGCGCGCTCGAGCGCAGTTGGCGTTCCCCGAGACGCTTGGGACGGGGCGGTCGGCGTGATGCGATGGCGGCGAGCCGCGCCGCGGACGCTCTCCGCCGAGGCGCCGGGTATCCGCTGCGCGACCGCCTGGAGGCGCGCACTGGCCAGACGCACCGAACGACGGCCGAACGACCTCGCCGCCAATCTCTATCACTCGACATCGCGAAGGATACCGCAATGCACTGGCCCAACGTTTCCCTGCTGACGCTCGCGGTGTGGGTGCTTCTCGCCATCGCGCCGAAGCCCGCCGCCGCGCAGGATGGCAGCTACGACATCGACTGCGCGGTGATCCTCTGCATGGCCGGTGGCTTCCCAGCGGTCGAGGAGTGCGGTCGGGCCTATGGCTACATGATCGATAGGATCACCGACATTCCGCCGAAGCCGCCGTTCGGCGTCTGCTCGATGGCCGATGGTAGCGACTACGACGGCTACGATCTGGACTACCGGATCGGCTCGCGCCAGGCGCGGAATGCCTATTCCTGCCCAGGCGGCACGGCGCTCTATTTCCAGCTCGGCAAATGGGGCGTCGGGCGCGTGTTCTGCTACGCGGAGGTCTCCGAGGTGATGAAGGGCGACGGGCTTTGCTATCGGGTCTATGACGGGATCGCCCCGGCGACCTTCCGCCAGCTTGAGGCCAGCCTCACGGTCGAGCCCGGCACCGCCGCCGAATACCAGGCGCCACCGACGATCGCCGAGGAGCCAGTGGCCGCGCCGGAGCGGTTCGAGGAGCTCTGCGCCACCGCCGAGACGATCCCCGCGGCGGCCACCGCGCCGCCGCTCTCCTCGTCCTGCCTCACGCCCCTGCTCGCGCCCGCGACCGGCGAGATCTGCAACGCGAACTGGAGCATCGCCGAGGCGGTCGGAGGAAATGCCGCGCATGGCCGCCGCGCATCCTGCGCCGCGACGACCAGCGGCGAAACCGTGCTCGCGATGATGGCGCGGGCGGGCGAGGCGAACGCGCTCAACCAGCTGCTGCTCCGTGCCCCCGCGGCGCGCGGCTACGACGCGGTCCGCGCCTCGGTCGAGTTCATGCTGCCCGAGGACTACGACGTCTTCGATGGCGGCAGGCTCGCCTTCGGCCTGCTGATCGGCGAGGCTTCCTGCGCCAGCGGCGGCTGCGCGCCGGAAAACCAGAAGGGCGCGATGATCCGCGCGCAGTTCAAGCCGGCGGCGGACGGGTCGATCGCCTTGCAGAACTACTCCTACCATCTCGACCGGGGCGCGAAGTCCCAGACGGTGGCCTCGCCCTGGGCCGGCGTCGGTGCGAAGGAAGCGACCTGGGGCGACGGCCGCGACATGGCGCGGGCGATCCCAAAGGGCGAGTGGATCACGCTGGCGCTCGACGTCGTACTGAACGATCCCGGCCAAGCGAACGGGAGCTCGGTGCTCTCCGCCTTCGACGCCTCTGGCGCGCTGATCGGCACCGCCGCCTTCGCCGGCGTCACCTATCGGCCGGACCGGAGCTGGACCGTCACCGGCCTCGCCATGACGGACAAGTTCACCCACGCGGCGACGAAACGCTCCGGGCGAGATCAGGCGATGTACTATCGGAATTATCGGTTGTTGGGCGGAGATGTCGCGGAGGCGGAGTGTCGATAGATTTGGAACAGGAATGCCTGCCCCGGCGGAGGGCATCAAGCAGCTAGGGACGCTTTCGTTGTGGAGCCCTATAAGCAGCATGACCATGATGACACAGGCGGCGCTCAAGCCCGGGAGGGTCGTCTATGTCGCCGCGCCGGACGACGCGGCGCTGCTCTCGTGCTTCGAGGAAAGGCTTCGCCATGGCGGCGTCGGCGCGGTGATCGCGGAGCCGCCGCGGCTGCCCGTGACCGCCTGGCGCTCGATCTCGCCCGCCAGCTCGTCGGCGCGCCCCGGCATCTCTCGCAGCACCCGGGCGGGTTCGTACTTACCAACGATAGGCTCGACGAACTGGCGCCGATCGAGCCCGCCGCGATGGCCGACCGCCAGGTGATCGAATGGGACAAGGACGACATCGACATCCTCAGGTTCATGAAGGTCGATTGCCTCGCCCTCGGCATGCTGAGCTGCATGAAGCGCGGCTTCGACCTCTTGCGCGAGCACAAGGGCGTCGATCTCGATCTCGCCACCATCCCGGCCGAGGATCCGCGCACCTACGCGATGATCCGCCGCGCCGACACGCTCGGCACGTTCCAGATCGAGAGCCGGGCGCAGATGGCGATGCTGCCCCGG
>QFPW01000091.1 GCA_003241785.1 Rhodovulum sulfidophilum | reverse complement strand
TCGCGCATCGCCAGGTACCCGGACACTCGTCCGACACCGCGATGCCCCGTCAGGAAACGCCACCACGAATACGCAGGCGCGACGAACCGTAGGGCGGGCTCAAGCCCGCCGTCGCGGATCCACCGTCATCCGGTTGGAGGTTCGCACGCACCGGCATCGCGATACCTCGCCGAGGAACCCCACATCGGACGCATCAACATGGCGGGCCGGGGCCCGCCGTCGTAGGGCGGGCTCAAGCCCGCCGTCATCCGGTTGGAGGTTCGCACGCACCGACACGCGATACCTCGCCGAGGAACCCCACGGCGGAGGCATCAACATGGCGGGCCTGGGCCCGCCCTACGCGCGCCGCGTCCGACCGGACCCTCTGCGGGTCCGGCTCCCTCGTCAGCGTGGGCAGGTGTTCACGCCCAGCAGCCGGTACAGGGGGCAGAACCCGAACAGGCCGGTGACCAGCGGCACCAGGCCGATCCACGCCCACAGCGGGCCGCCGGTCAGTGCCCAGCCGATCAACACCGCGCCGACCACCACGCGCGCCCATTTGTCGAAGCCGCCCACGTTCGTTTTCATCACGCCACCTCCCATCAGGGAAACGCAGCGTGGCGCGGCCGGCGCCGGCCCGCATTGATCGGAATCAAACGCCGTGGGCTGAGCGCCACCGGCGTCGCCCTCGCCTCGCGCCGCGTAACGGTTTTGCAACGTTCAAGGCATGTTCAAGGCATGACCTCTGCGCCATGGCGGTAACGGAGCGCTATGTATACTCGGTCACACTCGGCGGGTGCCCCTTCCCGCCTTCGAATCACGGAGCGATGTCATGGGTCTTGTACAGGCGGTGGTGGGTGCGGTCGGTGGCGTGCTGGGCGACCAGTGGAAGGATTTCTACACGGTGCCGCAGGGCCTGCCGTCGACGGCGGCGCTGTTCGCCGCGGTGCCCCAGGGCACCAATGCCGGGCGCGGGTCCAATACCAGCGGCTCGACCAACATCATCACCAACGGCTCGAAGATCGTCGTGCCGGAAGGCTACGGCCTGCTGCTGATGCAGGACGGCGCGATCACCGCGTTCGTCGCCGAGCCGGGCGGCTACGAGTGGCGCTCTGACGACATCAACTCCAAGTCGATCTTCGCCGGCGACGGCCTCGTCTCGACCTTCATCACCCAGAGCTGGGAGCGCTTCAAGTTCGGCGGCCAGCCGGGCTCGCAGCAGGCGGCGTTCTTCGTCTCGCTGAAGGAACTGCCGGACAACCGCTTCGGCACGCAGTCCGAGATCTACTGGGACGACGGCTTCCTCAACACCCAGGTCGGCGCGGTCACGCGCGGCTCGTACACGCTGAAGATCGTCGACCCCATCCTGTTCGTGAAGAACTTCGTGCCGGCCAGCTACCTGCAGCCGGGCAAGGTGTTCGACTTCACCGACCTGGACAACGCCGCCGCCACCCAGCTGTTCAACGAAGTGGTGGGCTCGCTGGCGCCCGCCTTCAGCCTGTACACGAACGATCCGTCCAAGGGCAACCGCATCACCAAGCTGCAGCAGGATTCGCTGGGCTTCGCGCAGAGC
>QFPW01000001.1 GCA_003241785.1 Rhodovulum sulfidophilum | reverse complement strand
AACAAGGACGAGGAAGCCCCCATCTTCCAGGTCGCCGACTACGGCCTCGTCGGTGACCTCTTCCAGATCATCCCCGAGCTCGAGAAGAAGCTCGGCTGATCCCGGGCCCGGCCGTCCCTTCGGGGCCGGCCGGGCTTCCCTCACTGACAGCGCAGCGTGCCGTTCGCATCGGACTTGCAGCCGTAGCCATCCGTGCCGCGCGGCAGCCCGGCGGGATCGCCGTAGAGATTGCCCTCCTCGGCCGGATCCCCGCCCCGGATGATCGCCGCGACCGGATCCTGACCCACCGGGCGCGGCCGCGTCGGCGCCACCGGGGCGGCCTGACGCGCCACCCTCGGCGTGGTGCCGAACTGCCCGCCCGGCAGCGGGGTCCCGTCGACGCAGCGCATCGCGCCGAACGAATCCGCCCGGCAGTTCGGGCCGCCGGCGACCCCGGGCGCCGCGGCCGGTGGACGGCCCGCCACCCGCGCCGCGGGGGCGTTGGGATTGTTCCCCTGCGCGAAAGCGGGCGCTGCGAACGCCAGCAGCGCGACGAGGGCCAGCGATTGTCTCATGATCTCACCGATGGTCGGTTTCCGCGCGCCATTGAACCCCGTCGCCCGCGCCCGACACAAATCGCAATCGGGTGAGGCTGGACAGCGCGCGTCCGAGTGCCTACATCGCGCCCACCATGGCCGAGAAACGCGCGGAAAAGCAGAAGATCGTCGCCGAGAACCGCAAGGCCCGGCACAACTACTTCATCGAGGACGATCTCGAGACCGGAATCGTGCTCGAAGGCTCCGAGGTGAAGAGCCTGCGCACCGGCAAGGCCAATATCGCCGAGAGCTACGCCTCGGTCGAGGACGGAGAGCTCTGGCTCATCAACGGCTACATCCCGGCCTATGACCGCGCCCGCTCCTTCGGCCACGAGGAGCGGCGGCGGCGCAAGCTGCTCGTGAACAAGCGCGAGCTTTCGAAGCTCTGGCAGGGGATCGGCCGCGAGGGGATGACGCTGGTCCCGCTCGTGCTCTATTTCAACGAAAAGGGCTATGCCAAGCTCAAGCTCGGCATCGCCAAGGGCAAGAAGATGGCCGACAAGCGCGAGACCGAAAAGAAGCGCGACTGGGACCGGCAGAAGGCCCGCCTGCTGCGCGAGCGCGGCTGAGCCGGTTCCCAGCTGCCCTGGGCTTGATCCGCGGCCTCGAGGCAGATGTGCGACGGTCCGGAAATGGGGTCGAGGCCCCGGGTCGAGCCCGGGGCAGCGCGGTATCAACGCCAGGCGCCCCGGTCGACAGCCCTCTCAGTCGCCCCGGCGCCGCGTGGCGCTGCCGAGCGCCAGCAGCGCCGCGAGGCCGACCACGCCGATCCCGAGCGCCTTGCCGAGGCCGGGCCTGCCGCCGCCGAAGCCGCTGGCGAGCCCCATCATCGCGAGCTGCTGCAGCCGGGCCTGCATCTCGTTCTGTTCCAGCGCAACCTGCCGGTGCTTGCGCTCGGCGAGGTTCATCAGGATGATCGTGACGAGGCAGCCAAGCAGGGCGAGCCCCGTCATGATCAGCAGCGCGTAGAGCAGCCCGACCTGCTGCGTCAGCGCGACGGTCGCGGCGATCAGCCCGAAGACGAGCGCGATCAGCCCGAAGAAGCCGAGCAGGCTCGAATAGACCACGCGCCGGCCGGTATGCGCCCGAAGCTCGCCGAACCGCGCCGAGCCGAGCGAGAGCGCGAGGCGTGCGAGACGGAAGAGCATCACCTGCGGACCAGCAGACCGACCACGAAGCCGAGGAGCGCCGCGACGCCCAGCGCGCGCCAGGGGTTGGCCCGGGTCGCCTCGGCGATGTCGTGCTCGAGCGCGCGCAGCTCCCTGGTCGCGCCGTCGATCGCGGCTTCGCCGGCGGCGATGCCATGGGTGACGGGGTCGCTGCCGGTGATGGCCTCGACCTTCTCGCGGCCGAGGCGGGCGATATTCTCGATCGCGCCGGCGAGTTCGGAGCGAAGCTTGCTGACCTCCGCCGCCATCTCGGTCACGGCCAGATCGGCCTCGTTCGCGGCCTCGGTGTTGGTCTTCGTCTCGGTAGCCATAATCGCCGTCCCTCCTCCAGCTCCGCGCGCCCAAACTGCGGCCACGCGCGGACGCGGTCAACCTTCGGGAGGAAACGCCACCCGCCGGGGCCGGTTCCACGCGGGACCCGGTTCCCGGCGGCGGCGGCCTCAGACGAAGCGGTTGACCAGATTCTCGAGCATCTCCTGCTTGCCCGACCGCGGCGCGGGCTCGATTCCCTCGCGCTCCACCCAGTCGGCGATCGCGCCGAGATCGGCCGAGCCGCTCACCATCTCCGCCGCCTCCGGCGTCTCCCAGCCGGCGTAGCGGTCCGACCGCGCCCGGTCGAAGGCGCCGTCCTCGATCAGCGCCGCCGCCGAGAGGAGCGCGCGGGCGCAGATGTCCATGCCGCCGACATGCGCGGCGATCAAATCCTCCGGGTCGAGCGACTGCCGGCGCAGCTTCGAATCGAAGTTGAAGCCCCCGGTCGTGAAGCCGCCCGCCTTCAGGATCTGGTAGAGCGCCAGCGTCATCTCCGGATGGTTGTTCGGGAACTGGTCGGTGTCCCAGCCCGACTGGTAGTCGTTGCGATTCGCATCGACGCTGCCGAAGATCCCGAGCGCCGCCGCGAGGGCGATCTCGTGCTCGAAGGAATGGCCGGCGAGGACGGCGTGGCCGACCTCGATATTGACCTTCACCTCCTTCTCGAGCCCGTAGCGGCGCAGGAAGCCGTAGACCGTCGCGACGTCGTAGTCGTACTGGTGCTTGGTCGGCTCCTGCGGTTTCGGCTCGATCAGGATCGTGCCCTGGAAGCCGATCCGGTGCTTGTAGTCGACCACCATCGCGAGGAACCGGCCGAGTTGGTCGAGCTCGCGCCCGATATCGGTGTTGAGCAGCGTCTCGTAGCCCTCGCGGCCGCCCCAGAGCACGTAGTTCGCGCCGCCGAGCCGGTGCGTCGCGTCGAGCGCGGCGCGGACCTGGCCGGCGGCGTAGGCGAAGACCTCCGGATCGGGATTGGTCGCGGCGCCCGCCATGTAGCGGCGGTGCGAGAACAGGTTCGCCGTGCCCCAGAGCAGCTTCTTGCCGCTCGATTCCATCAGCCCGGCGAAGACGTCGGTGATCTCGCGCAGGTTGCGGTTCGATTCGGCGAGGCTGTGGCCCTCGGGGACCGCGTCGCGGTCGTGGAAGGTGAAGAAGGGCGCGTCGAGCACGTCGAGCATCTCGAAACAGACCTCGGCCTTCAGCCGCGCCGCCTCCATGCCGCCGCCGAACCACGGCCGCTCGAAGGTGCGCCCGCCGAACGGGTCGCCGCCCTCGTAGGCGAAGCTGTGCCAGTAGGCGACGGCGAAGCGCAGATGGTCCTCCATCCGCTTGCCGAGCACGAGCCGGTCCTTGTCGTAGTAGCGGAACGCCAGCGGGTTCGCGCTGTCGGGCCCTTCGTAGCGGACCGGGGCGAGGCCCTGGAAGAAGTCGCTCATCGGCCTCTGGCCTCCTTGATGGCGGGATAAAGCGCGCGGTAGCGCGCGTAGGCGTCGGCGTAGCGGGAGACCGCCGCCGGATCGGGCGCGATCGTCTTCGCGATCGCCGGCGCGGCGCAGACGCAATGCGGATCCGCGCCCTCGGCCGCGCAGATCGCGAGCCGCGCGGCGCCGAGCGCGCCGCCGACCTCGGCGTCGGCCGGGATCTCGAGCGGGCGGTTCAGCACGTTGGCGATGATCCGGAGCCAAGTCTCGGAGCGCGCCCCGCCCCCGACCGCGAGCACCGAGTCGAAATCGGTGCCGGCGGCGCCGAGCGCGGCCTGGCAGTCGGCGAAGGCGAAGGCCACGCCCTCCATCACCGCCTGGGTCAGATCGGCCGGACCCGCGCTCTGGGCGAGGCCGACGAAGGCGCCGCGCGCGCCCGCGTCGTTGTGCGGCGTCCGCTCGCCCGAGAGATAGGGCAGGAAGGTGACCTCCGAGGGACGGTCGATCGGGCCGAGCGCGCCGGCGAGCTCGGCGGGCTTCCTGCCGGTGATCCGCGCCAGCCATTCGAGGCTGTCGGAGGCCGAGAGGATCACCCCCATCTGGTGCCAGGTCTCGGGCAGCGCGTGGCAGAACGCATGGACCGCGCCGCGGGTGTTCGGCGAAAACCGGTCGTTCGAGACGAAGAGCACGCCCGAGGTGCCGAGCGAGACGAAGGCCGAGCCCGGGGTGACCACGCCGACGCCGCAAGCCGCCGCCGCGTTGTCTCCCGCGCCGCCCGCGACGACGACCGTGCCCCTGATCCCCCAGCGCGCCGCGAGCTCGGGCCGCAGCTCGCCCGAGGGCTCGGAGCCCTCGACCAGCCTCGGCATATGCGCGCGGGTGAGGCCGGTCGCCTCGAGCAGGTCGTCGGACCAGTCGCGCGCCGCGACGTCGAGCCAGAGCGTCCCGGCGGCGTCCGACATGTCCGAGACATGGTGCCCGGTCAGCCGGAAGCGCACGTAGTCCTTGGGCAGCAGCACCGTGTCGATCTTCGCGTAGATCTCGGGCTCGTGGTGCTTGAGCCAGAGGATCTTCGGCGCGGTGAAGCCCGGGGCGGCGATGTTGCCGGAAATCTCCCGCGCGCGGGGCTCTGCCGCCTCGATCGCGACGCATTCCGCCGCCGCGCGCCCGTCGTTCCACAGGATCGCCGGACGCAGCACGTGGTCGTCGTGGTCGAGGCAGACCGCGCCGTGCATCTGGCCCGAAAGCCCGATGCCGCGCAGCCCGTCGAGCGGGCGCTCGGCGGCGAGCGCGTCGAGCGTGGTCTCGACGGCCGCCCACCAGGCTTCCGGATCCTGCTCCGACCAGCCGGGATGGGGCCGCTGCACGGAGAGGGCCACGTTCGCGCTCGCGAGCAGCTTCTGCCCCTCGTCGAACAGCACGGCCTTCACCGAAGAGGTGCCGATGTCGATGCCGATGTACATATGCGTATTCCCCCGGGATTCTCCGCCCGTCAGGCCGTGGCCGCGGGCGTTGGCTTTTTGCCGAGGATGATCATGCCGAGGATGTCGTCCTCCGTCACGTCCTCGACCCGCTCGGTGCCGACGAGCTGGCCGTTCTTCATGACGGTGATCCGGTCGCAGAGGTCCATCACGTCGTGGATGTCGTGGGAGATCAGGAAGATGCCGATCCCCTCGGATTTCAGCTGCTCGATGAGCTCGCCCACCATCTGCGTCTCGCGCACGCCGAGCGCCGCGGTCGGCTCGTCCATGATCAGGATCTTCGCGTTGAAGTAGACGGCGCGCGCGATCGCCACCGACTGGCGCTGCCCGCCCGAGAGCGCCTTCACCGGCGCGTGGAACTTCTGGAAGTTCGGATTGAGCCGCTTCAGGATCTTGCGGGTCTCCGCCTCCATCGCGTCGTCGTCGACGAAGCCCATCGGCGTCACGATCTCGCGCCCGAGGAAGAGGTTCGAGGCCGCGTCGAGATTGTCGGCGAGCGCGAGCGTCTGGTAGATCGTCTCGATGTTGTAGCGCCGCGCGTCGCGGGGCGAGCGGATCTCGGCCTTCTCGCCGTTGATCAGGATCTCGCCCGAATCGGCCTGGTAGGCGCCGGAGAGGATCTTGATCAGCGTCGACTTGCCCGCGCCGTTGTGGCCGAGCAGGCCGACCACCTCGCCGGGGAAGAGGTCGATGCTGACCCCGTCCACGGCGTGGATGCCGCCGAAGCTGATGCGGATGTCGCGCATCTCGACGAGTGGCGTGCCTTCGGGACGGACATAGCTCATAGGCCGAACCTCCGGCGGTAGATGATGTCGATCAGCACCGCGACCACGAGGACGACGCCGACGACGATCGACTGCAGCGGCGCGTCGACGCCGACCATCGCCATGCCCGACTGCAGGCTCTGCATGATGAGGGCGCCGATCACCGCGCCGTAGATCGTGCCGATCCCGCCCGAGAGCGCGGTGCCGCCGATTACCGCCGCGGCGATGACGCGCAATTCGTCCAGCGTGCCGAGGTCGTTGCCGACCGAGCCGAGCCGGGCCGAGGCGATGACCGAGGCGATGGCGGTCAGGGCGCCCATCAGCGCGAAGATCTTCACGGTGAGGAGCCGGGTGTTGATGCCCGAGAGCTCGGCCGCGTCCGGGTTGCCGCCGGTCGCGAAGACGTAGCGCCCGAAGCGGGTGCGGCGCGCGACGATGGTCATCACGACGGCGACCGCGAGCAGGATCACCACCGGGATCGCGATCCCCTGGGCCATGTTGACCGGCCCGTCCGGGATCGCCTCACCCCGGGCGGCGAGGATGCGCTTCGCGGCGGTCTCGGGCACGGGATAGGCGTTCATCAGCGCGACGAAACCGAGGATCACCGCGGCGACGATGCCGGAGACGACGACCTCGGCGGCGAAGGGCTTCACCGGGAAGCCGTGGGTCAGCTTGCGCCGGCGCGCGGCCCAGGTCAGCCCGATCGCCGCCAGCGTCGCGATCCCGCCGAGGATCCAGCTCCAGGTCGCCCCGAGCGTGCCGCCGGTGCCGCCGCCGAGCCGCGCGAAGGTCGGGTCGAGCGGGGCCACGGTCTGGCCGCTCGTCACCCACCAGGCCGCGCCGCGCCAGACCAGCAGGCCGCCGAGCGTGACGATGAAGGCCGGCACGCCCATGTAGCCGACGATCCAGCCCTGGAAGGCGCCGATCGCCACGCCGCAGATCACCCCGGCGAGGATCGCCACGATCCAGATCGCCCCCGAGCCCTGGCCGAGGAGGCCGGGAAGGTAATGGAGCTGCAGCGTGCCCATGATCATGCCGAGGAAGCCGAGCAGCGAGCCGACGCTGAGGTCGATGTGCCGGGTCACGATCACGAAGACCATTCCGGTCGCCATCACCGCCACCGAGGAGGTCTGGACCGACAGGTTGAAAAGGTTGCGCGGGGTCAGGAAGCGGCCGCCGGTGAAGATGTCGAAGACGATCCAGATCAGCGCGAGCGCGCCGATCATGCCGACGAGGCGCAGGTCGATCCCAAGATGCTTGAAGGCCTTGCCGAGGCTCATGTCGCGGGTCTCCGGTCGCGTCTCGAGCGCGACGGCCCCGGGCGGGGGCGTGCGTGGATCATTGGCCATGGGGGACAAGGGCGCGCCGCGTGACGCGCCCTCCGTCTCGCTCAGTCGCAGGCCGCGACGGTGCCGGCGGCGACGCCGGCGCAGAGCGCGTCCTTCTGGATCCAGCCCGCGTCGACCACCACGTCGAGGTTCTCCTTGGTGACCGGGACCGGCACGAGGAAGATCGAGTCGAGCTCGACGCCGCCGGCCGAGGTCCATTTCTTGGAGCCGTCGACCTGGTCGAGCGTCTTGCCGCCCGCGAGCGCCACGGCGACGTCGGCCGCCGTCTTGCCGAGCTCGCGCGAGTCCTTCCAGATCGTCACGGTCTGGGTGCCGAGCGCCACGCGGTTGAGCGCGGCGGCGTCGGCGTCCTGGCCGGAGACCGGGATGCCCTCCATCCCCTGCGCGGTCAGCGCCGCGACCGCGCCGCCGGCGGTGCCGTCGTTCGAGGCCACGACCGCGTCGACCTTGTTGTCGGTCGCGGTCAGGATCTGCTCCATGTTGCGCTGCGCGTTCGCCGGCAGCCAGCCGTCGGTATAGGCCTCGCCGACGATCTTCACGTCGCCCGCGTCGATCGCCTTCTGCAGCACCTCCTGCTGGCCCGCGCGCAGGAAATCGGCGTTCGGGTCAGTCGGCGAGCCCTTGATCATCACGTAGTTGCCCTTGGGCGCGGCCGCGAGCACCGCCGCGGCTTCCATCCGGCCGACCTCGACGTTGTCGAAGGTCAGGTAGAAGGCGCGCGGATCCTCGATCAGCCGGTCATAGCCGACGACCGGGATGCCCTCGGCCTCGGCCGCGTCAAGCGCCGGCCCGACGGCCGCGCTGTCCTGGGCGAGGATGATCAGCGCGTTGGCGCCCTGCGAGATCAGGCTCTCGATGTCGGCGAGCTGCTTGGAGGGCGAGCTCTGCGCGTCGGCGGAGATGTATTTGGCGCCGAGCTTGTCGAGCTCGGCCTTGATCGCGGCCTCGTCGGTCTTCCAGCGCTCTTCCTGGAAATTCGACCAGCTGACGCCGACGGTCAGATCCTGCGCCATCGCCGAGCCGGCGAACGCGCTGCCCAAAAGGGCCGCGAGAAGCAGTTTACGCATAGAGTCCTCCCCAAGTGCGGCTCCTTGGCCGCGGTCGCATCCGGCGCGTCTGATTCCCGCGCGCTTCGGCTTGTTGGGACCAGACTTTCCCATATTAAATTCGCTTGTCAAATTTATTTTGACAGCCGTCGCCCGGGATGCGTCTATTTTGGTTAAGACACGCGGCGCGCAGGACCGTCCACGGGCTTTCGCAGTGCAAAATCGCCCTCGCGCCGCCATCCATGCCGATCCGGAGCACGCGGGTGCAACAATATAGTTTTTCTTGCAAATTTAACGTGGACCCGCGCGCATGATCGAGCCGTTTCCCGGTCAGGTTCAGGGGCTGCGCAGCCAGAACCGCCGCGCGATCCTCGCGGCGATCCGCCGGCTCGGGCGCACGGCGCGGGTTGATATCGCTCGCGAAACCGGGATCAGCGCCCCGACCGTCACCTCGATCACCGCCGATCTCGTGGCCCAGGGCCTCGTCGAGGAGGTCGTCGACGAGGAGAGCCGCGCCCCCGGCGCGACCCGCGGCCGGCCGCGGGTGCTGCTCCGGATCCGCCCCGACGCCTTCCTCGTGGGCGGTGCGAAAATCTCCGAGGACCACGTCACCGTCACGCTGATGGATTTCGAGGGAACCGAATCACAGCATCACGTGATCGAGGCCCGGCTCCTCGACAAGACGCCGCTCGAGGTGGTCGCCCATCTGCGCCGGGCGACCGAGGAGGCGCTGGCCGAGACCGGGCGCGGCCTCGGCGATCTCTCCTGCCTCGGGGTCGGCCTGCCCGGCTTCGTCGAGTCGGGGCGTGGCTGGGTCTACTGGAGCCCCTGCTTTCGCGCGCGCGACGTGCCCTTCGGCGCGCTGCTCGAAGAGGCCTTCCCCTTCCCCGTCTTCCTCGACAACGACGCCAATCTCGCGGCGCTCGCCGAGCAATGGTTCGGCTACGGCCGCGGCGTCGCCGATTTCATCGTCGTGACGATCGAGCAGGGCGTCGGCATGGGGATCGTGCTCGACCACCGGCTCTTCCGCGGCACGCGGGGCATCGGCGCCGAATTCGGCCATGTGAAGGTCGAGCGCGACGGCGCGCTCTGCCGCTGCGGCCAGCGCGGCTGCCTCGAGGCCTATGTCGCCGACTACGCGCTGCTGCGCGAGGCGTCGATGGCGCTCGACCCCGGCGGGCCGCCGATCGAGCCCCGGGCGGCGCTCGACGCGCTGTTCGCGGCGGCCAAGGCCGGCGACCGCACCGCGCTCTCGATCTTCGACCGCGCGGGCCGGATGTTCAGCCTCGGCCTCGCCAATCTCGTCAACATCTTCGACCCGGGCCTCATCATCTTCTCGGGCGAGCAGATGCGCTACGACTTCCTCTACGGCGCGCGCGTGCTCGACCAGATGCGCGCCAATGCGATCACCGTCGAGCGCCCGGCGCCCCGGATCAGGGTGCACAAATGGGGCGACCGCCTCTGGGCCATGGGCGCGGCCGCGCTGGCGATCGACGGCCTGACCGAGCGCGTGCTGCGCGACATCCCGCCGCGCGAGGCGGCGGGATGAGGCTCAGGGCCTGAGGCCGGCGGCGCGGAAGTAGCTTTCCGCCGCCGGGTGCAGGGGCGCGACGAGGCCCTCGGTCGCCGAGGCGGCGCGGTCGAGCTCGCCGAGCGCCGGGTTGAGCCCGGTCAGCGTGTCGAAATCATCGAAGACGCCGGAGACGATCGCTGTGATCTCGGCGTCCGGCGCCCCCGCGCGGGTGAAGAGCGTCGCCGCCGGCCCGAAGGTCGGCGTGGGCGCCGGGTTGCCGCGGTAGAGCCCGCCCCGGATCGAGGTCGCGCGGAGCGCCGGGGTGTCGGCGACCAGCCGGTCGACCTCGGGCCCCGCGACGGGGACGAGCTTCGCGTCGCAGCCCCGCGTCGTTTCCTGCACCACCAGCGCCGGATGGCCGATCGCCACCACGAAGGCGTCGATCTGGCCGCCGCAGAGCGCCCCCGAGAGATCCTCGGTCGGCAGGTCCGGCGTCTCGGCGAAGCTCGCGTCGGTCCAGCCGAGTGCCGCGACCAGCGTCTCGGCCAGCGCGCGCTGGCCCGATCCGCTCTGGCCGAGCGCCACGCGCTTGCCCTGGAGATCGGCGAGCGCGGCGATGCCCGCGTCGGCGCGGGCCACGATGGTGACCGGCTCGGGATAGAGCGACATGATGGAGCGCAGATCGCCGAAGGCGCCGGTGTCGGCGAAGGCGCCGGTGCCCGCGACGGCTTCGGCGCCGGTGTCGGACTGCGCGAGGGCGAGATCGGCGGCGCCGGAGCGCAGCGCCTCGATATTGGCGACGGAGCCCTCGCTCGGAACGGCGGCGCAGCGCAGGCCGGTTTCCGGGCGGTGCTGGTTCGGCAGGCGGCAGAGCGCCACGCCGACCGGGAAGTAGACGCCCGCGAGGCTTCCGGTGCGCATCCAGACCAAGGAATTCGGCGTCTCGGCCGCCTCCTGGCTGGCTGGCTCCTGACTAGCTGGCGCGAGGCTCGCTGGTTGGGTGCTGGCTGGCTTATCGGCGACGGCCGAGGGCGGCGGCGTCGCGCCCGGGCTTGGCAGCGTCTCCTCGCCCCGGACCAGGCCGGAGACCATGGAGAACGCGAGCGCGAGGCCGAGCGTCGGCGCCAGGACGGGGCGATGGCGGATCATGGGTTTCTCCCGGATGCGGCCGGAAGAGCCTAGACCGTCGACACCCGACCGGGCAATCGCGCGCCCCGAAGCGGGCGCGCGAAACTTGGACGGACCCGCCGCGTCGGGCGGGCCGAGGGGCGCTTATTCGGCGTCCGGGGTCGGCTCGGCGTTGAGCTGGTCCCAGTTCTGCTGGCCGATCCGCTCGTAGAGGCTGAGCTGCGTCTCGAGGAAGTCGACGTGACCCTCCTCGTCGGTCAGGAGCGACTCGAACAGGTTCTTCGACACGTAGTCGCGCACGCTCTCGCAATGGTCGCGCGCTTCCTTGTAGAGCTTCACCGCGTCGAGCTCGCCCTGGAGATCGCATTCGAGCGTCTCCTTCGGGGTCTCGCCGATCCGGAGCGGGTCGAGGGTCTGCAGGTTCGGATGGCCCTCGAGGAAGATGATGCGCGAGATCAGACGGTCCGCGTGATTCATTTCCTCGATGCTCTCGGCGCGCGACTTCTTCGCGAGCTTGCCGAGACCCCAGTCCTCCTGGAGCCGATAATGGAGCCAGTACTGGCTGACCGCGGTCAACTCGGCCCGCAGGGCCTTGTTGAGATAGTCGATAACGCCCGGATCGCCCTTCATGCTACCCTCTCAATTCCGTGGGCAGGCACGACTGCCCGCTCTCGCCTAGGAACTTAGGCAAGAGGGCGTCGGGGCGCAATATGGAATCGTTCTAAACTGGGCGAAAAATTCTCGGGCGGCGGGCTACTCCTGGGCCACGACGGCGAGCCGGGTCCGGACGCGGAGATTGCGCAGCTCCGCCGGGACGCCCAACTTGTCGTTGCAGCGCATCTTTTCCACGAACAGCCGGATGCAGGACCCGCACTCGGGCGTCTTGCCCAGCGCGCGGTAGATCTTGCCCGGCGTGATCAGCGTGTAGGGGTCGGCGTCGCGCATCCAGTCGATCGCCTGGTGGATGTCGCGGTCGGTCACATGGGCGCAGGAGCAGACGATCATGCCCGGAACTCCGGGAGCGCGTCTTGGAAGTTGATTCTGTGCATGACCGAGTCGCCTTGTCGCGGGTGACATCCGCAAACCTGACCAAGAAGCTCGGGTAATTCAAGGGCGAACCGGCGCCCCAATGCAAAATGTGATCGAAACGCTCAGGTTTGGGCGGCGCCGGCGGGCGCCCCCCGCGTCACGCGACCGCGCGGGCCAGCGCGCAGTGGCTCCAGAGGTCGCTCAGCGCGCCGACCAGATGGTCGATATCCGCGTCGCTGTGATACGGCGTCGGCGTCAGCCGCAGCCGCTCCCCGCCCTTCGGGACCGTCGGGTAGTTGATCGGCTGGACGTAGATCCCGTAGTCGCGCAGCAGGATGTCGGAGATCATCTTGCACTTGACCGGGTCCTTGACCATCACCGGCACGATATGGCTCGGGTTCGGCAGGTGCGGGATGCCGATCGCGTCGAGCCGGGCCCGGACCTTCGCGACATTGGCGCGCTGGCGCATCCGCTCGATCTCGCTGACCTTCAGGTGCCGGATGCTGGCGCGCGCGCCCGCGGCGACCGCCGGGGGCAGCGCGGTGGTGAAGATGAAGCCGCTGGCGAAGCTGCGGATGAAGTCGACGAGCTCGGCCGAGCCGGTGACATAGCCGCCGACCACGCCAAAGGCCTTGCCGAGCGTGCCCTCGATCAGCGTGACGCGGTCCATCAACCCTTCGCGCTCGGCTACGCCGCCGCCGCGCGGACCGTACATTCCGACCGCGTGCACCTCGTCGAGATAGGTCATCGCGCCGTATTTCTCCGCGACCTCGACGATCTCCCGGATGGGGGCGATGTCGCCGTCCATCGAATAGACGCTTTCGAAGGCGACGACCTTCGGCGCCTCGGGATCGAGGCTCGCGAGATGCCGCTCGAGGTCGCGCGGGTCGTTGTGCTTCCAGATCCGCTTCTCGCAGCGGGCGTGGCGGATGCCCTCGATCATGCTCGCATGGTTGAGCGCGTCCGACAGGATCACGCAATTCTCGAGCTTCGCGCCGAGCGTGCCGAGCGCGGCCCAGTTCGAGACATAGCCCGAGGTGAAGAGCAGCGCCGCCTCCTTGCCGTGCAGGTCGGCGAGCTCGGCCTCGAGCAGGATGTGGTCGTGGTTGTTGCCGGAGATGTTGCGCGTGCCCCCGGCGCCGGCGCCGCAGCGGTCGATCGCCTCGTGCATCGCGGAGAGCACGGCGGGATGCTGGCCCATGCCGAGATAGTCGTTCGAGCACCAGACGGTGACGTCGCGGGTATCCCCGTCCGCGTGGCGCCGGGCGCGCGGGAAGGCCCCGTTCTCGCGCTCGAGCTCGGCGAAGACGCGGTAGTTGCCTTCGGCCCGGAGCGCGTCCAGGTGCTTGCGGAACAGGGAGTCGTAGTCCATCTCGCTTCCTTCGGCATCTCGCGCGCGGCCCGCGGGGTCCGCGCGCCGGGCGGTCGGGCCACCCGGGCTCACCCAGGACTCGGGCGCCGCGCGCCCATGCCCATAGCATCATTCCGCCGCGCGAGACCACCCCGGAGCGGCGCCCGCATCCTGCCGCGAAACGCCGCGGCGGCCATCGGGACATAGGTCGAATGGCCGATCCGGGGGCGCTCGACGAACTTTGGAATCATTCTATCTCCGCCGCGCGCGGCTTCGCAAGCGCGGGATCGTCATGGCAGGGATGCGGCGCGGCGCGAACAGCAGCCCCCCTCACCCCGTCACGCGGCCCCGCAGGCCGCCGAGCCAGCCGGCCAGCGGCGCGAGCACGCGGCTCACCAGCGGGATGAGCGCGAAGCCGACCGCGAGCCCGACGACGCCGAAACAGGCCGCCTCGACCGCCCAGCCGACGAACCCGCCCGCGACCGGGGCGGCGCCGGCCACCGCCTGCGAGAGCGCGTGGATCGTATGCCCGGGCTCGGCGACGCCGAAGCTCTCGAGGCCATGGACGAGGATCCCGCCGCCGACCCAGATCATCGCCGCCGTGCCGACGAGCGCCAGCGCGTTCAGGAAGGGCGGCATCGCCCGGACGAGCGCGAGGCCGAGCCGGCGGCGCAGGCCGGTCGCGCCGCGCGCCATCGCGACGCCGATGTCGTCCGCCTTCACGATCAGCGCGACGACGCCGTAGACCCCGAGGGTGATGAGCGTGCCGACCACCGCGAGCACGGCGGCGCGCATCCAGAAGCCGCCGTCCGGGATCGCCGCCAGCGCCAGCACCATGATCTCGGCCGAGAGGATGAAATCGGTGCGGACGGCGCTCGCGACCTTGGCGTCCTCGAGCGCCTCGGGCGTCGCCGCCCCGGCCTCGGGCGCCTCGGCGTGGACGGCCTCGGGATGGAACAGCTTCTCGAACACCTTCTCGGCGCCCTCGTAGGCGAGGTAGCAGCCGCCGAGCATCAGCAGCGGGGTGATCGCCCAGGCGGCGAAGAACGAGAGCAGGAGCGCGATCGGCAGCAGGAAGACCAGCTTGTTGATCAGCGAGCCCTTCGCGATTCGCGCGATGATCGGCAGCTCGCGGCTTGGGTCGAGCCCGACGACGTAGCGCGGTGTGACCGCGGTGTCGTCGATGACGATCCCGGCCGATTTCACGCTGACCTTGGCCGCGTGGCCCACGACGTCGTCGACCGAGGCGGCCGCGAGCTTCGCGAGGCCCGCGATGTCGTCCAGCAGGGCGATCAGTCCAACGCTCATGCCATTCCCTATCCGTTTCGCCGGCGAGCTTAGCCGCTTCGCGCGGCCGGGGGCCAGAGCCCCGGAGCGGACACGACGCCGGGGGAACCCTCCCCTCAAAGGGCTCCCCCGGCTGAGCGCGTGGCTTTCCCTGGCTGGCGGCCGCGCGCCCGCGGGCTCCGGCCGGACCCCACACCGGGCCGGAGCCGCGCCCGGGCGCCCAGCGCGCCGCGCCTGCCACGCGCGATCCCGGGGCTGTCGCCGCGCGGGATGCAAAGGGCCTGGTCTGTCGGAAAGGCCGGCGGAGAAGCGGGCGTTTCTGCCACGGCCGCCGGTAAGGTCGACTGTGCCACAACCGCGCGGGATGGCAAGGAAATGATGCGGAGAGATTGAGGAAGATCAGCGGCTTATTCGCTGAAAAACCAAAAGCGCGCGGCCCCGGGGGAGGGTCGCGCGCCGGAGCCGGCGCCGCGCTCAGGCGCGGCGGATCAGTCCGATGATCAGCAGCACGATGATCGCGCCGATCGCGGCGGCGATGATCGAGCCAAGGATGCCGCCGGTCGCGATCCCGAGGGCCTGGAAGATCCAGCCCGCGACGACCGCGCCGACGATGCCGAGCACGGCGTTGCCGACGAAGCCGAAGCCGCCGCCCTTCACCACCATGCCGGCGAGCCAGCCGGCGATCGCCCCCACGATGATCCAGACGATCAGCGCGGTCAGCACGCTGGTGCCCGGTTCGACAGTCCCTTCCATGCCACTCCTCCCCTTATGATTGTCCATCCGCCCGTAATCCGGGCGACGGGGCGAGTCTCGCCCCGGGGGGAAGGCCGGTCAAGGAATCAGTAGCGGTAGTGCTCCGCCTTGAACGGACCCTCGACCGCGACGCCGATGTAATCCGCCTGTTCGGGCATGAGCTCGGTCAGCTTCACGCCGATCTTCTCGAGATGCAGGCGCGCGACCTTCTCGTCGAGATGCTTCGGCAGGATGTAGACCTGGTTCTCGTACTGATCGCCCTTGGTGTAGAGCTCGATCTGCGCCAGCACCTGGTTGGTGAACGAGGCCGACATCACGAAGGACGGATGCCCGGTCGCGTTGCCGAGGTTCAGCAGGCGGCCCTGGGAGAGCAGGATCATCCGGTTCCCGTTCGGGAAGGTGATCATGTCGACCTGGTCCTTGATGTTGGTCCATTTCAGGTTCTTGAGCGCCGCGACCTGGATCTCGTTGTCGAAATGGCCGATGTTGCCGACGATGGCCATGTCCTTCATCTCGCGCATGTGCTCGAGCCGGATCACGTCCTTGTTGCCGGTGGTGGTGACGAAGATGTCGGCCTTCGCCGCCACGTCCTCGAGGCGCACCACCTCGAACCCGTCCATCGCCGCCTGAAGCGCGCAGATCGGGTCGATCTCCGTCACCTGCACCCGGGCACCCGCGCCGCGCAGCGAGGCCGCCGACCCCTTGCCCACGTCGCCGTAGCCGAGCACCACGGCGGTCTTGCCCGCCATCATCGTGTCGGTGGCGCGGCGGATGCCGTCGACCAGCGATTCCTTGCAGCCGTACTTATTGTCGAACTTCGACTTGGTGACCGAGTCGTTGACGTTGATCGCCGGGAAGGGCAGCCGGCCCTTCTCCATCAGCTGGTAGAGCCGGTGCACGCCGGTGGTGGTCTCCTCGGAGACGCCCTTGATCTTGTGGCGCTGCTTCACGAACCAGCCCGGATGCGAGGCGAGGCGCTTCTTGATCTGGGCGAAGAAGTAGATCTCCTCCTCGGAGCCCGGGGTCTCGATGAGCGCGGTCTCGCCCTCCTCGACCCGCGCGCCGGTCAGGATGTACATCGTCGCGTCCCCGCCGTCGTCGAGGATCATGTTGGCGCCGTCGTCGAAGTCGAAGATCTTGTCCGTGTAGGTCCAGTATTCCTCGAGCGTCTCGCCCTTCACCGCGAAGACCGGGATGCCGCGCGCCGCGATCGCCGCCGCCGCGTGGTCCTGGGTCGAGAAGATGTTGCACGAGGCCCAGCGGACCTCGGCGCCGAGATGGGCGAGCGTCTCGATCAGGACCGCGGTCTGGATCGTCATGTGCAGCGAGCCCGCGATCCGCGCGCCCTTCAGCGGCTGGCTCTCGCCGAACTCGGCCCGCAGCGCCATCAGACCGGGCATTTCGGTCTCGGCGATGTCGAGTTCCTTGCGACCAAACTCGGCCAGATTGATGTCCTTGACGATGTAATCAGTGCTCATCCGCGAAACTCTCCGAACGACGGCGGCCGAATTCGAACCAGACCCGCGTTTAGCAGCCGTTCACCCCCACGACAACCGCGGGCTCGACAAGCACGGGCTCGACAACCGCGGGCGGGCGCGCTTATCTGCCGGCGTCATTTTCCCGACGCCCGCCCGGGCGCTCCGCCCGAGGGAGGCCGTCGCGTGACGATCCGACTGTTCTCCGACGCCCCGGCGCGGCACCACAAGGCGATCGTCTTCGCCTGCGACGCCAATTACGCGCCCTACGCCTGGTTCGCCGCCGACCGGATCGCCGCGCTCTCGCCCGGGCGCGACTTCGACATCTGCCTCGCGGCGATGGAGACGCCCGCGCCGGTGCCCGGGCTCGAGCGGCTCGGCGTCCGGCTCTGCCGGATCGAGACCGGCGGGATCTTCGCCAACCTTTGCCGCGACGCCCGCCGGACCGAGGCGGCCTATCTGCGCTACGCGCTGCCGCGCGCCTTCGCCGGGGAGTACCGGCGGCTCCTCTATCTCGACGCCGACGTCTTTCCGCAGGCGGGGAGCTTCTCCGCGCTTCTCGACGTCGACCTGCTCGGCCATCCGCTCGGCGCCGTGCGCGACAATTCGCAGTGGCGCACCCCGGGCCGGCGGCCGGCGTCGTTCAAGCGGCTCGGCCTCGGGGCGGCGCCCTATTTCAACAGCGGGCTCCTGCTCTTCGACACCGCCGCCTTCGAGGCGCGCGGCGTGCTCGACCGCTGCCTCGCCTTCGGCGCCGAGCATCCGCCGGAGAAGATCGGCCTCGACCAGGAGCTGATCAACGCCGTGCTCCATGGCGACTGGGCCGAGCTGTCGCCGACCTGGAACTGGCAGTACACCTGGGCCTCGCGCCTGCTCGAGGCGATGGTGGGGGCGAACCTCCTGCATTTCATCGGGCACCGGAAGCCCTGGCGCCACGAGGGGGGCGAGCTGCCGCCCCGGCTCCGGAGCGCCTACGCGGGCTTTCTCGCCACGCATTTCCCCGAGCTGCCGCCGCTCGGCCCGGCCAAGTCGCCGCGCGAGGATCCGGTCTTTCTCTACAAGCTCCTCGCCAAGCATCTCGTCAGCACCTGGCCGATGGTCCGCTATCTCTCGCGCTTCCCCGACGACCTCACCGTGCGCGACCCCGGCTGAGCCCGGGCTCGACAAGCCGGACCGGCGCGCGCTAGCACGGGCCGGATCAGGAACCGGGGAGAGACATGGCGCAGGAACGGGCGTGGCAAAGGATGCTGTCGGGGCGCAGGCTCGACCTGCTCGATCCTTCGCCGCTCGACATCGAGATCGAGGACATCGCCCATGGCCTCGCCTTCGTCGCGCGCTGGAACGGCCAGACCCGGGGCGACTTTCCCTATTCGGTCGCGGAGCATTCGCTGCTCGTCGAGCAGATCTACGGCCAGACCGCGCCCCGGCCGCTGCCGCGCTGGCGGCTCGCGGCGCTGCTGCACGACGCGCCGGAATACGTCATCGGCGACATGATCTCGCCGGTGAAGGCGGCGATCGGCATGGGCTACGCCACGCTCGACACCAGGCTCGCCCAGGCGGTGCGGGTCCGCTTCGGCCTGCCGGCCGCGCTGCCGGCCTCGGTCAAGGCGCAGATCAAGCGCGCCGACCGGATCTCGGCCTGGATCGAGGCGGTGCGGCTCGCGGGGTTCACCGTGAGCGAGGCCGACCGCTATTTCGGCGACGCGCGCGCCGCCGGGCTCGACGGGATGGCGCTGGAGCTGCGCCCGCCCGCCGAGGTCAAGCAGGCCTTCCTCGCCCGGTTCGAGGCGCTCATGGTCGCCTGCGAGCCGGAGTGACCGCCCCCGCGCCGGCGCCGGCGGCCGCATTGCGCTTGACGGCTCCCGCGGGCTACACCACCTAACCACGCGGGCCGCCGCCGGTAAGCGGCCGCCGCGCCGCCATGGAGATCGCCCGAATGGAACTCAACGCCACCGCCGCCTCCGCCGACGCCCTCGTCAAGGATGGCACCGAGGCCAGTTTCATGGCCGACGTGATCGACGCCTCGATGGAGGTCCCCGTCGTCGTCGACTTCTGGGCGCCCTGGTGCGGCCCCTGCAAGACGCTCGGCCCCGCGCTCGAAGCGGCGGTGCAGGCGGCCAAGGGCAAGGTCCGGATGGTGAAGATCGACGTCGATCAGAACCAGCGCATCGCGGCGCAGATGCGGGTGCAGTCGATCCCGGCGGTCTTCGCCTTCTTCAAGGGCCAGCCGGTCGACGGCTTCATGGGCGCGCAGTCGCCCGCGCAGATCAAGGCCTTCGTCGACCGTCTGGTCGAGGCCTCGGGCGGCAACGCCGGGCTCGAGGAGGCGATTGCGATGGCCGAGGAGATGCTGGCCGAGGGCGCGGTGGCGGACGCCGCCCAGACCTTCTCGGCGATCCTCGCCGAGGAGGAGGGCAACGTCGCGGCGCTCGGCGGGCTCGCGCGGGCCTATCTGGCGCTCGGCGACGTCGAAAAGGCGCGCGCGGTCCTCGATCTCGCGCCGAAGGACAAGGCGAACGACCCCGCGATCCTCGCCGCGCGCGCGCAGATCGAACTGGCCGGCAGCGGCGCGGACGCGGGCGAGGTCGCCGCGCTGAGCGCCCGGGTCGAGCAGGATCCGTCGGACCACCAGGCCCGCTTCGACCTCGCCGACGCGCTGATCGCCAAGGGCGACGCCGAGGCCGCGATCGCCGAGCTGCTCGAGCTCTTCCGCCGCGACCGCGAATGGAACGACGGCGCCGCGAAGGCGCGGCTCTTCACGCTCTTCGACAGCCTCGGGCCGAAGGACCCCGCCGTGCTGAAGGGGCGGCGCGGCCTCTCCTCGATGATCTTCGCCTGAGCCCCGGCGGGCGCGCGCCATGGCGAAGATCTTCACACTGGCCGACCTCCCGGATTCCGTGCCGATCTTTCCGCTGCCGGGCGCCCTCCTGCTGCCGAGGGCGCGCCTGCCGCTCAACATCTTCGAGCCGCGCTATCTCGCGATGCTCGACGACACGCTGAAGACCGGGCACCGGCTGATCGGCATGGTGCAGCCCGTGCCGCTGCCCGAGGGCAAGGGCGGCGCGGGGATGGTCCGGCTGCACCAGATCGGCTGCGCCGGCCGGGTCACCGCGCTGCAGGAGACCGAGGACGGGCGCTATCTCATCACCCTTTCCGGGGTCTGCCGCTTCCGGCTCGGCGAGACGCGCGAGGGTTTCGCGCCCTATCTCCGCTCCGAGGTCGACTGGACCGATTTCGACCGCGACCTCGGCCTCGGCGAGCAGGACCAGAACTTCGACCGCGCGGCCTTCCTCGACGTGCTGGCGCGCTTCTTCGCCGCGGCGCAGCTCTCCTCGGACTGGGACAGCCTGAAGGAGGCGGATCCCGAGCTGCTGATCAACTCGCTCTCGATCCTCTGCCCGTTCGACCCCGAGGAGAAGCAGGCGCTGCTCGAGGCGCCGACGCTCTCGAACCGGCGCGAGACGCTGATGACCCTGATGGAATTCGCCCTGCGCGGCGGCGGCGACGATGGAGCGGTGCAATGACCGAGGAAACCACCCCGCCCGAGGCCGAGCCGGCCGAGCCGAGCACGATCGATCCCCGGATGCTCGAATACCTGGTCTGCCCCGTGACGCGCGGCCCGCTCGTCTACGACGCGGCCGCCCAGGAGCTCGTCTCCCGCGGCGCCCATCTCGCCTTCCCGATCCACGGCGGCATCCCGGTGATGCTGATCGACGAGGCCCGCCGTCTCGAGGATTGAGCGCGGGGCGCTCCGGCACCATCGGTGCACCGCCGTCCCGGGCTCGACCCGGGACCTCGACCCTCGGGCGATCGGCTTCGAGGTCCCGGGTCAGGCCCGGGACAGCGGAGCGCCAAGCGTAGGGCGGACCTTGGTCCGCCGTCGCGGCGCGCTCTAGCCCCGGATCACCCGCAGCATCCGCTCGACATTGGCGGGATCGGCGTCCGGCGTGATGCCGTGGCCGAGGTTGAAGACATGCGGCCCGCCGGCGAAGCCCTCCACGCAGGCCCGCGTCGCCGCGTCGAGCGCCGCGCCGCCCGTGACGAGCAGCAGCGGGTCGAGATTGCCCTGCAGGCAGACGCCGGGCATCGCCCGCCGCGCCCAGGCCGGATCGACCGAGGTGTCGAACGCGAGACCCGCGACCCCGGTCGCCTCGGCGAAGCCCTGGTAATTCCCGCCGGCGCCGCGGGGAAAGCCGATCACCGGCACCTCGGGCGCGGCTTCCCTCAGCGCCGCCACGATCCGCGCGATCGGCCGCCGGCAATAGGCGTCGAATTCCGCGCCGGGCAGGGCGCCCGCCCAGCTGTCGAAGAGCTTCACCACCTCGGCCCCGGCTTCGATCTGCGCCAGCAGATAGGCGATCGTCGCCTCGGTGATCCGCCCGATCAGCGCGTCGAAGGTCGCGCGGTCGCCGTAGATGAGCCGCCGCGCCGGCGCCTGGTCGGGCGTGCCCCGGCCCGCGATCATGTAGGTCGCGACCGTCCAGGGCGCGCCGGCGAAGCCGATCAGCGTGGTCTCCGCCGGTAGTTCCGCCCGCAGGCGCCGCACCGTCTCGTAGACCGGCGCGAGCGTGCCATGCACCGCCTCGGCCGGGCCGAGCCGCGCGAAATCCTCCGCCCCGGTCACGGTCGAGAGCCGCGGGCCCTCGCCCTCGACGAAGCGGAGCTCGGCGCCGAGCGCCTGGGGCACCAGCAGGATGTCGGCGAAGAGGATCGCCGCGTCGAACCCGTAGCGGCGGATCGGCTGCAGCGTCACCTCGGTCGCGAGATCGGGATCGTAGCAGAGGTCGAGGAAGCTGCCCGCCTTCGCCCGCGTCGCGCGGTATTCGGGGAGATAACGCCCCGCCTGCCGCATCAGCCAGACCGGCGGCGTGGCCAGCGTCTCGCCCTTGAGCGCGCGCATCAGGCGCTTGTCGCGCGTCTCCATCATTCCCCCCGCTTGCGTGGTTGTCTCGGGGCGACCTAGCGGATAAAGCGATCCGAGAAAAGACGGGGCGGACCTCGGGTCGCCCCACCCCGCGACAGGGACCGATCCCCCACCCCCATGACCGACCTTCCCGATCCCGACCGTCCGCTGCGCATCGGCACCCGCGGCAGCCCGCTGGCGCTGCGCCAGGCGCATGAGACCAAGATCCGCCTGATGGCCGCCCATGGCCTCGGCGAGGCCTGTTTCACCATCGTGCCGATCACCACCACCGGCGACCGGGTGCAGGACCGCCCGCTGTCGGAGCTCGGCGGCAAGGGGCTCTTCACCCGCGAGATCGAGGAGGCGCTGCTTGCCGGCGCGATCGACGTCGCGGTGCATTCGATGAAGGACATGCCGACGGTCCAGCCCGCGGGGCTCGGCCTCACCTGCTATCTGCCGCGCGAGGACGTGCGCGACGCCTTCGTGAGCCTCGGCGAGGCGCGGTTCTCCGATCTCGGCCCCGGCGCGGTCATCGGCACCTCCTCGCTCCGCCGCCGGGCGCAGCTCATGCACCGCCGCCCGGATCTCACCGTGGTCGAGTTCCGCGGCAATGTGCAGACCCGGCTGCGCAAGCTGCGCGAGGGGGTGGCCGAGGCGACCTTCCTCGCGATGGCCGGGCTGCGGCGGCTCGGCCTCTCCGACGTCGCCAGGGCGCCGATCGCCACCGACGAGATGCTGCCGGCGATCGCCCAGGGCGCGATCGGGATCGAGCAGCGGCTGGGCGATGACGGCGTGGCGGCGCTGCTCGCGCGCGTGAACGACGCCGCGACCGCCGACCGGCTGCGCGCCGAGCGCGCGCTGCTCGCCGGGCTCGACGGCTCCTGCCAGACGCCGATCGCCGGCCTCGCCGAGTTCTCGGCGGGGCGGATCCGGCTCCGGGGCGAGATCCTGCGCCCCGACGGGTCGGAATGCCTGACGGGCGAGGTGAGCGGGCCCGCCGCCGACGCCGAGGCGCTCGGCGCCGCGCTCGCCGCGGAGCTGCGCGGGCGCGCGGGTCCGGATTTCTTCGAGGCGTGAGGGCTCAGGCGGCGGCGCCGAAGATCGCCGCCGAATGCCGCGCGAGATAGATCCGGAGCCAGGGGGTGAACCGCTCCGGCGCGGCCGCGATCTCGGCGCCGAGCGCGTCGAGGGTGATCCAGCGCCAGTCCATCACCTCGGCCGGGTCCGGCCGGACCGCGAGGCCGGGCGCCCAGCGCCCGGCGAAGAGATGGACATGCTCGTGCTCGATCATGCCCGGGCCGACCTCGGCGCGGTACTCGACCTCGCCGCGCGGCGCGAGCGCGACGCCCGCGAGCCCCAGCTCCTCGCCGAGTCGGCGCGCCGCGCAGTCCGCCGGCGCCTCGCCCCAGCCCGGATGCGTGCAGCAGGTATTCGCCCAGAGGCCGGGCGTGTGGTACTTGCCGAGCGCCCGGCGCTGGATCAGGAGCCGCGCCCCATCGAGCAGGAAGACCGAGACCGCCGGATGGCGCAGCCCGCGGCGGTGCACCTCGAGCTTGTCGAGCGGGACGAGCCTGTCGCCCACCCAGGCGGGAATCTCCTGTGTCATGGCCGCCTTTTCGGACGGCCGCGCCGCCGGGTCAACCGCGCGCGGGGGGCGGCGGAAGGATCCGGGCCGGGGCCCGCATCCGGCGGAGCGGCCCTTAGCCGCGCGGGAAGGTTTCTCCCCGCCTGTTGGCGGGGCCCCTCGCGCCGGGATCTGCGATCCCTGCGCGGTCTGCCCGATAGATTTCCAGGCCGTATGAACCGGGGGAGAAGCGAGCCGCCGGCGGAGCACCCGGAACCCGTCACAGGGGCTCGGGGTGCCTCGCCGGGTCCCGGAACTCCGCCGCCCCGGGCCTGACCCGGGGCCTCGACCCCATTTCCCCGCGGTCGCCCATCGGACTCGAGGCCCCGGATCAGGTCCGGGGCAGCGGGCGCGGGGTTGCCCGCCACCGGCGGAGGTCCCGAAGCGCGCCGCGGGTGCTCCGCCGCCGCGCGCGGGGCGCCCGGCGCGGCGCCACCGCCGGCGGGTGGCCCCCTTCCCGCTCAGATCACCTTGACCGGCGCGCCGATGGCGACGCGCTGGTAGAGGTCGATCACGTCCTGGTTCAGCATCCGGAAGCAGCCCGAGGAGGCGGCCCAGCCGATGCTCTTCGGCTCGTTGGTGCCATGGACGCGGAAGCCGGAATCGACGCCGTCGAAATAGATGTAGAGCGCCCGGGCGCCGAGCGGGTTGCGCGGTCCGCCCGGCATGCCGCCCGCCCATCGTCCGAGCGAGGGGTCGCGTTCGATCATCTCGGGCGGCGGCGTCCAGCGCGGCCAGTGCGCCGTCCGCGCGATCACGCCCTCGCCGGTCCAGCCGAAGCCCTCGCGGCCGATGGCGATGCCGTAGCGGATCGCCCGGCCCTCCGGCTCGATGAAATAAAGGAAGGGACCCTTGGTATCGATCACGATCGAGCCCGGCGCCTCGTCGCCCGCGTAGGGCACGCTGTGGCGCAGGAGCCCGGGCGGGAAGGCGGCGACGTCGATCGCGGGCAGCGTCCAGGTCCCATCCGACCGGCTGGCGTAGAGCGCCGGATCGACCGGCTCCTCCCCCGGTCGGGCCGAAGCCGGCGCGGCCCCGTCGGCGGGCACCACCGCCGCCGTCTCCGGCAGCGGCGCGCAGGCCGCGAGCGCCAGGCCGGTCAGGATCGAAAGAAGCGCCGCGAGGGCGCCGGGACGCGAAAACGCGATCATCGCATGTCACCGATACACGACCACGGGAACTGATCGCGAAGCTAGCACGGGAAAGCGGCGATTCGTCCCCCCGCCCCGGGCTTTTTCTCGGGCGTCGCTTAACGCGCGCCGCGCCTTTCCGCCTCAGCTCTTGGCCGCGTCGTAGATCATGTCGATCATCACCTGATTCCCGCGCGAGAATTCGAGCGGGCAGTCGTAGGGCGCGCCGTCGAGCACCGTGGCGTCGAACGCGTCGATCTGGGCGCGGTACTGGTCGGCGCCCGGGAAGCGCTCGATCACCGTCCGCCCGTCGGCGCCGCGAAGCTCGAGCGCCGCCTCGCCGTAGACCCGGGTGTTGAACGGCGTGTGGAGCGCGATGAAGCCCTGCTCGCCGTGGAACACCATCCGCTGCCGGGGCGCCATGCGCATCGAGGTGTAGAAATCCATCCGGAACCCCGGGAAATCGACCACCACCGTCGCGGTGGCGTCGATCCCCATGTCCCAGTCGATCAGCGCCGCGCGCGCCGCGACCGGCTCCAGCCCCGTCGCGAAGCGCGTGGTCACGCTCGGATAGACGCCGATGTCGCGCAGCGCGCCGCCGCCGAGCTCGGGCTGGTTGCGGATGTTGCCCGCGTCGGCGTTGAAGAAGCTGAAGGCGCCCTGGACATGGCGCAGCGGGCCGATCGCCCCCTCGGCGAGGAGCGCGCGCACCCGGTGCCATTGCGGGTGATGCGTGACCATGAACGCCTCGGCCGCGTGTTTCCCGGAGGCGTCGCGCGCCGCGATGATCGCGTCGATCTCCTCGGCGCGGAGCGCGATCGGCTTCTCGCAGAGCACGTGCTTGCCCGCCGCGAGGCATTTCAGGGTCCATTCGACGTGCTGGCTGTTGGGGAGCGGGATATAGACCGCGTCGATCGCGGGATCGGCCAGCATCGCCTCGTAGCTCCCGAAGATCCGCGCGCCCGGATAGGGCGCCGCCAGCGCCTCGGCCCGGCCCGAGCCCCGGCTCGCGACGCCGGCGACGACGCCCCGGGCGCTCGCATGGATCGCCGGCGCCACGAACTCCCGCGCGATCTTCGCCGCGCCGAGGATGCCCCATCTCACATGTCCGCCCATCCCCAAGCTCCTTCCCCAGGTTCCGATCTCGGTCGGCCGGACCCTAGGCCGGCGCGGCGGCGCGGGCAATCGCGCGGGGGGCGGTTTGCCCCGCGCGGCGGATTTGGCTATCGAGGAGGGGCCGGCCGGGACGAGGCGCCGGTCGTGGAGGACGATCGCCCTTGGAGCCGACCCACCCGCATTCCGGCGAGTTCGAGCATGTGCGCGTCATCATCGGCGTCGTCACCGGCCTCGCGATGACGCGGCTGATGAGCGGGCTCGCGGGCTTCGTGCAGCATCCGGCGCATCGCGCGGTCTATCCCACCCATCTCGGCTGGGCGATCTACATGCTGCTCGGCGTGATGCATTTCTGGTGGTTCGAGTTCGCGCTCGGCCAGACCCCGGTCTGGACCTTCGAGCTCTATCTCTTCCTGATCTGCTACGCGGCGGCGTTCTATTTCACCTGCGCGCTGCTCTTCCCCGACCGGCTCGACGAATATCGCGGCTACGCCGATTATTTCCACGCGCGCCAGGCGTGGTTCTACGGCTTCCTCGCCGGGCTCGCGGCGCTCGATCTCGTGGATTCCTGGCTGAAGGGACCGGCGCATTTCCAGGCGCTCGGCCCCTTCTATCCCTATCGGCAGGGCGCGATCATCCTCGTCGCGCTGGTCGCGATCTTCGTGCGCGACCGCCGCTTCCATCACGCCTTCGTCGTCGTGGCGCTGGTGGCGGAAGTGTGGTGGATCCTGTCCCGCTTCCGCTTCCTGGGCTGATCTTCCGGGCTAAGCCTCAGTTGACCTGCGGCACGAGCCCCTGCTCGGCGGCGCGCTCGCGCATCACCTTCTGCAGCTTCTCGAAGGCGCGGACCTCGATCTGGCGGATCCGCTCGCGGCTGACGCCGTATTCCTGGCTCAGGTCCTCGAGCGTCATCGGGTCTTCCTTCAGCCGCCGCTCGGTCAGGATGTGGCGCTCGCGCTCGTTGAGGCTGCCCATCGCCTCCATCAGCAGGCCCTGCCGGGTCTCGAGCTCGTCGCGCTCGGCCAGCGCGGCGGCCTGGTCGGCATCCTCGTCCTCGAGCCAGTCCTGCCATTCGGCCGTGCCCTCGCCGTCGCCCTTGATCTGGGCGTTGAGGCTCGCGTCGCCGCCGGCCATCCGGCGGTTCATCGAGATCACCTCCTGCTCGGAGACGTTGAGGTCATGCGCGATCTTCGCCACGTTCTCGGGGCGGAGCTCGCCCTCCTCGATCGCGCCGATCTTGTTCTTGGCCTTGCGCAGGTTGAAGAACAGCTTCTTCTGCGCCGCCGTGGTGCCCATCTTCACGAGGGACCAGGAGCGCAGGATGTATTCCTGGATCGAGGCGCGGATCCACCACATCGCATAGGTGGCGAGCCGGAAGCCCTTCTCGGGCTCGAAGCGCTTCACCGCCTGCATCAGGCCGACGTTGGCCTCGGAGATCACCTCGGAGATCGGCAGGCCGTAGCCGCGATAGCCCATGGCGATCTTGGCCGCGAGCCGCAGGTGGCTCGTGACGAGCTGGTGCGCCGCCTCCGCGTCCCCGTGATCGACCCAGGCCTTGGCCAGCATGTATTCCTGCTCGGGCTCGAGCATCGGGAACTTGCGGATCTCCTGCATGTACCGCGACAGTCCCTGTTCGGGAGACGGCGCGGGAAGTTTCGTATAGCTCACACATCCTCCTCTCGCCGGGGCAGACCCCGGCTCGCTGTCACTTAATATAATTCGCGCGGGTTTGTAGCTCTAAACATCCGCGTGACCGAGACGGCGCAGCCGCTCGATCAGCCCGGCGAAGTCCGGCGGCGGCGGCGCCTCGAAGCGCATGGCCGCGCCCGTCACCGGATGGACGAAGCCGAGCGTCTGGGCGTGGAGCGCCTGGCGGGGGAAATCCGCCTCGACCCCAGCGCGGCGGCCATAGACCCGGTCGCCGATCAGGGGATGCCCCGCGAAGGTCATGTGCACCCGGATCTGGTGCGTGCGCCCGGTCTCGAGCCGGCATTCGACCAGCGACGCCACCGGCGCGCCCTCCGGCCCGAACCGCTCCAGCACCCGCGCCCGCGTCACCGCGTGGCGGCCGTTCTGGTTGAGGACGGCCATGCGCTTGCGGTCGCCCGGATGCCGGCCGATCGCCCCTTCGATCCGGAGCACGCCGCCCGGCTCCCAGGAGATGCCCTTCAACCCGTTGAGCCGCGCGCTCGCGGGATCGGGGGCGCCCCGCACCACGGCGAGGTAGCGGCGTTCGAGATCATGCGCCTTGAACTGCGCGGCGAGACCCTGGTGGGTCACGTCGTCCTTGGCGACCACGAGCAGTCCGGAGGTATCCTTGTCGATCCGGTGGACGATGCCCGGGCGGATCTCGCCGCCCACGCCCGAGAGCGATTCGCCGCTGTGATGGAGGAGCGCGTTGACGAGGGTGCCGTCCCTTTGCCCCGGGGCCGGATGCACGACCAGCCCGACGGGCTTGTCGAGCACGATGAGATGGGAATCCTCGTAGACGATTTCAAGGGGGATATCCTGCGCCTCGGTCCCGGTCGGCACCGGCGCCGGCAGGGTGAGGACGACGTCGCCGCCCGCGACCCGCGCCTTGGGGTCGCGCAGGACCGCGCCGTCCGCGCGCGCGACCGCGCCCTCGGCGATCAGCGCCTGGAGGCGCGAGCGGCTGAGGCCGAGCCCCTCTGGCACCGCCGCCGCCAAGGCCTTATCAAGCCGCGACTCGGGGCCGTCGGGGAGCGAGACGCGGATCTCCCGCGGCGCGGGGGTGCGAGGCGGAGGCGAAGTCATGCGCGAGGGCGCTCCCGATAGCGAGGATTTTCCGGAACCGCCCGGGCTGCGCCGGCTGCGCAGGCTCGTAACGGCCCTGACGATCACCCTGATCGTCGGCGTGATAACCATCGTGGGCCTGCTTGTCATCCGCCTCTCCCGGGTGACGCCGCCGCCGGAGCTGCCCGCCAGCGTCGCCCTGCCGGCCGGCGAGAGCGCGCGGGCGATGACGCTGGGCGAGGGCTGGGTCGCGGTTGTGACCGTCGATCGCGCCGGGGCCGAGCGCATCCGGGTGATCGACGCCGAGACCGGGGCCGAGCGCGGCCTCACCGAGATCGCCCCCCGCTGACCCCGGACCCGCGGCGTTCCGCTCTGTTCTCCTTGTCATCCTGGCCCCCGCGGGGGATTATTCACCATGTCCCTGCCTCCCGGTTTCATCGACGAGTTGCGCGATCGCGTCTCGCTGGCGGCGGTCGTCGGGCGCAAGCTGACGTGGGATCGCAAATCCAACGCCACCCGCGGCGACTACTGGGCGCCCTGCCCGTTCCACCAGGAGAAATCCGCCTCGTTCCACGTCGACGACGGGCGCGGCTACTACTACTGCTTCGGCTGCCACGCGAAGGGCGACGTCGTCACCTTCCTGCGCGAGACCGAGAACCTCGGCTTCATGGAGGCGGTGGAGCGGCTGGCCGCGACGGCGGGCATGACCATGCCCGCGCGCGACCCGGCGGCGGCGAAGCGCGCCGAGAAGCGCGACGGCCTCGTCGAGGCGATGGAGGCGGCGGTCCAGTTCTACCGTCTCAATCTCAACGGCGCCCGCGCGATCGAGGCGCGAGGCTATCTCGAACGCCGCGGGCTGAAACCCGAAACTCTGGCACTCTTTGATATAGGCTACGCGCCGGACAGCCGGACCGCGTTGCTCGAGCATCTCAAGGGCAAGGGCTTCGCGCTGGAGAAGCTGGTCGAGGCCGGGCTCGTCGGCCTGCCGCGCGACGGCGGCGGGTCGCCCTACGACCGGTTCCGCGGCCGGATCATGTTCCCGATCCGCGACGCCCAGGGCCGCGCCATCGCCTTCGGCGCCCGCGCGCTCTCGGCCGGGCAGGAGCCGAAATACCTGAACTCGCCGGAGACGCCGCTCTTCGACAAGGGCCGGAGCCTCTACAACATCGGTCCGGCGCGCGCGGCCGCGGGCAAGGCGGGGACGCTCCTCGTCGTCGAAGGCTACATGGACACGATCGCGCTGGCGCAGGCCGGGTTCGAGCACGCCGTCGCCCCGCTCGGCACCGCGATCACCGAGACGCAGCTCCAGATCTTCTGGCGCGTCACGCCCGAGCCGCTGATCATGCTCGACGGCGACGCCGCGGGCCTGCGCGCCGGGCAGCGGCTGATCGACCTCGCGCTGCCGCTCCTCGGGGCCGGCCGCTCGCTGCGCTTCGTGATCCTGCCGAGCGGGCAGGATCCGGACGACGTGCTGCGCGACGGGGGTCCGGCGGCGATGCGGGCGCTGATCGAGGGCTCGCGGCCGCTGCTCGACCTGCTCTGGACCCGCGAGACCGAGGGCGCGGTCCTCGACAGCCCCGAGCGGCGCGCGGCGCTCGACGCGCGGCTCCGCGCGCAGCTGGAGCGGATCGCCGATCCCGGGCTCCGCGCGCATTACGAGGCGGAGATCCGCGCGCGCCGCGCCGAGCTCTTCGCGCCGCGACGCCGCGCCGAGCCGGCGAACGGCCGCGGCGCGCGCCAGGACCGCGGCCCGGCGCGCGGGCGCGCGCGCGTCTTCGCCGGCGGGCCCCGCGCCAGCACCCGCGCCTCGCTCCTCGCCAATGGCGAGGTGGCGGCGGCCGAGGCGCGGATCCGCGAGACCGCGATCCTGCTCGGCTGCCTCAACCACCCCGAGGTCGCTCTGGCGCAGGAGGAACGGCTCGGCCGCGCCGAGTTCCATTGCGCCGATCTCGGCGAGATTCGCGACGCCCTCTTGTCCGCGCTGATCGCGCACCTAAATGGCGGAGCGGATCGCGCGCCGCTCGCCGATCTGGTGGCGCGCAGGCTTGGGCGGGACGTGTTGGCTGATCTCGATTGTCTCGGACAGGTTCGGGCGAATCCGCATCTGCGCGCCGGCGCGGATCCCAAAAAGGCAGCGCGCGCGATCGAGGAGGAGCTGACGCGCCAGGCGGCGCTCACCGGACTTCGCGCCGAGACCGAGGACGCCTCCGCGGCGCTCGCGAGCGGCGCCGGGGAGTGGATCGGATCGCGGCTGCGCAACGCGGCCGACGCGACCCACGACGCCAATGCCCGGCCGCTGACGGGCGAAAGCTCGGACCTCGCGCCGGAACGGAACGAATTCGCGGCCATCCTGGCCTCCGCCGAGGCCGCGATCACGAAACGCGCGGCCAGGAAGCGAAAATCCTGAGTATTTGAACCGAATCATTGCGAATCATTGCGAATCACTGATTCGTACGAGAGAAGCCCAAGCTTAATCCGAGGCGGGGGATCCCCCCGGGTCGAGGTACGGAGTTCACGATGGCGAAAGACATGGAGCCCAGGAAGCCCGAGGAAGGGCAGGACAACTCCGGCCCGATGCTCGACATGAGCCAGGCGGCGGTCAAGAAGATGATCGCCGCGGCCAAGGCGCGCGGCTATATTACTTATGATGAACTGAACGCGGTTCTGCCGCAGGACCAGGTCTCCTCGGAACAGATCGAGGATGTCATGGCGATGCTCAACGAGATGGGCATCAACGTCACCGAATCGGACGACAGCGACGAGGACGAGGACGGCGCCCGCGAGGACGCCGACACGGCGGAGGCCGACAGCGGCTCGCGCGAGCTCGCGGTCACCTCGATCGGCGGGGAATCGCTCGACCGCACCGACGACCCGGTGCGCATGTACCTGCGCGAGATGGGCTCGGTCGAGCTTCTGAGCCGCGAGGGCGAGATCGCGATCGCCAAGCGCATCGAGGCGGGGCGCAACACGATGATCCTCGGGCTCTGCGAGAGCCCGCTGACCTTCCAGGCGATCACGATCTGGCGCGACGAGCTGCTTGAAGAAGCGATCATGCTGCGCGACGTGATCGACCTCGAGACGACCTTCGGCGCCTCGATGGAGAGCGACGAGGTCGACAGCGTGCTCTCGGCGCTGAAGGCGAGCCCCGACCCGCGCGACGACGCGGCGCCGCAGATCCGGCCCGCCGCCGCGCGCCCGGCGGCGGCCGCCGCCCCCGCGCCGGCCGCCGCCGGCGAGGACGACCTCGGCGACGAGGACGAGGACCGCGCGCCGGCGCAGCCCGACGAGGAGGAAGAGGAGGACCAGGGCAGCCTGTCGCTCGCCGCGATGGAAGCGGCGCTGAAGCCGCAGGTGCTCGAGACCCTCGACCAGATCGCGTCGGACTATGCCCGCCTCGCCGAGATGCAGGACAACCGCATCTCCGCGACGCTCAATCACGACGAGACCTTCTCCTCGGGCCAGGAGCGGGAATACCAGCGGCTGCGCGGCGAGATCGTCGAGCTCGTCAACTCGCTGCACCTGCACAACAACCGCATCGAGGCGCTGGTCGACCAGCTTTACGGCATCAACCGCAAGATCATGGCGCTCGACGGCGCGATGGTGAAGCTCGCCGACCTCGCGCGCATCAACCGCCAGGAATTCATCGACGAATACCGCGGCACCGAGCTCGAGCCCGGCTGGCTCGACCGCGTGGGCGCGCTGAAGGGCCGCGGCTGGGACCAGCTCGCGACCCGCTACCGCGACAAGGCCGAGGACGTCCGGATCGAGATGGCCGAGGTCGGCCAGTACATCCGTGTCGACATCTCGGAGTTCCGCCGCATCGTCTCCCAGGTGCAGAAGGGCGAGAAGGAAGCCCGGCAGGCCAAGAAGGAGATGGTCGAGGCCAACCTGCGCCTCGTGATCTCGATCGCCAAGAAATACACCAACCGCGGCCTTCAGTTCCTCGACCTGATCCAGGAAGGCAACATCGGCCTGATGAAGGCGGTCGACAAGTTCGAGTACCGCCGCGGCTACAAGTTCTCGACCTATGCGACCTGGTGGATCCGTCAGGCGATCACCCGCTCGATCGCCGACCAGGCGCGCACGATCCGCATTCCGGTCCACATGATCGAGACGATCAACAAGCTGGTCCGGACCGGCCGCCAGATGCTGCACGAGATCGGCCGCGAGCCGACCCCCGAGGAGCTGGCCGAGAAGCTGCAGATGCCGCTCGAGAAGGTCCGCAAGGTGATGAAGATCGCCAAGGAGCCGATCTCGCTCGAAACGCCGATCGGCGACGAGGAGGACAGCCAGCTCGGCGACTTCATCGAGGACAAGAACGCGATCCTGCCGCTCGACAGCGCCATCCAGGGCAACCTGAAGGAGACCACGACCCGCGTGCTGGCGTCCCTGACGCCGCGCGAGGAGCGCGTGCTCCGGATGCGCTTCGGGATCGGCATGAACACCGACCACACGCTCGAGGAGGTCGGCCAGCAGTTCAGCGTGACCCGCGAGCGCATCCGCCAGATCGAGGCGAAGGCGCTGCGCAAGCTGAAGCACCCGAGCCGGTCGCGGCGCCTGCGGAGCTTCCTCGATCAGTAGGATCGCCGGCGCCCGCCACGCGACGGATAGGTGATCCGCTGGGTGATTGGACGGCTTTGTCGATCCAACGCCCGGCTCGATCGCCTGCCGGTTGTCTATCCGGACGCAGAATCCTGCGCGGCGGCCACGATGTCCGTCCGCGAGAAGTCCTCGCCGACGAACAGCAGCGGCGCGCCTTCCGCCTCAGCCGCCGCGTAGGCCATGCAATCCCCGAAGTTCAGCCTGGCCGGATGCCTGCCTCTGCCGTAGCGGTCGAAGGCCGCGCTGGCGAGGGCGGATTGCGCTTCGGTGAACGGCACGACCCGGAGCCGGAGCCCGGCGACCGTGGCGTCGAGGGTCTCGAGCATCGCCGGCGGGAAGCGGCTCCGGATCACCATATGCGCTTCGAGCAGGCAGGACGCCGGCACCGCCGGATCAGCGTCGACCAGGATCGCGTCGAGCAGCCGCTCATATCCCGGCTCGCCGGTCACGATGGCGACCAGCGCCGAGGTATCGACGATCACCGCGGCAGGCCGTTCTCGTCGTAGCCGATGATCTCTTCGTCGCTGAGGTCGGTGAGCCGAGGCAGCTCCGAGGTTCGGGCGATGATTTCCCGCAGACGGCGCCTCCGCTCTTCGACCTCGGACTCCCGCGCCAAGGCGGCGCGCGCCTCCTCCTCCGCGAGAAGCTGGCGCAGCGCCTCGGTCATCGGCGCGCCGCGGCGCGCCGCCAGCGCGCGGATCAGTCGCTCGACCTCGGCGTTCTTGATCGACAACCCCATGGCGGCGCCTCATCCATATCCGAGCAGAAGTCTATACCGACCCAGCTAATCTAGCAACGTCGCGGCGGGGACCCGGCGAGCTCACCGCCCGCCTCCCCTTGCCGCGATCCGGAAAGCCCGGTAATCCCGAGGCCAAAGGCATGGAGTAAGGTCAATGGCCGTCAGCGAACCAAGCCATCTGGTCTCGACAGACTGGCTCGCCGCGCATCTCGGCGCCCCGGATGTCCGCGTGCTCGACGCGAGCTGGCACATGCCGGCGACCGGGCGGGATCCTTATGCCGAGTACCGCGAGAAGCACATCCCGGGCGCGCGGTTCTTCGACATCGACGAGATCTCCGACGAGCAGTCGAGCCTGCCGCACATGGCCCCCCCGGTTGAGAAGTTCATCAGCCGGATGCGCGCGCTCGGGATCGGCGACGGGCACCGGGTGATCGTCTACGACACCGAGGGGCTCTTCAGCGCCGCGCGCGCCTGGTGGCTGTTCCGTCTCTTCGGCAAGACCGACGTCGCGATCCTCGACGGCGGCCTGCCGAAATGGATCGCCGACGGCCATCCGGTCGAGGATTCCGTCCCGCTGATCCGCGACCGCCATTTCACCGCGCGCCGCGACGCGCGCCTCGTGCGCGACGTGACCCAGGTCGCGGCGAGCGCCAAGCTCGGCGACGCGCAGATCGTCGACGCGCGCGCGCCCGGCCGGTTCCGCGGCGAGGAGCCGGAACCGCGCCCGGGGCTGCGCTCCGGCCATATCCCGGGGGCGAAGAACGTCCCCTACAAGACGCTGCTCAACGCCGATGGCACGCTCAAGTCGCCCGACGAGATCCGCGCGGTCTTCACGGCGGCGGGCGTCGACCTGACCCGGCCGGTGATCACCTCCTGCGGCTCGGGCATCACCGCGGCGATCCTGAGCTTCGCGCTCGAGGTCATCGGCCACGGCAACCACTCGCTCTACGACGGCTCCTGGACGGAATGGGGCTCCTATCCCGATCTCGCCGTCGAACAGGGATAGGCCCGGGCGATGGCATACCGGGCGGGCGATAGCGTCGAGGTGACGATCACGCATCTCGAGATGGTGGCGCGGCCGGCGCAGCCGATCCCGCACATGCCCGCCGGGGCGCCCTCGATGCTGGTCGCGGCGGAGAACCCGCCGGTCTGGTACTTCCTGCAGATCTACGACGCGGTCGGCGCCGACTACGAATGGACCGACCAGCACCGGCGCGGCGCGGCGGAGCTCGAAAGCTTCCTCGGTGATCCGAGGGTCACGCTCTGCACGCTGATCCGCTCGGGCTGGCCGCATGGATTCTTCATCCTCGACGCGCGCGAGGACGGGGTCTGCGACCTCGCCTATTTCGGCCTGGTCGCCGAGGCGATGGGTCTCGGCCTCGGGAGCTTCCTGCTCGCCACCGCCGTGCACATGGCCTGGGACCAGCCGGGAACGGCGCGCGTCACGGTCAACACCAACACGCTCGATCATCCCCGGGCGCTGCCGCTTTACCAGAAGATCGGCTTCCAGCCGACGCGGCGCGAGGTCGTCACGCGCGTCCTCGCCCGCGACCGCGCCTGAGCGCGCGCCCGCGAGGAGGAAACCATGCTCGAAGCCCTGAACACGCCCGCGCCCGACAAGATCATCGAGCTCATCGCGATCTTCGCCGCCGACCCCCGCGCCGAGAAGCTCGACCTCGGCGTCGGCGTCTACAAGGACGCGGCGGGGCGCACCCCGGTCATGCGCGCGGTCAAGGCGGCGGAACGCCGGCTCTGGGAAGAGCAGACGACGAAATCCTACGTGAGCCTCGCCGGCGATCCCGCCTTCGTCGCGCGGATGCGCGGCCTCGTCTTCGGCGACGCCATCGCGGAGGACCGGATCGCCGGCGTCCAGACCCCGGGCGGCACCGGCGCGGTGCACCAGCTCTTCGAGCTCATCCAGCGCGCCGATCCCGAGGCGGTGGTCTGGTACTCGGATCCGACCTGGCCGAACCATCCGGCGATGCTGGCCCATCTCGGCATTCCCGCGCGCACCTACCGCTATTTCGATCCCGCGACCCGCGGCGTCGATTTCGAGGGCATGCTCGCCGATCTGGCCGGGGCCAAGGTCGGCGACGTCGTGCTGCTGCACGGCTGCTGCCACAATCCGACCGGGGCCAATCCGACGCTGGAGCAGTGGCGGCTGATCGCCGAGCTCTGCGCGCACAAGGGCCTCGTGCCGATGATCGACTTCGCCTATCAGGGCTTCGGCGACGGGCTCGAATCCGACGCGGCGGGCCTGCGCTATCTCGCGGGGCAGGTGCCCGAAACCCTGCTCGCGGTCAGCTGCTCGAAGAACTTCGGCCTCTACCGCGACCGGGTGGGCGCGGCCTTCGCCATCACCGCGGCGCCGAACCTCACCGCGATCGCCCAGGGCAATCTCGCCTCGCTGAACCGGATGAACTATTCCTTCCCGCCCGACCATGGCGCGAAGACGGTCGAGATCATCCTCGGCGACGACGCGCTTCGCGCCGACTGGATGGCCGAGCTCGAGGAGATGCGGCGGGGGATGCTCGTCCTGCGCGAGGGTCTCGCCGAGGCGCTGCGCCGCGCGACCAATTCCGACCGCTACGACTTCATCGCCACGCATCGGGGCATGTTCTCGCGCCTCGGCCTCGGTCCCGAACAGGTGGCGCGGCTCCGGAGCGAGCATGGCGTCTACATGATCGGCGACAGCCGGATCAATATCGCGGGCCTGCCCGCCGACGGGCTCGACAAGCTCGCCGCCGCGATCGCCTCGGTCGGCTGACGCCGACCGCGGCCTCGCGCAAAAGAAAAGGCCCGCCGAGGCGGGCCGAAGGTCGCATCCGGGAGGATGCGAGCGCCGGACCGCGGATCGCGACCCGGCCTATTCCCTGAGCTTAGCGAACCAGCGCGATCTGGCTGGCCGAGGCGCGGCCGTCGCGGCCGGTCTCGAGCTCGTAGCTCACCTTCTGGCCGTCCGCGATCTCGCGCAGGCCGGCGCGCTCAAGCGCCGAAATGTGCAGGAACACGTCCTTGCCACCGGCGTCGGGCTGGATGAACCCGAAACCCTTGGTGGCGTTGAACCATTTCACAGTGCCGTTAGCCATTCTTCGTCTCCAGTGTCGCCGCCCGCGAGATGCGGCGGCCGCGGGTCAAGTCAAACCAAGATCAATAGTCTGACCGGCGAGGCGACGAGCAGATAGTTCAAGATGTAACTTTTCCGACCGCCCCTTTACGCCAGAATCGCCCTCGGCACAACGAAAATTGCCGGAACGCCCCCCGGGAGCCCCGTTCCGGGCGGCTTCGCGTCAGGAACCGGCGAGCCCGAGCACGTCGCGCATCGTGTATTCGCCCGGCGCCCGGCCCTGCCCCCAGAGCGCGGCGCGCACCGCGCCGCGGGCGAACAGCATCCGGTCGCTCGCGACATGGCCGATCGTCACCCGCTCGCCGGGGCCGGCGAAGATCGCGGTATGCTCGCCGATCACGTCGCCGCCGCGCAGGCTGGCGAAGCCGATCACGCCCTCGGGCCGCGCCCCGGTGATCCCGTCCCGGCCGCTCACCATCGCCTGGTCGAGCGCGACGCCGCGCCCCTCGGCGGCCGCCTCGCCCAGCATGAGCGCGGTGCCGGAGGGGGCGTCGACCTTGTGGCGGTGATGCATCTCGACGATCTCGATGTCGTAGTCGGGCCCGAGCACCTCGGCGACCTTGCGCGTGACCTCGACGAGCAGGTTGACGCCCACGCTCATGTTGCCCGAGCGCACGATCACCGCGTGGCGGCCGGCGGCGCGCAGATGCGCGAGATGCGCGGGCTCGAGCCCGGTGGTGCCGATCACATGCGTGAGCCGCGCCTGGGCCGCGATCTCGGCATGGGCGACGGTCGCGTCGGGCGTGGTGAAGTCGAGCACCGCCTGGCTGCGCGCGAAGACCTCGAGCGGATCGTCCTCCACGAGGACGCCGAGCGGCGCCCCGCCCAGCGCCGCGCCGAGATCCTGGCCCGCCCAGGGATGCCCGGGGCGCACCGTCACGCCGCTCAGATAGGCGCCGGGCGCCTCGCGCACCGCCTCGGCCAGCATCCGGCCCATCCGACCGGCGACGCCGACGACGGCGATCCCAACCCCCTGCTCCATGATTTACCCTCTGTCTCGACTCTCGCGGGATACGCGCGCGAAAACGGGTCCGGCGGCCCGGCCGTCGCCGGCCGCCCTTGACTCCGCGCGCGCGTGATAGGATGTGACCCGGATGGCAAAGACAAGACCCCTTTCCGGCGGCGGACCGACCCAGCGCCAGCTTCGCGTGGCGGAGGTGATCCGGCGCGCGCTGTCGGATATCCTCGCCCGGGGCGACGTGCACGACCCGGAGCTTGGCTCGGCTTCGATCACCGTCGCCGAGGTCAAGATCTCGCCCGACCTGCGCCATGCCACCGTCTTCGTCCTGCCGCTCGGCGGCGTGAACACGGATGGCATCCTGAAGGCCCTGACCCGCAACCGGCACGAGCTGCGCCGGCAGGTGACGAGCCAGATCGACCTGAAATTCTCGCCCGACCTCAGTTTCCAGCCCGATAGGACCTTCGACCAGATGGACCGGACCCGGGCGCTGCTCGACTCGCCCGACGTGCGGCGGGACATCGAAGAAACCGACTGACGGCCCGCTTTCCCGAGGTTTTCTCCATGGCCAGACGGCAACGTGGCCGGCCGGTGAACGGCTGGCTCCTGATCGACAAACCGAGCGGGCCCACCTCCGCGCAGGTGGTGGCGAAGGTCCGCTGGGCCCTCGACGCGAAGAAGGCGGGCCACGCCGGCACGCTCGACCCGGCGGCGACCGGCCTGCTCGCCATCGCGCTCGGCGAGGCGACGAAGACCGTGCCCTACGTGACCGACGCCGACAAATGCTACCGCTTCACCGTGCGCTGGGGCGCGCGCACCGCGACCGACGACGCCGAGGGCGCGGTCCTCGAGACCAGCGCCGCGCGGCCCTCGGCGGAGGCGATCGAGGCCGCGCTCGGCGCGTTCCGCGGCGATATCCTGCAGATCCCGCCGCAGGTCTCGGCGGTGAAGGTCGACGGCGAGCGCGCCTATGACCTCGCCCGCGCGGGCGAGGAGCTCGATCTCGCCGCCCGGCCGCTGCATGTCGCCCGGCTCGAGCTGATCGGGACGCCGGACGCCGATACCGCCGTGCTGGAGATGGAATGCGGCAAGGGCGGCTATGTCCGCGCGATCGCCCGCGACCTCGGCGCCGCGCTCGGCTGCCTCGGGCATGTCGTGGAGCTGCGGCGGCTCTGGGCCGGGCCCTTCGACGTCGACGCGGCGATCCCGCTCGACGAGGTCGACCGGCTCGCCCGCTCACCGGAGCTCGACGCGCATCTGCTCGGCCTCGAGGCCGGGCTCGGGGACCTGCCCTGCCTGCCCGCGACGCCAGAAGGCGCCGCGCGGCTCCGCAACGGCAATCCGGGCCTCGTACTGGCGGCTTCCGTCGACTACGGCGACGAGGCCTGGGCGAGCTACGCGGGCGAGCCGGTGGCGATTGGCGTCTACCGCGGCGGAGAGCTGCATCCGACCCGCGTGTTTCGGCTCGACGCGGAATAGCGGAGGCCCATAATCCTCGCCGGGCCTCCGAGCCCGGCCGCATCGAGGGATATATGGATCTGGGCCTTCGCGACCGCCATGCCGAGGGAGACACGCTCAGCGTCCGTCCCCTCGTCACCGCCCATGAGGGCTTTCCCGAACTCGAACGGCTGTTCCTCGCGGCGGAGCGCGAGATCTGGGCCGGGTTCCGCGTCTTCGATCTCCGCACCCGGCTGCGCTCGGCCGAGGGCCGCGCGATCGGCGCCACCTGGCTAGACCTCGTCGTCCACCGGCTGCGCGCCGGGGTCAGGATCCATTTCATCCTCGCCGATTTCGATCCCGCGCTCGCGACGCGGCTGCACCGCGACACCTGGCGCTCGGTGCGGCAGTTCGCCGCCGCGCGCGAGATCGCGGGCGGCGCGGGCCTGCGCGTGCTCGCGGTGCGCCAGCCGGCGCGGGCCGGCTTCGCGCCCCGCTTCGTCTTCTGGCCGCTGATCATGGCGCGGCTGCGGCGCCAGCTCGGCGCGCTGGCGCGCAAGCCGGAGCCGGACCGGCGCGAGGCGCTGCGGCTCTCGGTCGGGCTCCGGCCCTGGCTGCCCGAGGATGGCGCGCCGCGCGCGCGGTTCGCGCCCATGCCGAACATCTATCCCGCGACGCATCACCAGAAGCTCGCGGTCTTCGACCGGAAGACCCTCTTCATCGGCGGCCTCGACCTCGACGAGCGGCGCTACGACGATCCCGAGCACGATCGGCCGGCGGAGCAGACCTGGCACGACGTCTCGGTGATCACGGCCGGCGCGGACTGCGTCGCGGCGGCCCAGGCGCATCTCGAGGCGCTCTGGGGCGAGAAGCCGATCCCGGAGCGGCAGACCACCGGCGATCCGCGCTTCGTCCGCACCCTGTCGCGGGACGGGTCGCGCAACCCGTTCCGGCTGTCGCCGAAGCCCTGGATTCGCGAATCCGAGGAGGAGCATCGCAAGCTCTTCGCCACGGCCCGCCAGCTCATCTTCATCGAGACGCAGTACTTCCGGCACCGGCCGCTCGCCGCGGCGCTCGCGCGGCTGGCCCGGCGCGAGCCGAGGCTCGAGCTCATCATGATCCTGCCCGCCGCGCCCGAGGAGGTCGCCTTCGAGAAGGAGCCCGGCCTCGACGCGCGGTTCGGCGAATACCTCCAGGCGCGCTGCGTGCGGAAGGTGCGGCGCGCCTTCGGGCCGCGCGCCTTCATCGGCATGCCGCTCCGCCCCGCGCCGTCGCCCAGCGAGGATCGCGACGCGGCGCTCGGCTCGGAGATCGTCTACGTCCATGCCAAGGTGGCGATTGCCGACGACACCCTCGCCATGGTCGGATCGGCCAATCTCAACGGCCGCAGCATGCGCTGGGACACCGAGACCGGCGTGGTCTTCGGCGACCGGCCCTCGGTCGCGACGCTGCGCCGGCGGCTGTTCGAGCACTGGCTGCCGGAGGACGCGCCGCCGGAGGCCTATGATCTCGCCACCGCGCGCGCGACCTGGGCCGGGATCGCGGCGGAGAACGCGCGCCGGCCGCCGCGCGAGCGGCGGGGGTTCATCGTCCCCTACGACGTGCGCCCGGCCGAGGAATTCGGCCAGTCCGTGCCGCTGATGCCCGAGGAGATCGTCTGAGGCGGGGGAAGGTCGGCGCCGCTTGCAGCTGCCCCGGGCCTGACCCGGGGCCTCGACGCCATGTCCCGGATGGCCGCGCACTGGGTTCTAGGCCCCGGGTCAAGCCCGGGGCGGCGGAACGGGAGGCGTCACCGTTCGGATGGTGGGCGAATCGCCCACCCTACGGCCCGCTGCCCACCCATCGCGGCCGTAGGGTGGGCGATTCCGCCCACCATCCGCCACGCCGCGGGGTGAGCCTTTCCGCCGCCGCGCCGCGCGTCAGAGGCAGACGCCGTCGATCACCACGCCGCCCGACCCGCCGTCGTCGCATCCGGTCTGGCGCGACTCGAGCAGCGGGTGCTTCGGCGGCGGCGGATCGCCGCAGGCGCAGAGAAAGAACGGTGCCAGGAAAACCAGGACCAGAGCCGGACGCATCGCCGTCACCCCTTGATACACGGGTGACGATCCTCACAGCCCCGCGAGGCCCGTTCAAGGAGAAAGCGCGGCGCGCCGCGGATCGAGGACCCGCCCGGGTCCGAGCGCCTCGGTCAGACCGCCCCGCGGTCCCACGTCGGGTGGAAGAGCCCGGCGGGCGAGAGCGTGAAGATCTCGCAGCCGTCCTCGGTGACGCCGACCGAATGCTCGAACTGCGCCGAAAGCGAGCGGTCCTTGGTGACGGCGGTCCAGTCGTCGTCGAGCACCTTGGTCTCCGGCCGGCCGAGGTTGATCATCGGCTCGATCGTGAAGAACATGCCCGGCTCCAGCACCGGCCCGGCGCCCCAGCGGCCGTAGTGCAGCACATTCGGCGCGGCGTGGAACACCCGCCCGAGCCCGTGGCCGCAAAAATCGCGCACTACCGAGCAGCGATGCGCCTCGGCGAAACGCTGGATCGCGGCGCCGATGTCGCCGAAGGTATTGCCCGGCTTCACCTGCTCGATGCCCTTGAAGAGCGCGTCATGGGTGATGTCGATCAGCCGCTCGGCCTTGCGGGGCGGCGGGCCCGCCACGTACATCCGGCTCGAATCGCCGTACCAGCCATCGACGATCACCGTCACGTCGATGTTGAGCACATCCCCCTCGCGCAGGCGCTTGTCCGACGGGATGCCGTGGCAGACGACGTGGTTGATCGAGATGCAGGAGGCGTGCCTGTAGCCCTTGTAGCCCACGGTGGCCGAGACGGCGCCGGCGGCCTTGATCATGTCGTGGATCGCGGTGTCGAGCTCGATCGTCGCGACCCCGGGCTGCACCAGCGGTGCCACGCGGTCGAGAATCTCCGCGACCAGATGCCCCGCCGCGCGCATACCGGCGAAGTCTTCCGGGCTGTGAATGCGAATGCCGTCCCTGTTCAGACGACCCGGCGCGTAACCTTCCACGGGAATGTCTCCAGACAATCCGAATCCTCGTTCCGCCGCGCCCGGGAACTTCCCGGTCCGCGACGCCATTGAGTGCATTTAGGCGCTTGGACCGTCCGGGGCAACCGTCGTGGCGCCGCGCCCGCCTCGCGGCCATTGCATCCGCCGGGCGCCCGGGTCTCTGATGCGGGCGAGACCCTCCGCCGCAGACAGGACCCCCGATGACCACCGACACCCCCGCCGAGGCCGGCCCGACCGCCGCGATGATCACGATCGGCGACGAGATCCTTTCGGGCCGCACCCAGGACGCGAACATGCCCCATCTCGCCCAGGCGCTCGGCGCCAAGGGCATTCCGCTGCGCGAGGCGCGCGTGGTGCCCGACGTGGCCGGGGAGATCGTCGCCGCCGTGAACGCGCTCCGGGCGCGCTACACGCATGTCTTCACCTCGGGCGGGATCGGCCCGACGCATGACGACATCACCGCCGATTGCGTCGCCGCCGCCTTCGGGGTCGGGATCGACGTGCGCGAGGACGCGCGGGCGATCCTCGCGACCAATTATGCCAATCCCGAGGTCGACCTGAACCCGGCGCGGCTGCGCATGGCGCGGATCCCGGACGGCGCCACGCTGATCGACAACCCGGTCTCGAAGGCGCCCGGCTTCTCGATCGGCAACGTCCATGTGATGGCGGGCGTGCCGCAGGTCTTCCGGGCGATGGTCGCGGGCCTCCTGCCCCGGCTCGCCGACGGCCGGCCCGTCCTGAGCGACCAGATCCGCATCGACATGGGCGAGGGCCGGATCGCGGGGGCCCTCCGCGTCGTGGCCGAGGCCCATCCGGAGGTCTCGATCGGCTGCTACCCCTTCACCGAGAACGGCCGCTATGGCGCGAACATCGTCGCGCGCGGCACCGATCCCGAGGCGCTGGCGGCCGCGATGGCGGCGCTGCGCGCGATGGCGGCGCGGCTCCTGGCGGAGGGCTGAGGGCCGAGGGGCTCCAACGGCGCCGCTGCCCCGGGCTCGACCCGGGGCCTCGGGTCTCAGGGCGCGGGATCGGAAATGGCCCCGGGGCCCCGGGTCAAGCCCGGGGAGGCGCCTCGAGGGCCGGCCGATCGCGCGACCCAGCCCACCCCGCGACGCTTTCGCTTGCCAGCGCGGCCGCGAAGGGCTTACCAGCGTCCGGCCGGGGCTTGGCGAAATTGGTAGACGCAAGGCACTTAAAATGCCTCGGGCTTGTCCCATACCGGTTCGATTCCGGTAGCCCCGACCAGCGCTATTCGCCGGGCGCGGGCGCCGCCGCGCGGCGGTGCCCGGAGACCGCCGCGCCCGCGTCGCGCGGCAGGCGCAGGAAGACCCCGGCGCCCAGCACCGAGACCATGGCGACCCCGAGGAAGGCGGTGTGGAAATCGGCGAGGCTCAGCCCGTCGCCGCCCCGCGGGCCGCCCGAGACGTCGAGGATGGCGCCCGCGAGCGCGACGCCGGTCGCGAGCGAGATCTGCTGCGCCACGGCGTTGATCGCCGTCGCCTGCGAGCTCTCGGCGTCGCCGACGTCGGCGAAGACCAGCGCGTTCACCCCGGTGAAGCAGAGCGAGCGGAGCACCCCCCCGAGAAACAGGCACAGCATGATGAGGACGGCCGGCGTCGTCGGCGTGAAGGTCGCGTTGATCGCGATGAACATCGCCGAGGCCAGCACCCCGAGCCCGAGCAGGTCGCGGAAGCCGAACATCCGGTAGGCGCGCGGCGCGATGAATTTCGAGGTCAGCGCCCCCGCGGCGGCGATGAAGGTGATCATCCCCGACTGGAACGGCGAGAGGCCGAAGCCGAGCTGCAGCATCAGCGGCAGCAGGAACGGGATCGCGCCGATGCCGACCCGCATCAGCGAGCCGCCGAGGATGCCGGCGCGGAACAGCGGATGCCGGAGCATCGCCGGGTCGAGCAGCGGAAAGGCCGCGCGCCGCGCGTGCCGGACGTAGAGCACGCTCGCCACGACGCCGACCGCGATCGTGCCATAGCCGTAGCTGATCGGCAGCGCCGGCAGGCTCACCACCGACATGCCGAAGACGAGCCCGGCGAAGGCGAGCGCCGACAGGAAGAAGCCGGGCAGGTCGACCGGCCGCGGCTCGCGCGCCTCGCCCTCCTCGAGGTATCGCGTCACGAGCAGGATACCGACGAAGCTGATCGGCACGTTGATCCAGAAGATCCAGTGCCAGCTGAGATAGGTGGTGAGAAAGCCGCCGAGCGGCGGGCCCATCAGCGGGCCGATCATCGCCGGGATGGTGAGCCAGGCCATCGCGTTGACGAGCTCGTCCCGCCGCGTGGCGCGGACGAGGATCAGCCGCGCGACCGGGGTCATCATTGAGCCGCCGATGCCCTGCAGGAACCGCGCGAGCACGAAACCCTCGATCGAGCCCGCGAAGGCGCAGGAGACCGAGCCGAGGGCGAAGACGCCGATCGCCACGCGGAAGATGTTCTTCGCCCCGAACCGGTCGGCCATCCAGCCCGAGATCGGGATGAAGATCGCGAGCGAGACGAGATAGGCGGTGACGGCGAGCTTCAGCGCGACGGGCGAGGTCCCGATATCGGCGGCGATCGCGGGCAGCGAGGTCGCGATCACCGTCGAATCCATCTGCTCCATGAAGAGCGCGACGGCGAGGATCATCGGGAGAAGGCGCATCGTTCGGGACCGGGAAGGTTGCGGCCGCGCGAGGGGGCCATCCGGACCCGATATATCGTCCGCTTCCGCCGGGCGGCAAGGCAAAAGGAAGGCAGCCTTATCAATTCACCGCTACGCCGCCGCGACGCGGCCCGGGCCTCAGTCCCGCCCGCGGCCGAACCGGTGCCAGAGAAACGCGGCGCCGATCCCGAGCAGAAGCAGCGCCACCAGCGACAGGATGAGCGCGGACTGGTCGAGCCAGGCGATCGCGGGAACCAACGCGGCCATGACCGCGCCATTGGCGCAGAGCCGGACCGAGCCGGTGTGCACCCCGGCGACGAAGGTTCCGAGCGCGAGCGTGAAGAGCACCACGAGGCTGGTCGAATCGGCGTTCAGGATCGACTGCATGCTCGGCAGGAACACCATGTTCATCGCGATGAGGAAGGCGCCCCAGTGCAGGACCTGGGTCCAGACCAGATGCCAGCGCGCCTTGTTGTCGGTCATCCGGCGCCAGCCGACCACGACGCAGATCACCGCGATGAGCACGGCGACGAAATCCCAGTAATGCACGATCGGCCGCCGCATCAGGCTGACATAGCCGGCGCCCGCGACGGTGAGGACGAGGATCACGAGGTAGGGAATCTCGCGGAGCAGGAAATCCGACATCGTGCCGAGCCTGTTGTCGGCCCTGGTCATGTATCCATCGTCAAAATTCGACATTCCGCTTCCTTCCTCGGGGCGGCGTCTCGCCGCCGTTTCCCCCGTGGTAAGGATCGATCGGCCCTGTGTGAAGAGGTTCGATCAGGGCGGGAGCAGCGCCTCGAGCGTCTCGATCCGGTCGGCCTCGGCCGGCGGCTTGTCCCAGCGCAGCCGGCTGATGCGGGGAAAGCGCATCGCGAGCCCCGATTTGTGGCGCGTCGAGCGGTTCAGCCCCTCGAAGGCGACCTCGAGCACCAGGCCGTGGTTCGGCTCGGCCCGCACCGCGCGCACCGGGCCGAAGCGCTCGACCGTGTTGTCGCGCACGAACTTGTCGATCTGGGCCAGCTCCTCGTCGGTGAAGCCGAAATAGGCCTTGCCGACCGGCAGCAGCGTGCCATCCGCCGCCCAGAGGCCGAAGGTATAGTCGGAATAGAAGCCGGAGCGCTTGCCGTGCCCGCGCTGCGCGTACATGAGCACCGCGTCGACCACGCGGGGATCGCGCTTCCACTTGTACCAGTGCCCGGTCGGACGCCCGGCGAGATAGGGGCTGTCGGCGCGCTTCAGCATCACGCCCTCGATCACGTCCTCGGGCGGCTCGGCCCGCTCGCGCGCCAGCTCCTCCCAGCCGCCGAACGGGATCAGCGGCGAGAGATCGAAGCGGTCGGGATCGAGCCCGGCGGCGAAGGCCTCGAGCCGGGCGCGCCGGGCAAAGAACGGCGCGGGCCGCAGATCCTCGGCGCCGTCGCGCAGCAGGTCGTAGAGCCGCAGCGCCGCCGGATAGCGCGTGATCTGGCGCGCCGTGACGCTCTTGCGGTTCAGCCGCTGCTGCAGGTCGCCGAAGGATGCGACGCCTTCGCCGAGGCCGCCGGGCCGCGCGACGAGGAGCTCGCCGTCGAGCGTGCCGTCGAAATCCATCGCGTCGACGAGATCTGGGAAGGCGCCGGAGATCTCCTCGCCGGTGCGCGAGTAAAGCCGGCGCCCCTCGGGACCGGCCGAGGCCTGCACCCGGATCCCGTCCCATTTCCACTCGGCGCGGAACGCGGCGGGGTCGAGCTTCTCCCGGTCCGCCGCCTCGAGCGGATGCGACAGCATGACGGGGCGGAAGCCGAGCCGGCTGTCGGCGGGCGGCCGCGGCCCGCCCCCGCCGAGCCAGGCGAAGAGCGCCGCGTAGGGCGGCTCCTGCCCGTGCCAGACCTCCTCGATCTCCGCGACCTCGCGGCCGCCGAAATCGGCCAGCGCCTGTTTCGCGAGCCGGGCCGAGACGCCGACGCGCAATCCGCCGGTCACCACCTTGAGCAGCGCGAAGCGCCCCGAGGCGTCGAGCGTGTCGAGCAGCCGTTCCACCAGCCGGGGCGCCTCGCGCCGGGAGCTCGCGCGCAGGTCCGCGACGATGGCCCCAAGCGAGGGATCGGCGTTCGTCGCCGGCCCGTCGGGCCAGAGCAGCGCGATCGTCTCGGCCAGATCGCCGACGAAGTCATAGGAGAGCGCGAAAAGCTCGGGGTCGACCCGCTCGGCGATCAGGCCGCGCAGCATCGCGGGCTTCACCGTGTCGAGCGCGAGATCGCCGGTGATGGCGGCGAGGCCCCAGCCCCGGTCGGGATCGGGCGCCTCGGCGAGATAGCCCTCGATCAGCCGCAGCTTCGCGTTCCGCCCCGGGGTCAGGCTCAGCCGGTCGAGCAGGGCGGCGAAACGGCGCATCAGTCCTCCGCCTCGTCCTCGTAGCCGACGAGATGCAGCGGCCGCGCGGCGAAGCCGTTGAGCGCGCACCAGCGCACCAGGGCCTCCTCGCGGCCATGCGTCACCCAGGTCTCGGCGGGCGAGAGCTCGGTCAGCGTCTCGGTCAGCTCGGGCCAGTCGCAATGGTCGGAGATGACGAGCGCGAGTTCCACCCCCCGCTGCCGCGCCCGCGCCCGGACCCGCATCCAGCCCGAGGCGAAGGCGATCAGCGGATCGGCGAAGCGCCGCACCCAGGTCGCCGCGAAGGCCGAGGGCGGCCCGAGGATGATCTCGCCGCCGAAGCCCCGGCCCTTCTGCCCGGCGACCGTGGCGGGCGTCAGCTCTCCGAGGTCGATCCCGCGCGAGACGTAGTAGTCGCACATCCGCGTCAGCGCGCCGTGGATCCGGATCGGCGCGTCGTAGCCGACGTCGCGCAGGAGCCGGATCAGCCGCTGCGCCTTGCCGAGCGAATAGGCGCCGACGAGATGGGCGCGGTCGGGGAAGAGCGCGAGCGAGTCGATGAGCCGCCGCGCCTCGGCCTCCGGCGCGGGATGGCGGAAGACCGGCAGGCCGAAGGTCGCCTCGGTGATGAAGATGTCGGAAGGAACCGGCTCGAAGGCGGCGCAGGTCGGGTCCGGGGTCCGCTTGTAGTCGCCGGCGGCGGTGATGCGGAGCCCGCGCCAGCCGACGGCGATCTGCGCCGAGCCCAGCACATGGCCGGCCGGGTGGAACGACACCGAGACCCCACCGACGTCGAGCGGCGCGCCATAGGGCGCGGCCTGGCGCTCCCGGGCGAAATCCGGACCCATCCGGAGCTCCATGATGTCGAGCGTCTCGGGCGTCGCCAGCACCGCGCCATGGCCGGGGCGGGCGTGGTCGGAATGGCCGTGGGTGATCAGCGCGCGCCGCACCGGGCGCACCGGGTCGATATGAAAATCACCGGGCGGGCAATAGAGCCCTTCGGGTCGTGGAACGAGCAGGTCCGAGGCGCGGATCATGCCCCGAAACGCTCCGACCCCGGCGCGGGTTCCCCCGCCCCATCAACGACGAAGCCGCCCCCGGGGGAGCGGCTTCCGATTTCGCGCGGGACCGGGATCAGGCGCGGTCGACGACGTTCTTCACGGCGTCCTTGGCGTCGCCCTTCGCCTTCTGGAGCTTGCCCTTGGCCTCCTGGGCGGCGCCATCTGCCTCCATCTCCGGGTCGTTGGTCGCCCGTCCGGCGGCTTCCCGGGCCTTGCCCGCGAGCTCGTTGGCCGTGCCCTTCACCTTGTCCATCGTGCTGCCCATCGTGTGGATCTCCCGTTGCGATTGCATTCGGGAAGAGAACCCCCGAGGGCCGGAATGGTTGCGAGGGCGCGATCACTAAAACGCCATCGCCGGAGCGCCTCAGGCGTGCGCGGGGCCGCGCGGCGGCGCGGCGGCCCGGCGCGCCTCCACGGCGGCGTCGCTGTGCGCGAGATAGGTGTAGAACATCGGCACGACGAACAGCGTGAAGATCGTCCCGATCAGCATGCCGGTGAAGATGACGAGGCCGATCGAATACCGCGCCGCCGCGCCCGCGCCCTCGGCGAAGATGAGCGGGATGACCGCGAGCGCCATCGCCGCCGTGGTCATCAGGATCGGTCGGAGCCGGACCTTGGCGGCGGCGATGATCGCGGCGCGCCTGTCGAGCCCGTGCTCCTCGCGCTGCTGGTTCGCGAATTCGACGAGCAGGATGCCGTGCTTGGTGATGAGGCCGATGAGCGTGATCAGGCCGACCTGGGTATAGATGTTCAGCGTGCCGAGCCCGATGTTGAGGGGCAGGATCGCGCCGAAGATCGAGAGCGGCACCGACATCAGGATGATGAGCGGATCGCGGAAGCTCTCGAACTGCGCCGCCAGCACGAGATAGATCACGACGATCGCGAGGGCGAAGGCGATCAGGAGCGTGTTGCCCTGGCTGACCTCGAGCCGCGACTGCGCCGAATAGTCGATGAAATACCCGTCGGACAGCTCCTCGCGCATGATCTGCTCGAGCGTCGCGAGCCCGTCGCCCGAGGTGACGCCGGGCAGCGGCAGCGCCGAGAGCGTCGCGGAATTGAGCTGGTTGAACTGCTCGATCACCGCGGGCGAGGCGTTGGTGGCGACGCTGACCACCGAGGAGAGCGGCACCATGTCGCCGGTCGAGGCGCGCACGAAGAACTGCCCGAGCTGCTCGGGATTGGCGCGCCAGTCGCGCGGGACCTGGGTGATCACGTCGTAGCTGTTCGAATCGCGGTCGAACTGGCCGATCGAGGCGCCGCCGACCAGCAGGCCGAGCGTGTTGCCGATATCCGCCACCGAGACGTTGAGGCTGGCCGCGCGGTCGCGGTCGATCGTGATGCGGGTTTCGGGCTGGTCGAAGGACATCGAATTCTGCACGACGATGAACTTGCCCGTCGCGGTCGCGCGCTGCTTGATCTTCTCGGCGAGCTCGAAGACGCGCTCGGGGTCGTAGATCGACTGCAGCACCACCGAGATCGGCAGGCCGCCGCCGGCGCCGGGCAGCGTGGGCGGCGCGAAGACGAAGCCCTCCATGCCCGCCTGGCGGCCCAGCATCGCCTGGATGTCCTGCTGGATCTCGGCCTGCGAGCGGTCGCGGTCGGCCCAGTCCTTCAGCACCCAGATGTAGAAGGCCGAGCCCGGCGTTCCGACCGCGCCGCCGATCGAGAAGCTGGTGTCGACCTCCGGCTGATCCTTCGACATCTCGTAGATCTGGTCGGTGTAGAGCTTCGTATACTCGTTGGTCGCGTACTTCGGGCCATTCAGGATCGCGAAGAGCGCGCCCGAATCCTCCTCCGGCGCCAGTTCGGAGGTGGTGTTGAGGAACATGAACACCGTGACGCCGAAGAGCGCGATCACCATCAGCAGCGTCACCGGCCGGTAGTCGAGCGAGCTCGACACCCGGCGCTCGTACCAGTTCGCGAGGCCGTCGAAGGAGCGGTCGACGATGCGCTGGAACCGCCCCGGCTCGCCCGAGGTCAGCAGGCGCGCCGACATCGCGGGGGTGATGGTGAGCGCGATCACGCCCGAGAGGATCACCGCGCCCGCGAGGGTGAAGGAGAATTCGCGAAAGAGCGCGCCGGTGAGCCCGCCGGTGAAGCCGAGCGGCGTCAGCACGGCGGCGAGCGTGATCGTCATCGCGATCACCGGCCCCGCGATCTCCTTCATGCCGGTGATCGAGGCCTCCATGGGCGTCAGCCCTTCCTCGATATGGCGGTGGATGTTCTCGACCACGACGATGGCGTCGTCGACGACGAGGCCGATCGCGAGCACCATGGCGAGCAGCGACAAGAGGTTGATCGAATAGCCGAGCGCCAGCAGCAGCACGCAGACGCCGATCAGCGACAGCGGGATCGTCACGATCGGCATCAGGACCGAGCGGAACGAGCCGAGGAAGAGGATGATGACGATCACCACGATCACCACCGCCTCGGCGATGGTCTTGAACACTTCCTCGATCGAGGCCGAGATCGTCTCGGTGGAATCGTAGACGAGCTCGATCGACATGCCGCGCGGCAGCGAGGCGTTGATCGCCGGCAGTTCCGCGACCACGGCGTCCGCGACGTCGAGCGGGTTCGCCGCCGGCGTCGGGAAGACGCCGATGAAGGTGCCCGAATTGCCGTTGAAGGTCACGATCGTGTCGTGGTTCTCGGCGCCGAGCTCGATCCGCGCCACGTCGCGCAGGCGCACGACCGCGTCGCCTTCGCCCCGGATCGGCAGCGTGCCGAAGGCCTCGGGCGATTGCAGCGTCGATTGCAGCGTGATCGAGGTCGCGGTGAATTCGTTCTCGGTCTTGCCGGGGGCGGAGAGGAAGTTCGAGTTGCTGATCGCCTGCAGGACCTCGGCGGCGGTGACGCCGCGCGCCGCGAGCGCCAGCGGATCGAGCCATATCCGCATCGAATAGTTGGCCGCGCCGATGATCTCGATCTCGGCGACGCCGGGGATGGTCGACATCCGGGGCCGGATCACGCGGTCGAGGTATTCGGTCAGCTGCTCGGCGTCCATGTTCGGGTTCTGCGCCGCGAGATACATGAGCGCGAACTGCTGGCCGGTGCCCTTGACGATCGAAGGGTCCTCGGCGCCGTCGGGCAGCTGGCTGCGGACCTGCTGCACCTTGGCGAGCACCTCGGTCAGCGCGACGTCCGGGTCGGACCCGAGCTTCATATGCACCGAGATCACGCTGACCGAGGGCGTGGACTGCGAGCTGACGTAGTCGATGTTCTCGGTCGTCGCGACCGCCGCGGCCAGCGGCGCGGTGATGAAGCCCTGGATGAGATCGGGCGGCGCGCCCTGATAGACGGTGGTGACGGTGACGACCGTCTCCTCGACCTCGGGATACTCGCGGATCGCGAGGTTGAAGATCCCGTAGAACCCCGCGAGCAGCATGAAGGCGGCGAGGACGGTCGAGAGGACCGGCCGGCGGATGAAGAGCTCGCTGAGGTTCATCGCACGCTCCCTACTGCCCGATCGGCCGGAATTCGGCGTCGGCGGGGTTGATCGTGTTGTCGATGGTCACCGGCGCCCCGGTGAAGAGCCGGTTCTGCCCCGCCGTCACCACGACATCGCCGGGGTTCAGCCCCGAGGTGATCTCGACGAGGCCGAGCGAGCGGCGTCCGACCTGGACGAAGACCTGCTCGACCGTGGACTTCTTCTCCTCGCCCTCGCCCTCCTCGCGGACGACGAAGACGCTGTCGCCGTAGAGCGTCGAGGAGACGGCGGTCTGCGGCAGCGAGATGACGTCGCTCTCGGCCGGAAGCTCGACGCGGACGCGCAGGAACTGGCCCGGGTTGAGCGCGTCGTCGGCGTTCTCGACCTCGGCGCGGACCGTGACGAGGCGGCTGTTCGGGTCGATCCGGGGCTCGATGCCGATCACCCTGCCCTCCAGCGACGCGGTGCCGACCTCGGTGGAGGCGGTGACCGGCAGGCCGTTGCGGATCAGGCGGATCTCCTGCTCGGGCACCGAGAAATCGACCCGCATCGCGTCGAGGTCCTGCAGCGTCGCATAGACGGTGCCGGCCGGCAGATACTGGCCCACGTCGACCTGGGGGATGCCGACCGTGCCGGAGAAGGGGGCGCGCAGCGCCTTCTGGTTCATCACGGCGGTCAGCTTCTGGACCTCGGCGCGCGCGCTGGTCGCCGAGGCCTGCGCCTCGTCGAGGTCGTTCGCGGCGGTGACGCCCCGGGTGCGCAGCGCCTGCGCCCGGTCGAGCTGCAGCTCGCTCAGGTTCAGCGTCGCATTGGCGGCGGCGAGGTCGGCGCGCTCGATCGCGTCGTCGAGCTGCACCAGAACCTGACCCGCCTCGACATGATCGTTCGCCTGGAAGGTGATCTCCTTGACGATCCCCGGCGTCTCGACCCCGAGCTCGACGCCCTGCTTGGCGCGGGCGGTGCCGATCGCCTCGATCCCGGGCGACCAGGACCCCGTCTTCACCTCGATGGTCGAGACCGTGACCGCGTCCGGCTGGCGGTTCGCGAAGAACTCGCCGATCATCTTGGACCGGAACAGGTTGAAGCCGACGATGCCGCCGACCACGAGGCCGAGCAGGATGACCGCGATTATGAGTCTCTTGATCATCCGAACCCCACCATCCCCGTTCAAACACGCCGCCACCGGGACCGCAGGGGGGCCCGGCCAGACGCGGGACGCGGAGGGTCTGCTCCACCAGGGGCTGAACTCGCCCCAGCCCCGAATTTGGCAGCGATTCCTGCGCGCTTTCCCGCGTCCGGTCAAGAGTTGGGCATCACCGCGCGCCCGCGCCCGACGCGGCGCGGGCGCGCGGGCCGACGTGCCGGTTGATCCGGGCGGAGGCGCGGCCTAACACTCGCCTCGCGTATCGAGGAGGAGGAAACGATGCGGAAGGTTCTAACGCTGACCGGGGTCGCGGCCCTGTTTCTGGCGGGGTGCTCGGGCATGACGACCGAGCGCACGGCCGCGTCCGGCGACACCGTGGCGCTGCAGGCCACGGTCGAATCGGTCGATCAGGCCACGCGCCATCTGGTGCTGGTCGGGCCGGACGGCGGCCGGGTCGCCTTCGTCGCCGGCCCGGAGGTGCGCAACCTCGCGCAGGTCGAGGCCGGCGACACGGTCACCGTGGCCTATCACGATTCGGTCGTGCTGAGCATGGCCGCGCCGGACGCGCCGCAGGGGACCGTCGCCGCGGCGGCCCGCGCGCCCCAGGGCGCCCGGCCGGGCGGCGGCGCCGCGGTCGCGACCGACGTCGTGGTGACCGTGATTTCCTATGACGCCAATTCGGGCTTCGCGACCTTCCGCACCGACGACGGCGTGGTGCATCGCGCCACCGTGCCGCCGGAGCTGCGCACCTTCGCCGAGCGCACCGCGCCCGGCAGCCGCGTGCTCGTCTCGATGACCGAGGCGGTCGCGGTCAGCGTGACCGAGGGCTGAGCCCCACGCCGTCGATCGAAGCGCCGTCCTCCGGGACGGCGCTCAGGCCGAAGGATCATCCGCGCCGAGCACGGCGCGGATGGCCCGCAGCGTCGGCAGCGCGTCGCGCAGCCGCTGGATGCCGAGCTCGGCGAGCAGGTCGTCGAAGACCGGCGCCATCGCGACCACCGCCAGGTCGCGCGCGCCCTGCCCGGCCGGGCTGAGGCTCACCCATTTGCGCCGCGCGTCGTCCCAGTCCGGACGGATATGGACGTAGCCCGCCGCGTCGAGCTTGCGCAGCGTGTTGGTCATCGCCCCCTTGGTGACGTGGAACACCCGCGCGAGCTGCGCCGGGGTCTTCTCGCCGCCGAGACGGGCGAAGTGGTTCAGCACCATGAAATGCGAGAGCTCCATCCCCCGCGGCAGCGCGCGCTGCAGGCGGCCGCGGGCGAGCTGCTCGATCATCACGATCTCGCTGAAGAAGACGATCACCATCGGATCGCCCGGCGGCTCGAGCGGGGCGCGGCGCGGCCGCATCACGAAGCGGCGGCCTCCGCCGGAGCGGGGGCGGGAAGGTCGAAGGCGCGGTCGTGGCCGAGCTGCGGCACCATCGCGCGCACCTTCGCGACCTCGGAGAGGTCGAGATCGGCGAAGATCACGCCCGGCCCGTCCGGCGCCTCGGCGAGGATCTCGCCCCAGGGCCCGACGATCAGGCTGTGGCCATAGGTGCGCCGCTCCGGCCCCTCCGTCGTCGCGTGGTGGCCGGACTGCGCGGCGGCGAGCACGAAGCAGCCGGTCTCGATCGCCCGGGCGCGCAGCAGCGTCTGCCAGTGCGCGCGGCCCGTCGGCACGGTGAAGGCGGCCGGGACGGTGATGATGTCGGCGCCCGCCTGGCCGAGCGCGCGGTAGAGCGCCGCGAAACGCATGTCGTAGCAGATCGTGAGGCCGAGCCGCGCGCCGGGCAGGTCGGCGATCACCGCCCGGGTCCCGGGCCGGAAACCGGCGGATTCGCGATAGGATTCGCCCTTTTCGAGCGCCACGTCGAACATGTGGATCTTGTCGTAGCGCGCGGCGATCGAGCCGTCCGGCGCGATCAGGAAGGAGCGGTTGGCGAAACGCCCGTCCGCGTCATGCGTCAGGATCGCGAGGCTGCCGATCACCAGCCAGATCCCGAGCTCGCCCGCGACGGCGGACAGCCGCGCCAGCGTCGTGTCCTCCTCCTCGTGGTGGAGCATCGCCTTCTGCCGCGCCCGGCTCGAGGAGACGATATTGGTCACCTCCGGCGTCACGACGAGCGCGGCGCCCCCGGCGGCCGCCTCGCGCACCAGCCGCTCGGTGACGGGCAGGTTGGCGGCGGGATCGTCGCCGGAGCAGAGCTGGACCAGGGCGACGCGCATCATGCCCTCCTCAGCCGGTCGCGAGCAGCGGGTCGAGCCCGCCGGCGCGGTCGAGAGCGTTGAGGTCGTCGAACCCGCCGATATGGCGCTCGGCGATGAAGATCTGCGGCACCGTCCGGCGGCCGTTGGCGCGCTGGATCATCTCGACCCGGCGCTCCGGCTCGGCGGCGACGTTGATTTCCTGATAGGGCGCGCCCTTGCTCGCGAGCAGGCGCTTCGCGGCCATGCAATAGCCGCAGGTCGGGGTGGTGTAGAGGGTGATCGGGGGCATGTCTCTGGTTTCCCGCGGGCGGGTGACGTTCACGGAAACTATATATTCCCGCCGTCGGCGAAAGCAACGCGGGCCAGGACCAGAACGTCGATCCGCGCCGCCCCGGCGACGCGCAGCGCCTCGGCGCAGGCCGAGAGCGTGGCCCCCGAGGTCAGCACGTCGTCGACGAGAAGCACGCCCTTGCCCGCGATGCGCGCGGCGTGGCGCGGGGGGACGGCGAAGGCGCCGGCCTGATTGCGCGCGCGGGCGCGCCGGTCCATCGCCTCCTGCGGCCGGGTCGCGCGCTGGCGCGTCAGCAGGTCGAGCACCGCCGGACGATCGGCGTGGCGCGCCAGCGCGCGGGCGAGCTCGGCGGACTGGTTGTACTTCCGCGTCAGGAGCCGCCGCCAGTGCAGCGGCACCGGGGCGATGAGATCGGCGCTGGCGAAGAGCGGCCGGCCCGCCTGCGCCATCCAGCCCGCCAGCGCGTCGCGCATGTCGAGCCGGTCGCCATGCTTGAAGGCCAGCACCGCGCGCCGCGCGGCGCCGGTGTAGAGCACCGCGGCGGCGCCCCGGTCCCAGGCCGGCGGATGGCGGCGGCAGCCGTCGCAGATATCCGCCCCGTCGGCGCCGAGCGCCACGAGCCCGGTCGCGGCGCCGGTGAGCGGCGCGCCGCAGGAGAGGCAGGCGGCCCCGGTGATGAAATGCGTGTCGCGCCAGCAGGGGCCGCAGAGGCCCCGCGCGCCGTCGGTCATGCCGCCGCAGGCGAGGCAGCGCGGCGGGTAGAGAAGGTCGATGAGCGCGGCCCCGAGGCTTCGCAGCGGCGCGGCGCCGGCGCCTTTCACGTCCACCATGGAAATCCGCCTCCGTCTCGCCTATGTCCCGCTTGCCCGAGGAAAGCCCATGTCCGCGCCCCCAGCCCTGTTCGACCCCGCCCTGCTCGCCCAGCGCCGCGCCCGCGCCGACGCCCGGGGCGCGCCCGCCGATTTCCTGCGCGAGATCGCGGCGGCCGAGATCGCAGAAAGGCTGAGCGAGGTTAACAGGCGCTTTCAGGCGCCGGTGGTGATCGGCCCGCGCGGCGCGCTCTTCGCCGAGGCGATCGGCCTGCCCGGGGCCCGGCTGCTGCCCGACGCCGAGACGCTCGATCTCGCCGAGGGCGAGGCCGATCTCGTCGTGCACGCGCTGGCGCTGCACTGGGCCAACGATCCGGTGGGCCAGATCGCCCAGGCGCGCCGGGCGCTGCGCCCCGACGGGCTCTTCATCGCCGCGCTCTTCGCCGGCGACACGCTCTGGGAGCTGCGCCAGGCGCTGGCGGCGGCCGAGACCGAGATCCTCGGCGGCCTCAGCCCGCGGGTGGCGCCGATGGGCGAGATCCGCGACCTCGGCGGCCTGCTGCAGCGCGCGGGCCTGGCGCTTCCGGTCGCGGATTCGGCGCGGCAGGCGGTCAGCTACCAGACCATGTTCCACCTGATCCGCGACCTTCGCGCGATGGCCGAGACCAACGTGCTGGCCGACCGGACGCGCCGGCCGGCGACCAGGGCGCTTTTCGCGCGCGCGGCCGAGATCTACGCCGAGCGTTTCGACGACGGCGTGGGCCGGGTGGGCGCGACCTTCGAGATCGTCTATCTCACCGGCTGGGCGCCCGCGCCCAACCAGCAGAAGCCGCTGCGCCCCGGCTCGGCCGCGGCGCGGCTCGCCGACGCGCTCGGCGCCGAGGAGATCGGGGCGGGCGAGCGCGCGGGAAAGCCCGGCTGAGCGATGCGACCAGCGGGCAGATTGTGGGCCAGGGCGCCCGCCGATAGGAGGACGCCATGACAGAGACCCGCGAGCCCGGCGAAGGGCGCCTCGCCTTCGCACCCCCCGACCATCCCGCCGTGCCCCCGGCGCGGATCGGCGTCGTCCTCGCCAATCTCGGGACGCCCGACGCGACCGATTACTGGTCGATGCGCCGCTACCTGAACGAGTTCCTGTCCGACGAGCGGGTGATCGACTACCCGCGCTGGAAATGGCAGCCCCTCTTACAGCTCGTCATCCTCAGCCGGCGGCCGTTCTCCTCCGGCAAGAACTACGAGAGCATCTGGGACAAGGAGCGGAACGAGAGCCCGCTCCTGACCATCACCAAATCGCAGACCGAGCAGGTCGCCGCCGCGCTCGCCGCCGCGCATGGCGACCGGATCCGCGTCGACTTCGCGATGCGCTACGGCAATCCCTCGACGGAATCGGTGATCACAAAGCTGGTCGAGCAGGGCTGCGACCGGATCGTCTTCTTCCCGCTCTATCCGCAATACGCCGCGCCGACCACGGCCACCGCGAACGACCAGGCGTTCCGCGCGCTAATGAAGCAGCGCTGGCAGCCCGCCTTCCGCACCGTGCCGGCCTATTACGACGATCCGCTCTATATCGAGGCGCTGGCGGCCTCGGTGGAGCGCGCCTATGCCGCGCTCGACCACCGGCCCGACCTGCTCGTGATGAGCTACCACGGCATGCCGGAGCGCTATCTCGCCGAGGGCGACCCGTACCACTGCCAGTGCCGCGCGACGACGCGGCTGCTGCGCGCGCGGCTGGGCTTCGCGCCCGAGGAGGTGGTCGTCACGTTCCAGTCGCGCTTCGGCCCCGAGGAATGGCTGAAACCCTATACGGTCGAGGAGGTCGCGCGGCTGGCCCAGGCCGGCAAGAAGCGGATCGCGGTGATGGCGCCGGCCTTCTCCGCCGATTGCGTCGAGACGCTCGAGGAGGTCCAGGGCGAGATCCGCCACGCCTTCGAGGCGGCGGGCGGGGAGAGCTTCACCTACATCCCCTGCCTCAACGACGACGCCGCGCATGTGCGGATGATCACCACCATCCTCGAACGGGAGCTCTCGGGCTGGCTCTGAGGTGGTCGGGGACGAGGCCCCGGAAAAGCGAAAGGCGGGCCAGGTTCGTGACCTGACCCGCCCTGGAGATGCGCGGCGAAACGGGTTCGCCTCAGATCGCCTCGATCACCGAGGCTGGCTCGACCGAACGCGCCATCGCCGCGTGGAACGGGTAGTCCCCCTTCCGGATCGGCTGGCCGCGGTAGAGCTTGCGCCCGTCGCGGACCAGCACGTCGCCATTGGCGAGGGCCTCGACGAACTCGCCCTGGATTGAGACGCAACTCGAAACTCGGATCGTCTGATACAGCATTTTTTCCACCCTTGGATCTCTGTTTGTTTGAAACAAACTTACGGGAAGACGCCGTCAGTGTCACGGTAAATTCGTTAAAATTCCATCCAAGGTTGTATAGCCTAAAGTAGGTCCCTCAGCACGGGTATGACCGGAAGATCGGCCGGAGGCATCGGATAATCACTGAGATCCCGGGCCCATACCCATTTGAGCGCATGGTGTTCGCGGCTGATCGGTATCCCTTCCCAGCGGCGGCATACGAACAGCGGCATCAGCAAGTGAAAGTCCGGATAGCCGAAACTGACGAAAGTCAGGGGCGCGAGGCAGCTCTCCCAGGTGTTGATCCCGAGCTCCTCATGCAACTCACGGATGAGGGCGGCCTCCGGCGTTTCCCCGTTTTCGACCTTTCCGCCGGGAAATTCCCACAGCCCCGCCAAGTTTTTTCCCTCGGGACGCTGGGCGATGAGCACTCTCCCGTCCGAATCCACCAGCGCGGCGGCCACGACGAGAATCAGTCGCCGGGGTGATTCGGGGGGCGGAGGCGCAGCGGTCACGAGCGGTAGTCGGCGTTGATCTCGATGTAGCGGTGGGTGAGATCGCAGGTCCAGACCGTGGCCCGCCCCGCGCCGATCCCGAGATCGACCCCGATCACGAGCTCGGCCTCCTTCATATAGGCGGCGCCGGCGGATTCGGTGTAGCTCGGGCTGACCCAGCCGTTCTCGGCGACCAGGATGTCGCCGAACCGGATCGAGAGCTTGTCGCGATCCGCCTCAGCGCCGGATTTGCCCACCGCCATCACGACGCGGCCCCAGTTCGGGTCCTCGCCGGCGAGCGCGGTCTTCACGAGAGGCGAATTGGCGATCGAGAGGCCGACGGTCTTCGCGGCCTGATCAGAGGCGGCGCCGGTGACCTGGATCTCGACGAATTTCGTCGCCCCCTCGCCGTCGCGCACCACCTGATGCGCGAGGTCCAGCATCACGCCCCGCAGCGCCTCGCGGAACAGCGCCGCCCGCGGGTCCTCGGCGCTGGTGATCTTCTCCATCGGCGCGCGGCCGGTGGCGGCGAGGACCAGCGAATCCGAGGTCGAGGTGTCGCCGTCGACGGTGATGCAGTTGAACGTCTCGTCGTTGGCCGAGGACACCATCTCCTGCAGCAGCGCCCGGTCGATCGCGGCGTCGGTGAAGATGAAGACCAGCATCGTCGCCATGTCGGGGGCGATCATGCCCGAGCCCTTGGCGAAGCCGGAGATCCGCACGTCGGCGCCGTCGAGATCGATGAGCGCGGTGGCGCCCTTCGGGAAGGTGTCGGTCGTCATGATCGCCCGCGCGGCGAGGCCGGCGCCGGTCGGGTCGAGCCGGTCGCGCAGGTCCTCGAGCTTGGCGGTGATGCGCTGCGCCGGCAAGGGCTCGCCGATCACCCCGGTGGAGGCGACGAAGACATGGTTCGCGGGGATGCCGAGCAGGTCGGCGGTCGCGGTCACCGTGGTCTCGACCGCCGCGCGGCCGGCCCCGCCGGTGAAGGCGTTCGAATTTCCGGAATTGACGAGGATTGCATAGCCGCTCGCGCCGCCGCCGTCGCGGGCGATCGCGGCGAGGTTGTCCTCGCACCAGAGGACCGGCGCCGAGCGGGTGGCGGAGCGGGTGAAGACACCGGCGACCGCGCTGCCCTCGGCGACCTCGGCCAGCATCACGTCGAGCCGGCCGCGGTAGCGCACGCCCGCCTCCACGGCGGCGAAGCGCACGCCCTCGATCACCGGCAGGTCGGGAAACCCGCTGACCGGCGCCAGCGGCGAGACCAGAGGCCCGCGCGCCGCCGGCTTGGCGTTCTTCTTTTTCTTCTTCTTGTCCTTCGGCATCTCGGCTCGCTCCGGCGGATGGGTACCCCGGACGCCGGTTACACCGGCGCGGCGCCCGGGGGAAGAACGCAGAAGCGTTAGTTCAGGAGGTCGTTGTCGCGGATCGCCGCCGCCGGGACGCCGGAGGCCGTGATCTCGACCTTGGAGGCGGTGCGCAGCTTCTCGAGCTCGGCCTGGAACGCCTGCTGGCGCAGCTGCTCCTCGATCTGCGGCCGCACGGCGTCGAGGGTCGGCGCGGCGCTCTCGCGGGTGTCGTTGAGCTTGATGAGGTGCCAGCCGAACTGCGTCTGGATCGGGCCCGCGACCTCGCCCTTCTGCATCCCGGCGACGGCGGTCTCGAACTCGGGCACCATCTGGCCCTTGCCGAACCAGCCGAGCTCGCCGCCCTGCGCGGCCGAGCCGTCGGTCGAGTTCTTGGTCGCGGTCTCGGCGAAATCGGCGCCGCCCTTGATCTCGTCGAGGAGCTTCTTCGCCTCGTCCTCGGTCTTCACGAGGATATGCGAGGCGTCGAATTCCGGCTGCGGCTGGAAGGATTTCACCTGCTCGTCATAGGCGGCCTGCACCGCGGCGTCGTCCACCGGCCCGCTCATGTACTTCTGCGCGACGATATTGGCGAGCGCGGCGCGGCGGTCGTTCTGGAGCTGCAGCTTGACCGCGAGCGGATCGTCCGCCGGATCGGTCGAGAGGCTGTCGGCCAGCACGAGCTGGTCGGCGAGCTGCTGGACGAGGCCGGTCAGCAGCGTCTCGTCCGGAAGCTGCTGGTACTGCGCCGGCAGGCGCTCGCGCATCGCGATGACATTGCCGAGCGTGATCGCGGTACCGTTCACGGTCGCGACGACGGTGTCGACGTCGTATTTGGCGTCCGCCGCCGGCGCGGGGGCCGGGGCGGGCGTGGCGGCGTCCTGCGCCCAGGCGGCGGGGACGACGGCGACGCTTGCGAGCAGGCCCGCGATCAGAAGGTTGCGCATTAGTTTCTCCCTTGGTGGACACGCTTCCGGGACTGCGCCGGAGCGGCTCCACATGAAATCCGCGGGGCGCCCCGAACCGGGGGCGCCGTTGACAGGCACGGCTGGCCCGCTTACATCCCTAGCCGGTTCAGCGGGGTCCGGCCGCGCGCAGGGCGCAGACTTAGACGGTTCGCTTCCAGTGAACAAGCTTGCCCGCAATGACAATTCGGTGGGCTGGGAACAGAGGTCGGCTGACGCATTCGGCGCCCTGGCGCCGGGTTATTTGAGGACTGAGGTTCATGCTGGGATTCGGCACGCTTGCGAAGAAGGTGTTCGGAACGCCGAACGACCGCAAGGTAAAGTCCGTCCGTCCGCTCGTGGAACGCATCAACGCGCTGGAGCCCGAGTTCCGGGCGCTCGACGACGCCGGGCTCAGGGCCAAGACGGAAGAGTTCCGCGCGCGGCTCGAAAAGGGTGAGAGCCTCGACGCGCTGCTGCCGGAAGCCTTCGCGAACGCGCGCGAGGGCGCGCGCCGGGCGCTCGGCCTCAGGCCGTTCGACGTGCAGCTGATGGGCGGCATCTTCCTCCACCAGGGCAACATCGCCGAGATGAAGACCGGCGAGGGCAAGACGCTGATGGCGACCCTGCCCTGCTATCTCAACGCGCTGACCGGGCGCGGCGTCCATGTCGTCACCGTGAACGACTACCTCGCCAAGCGCGACGCCGAATGGATGAGCAAGGTGTATCACTTCCTCGGCATGACCGTGGGCGTGGTGGTGCCGGGGATGCAGGAGGCCGACAAGAAGGTCGCCTACGACGCGGACGTGACCTATGCCACCAACAACGAGCTCGGCTTCGACTACCTGCGCGACAACATGAAGTCGGACCTCGCCCAGGTCCTGCAGCGCGATCACTACTTCGCGATCGTCGACGAGGTCGACTCGATCCTGATCGACGAAGCGCGCACCCCGCTCATCATCTCCGGACCGAGCCAGGACCGCTCCGATCTCTACGTCGCGATCGACAAGGTGATCCCCGAGCTCAACGCGGCGCATTACGAGCTCGACGAGAAGGCCCGCTCCACGACGCTGACCGAGGAGGGCAACGAATACCTCGAGGGCCGGCTGCACGAGCTCGGCCTGCTCGACGCCGAGGCCTCGCTCTACGATCCGGAAAGCACGACGCTCGTCCACCACGTCACCCAGGCCCTGCGCGCCCACGTGCTCTTCAAGCGCGACAAGGACTATATCGTCCGGGGCGGCGAGGTCATGCTGATCGACGAATTCACCGGCCGCATGATGACCGGCCGGCGGCTCTCGGACGGCCTGCACCAGGCGATCGAGGCCAAGGAAGGCGTCCAGATCCGCCCCGAGAACGTGACCCTCGCGAGCGTGACCTTCCAGAACTACTTCCGCCTCTACGACAAGCTCGGCGGCATGACCGGCACGGCGGCGACCGAGGCGGACGAGTTCTTCGAGATCTACAAGCTCGGCGTGGTCGAGGTCCCGACCAACAAGCCGGTGATCCGCAAGGACAACGACGACCAGGTCTTCCGCACCGCCCGCGAGAAGTACGAGGCGATCGTCGTCGAGATCAAGCGCGCGCACGAGGCGGGCCAGCCGATCCTGGTCGGCACGACCTCGATCGAGAAGTCCGAGATGCTCTCGGAGATGCTGAAGAAAGCCGGCGTGCCGCATAACGTGCTCAACGCCCGCTACCACGAGCAGGAAGCCCGCATCATCGCCGAGGCCGGCGTGCCCGGCGCGGTCACGATCGCGACCAACATGGCCGGCCGCGGCACCGACATCCAGCTCGGCGGCAATGTCGAGATGCATGTGATCGACGCGCTGGAGAAGGACGAGGACGGGACCGATCCGGCCGCGATCCGCGAGCGGGTCGAGGCCGAGGTCGCGGCGCGCAAGGCCCAGGCGCTCGAGGCCGGCGGCCTCTACGTGCTCGCGACCGAGCGGCACGAGAGCCGGCGCATCGACAACCAGCTGCGCGGCCGCTCCGGCCGGCAGGGCGACCCGGGCCGGACCAACTTCTACCTCAGCCTCGAAGACGACCTGATGCGAATCTTCGGCTCCGAGCGGCTCGACGCGATGCTCGGCAAGCTCGGGATGAAGGAAGGCGAGGCGATCATCCATCCCTGGGTGAACAAGGCGCTCGAGAAGGCCCAGGGCAAGGTCGAGGCGCGGAACTTCGATATCCGCAAGAACCTGCTGAAGTTCGACGACGTGATGAACGACCAGCGCAAGGCGATCTTCGCCCAGCGCCGTGAGATCATGGAGGCGGCGGACCTGAGCGAGGTCGCGCTCGACATGCGCCACCAGGTGATCGACGACCTCGTCACCGAGCACATCCCGCCCCGCGCCTACGCCGACCAGTGGGACGCGGAAGGTCTCGCGAAGAAGGTCTCCGAGACCTTCGGCATCGACGCGCCGGTCCAGGCCTGGGCCGACGAGGAGGGCGTCGACGACGAGCAGATCCGCGAACGGCTGACCCGCGCCGTCGACGACCTGATGCGCGAGAAGCTCGACCGCTACGGCCCCGAGACGATGCGCGCGATCGAGAAGCAGGTGCTCCTGCAGACGATCGACCAGAACTGGCGCGAGCATCTCGTCACGCTGGAGCATCTGCGCAGCGTCGTCGGCTTCCGCGGCTACGCGCAGCGCGATCCGTTGAACGAGTACAAGTCCGAGGCCTTCCAGCTGTTCGAGGGGCTCCTCAACCGGCTGCGGGTCGAGGTCTCGCGCCTGCTCGCGCATGTCCAGGTGATGACCGAGGCCGAGCAGCGCGCGATGATCGCCGAGATGCAGGCCCGCGCGCAGGTCGCGCAGGCGGGGCAGATCGCGCAGCCGGTCGCCGAGCCCGGCACCGCCGAGGACGTGTCGGCCCGGCGCGAGCCGGCGCTGGCGGTCGTCGGGGGCGCCGAGACCGCCGCGACGCAGGGCATGGCGACCGCCGTCGACCCGGCCGACGAATCGACCTGGGCGCGCAGCGGCCGCAACGACGCCTGCCCCTGCGGCTCGGGCAAGAAGTACAAGCACTGCCACGGCCGCGTCTGAGCGGCGCGGATCGGGAAACCGGAAAGGCGGACCGAGGTCCGCCCTACGATGGCGCCGCGCGATGGCGGACCGAGGTCCGCCCTACAAGGCGCCGTAGGGCGGACCTCGGTCCGCCGCCCCCTTCGCGCGAGGGACGTCCCATGGCCACGACCGAGCCTGGCGAGATCGACCGCTACCTCGCCTTCTTCCGCGCCGCGGAGGCGCTGAAGGACACGATGCGCAGCGGCTATACCAGCGGCGGACGGCGCGAGAGCACCGCCGAGCACAGCTGGCGGCTCTGCCTCATGGCGCTGACGCTCGAGCCGGAACTCGACGGGATCGACGTCGCGAAGCTCATCCGCATGCTGATCGTGCACGACCTCGGCGAGGCGATCGGCGGCGACATCCCGGCCCCCGAGCAGCGCGGCGACAAGACCGCCGAGGAGCGGCGCGATTTCCGCGCCCTGATCGCCCCGCTGCCCGAGCCGGCGGGGGCGCGGCTGCTGGCGCTCTGGGACGAATATAACGCGATGGCCTCGCCCGAGGCGCGGCTCGCCAAGGGGCTCGACCGGCTCGAGACCGTGCTCCAGCACACCCAGGGCGACAATCCGGCCGATTTCGACATCGGCTTCAACCTCACCTATGGCCGCGCCCATACCGACGGGCATCCGCTGATCGCGGCGCTGCGCGCGCCGGTCGACGCCGAGACCGGGCGGCTGGCGGGAAAGCCGCGGCCGTGAGCGCGGATCTCGCCCGGTTCGTCGCGGCGCAGGCGCCGGTCTGGGACGCGGTCGAGGCCGAACTCGCCGCCGGGCGGAAGCGCACGCACTGGATGTGGTTCGTCTTCCCGCAGATCGCCGGCCTCGGCCAGAGCGCCATGTCCGCGCGCTACGCGCTCGACGGGCTCGAGGCCGCGCGCGCCTATCTCGCCCATCCGCTGCTCGGCGCGCGGCTGCGGCGGGCGACCGATCTGATGCTGGCCCACGCGGGCGAGGACGCGGCCTCGGTCCTCGGCGGCGTCGACGCGATGAAGTTCCGCTCGTCGATGACGCTCTTCGCGGCCGCCGCGCCGGAGGAGCCCCGCTTCGCGGCGGCGCTCCGGGCGTTCCATGGCGGCGCGCCGGATCCCGAGACGCTCGCGCGGCTCTGAGCGCTCGCGCTCTGGCGCCGAGACGTGCAGCGCGCCGCCGCGCCGCGGAAGCGGCGGGCGTTCGGCGGCCGCGTCGGAAGTTTTTCGCACGCGCGGCGCTTGGCCGCTGGCCGAACCGGACGGGCGGATGTTAGAAGTCGCGGCGAGGAGCCACCTCCGCCCTCTCCGGCCGGGGGAGGGGTGGTCCGATGTTCCGCGATTGCAGGGTTCGTTTGTGGTAGCGCGATTCTCAACCGTCTCACTGATGCGGGAAGATCCCGAAATCGTGGAGCATTTCGTCTCCTACTACCTTGGGCTCGGCGCCACCGCGGTGGTGATCTACCACGACGGGCCCGCCGAGGGGATGCCGGCTCCCACCGATCCCAGGGCGCGGGTCATCCTGTGCGAGGCCGCCTTCTGGGAGAGGCTCGGCGGCCGGCCCGAGGGCCTCGAGGACCGGCAGTCGGCGGTTTACGCGCATGCGCTCGCCCAGTGCCAGACCGACTGGATGCTGATCTGCGACGCCGACGAATTCGTCTTCGGCGATCGTTCGGTGGAACAGTTCCTCGACTGGCTGCCCGACACCGTCGATTCGGCCCGGCTGCGCACCGCCGAGGCGGTCTGGGGCCCGACCGACGACCCGGAACAGCCGTTCGGCAGCACCTGGTTCCGCACCGCCTGGACCAATCCGCAGTTCTGGAAGGCGCTGCGCCGCATCGTCTACGGACCGGACGCGCGCTTTTTCCGCCAGGGCCTGGTCGGCCATGTCGCGGGCAAGCAGTTCCTGCGCGCCGGCCGCGACTACGGCTTCATCGGCAACCACTATTCCGAGCGGGACGGCGTCAATGTCTCGGTCTGGGCGCATGAGCTCGGCCGCGGCGGCGAGGGCATGTATCTCGGGCATTTCGACGCGATCGGCTTCGGCCGCTGGCGGCGGAAGTGGGAACAGCGCATCACGCGCGAGACGATCGCGAACCGGATGGCCGGCACCCGCAACGCGCAGATGGCCGCGATCGCGAAGGCGTTCGGCGAGGGCGAGCCGGCCACGCGCAACATCTTCCTGCGGCTCTACGCGCTCTCCTCGTGGCAGACCCGTGTGCTCGGCGCGCTCGGCTATACCTTCCAGCGCGACATCTTCCGCCCGGCGCGATCGGTCGATTCCGAGGCGCGGCGGACCGCCTGACCCCCCGAATCGCGACTTTCGTCGCGGCAGGTTTGCCTCGCGCCCGGCGACGCCTATAGCTTAACGGCGTGGGAGGCTGACAAAATGAAAAACATCGGTGGATTCGCCGCCGCCTTGCTGGGCGCGGCGGCCTTCGGCGTCGTGGCCATGGCCGAGACGCCGGTCCTGCGGGTGGCGGCGCAGAAATCGGGAACCGTCAACTGGGAGCTCGAGACGATCAAGGCGAACGGGCTCGACGCGCGGAACGGCTTCGACCTTCAGGTGATGGACGTCGCCGCCGGCCCGGCGGGGCAGATCGCCTTCCAGGGCGGCGCGGCGGATGCGATCGTCTCCGACTGGATCTGGGTCGCGCGCCAGCGGGCGGCGGGCGACGATTTCGTCTTCATCCCCTATTCGCGCGCGGTCGGCGGGCTGATGGTCCCGGGGGACAGCCCGGCCCGGACCCTCGCCGATCTCAAGGGGGCGAAGATCGGCGTGGCGGGCGGGCCGCTCGACAAGAGCTGGATCCTGCTCCGCGCCTATGCGCGGCAGGAATACGGCTTCGACCTCGCCGACGAGACCGAGCAGGTGTTCGGCGCCCCGCCGCTGATCGCCGAGGTCGCCGAGCGCGGCGAGGTCGGCGGGGCGCTCAACTTCTGGAACTTCCTCGCCAGGATGAAGGTCGCGGGCATGCGCGAGCTGATCGGCGTCGACGAGGCGGCCAGGGCGCTCGGGCTCGACCCGGACACGCCGTTGCTCGGCTACGTGGTGCGGGGCGAGATGCTGCGCGATCGTCCCGGGGTGGTGCGCGGGCTCGCGGCCGCGTCGCGCGCGGCGAAGGCGCTGCTCGCGAGCGATCCCGCCGCCTGGGACCACCTGCGCCCGATGATGAACGCGGCCGACGACGCCGAGTTCGAGGCGCTGAAGGCGGGCTTCCTCGCCGGCGCGCCGGCGGCCGGCCCGGTGGACGAGGCGGCGGCGGACCGGATGCTGGCGCTGATGGGGCGGATCGGCGGCGCGGAGCTGGTGGGCGGCGCCACGACGCTGCCGAAGGGGCTCTTTGTCCAGCCCGGCAGCTGAGCGCCCCCGGGCCGGCGCGGTCGGCCGGGGGCGCGCGCCCCGGCGGAGCGGCGGCCCCTGGGTCGCGCTCGGCTCGATGGCGCTCCTGCTCGCCGTCTGGGCCGCCGCCGCGTGGATCGACGCCGATCCGCGCATCCTGCCGGGACCCTGGATCGTCGGGCCGCTCATCTGGCGCGAGCTCGTGGCGGGACCGCTGCTCGCCGACATGGGCGCGACGCTGACGCGCGTCGCGCTCTCTTTCGCGCTCGCGATGGCGATCGGGATCGCGCTCGGCGTCGCGATGGGGCGGCATCCCCGGCTCGACCGCTGGCTCGACCCCTGGCTCATCTTCTTCCTGAACCTGCCCGCGCTCGTGCTGATCGTGCTCGCCTATCTCTGGATCGGATTGAACGAGACCGCGGCGGTGCTCGCGGTCGCCGCGAACAAGATCCCGACGGTAATCGTCACCGTCCGGGAGGGCGCGCGGGCGCTCGACCCGAAGCTCGGGGACATGGCGCGGGTCTTCCGTATGTCCTGGCTCGCCCGGCTCCGCCACGTCGAGGCGCCGCAGCTCGCACCCTACGTGGCGGCGGCCGGCCGCTCGGGGATCGCGCTCATCTGGAAGATCGTGCTGGTGGTCGAGTTCCTTGGCCGCTCCGACGGCGTCGGCTTCAAGATCCACATGTATTTCCAGCTTTTCGACGTCGCGATGGTGCTCGCCTACGCGCTCAGCTTCGTCGCGGTGATGCTTCTGATCGAGGCGGCGCTGTTCCGCCCCTGGGAAAGGTCGGCGACGCGATGGCGGGAGCGGTGATCTCGCTCGACCTCCGGTCGAAGTGGTTTGGCGATCGTATGGTGCTCGGGCCGGTCAGGCTCGCCATCGCCCCGGGCGAGGCGGTGGCGCTGACCGGGCCCTCGGGCGTCGGCAAGACCACGCTCCTGCGCGTCCTCGCCGGGCTCGACCGCGACTTCGAGGGCGCGCTCGCCGCGCCCGCCCGGATCGCGATGGTCTTCCAGGAGCCGACGCTGCTGCCCTGGCGCGACGCGCGCGCGAATATCACCCTCGCGACGGGCGCGGGCGCCGAGGCGGCGGAACGGCTGCTCGGCGAGGTCGGTCTCGCCGGCCGGGGCGGGTCCTATCCGGGCCAGCTCTCGCTCGGCCAGCAGCGCCGGCTCGCGCTCGCCCGCGCGCTGGCGGCGGAACCGGAACTGCTGCTGCTCGACGAGCCCTTCGTCTCGCTCGATCCCGCGCTGGTCGAGGAGATGCTCGAGCTGACCGCGCGGGCGCTCGCGCGGCGCGACGCGGCGAGCGTGATCGTCACCCACGCCCGCGCCGAGGCGGAGCGGCTCGCGGACCGGATCCTCGTGCTCGGCGGCGATCCGGCGCGGGTGGTAGCGGAGGAGAGGGTCGGCGAAACCGCCCATCCCGCGGCGCCGTAGGGTGGGCGATTCCGCCCACCTTCCTCAAAACGGCGCCGGGCTCTCGAACGCGACCGGCGCCCCGCCGATCGGATGGCGGAAGCCGAGCCGCGCCGCGTGGAGCTGCAGCCGGGCGGCGGCGGCGAGCGCCCCGGGCGGCGCGTAGAACCGGTCGCCGAGGATCGGATGGCCGAGGCTCAGGAGATGGACGCGGAGCTGGTGGCTGCGGCCCGTCAGGGGGCGCAGCTCCACCCGCGTCGCCGCGGCCTCGCGCTCGAGCACGCGCCAGTCGGTGACCGCGGGCTTGCCGCGCGCGTGGCACACCATCTGCAGCGGGCGGTTCGGCCAGTCGCAGATGAGCGGCAGGTCGACGCGCCCCTCGTCCGCCGCGATCACGCCCGCGACCCGCGCGACATAGGTCTTCGACACCTGCCGCCGCTCGAACTGCCAGTTGAGATGGCGCTGCGCCAGCTTGGTCCGGGCGAAGACCATCAGCCCCGAGGTGTCGCCGTCGAGCCGGTGGATGAGCAGCGTCTCCGGAAAGGCCGCGCGCACCCGCGCCTCGAGGCAGTCCTGGGTTCCCGGCGGCTTCGCCGGGACCGAGAGCAGGCCCGAGGGCTTGTCGACGATGAGCAGCGCCTCGTCGGCGTGGACGAGGCGGAAGGTCTCGGCGGGCGCCGGCGGCGGATCCGGGAGATAGCCGCCGCCCGGCGCCTCAGGGTCGGAGCGCGCCGGTCGCATCGATCGCGTCGGGATAGGGAAGATCGGCGACCGCGACCGAGGCCGGCTCGGTCTGGGCGAAGAGCGTGTCGAGGTCGAGGGTCACGAAGGTGGTCCGATGCGCGTAATCCGCGATCATCAGCTTGTTGTTGGTCAGGTCCTTGATCGCCACCCATTGCGTGTAGTCGGACACCAGCTGATCGCCCTCGCGGCTTTGCGCGACGCCGATCGGGATATCGACGTTGTTGAGGATATGCCCGACCGCCTGCACCGCTTCCGGCCCGGTCGCGGGCGGCGTGAGCGCGTGGCGCAGCACGGCGGCGCGGATGAAGCGCGAGGGCGGCGTGTAATCCGCCGGCAGGCCGAGCAGCCCGCCGCCCTGCCCGAGCGCCGTCACGTTCGTGTCGCCGATCTGGCGCGCCGAGACGCCCTCGGTCGAGAGGTTGAGATAGTTGCGCGCGTTCAGGAGATGCCAGTCGTAGGTCGGCGCGTTGGTCAGCACATGCGCGACGTTGTCGTGGATCCGGACCTCGCCGCCGACGTATTCGACGATGATCCCGTCGCCGGTCCGGTCGGTGAAGACCATGTGGATGGTCGGCGGCGTCGGCCCCGTGGGAAGGGAGGGATCGGTCCAGACCTTGATCTCCGGCAGCGCCGCGCGGACCTCGGCCACGCTCGCATGCGTGCCGAGCGCCCAGGCGCCGAATTCGAGGATCGAGACATAGGCCTGATCGTCCCTGGTCACCGTCTGGTATTCGGTGAAGCCCGGCAGGAAGTTCCCGCTCATGCCGAGCCCGGCGTCGTTCTGGCCCTCGAGGATCGCGCCGCCCGGGATGACGTCGGCGCTGACGCCGACGAAGGCATGCGCGGTCGGCACCTTGTGCGTCGGCAGGCCGAGCTCCGGCGGCGCGCTCAGCGTCAGCTCGGTGCCCTTCGGCACGCTCCTGAGCGTCCAGTCCATGTCGAACGCCCATTCCATCGTCCGCCCCGCGATCATCGTGCCATCGGCGGCGGCGAGATCGACGGCGGTGCAGGCCAGGGCCTGGCCGGCCGAGGCCATGAGCGCGAGGCCGAGCGCGAAGGGGCGAAGCATGGGCGTCTCCTTGAGCGTTTGCCGAGCGAAGCCGGCGCGCTAGGCACGAAGCGCGGCCAGCGCGCCGAGCAGGCCCGCGGTGGAGCCGTCCTTGTTCTCGACGCCGGGCCCGCCCTTCACGAGCGGCAGGAGCGCGGTCGCGAGCTCCTTGCCGAGCTCGACGCCCCACTGGTCGAAGGAGTTGATGTCCCAGATCACCCCCTCGACGAAGACGCGATGCTCGTAGAGCGCGATGATCCGCCCGAGCGTGTAGGGATCGAGCCTGTCGTAGATCAGCGTCGTCGAGGGCCGGTTGCCCGGGAAGACCTTATGCGGCGCCAGCGCGGGATCCTTCACCGTCTTCTCCGCCGCGGCGAGATCGCGGCCGAGCATCAGCGCCTCGGACTGCGCGAGGCAGTTGGCGATCAGGAGCTCGTGGTGCTCGCGAAGGCTCGGCTCATGCCCGTTCGAGGCGACGAGGAACTCGCAGGGGATCACGTTCGTGCCCTGGTGGATCAGCTGGTAGAAGGCGTGCTGGCCGTTGGTCCCGGGCTCGCCCCAGACGATCGGCCCGGTCGGCGTCGCGACCGGGTCGCCGCTCAGCGTGACGCCCTTGCCGTTCGATTCCATGTCGAGCTGCTGGAGATAGGCCGGCAGCCGGCTCAGCCGCTGGTCGTAGGGCAGCACGGCGCGCGAGGCATAGCCGAGCACGTCGCGGTGCCAGATCCCGACCAGCGCCAGCAGGACGGGCATGTTGAGGGGCAGCGGCGCCTCGACGAAATGCCGGTCCATCGCATGCGCGCCGGCGAGGAAGTCGAGGAAGTTCTCCGGACCGACCGCGATCATCACCGGCAGGCCGACCGCCCCCCAGACCGAATAGCGCCCGCCGACCCAGTCCCAGAAGCCGAAGACCCGGGAGGCGTCGATGCCGAAGGCGGCCGTCTTGTCGAGCGCGGTCGAGACGGCGGCGAAATGCTGGTCGGCGGCGGCGCCGAGCGTCTCCGCCGCCCAAGCTTTGGCGGTCTTCGCGTTGGTCATCGTCTCGATCGTGGTGAAGGTCTTCGAGGCGACGATGAAGAGCGTGCGCGCCGGATCGAGGTCGGCGAGCACGTCGTGGATATGCGCGCCGTCGATATTCGACACGTAATGCGCGCGCGGCCCGTCGGCGTAGGGCGCGAGCGCCAGCGTGGCCATCACCGGGCCGAGGTCGCTGCCGCCGATGCCGATATTGACCACGTCGGTGAAGGGCCGGCCGTCGGAGGCGGCGATCGAGCCGTCGCGCAGGCCGCTCGCGAAGGTGGCCATCCGGCCGAGCACCGCGTCGACGCCCGGCATCACATCGGCGCCGTCGACCATCACGGGCGTGTTCGCACGGTTGCGAAGCGCGGTGTGCAGGACGGCGCGATCCTCGGTGACGTTGATCCTGTCGCCGCGGAACATCGCGTCGCGCCGCGCGGTCACGCCCCGGCTCTCGGCGAGCTCGAGCAGGAGCGTCAGCGCGTGGGCGTCGAGGTTCACCTTGGAAAAATCGAGCAGCATGTCGCCGAGCGACACGGAGAACTCGCGGAAACGGTCCGGATTGCGGTCGAACAGCGTCCGGATCGACCGGTCGCGCGCCGACGCGCCCGCTTCGGCGAGCGCGTCCCAGATCTTCTCGGCCATTTCAGTCTTACCCCTTAAGCTTGCTCGCCTCGCGCGCGAGAGCCTCGATTTCGTCCCATTTGCCCGCCTTCATCAACCCCCTGTCGCAGACCCAGGAGCCGCCGACGCACATGACGTTGGGCAGGGAGAGATAGGCCGCGGCGTTCGACGGGCTGACGCCGCCGGTCGGGCAGTAGTTCATCTGGGGCAGCGGGCCCGCGAAGGCCTTGAGCGCGGGGGCGCCGCCGTTCACCTCGGCGGGGAAGAATTTCGCCACGTCATAGCCGCGCGACAGCAGGAACATCGCCTCCGAGATCGTCGCGGTCCCGGCGAGCAGCGGCAGCTCCGCTTCCTCGCAGGCGTCGAGCAGCTCCTCGGTCACGCCCGGCGAGACGCCGAACTCCGCCCCCGCCTCCTTCGCGGCGGCCACGTCGGCGGGCGTGAGCAGCGTGCCCGCGCCGACGATCCCGCCCTCCACCGCCTTCATCGCGCGAATGACATCGAGCGCCACCGGCGTGCGCAGCGTCACCTCGAGCACCGGGAGGCCCCCGCCGACCAGGGCGGTCGCGAGCGGCGCGGCATGGGCGAGGTCGTCCACCACGATGACGGGGATCACCGGCGCGAGGCCGCAGATCTCCTTGGCATAGGCCGAGGCGTCCTTGGGGGTCATGGTCATGGACGGGTCTCCTTCGGAAATCTGGCGGAACTGGGTTCAGAACAGCGGCGAGGCGCCGAGTTCCGCCGCGCCCACATGGGCGCGGAAGGCGGCGAAGAGCTCGCGCCCCACGCCGTGCTGGTTGTGGCCGAGGTCGGGATGCCGGACCGGGCGGTCGAGCGCGCCCGGGGTCAGCACGTCGAGCGTGCCGAGCACAGCGTCGACGCGGACGAGGTCGCCGTCCACGATCCGCGCGAGCGGCCCGCCGTCGAGCGCCTCGGGGCTCACATGGATCGCCGAGGGCACCTTGCCCGAAGCGCCGGACATCCGGCCATCGGTCACGAGCGCCACGCGCAGGCCCTTGTCCTGGAGCACGGCGAGCACCGGGGTGAGGCTGTGCAGCTCGGGCATCCCGTTCGCCTTCGGCCCCTGGAAGCGCACGACGACCACGGTGTCGGTGGTGAACTCGCCGGCCTTGAAGGCGCGCTTCACCTCCTCCTGGTCCTCGAAGACCCGGGCCGGCGCCTCGATCACATGCCGCTCGGCCGCGACGGCGGAGACCTTCATCACGCCGGTCCCGAGGTTGCCCTTGAGCCGCTTCACGCCGCCGGTGGGCTGGAACGGGTCCGAGGCCGGGCGCAGGATCTTGTCGTTCAGCGTCTCGCCCGCGCCCTCGTCCCAGACCAGCGCGCCGTCGATTAGCTTCGGCTCTTGGGTGTAGCGCCCGAGCCCGTCGCCCGCCACGGTGCGGGTGTCGTCGTGCAGGAGCCCCGCGTCGAGCAGTTCGCCGATCATGTAGCCGAGGCCGCCGGCGGCGTGGAAATGGTTCACGTCGGCGAGGCCGTTCGGATAGACGCGGGCCATCAGGGGCGTCACGTCCGAAAGCTCGGCGAAATCCTCCCAGTCGAGCAGCACGCCGGCCGCGCGCGCCATCGCGATCAGGTGGATGAGCAGGTTGGTCGAGCCGCCGGTGGCGTTGAGCCCGACGATCCCGTTCACGAAGGCCCGCTCGTCGAGCACGTCGCAGACCGGCGTGTACTGGTTGCCGAGCGCCGAGATCGCCATCGCGCGCCGCGCGCCCTCGACGGTCAGCGCGTCGCGCAGGGGCGTGTTCGGGTTGACGAAGGAGGAGCCGGGCAGGTGCAGGCCCATGAACTCCATCAGCATCTGGTTCGTGTTCGCGGTGCCGTAGAAGGTGCAGGTGCCCGGCCCGTGGTAGGAGGCCATCTCGGCCTCCATCAGCTTGTCGCGGCCGACCTCGCCGGTGGCGAACTGCTGGCGGACCTTGGACTTCTGGTCGTTCGGGATGCCGCTCGTCATCGGGCCCGCCGGCAGGAACACCGCCGGCAGGTGGCCGAAGGTCGCCGCGGCGATCACGAGGCCCGGGACGATCTTGTCGCAGACGCCGAGATAGACGGTCGAATCGAACACGTCGTGGCTGAGCGAGACCGCCGCCGCCATCGCGATCACGTCGCGCGAGAAGAGCGAGAGCTCCATCCCCGGCTGGCCCTGGGTGACGCCGTCGCACATCGCCGGCACCCCGCCCGCGACCTGCGCGGTGCCGCCGGCCTCGCGCGCCGCCTGGCGGATCACCTCGGGATACCGCTCATAGGGCTGATGCGCCGAGAGCATGTCGTTATAGGCGGTGACGATCCCGAGATTGCCGGCCGAGCCGGTGGCCAGCGCCGCCTTGTCGTCGCCGGGCATCGCGGCGTAGGCGTGGGCCTGGTTGCCGCAGGTCAGATGGGCGCGCTTCGGCCCCTCGTCCCGCGCCCGGGCCATCCGGTCGAGATAGGGGCGACGGACCGGCGCCGAACGGTCGATGATACGCTGGGTGACGCGGGCGATGGTGGCGTGCAGAGACATGTGGCTCCCTCCTCCGGCTCGGTGAGCGATCCTGGCGTCCGTCTCGCGGCTCCGGTCGGCGGTCCGGAGCGGTCCCGGGCGCCCGGGATCTCAGTCGGCATAATGAACGGTCACGGGACAAGGCGCGTCGAGCACCGCCCGGATCGGCGCCTCCGCGACCGGACCGGCCCCGAGGGCGCGATCGAGCGCGGCGAGCTTTTCCGGTCCCGTCAGCAGGATATGTATGACGTCCGAGCCGCGAAGGACAGGCGCGGACAGCGTGACCCGCGCCTCCGGCTGGTCGGGCGGATGCACCGCGACCACGTCGGGCGCGGTCTCCGACAGCGCCTCGGCGAGTTCGGGCGCGTTCGGGAACAGCGAGGCGGTGTGCATGTCCGCCCCCATCCCGAGCACGGTCACGTCGAGCGGCAGCGCCTCCGCGACCCGCGCGCGGATCGTGTCGAGCACGAGCTCGATCCCGCTTACCGCCGCGTGGAAATGCAGGAGCTTCGCCGCCGCGGCCTCGTTCTGGATCAGCGTCTCGCGCAGGAGCCGGGTGTTCGACCGCTCGCTGAATTCCGGCACCACCCGCTCGTCGGTCAGCATCACCGTCACGTCGCGCCAGTCGAGCTCCGCCTCGGACAGCGCCGAGAGGAAGGGCCCGGGGGTGGTGCCCCCGGGGACCGCGAGCGTCGCCCGCCCCTTCGAGGCGAGCGCGGCGCGCAGCTGGTCGGCGACGAGCTCGGCCAGCCCGCGCATCAGCGTGTCGCGGTCGGGATAGACCTGGCGGGCGGCCGCGCGCGCGGTCATGCCTCGATCTCGCGCCAGAGGTGGCCGTCCATGCTGGTGAGCTTGTAGGACTGGATCGGCCCCGCGCTGCCCTGGTCGTAGGGCAAGGGCTTGGTCCCCGCCTCGTCCCAGGCCTTGATGATCGGATCGGTCCAGGCCCAGGCCGCCTCGACCTCGTCGCCGCGCATGAACAGCGTCTGGTCGCCCCGGATCACGTCCATGATCAGCCGCTCGTAGGCCTCGGGCATCTCGCCGTCGGCGCCGAGCGCGTCGGCGAAGGTCATGTCGAGCGGCACCTCGGTCAGGCGCATGCCGCCCGGGCCCGGGTCCTTGATCGTGACGCGCAGCGTGATGCCCTCGTCCGGCTGCAGCCGGATGATGAGCGCGTTGCCGCGGTGATGCTCGACCTGCGGGAAGATCGTGTGCGGCGGCGCCTTGAACACCACGGCGATCTCGGAGAAGCGCGAGCCGAGCTTCTTGCCGGTCCGCAGGTAGAAGGGCGTGCCGGCCCAGCGCCAGTTCTGCACATGCACCCGGAGCGCCACGAAGCTCTCGGTCCGGCTGTTGGCGTCGCCGACATGCTCGAGATAGCTGCCGTCCTTGCCGGTCGAGCGGTACTGGCCGCGCACCGTGTCGCCGATCGTCAAGGGCTCGAGCGCGCGGATCACCTTGAGCTTCTCGTCGCGCACCGCGTCGGGGTCGAACTTCGAGGGCGGCTCCATCGCGGTGAGGCAGAGGAGCTGCATCATGTGGTTCTGCACCATGTCCCGCATGGCGCCCGACTTGTCGTAATAGGCGCCGCGGCCCGCGACGCCGATCGATTCCGCCACCGTGATCTGCACATGGTCGACGTAATGCGAGTTCCACAGCGGCTCGAACAGCGCGTTGCCGAAGCGGATCGCCATCAGGTTCTGGACGGTTTCCTTGCCCAGGTAATGGTCGATCCGGTAGATCTGGTGCTCGTCGAAATTCTTCGACAGCTGCGCGTTCAGGGCCTTCGCCGAGGCGAGATCCTTGCCAAGCGGCTTCTCCACCACGATCCGGCTCGCCGGCGTGGCGATCCCGTGCTTCGCGAGCCGGTCGGAGATCTCCCCGAAGAGGGCGGGCGCCACCGAGAGATAGAAGGCGCGGATATGGTCCGGCTTCTCGTCGAGCTTCTTCGCGAGCGTGCCCCAGCCGTGCTCGCCCGTGGCGTCGATCGAGACGTAGTCGAGGCTGTTGAGGAATTCCTCCACCACCGGCTTGTCGAGCTTCTCCTCGCCGATGAATTCGACGAGCGCGTCGCCCACGTCCTTGCGGAACTCGGCCCGGCTCATCTTCGCCCGCGCCGCGCCGATGATCCGCGCGCTGCCTGGCATCTGGTGAACCGTGAGACGGCGGTACAGGCTTGGCAGGATCTTGCGCCGGGCGAGATCGCCCGTGGCGCCAAAGACAACGAGATCAAACGGTTGTACGGGAATGACAGTCGAGACCAAAGCTGGCTATCCTTGTGCGGCCGAAGGTACGAGCAGGTCGGCGGCGCGGGGCAGATCGGCGCCGCGCCGGGAGCAGGTGATGGCGGCGGCCCGCGCCGCGTAGTCGAGCAGGTCATCGAGCCCGCCCTGGTCGAGCGCGTCGAGCGCCGCGACGGCGCCGCCCGGATGGGCGACGAGCCGCGCGATCAGCGCGGCCTGGAAGGTGTCGCCCGCGCCCACCGTGTCGATCACGCTGACCCGGGGCGGGCGCGCGGTCCCGGCGAGGCCCGTGCGGGTGAAGCCGCGCGCCGCCTCGCCCCCGTCGGTGACGACCACGAGCCGCGCGCCCTCCGCGAGCCGCGCGGCGGCGAAGGTGGCGGCCGCCATCCCCGGATGCAGGAGCTCGAGATCCTCGGCGCTGATCTTGATCAGCGTCGCGGCCGGGTAGAGCGCGCCGAGCCGCGTTCGCCAGATCTCCATGTCGGGCTCGACGGTCGGGCGGATGTTCGGGTCGAGCGAGATGAACAGGCCCGGATTTCCGAGCGCGAGCCCGGCGAAGGCATCCGCGGTCGGCGGCGCCACGAGCGAATAGGAGCCGAAATGCAGGCCCTCGATCTCGGCGCCCAGCGCCGGGAGATGCTCGGGCCGGATCCCGGTATCGGCCGAGCCGTTCTTCAGGAACTGGTAGGCCGGCACGCCCTCCGCGTCGAGGCCGACGAGGCTGAGCGTGGTCGGCCGGTCGGTCGGGATCGCATAGGCGGTCGAGACCCCCTCGTTCGCGAGCACGCGGACCAGGCGCTGGCCGAGAAGATCGGTCGAGAGCCCGGTCAGCAGCCCCGAGGCGGCGCCGAGCCGGGCGACGCCGATCGCGACGTTGAAGGGCGAGCCACCGGCGCGCGCGGCATAGGTCGCGGCCGCGGGACCCTCCTCTGACTCCAGGAAGAAGTCGAATAGCGCCTCGCCGCAGACAAGAAACATTGTCCGATTCCCTGTTTTCCGCGCGCGGTCGCCTGGGTCCGCTCCTTGGCGCGAGCCTTGCGGATCACCCTCGCCTTCGCAAGCGCCAAAACGCCGTGCGCCGTTCGTCAGCGATAGAGGTACGATGTTTCATCGGAGTCGAACAGATGCAGCTTGGCCGGATCCGCCGTGACGCGCACGGTCTGGCCGCGCTCGAAGCGATGGATGCCCGGCAGCTTGGCGATCACCGGCTCGGCGCCGTCGGGCGGCGTGAAATGGAGCAGCGTGGTCTCGCCCAGCGCCTCGACGATCGAGATCTGGCCCTCGAACAGCCCCGGCCCGTCGGTCGCGACCAGATCCTCCGGCCGGACACCGAGCTTGACCGCCGCGCCCTCGTCCGAGGCGCGCGACGGGATCGGCGCCTCCACCGTGGCGCCGCCCCGCAGCGTCACGCGGGTGCCGTTCGGCCCTGCCGCGACGACGCGCCCGGGGAACATGTTCATCGCCGGCGAGCCGATGAAGCGCGCGACGAAGACGTTGCCCGGCCGCTCGTAGAGCTCGAGCGGCGTGCCGACCTGCTCGATGTCGCCGCCATGCAGCACCACGATCCGGGTCGCGAGCGTCATCGCCTCGACCTGGTCGTGGGTGACGTAGATCATCGTCGACTCGGGCATCTTGTCCTTGAGCTGCGCGATCTCGATCCGGGTCGCGACGCGCAGCGCCGCGTCGAGGTTGGAGAGCGGCTCGTCGAACAGGAAGACCTTCGGATCGCGCACGATCGCGCGGCCGATCGCCACCCGCTGCCGCTGGCCGCCCGAGAGCGCCTTCGGCAGCCGGTCGAGATAGGGCGTGAGCTGCAGGATGCGCGCGGCGTTCTCCACCGCCGCGTCGATCTCGGCCTTCGGGCGTTTCGCGATCTTCATCCCGAAGGCCATGTTGTCGCGCACCGTCATGTGCGGATAGAGCGCGTAGGACTGGAACACCATCGCGATGCCGCGCTGCGCCGGCGGCACCTCGTTCATCCGGGCGCCGCCGATCTCGAGCGTGCCGCCGGTGATCCTCTCGAGACCGGCGATCATCCGCAGGAGCGTGGACTTGCCGCAGCCCGAGGGCCCGACGAAGACCACGAGCTCACCCTTGTCGATATCGAGATCTATGTCCCGAAGCACGTTCACGGAGCCGTAGGACTTGCTCACTTTCGTCAGGGTGACGGCCGACATCGCGCGGGCTCCCTATCCTGTTGTCTCGAGTTCGGCGAAAATCGCCTGGAAAGGCGGGAGATAGGCCCCCCGCTCGTCCAGGCTTCCGGAGAAGCTGGTGCCCGTCGCCGCGTGCCAGCTCCCCTCGGGCAGCGGCACGATCTGCTCCGCCTCCGAGAAGTTGAAGGCGCAGAACATCGTGCGCCCCTCGTGCTCGCGGATGAAGGACAGGTAGTCCGGCGTCATCGCGCGAAGCGCGAAGCCGCCCTTGGCCAGCACCGGATGCGCCTTCCGGAAGGCGAGCATCCGCCGGTAGAAGGACAGCATCGAGAGCGCGTCGTGCTCCTGCGCCGACACCGAATGGCCGAGGTGGTCCATCGCGATCGGCAGCCAGGGCTTCACGTCCGAGAAGCCGCCGTTCAGGTTGTCGGTGATCCAGACCATCGGCGTGCGGCAGCCGTCGCGGCCGCGGAACTTGGGCCAGAAGCGCTTGCCGTAGGGGTCCTGCAGATCCTCGAAGGAGACATAGGCCTCGGACAGCCCGAGCTCCTCGCCCTGGTAGAGACAGACCGAGCCGCGCAGCGCGAGCAGCAGCCCGAAGTAGAGCCGCGCCTGCGCGTCGTTGAGCGACCAGCGTGTGACGTGGCGCTCGACGTCGTGGTTGGAGAAGGCCCAGCAGGCCCAGCCATCGCCCGCCACCTCGGCGAATTTCGCGAGCACGCTCGCGACCCGCGCGCCGGTCGGCGGTTCGATCGACAGGAATTCGAAGGCGTAGCACATCTGCATCCGGTCGTCGCCGCGCGTGTACTCGCCCATGATCTCCATGCCGCGCTGGGCGTCGCCGACCTCGCCCACCGCGGCGATCGCCGGGTATTCGTCCATCAGCGCGCGCATCCGCCGCAGAAAGCCGATCATCTCCGGCCGGCTCTTGTCGTAGAGATGCTCCTGCCAGTTGTAGGGGTTCACCTCCGGCGCGGTGGAGAAGTCGCGCCGCTCCGGCGGCAGGGCCGGGTTGTCCCTGAGCTCCTTGTCGCAGAAGTAGAAGTTGATCGTGTCGAAGCGGAAACCGTCGACGCCGCGGTCGAGCCAGAAGCGCGCGACCTCGAGCAGCTCGTCCTGCACCTCGGGCTCGTGGAAGTTGAGGTCCGGCTGCTCCTTCAGGAAGTTGTGCAGATAGTACTGCATCCGCTCCCCGTCCCATTCCCAGGCCGGGCCGCCGAAGATCGAGAGCCAGTTGTTGGGCGGCGAGCCGTCGGGCTTGGCGTCGGCCCAGACGTACCAGTTCGCCTTCGGGTTCTCCCGGTTCGACCGGCTCTCGCGGAACCAGCGGTGCGTGTCGGAGGTGTGGCTCAGCACGAGGTCGATGATCACGCGCAGCTTCAGGTCGTGCGCGCGCCGCACCAGCGCGTCGAAATCGCCCAGCGTGCCGAACATCGGATCGACGTCGCGGTAGTTCGTCACGTCATAGCCGAAATCGAGCATCGGCGAAGGGAAGAACGGCGAGATCCAGATCGCATCCACGCCGAGCGAGGCGACATAGGGCAGCCGGTTGATGATCCCGGCAAGATCCCCGATCCCGTCGCTGTTCGAGTCCTGGAAGGACCGCGGATAGATCTGGTAGATCACCGCGCCCCGCCACCAGTCCTTGTCCACGGGGAGCGGCTTGTCCTCGTGGACCGGCATTTCGATGTTCATATGGCTCAGCCCCCTTTCACGGAACCTGCGAGGAGGCCGCGGACGAGGTAGCGCTGCAAGGTGAAAAACACGAGCAGGGGTACAATGATCGTGATGAAGGCGGAGGCGGTCAGGATCTCCCAGTTGCCGCCGCGGCTGCCGAGCAGGTTCACGAGCCGGCCGGTCAGCACCAGGCTGTCGTCCTGCGCGCCGAGGAAGACGATCGCGACGAGCAGGTCGTTCCAGACCCAGAGGAACTGGAAGATCGCGAAGGAGGCGAGCGCAGGGAAGGAGAGCGGCAGGATGATCTTGGTGAAGATCTCGAAATCCGAGGCGCCGTCGACGCGCGCGGATTCGAGGATCTCGCGCGGCAGGCCGACCATGTAGTTGCGCAGCAGATAGATCGCGAGCGGCAGGCCGAAGCCGGTATGCGCGAGCCAGATCCCGACATAGGTCTTCGCCGGCACGCCGAAGATCTCGGCGACGCCGTTGTACATCCGGAGGAGCGGGATCAGCGACATCTGCAGCGGGACGACCAGCAGCCCGACGATCGCGGCGATCAGGAGCGCGCGGCCGGGAAATTCCATCCAGGCGAGCGCGTAGGCGGCGTAGGCCGCGATCAGGATCGGGATGATCGTCGCGGGGATCGCCACGGTCAGCGAGTTGATGAAGGACTGGCCAATCCCCTCGGAGCGCAGCACCTCGCGGTAGTTGTCGAGCGTGAAGCGCGGCGGCTGCTCGGCGGTGAAGAAGACCCGCTGGCCGCGGTCGGACTCGAACGGCTCGGGGGATTCGAGCCGGTAGCTCCCGTCGGCGTTGATCGTGAGCCTGGTGCCGTTGTTGAGCTCGGCCGTCGTGCCGGCGGCGTAGGCGCCCGGCTCGCGCGTCGTGGCGCCGAAGGCCGAGATCTCGCCCGCGCCGCTCTCGAGCAGATCGCCGGTGATCACGTAGACGCCGTTCTCCTCGACCTGCGCCGAGGCCCCGGCGGTCCGGCCCTGCAGGCTCTGCGAGGAGGAGGAGAGCGCGGTCCACCAGCCGGAGACCGCGAGCTGGTCCTTGTCGCGCAGCGAGGAGATGAAGAGCCCCGCCGTCGGCAGCGTCCAGAGCGCCACGAGCAGGAGCACGGTCAGGTGGACGACGATCGTGAGCGGCGATTTCGTGGCCGGGGTCGCGTCCATCTCAGTGCCCCCGCTGCTCGGCGTTGGCGCGCCGGATGTTCCAGACCATGATCGGGATCACGAGCACCATGATCACGATGGCGATCGCCGCGCCGCGGCCGAAGTCGCCGCCGCCCCGGAACATCCAGTCGAACATCAGGTTCGCCAGCACCTGCGTGCGCCACTGGCCGTTGGTCATCGCGAGCACGATGTCGAAGACCTTCAGCACCGTGATGGTGATCGTGGTCCAGACGACGGCGATCGTGCCCCAGATCTGCGGCATCTTGATCTTGAAGAAGATCTGGAGCGGGTTCGCGCCATCGATCACCGCCGCCTCGACGGTTTCCTCGGGGATGCCGCGGAGCGCGGCGGAGAGGATCACCATGGCGAAGCCGGTCTGGATCCAGACCAGGATCACCATCAGGAAGAAGTTGTTCCAGAACGGGATCGTCAGCCAGGCCTGCGGCTCGAAACCCATGCCGGTCACGACCGCGTTCAGGATGCCGATCTGCGCCTCGCCCGCCGCGCGGTAGTCATAGATGAATTTCCAGATCACCGCCGCGCCGACGAAGGAGATCGCCATCGGCATGAAGATCAGCGATTTCGCGATGTTGCCCCACCAGATCCGGTCGGTCAGCGCCGCCGCGGCGAGACCGAAGCCGGTCGCGGCCGCCGGCACGACGAGAAGCCACAGCAGGTTGTTCAGCATCGACTCGCGGAAGGTCGGGTCGTTCAGCATCCAGACGTAGTTGGAGGCGCCGACGAAATTCTGGCCGCTCCGGTCATGCAGCGACAGCCAGACCGATTCGATGACCGGATAGACGAGGTAGACCCCGAGCGCGAGCAGCGCGGGCGCGAGGAAGAGCCAGGGGCGGATCAGGTTCGCGCGGTTGATGTTGCGCCCGGCGCGGACCGGATCGGGACCGCGGCCGGGCAGCAGCGCGTCGAGGATCCAGTTCGAGACGTAGAAATACGCGGCGCATCCCGCGACACCGATCACGACCGTGCCGAGCGCCCAGATGAGCTGTTGCATGCCGGATGTCCCCCGAGGTCCGCGAAACCCGGCGCCGGGGCGCCGGGTCGTGACTTTTCTTTATTTTATCGCGTCCCAGGCGTTCTGGATCTTGCCCGTCGCGTCCGCGGCCGAGGCGCCGCCGACGTAATCGACCATGCCGGTCCAGAAGGCGCCCGCGCCGATCGCGCCCGGCATCAGGTCGGAGCCGTCGAAGCGGAAGGTGGTGGCGTCGGTCAGGATCGCGCCCATCGCCCGCAGCGTGTCATCGCCATAGGCCTCGGGATTGGCGTCCTTGTAGGGGGTGAGAAAGCCCGACCGCGCCATCCAGACCTCATGCGCGATCGGCGTCTCGAGCCAGTCGATGAAGGCGCGCGCGCCGGGGGAGTCCTTGGTGATGAGCGCGATGGTCCCCGCGCCGAGCACCGGCTTGCCGAGCTCCGGCTTCGAGGCATAGGGCGGCATGTAGAAGAAGTCGAAATCGGTGCCCGCCTCGAGCCCTTCGGGAAAGAAGGTCGGGATGAACGAGGCCTGGTGGTGCATGTAGCACTTCGGCGGCGAGGAGAAGAGGCCGCCCGGGCTTTCGCGGAAATCGGTGGTCGAGACCGCCTTCACCCCGCCGGCGACGAAGGCGTCGTTCTTGGCGAACCAGCCGAATTCGTCGATCGCCTCGATCACCTTCGGATCGTTGAACGGGATCTCGTTGGTCACCCACTGGTCGTAGACCTCGGGCGGCTGCACGCGCAGCATCATGTCCTCGACCCAGTCGGTCGCCGGCCAGCCGGTCGCGCCGCCGGAGCCGAGGCCGATGCACCAGGGCGTGCCGCCGTCGGCGACGATCTGCTCGGTCAGCGCCTTGAGGTCCTCCATCGTCTCGGGGACCTCGTAGCCCGCCTCGTCGAAATTGTCGGGCGAATACCAGACGAGCGACTTCAGGTCGGCCTTGTAGGGCAGGCCGTAGAAGGCCTCGGTCCCATCCGGCCCCGCGTAGGTGCCGAGCTTCACCCAGCTGTCGCCGGCGGCGTAGTTCGCCGCCACCCAGTCGCGCGCCGCGTCGCCGAGCGGCGTGAGGCGTCCCTTGCGCGCGAGATCGGCGATCAGCCCCGGCTGCGGCAGGATCGCGACATTGGGCGGGCTGCCCGCCTCGGTGTCGATGACGATCTGCTGCTCGTAATTCTCGGACGAGGAATAGTTGACCGTCGCCCCGGTCGCCGCCGCGAAATAGGCGAGCATGCCCTCGACCAGCGTCTGGTCGTCGCCGCGCCACGGCCCGAAGATCGTCAGCGTCTCGCCCTCGAGCTTATGGCTCGCCGCGAAATCCTCGTAGCTCTTCCAGTTGAAGCGCGAATCCTCTCCGGGCGGGAACATCAGATCCTGCGCGAAGGCCGAACCCGCGACCGTGGCGACCAAGGCCGTGCCGGCCAGGAGCGAAAGCTTCATCAGTTACCTCCCCCGATGGCCGAAACGGCCGGATCGATCCCGCGCGGGCCGTTTCTCGGCCTCAAAGCGCTTTGGACACTGGCACGATGCGCGGAGTGACCCAAGCTGTCAAGCCGGGAAAACCGAGCGAAAAATACCGATTGTCAGCGTGAAGCTTCTGGGTCACGACTCAAAGCGCTTCGAATCATCCGGCGCTTCCATGAACCTCAAGGAGCTGGCCTCCCTCCTGAACCTGTCGACCACCACGGTAAGCCGCGCGCTGAACGGCTATCCCGAGGTGAACGCGGAGACGCGCGACCGGGTCGTGGCGGCGGCGCGGCGGCATGGCTACGCGCCGAATCAGGTGGCAAAGCGGCTGGCCACCGGCCGGGCGCATGCGATCGGCCATGTGATCCCGCTGGCCGAGCACCAGATGATCAACCCGATCTTCGCCGAGTTCATTTCCGGCGCCGGCGAGACCTATTCGACGGCGGGCTATGACATGATCGCCTCGGTCGTGCCCGAGGCCGACGAGCCGGCGGCCTACCGGGCGATGATCGCCCAGCGCAAGGTCGACGGGATCCTCGTCCATACGCCGCGGCTGCTCGACGCCCGGATCGACCTGCTCGCCGGTCTCGGCCTGCCCTTCCTGATGCACGGGCGCGATTCGCGCCCCGAGCGGGATTACTGCTGGATCGACATCAACAACCGCCGCGCCTTCCTGCGCGCGACCGATCTCCTGCTCGACCTCGGCCACCGGCGGATCGGCTTCCTCAACGGGCTGGAGCACCTCAATTTCGCCCAGCGCCGCCGCTCGGGCTATCTCGCCGCGCTGGCCGCGCGCGGCGTGGCGCCCGATCCGGCGCTGATGCGCGCGGGCGAGATGACGGAGAGCTACGGCTACGCCGCGGTGATGGAGATGCTGGCGCTGCCCGATCCGCCGACCGCCTTCCTCGCCTCCTCGATCATCTCGGCCTTCGGCGCGCTCCGCGCGACGCGGGAGCTCGGGCTCCGGCTCGGCACGGATATCTCGATCGTCACCCACGACGACGATCTCTCGCACATGACCAACGCCGGCGCGGTTCCGCTCTTCACCGCGACGCGCTCCTCGATCCGGGCGGCGGGCCGGCGCGCCGCCGAGATGCTGATCGCGCTGATCGAGCAGCCGGAGACGGCGATCCGGTCCGAGCTCTGGGAGGTGGACCTGACCATCGGCCAGTCCACCGGACCCCGTCAGTAGACCAGACGACCCGGGCGCTACCCGGGCGCAACCTTGGAGGACGTGAGATGGCGCGCGACGACGGCGAGGGCCTGGGCTTCACCCGGGCGGATTTCCCCGAAGGCTTCCTGTTCGGCGCCGCCACCTCGGCCTACCAGATCGAGGGCGCGCGCTTCGGCGGCGCCGGGGCCTGCCACTGGGACACATTCGCCGCCACCCCGGGCAACGTGGTGAACGCCGAGGACGGCGCGACCGCCTGCGACCACTATCATCGCTGGCCCGAGGATCTCGACCTGATGCGCGACGCCGGGCTCGACGCCTACCGCTTCTCGATCTCCTGGGCGCGGGTGATGCCCGAGGGCCGGGGCCGGGTGAACGCCGCGGGGCTCGACTTCTACGACCGGCTGCTCGACGGCATGGTCGAGCGGGGCCTGAAGCCCTGGGCGACGCTCTACCACTGGGAGCTCCCGGTGCCGCTGGCCGATCTCGGCGGCTGGCGCAACCGCGACATCGCGGACTGGTTCGCCGATTATACCGAGGTGGTGATGCGCCGGCTCGGCGACCGGATCGACGCGGTCGCCCCGATCAACGAGCCCTGGTGCGTCGCCTGGCTCAGCCATTTCCTCGGCCACCACGCGCCGGGCCTGCGCGACATCCGCGCCGCGGCCCGCGCGATGCATCACGTGCTGCTCGCGCATGGCCGCGCCACCCAGGCGATGCGCGCGCTGGGACAGCGGAATCTCGGCGCGGTGATGAACTTCGAATACGCCGAGCCGGCCGATGCGAGCCCCGAGGCGGCGGCGGCGGCGCGGACCTACGACGCGATCTACAACCGCTGGTTCACCGGCGGCGTCTTCGAGCGCGCCTATCCCGAGGAGGCGCTGGAGGGGCTCGCGCCGCACATGCCGGCCGGCTGGGAGAACGACTTCGACGTCATCGCCACGCCGCTCGACTGGGTCGGAATCAACTACTACACCCGCAAGCTGATCGGCCCCGACGATGGGCCCTGGCCCGCGCTGCGCGAGGTGCCGGGGGCGCTGCCAAAGACCGATACCGGCTGGGAGATCTATCCCAACGGGCTGCGCCATTTCCTGAAGCGGGTCGACGCGGTCGCGCCGAAGGGCCTCCGGATCTATGTGAGCGAGAACGGCATGGCGGCGGCCGAGCCGCGCGAGGACGCCTCGCGGATCGCCTATCTGCGCGACCACTTCGCCGCGGCGCGCCAGGCGATGGCCGAAGGCGCCCGGCTCGACGGCTATTTCGTCTGGTCGCTGCTCGACAATTACGAATGGGCGCTCGGCTACGACAAGCGCTTCGGCCTCGTCCATGTCGATTTCGAGACCTTGGAGCGGAGCCCGAAGGCGAGCTGGCACGCGCTGCGCGCCGCGCTCCAGGCGGGCTGAGCCCGGCTCAGCTCTCGGCGGCGATCCGCGTCGGCGCCGCCGTCCCGACCCGGCCGAAGCGGCGATGCCGCCGCTTGTAGCCGTCGACCGCCTCGACGAGGGCGGCCGTGGAGAAATCCGGCCAGGCCAGCGGCAGGAACTCGTATTCGGCGTAGGTCGCCTGCCACAGCAGGAAGTTCGACACTCGGCACTCGCCCGAGGTGCGGATGATGAAGTCCGGATCCGGCAGGTCGCGCGTGTCGAGCGCCGCGTCGATCGTATGCTCGGCGATCTCCGCCGGCGTCAGCGATCCCGCCGCGACTCGGCCCGCGACGGCGCGGACGGCGCGGGCGATCTCGTCGCGGCCGCCGTAGTCGATCGCGAGCGTCAGGTTCAGGCCGCGGCAATGCCGGGTCTTCTCCTCGAGCAGTTCCATCAGCGCGCGCAGCTGCGGCGGCACCCGGTGGCGCATGCCGATGAACCGGACCCGCACGTCATGGGCGCGCAGCGAATCCATCTTGCCGACGATATAGCTGCGGAACAGCCGCATCAGGCCCTGGACCTCGGCGAGCGGCCGTTGCCAGTTCTCGGTCGAGAACGCGTAGAGCGTCAGATGCGTGATGCCGAGGTCCGGCGCGGCGTTGACGATTTCGCTGACCCGGCGGGCCCCGCTCGCATGTCCCGCGACGCGGGTGAGCCCGCGCGCCTCGGCCCAGCGGCCGTTGCCATCCATGATGATGCCAACATGGAAATCCGTCGTGTCATGCCGCATGTGTGATCCATCCTGCCCCGGGCACAGAATATCGCCGCGCCTTCGCACCTGCAACATGTCCGTCAGAGCAGCCGCGCCAGGCCGAGGGGAAGATGCGGGGCGTTGAGCGACATGACGCGATAGAGCTGTCCATAAATATATGCCGTCACAAAGAAGAAGGCCGCGCTCAGGGCGGCGTTGTCATAGCTCATCATTACAAACAACGTGGTCGTTACCGGAAGGGTCCAGGTGACGATGCTGGTGGCGGGATTCCGCAGATGATGCGCCCGCTTGCGCTTCACCATCCGCCGCCCGTAGCGGCGGTAGGCGAGCATGTGGAAATGCACCCGGTCCGGCTGGCCGACGCTGTGCCCCTCGCGCCGCGACTTGCGCGCCATCGAGGACAGGGTCTCGATCACCGGATAGGCGCAGATGAGAATCGCGGTCCAGGCCGAGACCTCGGGGTTGCGCGCCGGCAGGAGCACGCCGAGCACCGCGAGCAGATAGCCGAGGAAATAGGCGCCGCCGTCGCCGAGGAAGATCTTGCCGAGCGGAAAGTTGACGCAGAAGAAGCCGAGCACCATCGCCGCGAACAGGAGCGCGAGCTGGAAGACAAGATCGTCGCCGACCTGGTGCGCGACCCAGGCGAAGGTGCAGAACAGGATGAGCAGCGTCCCGGCGGCGAGCCCGTTGAACCCGTCGATGATGTTGACCGCGTTGGCGACCCCGCCGACCGAGAAGCCGGTGAAGATGAGCGCGATCAGCGCGAAGGACAGCAGCCAGTCGATTCCCGGCAGGTCGACCTTTTCCATCGCATAGCCGGTCAGGACCGCGAAGAGGACACCCGCGCCCATCGTCGCGCCGAGCCGCCATTTGACGCCGACCTTGCGCGTCACGTCCTCGGCGAGCCCGGCGACCAGCGCGGGCAGGCCCGCGAGGCCGATGAGGATCCAGAGCTCGCGCAGCCCCTCGCCGAGCAGGGGGGTGACGGCGGCGTAGCTGAGCGCCAGGGCGAGACCGCCGATCCGGGGCACCGCGTTCTTGTGGAATTTCTGCGGCCCCACGCAATAATCATGGGTGAACCGGCCATGCCAGCGTTGGGTGGTGACGACGACGAGGCAAAGTACGAGGCTGAGGACAAAGGCCGCGAAAGCGGCGCTGTCGATGGCCTCCCATCCGATTTCGGTCACAACACTGCCCATGCGCGCGGGGAACCAAGGCCCCGGTTCTCATTGCCGCCAGCAGTAGCGCTTTTTCGCCTCATTTACGAGAGTCTTCCGGAGCCTGACCGATCACTTTACGTGGCAGGCGGTAACAATGAGCGGGCGCCGCCCCGTCGTGCGAAACGGCATGAAAAAGCCGCGCGCCCCGGCGGGGGCGGCGGCGTCGCGCCCGCCGTCGCGGCGGGCGCCTTCGCGCGGGGTCCGGCCTCAGCTGGCATTCGGCCCGCGGATCACCCGGATCGCCGCGCGGACCTTGCGCCACTGCTCCGCGGCGCTTTCGTCGCCGCGCTCCTCGCTGGCCTTCGCGCGCTGCGCGGCCTCGTACTCCGCCTGATCGCCATGCGCCGCGTAGAGCTTCTGCGCGTAATCGTCGATATGGACAGCCGACATGTGTTTCCTCCGTGGTTTTTTGATGTTGTCGGGCCGAGCCTAGCACTTTCGTCCAAGAACGTCAGCCCGCCAAACCGTCGCGCGGGGAACGCCGCCGCGTCCGGATCAGCCGCAGTAGACCCGGGTGACCTTGTCGCCGCCGATGATCACCGTCATCCGCCTCTCGTCGCGGCTGGTCCCGGGGGTCGCGCCCGGCTGGATCACGCGGGTGTTGCGCGGCAGGTCGACCACGTTGAGCTCGGCGACCGTCTTGCCGACGAGGTTCTGGTTGCTGACCGCGCCGCAGGAATCCTGGCCCAGGGTTCCGGCGAAGTCGTAGATGTCCTTGCCCGGCCCCGTGTCGCAGGCCGAGAGCGCGAGAAGCCCGGTCAGGCCGAGACAGGTGGCGGCGATCCAGCGTGGCATGGTCTTTTCCTCCCTCCATTGGCCGGGGCGCGCGGCCCCCGCTGACCGGACAAGCGCCGAGACGGGCTCCGGGTTCCGGATCCGGGCGCTTTCCGGCGGGCGCGGCGTCCGGAGGCGCGGGCGGGCGCCCCGGATCCGCGCCTCGCGTGGGGTCAGCCGCAGAACACCCGCGCGACCTTGTCGCCGCCGCCGACCTCGACGTTCATCCGGTCCTCGCGGTAGTCCATCGTCACCGGCATGCCCGGGAAGATCACCCGCGTGCCCGCCGGAAGCTGGTCCAGGTTGAGCACCGAGGCGCTCTGGCCCACCAGGCTCTGGTGGTTGACGGCGCCGCAGCCGTCGGTGCCGAGCGTGGCGGCGGCGCTTTCCACCTCCGCGCCGCCCGTCTTCAACTTGTCGCAGGCGCCGAGCGCGAGCAAAGCGACGAGGCCGAGGCCGGCGGCGCGAAATGGCTGGGTCATGATCTGTCCTCCCGGGGAATCCGGGCGCGAGGGAATCATGCCCGCGCGGCGGAGACAAGCGGCGCGGCCCCCCGGATCCGCCGCGCGCCGCGGCGCCGGCGGGTTAATGCCCGCTTAGGGCGATGCCGCGAGCCTCGCTTCCCGTGACGCGGTTCTGGCTCCTTCTCTGCGCGATCCTCGCCCCGCTCTCCGCCCTTGCGGAGACGCGGCTTCGCGTCGCGACCTACGACGTCGGGCTCGGGCGCGCGGGACCGGGGCTCCTGCTGGCCGATCTGCGCGCCGGGACGCCGAAACCCGACATCGCGGCGGTGGTCGCGGTCATCCAGGCCGCGCGTCCCGACATCCTGCTGCTGAACGGCTTCGACCATGACCTGCGCGGCGTGGCGCTCGCCGCGTTCCGCGCCCGCCTCGCGACCGGCTCCGAGGCGATCGACTATCCGTTCGCCTTCGCCCCGGCGCAGAACGCGGGCGTCGACTCCGGCCTCGACCTCGACGGCGACGGCCGCCTGCGCGGCCCGCGCGACGCGCTCGGCTGGGGCGCCTTCCGGGGGCAGGGCGCCATGGCGCTGCTGTCGCGATTCCCGATCGACCCGGACGCGAGCCACGATTTCCGCGATCTCCGCCGGACCGATCCGCCGGAGGCGTGGACGCCCGCGGAACCGGGCGGGGTGCCCTTCCTCGACGCCGCCGCCCGCGCGGCGCCGCCGCTCCCGAGCCGGTCGCACTGGGACGTCGCGGTGCGGCTCCCCGGCGGACCGCTGCGCGTTCTGGCCTCGAACCCGACCCCGCCGCTCTTCGACGGGCCGGAGGGGCTCAACCGGCGTCGCAACGCGGCGGAGATCGGCTTCTGGACCCGCTATCTCGACGGGGCGGCCTTTCCGGACGCCTCGGGACGGCCGGCGCGGCTCGAGGGACCCTTCGTGCTCCTCGGCAACCTCAACACCGATCCGGCCGACGGCGCCGGCGACCGGGAGGCGATCGCCGCCCTGCTCGGCCATCCCGCGCTGACCGATCCGCGCCCCGAAAGCGCCGGCGCCGAGGCGGCCGCCTCGGGCCAGGACGGCGGCGCGCCGGAGCGCGACACGGCGCGGTTCGGGGCGCGCGGGCTCCGCCTCGACTACGCGCTGCCCTCGCGCGATCTCGCGGTGCTCGGCGCCGGCGTGGTCTGGCCCGCCCCCGGCGCGCCGCTGGCCGAGGCGATCGCCGCCGGGCCGCCGCACCGGCTGGTCTGGGTCGACGTGGTCCCGCCGGGGGCTGGAAACGCGCCGGGCGCCGCCGATCCTTGACCGCGAAGGCCACCGGCGCTAGCGGGGGGCACCCACCCCTGAACGATCGAGGACCCCCGCGATGGCCAACCCGACCCTGCTCATTCTGCCCGGCGACGGGATCGGCCCCGAGGTGATGGCCGAGGTCCGCAAGGTCATCGGCTGGTTCGGCGCGCATGGCCTGCCCTTCGACGTCGAGGAGGAACTGGTCGGCGGCTGCGCCTATGACGCGCATGGCGTGGCGATCACCGACGCGGCTATGGAGAAGGCCCAGGCGGCGGACGCCGTGCTGCTCGCCGCGGTCGGCGGACCGAAATGGGACAAGGTGCCCTATGACGTGCGGCCCGAGGCCGGGCTCCTGCGCCTGCGCAAGGATCTCGAGCTCTTCGCGAACCTGCGCCCCGCCAAGTGCTTCGACGCGCTCGCGGATTTCTCCTCGCTGAAGCGCGAGCTGGTCGAGGGCCTCGACATCCTCATCGTGCGCGAGCTCACGGGCGGCGTCTATTTCGGCGAGCCGAAGACGATCACCGACCTCGGCAACGGCCAGAAGCGGGCGATCGACACGCAGGTCTACGACACGTTCGAGATCGAGCGCATCGCCGCCGTCGCCTTCGAGATGGCCCGCGTCCGCGACAAGCGCGTCTGCTCGATGGAGAAGCGCAACGTGATGAAGTCGGGCGTGCTCTGGAACGAGGTCGTCACCGCGACCCACGCCCGGTTCGCCGACGTCGCGCTTTCCCACATGCTCGCCGACGCCGGCGGCATGCAGCTCGTCCGCGCGCCGAAGCAGTTCGACGTGATCGTCACCGACAACCTCTTCGGCGACATGCTCTCGGACGTCGCGGCGATGCTGACCGGCTCGCTCGGCATGCTGCCCTCCGCCTCGCTCGGCGCGCCGGATCCGAAGACCGGCCGGCGCAAGGCGCTCTACGAGCCGGTGCACGGTTCGGCGCCCGACATCGCGGGCCAGGGCAAGGCCAATCCCATCGCCTGCGTGCTCTCCTTCGCCATGGCGCTGCGCTATTCCTTCGACCAGGGCGCCGAGGCCGACCGGCTCGAGGCCGCGGTCGAGAAGGTGCTCGCGGATGGCCTCCGCACCCCGGATCTGGTCGGGCCGGACGGCGGCGCCTCGGTCTCCACGGCCGAGATGGGCGACGCGATCGTCGCCGCGCTCGAAGCCTCGCTCTGACGGGCGTGGCCCGGCAGACGGACCTGTTCGCCGCGGCGCCCCCGGAGGCCGCGGCCGGCCCCGCGACGCTGCCCGCCGGCTGGGCGGCCGCCGGGGCGGACCCCTCCGCGCCGCTCGCCCACGCCGCCGCCCGTCGCGCCCAGGGCGCGACGGTCTATCCGCCGGAGCCCCTCACCTTCCGCGCGCTCGAACTTACCCCGCCCGAGGCGGTGCGCGTGGTGCTGCTCGGCCAGGACCCCTACCACGGCCCCGGCCAGGCCGAGGGGCTGAGCTTCTCCGTGCCGGAGGGCGTGCGCGTGCCGCCGTCGCTCCGGAACATCTTCAAGGAACTCGCCGCCGATCTCGGCGCGCCCATCCCCCGGACCGGCCATCTCGGCCCTTGGGCCGAACGGGGCGTGCTGCTGCTCAATTCGGTGATGACGGTCGAGGCCGGCCAGGCGGCGGCGCATCGCAAGCGCGGCTGGGAGGAGTTCACCGACGCGCTGATCGCCCATGTCGCGGGCCGCGACCAGCCGGTGGTCTTCCTGCTCTGGGGCGCCTACGCGCAGGCCAAGGCGCGGTTCGTGACCAATCCGCGCCACCTGGTGCTCGCGGCGCCGCATCCCTCGCCGCTCTCCGCGCATGGCGGCTTCTTCGGCGCGCGGCCGTTCTCGCGCGCGAACGCCTTCCTCGCGGCCGAGGGCGCGGCCCCGATCGACTGGACGCTCGGCTAGCGACCCCGGACCAGCGGCGCCACCGCGAAGGCGAGGAACCGCTCCAGCGCCGCCGGGCCGCCATCCGCCTTGGCGCGGATGAGCGCCCCCTCGTAGGCCTCGATCAGGAACGCCGCCGTCCCCTCCGCGTCGAAATCGGGCGGCAGGTCGCCCGCGTCCCGCGCTTCGGCCAGGACCGCGGCGACCGCGGCCTGCCAGGCATCGAAACAGGCGCGGACCTTCGCCCGGATCGGCTCGCTCTGGCGGGCGGTGTTCTGCGCCAGCACCCCGTAGACGCAGCCGCCGCGCGGATCCTCCGCCGCCTCTTCCACCAGCGCCGCGAAATACCGCTCGAGCCGCGCGAGCGGCGGCCGCGCCGCGTCTTCGAGCGTGGCGCCGCGCCGCGCGGTGTAATGCGCGGCGTAGGCGTCCACGATGGCACAGGCGAAATCCTCCTTGCTGCGGAAGAAATGGTAGAACGAGCCCTTGGGGACGCCCGCCGCCGCGAGGACCGGCCCGATCCCCACGCCCTCGTAGCCCTTCGCCAGCAATTCCCGCAGGCCGATCTCGATCAGCGCTTTGCGCGTCGGTGATTCTCGCATAGGAGTAAAGTAGACCGGTCGTCTAGCAATCGCAACCGCGCCGCGCGCGGCCTCAGCGCGAAGGAACACCCGCATGCACGCCGCCATCGCCGAGCCCCGGGCCGACAACCGCCTGCACGGCATCCTGCTCGTCGGCGCCGCGACGCTCATGTGGAGCACGGCGGGCCTCTTCACCCGCGGCATCGACCTCGACCTCTGGACGCTGGTCGGCTGGCGCTCGCTTTTCGCCTGCCTGACGCTGCTCGCCTACGCGGCGCATCGCGACGGGCGCGCCGCCTTCGACCTCGGGCGCCGGCTCGGCTGGCGCGGACTCGTCTACGTCCCGGCCGCGGCGGTCTCGATGCTCGGCTACATCGCCGCGCTCCGCCTGACCACGGTGGCGAACGTGATGACGATCTACGCCACCATGCCCTTCGTCTGCGCCGGCATCGCCTGGCTCCTGATGCGCGAGCGCGTGACGCGGGACGTGGTGATCGCGAGCGGCGTGGCCTTCGCCGGCGTCGTCTTCATGGCGGGGAGCGCGACCGCGCCCGGCGACGTCGCCGGCAACGCGCTCGCGCTCCTGATGACCGCCGCCTTCGCCGGCACCGTCGTGATGGCGCGGCACTGGCGCGGCTTCGACGTGACGCTCGGCACCGCCTGCGCCGCCGGGCTCTGCGCCCTCGTCTGCGGCCTGCTCGCGGAGCGCGGCGTCCCGAGCCCCGCGGAGCTCGGCCTGCTCTTTCTTTTCAGCCTCTGCACCCAGAGCCTCAGCTACCTGCTGTTTCTCGCCGGCGGGCGCCAGATCCCGGGCGCCGAATCCGGGCTCATCGCGCTGCTCGACGTGGTGCTCGCCCCGCTCTGGGTCTGGATCGCCTTCGCCGAGACGCCCGGCACCCCGGCGCTGGTCGGCGGCGCGCTCACGCTCTCGGCCGTCACCTGGTATATGGCGCGCCAGCTCGCCCGCCGCCCGCGCGGCGATCGCTGAACTTTCCGCGAAAAGCGCGCGCGAGCGGGCTTGCGGCCGCCGAAAGAACCGCGTAAATGCCCGCCGTGTTCGGAGTGTAGCGCAGCCTGGTAGCGCACCTGCTTCGGGAGCAGGGGGTCGGAGGTTCGAATCCTCTCACTCCGACCATGATATCGCGATCGGTCTCCGTCGCGCGGCCGTCCGCCGCGCAGGAGGATAGCGAGTGACGACAGAGGCGGAATCGTCCCCGGAGTCCCCGTGGCTCTCGATCGTCGTCCCGATGAAGAACGAAGCGGAGAACGTCGCCTTCCTGACCGAGGCGATCGCGGCGGCCTGCCGGCCCTTCGCGCCGTTCGAGGCGATCTATATCGACGACGGCTCGACCGATGACACCGCCGCGCGAATCCTCGCCCTCCGCGACCGCTTCCCCTTCCTGCGCCTGCTGCGGCACGCCACGAGCGCCGGACAATCCGCCGCGATCCATTCCGGCGTCCGCGCCGCGCGCGGCCGGGTGATCTGCACGCTGGACGGCGACGGCCAGAACCCGCCCGCCGAAATCCCGAAGCTGCTCGCGAAGCTGCGCGGCGGGACCTTCCCGCCGGGCGTGGGCCTCATCGCCGGGCAGCGCGTCGGCCGCCAGGACACCGCCTCCAAACGCTGGGCCTCGAAGGCGGCGAACTCGATCCGCTCGACGCTGCTCCGGGACGGGACCCGCGACACCGGCTGCGGGCTCAAGGTCTTCGACCGCGACGCCTTCCTCGCCCTGCCCTATTTCGACCACATGCACCGCTACCTGCCGGCGCTCTTCGCGCGCGACGGCTGGGGCATCATCCACGTCGACGTCGCCCACGCCCCCCGGCACGCGGGCACGTCGAACTACGCGAACCTTGGCCGCGCGCTCGTCGGCGTCTACGATCTCTTCGGCGTGATGTGGCTGCTCCGCCGCCGGAAGAAGGCGCGGCCGGTCGAGGTCGACGCCCCGGCCCCGGCCGTGATGTGAGAGGAAGACCCGTTTGAATCCGTTGCTCGAGTTCTTTCACGTCAATCACTGGGGCGAATTCTGGTGGGTCGTGATCGGCCTGCTCGGCCAGCTGAGCTTCTCGATGCGGTTCATCCTGCAGTGGATCAAGTCGGAGCGGGCGCGGAAGTCGATCATCCCGATCTCCTTCTGGTACTTCTCGATCGGCGGCGGCGTGATCCTGCTCGCCTATGCGATCCATCGCCGCGACCCGGTGTTCATCGTCGGACAGGCGACCGGGCTTTTCATCTATGCCCGAAACCTCTGGCTCATCTATGCCGCCAAGCGCAAAGCCTGACCCGAGCCTCGGCTGGGCGCTCGGGGGCATCGCGCTTCTCACCGCCTTCCGGCTGGCGCTCCTGCCCTTCGACCGCGCCGACCTCTTCACCGACGACGCGCAATACTGGCTCTGGGGCCAGGATCTCGCCTGGGGCTATTATTCGAAGCCGCCGCTGATCGGCTGGATCCTCTGGCTCTCGACCGCGATCGGCGGCGACGGGATGACCGCGATCCGCGCGCCCCTGCCGATCCTGCACGGGCTGACCGCGCTCGTCGTGCTCGCCGCCGGCCGGACCATCTTCGGGCCGCGCGCGGGCGCGATCGCCGGGCTCGCCTATGTGACCGCGCCGGCGGTGGCGGTGGCGAGCCTGCTCGTCTCGACCGACACGCCGATGCTCCTGTTCTTCGCGCTGGCGCTCCTCGCGCACTGGCGGCTCACCCGGGCGCGGTCGCTGCCCCGGGCCGTGCTGCTCGGCGTCGCGGTGGGCCTCGGCGCGCTCGCGAAATACGCGGCGCTCTATTTCGTGCCCTGCGCGGTGATCGCGGCGGCGGCGCTGCCGATGGCGCGGATCGCCTGGCGCGACGCGCTGGTCGCGGCGGCGGTAGCACTCGCGATCCTCGCGCCCAACCTCTGGTGGAACTACGCCAATTCCTTCTCCGCCGTCACGCATGTGGTCGACCACAACGCCGGGCTCGAGAACGCGGCGCGGTTCGAGCCCGGGCGACTCGCCGAAGCCGTCTTCTCGCAGTTCGGCATTTCCGGGCCGGTGATCTTCGGCGCCTGGCTCCTCGGGCTCGGCGCGCTCCGGCGGGACCGCCGGATCGCCTATCTCGCCTGTTTCTCGCTGCCGATCTTCGCCGTCGTCCTGCTCGTCGCGACGCGGAGCCCTGTGAATGCGAACTGGACCGCCGCGGCGCATGTCGCGGTCTTCCTCGCGGCCGGCCAGGTGCTGCGCGACCGGCCCGGCTGGACCAGGGCGGGAATCGGGATCAATCTCGCGGTCAGCCTCCTCCTGCCGATCGCGGTCATCTTCGCCCCGACCCTGCGGATCGGCGACGGCGACCTCCTGCTCAAGCGCTACGTCGGCCGCGCCGAGGCGAGCCGCCATATCGCCGAGATCGCCCGCGGGGCCGGGCTCGACACGATCGTCTCGGGCGACCGCTCGACCCTCGCCGACGCCTTCTACACGCTGCGCGAGTCGGGGCTCGCGATCTACGCCGAGCCGGTCGAGGGCTTCCCGCCGCATCACTACGCGCAGAAGCATCCGCTGCCCGCCGGCCCGGGCGAGGTGCTGTTCATCACCACGAGCCCCGAGGGACCGGCCTGCCGGAACCCCGAAGCCACCTTCGCGCCCGTCGCCGAATGGCAGCCGAACGGCTATTCGAACAAGCCTCTGTATGCTTTCCGCGTGCCGCGCGCCTGCTTCTTTCCGCCCGCCTAGCCGCGCCGCGCCGCGCGGATCAGCTCAACATAGCGGCGCGCGCCGAGCCCGCGCGGGCGGTCGCGGAGCCAGACCAGATCGACGTAGAGGCTGAGCTCGTTGCTGATGTTGTCGAATTCGATCTCGACCACGGTCCCGGCCTCGACCAGCGGCTTGATCAGCGCGCGGGGCAGGAAGCTCCAGCCCAGCCCGGCCCGCACGAGGCCGAGCGCGGCGAGATGGCTGTCGGTGTGCCAGACGTCGCGCGAGAGCAGGACGCGCGGATCGGCGGCGCCGCGGCTCGCGATCGCGATCTGGCGGGTGTCGATCAGATCCTCCATCCGCGGCCGCTCCGGCCCCGCCGCCAGCGCGTGATCGGGCGCCGCGACGGCGACGAAGATCTCGCTGCCGAATTCCTGGAACGCCTCGCGCTCCTCGAGGACCGGCCGCTCGAACACCAGCGCGAAATCGATCCCGCCCTCGTGCAGCCGACGCACCAGATCGCCCTGCGTGCCCGAGACGACCTCGACCTCGAGCGCCGGGAATTCGCGCGCCAGCGTGGCGAGCGGGGCCGTCCAGCCCGCGGACAGGAGCTCCGAGGACACGCCGAGCGTCAGCCGCTCCTCGAGCCCGGCGTGCAGCGCCAGCGCCTGGGCGCCGAGCTCGGACAGCGCGGCCGCCGCCCGCCGCGCGCGGGGCTCGAGCGCGCGCGCCGCGGCGGTCGGCCTCGGCTCGCGCCCGGCGCGGTCGAAGAGCTGGAGATCGAGCTCGGCCTCGAGATGGGCGATGCTCATCGAGACCGCCGAGGGCACCCGCCCGAGCGACCGCGCCGCGGCCGAGAAGGACCCGCGGTCGAGCACCGCGAGGAAGATTCTGAGCGCGTCCCCGGAAAACGGCATGGCCCGACCTTTCAGATTATCTGATATCTCCTGACTTTTTATATCAGCCGAAATTGCCTATTCGAGTCGCAATTCGAAAGGACCAAGGCCATGCAAGGGATCAAACGCAGAATCGTCTACCTGTCGCTCTACGAGGGAATCGCGATCGTGATGAGCTCGGTCGGGCTCGCGCTCATCATGGGCGCCGCGCCGGCCGAGGCCGGCTTCCTGTCGGTGGCGGCCTCGGTGATCGCGCTTGTGTGGAACCTGCTCTACAACATGGGCTTCGAGGCCGCCGAGGCGCGGTTCGGGATCAAGGGCCGCGGGCTCGCCATCCGGATCGTCCACGCGCTCGGCTTCGAGGCCGGGCTGGTGGCGGTGCTGGTGCCGCTGATCGCCTGGGTGCTCGGGGTGACGCTGATCGAGGCCTTCCTGCTCGACCTCGGCCTGATCGTGTTCTTCCTGTTCTACACCTTCGCCTTCAACCTCGGCTTCGACCGGGTCTTCGGCCTGCCGGCCTCCGCGATGGCGGAGGCCTGAGCGGCCGGCTCAGTCCGCCTCTGCGAAGTCGCGGAAATCGGCGGGCTGGCGGCGGTCGATGAGCCGGCCGACGGGGATCATCAGCAGCCAGCTCAGCAGCGCGAGACCGGGGCTCCAGGCCGCGAGCGGCAGCGAGGCGAGCATGATGAGCGGTGGCGTGCCCGAGGCGAGCGTGGCGAAGCGCAACGTCGCCGCCGAGGGCGGACGCCGGGTCAGACCGGCGGCCGCCGCGTAGCGCAACATGACCAGCTCGAGCAGGCTGATCGCCGCCATGCACAGGCCGAACAGCACCACGCTGACCACGTTGGCCGAGAACTGGCTGAGCAGCGAGACCGGAAACGGCATGAAGGCGACCAGCGCGAGATAGAGCAGGTTGAGCGAGATCAGCCTGCCGTCGACCCGGCCGAGCAGCCGGAAGAAGCGGTGATGCGCGACCCAGTAGCGCCCGAGCAGCAGGAAGCCGAGGAAGAAGCCGAAGACGCCGCTCTCGAGGTTGGTCAGCGCCGCGAACAGCGCCACGCCGCCGGCGTCCGGCGCGAGATCGGGCACGCGCAGGTCGACGACGAGCAGCGTCATGGCGATCGCGTAGATCGCGTCCGAGAAGAAGGAGACGCGGTCGAACTCGAGCCCGCCGTTCTCGCGCGCGAAGGACGCGCCGGCGGGCCGGGGCGGGGTCGGGTCGTCGGGGGCGGGCATCGGCGCGCCGCTCACGCGAGATGCCGCGCGAAGAAGGCGCCGATCTCGCCCAGCGCCTCGGCGGTCTCCGGCACGAAGGGTTCGAGGAACTGGGCGTGGCTCTGGCCCTCGAAGACCTGAAGCTCGGCCGGAACGCCCGCCGCGCGGAGCCGTCGATGCGCGCGGACGGTCATCGAGAGCAGCAGATCGCGCGTGCCGCTGGTCAGGATCGCGGGCGGCAGGCCGGAGAAATCGCCGTTGATCGGCGAGATCAGCGGATCGGCGAGGTCGCGCCCGCCCGCGTAGAGCGGCGCCGCGCCGCTGATCCAGCCGGTGCCCGCGACCAGGACGTTGTCGACGAAGGCGTTCGCCCGGAGCGAATCGCACGCGCCGCCGAGGTCGCACCAGGGCGTCCCGGGCGCGATCGCCGCCGGAAGCGGCAGGCCCCTTTCCTTCAGCGCCAGCATGAGCGCGAGCGTGAGCCCGCCGCCCGCCGAGGCGCCGAAGACCGCCATCCGCTCCGGGCCGGTCGCGGCGGCGAGCGCGGCGTAGACCGCCGCCGCGTCCTCGATCGCGGCCGGAAACGGGTGATCCGGCGGCATCCGGTAGTCGACCGAGACCACCCGCGTCCGGGCATGCGCCGCCATCAGCATCCCCTCGCCCGCCCCGGCCTCGCCCGGGAAGAGCACGTAGCCGCCGCCGTGCAGATGCATCAGCAGCCGGTCCTCCGACTCCGGCGCGACCTCGGGCGGCTCGATCCGGAACACCGGGACGCCCGCGATGGTGTCCGGCGTCACGGTCACGCCGAGCCGGTCCTTGATCCGCGCGATATCCGGCGCCGCCACCTCGGCGCTCGCCTTCGCGAGGGCGCGCCAGCCCTCCGCGTCGGTCGGGATCACGTCCCAGCCCGACGCCAGCGGCCGGGCGATCACCGCCCGCAGCTCGGGGCTCACCGTGTCGGGCACCGGCAGCCAGCGCGCGGGCAGGCTCCGGCCCGGACCGGTCCCGGTGGCCTCGAGCGTCCGGGCGAGCCCCGCCTCCGGGATCAGCGCCGACGCCGCCAGCGCCGCCCCCATCGCGCATTGCGCCGCGATCGCCGCGCGGCGGGTCACGGGATCAACGGGTGTCTCGTCGGTCATGCGGTCCTCGGCGGCCTCAGGGCTTGGACCAATTGGTAGCATTCCGCGCGCGGCGGGGAAGCGTCTTCGACATCGGGCCCGCGCGCGCAAAGCAAAAGGCGCGGAAGCCGGGCTTCCGCGCCTTTCAAAGAATTAGACCCGGGTCACCGGTCAGAGCAGCTCCCGGACGTCCGTCAGCCTGCCGGTGATCGCCGCGGCCGCCGCCATCGCGGGCGACAGCAGATGCGTGCGGCCCTTGTAGCCCTGCCGCCCCTCGAAATTGCGGTTCGAGGTCGAGGCGCAGCGCTCGCCGGGGGCGAGCTGGTCGGGGTTCATCCCGAGGCACATCGAGCAGCCGGCCATCCGCCAGTCGAAACCGGCCTCGATCAGCTTCTGGGCGATGCCCTCCTCCTCGGCCTGCAGCCGCACGAGGCCCGAGCCCGGGACGATCATCGCGCGCACGCCGTCCTTGACCTTGTGGCCCTCCATGATCTTCGCCACCTCGCGCAGATCCTCGATCCGGCCGTTGGTGCAGGAGCCGATGAAGACCGTGTCGATCGCGATGTCCGAGAGCTTCTGCCCCGGCGTCAGGCCCATGTAGTCGATGCTGCGCCGCGCCGCCTCGACCTTGCCGCCGTGGAAATCCTCGGGGTTCGGCACGGTCGCGGTGATCGGCAGCACGTCCTCGGGGCTGGTGCCCCAGGTCACGACCGGCGCGATCTTCGCTGCGTCGAGGATCAGCTCCTTGTCGAAATGCGCGCCTTCGTCGGTGAAGAGCGTGCGCCAGTAGGCTTCCGCCATCTCCCACTGCCCGGCCTTGGGCGCGTGCGGGCGGCCCTTCACATAGGCGAAGGTCTTCTCGTCCGGCGCGATCAGCCCGGCGCGGGCGCCGCCCTCGATCGCCATGTTGCAGACCGTCATCCGGCCTTCCATCGAGAGCGCCCGGATCGCCTCGCCCATGTATTCGATCACATAGCCCGTGCCGCCCGCCGTCCCGGTCTCGCCGATGATCGAAAGCGTGATGTCCTTCGCGGTCACGCCGAGCGGCAGGCCGCCCCGGACCTCGACCTTCATGTTCTTCGATTTCTTCTGGATCAGCGTCTGGGTCGCGAGCACGTGCTCGACCTCCGAGGTGCCGATCCCGTGCGCCAGCGCGCCGAAGGCGCCATGCGTCGCGGTATGGCTGTCGCCGCAGACGATGGTCATGCCGGGCTGGGTCAGCCCCTGCTCCGGGCCGATGATATGCACGATCCCCTGCCGCACGTCGGAGACGTCGTAGATCTCGACGCCGAAATCGGCCGCGTTCTTGCGCAGCGTCTCGACCTGGATCCGGCTCTCGGGATTCTCGATCCCCTTGGCGCGGTCGATGTCGGTCGGCACGTTGTGGTCGGGGACCGCCGTGGTCTTCTCCGGCGCCCGGACCTTGCGGCCGGACATGCGCAGGCCCTCGAAGGCCTGCGGGCTCGTGACCTCGTGGACGAGATGGCGGTCGATGTAGAGCAGGCTGGTGCCGTCCTCGGTCTCGTTGACGAGATGGGCGTCCCAGATCTTGTCGTAGAGCGTCTTCGGACCGGAGGCGGAGGGATTCGAGCTGGACATGGATTTCTCCCGCAATGGCTTTGGCTATGGACAGGCTGTGCGCGACGAGGGGGCCCGTGGCCTGCGTCAGGCCCCGCGGGTAAGTCGGATCCCTCCGGCGTAGAAACGCCAGGGCAGCCGCCTGTGGTCGTCCATGTCGAAAAGCCGGGTCATGCGCGTGCAGATACGCGCGAATCGCGCCTCTCGCAAGATGCCGGGCGCGCGGGACGGACGGCGGGCCCGGGGTAAGAGCCCGCCGCCGCGTGTCGGGGGGTGTCGGGGAAAACGCCCCCCTCGGGCCGATCAGCCGAAGATGACGATCGGGATTCCGGTGGGCACCAGCGACCAGATCTCCTCGATCTCGCCATCGCTGACCGCGATGCAGCCGGCGGTCCAGTCCTTGCGGCCGCGGTCCGCGCTCCGGGTCGGGCCGCCGTGGATGAAGATGTCGCCGCCCGGCTCGACCCCCAGCGCGCGGGCGCGGGCGACGTCGATGGCGTTCGGATAGCTGATCCCGAGGCTCAGGTAGAACTCGCTGAGCGGGTTGCGGCGGTCGATCACATAGGTCCCTTCGGGGGTGCGCCCGTCGCCGGACCGCTCCTTGTGGCCGGAGGGCGCGAAGCCGAGGTTGATCCGGTACTTCTTCAGCGTCTGCTCGCCGTTCATCAGCGCCAGCACCCGGTTGCGCTTCGACACGACGAGCTGCGTCGCCCGCGGACCGATCGGCTGCGCGTAGGTCGAGGCCCGCGCCGGGGCGGCGAGCCCGAGCCCGAGAAAGCCCGCGGTCACGGCGAGCGCGCCGCGCCGCGACCACAGCCGGTCGCCGGTCACGCGCTCCAATCGGTCATCGACGGCCGAGCCGGCCGCTCCGTCTCCTGTCCAGTCGCTCATTTGCCTGCTCGTTTTATGGTTGTTGGGCGGATCCTTGCAGATCGCTTAATTACTGCTTGATAACGTTGATAGAACCCTAATCGGGGGGATTCGTGAAGAGGCTGCGTGGATCAGCCACGCAAAATTGGCCAGAGTGATGCGAGCAGGAGACAGGCCATGGTCGCGTTGAAGATCCGGAGCCGCCTCCGGTCCGCCAGCACATGGCGCAATCCCTCGCCGAGCTTCGCCCAGATCAGGACCGAGGGCAACGAGACGACGACGAAGATGAGCCCGGCGGCAAGCGCGGGCGCGGGGGACGGCTGAGGCAGGTAGGCGGCGATGGCGACCAGAACCAACGCCCAAGCCTTCGGATTCACCCACTGAAACAGCGCCGCCCCCAGAAAGCTGAGCGGCCGCCTCGCCTCGCCACCCGCCTCGGGCGCGGCGGCGGTGGCAAGGCGCCAGGCAAGATAGAGGAGGTAGACCACACTCGCGCCACGCATGACCGTCAGCGCAAGCGGAAAGACCTCGAAGAGGCCGGTGAGGCCCAGGCCCGAAAGAAAGACCATGATCCCGCAGCCGACCGCGATGCCCAGCGCGTGCGGCAAGCTGCGGCGCAAACCAAAATTCGCGCCGGAGGCCATGATCATGATGTTGTTGGGCCCGGGCGTGATCGCACCAACGAAAGCAAACAGCGTGAGGGCGGCGAGCGTGTCGAAAGACAAGGTTGCTTCCCCGTACTGTGCGCGGCGACCGTCGCTCCAGCGTCATCGTGGAGGTCCCGGGTCGGGCCCGGGACAGCGGTGCGCGGATTGAGCTGGCGCGCCCGAAGCCCGCGAGGCGCTGTCCCGGGCTTGACCCGGGACCTCCACGCCGGAAGCTCAGGCCGGCGCCGCCGCGCCGCCGCGGGCGCGCCGGGCGCGTTCGCTCGCGCTCTTCAGCTGGCCGCAGGCGGCCATGATGTCCTCGCCCCGGGGCGTGCGCACCGGCGAGGCGTAGCCGGCCTTGTTCACGATCCGCGCGAAGGCCTCGATCCGGTCGGGGTCCGACCGCTCGTAGGGCGAGCCGGGCCAGGGGTTGAACGGGATCAGGTTGATCTTCGCCGGGATGCCCGCGATCAGCTTCACCAGCCGCCGCGCATCGGCGTCCGAATCGTTAATCCCCTTCAGCATCACGTATTCGAAGGTGATCCGCTCGGCGTTCGAGAGCCGGGGATAGGCGCGGCAGGCGTCGAGCAGCGCGGCGATGTTCCACTTGCGGTTGATCGGCACCAGCGTGTCGCGCGTCTCGTTCGTCGTCGCGTGGAACGAGATCGCGAGCAGGCAGCCGATCTCCTCGCCGACCCGGGCGATTTCCGGCACCACGCCCGACGTCGAGAGCGTGATCCGCCGGCGCGAGAGCGACAGGCCCTCGTTGTCCATCGCGATTCGCATCGCGTCGCGGACGTTGTCGAAATTGTAGAGCGGCTCGCCCATGCCCATGAGCACGATGTTGGAGATGAACCGCGTGTCGCGCGGCCCTTTGTTCCACTCCTCGAGATCGTCCCGGGCGACCAGGATCTGGCCGACGATCTCGGCCGCGGTCAGGTTCCTGACCATCCGCTGCGTGCCGGTGTGGCAGAAGGAGCAGGTGAGCGTGCAGCCGACCTGGCTCGAGACGCACAGCGTGCCGCGATCGGATTCGGGAATGTAGACGGTCTCGATCTCGAGCCCGCCCGCGACGCGCAGCAGGTACTTCCGCGTGCCGTCGGCCGAGATCTGCCGCGTGACGATCTCCGGCCGCGAGACCTGGAAATGCCGCGCCAGCAGCGCGCGGTAGTCCCGCGAGAGATTGGTCATCGCCTCGAAGTCGCGCACGCCGCGATGATAGATCCATTGCCAGATCTGGCCCGCGCGCATCTTCGCCATGTGCTCCGGCGTGCCCGCCTCGATCAGCGCGGCGCGCAGCGCGTCGCGGTCGAGGCCGACGAGATCGGTCGGGCCGGCCTCGGGCAGCCGCCGCGGCAGGGCCAGGACCTCGGGTGTGATCGGCGGGGCGGCTTGCGCCGCGGTGGCTTTCATCGGTATGGCGGACATGGCTCTGCTATCGGCGCGGGCGGATCGCCCGCCAATTCCGTGGCGAGATAGCAGATTTCGCGGATTTTTCCACCCCCGCCGGCGACATGGCCGACCGGCGGAGCGGGAAACTCACTTGCAGCGGGTCTCGGCGTCCTCGACGGCGGCGGTGAAGCCCGCGAGCGAGATGGTGTCGACCGTGGTCGTGCCGCGGCTCGAGACGCCGGTCACCGTCGCCGAGGATCCGCGGCGGAAGGCGGCGACGATGGTCTTGTCGATGTCGGGCGAGGCCGGCCAGGCCCAGCCATTGGCGTCGCCCGAGCCCGGATTGAGCGTGAAGCTCTCGGAGCCGACCTGGATCTTGACCGGCGCGCCGTCGCGGAACGGATAGCCGCCGCTGAAGCTCACCTCGCCCGCCACGTTCTCCGCCGGGCGGAAGGTGACGAAGAGGCGGATGTCGCCCCGGTCGACCTCGACCGCCTTGCCGTCGCGCGTCGCCTTCGAGCTCTTCGGCGGCGACACGATATAGCATTCCATCGGGCTGCCCGCGACGAACACGCTCCAGTCGGTATGCGCGGCCACCCGGTTCGCCGCCGTCTGCGCGTTGGCCGGGAGCGTCGCCGCGGCCGCGGCGAGACCAAGCACAAGCGACCCCACGATCGCGGTGCGCGTTTTCGGCATCATCTGTCCCTTGTCTCCTGCTCGATCGCCTGTGCCGTCGCCCTCGGGGTTCGACCCATCCCGGGGGAAGGTCCGGCTTGTTTTTGTCAGCGTCCTTGTCCTAGTCTATCGCGACAAACGGCACGTGATCCACCCCTTTGCGCGCATTTCGCCCGCCCGGGCGGGGCGCTTTGGCCAGCAACCAGACCCCTTTTTTCAACCCCGCCCCTTTCGACGAGAGCGAGACTGATGCCCTTCGCGCCGCCCGAGGGCCTGACCGAGGCCAGCGACGCCGAACTGCTTGCCCGCGTCGCCGCGCGCGACCGGACGGCGTTCGTCGCGCTGTTCGACCGGTTCGCCGCCCGCGTGAAGGCTTTCATGATGCGCGGCGGCGCCAGCGAGGCCGACGCCGACGAGATCGCCCAGGACGTGATGGTGCTGGTGTGGCGGCGCGCGGAGACCTTCGACCCCGGCCGCGCCGCCGCCTCGACCTGGATCTTCACAATCGCGCGAAATCGCCGAATCGACATCCTGCGCCGCACCAGCCGCCCGGCGCCCGACCCCGAGGATCCGCTGTTCCAGCCCGAGCCGGAGCCCGACGGCTTCCAGCGAATCGACGCGCAGGCGCGCGAGGCGCGGATCCGGGCCGAGCTCGAGGAGCTGCCGGCGGAGCAGCGCGCGGTGCTGGTGGCGGCCTTCTACGACGGCCTGAGCCACGCCGAGATCGCGGACCGTCTCGGCCTGCCGCTCGGCACGGTCAAGTCGCGGATCCGGCTTGCCTTCCGCCATCTGCGCGGGGCATTGGGCGAGGGTCTGGCGGAGGAATTGAGCGATGGCTGACGCGATACCGATGGTCGAGATCCACCGCGGCGCCTTCGCAGAATCGGGGCATCGCGGCCACGCGGTCATCTGCGACGCGCGGGGCGAGATCCGCGCGGCCTGGGGCGACCCCGGGGCGGTGATCCTGCCGCGCTCCTCCTGCAAGATGCTGCAGGCGCTGCCGCTCGTGGAAAGCGGCGCGGCGCGCGATCTCTCCACCGAGCAGCTCGCGCTGGCCTGCGCCTCGCATCAGGGCGCCGAGATGCATGTGACGCGGGTCGCGCGCTGGCTCGCCGATCTCGGCATGTCCGACGACGACCTGCGCTGCGGGCCGCAGATCCCCGACGACCGCGAGGAGCGCGGCCGGCTGCGCGAGGCTGTCGAGGCGCCCTGCCAGCTGCACAACAACTGCTCGGGCAAGCACGCGGGCTTTCTCACGCTGAACCGCCACCTCGGCGGCGATACCGAGTACCAGGAACCGGAGCATCCGGTGCAGCGCGCGGTCCGCGCCGCCTTCGAGGAAATGACCGGCGCCGAAAGCCCCGGCTACGGCATCGACGGCTGCTCGGCGCCGAATTTCGCGACCACGATGCATGGCCTCGCCCTCGCGATGGCGCGCATGGCGGCGCCCGCCGGGCTCGGGGCGACCCGCGCCGACGCGGCGGAGCGGCTGGTGGCGGCGATGGTCGCGCATCCGCTGCTCGTCGCCGGCGAGGGCCGGGCCTGTTCGGAGCTGATGGAGGCGGCGGGCGGCGCGGTCGCGATCAAGACCGGCGCCGAGGGCGTATTCGTCGCGATCTGGCCCGAGAAGGGGATCGGCCTCGCGGTCAAGATCGAGGATGGCGGCACCCGCGCCTCGGAATGCGCGGTCGCGACGCTGCTCTGCCGCCTGGGCGCGCTCAGCGCGGCGCATCCCGCGGTGATCCGGCGCATGCGCCCGGTCATCACCAACCGCCGCGGCCTCGTCGTGGGTGAGATCATGCCGAGCGCCGCGCTCTGGGGCAACGGCGCGCCGATCTGACCGCCGCGGCCGGGATCAACCCTCGATTGATTGGGGCGCGGGGAGCCGCCTCACTTGCCGACGAGCTGCACCCACCAGATCTTGCCCGAATCCTCCTGGTACCAGGCGAAGCCGAAGCCCCGGCCGTCCGGGTCCATGATGATGTCGCGGGTATCCTTGAAGTCGAGCCAGCTGCGCAGCACCGCGAGATCGGTATCGGTGCCCTCGGCGATGTTCTCGCCGACGAGCTCGGCGCGATAGCCGGCGCGGAAAGCGCGCTCGCGCGGGCTCGTCAGGTCGGAGCCGAAGTGCCAGGCGCGCCCCTGCACCGACATGTCGCGCGCCTGGGTCGCCGCGGCCGCGTTGAGCTCGGCAGAATAGCGCAGCGGCACGAGCCCCGCGGTCTCGCGCACCGCGTTCACCGCGTCGAGCTGCCGGACCAGGATGTCGTTGGTCTCCGCCGCCGAGATTCGCGGCGTCCCGCCGGTTCCGGTCGGGGCGCAGGCCGTGACGGCGGCGAGGATCGCGAGGGCGGAGAGACAGGAGCGGATCATCGCGCGTCCGTATGTTGATGCGGGTCCAGTGACTATCGAATTTCGCCCCCGCGTTCAAATTCAATCGCCGTCGACACCGCGCGAAGACGCCCCGGTGTTGCAGACGAGTCGCTTTCAGAACTGTGAGTTGCGGCAAGAGGCTAAGGGAAATATCATTCCCCGCCGTCGCAGAGACGCGTCGAGGAGGCAGCGGGACATGAGCGAAAAGGGATTCAACCGGCGGGCGTTCACGCGGTTCGCCGTCGGGGCGGCCATGGCGGGCGCGACCAGCGCTCTGGCCGGGCGCGGCTTCGCCGCCACCGAGGAAGACGCGCTGGCGAACGACTTCGTTCCCGACTCGCAGGACACGCCGATGCTGCTGCGGCGAATCTCCAGCCTGCAGATGCGGAACTGGGAAGATTATTTCTCGGATCTTAGCAAGGATGCGATTCTCTGCGACACCAATGACCGCGTGCTGCACTACTGGGGCGCCGACGGCTTCTATCGCGTGTACCCGACCTCGGTGCCGCTGACCGAGGACATGACGCGCCGCGGCCGTACCTCGATCACGCTGAAACGGCCCGATCCGGACTGGCGGCCCACCGCCTCGATGCTGGAGCGGCACCCCGGATTGCCCGGCTACGTGGGCCCGGGACCGGACAATCCCCTCGGAATCCGCGCGTTGAACCTCGGCTGGCCCGCATACCGGATCCACGGCACCAACGACATCCGCAAGATCGGCCGGCAGTCCTCCTCCGGCTGCATCGGCCTTTTCAACGAGCACATCGTCGAGGTTTACGACCGCGCCCAGGTCGGAACGCCAGTGTTGCTCATTTGACAACAAGGGGCACTTACTGCAGGTGCGTGGTTTCGATGATTGAAAACGCGGGGGAAAACTGGTTATCGTTCGGGCATTAGCTTGTCCGCTCGCAGGTCCGGGCGAGCTATCGGTTTCGCAGACCCGCACTCTCTGAGGAGGACAACTTATGAAGCTTATCGTCACGACCGCGACGGCTCTCCTGCTCGCCGGCCAGGCCTTCGCCGGCAACCTCGTCTACGAAGCGCCGGCCGAGCCGGTCGTCGTCGCCGAGCCGGCCCCGATGGGCGGTTCCAACGCCGCCTGGCTGATCCCGGTGATCGGCCTCGCCGCGATCGCGTACGCGATCTCCAACGACGACTCCTGATCGGGTCACGACGGATACCGCGCCGGACCTCGGCCTCCCGAGGTTCCGGAGCTGACAGACCTAGCGGATCAGGGCGGCGCCTCTCGGCGCTGCCCTTTTTGATTGGCCCGCCGCGGATGCGACCGAACGGCGAAAGCCGCGTCCTCCCGCGCCCGTCCGCGGCGGCCTTAATCGCATTTCGAGCACGAATCGGACGAAAGCGCCGCCCTTCCGGGCGGCGCTTTCGTCTTCGGATTTCCGGGAGTCAGCGTGGCGTGCCGGTGTAGGGCAACACGACTTCGATATCGACGAGCCCCTGGCTCAGCCCGGTCCAGGCCAGGCTGCGCCAGACGAAGCCGGTCGAGGCGTCCGCGAAATGCAGCTGCTCGAACGAGCCGGTGGGGCCGTCGCAGTATTCGCTGATCTCGACGCCGCGATGCGGCTGGTCGAGGATCACCATCTCCTTGGCGGCGCCCCGCTCGAACCGGCAGTCGAAGGTCTCGATCCGGCCGCGCGGCGCGTTGGCCGGGAATTCGTAGCTGCGCTGGACCCGCTCGGGCCATTGCGCGATCGGCATCGGCGTCGCGAGGGGGTCGGGGCTGCTCGACTTGGCCGACAGGAGGTCATAGCCAAGGCCGCGGGTGCCGGTGACCTGCGAGTTGCGCATGACGATGAGCTGGCGCAGCCCCGAGGCATAGGTGATGTAGCCGCCGTTGTTCGAGGCGGCGACGAGATAGGTCGGCGACTTGTCCGAGACGAGCCGCGCGCGGATCGTCGCGACGTCGGCCCGGTCGATCTGGGCGCGCGTCACCGGCGCGCCCGGCTGCGCCGGGGTCGAGGTCGAGAAGGGGTTCACCTCGTCGATCGCCTTCGAGACGATCGGATTGAGCCCCTCGTCGGTGCAGCCCACGAGCGCCGTCATCATGAGCGCGGCGAGTACGGTCAGCCTCATTGCCAGAACGACCCCCAGTTCCACTCCATGTGCTGGCGGTCGAACTCCCGGACCGTGTCCCAGAGCCGGTTCGCCACGTCGAGCTGCGCGCCGCCATCGCGCGAGATCGAGGTGAGCTGGATCGAGTTGCGCGCGTCGGTCTCGAACGGCACCGTCCAGCGGAACGGGATGCTGATCATCACGCCCTTGTCGAAGCTGCCCTCGCCGTAATCCTCGGAGGTGACGTCGGTCAGGGTCGCATAGGCGCCGACCGACCAGCCGTTGGCGAATTCGCGCGTGACGGTCAGCGTGCCGCCCCAGTCGCCGGCGAGATAGCGGCCGGCGTCGACCTCGACCTCCATCCCGTACCAGCCCGTCTCCCAGTAGACCGAGCCGAAGCCGCTGACGACGTCGTAGTCCCTGAGCCCGAAGGGCGAATCCCATTCGCGCTGCTTGACATAGGCGAGGTCGGCGCCGAGGCCCCAGCTCTGGTTCACCGGCTTCCACAGCACTTCGGAATAGACGCCGGCGAACTGCCGCTCGAGATAGCCGGCCGAGACCTGGGCGTAGACGTCCCGGCTGATCTTGGAGACGTAGTCCCCAGTCAGGTTGGTCATCTTCAGGTTCTTGCCCGCGTAGTAGCGCGAGGTGTTCGAGCGCACCCGGGGCAGGTTGCTGTCCGAGGGGCCGGGGTCGCTGAACGTGCCGAAGAGCGGCTGGCTGATGCCGACGTTGAACGACAGCTCCTGGGTGAGGCGCAGCGTCACGTTGGCGTCGAGGTTGAGGCCGATCCGGATCGGCTCGTCGGGCGTCAGCAGCACGAGATAGGGCTGCGGCAGCAGGGTCCAGTCGAGCGACGGATAAAGGTCCGGCCGGGTCCAGGTGGGATAGCTGCCCGGGTCGGTCCAGGCGCCCGCGAGGCCGACCGTGTCCCAGCTCGACTGGCCGGCGTCCCAGCGCGAGATCTGGCTCTCGTACTGCGCGCGGTCGATCGTGACCGTCGTCGTCTCGAGACCGTCCGCGATCATCGTGATCTCGAAGGTCTTCACATTGGCGGGCATGCCCACCTGCAGGATGCGCGCCGCGCGGCCGATCGCCCGCGGCTGCTGGTTGTAGCGACGGTTCTGGATCAGCGCGTTGATCGTCGAGCCTTCGAAGGTGATCTTCTCGAGCCGGATGCCCTCGACGTCCATCGCCTGGGCGAGCGCGTCCGAAAGCTGCGCGCGCTTGGCGGGATCGTTCTCCCAGCCCTCGCCCATCGGCGCGTCGATCGGCCGGGCGGTGGTCGGGATCGGGCCGACGCCGAGATCCTGCGGCGTCAGCGGCGAGCTCGGATTGCCGCTCAGCGCGATGTTGAAGCCGAACTTGTCGCCGTACATGTAGTAGCCGCCGACCGTGATCCCCTCGGTGAACCGGTATTCGGCGCCGAAGTTGAAGGGCGACTTGCGGTCGAATTTCGAGCTCGGCCCCTGCTGCTCCCGCGTGTAGGCGTCGGAGGAGTATTCGGCCTTCAGCGTCAGCCCCTCGTAGGGCGTGCGCCATTCGACGCCGCCGAAGAAGGCGGCGTCCTCGCCGCGGAAGAAGCGGCCGAAGCCTGGCTTGCCGCCCTCGCCGTAGTCCTCGTCGCGCTCGCACATCACGTCGGCGACGGCGCAGAACGGGTTCTTGAACCCGTTCACCCCGGCGAACCGGCCCCAGCCGACGCCGCCCGTGATGGTGACGTCCGGCACGACGCGCTTGGACGCGACGAGATATTCGCCCGAATAGACGCCCGTGCCGAGGAAGTCGCGGAAGCCGAGCGTCAGGCTCGGCTGCCAGCCCGGCTTCTCGTCGAGGATCTGCAGGCTGAAGTCGAAGCTGCGGTCCCAGAGGTCGTAATTGGGATCATCCGGCCGGCCCCAGTTCTCGATCGTCGAGTAGCGCAGCGTTCCGGAGAGCCGCGGCAGGATCTGGAAATTGAACTGCCGCCGGCTCATGCCGTCGAACTTGCTCCAGGAGAGGGTCATCTGCCCGTCGGGCATCATCTCCGCCGAGGGCATGTCGATCAGGCCGGGGTTGCCATAGAGGTTCACGCTCGGCCGCGCGCGCGGCGCCTCCTGGGCGTTCGCGACGACCCAGAGAGCCATGGTCGAAACCGAGGCCAAAGCGGCCGTGATCAATCCCGCGCGCAGTCGCCGGTGCGACATTCCACCTACCTCAAAGACCCGGTTTCAGGGGCCGGTGCCAGATTTTGCGACCGACCTTGTCGGATTCGGCCCGGGAGCGCCAGCCTTGATCGCCGACGGCGGCGGTGAAAATCCCGATGGTGTTGCCTCGATCCCTCAATCAGCCGCCGGCGCGCAGAATCGCGCCGAGCCCGGCGCGATAGTCGGGATAGCGCGGCGCGTAGCCGAGCTCCTCGCGCATCCGGCGGTTCGAGACCCGCTTCGACTCGCCGTAGAAGCTGCGCGCCATCGGGCTGAGATCGGCCTCCTCGAAGGAAATCTCCGGCGGTGGCGGCATGCCGAGCAGCTCGGCCGCGTAGGCGATCACCTCCCAGGGCGGGGCGGGCAGGTCGTCGGCGAGATTGACGAGCCGGCCCGGCAGCGGCCGCGCGACCGCGCGCCCAAGCGCGCCGGCGATGTCCTCGGCGTGGATCCGGCAGAAGACCTGCCCCTGCTTGACAATCCGCTGCGCGCGGCCCTCGCGCAGCCGGTCGAAGGCGCTGCGCCCCGGCCCGTAGATCCCGGCGAGGCGGAAGACCTCGACCGGCAGGCCCGACCCGAGCCACGCCTGCTCCGCCACGACCCGCCGCGCGCTTCGCGCATTGACCGGCACCGGCGCCGCCGTCTCGTCCACCCAGGCGCCGCCCCGGTCGCCATAGACCCCGGTCGTCGAGAGATAGCCGACCCATTTCGGCGCCGCCGCGCGCAGCGCGGGGAGATGCGCCAGCATCGGATCGCCCTCGGGCCCCGGCGGCACCGAGACCAGCACGTGATCCGCCGCGGCGATCGCCCGCGCGAGCGCGGCCGTGTCGGCGGGATCGACCGGCTCGACGCCGGCCGCGGCCATTTCGGCGGCCTTCTCGCCCGATCGTGTGGTGCCGATCCGCCGCCAGGCGGCGGGCAGGCTTGCCGCGAAGGCCGCGGCCGAGTAGCCATAGCCGAGCGACAGCAGCACGGGTCCGTCGGTCATGGGCCCTCCTTGTTCGTCCCATCTGGACCTCTAGGGGAACGCCGCGGCCATGCGAAGGCTTTTCCTTGCCACCACCGCGCTCGTCGCGGCCACCGCCGCCCAGGCGCAGGACCTGGCGCCGCCGCCGGACGCCGACATCGCCTCGGCGAGCGAATGCGAGGCGGCGATCAAGGCCAATCCCGCCCTCGCCCGCGAGCAGGCCGCGCGCTGGTCGCGGCTCGGCGGCGGCACCGAGGCGCGGCTGTGCGAGGCCGCGGCGCTCGAGGCGCTCGGCGCGGACGCGACGGCGGCGCAGCTTCTGACCGGGCTCGCGCAGAATCCGAACCGGGCGATGGGCGCGGACCTCCGCGCCACGACCTACGAGGACGCCGCGCGGCTCTGGCTGCGGCTCGACCGGCCGGATCTCGCGCGGGACGCGCTGCTCTCGGCGAACCGGCTGACCGAGCCCGAGCCGGCGCGCTTCGTCGATCTCGCGCGGGCCGAGGCCGGGCTCGGGAACTGGGCCGCCGCGCGGGACGCGCTCGACCAGGCGCTGGCGCTCGATCCCGGCGACGCGGGCGCGATCGCGCTGCGCGCGGCGACCTTGCGCCATCTCGACGATCCGGCGGCGGCGCTGGCCGATGCGCGGCGCGCGCTGGCGCTCGCCCCCGACCAGCCCGAGGCGCTGTTCGAGGAGGGCGCCGCCCTCGCGACCCAGGGCGACACCGAGGCCGCGGCCGCGGCCTGGACGCGGCTGATCGAGGCGCATCCCGACAGCGATCTCGCCGCCCCGGCGCGGCGCAACCTGCAAAGGCTCAGCGCAGCCGCGCCAGAGCCCATGCCCCAGCCTCGCGAACAACCGGGTCCGCGTCCGCGGCCAGGCGTTCCGCCGCGGGGATGAGCGCCGGATCGCCGGAATTGCCGATCGCATAGGCGACATTGCGCGCGAAGCGGTTCCGGCCGATCCGCTTGATCGGCGAGCCCGAGAACAGGGCCCGGAACCCCGCGTCGTCGAGCGCCGCGAGCTCGGCGAGCGCGGGCGAGCGCAGCGTCTCGCGCGCGTGATAGGCCGCCTCGCGCGCCACGCCGGCGAACTTGTTCCAGGGGCAGACGGCGAGGCAGTCGTCGCAGCCGTAGATCCGGTTGCCGAGCCCCGCGCGCAGGTCGGGCGCGATCGGGCCGTCGTGCTCGATCGTCAGATAGGAGACGCAGCGCCGGGCGTCGAGCTGGTACGGCGCGGGGAAGGCGCCGGTCGGGCAGATGTCGAGGCAGGCGCGGCAGGAGCCGCAGTGATCGACCTCCGAAGCGTCGCGCGGCAGGTCGAGCGTGGTGAAGATCGCGCCGAGGAAGAACCAGCTGCCGAGCCTCCGGCCCACGAGGTTGGTGTGCTTCCCCTGCCAGCCGAGCCCCGCGGCCTGGCCGAGCGGCTTTTCCATCACCGGGGCGGTGTCGACGAAGACCTTGATCTCGGCGCCGGTCTCGGCGACCAGCCAGCGGCCGAGCCGCTTCAGCCGCTTCTTGACCGTGTCATGATAGTCGCGGCCGCGCGCGTAGACGCTGACATTGCCGCGGTCGGGCTGGGAGAGGAGCGCCAGCGGATCGTCGTCCGGGGTATAGACCTCCGCGAGCATGATGACCGTGCGCGCCTCGGGCCAGAGCGCGGCCGGGTCGCCGCGCCAGCGCATCCGCTCGGCCATCCAGCCCATGGTGCCGTGCCGGCCCTGCTCCACGAAGGCGTCGAGCCGCGCGCGCGCCAGCGGGATCGCATCGGGCGCGCAGAAGCCGCAGGCGGAAAAGCCCTCCCCGAGCGCCCGCGCCCTGATCCGCGCGGCGAGCGCGTCCCGCGTCGTGTCCAGCATCGGCCTCCGTTCCAGGCGCTTCGTTCGCGACGCTGTCCCGGGCTTGACCCGGGACCTCGAGTCCGATGCGCCACGCAGGCGTCGAGGTCCCGGGTCAGGCCCGGGACAGCGTCGCGAATATGGTGCGCCGCGGCTCAGAAATCGAGATCGGCGTAGTGCTGCGGCGGCGTGAAGCCCGGCACGAGATCGGCGAGGATCGAGCGGAAGGCCGGGCGCGACTTGATCTTCGCGTACCAGTCGCGCACGCCGGGCCCCCGGGTCCAGTCGACGTCGGCGACATAATCGAGGCAGGACAGCTGCGCCGCGGCCGCGAAATCGGCGATCGTCATGTAGTCGCCGGAGAGCCAGCGCCGGTGCTCGAGCAACCATTCCATGTAGTCGAGATGGTACTTGATGTTGCGCAGGCCCGCCTTGATCTTCTCGCTCTCGGGATAGCCCGCCTTCATCAGCTTCTTGTTCACCCGCTCGTAGAGCAGGTTCGCCGTCACCTCGTCGTGGAACTTGTCATCGAACCAGCCGACCAGCCGGCGCGCCTCGGCCCGGTCGGCGGGCTTGCGCGGCAAGAGCGCGGGCTCGGGGCAGGTTTCCTCGAGATACTCGAAGATCGCGTTCGAATCCGCGAGGATCAGATCGTCGATCCGAAGCAGCGGCACCTTGCCGGCCGGGTTCATCCGCAAGTAGTCCATGCGGCGTTCCCAGGGCTTTTCCTCGACCAGCTCGACCTCGATCTTCTTTTCCGCCAGCACGAGCCGGATCTTGCGGCAGAACGGCGACAGGGTCATGTGATAGAGACGGCGCATTTTCGCGGCCTTTCCTTGCTCGATCCCATCGTTATCGCCCCGAATCCCCCGCGCTTCAACCGCCGCGCCCGGCGCGGCCCGCGGCCCGCGGCCGCCATCGGCGGAAGACCGCCGGCCCGCGGCTCCGGTCTTGCGCGGGTGCGAAGACATCTAACGGCTTGATTTCGCTGGCGACGCGCCGCCGCGGCCGCGGGCCGGGCCTCCGCGGTGCCGCGCCGCGGCCGGACGCTCTTGCACCGCTTCCGGCCGCCTCCTACATCCGCGATTGGACCGGAGCTCAGAGGAGAGACGCATGTCGGGCAAGCCATCGGTGGAGACCGCCTTCGAGCGGGGGCTGTTCGCCTCGCGCTGGCTGATGGCGCCGATGTATCTCGGCCTCGTCGTCTCGCTCGCGATGCTGACGATCGTCTTCGGCCGCGAGGTCTTCTACTACGCGCCGAAGGTCATGACGATGACGAGCGAGGACGTGATCCTCACCGTGCTGACGCTCATCGACCTCACGCTCGCGGGCAACCTGCTCCTGATCGTGCTCTTCTCGGGCTACGAGAACTTCGTCTCCAAGCTCGACATCGCCGATACCGAGGACCGGCCGTCCTGGATGGGCACGGTGGATTTCTCGGGGCTGAAGATGAAGCTCATCGCCTCGATCGTGGCGATCTCGGGCATCCATCTCCTGAAGCGGTTCATGGAGATCGGCGAGACCCACGCCGAGGTGCCGTTCGATCCGATCCAGCTCCGCTGGATGGTCATCATCCACCTCACCTTCGTCGCCTCGGGCATCCTGCTCGCGCTGATGGACTGGGTCGCCGCGAAGACCGACAAGCACTGAGGCGGGGGGCGGCGGACCGAGGTCCGCCCTACGCAACGCTCTCCGTAGGGCGGACCTCGGTCCGCCATTCCCCGCGGCCACACCCCCGCGCGCGGCCCCTCACAGGAAACACGCCCCCCGCCCGTCGACCCGCAGCGTCTCGGCGCCGTGCTGGATCGCCCGGCCGCGGCTCTGGATGTAGCCGGTGCCGCTGACGGGCGAGCGGTTCTTCGGATCGGGCAGCACCGCCATCAGCCGCCCGGAGGCGCGCGGCGTCATCTCGGCGGCGCCGGTGTCGAAGTAGCGCCGCGCCGCGGCCTCGACGCCGAAGGTGCCCTCGCCGAACTCGGCGATGTTGAGATAGACCTCCATGATCCGCCGCTTCGGCCAGGTGAGCTCGATCAGCACGGTGAACCCGGCCTCGAGCCCCTTGCGGAACCAGCTCCGCGCCGGCCAGAGGAACACGTTCTTCGCCACCTGCTGGCTGATCGTGCTGGCGCCGCGGAACCGCTCCTGATCGGCGAGCGCGCTCTGGATCCCGTCGAGATCGAAGCCCGAATGCAGGCAGAAATTCGCATCCTCGGCCGCCGCGGCGGAGAGCGGCAGCCAGTCGGACATCTCGTCGATCGAGACCCAGCGCTGCTCGACCGAGCCAAGCCGGGCGCGTTCGGACAGGATGTAGAGGTTGGTCGGCGGGTTCACGAAGCGGAACAGCAGCACGAGCGCGATGGCCGCGATCAGCGCGAAGACGATGAGGCGGCGGAGGATCGCCCAGATGCGTCTGATCACCGGCCCGCCCGTTGCTCTGTCCTGGCTTTCCGTCGTGCCGGGATTATCGAGCCGTTGCAAGGAAAACGGCGGACCGAGGTCCGCCCTACGATACCATCCCCGTAGGCCGGACCTCCTATCCGCCGTGATCCCGCTCCCCGGACGCGCCACGCCCGGGGAGACGCGATGCGTCTCAGGCCGTCGCCGCGGCCGGCTTGTCGCTCAACGGGTACTTGAGCCGGCTCAGCATCTCCTTCGGGACGATCTGCCGGAACTTCGGCAGGCTGTCCTCCCAGTGGCGCAGGATGTCGGCGGCGCGGGGGCTGCCGGTCTCCTTCAGATGCTCCTCGATCAGCGCGCGCAGCTCCGCCGCCCAGTCGCTCGATTCGATGGCCGCCGAGATCACGTTCTCGGTGTTGAGGCGCATGTCGATCTCGCCCTCGGGGTCGTAGAGGAAGGCCATGCCCCCGGTCATGCCGGCGCCGAAGTTGTCGCCGAACCGGCCGAGGATCACCGCGGTGCCGCCCGTCATGTACTCGCAGCCGTTGGAGCCGCAGCCCTCGATCACCACCGTGGCGCCGGAGTTGCGCACGCCGAAGCGCTCGCCCGCCCGGCCATTGGCGAAGAGCTTGCCCGCCGTGGCGCCGTAGAGGACCGTGTTGCCGATGATCGCGTTCTCATGCGGCACCAGCGGGCTCCCGAGCGGCGGCTTCACCACGATGACGCCGCCGGAGAGGCCCTTGCCGACATAGTCGTTCGCCTCGCCCGAGACCTCGATCTTGAGGCCCGGCGCCGCGAAGGCGCCGAGGCTCTGCCCGGCCGAGCCCGAGAGCTTGATCGTCATGTGGTCGGCCTGCAGCGTGTTCTTCATGCCGAACCGCTGCACGATGTGGCTCGAGACCCGGGTGCCGATCGAGCGCAGCGTGTTCTGCACGGCGTAGCTCAGCTGCATCTTCTCGCCGTCCTTGAAGAACGGCTCGGCGTCGGTGACGATCTGGGCGTCGAGCGTGTCGAGCACCTTCTGCCGCGGCTGCGCCCGGTCGTAGACCTGCCGCTCGCCCTGGTCGACGTTGATCAGGAGCGGGTTGAGGTCGAGGTCGTCGAGATGCTCCGAGCCGCGGCTGACCTGGGTCAGCAGGTCGGCGCGGCCGATCACCTCGTCGATCGACTTCGCCCCCACGCTCGCCAGCACCTCGCGCACTTCCTGCGCGTAGAAGCTCATCAGGTTCACGACCTTGTCCGCCGTGCCGGTGAACTTCGCCCGGAGGTCGGGGTTCTGCGTGCAGACGCCGACCGGGCAGGTGTTGCTCTGGCACTGGCGCACCATGATGCAGCCCATGGCGATCAGCGCGGCGGTGCCCACGCCGAACTCCTGCGCGCCCAGCATCGCCGCGATGACGATGTCGCGGCCGGTGCGGAGCCCGCCGTCGGTCCGCAGCGTCACCCGGTCGCGGAGGTTGTTGATCGTCAGCACCTGATGCGCTTCCGAGAGCCCCATCTCCCAGGGCAGGCCCGCGAACTTGATCGAGGTCACGGGCGAGGCGCCGGTGCCGCCGTTGTGGCCCGAGATCAGGATCACATCCGCCTTCGCCTTGGCGACGCCGGCCGCGATCGTGCCGACGCCGGACTGGGAGACCAGCTTCACGCAGACCTTGGCGCGCGGGTTGATCTGCTTGAGGTCGTAGATCAGCTGCGCGAGGTCTTCGATCGAGTAGATGTCGTGGTGCGGCGGCGGCGAGATCAGCGTCACGCCCTGGGTCGAATGCCGCAGGCGGGCGATGAGCTCGGTCACCTTGATGCCCGGCAGCTGGCCGCCCTCGCCGGGCTTGGCGCCCTGCGCGACCTTGATCTCCAGTTCCTCGCAGTGGTTGAGGTAGTCGGCGGTGACGCCGAAGCGACCGCTCGCCACCTGCTTGATCTTCGCCGACGGGTTGTCGCCGTTCGGCTCCGGCACGTAATGCGCCGGATCCTCGCCGCCCTCGCCGGAGTCGGATTTCGCGCCGATCCGGTTCATCGCGACGTTCAGCGTCTTGTGCGCCTCCGGCCCGAGCGCGCCGAGCGACATGCCCGGGGTCACGAAGCGCTTGCGGATCGCGGTGATGCTCTCCACCTGCGCCAGCGGCACGGCCGGGGTCTTCGGCTGGAAGTCCAAGAGGTCGCGCAGCTGGATCGGCGGACGCGACTGCATCGCCTTGGAATACTGCTTCCAGAGGTCATAGGATCCCTTGTCGCAGGCCGCCTGCAGGATGTGCATCGCCTGCGCTTCCCAGGCGTGGGTCTCGCCGGAGCGGCGCGCCTTGTAGAAGCCGCCGATCGGCAGCACCGCCTCGCCGCGCAGCCAGGCCTTGGCGTGCACGCCCGCCACCTGCTTCTGCACGCCCGAGACGCCGATGCCCGAGATCCGGCTCAGCATGCCCGGGAAATACTCCGCCACCATGGCGCGGGAGAGGCCGACCGCCTCGAAGTTGAGCCCGCCGCGGTAGGAGGAGATGACCGAGATGCCCATCTTGGCCATGATCTTCAGCAAGCCCTGGTCGACCGCCTCGCGATAGCGCCGCACGCATTCGGTCAGCGTGCCGGGCAGCAGGCCGCGCGCGATCCGGTCGCCGATCGAATCCTCGGCGAGATAGGCGTTCACCGTGGTGGCGCCCGAGCCGATCAGCACCGCGAAGTAATGCGGGTCGATGCATTCCGCCGAGCGCACGTTGAGCGAGGTGAAGGTCCGGAGGCCCTTGCGGGTCAGCCAGGAATGCACCGCCGAGGTCGCGAGGATCATCGGCATGCCGACGCGCTCGGCCGACTGGCGCTCGTCGGTCAGGATGATGTGGTTCGCGCCGGCGCGCACCGCTTCCTCGGCCTGCGCGCGGATCCGCGCGAGCCCGTCCTGCAGCGCGTTCGCGTCGCCGTCGACCGGGAAGGAGCAGTCGATCTCGGTCGCCGCGTCGCCGAAATAGCTCTTCATCGCCGCGAAGGCCGAGTTGGAGACGAAGGGGCTTTCGAGCTGCAGGATCTCGGTCTGGCTGTTGTCCTGGTCGAGCACGTTCTTGAGGTTGCCGAACCGGGTCTTGAGCGACATCACCCGATGCTCGCGCAAGCTGTCGATCGGCGGGTTGGTCACCTGGCTGAAGTTCTGGCGGAAGTAATGGCTGAGCGGGCGGTACTTGCCCGACAGCACGGCGGGCGGCGTGTCGTCGCCCATCGAGCCGATCGCTTCCTTGCCGTCCTCGGCCATCGCATGGACGATGACCTCGAGCTCCTCGACCGAATAGCCGGCCGCGATCTGGCGCCGGCGCAGCTCGGCGCCCTCGAAGACCGGCTTCTCCTCGGCGTCGGCGCAGAGCTTCTCGAGATCGGTGATCGAGCCGACCCAGTCCCCGAAGGGCTGGCTCGCCGCCAGCATGTCCTTCAATTCGGCGTCGTGGTAGAGCTTGGCCTCGCCCATGTCGACGGCCAGCATCTGGCCCGGGCCGAGGGCGCCCTTCTCGCGCACCGTCATGTCGTCGGTCGGCACCATGCCCGCCTCGGAACCGGCGATCACCAGCCCGTCGCCGGTCACGACGTAGCGCATCGGCCGCAGCCCGTTGCGGTCGAGCCCGCCGCAGACCCAGCGGCCGTCGGTCATCGCCAGCGCGGCCGGCCCGTCCCAGGGCTCCATCACCGCGTTGGAATAGGAATACATGTCGAGCCAGGCCTGCGGCATCTTGGTCGCGAGCTTGGACCAGGCCTCGGGCACCAGCATGGTCTTGGCCATCGGCGCGATCCGGCCGGCGCGCACCAGCACCTCGAACACGTTGTCGAGCGCGGCCGAATCCGACGAGCCGGGCAGGACGATCGGCTTGATGTCCTCCGCCTGGTCGCCGAAATAGTCCGAGGACATGCGGATCTCGTGGCTCTTCAGCCAGCCGAGGTTGCCCTTCAGCGTGTTGATCTCGCCGTTGTGCGCGAGCATGCGGAACGGCTGCGCCAGCCACCAGCGCGGGAAGGTGTTGGTCGAGTAGCGCTGGTGATAGATCGCGAAGGCGCTCTCGAACGAGGGATCCTTCAGGTCCGGGTAGAAGACCGAGACGTGCTCGGCCAGCATCATGCCCTTGTAGATCACCGAGCGGCAGGAGAGCGAGCAGACGTAGAAGTCGCGGATGCCCGCGGCCGCCTTCTCGATCCGGCGCCGGATCACGTAGAGCTCGCGCTCGAAGGTCTCCTCGTCCACGCCCTTGGCATTCGAGATCAGGATCTGCTCGATCTCGGGGCGGGTCGCGTTGGCCTTCAGGCCAAGGCAGGAGATATCGACCGGCACATGGCGCCAGCCATAGATATAGTGCCCCATCCGGAGCACCTCGGTCTCGACGATGGTGCGGCAGGTCTCCTGCGCGCCGAAGTCGCTGCGCGGCAGGAAGATCTGGCCGACCGCGAGCGTCTCGCCGCGCGGCGCGTGGCCGGTGCGGCGCACCTGTTCCTCGAAGAACGCCGTCGGGATCTGCAGATGGATGCCCGCGCCGTCGCCGGTCTTGCCGTCCGCGTCGACCGCGCCGCGATGCCAGATCGCGCTGAGCGCCTTCAGGGCGTTCTCGGTCACCTGGCGACGCGGCTTGCCGTCGATGGCGACGACCAGACCCACGCCGCAGGACGAATGCTCCTGATCGGGATGGTACAGGCCCTCCGCCTCCAGACGGGCGAAGTCGGCTTCCATCCGCGCAACCCAGGCCTCATCGTAAACGGTCATTGGCGGTTCTCCTGGCGAGGGGACGCTGGCGCGCCCTGGCGTGGCATGTGTCAGTGGTCGGAGGCGGCCATGGCCGCCTCGAATTCCGCCCCGGTCATCCGGAAATGATCCCCGGCGAGGGCGTAGCAATCGGGTTTCGCGTCGATGTAGATCTCGCCCCCGAGCCGGACAAGCGAGGGGTCATCGAGCAGGCCGAGCGCGAGATAGAGCCATCCCGCCTTGGGCCCGTCCGTCAGGCGGTAGAACAGGGTCGAGCCGCAGTCGGCGCACCAAGCGCGTTCCGCCCAGTCCGAGCTCGCCCGCGTCGCGATCGGCGCGCCCTCGACGAAGCGGATCGCATCGGGCGCGATCTCGACCGACAGGTTCGGCCCCCCGACCCAGCGGCGGCACATCGAGCAGTGGCAGGCATGCGCCTCGGTCCCGTCCGCGACCTCGGCCTCGAACGCCACCGCTCCGCAAAGACAATGTCCCTTCATCTCCATCGCTCCGACTGCCAGGAGAAGTCCGCCGGGGTGGCGGCGTCGCGGCTATTCCGCCGCGATGCTCGAATCGCCGCCCCGGGTGTTGAGATAGTCGATCATGCTCTCCGCCGCCTCGCGGCCGTCGCGGATCGCCCAGACGACGAGGCTCGCGCCGCGCACGATGTCGCCGACGGCGAAGACGCCGTCGAGGCTGGTGCGCTTGGTGCCGAAATCGGCCTTGACCGTGCCCCAGCGCGTGACCTCGAGCCCCTCCACGCCCCAGAGGCGCGGCAGGTCCTCGGGCTCGAAGCCGAGCGCCTTGATCACCAGCTCGGCCGGTTCGGTGTAGTCGGCGTCCGGGATCTCCTCGGGCGACTGGCGGCCGCTCGCGTCCGGCGCGCCGAGCCGCATCCGGCCGACGCGGACGCCGGCGACCGCGGCTTCGCCGGTGAAGCCCTTGGGCGCGGTGAGCCAGGCGAATTCGACGCCCTCCTCCTCCGCGTTCGCGACCTCGCGCTGCGAGCCCGGCATGTTGGCGCGGTCGCGGCGGTAGAGGCATTTCACCGATTTCGCGCCCTGGCGGATCGCCGTGCGCACGCAGTCCATCGCGGTGTCGCCGCCGCCGATCACCACCACGCGGCGGCCGTCGGCGTTGAGCTCGCCGCTCTCGAATTCCGGCACCGCGTCGCCGAAGCTCTTGCGGTTCGAGGCGGTGAGATAATCGATCGCGCGCACGATCCCCTTCAGTCCGCTGCCGGGGCCGCCGAGGTCGCGGGTCTTGTAGACGCCGGTCGCGATCAGCACCGCGTCGTGCTTCGCGCGGATCTCGGCGAAGGAGATGTCGACGCCGACGTCGCAGTTGAGCACGAATTCGACGCCGCCCTCGACCAGGCGCTCGGTGCGGCGGACGACGACCTCCTTCTCGAGCTTGAAACCCGGGATGCCGTAGATCAGCAGCCCGCCGGCGCGGTCATGGCGGTCGTAGACCGTGACCTGATACCCGGCGCGGCGCAGCACGTCCGCCGCGGCCAGGCCGCCCGGGCCCGCGCCGATGATGCCGACGCTCTCCGCCCGCTCGGTCAGCGGGGCGACCGGGGGCACCCAGCCCTCTTCCCAGGCGGTGTCGGTGATGTATTTCTCGATCGCGCCGATCGTGACCGTGCCATGGCCCGACTGCTCGATGACGCAATTGCCCTCGCAGAGCCGGTCCTGCGGGCAGATGCGGCCGCAGATCTCGGGGAAGGTGTTGGTCGCCTGGCTGAGCTCGTAGGCCTCGCGCAGCCGGCCCTCGGCCGTCAGCTTCAGCCAGTCGGGGATGTTGTTGTGCAGCGGGCAATGCGACTGGCAGTACGGAACACCGCACTGCGAACAACGGCTGGCTTGTTCCGTCGCCTTAGCCGCCGCGAATTCACGATAGATCTCGTGAAAATCCTCGCGCCGCTCCTCGGCGAGCCGTTTAGATGGCATGTCCCGAGCGACCTTGACGAATTGCAGCATTCGCTGTTCGGCCATCTGCTTCTCCCGACGTCGCTGCGCCCCAGCTTTGGGCGTTTGGCTACTTCTATTTCATCCACAGAACCATGAAAAGTCAGCATAGCTGACCTATTTTCATGATTTTTCGGAAGCGTTCATCAAAAGCTCATTGTTTAGGCAGATATTGGGTCAGCAATGCTGACCCAATAGACAGGCCACGCTTTGATGGCGGCGCGAGCACCCCTCGCGCCGCCATCCAGGTCTCGATTCGCCGACGCCGTCGCGCGGAAGGCCATGCCCGTCATCGTGGCGAGCCTAGCACCGTCCGGCCGGCGCGGTGAGCGTTTTCATGGGGGTCGCGGGGACGGCTCAGTTCCAGAGCCGTTCCGCCGATTCCTGGATCGCGTCGTACTGGCCGTGCGGCCGGTAGACATAGAGATAGCTGTCGAGCACCGCTTCCATCGCGGTCGGCTGGACCCCGAGATCCGCGAGGCCCTTCGCATCCGGCGCGACCACGTTGTCCTTCGCGAGCAGCCTGACCTGATCGGCGGTCATCAGGCTGTTGGTGAAGAGGCCGAAGCTCGCCCGCTGCGCGGTGTCGAACACCCAGGCCTGGGTCCGCGCCAGCCCCTCGGGCATCGCGAAGAGCCAGCGCTTGCGCCGGATGACGCGCAGCATCTCGTCGACGAGCTTGCCGAGCGAGGCGACCCGCGGGCCGCCGAGCTCGTAGACCCCGGGCGCGGCCTCGGTCGTGATCGCGGCCACGGCGGCGGCGGCGACGTCGTCGACATAGACCGGCTGGAACTTCGTCTTGGGGCTCGGAACCATCAGGACCGGGGCCACGCGGGCGATCCCCGCGAACTTGCGGAAGAACCCGTCGCCGTCGCCGAACACCACCGAGGGCCGCAGGATGGTCGCGGCCGGGAAGGCCGCCAGCACCGCCGCCTCGCCCTTGCCCTTCGCCCGCGCATAGGCGCTGTCGCTCTCGGGGTCGGCGCCGATCGCGGAGATCTGCACCAGGCGCTGGACGCCCTCCTCCGCGGCGATTCGCGCGATGCGCCCGGCGCCCTCGACCATCACCGCCTCGAAGGTCTGCTTGCCGCCCTCGCCGAGCAGCCCGACGCAGTTCACGACCGCGGTCGCCCCGGCGATCGCCCGGCGCGTCGAGGCCTCGTCGCGGATATTGGCCTGGATCGGCTCGACCTGGCCGACGACGCCGTAGGGGCGGACGAATCCCGCCTCGTTCGGCCGGCGCACCGCGACGCGGACCCGCCAGCCGGCGCGGGCCATCCGCTGGGCGATATAGCGGCCGATGAAGCCTGAGCCGCCGAAGATCGTGACGATGGGCACCACATTGGGCAACGGCTGGGACATCTTCGATTCTCCTTGCGGCGCACCATTTGGGAATAGTGCGAGATTTTTGGCCCGACAAGCCGCAAATGCCCGGCCGAAGATCCCGCGCGGCCCGGCCCGGCGCCCGCCTCGCGGGCCAGTCCTATACTATAGTGCGCCCCGTTCCGCGCGAAGCGTCACGGAGCCGCGCATGCCCCGTTGACACCGCCCGGAGGCATCTATACATGCCCGCCATCGGCACCTGCCCGGGTGGCGGAATGGTAGACGCGCTGGCTTCAGGTGCCAGTGACTTAACGGTCGTGGAAGTTCGAGTCTTCTCCCGGGCACCAATCTTTCCCGCGTCCGCCCGCGCGCCGGCCGAAGCCTCGAGGTTGCGCGGGGCCTTCGGGGACCTGGAATGGCGAATTTCCTCTACAAGGGCGATCTGCCCGACGGGCTCGACCTCGGGCCCGAGGTCGCGATCGACTGCGAGACGATGGGCCTCGTCGCCGGGCGCGACCGGCTCTGCCTGGTGCAGATCTCCTCGGGCGACGGCAACGCCCATCTCGTGCAGATCGCCAAGGGCCAGACCGAGGCGCCGAACCTCTGCCGGATGCTGACCAATCCCGACCAGCTGAAGCTGTTCCATTTCGGCCGCTTCGACATCGCCGCCCTGCTCCTGAGCTTCGGCGTGCTGACCGCGCCGGTCTACTGCACCAAGATCGCCTCGAAGCTCGTCCGCACCTACACCGACCGGCACGGGCTGAAGTACCTGCTCCAGGAGATGCTCGAGGTCGATATCTCGAAGCAGCAGCAGTCGAGCGACTGGGGCGCCGAGACGCTCAGCCAGGCGCAGATGGACTACGCCGCCTCCGACGTCCTTTATCTCGGCCGGCTCAAGGCCGCGCTCGACGTCCGGCTGGCGCGCGAGGGGCGCGTGGCGCTGGCCCAGGCCTGTTTCGATTTCCTGCCGCATCGCGCGGCGCTCGACATCGCGGGCTGGCCTGAGCAGGATATCTTCGCGCATATGTGAGCCGCGCCGCCAAAGATCGCCGCCGAGGACCCCGGGGAGAACACGCATGAATCTGGCCCCGCATCCGGCGGACGAGGACGCGCTGATCGCGACGGGCCGGCGCGTGGTGACGACCGAGGCCCGGGCGCTCGACGCGCTCGGCGCGACGCTCGGCGCCGATTTCGCCCGGGCGCTCGGGGTGATCCTGCGCGCCCGCGGCCGGGTGATCGTCTCCGGCATGGGCAAGTCCGGCCATGTCGGGCGCAAGATCGCCGCGACCTTCGCCTCGACCGGCACGCCCGCGATGTTCGTGCATCCCGCCGAGGCGAGCCACGGCGACCTCGGCATGGTCACCGCCGACGACGTGCTGCTCATGCTGTCCAATTCCGGCGAGACGCCGGAGCTCGCCGACATGATGGCCTATGCCAAGCGGTTCCAGATCCCGATCATCGGCGTCTGCGGCCGCGCGGAGTCGACGCTGACGCGGCAGGCGACCGTCGGCCTCCTGCTGCCGGCGGTCGCCGAGGCCTGCTCGGTCGGGCTGGCGCCGACGACCTCGACCACGATGACGCTGGCGCTCGGCGACGCGATGGCGGTGGCGCTGATGGAGCACCGCGCCTTCACCCCCGAGGATTTCCGCGAGTTCCATCCCGGCGGCCGGCTCGGCGCGCGGCTCGCCACGGTGGGCCAGCTCATGCACCGGGGCGACGAGCTGCCACTCCTCGGGCTCGACACGCCGATGTCCGAGGCGCTGCTCACGATCACCCACAAGGGGTTCGGCGTCGCGGGCGTGGTCGACGCGGCGGGCGCGCTCGTCGGCGTGATCACCGACGGCGACCTCCGGCGCAACATGGTCGGGCTCCTCGACCGGACCGCCGGCGAGGTCATGACGCGCCACCCGCGCGCCATCCGGGCCGGGGCGCTGGCGTCCGAGGCGCTCGGCATCATGAACGCGCGCAAGATCACCACGCTCTTCGTGGTCGACGACGCGGCGCCCGAGGACACGCCCGCGCCGCCCGTCGGGATCCTGCACGTGCACGATTGCCTGCGCGCCGGCATCACGTGACGGCGCGCCATGAGCCATCATGAGCATGTTCCGGATTTCCGCTCGCGGATCGTCACGATCCTCAAGGTCGGGCTGCCGCTCGTGGCGCTCGGCATGCTCTCGGCGCTGTTCCTGATCCAGACCGACGACAGCCTGCCGGGCGGCGGCATCTCCTTCACCGAGGGCGACATGGAGGCGCTCGGCGAGGGGCTGAGCGTCACCAACCCGGTCCTGACCGGCACCAGCGAGGGCGACGACCGCTTCCGCTTCACCGCCGACCGCGTCGTGCCCGACGCCGCCCCCCCGACCCGCGCCGATATGACCAACGTGGCGGGCCGCGTCGATCTCGAGCGCGGCGCCTCGATCGACCTCACCGCTCCGGCGGCCTCGCTCGACCTCGACGCGCAGCGGATCGCGATCTCGGGTCCGGTGCATATCACGACCTCGGACGGCTACGACATGCGCGCCGCCGGCATGGATGTCGACCTCGCCAAGGGCGTGCTCGAGGCGCGCGACTCGGTCGAATCCCAGGGACCGCTCGGGAGCATCACCTCGGGCAGCCTGCGGATCGAGCCCAACGGCCCGAGCGACCAGGGCGCGCGGCTGTTTTCGTTCGGAAACGGCGTGCGCGTGATATATGTTCCCACCGCCGCCGCCCCGAAGTGAAGGACCGTTCCCCGATGCGTATGCTCTGCCTGGCTGCGACGTTTCTCGCCGCGACCGCGTTCGGCGCGTTCGGGCAGGGGACCGAGGTTGCGTTCGGCCAGTCGCACGACGCGAGCGCGCCGGTCGAGATCACCTCGGATTCGCTCCAGCTCGACCAGGCCGGGGGCACCGCGCTGTTCCAGGGCACGGTCAGGGTCGGACAGGGCGCGATGCGCCTCGCCGCCGACCAGGTGAAAGTGTTCTACGTCGCCGGCCAGGCCGGCCAGCAGGGCGCGGTCGAGCGGATGGAAGCCGAGGGTAACGTCACCCTTTCGAACGGGACCGAGGCCGCGAAGGCGCGGCGCGCGGTCTACCAGGTGGCGACCGGGCTCGTCGAGATGGAGGGCGACGTGATCCTGACCCAGGGCCCGAACGCGCTCTCGAGCCAGAAGCTCAACATCGACCTCAACCGCGGAACCGCGCGGCTCGACGGGCGGGTGCAGACGATCTTCACCCCCGGCTCGACCAGCGCCCCGGCGCGGAGCAATCCGTGAGCGGCCCCGATCTCCGCGGCGCGCCCGACACCGCGACCGCGGTCGCGCCGACGCGCGGCCTCGAGGTGATCAGCCTCGGCAAGAGCTACAAGCGCCGCCCGGTCCTGCGCGACGTCTCGCTGCGGCTCAACCGCGGCGAGGTCGTGGCGCTGCTCGGGCCGAACGGCGCGGGCAAGACCACCTGCTTCTACGCGATCGCGGGCCTGGTGCCGCCCGACGCCGGGACCGTGCTGGTCGACGGCCAGGACGTAACGCTGCTCCCGATGTTCCGCCGCGCGCGGATGGGCATCGGCTACCTGCCGCAGGAGGCCTCGATCTTCCGCGGCATGACCGTCGCCGACAACATCCGCGCGATCCTCGAAATCGCGGTCGACGACCCGGAGAAGCGGAGCGAGATGCTCGACGAGCTGCTCGGCGAATTCTCGATCACCCATCTGCGCCGCGCCCGCGCCATCGCGCTCTCGGGCGGCGAGCGGCGGCGGGTCGAGATCGCGCGCTGCCTCGCGACCCAGCCCAATTACGTGCTTCTCGACGAGCCCTTCGCGGGCGTCGACCCGCTCGCCGTCTCCGACATCCGCAAGCTGGTGAGCCAGCTGACCGCGCGCGGCATCGGCGTGCTGATCACCGACCACAATGTGCGGGAGACGCTGGAAATCGTCGACCGCGCGTATATCCTGCACGACGGCACCGTTTTGATGTCCGGCACCCCGGACCAGGTCGTCGAGGACGAGGACGTGCGGCGTGTTTACCTTGGTGAGAGCTTCCGGCGCTGATCGCGCCCGCCCGGCTCCCGCGGGCCGGCGGCCGGTCTGATGGCCCTCGCGCCGCGCCTCGAGATCCGGCAGAAGCAGACGCTGGCGCTGACGCCGCAGCTGCGCCAGGCGATCAAGCTGCTCGGCATGTCCAATCTCGAGCTCGGCAACTACGTCGCGCGCGAGATCGAGCGCAATCCGCTGCTCGAGCTGGCGCCGCCGGCGAGCCGCGGCGGGGGCGCGCGCCCGATGGGCGGCGGCGGCGTCGATCCGGCCATCCTCGAGGGCATGGCGGCCAGCACAACGCTGATCGACCACCTGCGCGAGCAGATCGGCGCGATGCGCGCCCCCTCGGCGACGATCGAGGCCGCGCTCATCCTCGCCGAGGAGCTCGAGGACGACGGCTATCTGCGCGCGCCGGTCGAGGAGGTGATGGCGCGCCACCATCTGCGCGCCGGCGAGATCACCCGCGGCCTCGCGCTGGTCCAGGCCTGCGACCCGGCGGGCGTCGGGGCGCGGAGCCTGCGCGAATGCCTGGCGCTCCAGCTCAGGGAGCGCGACCGGCTCGACCCCGCGATGCGCGCCCTTCTCGACAACCTCGGCCTCGCCGCGGCCGGGCGGCTCGCCGACCTGCGCCGGATCTGCGGCGTGGACGACGAGGATCTCGCCGAGATGCTGGTCGAGATCCGCGCGCTAGACCCGAAGCCCGGTCTCCGCTTCGCCGAGGCCGACGTGCAGGTCGCGGTGCCCGACGTCTTCGTCTCCCCCGCCCCTGGCGGCGGCTGGAGCGTCGAGCTCAACAGCGACACGCTGCCGCGGGTGCTGACCGACAACAAATACGCCGCCGACCTGCGCGGCCATGACGCGGAGACCCGCGCCTTCATCTCGGAATGCAGCGCCAGCGCGAACTGGCTGGTCCGCAGCCTCGAGCAGAGGGCGCGCACCATCCTGCGCGTCGCGACCGAAATCGTGCGGCTGCAGGAGGGTTTCTTCGCCGAGGGCACCAGCCGGATGCGGCCGCTGACGCAACGGGCACTCGCGGACCGATTGTCGCTGCACGAGTCGACCATCAGCCGCGTGACCGCCAACAAGTACATCGCCTGCGCCCGCGGCAACCTCTCGATGCGCTTCTTCTTCAGCGCGGCGCTCGAGGGGATCGGCGGGCAGGAGGCGGTTTCCGCGACCGCGGTGCGGGAGCGGATCCGCCAGCTAATTCAGGAGGAAGCGGCCAGCCGCGCGCTGTCGGACGACCGGATCGTGACCATCCTGCGCGGCGAGGGGATAGATATTGCGCGGCGGACGGTTGCGAAATACCGTGAGGGCATGGGTATTCTGTCGTCCGTCGAGCGCCGGCGCCGGAAAGCGAACCTGGCCCGGGTGTGATGGCCCCGTGGTTTCAAGCCCTCCGCGCGGCGCGTTGACAACGGCTGCGTACCCGTCCTAAGGCTCCGCCCGCGGTTGGCGGACCGTCCGGAAACCGTCGTGGAAACGCGACGTCAACAAGGGGCTAATCATGCGCATTCAGGTCAGCGGGAAGCAGATCGACATCGGGGATGCCCTGCGCACCCACGTCGAGGACCGGCTGACGGAGGCGGTCGGGAAGTACTTCGACCGTCCCGTGGACGCTGTGGTGACCTTTTCGAAGGACCGCCACGAGTATGTCTCGGACAGCTCCGTGCATCTGCCGACGGGCATGATCGTGCAGGCCAAGGCACGCGCCGGCGAAGTCTACGCCTGCTTCGAGGGCGGGCTGGAGCGGATGGAGAAGCAGCTGCGCCGGTACAAGCGCCGGTTGCGCGATCACCATCGCACCCGCGCCGAGGAGCCGATCCTCGCCATGGGCGCCTCGAGCTACATCCTCGAGGGCGCGCAGGACGACGAGGACTATACCGAGCCGGACAGCCTGCAGCCGGTGATCGTCGCCGAGATGGAGACCAAGGTCCCGCATCTCTCGGTCGGCGAAGCCGTGATGCAAATGGAACTCGCCGGGGCGCATTTACTTGTCTTCCGGAATGACGCACATGGCGGCGTGAACGTGGTATATACCAGGGACGACGGCAACATCGGCTGGATCGACCCTCGGAATACCCAGTAACACGCGTCCTCATCGTCTAGGGAGACCCCGTGGTGGAGCTTTCGGAGATCATCAACGTCGACGCGGTGCGGGCGCCCGTTAAGGCGACCAGCAAGAAGCGTCTGTTGCAGGACCTCGCCGATATGGCCGAGCAGGTCTACGGGCTTCCATCCGCGCTCGTGTACAAGTCGCTGATGGACCGCGAGGCGCTGGGGCCGACCGGGGTCGGCCGCGGCGTCGCGATTCCGCATGCGCGCTTTTCCGGCGTGACCCAGATGGTCGGCCTCTTCATGAGGCTCGAGAAGCCGGTGGACTTCGACTCGATCGACCGCCAGCCGGTCGACCTCGTCTTCGCCCTCTTCGCGCCCGAGAACGCGGGCGCGGAGCACCTGAAGGCGCTGGCGCGGGTGTCGCGCACGCTGAAGAACGAGACGGTCTGCGCCAAGCTGCGCTCGACCTTCGACACTTCGGCGATCTACGCGATCCTGACCGAGGGAAAAGCCGAAAAAGCGGCGTGAGCCGCCGGGGTCCGCCCGACCGGCGGACCCCGGCGGCGCCCGCGCGCAGGCCGCGCTTTCTCTTCCCCCATCGCCGATCTCGAGCCGGACGCGCCCAGGCGGCGCGCCCGGCATCGCGCGTTTGACACACGGCCCGGTTTCCGGGCACTGAAGCGATGGGGGCGATTACGCGCCCCCGAGCCAGCGGCCCCGCGGCGCCGCGCGCCAAACTCCCATTGCGATCATGCGCCGCGCTTTCGCCGCGCCGCGCCCTGCCCGGAGTGTGACATGCGGACCGCGCGGATCTCGGCGCCGATTCTGGAAATCCTCGGCGCCTACTGGCGCTCGGACCGCGCGATGCTGCTGCTCGTCGCGGTGATCGTCGTCGCGTCGAGCGCCGCCGGGATCGCCGCGCCCTATCTGTTCTCGCGGCTGATCGACCAGCTCGGTTCGGCGCCGGTCGCCGGGACGCTGCTGCTCGCCTTCGCCGGCTATGGCCTGCTGATCGGCCTCTCCGCCGCGCTCCAGCGGATGGTCTCGCATCTCTCGCTGATGACCGCCGAGAACCTCGGCTTCATCGCGAGCACGCGGTTCTTCGCGCAGGTGATCCGCAAGACACCGGCCTTCTACGCCGCGCGCAACCCCGCGGAGATCGTCGCCGCAGGAACCAAGGGGCAGGCGGGGCTCACCATCCTGGTCCATCTCGCCTTGCTCATCTTCATCCCCGGCGGGGTCCAGATCGCGCTTACCCTCGCGATGCTCGGCGCCACCATCGATCCGACGATCACGCTGCTGGTCCTCGTCTATGGCGCGGGCTTCGTCGCCCTGTCCTGGTTCGCCAACCGCCGCACCAAGCCGCTCCTGAACGCGGCCATCGCCGCGGATCAGGAGAGCGCGCGGCTGGTCGGCAACGCGCTGCAGGCGATCGAGACGCTGCGCCATTTCGGGGCGGAATCCTGGGCGCGGGACCGTTTTTCCGCCGAGGCGGGGTCGATCCGCGACAACTGGCGCGGCTTCGCGCTGCGCCATGTCGGTTACGCGACGGTCTTCGGCCTCGCCCTCGCGGCGCAGGTCGCGCTCACCTTCGCGCTCATCCTGCCGCGCTACGAGGCCGGCGCGCTCAGCATCGGCGACGTCGTGCTCTTCAACGCGCTGCTCCTGCAGCTCAACCAGCCATTCGAAATGATCGGCCAGGCGATCGACGACGTGGCGCGCGCCCGCGGCCGGCTCACCCCGATGACCGAGATCTGGCTCGCCCCCGCCGAGCCGGACGAACCCTCGGCGCCGCCGCTCGCGCTTCCCGAGGGTCGGCTGGTGTTCGAGGGGGTGAGCTATCTCCACGAAAGCGGCCGCGGCGTCGCGGAGACGAGCTTCGCCGCGGAGCGCGGCAGGATCACCTTCCTCACCGGCGAGACCGGCTCGGGCAAGTCGACGCTGCTGCGGCTCGCGGCCAAGTCGCTGGCGCCGCGGCGGGGCCGGATCCTGGTCGACGGCGTCGACCTCGCCACGATCGGCCGCGCGGACTGGAGCCGCGGCGCCGCGGTGGTGCCGCAGGACGTGACGCTGCTGAACGAGAGCCTCGAGACCAACATCCTGCTCGGGCGGCCGAAGGATCCCGGGCGGCTCGCGCGCGCCGCGCGGGCGGCGGCGATCCTCGACTTCGTCGAACGGCTGCCGGAGGGATTCGCGACCACCGTCGGCGAACGCGGCCTGCGCCTGTCAGGCGGGGAGCGCCAGAGGATCGCGATCGCCCGTGCGCTCTATGGCGATCCGGCGATCCTGTTCCTCGACGAGGCGAGCTCGGCGCTCGACGAGGCGACGGAGCGGGAGATCATCACGCATCTGCGCGGCGTCATGTCCGAGGTCACGATCCTCGCGATCACGCATCGGACCGCGGTGATCGCCCCCGGGGACCAGGTCGTGAACCTGACCCCGCCGGCCGCGGGCTGATCCGGGAGCCCCGAACGACCGCGGCCCCGGCCGGGGATGTCCCGGGCCGGGGCCGCGCGTTGAGGCCGGAAAGGCTCAGCGGCTTGCCGCGACCTTCGCCGCCGGCGTCTCGAGATCGACGAAGGAGCGCAGGAACTCCATGAACTCCTCGCGGAACTCCTGCCGCGCGGCGCCGAAGGCGACGGTCGCCTGCAGGTAGCCCGCCTGGCTGCCGCAGTCGAAGCGCCGGCCCTTGAAGCGGAAGCCGTAGACGTTGTCCTTGTCCGCGATCTCGGCCGCGATCGCATCCGTCAGCTGGATCTCGCCGCCGGCGCCTTCCTTCATGTTGTTGAGATTGTTGAGCACGTCGGGCGACAGGATGTAGCGGCCGATCACCGCGAGGTTCGACGGCGCGACCTCGGGCTTCGGCTTCTCGACCATGCCCCTGACCTTCACGGTCGATCCGGCGCCGCCGTCGGCGTCGAGGATGCCGTAGGAGGAGACATTGGCGGTCGGCACTTCCATGGCCGCGACCATGTTGCCGCCGAACTCCTCATAGGCCTCGACCATCTGCCGCAGGCAGGGCGTCTCGGCGTCGATCACGTCGTCGGGCAGCATCACCGCGAAAGGCTCGTCGCCGATCAGGCGCCGGGCGCACCATACCGCGTGGCCGAGGCCGCGGCGTTCCTGCTGACGCACATAGGCGACCGCGCCGCTTTCCATGTCGGTCTGCGCCAGCACTTCCATCAGCTTGGTCTTCTTGCCCTCGCGCAGCGCCGTCTCGAGCTCGGGCGCGCCATCGAAATAGTCTTCGAGCGCGCTCTTGCCGCGGGAGGTGACGAAGATGAATTCCTTGATCCCGGCCGCGCGGGCCTCGTCGATCGTGTACTGGATCAACGGCCGGTCAACGAGCGGGAGGATCTCCTTCGGCACCGACTTGGTCGCCGGAAGGAACCGCGTCCCAAGACCCGCCACCGGCAGAACAGCCTTGGTGACCTTGTTTTTCATCGAAATCCCCATACGCACACCTGATACCCGGGATGGCGGGCGAGAGGCCCGCCTGGAACGACCAACCTCCTACCACAGATTTTTCCGCGGCGACAATTGCTTCGCTAAGCGGATAACGGCGTATCCCCGCCGATCGCCTCAGTCGACGCCCAGTTCCCGCAGGATCGCTTCGATTCTCGGAACGTCGGAGGGGTTGTTCAGTTCCCAGAAGGCCTGGCCGCGCGCCTCGACCTCGACGCAGCGGACCGGCAGCCCGTTCTCCATGAAGCGCAGCTGCTCGAGCCCCTCCCAGGTCTCGAGCGGCCCGACCGGCCAGCCGGAATAGGCGAGCAGCGCGTCGCGGCGATAGGCGTAGACGCCCACGTGGTGGAAGACCGGGATCTCCTCCTCCGGGCCGAGCGGCCGCCCGGTGTAGGGGATGACCTCCTTGGAGAAGTAGAGCGCGCGCATCCCGGCGTCGAAGACGGCGGTGGTCGCGCCGACCCGGCCGTTCCGCCGGTCCTCGAGGAAGCCCTCGAGCGCCTGGGCGTCGCAGCGCAGGACCGGGGTCGCGACGGCGGCCCCGGGTTCCGCGCGCATCGCGGCGACCAGCGCCGAGACGAACCAGGGCGGGGTCAGCGGCGCGTCGCCCTGGAGGTTCACGACGATCTCGTACTCTGGCAGCGTCTCGGCCACCGCGGCGCAGCGCTCGGTGCCGTTGCGGCAGGTGGAGGGGGTCATGACCACCTCCGCGCCGAAGGCCTCCGCCGCCTCCGCGATGCGCGCGTCGTCGGTCGCGACCACGACGCGGTCGATGCCCTCGACCGAGACCGCCGCTTCCCAGCTGCGCCGGATCAGGCTTCGCGCGACGCCGCTCGCGCCCCGGAGCTCGGCGAGCGGCTTGCCGGGGTAGCGGGTCGAGGCGTAGCGCGCCGGGATGACGAGCAGGACGGGCATGGCGCGCTCAGCTCGCCTCGGCCAGCTTCACGCCCGGGGCGTGCGCGATGAAGAACGGGTTCTCGAAGCCGTTCTTGCCGTAGCCGAGCGGGCTCAGGTCGTCGAACCGCACCACCTTGCCGCCGGCGCCGAGCAGCACCGCCTGGCCCGCGGCCGTGTCCCATTCCATCGTCCGGCCGAGCCGGGGATAGAGGTCGGCCTCGCCCGCGGCGACCAGGCAGAACTTGAGCGAGGAACCGGCGGAGCGGAAGTCGCTGACCGGGTAGCGGGCAATATAATCGTCGGTCGCCTGGTCGCGATGCGATTTGGAGGCGACGACCACGAGGCCGTCGGGATCGGGGACAGAGACCTCGAGCGGGCTGGCCTCGCCGGCCGCGGCCGGATCGAACGGACCCTTTTCCTCGACCGACCGCCCCTTGGCGTCGGTATAGAAGAGCCGACCCTTCGCCGGCGCGTAGACGACGCCGCGGGTCGGGACCCCGTGCTCGATCAGCGCGATGTTGACGGTGAAGTCGCCGCGGCGCTGCACGAATTCCTTGGTGCCGTCCAGCGGATCGACGAGAAAGAACACATCCGCCGCGATCGAGTGGCTGTCGCTCTGCTCCTCGGTCACCACCGGGATCTCCGGGAAGGCCTTGGCGAGCCCCGCCGAGATCAGCGCGTCCGCGCGCTCGTCGGCCTCGGTCACCGGCGAACTGTCGGACTTCGACTTCACCTCGAAATCGGGCCCGTCGTAGACCGTCATGATCTCGGCGCCCGCTTCGAGTGCCAGAACGCGCAGCGTGGCGGCGATCTTCTCGTAATCCATATACAGCTTTCTCCAACACGACGGCGCCGGGCGCGCCGACACCGACCGATATGGACCCGAGTTCATCGGGTTGTAAACCGCTCCACGCTTGAAACGCGGCGCGTTATCGGGTGCAAGATCAGTCCCGGAACGAAAGGAAGCCCCATGGCGCACGCCCCGCGAGGAACGCTCGCCCTCCAGACGATCGCGATGCCCGCGGATACGAACGCCAACGGCGACATCTTCGGCGGCTGGCTGATGGCGCAGATGGACCTTGGCTCCTCGGTGATCGCGCGCTCGCGCGCGCTCGGCCGGGTCGCCACCGTCGCGGTCGAGGGCATGACCTTCCACCGTCCGGTCCATGTCGGCGACATCGTCTCGGTCTACGCCGAGCTCGTGAGCGAAGGCACCACCTCCATGACGATCGAGGTCGAGGCGCTGGTGCGGCGGATGCCGGACCAAGGCTTCACCAAGGTGACGGAGGCGAAGTTCATCTTCGTCGCGATCAACGAGAACGGGGAAAAGCGGCCCCTGCCGAAGGCATGACTCCGCGAACGAGAAGGGACGGGACAATGCGACAGCTCATGTTGACGATCGGCCTCGTCGCGGCGGGTCTCCCGGCGCTGGCCGAGACGCCCCCGCCCGGGCTTTATCGCGTCGCGGGTGTCGAGACCAAGCTCAACGTCCGCGCCGAGCCGAGCCGCGAGGCGGCGCTGGTCGGCGCGCTGGCCCCCGGCGACGCCGATATCGAGGTGGTCGGCGTCGATCCCTCCGGCGGCTGGGGCCGGATCAACATCGGCGAGGGCACGGGCTGGGTCAGCCTCGACTTCCTCGAATCCCAAGGCGACCTCTGGGCGGCGGACGCCCTGCCCGGGCGCCTGCGCTGCTTCGGCACCGAGCCCTTCTGGGGCGTCGCCCGCGACGGCGACACGCTGGTCCGGAGCGGCGTCGACGCGACCGACCGCGCGCTCACCATCGACACGGTAACCGGCGCCGAAGGCTCCGGCTCCCGCGTCGTCGTCGCCCGCGACAAGGACGGGGCGATCACGCTCGGGATCGCGCCGGAGCAGTGCTCCGACGGCATGTCCGACCGCGCCTTCGGCCTCGGCGCGCGTCTGAGCGAAGGCGACGCGCCGGCGCTGATCGGCTGCTGCTCGGTCGCGCCCTGATGGCGGCGCGGCCCGGGACGCTGTCCTGGAGATCCTTCTCGGGCCTCGGCGTCTTTCTCGGCGCGCTGCTCTTCGCCGCCTCGCTGACGCCGTCGCTGATCCCGCGGCCCGCGCCGGTCCAGGGCGTGCTCGGCGGCGCCGCCTTCGCCTCCGGCTACGGGATCGGCGTGCTGATCCTCTGGCTCTGGCAATATCTCGAGCTTCCGATGGCGGAGAACCGGATCCGCCGGATCGCCACCTGGATCGCCGTCGCCGTCGCGCTCGTCATCGTGGTGCCGAGCAGCTGGCACGCCGCCGAATGGCAGAACACCATCCGGGTCCGGATGGACATGCCGACGGTCGACACCGCGCATCCGTTCCAGCTCGGCCTCATCGCCGTCGTCGTGGCGCTGGCGCTCATCCTGCTCGGGCGGCTGTTCTTCGGCACGCTCCGGCTCGCCGCGCGGCATCTCGAGCGGTTCACGCCGACGCGGCTCGCGCGGTTCCTCGGGCTCGTCGTGGCGCTGACTCTCTTCGCTCTGGTGATCGACGGCGTGCTCTTCCGCGGCTTTCTCATCGTCGCGGACCGCGGCTTCCAGGCGCGCGACGCGCTGATGCGGCCCGAGACCGCCTGGCCCGAGGACCCGGCCAAGACCGGCAGCGCGGCCTCGCTGGTACGCTGGGACGACCTCGGCAGCGCCGGGCGCGATTTCGTCACCAACGGGCCGAGCGGCGCGGAGATCTCGGCCTTCCTCGGCCGGCCGGCGCTCGACCCGATCCGGGTCTTCGTCGGCCTCAACGCCGCCGAGACGCCCGAGGAGCGCGCCGATCTCGCGCTGCGCGAGCTGATCCGGGTCGGCGCCTTCGAGCGCGCGGTCCTCGTAATCGCGGTTCCGACCGGCACCGGCTGGATGGATCCGGCCGCCTTCGACACGCTCGACTACCTGACCGCCGGCGACGTCGCCACCGTCGCGGTGCAGTATTCCTACCTGACGAGCTGGATCTCGCTCCTGGTCGAGCCGGGCTATGGCGAGGAGACCGGGCGGGCGCTGTTCCGCGCGGTCTACCGGTACTGGACCGACCTGCCCCACGACGCGCGGCCGAAGCTCTACCTCCAGGGGCTGAGCCTCGGCTCGATCAGCTCGGAGCAGTCGGTCAGCATCCACGAGATGCTCGCCGACCCGGTCCAGGGCGCGGTCTGGTCCGGCCCGCCCTTCCCGAGCCCGACCTGGCGGGCGATCACCGACAACCGCGAGCCGGGCTCGCCCGCCTGGCTACCGGTGTTCGAGGATTCGTCGCTGGTGCGCTTCACGAACCAGGAGAACGCGCTCGACATCCCGGGCGCGCGCTGGGGGCCGCTGCGCGTCGTCTATCTGCAATACGCGAGCGATCCGATCGTCTTCTTCGAGCCCGACAGCTTCTGGCGCGAGCCCGCCTGGATGAAGGCGCCGCGCGGACCGGACGTCTCGCCCGCGCTGCGCTGGGTGCCGGTGGTGACCTTCCTGCAGCTCCTGCTCGACATGGCGCTCGGCCTCGCCGTGCCGATGGGCCACGGCCATCTCTACCATTTCTCGCATTACATCGACGCCTGGCGGGCGGTGATCGACCCGCCCGGCTGGGACACCGAGCGGACCGAGTCGCTGAAGGCCTTCTTCGCGCCCCGCGCGGCGACGGCCGAGGGCGAGTGAGGGGACGGAAGGCTTCCCCGAAGAGCACCGCCGTCCCGGGCTCGACCCGGGACCTCGACGCCGATACGAGGCGCCGCGCGTGGGATCCGAGGTCCCGGGTCAGGCCCGGGACAGCGGATCGCGGCGGCCCGCCGCTCAGTCCACCACGCGGCAGGTGAGGTTGATCCGTCCGCCCTTCGGCAGCAGCGTCGAGCCGCCGAAGCGGATGCGGTCCACCCCGTGATAGGCGAGCCGCGCGGTCCCGCCCATCACCACCACGTCGCCGCTTTCGAGCAGGACCGACGTCGTCGGGTCGCCCCGCCCGGTCCCGCCGACCCGGAACAGCCCGGGGTCGCCGAGGCTGATCGACAGCACGGGCCAGGTGAAATCCGCCTCGTCGGCGTCGCGGTGCAGGCCCATCCGCGCCTTCTCGCCGTAGAAGTTGACGAGGCAGCAGTCGGGCTCCCGCTCCGTCGAGACGAGCGCGCGCCAGACGGTCAGCACGCTCGAGGGGATCGGCGGCCAGTCCACGCCGGACGGGTGCCGGGGCGCGTAGTGATAGCCGCCCCGCCCGGTCATCCAGCCGTATTTCCCCGCGGCGGTCATGCGCACGCTCATGGGCTTGCCCCAGGGCGTCATCGGCTGGAAGAATGGCGCCGCCGCCGCGACCCCGCGCAGATCCTCGGCCATCGCCTCCTGCGCCGCGCGGTCCAGATAGCCCTTGTGGATCCCGAAACCGTTGAGCTCGATCATGCGCGCCTCCCCGCGGCCTTGCCGAAAACCGAGCCCGCCGAGGCCCTTGGGCGCCGGGCGGACCCGCGCGCCCGCCCGGGATCCAGGCCGATTTGTCCGCTTTTATCCCCGCGGCTCTGCTTGCAGGGATTTCGACCGCTCCCTATATACCTGCCAACGTCCCGGGGGCCCATCCCGGGGCAAGGGATCAAAAGCCGGGGGGCCGCTTTACGGACCCCGGCCTAGCAAAATCGCCGCTTGAAAGGAAACTTCATGTCCAAAGTCATCGGTATCGACCTCGGCACGACCAACAGCTGCGTCGCTATCATGGACGGCAGCCAGGCGAAGGTCATCGAAAACTCCGAGGGCGCCCGTACGACTCCCTCGATCGTCGCCTTCACCGACGACGAGCGCCTGGTCGGACAGGCCGCCAAACGGCAGGCCGTCACCAACTCCGAGAACACCCTCTTCGCGATCAAGCGCCTCATCGGCCGCCGCAGCGACGACCCGATGGTCGCCAAGGACAAGGAGATGGTCCCCTACAAGATCGTCCCCGGCGCCAACGGCGACGCCTGGGTCGAGGTGCGGGGCGAGAAGTATTCGCCGAGCCAGATTTCCGCCTTCATCCTGCAGAAGATGAAGGAAACCGCCGAGAGCTATCTCGGCGAGAAGGTGACGCAGGCCGTCATCACCGTTCCCGCCTATTTCAACGACGCCCAGCGTCAGGCGACCAAGGACGCGGGCAAGATCGCCGGTCTCGAAGTGCTGCGCATCATCAACGAGCCGACGGCGGCGGCGCTCGCCTATGGGCTCGAGAAGACCGGCACCAAGACGATCGCGGTCTATGACCTCGGCGGCGGCACCTTCGACATCTCGATCCTCGAGATCGACGACGGCCTCTTCGAGGTGAAGTCCACCAACGGGGATACGTTCCTCGGCGGCGAAGACTTCGACATGCGCATCGTCCAGTACCTCGCGGACGAGTTCAAGAAAGAGAACGGCGTCGACCTCACCAAGGACAAGATGGCGCTGCAGCGGCTGAAGGAAGCCGCCGAGAAGGCGAAGATCGAGCTGTCGAGCGCGTCGCAGACCGAGATCAACCAGCCGTTCATCTCGATGGACCCGAAGACTCACCAGCCGCTGCACCTCGTGCTGAAGCTGACCCGCGCCAAGCTCGAGAGCCTCGTCGCCGATCTCATCGTGCGCTCGATGAAGCCCTGCGCCGCGGCGCTGAAGGACGCGGGCATCGCGAAGTCCGAGATCGACGAGGTCGTCCTCGTCGGCGGCATGACCCGCATGCCGAAGGTCATCGAGGAAGTGACGAAGTTCTTCGGCAAGGAGCCGCACAAGGGCGTCAACCCGGATGAGGTGGTCGCCCTCGGCGCCGCGATCCAGGCCGGCGTGCTGCAGGGCGACGTGAAGGACGTGGTCCTCCTGGACGTGACCCCGCTCTCGCTCGGCATCGAGACGCTGGGCGGCGTGTTCACCCGCCTGATCGACCGCAACACCACGATCCCGACCAAGAAGAGCCAGATCTTCTCCACCGCCGAGGACAACCAGAACGCGGTGACGATCCGGGTCTTCCAGGGCGAGCGCGAGATGGCGGCCGACAACAAGATGCTCGGCCAGTTCAACCTCGAATCGATCCCGCCCGCGCCGCGCGGCGTGCCGCAGATCGAGGTGACCTTCGACATCGACGCCAACGGCATCGTCTCCGTCAGCGCGAAGGACAAGGGCACCAACAAGGAGCAGCGGATCACCATCCAGGCCTCGGGCGGCCTCAGCGACGCCGACATCGACAAGATGGTGCGCGAGGCCGAGGACAACGCCGAGGCGGACAAGGAACGGCGCGAGCTCGTTGAGGCCAAGAACGAGGGCGAGAGCCGGATCCACTCGACCGAGAAGGCCGTGGCCGAGCATGGCGACAAGGTCGATCCGACCACGATCGAGGCGATCAACCTCTCGATCAAGACGCTGAAGGAAGCCATGGAGGGCACCTCGGCCGAGAAGATCCGCGCCCGCAGCCAGGACCTGGCCGAGGCGGCGATGAAGCTCGGCGAGGCGATCTACAAGTCCGAGCAGGAAGCCCAGGCCAAGGCCGAGCAGGGTCCCGACGCCGGGGCCGGCCCGGACGACGACATCGTCGACGCCGATTTCGAGGATCTCGGCGGCTCCGACAAGAAGTCCTGAGGCATGACGCAATGCTGAGTTGGATGGCCCGCCCCATGGCGGGCCATCCTCCTTTTAGCGAGATACGGGTTTCGGATGGCCAAACGCGACTATTACGAGCTGCTCGGCGTCGGCAGGGAAGCTTCGGAAACGGAGATCAAGAAGGCCTATCGCAAGAAGGCCATGGAGCATCATCCGGACCGCAACGGACAGGATCCGCAGGCCGAGGCGCATTTCAAGGAAATCAACGAGGCCTATGACGTCCTGAAGGACGGTCAGAAGAAGGCCGCCTATGACCGCTTCGGCCACGCCGCCTTCGAGAACGGCGGCGGCGGCGGGCGCGGCGGCTTCCACGGCGGCGGCGATTTCTCCTCGGCCTTCTCGGACGTGTTCGAGGACCTTTTCGGCGACTTCATGGGCAATCAGCGCGGCGGCACCCGCGGCCGCGCCCGCGGCTCGGACCTGCGCTACAACCTGAAGATGTCGCTCGAGGACGCGTTCGGCGGCAAGCAGGCCACGATCAACGTTCCCGGCAGCGCGACCTGCGAGGTCTGCGACGGGACCGGCGCCGAGGGCGGCGCCGAGCCCGCGACCTGCCCGACCTGCTCGGGCCACGGCAAGGTGCGCGCCCAGCAGGGTTTCTTCACCGTCGAGCGGACCTGTCCGACCTGCGGCGGCCGCGGCCAGATCATCAAGAACCCCTGCCGCGGCTGTGGCGGCACCGGCACGGTGCGCAAGGACCGGACGCTGAACGTCAACATCCCCGCCGGCGTCGAGACCGGAACCCGCATCCGCCTCGCCGGCGAGGGCGAGGCCGGGCTGCGCGGCGGCCCGCCGGGCGATCTCTACATCTTCATCGAGGTCGAGGCGCATCCGATCTTCCAGCGCGAGAACCAGGACCTCTACTGCCGCATCCCGGTCTCGATGACGACCGCGGCGCTCGGCGGCGAGATCGACGCGCCGACGATCGACGGCGGCCGCACGCGGGTGAAGGTCCCCGCCGGGGTGCAGTCGGCGAAGCAGCTCCGCCTGCGCGGCAAGGGGATGCCCGCGCTGCGCGGCGCCGGGATGGGCGATCTCTACATCGAGCTCGCGGTCGAGACCCCGGTCAACCTCTCGGCCAAGCAGAAGGAGCTTCTGCGGCAGTTCGAGGAGGAAGGCCGCGACAACAGCCCGGAAACGCAGGACTTCTTCTCCCGCGTCAAGGGGTTCTGGGACGGGATGAAGGGCTGATCGCGACGCGACTTCATCCCGATGATCCCATGACTCGCGGGGCGCGGCGGAGTACCTTTCGAGGGCTCAGGCGGCGCGCCCCCGCGTAGACTACCGAGAAGCATGTTCGGCACGACGGGCGAGACCCATTCATGGGCGCCCGCCTGACGACGCCGTTTCCGACCGCCCGTCGAATTCCAAGCGAACGATGGGAGTTTTTCGATGAAGAGATTGGCATCCACCATACCCGTCCTGCTCATCGCGGCCTCCGCGGCGGCGCAGGAGGCCGGCGAGGCGCGGAAGTTCGAGGTGCCGTACACCTGGTCGTCCGCTGACGTCGAGATCCACGACGCCGGAGCGGGCTGGAAGGTCTCGATCGGCACCACCGATCTGGTGCTCACCGGGCAGTCCGGCACGCCCTTCGACAAGCTCGTCGGACGCTGCCTCGTACTGTCGCATTTCCGCCTCGACGACGCGAACCAGTACCGGTCCGTGGGCGACTGCCTGCTGACCGACGCCGACGGCGACCGGATCTTCGAGACCATCGAGGAGACGAACGGCGCCGGCAAGGCCACGATGAAGGACGGCACCGGCAAATTCGAAGGCATCGTCGCCGACCTCGCCTTCTCCGGGACCTGGCAGGGGGCGTCGGCCGAGGACCGCAACGCGGGCGTCGGCCTGAAGACGGGCACCTGGCGCAAGGCCGGGTCCTGATCCTCGGAAGCCGGAACCGCCCGGCCGGGCGATTCCGGCTTTTCCGGCGCGGGCGGAGGCAATAAAACCGTCGGGCCCCCCGACAGGAGCCTCCGTGACCGACACCACCCCCGTCTCGCCGATGATGGCGCAGTATCTCGGCATCAAGGCGGAGCATCCGGACGCGCTTCTGTTCTACCGGATGGGCGATTTCTACGAGATGTTCTTCGAAGACGCCGAGGCGGCCTCCGCGGCGCTCGACATCGCGCTGACCAAGCGCGGCCAGCATCTCGGGCAGGATATCGCGATGTGCGGCGTGCCGGCGCATTCGGCCGAGGGCTATCTGCTGACGCTGATCCGGAAGGGCTTCCGCGTCGCGGTCTGCGAGCAGATGGAGGATCCTTCCGAGGCGAAGAAGCGCGGGTCGAAATCGGTGGTGCGGCGCGAGGTGACGCGGCTCGTCACCCCCGGCACGCTGACCGAGGACAGCCTGCTCGAATCCCGCCGCCACAATTTCCTCGCCGCCTTCGCCGAGATCAGGGGCGAGGGCGCGCTCGCCTGGGTCGATGTCTCGACCGGCGACGTCACCGTCGCCCCCTGCCCCCGCCCCGGCCTCGGCCCGATGCTGGCGCGGATCGCGCCGAGCGAGGTGCTGCTGCCCGACCAGCTCGAGCCCGAGCTCCGCGGCCTCGTCGCCGAGATGGGCGCGGTCGCGACCCCGCTCGCCCGGGCGAGCTTCGACTCGACCGCCGCCGAGGCGCGGATCGAGCGGCTCTACGGGGTTCGATCCCTGGAGGGATTCGCGCCCTTCGAGCGGGTCGAGATCGGCGCGCTCGGCGGCATCCTCGACTATCTCGAACTGACCCAGAAGGGCCGCCTGCCGCTCCTGCGCCCGCCGGCGCGCGAAAGCGCGGCCGGGCTGATGCGGATCGACGCGGCGACCCGGCGCAACCTCGAGCTGACGCGCGCGCTCTCGGGCGGGCGCGAAGGCTCGCTCATCGCGGCGGTCGACCGCACCGTCACCGGCGGCGGGGCGCGGCTGCTCGAGATCCGGCTGAACGCGCCTTCCGCGCATGTGCCGACGGTCCGTGGCCGCCAGGCGGCGGTCGCGCATTTCGTCGCGGCGCCGGAGACCGCGCGCGCGGTCCGCGAGCGGCTGCGGCGGGTGCCCGATCTCGAACGCGCGCTGACCCGGCTCGCGCTCGACCGGGGCGGCCCGCGCGATCTCGCGGCGATCCGCGACGCGCTCGCCGAGGCGGGCCGGCTGCGCGACCTGCTGGCGGCGCCCGACCTGCCGGAGGTGCTCGGCGCTGCGCTCGCCGCCCTCGGCGGCCACGAGGCGCTGGCCGGGATGCTCGACGCCGCGCTGGTCGCCGAGCCGCCGCTTCTCCTGCGCGACGGCGGCTTCGTCGCCGCGGGCTACGAGGCCGAGCTCGACGAGACCCGCCGGCTGCGCGACGAGGGCCGCGGCGTGGTCGCGGCCCTGCAGGCCGACTACGTCGCGCTCGCCGGGATCAACGCGCTGAAGGTGAAGCACAACAACGTGCTCGGCTATTTCATCGAGACGCCCGCGACCCACGCGGCGAGGATGCTGGCCGAGCCGCTCAACGCCACCTTCATGCACCGCCAGACCACGGCGAACGCGGTCCGGTTCACCACGCTCGCCCTCGCCGAGATCGAGACCAAGATCCTGAACGCCGGCGGCCACGCGCTCGATCTGGAGCGGCGGATCTTCGAGGATCTGCGCCGCGCGGTGCTGGACCGCTCCGGCCCGGTCGCCGAGGCCGCGCGCGCGCTCGCCGAGATCGATCTCGCCGCCGCGCTCGCGGATCTCGCGCTGGCGCTCGACTGGACCCGGCCCGAGGTCGACGAGGGCCGCGCCTTCGAGATCGTCGGCGGACGCCATCCGGTGGTCGAGCTGGCGCTGGCGCGCGAGGGCGGAACCTTCGTCGCGAACGACTGCGATCTCTCCGCCGATGGCGCCGGGGCGCGGCCGATCTGGCTGCTGACCGGGCCGAACATGGCCGGCAAGTCGACCTTCCTGCGCCAGAACGCGGTGATCGCGCTCCTCGCGCAGATGGGCGCCTATGTCCCTGCGGCGCGGGCGCGGATCGGCGTCGTGGACCAGCTCTTCAGCCGGGTCGGCGCCGCGGACGACCTCGCCCGCGGCCGCTCGACCTTCATGGTCGAAATGGTGGAGACCGCGGCGATCCTGAACCAGGCCGGTCCCCGCGCGCTCGTCATCCTCGACGAGATCGGGCGGGGCACGGCGACCTATGACGGGCTCTCGATCGCCTGGGCGACGCTCGAGCATCTGCACGACGTCAACGGCTGCCGCGGGCTCTTCGCCACGCATTACCACGAGCTGACCGCGCTCGCCGAGAAGCTCGGCGGGCTGCGCAACGCGACCGTCGCGGTGCGCGAATGGGAGGGCGAGGTCATCTTCCTGCACGAGGTGCGCGAGGGCGCGGCCGACCGCTCCTACGGGGTGCAGGTCGCGAAGCTCGCGGGCCTGCCCCGCGCGGTGGTCGATCGCGCCCGGGTCGTGCTCGACACGCTGGAACGGGGCGACCGGGAGCCAGGCGGCAAGGCCAAGGCCCTGGTCGACGACCTGCCGCTCTTCAGCGTCGCCGCGCGGACGCCGCCGCCGGCGGCCGCGGCGGCGGCGGCGCCTGAACCCTCCGCGGCCGAGACGCGCCTGCGCGCGACGCAGCCGGACGATCTTTCGCCGCGCGAGGCCCTCGCGCTCGTCTATGAATTGAAGGGATTGCTCGCATGACCGGCTTCGTCGCCCATTTCGAGCAGATGCTGGAGCACTACGGCGCGCTCGCGCTCTTCATCACCGTGACGCTCGAGGCGCTCGGCGCGCCGGTTCCGGGCGAAACGGCGGTGATCGCCGCCGCGACCGCCGCCGCCGCGGGCAAGCTCTCGATCATCGCCGTCGCCCTCGCGGCCTTCGTCGGCGCGGTGCTGGGCGACAACATCGGCTACATGATCGGCCGCGAGCTCGGCCGTCCGGTGATCCTGAAGCACGGCCGCCGGTTCGGCATCACCGACGCGGCGCTCGCGAAGGCCGAGGATATCGTGCGCCGCCGCGGCGCGATCATCGTCGTGATCGCGCGGTTCATCGTGCTGCTCCGGCAGCTCAACGGGCTCGTCGCCGGGACTACCGGCATGCCCTGGCCGAAGTTTCTCGCGGCCAACGCCCTCGGCGCGGCGCTCTGGGTCGGGCTCTGGACGGTGCTCGCCTATAATTTCGGCCGCGACGCCACGAAGCTGCTGCCCTGGATCGGGCATCACCTCGGCCTCGTCGCGGCCGTGGCGGTGCCGCTCCTGATCCTCGGCCTCGTGGTCGCCTGGATGATCCGGCGCCGGCGGGGGTGAGGAAGGTGGGCGGAATCGCCCACCCTGCGCCTGCTGGACGGCCGGGGGCACGGCCATCTGGCGCCTCCCCGGGCTTGACCCGGGGCCCCGAAGGCGCCGGTCGCACCCAAGGGGTCGAGGTCCCGGGTCGAGCCCGGGACAGCGCGGCGCATGAGGCGGGGCGGACCGCTTACTGGACGGGCGGGATCGCCGGGCCGCCGGAGGAGACGCCGACCTGCGCCGGACGCAGCAGCCGGTCGCCGATCATGAACCCCTCGCCCATCACCTGGATGATGTCGCCGGCCTTGGTGCCGGGCACCGGGGCCTCGAACATCGCCTGGTGCAGCTTCGGGTCGAAGCGGTCGCCGGCCACGGGGCTGATCTTGACGATCTTGTGCTTCTCGAACGCCGCGACCAGGCCGCGCTGGGTGAGCTCGATGCCCTCGATCAGCCCGGGCGCCGCCTCGCGCACCGCGTCGGTGACATTGCCGAGCGCGCGGTCGAAATTGTCGTGGACGGCGAGAAGGTCGCGGGCGAGGCGAGTCGAGCCGTAGACCTCGGCCTCGCGGCGCTCGCGGTCGGCGCGCTTGCGCAGGTTCTCCTGCTCGGCGAGCGAACGCAGCAGCCGGTCCTTCAGTTCGGCGATCTCGGCGCGAAGCGCGGAATTCTCGTCGGCCTCGACCGCCGCCGCGCTCGGCTCCTCCTCGTCTTCCTCGAACAGGTTCTCCGGATCGTCCAGGAACTGCTCCTCGAGATCGTGCTTGTTCTTGTCTTTCGCCATCTTCTTCCGTCCTAGCCCTTGGTCCGGCTCGAGACCAGCCGGCCGACCAACTGGGCGGTGTAATCCACGATCGGCACGATCCGGCCGTAGTTGAGCCGCGTCGGCCCGATGACCCCCACCGCGCCGATGATCTTGCGGTCCGCATTCATATAGGGAGAGACCACGAGAGAGGAACCGGAAAGTGAAAAAAGCTTGTTCTCGGACCCGATGAAGACCCGCACCCCGTCGCCGCCCTGGGTGAGCTCCAGGAGCTGCGCGAGGTCGCGCTTGCGCTCGAGATCGTCGAAGAGGCCGCGGATGCGCTCGAGCTGCTCGGCGTCCTCGGTCCCCTCGAGCAAATTGGCGCGGCCGCGCACGATCAGCCGGTCGCGCGCGCCGTCGCCGTCGGTCGCCCAGACCGCGGTGCCGTCCTCGACCAGATCCGCCGCCAGCGCGTCGAGTTCTGCGCGGCGCCGCGCGATCTCGGCGGCGACCACGCCGCGCATCTCGCCGAGGGTCCGGCCCTGCAGGATCGCGTTGAGGAAGTTCGCCGCCTGCCTCATCGCCGAGGGCGTGAGGCCGATCGGCGCCTCGAAGACCCGGTTCTCGACCTGGCCATCGGCGGTGACGAGCACGACCAGCGCCCGGTCCGGGCCGAGCGCCACGAATTCGATGTGCCGGATCGGCGCCTCGGCCTTGGGCGCCAGCACCAGGCTCGCGCCATGGGTGAGGCCCGAGAGCATCTCGCCGGCGCGGTCGAGCAGCGTCGGCAGGTCGCCGTCGTTGCGCCCGAGGCCGCGCTCGATCTCGGCCCGCTCGGCGATCCCGACGTCGCCGACCTCGAGGATGCCGTCGACGAAGAGCCGGAGCCCGATCTGGGTCGGCACCCGCCCCGCCGAGGCGTGCGGGCTGTCGAGCAGCCCGAGCAGCTCGAGATCCTGCATCACGTTCCGGATCGTCGCCGGCGACACGTTCTCGGAGACCGAGCGCGACAGGGTGCGCGAGCCGACCGGCTCGCCGGTCTCGAGATAGGCCTCGACCAGCCGGCGGAAGACCTCGCGGCTGCGGTCGCTCATCAGGCTCAGGGGAGACTTCTGGGGTGGGCTGGCGGACACCGGGCATCCTCGACTGCGCCGGTCCAAGCTACGGGGCGACGCGGTCCGGGGTCAATTCGTCGCGGGCCGATTTCGACCCGCCGGCGCCGCCTCCGCGCTCGGCCGCGGGCGCCCGCCGGCGCTGGACGCGGCCCCGCCATGGGGATATGAGGCTCCGTTCCCGATCCGGCAAGCCAGAGCCGGGTCACGACCTCTCGAAGGAGAATGCCATGCGTCCCTCCGGCCGCGCCACCGACGCGCTGCGCTCCGTCACCATCGAGACCGGTGTCTCGCGGCACGCGGAGGGCTCCTGCCTGATCCGCATGGGCGACACGCATGTGCTCTGCACCGCGAGCGTCGAGGAGAACGTGCCCCCGTTCCTGCGCAAGACCGGCCTCGGCTGGGTCACGGCGGAATACGGGATGCTGCCGCGCGCGACGACCTCGCGCAACCGGCGCGAGGCGGCGGCGGGCAAGCAGTCGGGGCGCACGCAGGAGATCCAGCGGCTGATCGGCCGCTCCTTGCGCGCCGGCATCGACCGCGTCGCGCTCGGAGAGCGGCAGATCACCGTCGACTGCGACGTGATCCAGGCCGACGGCGGCACGCGCTGCGCCTCGATCACCGGCGGCTGGGTCGCGCTGCGCCTCGCGGTCAACAAGCTCCTGAAGGCCGGCGACATCAAGACCGACCCGATCACCACCCATGTCGCCGCCGTCAGCTGCGGCGTCTACGGCGGCCAGGCGGTGCTCGACCTCGACTACGCCGAGGACAGCGTCGCGGGGACCGACGGCAATTTCGTGATGACCGGCGAGCGCGGTCTGATCGAGGTGCAGGGCAGCGCCGAGGGCGCCACCTTCTCGCGCGCCGAGCTCGGCGTGCTGCTCGACCTCGCCGAGAAGGGGATCGACGAACTCGTCGCGGCGCAGAAGGCGGCGATCGCATGACGCGCCGGCTGACCGAGCCCCGGATCGTCGTCGCGACCCATAACGCGGGCAAGCTCGCGGAGATCCGCGCCCTGCTCGCGCCCTATGGGATCGAGGCGGTCTCCGCGGGCGAGCTCGGCCTGCCCGAGCCGGTCGAGACCGAGGAGACCTTCGTCGGCAACGCGCGGATCAAGGCGCATGCCGCGACCGGCGCCACCGGCCTGCCCGCGCTCGCCGACGACAGCGGCATCGCGGTCGACGCGCTCGGCGGCGCGCCGGGCGTGCACACCGCGGACTGGGCCGAGACGCCGGACGGCCGCGATTTCGTGCTGGCGATGACCCGCACCCACGACGCGCTCGAGGCCGCCCGGGCGCCCGAGCCGCGCACCGCGCGCTTCCTCTCGACGCTGGTCCTCGCCTGGCCGGACGGCCATGACGAGGTGTTCGAGGGCCGGATCGAAGGCCGCTGCGTCTGGCCGATGCGCGGCGCGCAGGGCCATGGCTACGATCCGATCTTCGAGCCCGAAGGCTATTCCATCACGCTCGGTGAGATGGAGATGGCGGAGAAGAACCGGATCAGCCATCGGGCGCGCGCGCTCGAGAAGCTGGTCGCCGCCTGTCTCGCCCCGGCCAAGTGACCCGCGGAGCCGCCCGGTGATCAGGATCTCGCGCGCGCCGGCCCCCGCGGATGCCCCGGCCCGCCGCGGCCGGTTCCGGCTCGGCCCCCGCGGCGCCAAGGCCGCGGCGAATGCCGGGGCCCGGTCCGGCGACGGCGCGGCGCGGCCCGACGGACCGGCGGCCGCGGCGCTCCACCCCGCGGCGGAGGACTGGCGCGCCGGGGGGTTCGGCGTCTATGTCCACTGGCCGTTCTGCGCCGCGAAATGCCCCTATTGCGACTTCAACAGCCATGTCCGCGCCGGGATCGATCAGGATCGCTGGCGCGACGCGCTGGTTCGCGAGCTCGAGGCCGCCGCGGCCGAGACCCCCGGCCGGACGGTGACGAGCGTCTTCTTCGGCGGCGGTACCCCGAGCCTGATGCCGCCCGCCACGGTCGCCGCCGTGATCGACACGATCGCCGCGCGCTGGTCGCTCGACCCCGCGGCCGAGATCACCCTCGAGGCGAACCCGACCTCGGTCGAGGCCGAGCGCTTCCGCGGCTACCGCGCCGCGGGGGTCAACCGCGTCTCGATGGGGCTGCAGGCGCTCAACGACCGCGACCTCAGGACGCTCGGCCGGCTGCATTCGGTCGCCGAGGCGCTCAGCGCCTTCGACCTCGCCCGCGCGACCTTCCCCCGGGTGAGCTTCGATCTCATCTACGCCCGCCAGGGCCAGTCCCTCGCCGACTGGCAGGCCGAGCTGGCCCAAGCGATCGGCCTCGCCGCCGACCATCTCTCGCTCTACCAGCTGACGATCGAGGACGGCACCCGCTTCGGCGACCTCGCCGCCCGCGGCCGGCTGCGCGGCCTGCCCGACCAGGAGCTGGCGGCGGACCTCTATTTCGCGACGCAGGAGATCTGCGCCGCCGCCGGGCTGCCCGCCTACGAGACCTCGAACCACGCCGCGCCGGGCGCCGAGGGCCGGCACAACCTCACATACTGGCGCGCCGGCGATTATGTCGGCGTCGGGCCGGGGGCGCATGGACGGCTGACGCTGGACGGCACCCGCTGGGCGACCGAGACGCTGCTCAGCCCCGAAGCCTGGCTCGCCGCGGTCGAGACCGGGGGCACCGGCCTTTCGGCGCGGGAACCGGTCGGCTCGACCGACCGCGCGGTCGAGATGCTGCTCATGGGGCTTCGGCTCACCGAGGGGATCGACACCCGGCGCTTCCAGGCGCTCGCCGGACAGCCGCTCGACCCCGCGACGGTGCGGACGCTCGCCGCGGACGGCTTCGTCGAAACCGAGGATCACTGGCTACGGGTCACGCCGAAAGGGCGTCCGGTGCTGAACGCGATCCTGGAAAGTCTTTGTTTAACAATATCTTAGATGGTCGAGGGAGGAACACCGGGCCCTCCCTCCATCTCAGCTCGTCGCGAGCAGCTGGCAGAGCCCGTCCAGTTCCTCGAGGTTGCGATAGCGGATCCGCACCTCGCCCGCCTGCTTGCCCGGCTTGTGCTCGATCGAGACCCGAAGCCGCAGGCTCGCCGTCAGGTCCTCCTCGAGCGCCCGCGTATCGGCGTCCTTCGCCGGCCGCCCCGCGGGCCCGCCAGGCTGGGCCGGGGCGGCGACCGCGCGGGCCAGCTGCTCGGTCTGGCGGACCGACAGATCCTTCTCGATCACCTGCCGCGCCAGCGCCTCGGGATGCGCCGCCGTGATGAGCGCCCGCGCATGCCCCGCGGAGAGGCGGCCATGGCGCACATGATCGAGCACCCCCTCGGGCAGCGTCAGCAGCCGGAGCAGGTTGGCGATATGGCTGCGGCTCTTGCCGAGCGCCTCGGCCAGACGCTCCTGGGTATGGCCGAACCGATCCATCAGCTGGCGATAGCCCATCGCCTCCTCGATCGCGTTCAGGTCCTCGCGCTGGATGTTCTCGATGATCGCGAGCTCGAGCACCTCGGTATCGTCGAGCTCGCGCACCAGGACCGGCAGCTCATGCACCTGCGCGAGCTGCGCCGCCCGCCAGCGCCGCTCGCCGGCGACGATCTCGAAGATCTCGGGCTCGGAGGGATGCGGGCGGAGGATCAGGGGCTGGATCACGCCCTTCTCGCGGATCGAGGACGCCAGGTCCTGCAGGTCCTTCTCCGAGAAGTCGCGCCGCGGCTGGTTCGGATTGGGCTTGATCCGCTCGATCGGCAGCGTCCGCTGCCCCGCCGGCGGGGGCGTCGGCGCGTCGTCGAAACTCCGCGTCGCGGGCGCGACATCGGCGAGCAAGGCGGACAATCCCCGGCCCAGACCCTTCTTTTCCATCATTCCTCCCGTCATGCCGGCTCGACGACCTGCTGCCCGCCCCGCATCCGTGCGAGAACCTCGCCCGCCAGCCGCTGATAGGCGATCGCCCCGCTCGATGTGTAGTCGTAGATCAGCGCCGGCACCGCGTGCGACGGCGCCTCGCTCAGCCGCACGTTGCGCGGGATCACCGTCTCGTAAACCAGCGTCCCGAGGTTCTCCCGCACATCGGCGGCGACCTGACCCGACAAGTTGTTGCGGCGGTCATACATGGTCAACACAATCCCTTGTATGCGCAACCGGGGATTGAGCGATCCGCGTACCGACTGCACCGTGCGCATCAGCTGCGACAGCCCTTCGAGGGCGAAGAACTCGCATTGCAGCGGAACAAGCACCGAATCCGCCGCGACCAGCGCGTTCAGCGTCAGCAGGTTGAGCGACGGCGGGCAATCGATCAACACATAGTCGAGCCGCTCCGGGATCGCGCCAGCCATCGCCAGCGCATCCTGTATCTTGTAGAGCCGCCGTGGGTCACCTACCAGATCGACGTCCGCCGAGCTCAGATCGGCGGTGGCCGGAATGATGTAGAGATCCGGCACCATCGTGGCGACGGCGAAGTCGCGGGGCGTCTCGGCGACGATGAAGTCATAGGCCGTCAGACCCCGGGAGGCCGCGGGCACGCCGAGCCCGGTCGAGGCGTTGCCTTGGGGATCGATGTCGATCAGCAGGACCCGTTTGCCGAGCGCGGCCAGCGCGGTCCCGAGATTGATCGCGGTCGTGGTCTTGCCGACGCCGCCCTTCTGGTTGGCGATGGCCAGGACATGCGGGGCTTTGGGCCTGTCAGACACGGGCGAATGCTCCGATCTCAACAATCGCCGCTTTCTCATCGGTGCGGCTTGGGTGAATACGGTAATCGAGGCGCCAGGACCGGCTCGCGTCGGTGATTTCGTTATGCACCGTCTCGCCCTTCGGAAACAAGAAAATACCTCCGGGCTTCCGGAGATTTTCCGCGAGTGCCAGCAAATCAGGCAAAGCGGCGAGGGCTCTGGCCGAAACGACATCGGCCAGCGGTGGATGCGCGGATTCTATGCGCTCCGGATGGACGTGGGTGGACAGCCCGCATTCGCGAACCACCGTGCTCAGGAAAGCGCATTTCCGGGTGTCGCTTTCGACGAGATGCACGGCGAGATTCGGCTTCGCCTCCGCCGCGAGGATCGCGATCACCAGTCCGGGGAACCCACCGCCGGAGCCAACATCGGTCCAGACCGCCGCGTTTTCTGGGCGTAGAGCCCAGAGCTGCGCGGAATCGGCGATGTGGCGGGTCCAGACCTCGGCGAGACTGGCGCGGGACACCAGATTGATCCGCGGGTTCCACTTTTCGAGCAGGCCCACGTAGGTGTCGAGCCGCTCCAATGTTTCACGTGAAACATCGAGGTCCCGGATGACCTTGTCCCTCACGACGCGGCCCGCGTCTGGCGTGCCCGCATCAGGATCAGGGTGAGCGCCGCCGGCGTCATCCCCTCGATCCGGCCCGCCTGCCCCAACGTCCGCGGCCGGACCAAAGCCAGCTTGCCGCGAAGCTCGTTCGACAGGCCCGGCATGCCGCCATAATTCAGCTCGTCCGGCAGTTCGAACTCCTCGTCGCGGCGCAGCTGCGCCGCTTCACCATCCTGCCGCGCCAGATAGGGCGCATAGGTCGCCTCACGCCGCAATTGGGTTAGGATGGGGTCCGCGATTCCATCAAGTTCGGGAAATGCGGCCCGGATCGCCCCGATTTCGGCGTCCGGAAGCGCGAAAAGCTCCAGCACATCACGCCGAACGCCGTCCTGGTTGACGCGGATGCCCCGCGCCCCGGCCTCGCCCGGCGTCACGCGGACGCTCCGCGACAAAGCCCTACCCGCGTCCAGCGCCTCCATTTTCGCCTCGAACCGGATCCGCCGCGCCTGCGACACACATCCAAGGGCGATTCCTGCGGGCGTCAACCGCTGATCGGCGTTATCGGCACGGAGCTGGAGCCGGAATTCCGCCCGGCTCGTGAACATCCGATAGGGTTCGGTCACGCCCCGCGTCACAAGGTCATCGATCATCACCCCGACGAACGCCGTCTCCCGCGCCGGCACGAGGCCCTCACCGATTCCCGCGGCGGCCGCGTTGAGCCCGGCGATCAGCCCCTGGCCCGCCGCCTCCTCATAGCCTGTGGTCCCATTGATCTGCCCGGCGAGAAACAGCCCCGGCAGCGCCTTCAGCTCCAGCCGGTGCGTCAGCGCGCGAGGGTCGACGTAATCGTACTCGATCGCATAGCCCGGTCGAAGAATCCGTGCATCTTCAAGGCCTTGCATCGACCTGACCACCGCCTCCTGCACCTCCGCCGGCAGCGACGTGGAGATGCCGTTGGGATAGACCGTCGGATCGTCCAGGCCCTCCGGCTCCAGGAAAACCTGATGCGCGGTCTTGTCCGCGAACCGAACCACCTTGTCCTCGATGGAGGGGCAATAGCGCGGGCCAACGCCGTTGATATGGCCGCCAAACAGCGCCGACCGGCCCAGATTTTCTCGGATCAGCGCATGCGCGGATTCGTTGGTATGGGTGATGCCGCAGCTGATCTGGCGCGAGACGACCCCCTCTGTCAGGAACGACAGAAACTCCGGCGCCTCGTCGGCCGGCTGCGACTCGACTCTGCCCCAGTCGATCGTCCGCCCATCGAGACGCGGCGGAGTGCCGGTTTTCAGTCGGCCAAGCGGCAAATCCAGCGCCTCGAGGCGCGCGCCGAGGCGCGCCGCGGCCGGATCACCCGCTCGGCCGGCCGGCCTGCGTTCGTCGCCGATGTGGATCATCCCGCGCAGGAACGTCCCCGTGGTGAGAACGACAGCCACCGCGCGGATTTCCGCGCCGTCCGCGAGGACGACTCCGGAGACGCGCCCGCGCTCCACCCGCAGATCCACCACCTCGCCCTCGATCACCGGCGTTTCGAGCCGCCGAAACGCCGACTGGACCGCCGCGCGATAGCGGGCGCGATCCGCCTGGGTCCGGGGTCCCTGCGCCGCGGGGCCCTTGCGCCGGTTCAACAAGCGGTACTGGATCCCGGCCTGGTCCGCCGCCCATCCCATGAGGCCGTCCAGAGCGTCGATCTCCCGGACGATATGCCCCTTGCCGACACCGCCGATCGCCGGATTGCACGACATTTCGCCAAGGCGATCAAAGCGATGGGTGACCAGGACAGCGCGCGCGCCCATCCGCTGGGCCGAGAGCACGGCCTCGGTTCCCGCGTGGCCGCCACCGACCACGATCACATCGAAATCGGCGTGTTTCACGTGAAACAATTCCCTATTTGCCGAGGCAGAAGCTCTGGAAAACTACGTCGAGGATGGCCTCGACATCCACCTTTCCGACCAGAAAATCAAGCGCCATCACCGCGGCGCGGAGTTCCACCGCCGCGATCTCGGGCCGCTCCGCGATCAGCAGCTCCCGTCCCCGCTCTACCGCGCCGACGGCCCGTTCCACCGCCTCCGCCTGCCGCCGGTGCGACAGCCCGGAAGACCGCGCCGCCCGCGTCTCAAGCTCGGCCGCCATCGCGGCGAGCAGATCCGGGATACCGGCGCCCGTCCGTCCCGAGACGGCTAGCCCGTCGCCGCCGTCGCCCAGATCCGACTTCGCCCGCGCCACGAGATCCCCGGGCCGCGGCGCGATCGCCAAGGCGCGCGCATCCTCCGACCGCTCCACCAGGAACAGCCGCAGGTCCGCGTGCTCGGCGCGGGCCCGCGCGCGATCGACACCGATCCGCTCGACCTGGTCCTCGGTCTCCCGCAGGCCCGCCATGTCGAGCAAGGTCACCGGCAGACCACCGAGGTCCACACGCACCTCGATCACATCGCGCGTCGTGCCCGCGACCTCCGAGGTGATCGCCGCGTCGCGACCGGCGAGCGCGTTCAGAAGCGTCGATTTGCCGACGTTCGGCGCGCCGACCAGCGCCACCTCGAATCCCTCGCGCAGTCGCTCGGCGATCCCGGCGCCGGCCAGCGCCCGGCGGAGATCCTCGGTCAGCGCGTCGAGATCCGTCGCGACGCTCGCGAGCACGTCATCCGGCACCGCGTCGTCGACGAAATCGATCGAAGCCTCGACGAAGGCGAGGGCGCGCAGCAGCGCGGCGCGCCATCGCGCCGCCTGCCCCGACAGCGCGCCGGACATCAGCCGGGCGGCCTGACGCCTCTGGGCCTCGGTCTCCGCCGCGAGGAGGTCGCCGAGACCTTCGACCTGGGCAAGGTCGAGCCGCCCGTTCATCAACGCGCGTCGGGTGAATTCGCCGGGTTCGGCGAGACGGAGGGCGGGGCGCCGGGCAAGCAGGTCGAGCACGGCGGCCGCGACCGCCGGCCCGCCGTGGATCTGCAGCTCGGCGACATCCTCGCCAGTGAAGCTGCGCGGACCGGGGAAGCAGAGCACCAGCGCCCGGTCGATCTCCTCGCTGTCCTCGGCGCGGATCGCCCGCAGGCTCGCGAGCCGCTCGGGGGGCCGGGGGCCGCACAGGGCCTCCAGCGTCGCGAACGCGTCCGGGCCGGAGATCCGGATGACCGCGACGCCGGCCCGCCCCTTGGCGGAGGCCTGGGCGAAGATGGTATCGGTCATCCGGTCAAGTAAACCCTAAGTAATGAATCCTCAGCTGTTCATCGAGTCGAAGAATTCGGAATTCGACTTCGTCTGCTTCAGCTTTCCGATCAAGAACTCGATCGCGTCCGTCGTGCCCATCGGATTGAGAATACGCCGCAGGATGAACATCTTCGTAAGATCGGTCTTGTCGACCAGGAGTTCTTCCTTGCGGGTACCCGACTTGAGGATGTCGATCGCCGGGAAGACGCGCTTGTCGGCGATCTTGCGGTCGAGCACGATCTCCGAGTTGCCGGTGCCCTTGAACTCCTCGAAGATCACCTCGTCCATCCGGCTGCCGGTGTCGATCAGCGCGGTGGCGATGATGGTGAGCGAGCCACCTTCTTCGATGTTGCGCGCCGCGCCGAAGAAGCGCTTCGGCCGCTGCAGCGCGTTGGCGTCGACGCCGCCGGTCAGCACCTTGCCCGAGCTCGGCACCACGGTGTTGTAGGCGCGGCCGAGGCGGGTAATCGAATCGAGCAGGATCACCACGTCGCGCTTGTGCTCGACCAAGCGCTTGGCCTTCTCAATTACCATTTCGGCGACGGCGACGTGGCGCGTCGCGGGTTCGTCGAAGGTCGAGGCGATCACCTCGCCCTTCACCGAGCGCTGCATGTCGGTGACTTCCTCGGGCCGCTCGTCGACGAGCAGCACGATCAGATAGCACTCGGGATGGTTCTTTTCGATCGAGGCGGCGATGTTCTGCAGGATCACCGTCTTGCCCGAGCGGGGCGGCGCGACGATCAGGCCGCGCTGGCCCTTGCCGATCGGGGCGACCAGATCGATGATCCGCGCCGTGCGATCCTTGATCGTCGGATCCTCGAGCTCGAGCTTGATGCGCTCGTCGGGATAGAGCGGCGTCAGGTTGTCGAAATGGACCTTGTGCCGCGCCTTCTCCGGATCCTCGAAGTTGATCTTCGAGACCTTCACCAGGCCGAAATACCGCTCGCCCTCCTTCGGCGCGCGGATCACGCCCTCGACCGTGTCACCGGTGCGGAGCGAGAATTTGCGGATCTGGTTCGGGCTGACATAGATGTCGTCCGGACCGGCGAGATAATTCGCCTCGGGCGAGCGCAGGAAGCCGAAGCCGTCCTGCAGCACCTCGAGAACGCCGTCGCCGGAAATCTCGACGCCCTGGGCCGCCATGTCCTTGAGGATGGCGAACATCATGTCGCCCTTGCGCATGTTCGAGGCGTTCTCGATCTCGAGCTCCTCGGCCAGCGTCAAAAGGTCGGCGGGGCTCTTGGCCTTCAGCTCGGCAAGGGAAAGCTGCTGGAAATCAGTGGATAAATCCATCGGAGCAGTCGAACGTCCTTGATGGGGTGGGTAGGGGGAAATCCGGGGAAAATGGCCAGCCGTGAACCGCGACCGTTTTTCTTCCCATTGCACAATCACCGCGGGCTGTCAAACCCGGAAAGATCAGAATGGCCGTACAATGACCATGATGACGATGACGACAAGCGCGATGGTAGGCACTTCGTTCATCAATCGGTAGGTCCGGCCGCTCACTGTATTTCGATCGGCGGCGAAATCCCGGCCCCGCGCGGCGAGCCAGCCTTGAAGCCAGCTCAGGACGAGGACGGAGACGAGCTTCATATAGAACCAGCCGGCGCTCCAATCAACCACCCCCGGTGTCAGGACGAGCAGGAGCCCGAGGGTCCAGCTTGCGATCATCGCCGGATTCATGATATATTTCAGGAGCTTCGTCTCCATGATCTTGAGGGTTTCGGAGAGTTCGCCGCCCGGTTTCCCGCGCTCCGCGTGATAGACGTAGAGCCGGGGCAGGTAGAAGAGCCCGGCCATCCAGGTGATGACCGCGATGACGTGAAAGGCCTTCGTCCAGGGGTAGATCGCGATGAGCAGGTCGCGCATGGGCCAGCCTTTCGGGTCGAGGTCCGTTCGTCCTAGCAGGGATCGGGTGGGACGCAAGCCGGGCTTCGGTCCTCGGATTCAAGGTCCGGATTCTTGAGATTGGATTAAGAGGATAGGGGCGTGAATCCTGGGGATTAACATTCGGGATTCTTTTCCCACATAGTTTTCCACAGGATCGGGAAAAACGAGGCCCCGGGAAAAATTCAACCAAAAGTTGAGTACCATTGAAAAATACGTTTTGGTATCAATGAGTTCTGATGGGAACCCGCGGTAAATGACCGGTCGCGAAGGCCGCGTCTGGCGGCTTGGGCGAAGGGGCTTCGCGAGTTATCCCAAAACCGGGAAAAGTTAACGCACAGCGCCGCTTGTCGGTGGATCGCGCGATGGCGAGCGGGGATGATCGCCGTCTGTCCCCGCTCTCCCGGGGTGCTCCCCGCGAAATTCCCGGGTTATCCCCAGAACGCTCCCCGGGAATCCGCGGGCGGGACTCGGGGAACGCGCCCCTTGCGCTCGTTTCTTTCCGGGATAAGAAGGCGCCAAGCCATCCGGAGCCCGTTTTCGCCGATGTCCGATGCCTCTCAGGCGCCGCTGATTCTCGCCTCGCGCTCGGAAGCGCGGGCCGCGATGCTGCGCGCGGCGGGCGTGGCGGTCGAGGTGCTGCCGGCCGCGGTGGACGAGGCGGCGATCAAGCAGGCGATGGCGGAAGATGGCGCCGCGCCGCGCGACGTCGCCGACGCGCTCGCCGAATTCAAGGCGCGCCGGGTCGCGGGCCGCGCGCCGGGCCTGCGCGTGCTCGGCGCCGACCAGGTGCTGGTCTGCGAGGGGCGGCTCTTCGACAAGCCCTCCACGGTCGCCGAGGCCGGGGAGCAGCTCGCCTTTCTCCGCGGCCGGGATCACGAGCTCCTGTCCGCGGCGGTGATCTACGAGAACGCGGCGCCGGTCTGGCGCCATATCGGCCGCGCCGTGCTCCGGACGCGGCCGTTCTCGGACGCCTTCCTCGCGGATTACCTCGACCGCCACGGCGCGGATCTGCTCTCGACGGTGGGCGCCTATCGGCTGGAGGCCGAGGGCGCCCAGCTGTTCTCGCACGTCCAGGGCGACTATTTCACCATCCTCGGGCTGCCGCTGCTCGAGGTGCTTGGCTTCCTGCGCACGAGAGGGATGCTGATCGAATGACGTTCTTCGCATGACCCGGCGCCCCCCCCTCGCGGGCGTGATCGGCTGGCCGGTCGGACACTCGCGCTCCCCGCGGCTGCACGGCCATTGGCTGCGGCGCCACGGGATCGACGGCTATTACGTGCCGATCGGCCTCGCGCCCGAGGAGTTCCTGTCCGGGCTCGCGGCGCTGCCCGGCCTCGGCTTCCGGGGCGTTAACGTCACGATCCCGCACAAGGAGGCGGCGCTGGCCGCGGCGCGCGAGGTGAGCCCGATCGCCGCGCGGGTCGGCGCGGCGAACACGCTGACCTTCCTGCCCGACGGCGGCTTTCACGCCGACAATACGGACGGCTACGGGTTCATCGAGAGCCTGCGGCAGGATGCGCCGGGCTGGACGGCCGCGGCCGGGCCGGCGCTGGTCCTGGGCGCCGGCGGCGCGGCGCGGGCGGTGATCGCCGCGCTGATCGACGCGGGCGCGCCGGAGGTGCGGCTCGCGAACCGGACGCGCGCGCGCGCCGAGCAGCTCGCCGAGGGTCTCGGCGGGCCGATCACCGTGGTCGCATGGGACGAAGCCTCCGCGGCGGCCGACGGCGCCGCGACGATCGTCAACACCTCGGCGCTCGGGATGGTCGGCCAGCCGCCGCTCGACGTCCGGCTCGACGCGGCGCCGCCGGGGGCGCTGGTCAATGACATCGTCTATCAGCCGCTGGTCACGCCGCTCCTCGCCGCCGCGGCCGCGCGCGGCCTGCGCACCGTCGACGGGCTCGGGATGCTGCTGCATCAGGCGGTGCCCGGGTTCGAGCGCTGGTTCGGGACCAAGCCGCGGGTCGACGCCGATCTGCGCGCCGCGGTGCTCGCGGAGTGACGCCGGGGCCGGGGCCCTTCGTGCTCGGGCTGACCGGCTCGATCGGAATGGGCAAGTCGACCACGGCCGGGATGTTCCGCGCCGCGGGCGTGCCGGTCTGGGACGCCGACGCGGCGGTGCACGGGATCTACGGCCCGGGCGGCGCCGGCGCGCCGGCGCTCGCCAGGCTCGCGCCGGAGGCGGTGACCAGCGAGGGCGCGATCGACCGCGCGGCGCTGCGCGCCGCGATCGCCGCCGACCCCGCGCTGCTCGACCGGATCGAGGCCGCGGTGCATCCGCTGGTCGCGGCGGACCGCGCCGCCTTCCTCGCCGCGCACCGCGCCGCGTCGCTGGTGGTCTGTGACATCCCGCTGCTCTACGAGACCGGCGCGGATGCCTGGCTCGACGCGGTGCTGGTCGTCACCGCCCCCGCGGAGGTCCAGCGCGCCCGGGTGCTCGCGCGGCCGGGCATGACCGAGGCCGATTTCGACCGGCTGCTCGCCCGCCAGACCCCCGACGCCGAGAAGCGGGCGCGGGCGGATCACCTGATCGACACCTCGGCCGGCCTTGATGCGGCGCGCGCGGCGGTCCAGAAACTGGTGAGCGACCTCACCGGAGCCCGGAATGCGTGAAATCGTCCTCGACACCGAAACCACCGGCTTCGATCCCGAGGCCGGCGACCGGATCGTCGAGATCGGCGGCGTCGAGCTCCTGAACCATCTGCCGACCGGCCGCAGCTATCACGTCTACGTGAACCCGGAGCGGGACATGCCGGCCGAGGCCTTCGCGGTCCATGGGCTCAGCACCGAGTTCCTGTCGGACAAGCCGGTCTTCGCCAGGATCGCGGCGGAGTTCCTCGCCTTCATCGGCGACGCGCGGCTCGTGATCCACAACGCCGCCTTCGACATCAAATTCCTGAACGCCGAGCTGCGCTGGGCCAGGCTGCCCGAGATTCCGTTCGCCCGCGCGGTCGACTCGCTCGATCTGGCGCGGCGGCGATTCCCGGGCGCGCAAAACACGCTCGACGCGCTCTGCCGCCGCTTCGGCGTCGACAATTCGGCGCGCGAGAAGCACGGGGCGCTGCTCGATTCCGAGCTGCTCGCCGAGGTCTATCTCGAGCTCGTCGGCGGGCGGCAGCCCGATCTGGTGCTGACCGTCGGCGGCCTCGCCGCGGGCGAGGCGGTCGCCGCGGCCTATGCGCCGCCGCCGCGGCCCCGGCCGCTCGCGCCCCGGCTGACCGAGGCCGAGCGCGCCGCGCACGCGGCCTTCGTCGCGGAGCTGGGCGCGGCGGCGCTCTGGTCCCGCGCCGGCTGAGCGCCGCGGGATCAGAGTCGTCGGATCAGGCCTGGGCCGGGGCGGTCTGCGCCGCCTGGCGCCGCGCGAGCTCGGCGCGGTAGAGGCCGAGGAAGTCGATCGGCTCGAGATTGAGCGGCGGGAAGCCGCCGTCGCGCGTCACGTCCGAGATGATCCGCCGCGCGAAGGGGAAGATCAGCCGCGGGCATTCGATCATCATCAGCGGATGCATCTGGTCCTGGGGCACGTTCTGGATCAGGAACAGCCCGGCGTAATCGAGCTCGGCGATGAAGATCGGCGCGTCCTTGATCGCGCTCCGCACCTCGAGCTTGATCGTCACCTCGTAGCGGTCCTCGCCGCGCGAATTCGCCTCGACGTTGACCTTGAGCGAAATCTCCGGCTGCGCCTCGGGCGAGGCGACGCCCTTCTGGGCGGCGATGTTCTCGAACGAGAGGTCGCGCACGTACTGGGTCAGGATGTTGAGCCGCGGCTGGGCCGCGGTGGTCTGGGTGCCGTTTTCCTCGGCCATGATAATCCTTTCTCTCCCGCGGGATAATCCTTTGCGCGGCGGTCTATCACGCCCGCCGCGCCGTCACAACGCGCGGGAGGAGGGGAAGGCGCCGATCGATGCCAGGGCCGGGGCCGGGGCGGTCAGTGCGGGCGGGTCCAGCCAGAATGGCCGCGCGGCGGCGTCCCGCCCTCGCCGGCGTCGCGTTCCTCCACCACCTCGTAATCCGCCTCGATCGTGCCCGGCGGCGCCGAGGGACCGGGCCGCGGCCCCTCCGGCCGGCGGCCGGGCCCGCGGCCGAAGCCGGTGGTCCGCAGCGTCATCCGTCCCGCGCCGCCCTTGCGGATGATCCAGCGCCGGATCGGCGGGATCAGGAGCAGGATGCCGCAGGCCGAGGTGAAGAAGCCCGGGACGAAGAGCAGGATGCCCGCGATCATGATGAGCGCGCCATGCGCGAGCGGGCCGGTCGGGTCGCCGCCGGTCTCGACGCTCTCGCGCAGCCGCATCAGCGACTGGGCGCCCTGGCCGCGCATCACGGCGAGTCCGCCGAGGCTCGAGGCGATCACGAGCGCAAGCGTCGGCCAGAGGCCGATCGCGCCGCCGATCTGAACGAAGAGCGCGATCTCGATGAGCGGCAGGCAGACGATCAGAAGCAGAAGGGGCATGGACTCCGTCCGGCGAGGCGCGTGTTGATCCGGCCCTCCGGTGGACTCGGGGGGCGGCAATCCTTACATAAGGTCGGAAGGTCGCCAGCGCCATCGGCCGCGGCGGTCAAATGAAGGAAAGGTCCGTCGCACCGATGGGTTCTCAGATGATCCAGATCATTATCCTCGCGGCGATCGCGCTGTTTCTCGTGCTCCGCCTGCGCAGCGTGCTCGGCACGCGCGAGGGCTACGAGAAGCCGACCGAACCCCTGCCGCAGCCGGCGCGGCGCGACCGCCCGGCCTTCGACGTGATCGAGGGTGGCGGGCCGGATCGCGACATCTCCGACTTCATCGAACCCGAGAGCGACGCAGGCAAGGCGCTCGCCGAGATGAAGCGCGTCGACCGTGCCTTCACCGTGGCGCAATTCACCCATGGTGCCCGGCAAGCCTATGAAATGCTTGTGATGGCCTATGAGAAGGGCGATCTCGACACGCTGCGCCAGTTCCTGGCGCCGGACGTGTTCGAGACCTTCGAGGCGGCGATCAAGGCGCGCGAGGCCAAGGGCTACGTGGTCGACGCGAGCTTCCAGGGCGTGAGCGAGGTGAAGCTCGCCGACGCGCGGTTCGACCCGGCGACGGGCGAGGGCGAGATCACCATGCGCTTCCTCGGGGAGCTCAATTCGGTGGTGCGCGACGCCGAGGGCCGGATCGTCGAGGGCGCGCCGGGCGAGCTGCGCCGGCAGCGCGACATCTGGACCTTCAGCCGGGTGATGAGCGCGGACAATCCGAACTGGCTCCTGACCGCGACCGGCGGCTGACCCGGCGGCGTCGGTGGGGCGCAAACGCCGCCAGCTGAGCGAAAGCGAACGCGCCCTGTGGCAACAGGTCGCGGACAGCGCCCACCCGCTTCATGCCTCGACGAGCGCCGCGGCGCTCGGCGCGGCCGTGCCGGCCGAACCGGACGGGCCGGCCGCCGAGCCCCCGATCGCGAGCGCCACCCCGGCCCCCGCGGCGCGGCTCGGCGCGCGGCTCGCCCGGCGCCTGGCCCAGGCCGAGCCCCGCGTCTCGCTCGACCTCGCCCCCGATCCCCACGTGGCGCTGGCGCAGGCGCATCCGCACATGGATCGCCGCCGCTTCGACAGCCTGCGCCGCGGCCGGATGGACCCGGAGGCCCGGCTCGACCTGCACGGGATGACGGCCGACCGGGCCCACGCGGCCCTGACCTCCTTCATCCTCGGCGCGCATGCCTCGGGGCTGCGGCTGGTCCTGGTGATCACCGGCAAGGGGCGCCCGCCGGACGAGGATTATTTCCCGCAACGCCACGGGATCCTGCGCCACAACGTCCCGCACTGGCTCTCCGGCCCGCCGCTCGGGTCCCGGGTGGTGCTCCAGGTCGCGCCCGCCCATCGCAGGCACGGCGGCGGCGGCGCCTATTACGTCTATCTCCGCCGCCAGCGCTGAGCCGGATTGACGCGCCCGGCGGGATCGTGAAGCGTCCCGGGCGAAAGGCGGATCCGCCGCCGCTCCCGGGAGCCATGGAGGGCTCGCGGAGATGGCGCGGCCCCGTTACGATCGCCCGCGCCGCTGCGCGCCGTGACCCCGGAGGCAAGAATGGACGAGGCCCTGACCGAGCGCTACGCGCAAGCCCGCGAGATCGGCGCGCGCGCCGGCGCGCTGGCGCGCGTCTACTGGCAGAGCCGGGCCGATCTCGTCGTCGAGTCGAAGGCGAGCCTGCAGGACATCGTCTCCGAGGCCGACCGCTCGGTCGAGCGCCAGATCCGCGACGAGGTCGCGCGCGACTTCCCGGGCGACGGCTTCATCGGCGAGGAATACGGCTTCACGCCCGGCACCTCGGGCTTCACCTGGGTCATCGACCCGATCGACGGCACCTCGCCCTATCTGCACGGAATGCCGAGCTGGTGCACCGCGATCTGCGTGCTGCGCGACGGCGCCCCGGTGATCGGCGTGATCGCGGTCCCGACCCATGGCGAGGATTTCGCCGCCGTCGCGGGCGGCGGCGCGCTCCTGAACGGGGCGCCGCTGGTGATCCCGGACGACGTCACGCTGCGCAACGCCACGACCGGCGTCGGGGCGAGCCAGTACAGCGAGCCCGCGCGCACCGCCGAGATCGTGCGCGGGCTGACGGCGGCGGGCGGGGTCCTGTTCAACAACGGCTCGGGCGCGCTGATGCTCGCCTATGTCGCGGCCGGGCGGCTCGCGGGCATCGTCTCGGAATACATGAACGCCTGGGACTGCCTCGCGGGGCTGCTCATCGTGCGCGAGGCGGGGGGCAGGACGGCGAAGTTCCGCGCCGACGGGGATTTCTCGAAGCCCGACCGGGTGATCGCGGCGGCGCCGGGCGCCTGGGACGATGTCGCCGCGCTCATGGGGCTCGGATGACCGACGCGCCGCGGCCGGGCGAGATCGTCGCCGATGGCGCGCCACCCGAGGACGCGCATGTCGGCTTCATCGGCCGGCTGCGCACGCCCTGGACCGCGCGCGGCGACTGTCCGCGCCAGGGCGCGCTGGACGGGCCGGAATGCCGCGTGGAGGTCTTCGCCCCCTGGCGCCCGGCGCTGGCCGGGCTCGAGCGGTTCGAGGAGATCGAGCTCCTCTACTGGATGGACCGCGCGCGGCGCGATCTGCTCACGCAGACGCCGACGCATATCGCCGGGCCGCGGGGCACCTTCGCGCTGCGCTCTCCGGCGCGGCCGAACCCGATCGCCCTCTCGCGGGTCCGGCTGGTCGGGATCGAGGCGGGCACGCTCGTCGTCCGGGGCCTTGACTGCCTCGACGGCACGCCGCTGATCGACATCAAGCCCGATCGCTGCGCCTTCATGCGCAAGGCGTGAGACCCGGCGCGGCGCGCGGGCATATCGCCTCGGAATTGAGAATGCGCTACGAGATTCGCGACTGCGTTGATCGACGCACAGCATGCGGGGGGCGGGCGATGAGACCGCGCGGCGAGGCGGGACAAGGCTTGGCGGGGAGGCCCGCGGAATGAGGGCGCTCCGCGGCGGCCTCCTCGCCTGCGTGCTTTCGGTGGTGCTGATCCTCGGTCTCGCCGTGCAGCTCGGGCCCGCGCTGCCGCCCCGCGCCGCGCCGGACGCCGCGACCGCCGGGGCCACGCGCGATCTCGTCACGACGCTGCGCGACGTGATGGACGCCGAGGCGGCGACCGGCGAGATCACCCTGCCGCTCGCGCAGATCCGCGCGCTCCTGACCTCGGGCGAACGGATCCAGCGCGGGTTCCGCGCCGAGGCGGGGGTCGACGGCGATGCGCTGACCCTGCGCGGCTCGGTCGGGGCGCCGCTGCTGCCCGGGCCGCTCTGGCTGAACCCGAGCCTCACCGTCGCCGCCTCCGACGAGGGGCTCAGGATCGAGCACGCGGCGCTCGGCTACCTGCCCCTGCCGCCGGCGCTGGTGCGATGGGGGATCGCGGCGGCGATCGACCGCGCGCTCGGTCCGGGGCTGGGGAAGATCGCGCTCGGCGCGATCACCCGCCTGGAGATCGATCCGGAGCGGGTCACGGTCTCCTACGCGATGAGCGACTTCGACCGCGAGGTGCTGTTCGCCCGGGTGAAGGAGCGGGTCCGCGGCTTCGCGGGCGAGACCGACGTCGAGCGGGTCTACGCGCATCTGTGGTTCCTCGACCGCGCCGGCGGGCGGCAGCGCGCGCTGCCGCGGCGGGGCTCGTTCGTGCCCTATCTGCGCCACGTCGTCGCGCGGGCCGAGGGGCCCGGGGACATGAAGGCGGCGCTGTTGGCGCTGACGCTCTATTGCGGCGAATCGGCGCTCGGCCCCGCGGTCGGCGCCTATCTCTCGCCTGCGATGCAGGGCAACAACCACTGCGAGCGCACGACGCTCGGCGGCCGCGACGACCTGAAGCGGCATTTCGTGGTCTCGGCTGGGATCTACGCGGCGCGGAGCGGCGAGGTCGCCTTCGGCATGGGCGAGTTCAAGGAGCTGCTCGATACCAACGAAGGCGGCTCGGGCTTCAGCTTCGACGACATGGCGGCCGATCTCGCCGGGGCCCGCTTCGCCGAGCTGGTGCTCGGCACGCCGCCTGAGGGGCGCGCGGCGCTGATCGCACGGATCGACAGCGAGGCCGATGTGCTGCCCCCGCTCGAGGGCCTGCCGACCGGCCTGCCCGAGGCGGAGTTCCGCGCGCGGTTCGGCGGCGTGGAAAGCCCGGCCTATCAGGCGATGATCGCGGAGATCAACGCGCGCCTCGACGCGATGCCGCTCTATGGCGGCGCGGGCGGGGACGGCTGACGCCGGGGCGGTCCCGCGCAGGCATGGCGTCGAGGCCCCGGGTCGAGCCCGGGGCAGCGGGTGCGCGGGCTTCCCCTCAGCCGCCGTGCGCGGCGAGCCAGGCCCGCATCTCGGCGATCTCCTTCTCCTGCGCGGTGATGATCGCCTCGGCCAGCGCGCGGATCTCGGGATCGGAGCCGTAGTCGAGCTCGACCTTGGCCATGTCGATCGCCGCCTGATGGTGCGGGATCATGCCCCGGACGAAATCGACGTCGGCGTCGCCGGTGTAGTCGATCGCCATGTCCTGGTGCATCTTCGCCGCCGCCGCCTCGAAGGCCGCCGTCGAATCGGCGCCCGAGTCGGTCTCCATCGACATGCCCCCATGGCCGGAGTGGTCCATCTCCTGGGCGAGGCCGGGGCCGGCCAGCGCGGCGAGCAGAAGGACCGGGGCTGCGGTCGCGAGCAGGGTTCTCATGTCGGGGGCTCCCTCTGGATATCCGTGTCAGGATATCCTGCTAGGAGTTTCCGGCGCGGGAAGGTCAAGCGCCCCGCGCGGCGGCGCGGCCGGCGATCGCCGCTTCGTGACCGCCGGCTCGGGCCGGGGCGGGGCCCCCCACCGCCCGCTCAGCTCTCCGAGGCGACGCCGTCGCCAAGGCGGGCGAGGAAGGTTTCGAAGGAAGACATCACCGGGCCGAAGCCGGGATCGAAGTAGTCGCGGTAGAAATAGGGCATGTTGCACAGCCGGCCGGAGCAATCGTCACGCAGCGCCTCCATCGTCTCGCCGATCTGGTCCGCGTCGGGCAGGCGGATATAGAGCGTCGTGGCGTCGTTCTGGACGAAGGCGAGGGTCTCGATCCGCCGCGGCACGACCGCGACGCCGGTGAGCTGGCGGCGCAGCTCGGCCGGGGAGGTCGGCCGGGACGCGGGATCGCGCGCCCATTCGGCGACGATCCGGCCGAATTCGATGTAGTCGGCGACCTCGATCGTCGCGCGGTCGGGCTGTTTGGCGTTGATGTCGAACAAGGGAGTACTCTCCATGAGATAAAGCGTCCGCGCGCGCGCCGGACGGCGCGCGGGTCGCCCGGTGATCGAGCGAGGGGAATTCGAAGCGGGGAGGCCGGCCCTAGCCGGGCGCGACGCGCGGGCCGGGCGGTCGTTCGGACCTTGCCCCGTAACCCTGATTCCTGATCATGCGGTCGTCTCCTTGGTTCTTGAATCAAGGAAACCACGTCGCGCGTTACTTCGGCGTGACAGGAACTGGTTGGGCGTAAATCCCGCGATCCCGGGACAAGTGATTGCGTCCGACCCCCGGATCATCCATACCTTAGGACATACAAAAACGATGCCGGACACGATCCGGCCGACCTCGGGGAAGAAACGCATGGGTATTCGCACGCTCGCGCGAGAGCTGAACCTGTCCATCGGGACGGTCTCCCGCGCCTTGAACGACCGACCAGACGTCAACGAGATGACCCGCGCGCGGGTCAAGGAAGCCGCCGCGCGCTGCGGCTATGTCCCGGACCAGTCCGGGCGCAGCCTGCGCAAGGGCCGCACCGGCATCGTCGCGGCCATCCTGCCCGCGAGCGGGATCGGCGGCCAGGCCGACAGCGGCTTCTTCAGGGTGCTCGAGGGATGCCGGCGCCGCCTGCTCCGCAGCGAGCTCGATCTCATCGTGCTGTTTCGCGGGCCCGAGGAGGATCCGCTCGAGAACCTGCGCCGCATCGTGTCGCGCCGGCTGGCCGACGCGGTGATCATCAACCAGACGCGCGAGGATGACCCGCGCCTCGACTACCTGCGCGCGGCGGGGGTCGAGCATGTCTCGCTCGGCCGGGGCGGGCGCTACGATCTCGGGAACTGGGTGGATTTCGACCACGAGGCCGCCGCCTCCGAGGCGGCGCGCATGTTCCTGCGCGCCGGCCATCGCGATCTCGCGCTGGTCCTGAGCGCCACGGAAATGAGCTACGAGGTCATGCTCGCGGCCGCGTTCCGGACCGAGGCGATGCGCTACGGCCTCGGCCCCGAATCCGTGCGGGTGATCCGGGCCGATCCGGAAGGGCGCCTGACCGACGAGGGCTGGGCGCTCTTCGCCTCGTCCCGCCGGCCGACGGCGGTGCTCGCCGGCCACGAGAGCATCGCGGCCGCGCTTTACGCCGATCTCGGCGCGCTCGGCATCCGTCCGGGCGTCGATATCGGGCTCGTCAGCGCTTCGCCGGTGATCGACAACGCCTCGCTCGGCCATGTGCTGACGCATTTCGAGGCGGATCTGGATGCGACCGGAGACGCGCTCGCCGAGCGTATCACCTCGCTGTTGCCCGAGTTCGACGAGGCGCCGAAGCCTTGTGCCCCCGCGCTCATCCCGCTGACGCTGCGCCGCCGGTCGAGCCATGACGGCGGGATCGATCCCCGCCGCCTCGCGCATATCGCCTGAATCGCCGACGGGACGGACCCTCGCGGGGTCCGTCCCGGGCGCTCAGAGGTAGGGGAAGCCGTAGTAGCCCGCGATCCGCTTGTCGAAATCCGGATCGTTCCAGTCGGGATCGCTGCCGCGCTGGTAGCTCGGCGCGCCCTCCAGCTGCTCGCGCGTGACGTTCACCACGTAGCCACCGAGCCCCTCGTCATAGTGGAGGCTCTGCCAGGGCAGCGGGTGATACCTCTCCCCGAGGCCGAGGAAGCCGCCGAAGGACAGGATCGCGTAGATCGCATTGCCCGATCGCTTCGACAGCACGATGTCGTCGATATGGCCGATATGCTTGCCCTCGGCGTTGAAGACATCGGTGCCGTTCACGGTCGTCGCGCGGATATGGTCGTGAGTGAGGGTCAGTTCCGCCATCGGTGCTCTCCCTTGCTTGCTGGGGGGCAAACGCGGGGTGCCGCGGCGGGTTCCGGATCCCTGGCCGCGACGCGAGGACCGCCTAACGCCGAACGCCGCTTCGTCCGGGGGACGAAACGGCGGCGGGCCTCTCGGCTGAGTGGTATCCCGTCAGGCGTGACAGGCGCCCGCCCGGGCCGGGTCGCGATCGACCACGCGGTGATCGGCGAGGATCTCGGCGTCCCCGACCAGCCCCTTGGTCGCCAGCGCCCGGGTCGCGGCGTCGTTGGCATAGAGCCGGAGCCGCTTCAGCGCCTCGGCCTGCGCGGCGCAGCGGATCTCGATCGCCGCGAGCTCGGCCTCGACCACCGCGAGCGCGGCGTCGAGCGCGGCTTCGTGGGTGCCTTCGACCGAGGCATAGGCGGCGTGCGCGTTGGCGCGGCGCAGGGCCGCCGCGGCCCGGTGCGTCCGGGTCGGCGCGGTCTCCTCGGGCTCCGCCGCGGGGTCGCGCGGTCCGGTTTCCCAATCGGCGGACGCCGCGGCCAGGGGCATCGACAGCGGAGGCGGCAGAAGCCCGAGCGCCTCGGTGGCGGCCAGGTCCGGCGCGCCGAGCCGACCGACGAGCGCGCGGATCGTGGCGCGGATGCCGGGCTGAGCCGCGCTTTCCCGCGGCGCGGCGCCGTCGAGGAACACCATGTCGGATTCTGCGTGCATTTCGATCACTCCTTCCGTTGGGTCTTCGTTGCGCGCCGGCGCGCCGGCGCCGTCGGTCACGCGCGCCTCAGCGTGACGCGGAACCAGTGGGCCAGCCGTTCCGTTCCGCGCCGCCGCCGAGGCGCCGGGGTCCCGAAGCGAGCGCGCGGATAGTCGTCCACGACCTCGGGCAGGATCGCATCCGCCCAGGCGCCGGCCGGCAGGCGCGGCGCCGGCGCGGCCCGGGGGGGCTCGCTGGCCGCGCGTTGGTCATGGGCGAAGGAGCGGCTGCCGTGGCGCTCCATCATCGTGAGCGCCTCCTCGGGGAAAAATCCCGCGTAGCGTTCGAAGCTTTCCATGATCGAGACTCCCCGTGGACTTCGATTTCCTACTAATACGACAGACTTGATCGTGATTAGCAAGCGCAAAGAAAAACGGGCGCGGAGTTTTTCCGCGCCCGCCGATGTTTTCGTTGATTTCGCTCGGACTTTTCGCCTGTCCGGATCAGGCCTGGATCGGCGCGGCGGGTGCCGCCTGCGTCCGCCTGCGTCCGAAGATTCGGGTCACAAGGATGAAGAAGGTCGGGACCAGCAGCACCGCGAGCACGGTGCCGGTGATCGTGCCGCCGAGCGTCGCCACGCCGATCGCGCGCCGCGCGCCGGAGCCCGCGCCGGTCGAGAGCACCAGCGGCAGCACGCCGAGCGAGAAGGCCATCGAGGTCATCAGGATCGGCCGGAACCGCAGGCGCGCCGCGGTGACGACCGCCTCCATCCGCTCGACTCCGGCGTCCATCTGCTCGCGGGCGAATTCGACGATCATGATCGCGTTCTTGCCCGTGAGGCCGACCACGGTCAGCAGGCCGACCTGGAAATAGACGCCGTTCGCGGTGCCGCCGAAATGCGCGCCGAGCAGAGCGCCGAGAATGCCGACCGGCAGGGCCAGAATGACCGCGAAGGGGATCGACCAGCTCTCGTAGAGCGCGGCGAGGCACAGGAACACCGCCGCGATGGAGAGCGCGTAGAGCATCGGCGCCTGGTCGCCCGACTCACGCTCCTCGAGCGAGAGGCCGGTCCAGGCGACCTCGTAGCCGGGCGGGAGCTGCGCCGCGAGCCGTTCGATCTCCGCCATAGCCTCGCCGGTCGAGACGCCGGGCATCGGCGTGCCCTGCAGCTCCATCGCCGGCATCGCGTTGTAGCGGTTGATGCCCTGCGGCCCCGAGATCCAGTCGCTCGAGGTGAAGTTCGAGAACGGCACGAGATCGCCGTTCTGGTTCGGGACCCGCCAGCGGTCGATGTCCTCGGGGATCGAGCGCGCCCAGGGCTCGCCCTGGACATAGACGCGCTTGATCCGGCCGCGGTCGATGAAGTCGTTCACATAGGTGCCAGCCCAGGCCGTCGATAGGAAGGCGCCGACATCCGCCGCGGTCACGCCCACGGCGCCGGCTTTCCGCCAGTCGATCTCGAGCTGGTATTGCGCCGCGTCCTCGATGCCGTTCGGGCGGACGGACTGGATGAGCGGGCTCTGCGCCAGCATGCCCATGAGCTGGTTGCGCGCGCCGAGGAGCTGCTCGTGCGTCTGGCCGCTCCGGGCCTGCAGGAAGAAGTTGAAGCCGCTGACGTTGCCAAGCTCGATCACCGCCGGCGGCACGATCGGGAAGACCATCGCGTCGCGGATCTGGCCGAGGGCGCCGAAGGCGCGTCCGGCGATCGCCTGCGCGGATTGCGCGGCGTCGGGCCGCTCGGCCCAGTCCTTCAGCTTCACGAAGGCGAGGCCCATGTTCTGGCCGGCGCCGGCGAAGGAGAAGCCGGTGACACCGAAGACCGAGGCGACGTTGTCCGATTCCTGATTGAGGAAATAGTCCTGGATCGAATCGATCACCGCCGTCGTGCGCTCGGCGGTGGCGCCCGAGGGACCCTGGACCAGCGTCATCAGGATGCCCTGGTCCTCGTCCGGCAGGAAGCCGGTCGGGGTCTTCACGTAGAGATAGCCCATCGCGCCGACCAGCAGCAGGTAGACGAGCATGATGCGGAACGGCCGGCGGATCGACCAGCCGATGGTGCGCGCGTAGCCCCGCGTCAGCCACTCGAAGAAGCGGTTGAACAGCCGGAACGGCAGCAGGGGCTGGTGGCCGTGCGCCTTCGGCTTCAGCATCGTCGCGCAGAGCGCGGGCGTCAGCGTCAGCGCGACCAGCACCGAGAGCGCCATCGCCGAGACGATAGTGATCGAGAACTGCTGGTAGATCACGCCGGTCGAGCCGCCGAAGAAGGCCATCGGCACGAAGACCGCCGAGAGCACGAGCGCGATGCCGATCAGCGCGCCGGTGATCTGGTCCATCGACTTGCGGGTCGCCTCGAGCGGCCCGAGGCCCTCCTCCTCCATGATGCGCTCGACGTTCTCGACGACGACGATCGCGTCGTCGACGAGCAGGCCGATCGCGAGCACCATGGCGAGCATGGTCAGCGTGTTGATCGAGAAGCCGAAGGCGGCCATGATTCCGAAGGTGCCGAGCAGCACCACCGGAACCGCGAGCGTCGGGATCAGCGTCGCGCGGAAGCTCTGCAGGAACAGCAGCATCACGAGGAAGACGAGGACGATCGCCTCGATCAGCGTATGCACCACCGCCTCGATCGAGATCGAGACGAAGGGCGTCGTGTCGTAGGGCACGACATAATCGACGCCTTCGGGGAAGAAGGGCCGCATCTCCTCGACCCGCTGCTTGACGAGCGAGGCGGTGTCGAGCGCGTTGGCGCCCGAGGCGAGCTGGATCGCGATGCCGCTCGCCGGCATCTGGTTGTAGCGCGAGATCGTGTCGTAGCTCTGCGCGCCGATCTCGACCCGGGCCACGTCCTTCACCAGCACGAGGCCGCCGTCGGTCTCGGCGCGGATGACGATCTGCTCGAAGTCCTGCGGCGTCGACAGCAGCGACTGGGCGTTGACCGTGGCGTTCAGCCGCTGGCCCGCGGGCGCCGGCAGCGACCCGAAGGAGCCCGCCGAGATCTGCTGGTTCTGCGCCGAGACCGCGTTGATCACGTCCGAGGGCGCGAGGTCATAGGCGGCGAGCTTCGCCGGATCGAGCCAGATCCGCATCGCGTACTGCGAGCCGAACACCTGCACGTTGCCGACGCCCGGGACGCGGCTGAGCTCGTCGACCATGTTCGAGACGAGATAGTCGGCGAGGTCCGCCTGATCGGCCGCGCCGGTGTTCGAGGTGAGCCCGATGACCATCAGGAAGCCCTGCGAGGCCTTCTGCACCGTGACCCCCTGGCGCTGCACCTCGTCGGGCAGCAGGGCGGTGGCCTGGCTGACCTTGTTCTGCACCTGGACCTGGGCGATGTCGGGATCGGTCCCGGTCTCGAAGGTCAGCGTGATCGTCACTCCGCCCGCCGAGGTCGAGCTCGAGCTCATGTATCTTAGCCCGTCGATCCCCGTCATCTGCTGTTCGATGATCTGGGTGACGGTGTTCGTCACCGTCTCGGCCGAAGCGCCGGGATAGCTGGCGTTGATCCGGACCGAAGGTGGGGCGATGGTCGGATATTGCGACACGGGCAGCGTCGCGATCGAGAGCAGACCCGCGCCCATGATGATGATGGCGATCACCCAGGCGAAGATCGGTCGGTCGATGAAGAAACGGGCCATCGGGCACTCCGGGCTCGGCGCGGACGCGGAGGGGGGCTCCGGGGGTTCGCGGGCTTTGGGACGGGTGGTCGGTTGGGAAGGGGCGCGGTCCGGGCTGGCCGGGCCGCGCGCCGGGTTCAGTTGGTGGCTTGCGCGGCGCGTTCCGGGGTGGCGCCCCGTTCCTCGGGCACGACCTCGGCGCCGTTCGAGATGCGCTGCACGCCCTCGACCACCACCCGGTCACCGGCGCTGAGCCCGCCGGTGACGATCCAGTCCGGGCCGCGGGCGCTCTCGATCGTCAGCTCGCGGGTCTCGACGACGTTGTCGGCGTTCACGACATAGGCGAGCGGCTGGCCGCGGGTGTCGCGGCTGACGCCCTCCTGGGGGGTGATCACGGCGCCCTTCGCCACGCCCACCGGCATCTCGACCTGGACATACATGCCGGGCAGCAGGAGCCCGTCGGGGTTGTTGAACTGCATCCGGAGCAGCACGACGCCCGTCGTCTCGTTCACATAGGGCTCGGCGGCGGCGAGATGGCCGGTCTGGTCGAATTTCGAGCCGTCCGCGAGGGACAGCGTGACCGAGGGATCGCCCTCGAGCCGGCCGGCGGCGTCCTGGCCGCGGCGCCAGCGCAGCATCTCAGCGGCGGACTGGGTCACGTCGACGTTCACCGGATCGAGCGCGCGGATCACCGAAAGCGCCCCGCTCTGCCCCGCCGAGACCAGCGCGCCCTGGGTGGTGAGCGATCGGCCGATCACCCCGGAGAGCGGCGCGCGGATGGTGGTGCGGTCGAGATTGATGTTCGCGGTCATGAGCTGCGCCTTCGCGAGCTCGAGCGCGGCCGCGGCGGCGTCGCGCGCCGCGAAGCTGTCGTCGCGCGTCTGCTGGCTGATGGTGTTGCGCTGCAACAGCTCGTCGTTGCGCGCGGCGTCCTGCTCGGCGGTGCGCAGCTGGGCCTGGGCCTGGGCCACCTGCGCCTCGGCCTGCGCGACCTGGGCGCGGTAGACCGCGTCGTCGATCCGGTAGAGCGGATCGCCGAGCTCGACCGGCGTGCCCTCGGTGAAGAGGCGCTCCGTGATGATCCCGTCGACCTGCGGCCGGACCTCGGCGACGCTCGAGGCGACCACGCGCCCGGGCATGAGGCTGGTCAGGGTGACGTCCTCGGCCTGCACCGTGACGACGGTGACCGGCACCGGGCCGCCCTGGCCGCCCTGCTGAGCCGAGACAGGCAGGGCGAGGCTGGCGGCGAGGCCGAGCCCGGCGGCGAGCCATGATCTCATGCGAAATGACATACGACGAACTCTCCTGGCGGCGAGATGAGGCTATCGAAACCGTTTGGTTTCATAGACGCGACTCCGGGAACGACTGCAAGCGGATTCGCATCGGCGCGCCGCCTTCGCAGGCGCGGGAGGCCCAAATCCGGGCCCGCGCGCGCGAAAACGGCCCGGCGGACTGCTCCGGCGGGCCGTTTTCGGGGTTTGGCCGCGACGCTTGGCCGCGGCTCAGCGGGCGCGGGTATCGTAGTCGTCGGGGACGTCCTCGGACTGGTCGCCCTGCACCCGCGATCCGACCTCGAGCGCCTGGATCGCGCCGTCCACTTCCGTCAGCTCGGCCTCGGGGGCGCCGTCGCGCACCAGACGCGCGCGCCACTCCTGGAGGATCGCGAGCCGCGTCTCGTAGTCCAGGTCGGTCCGGTCGACCACCGCGAGCGGTTCGACGAAGCCGCCCGTTCCAACTTCCGGTTTCATTGCAAGACCCCGTCCTGACACGCCATGCTGACTGGCCGACGTGAACGCGGGTCCGCCCGCCTTGTTCCGCGGGGAAAGGCGCCGCGCGCGCTCCCGGCCGGCGCCCGAAAGCGCACCCGAAAGCGCACCCGAAAGCGCGCCCGGTCAGGCCGCGGGCGGGGTGACCTTCTTCGCGCGGGGGGCGCGCTTCTTCGGGGCCGGCGCCTCGGCGGGGGCGGCCTCCGCCGGGGCCTTCTTCGCGCGCGGCGCGCGCTTCTTCGGCGCGGGCGCCGCCGGAGCCTCGGCCGCGGGCGCGTCCTCGGCCTCGACCAGCGCCGTCGCCATTTCCCAATGGCGGGTCTCCGATCCGTCCGGGCTCCCCTCGTTCAGCCAGATTTCATGGGCTTTCGCGCGAATCCGCTCTTCCTTGTCGCTCGCCATCGTCCTCTCTCGGTTGATATGGGTCAGATGAAGCTGCCAGTTTGCGCGCAAAAGTAAACAGCGCCTGATCGCCCCTATTCAATCCGCCGCGGGCCGGCCGGTTCCGTGGCGGCCGGCTCGGTCGTCACCGTCACGCTCACCTCCATGTCGAGAAAGTCGCGCGCGGCGCCGGCGTAGGTGCCCGAGAGCGGGATCGCCTGGCTCGGGTCGCGCGCCACGGCGACGCGGATCAGGTCGCGGTTGCCGACGATGCCGTTGGTGGGATCGAACTCGATCCAGCCGGCGCCGGGAAGGTAGACCTCGCACCAGGCGTGCGTCGACCCGCCGCCCCGGATCTCGGTGTCGTCGCGGTCGGGCACATAGACATAGCCCGAGACGAACCGGGCGGCGAAGCCGAGCGAGCGCACCGATTCCATCATCAGGAGCGCGAAATCGCGGCAGGTGCCGCGGCGGATGCTGAGCGTCCGGCTGGGCGACTGGGTGCCGTGCTCGTTCCGCCGCGCATAGGCGAAGCCCTCGTGGATCGCATAGCACATCGTCATGAGCAGATGGCCGGTCTCGGTCTTGCCATCGGCGCGAACGAACTGCCGCGCCCAGCGGGTGACGCGGTCGTCGGGATAATGCGGCCGCGTCGTGCCGGCGAGATCCGGCGCCTCCTCGGGCGAATAGACGAAGGGGTAGCGCAGCGCCGCGGGGTCGGTGGCGAAGCTGAGCTCGGCGCGGGGCGTGTGGTCGAGCCGGATCCGGCTCTCGAACCGCAGCTGGTCGGCCGGGCCCTCGAAGGAGACGAGCGCGACGCAATTGCCGAAGACATCGTGGATCCAGCGCAGGCGCGAGTTCGGCGGATCGGTCACGAGCTCGGCGCCGAGCAGCGTCTGGTCATAGCTGTCGCGTGGGCGGAACAGCAGCCGGTGCTCGCCGAAGCTCACGGGCCGCCGGTAATGATAGGTCGTGACGTGGCGGACGTTGAAAAGGGGCATGTCGGCTAGGGCTGCGAAAGATCGCGCGACGTTAGCGACCGCCGCCGCCCGACGCCAGCGGCATTCCGGCGCCGGCGCGCGGCGCCTCTTTTCGCCGGGACCCTCGCCATGCGATGCAGGGCGGGAGGCATAGCGGAGGGCGGCATGGACCGGCTGGAATGCGATCGGATGTTCGTCGCGGTGCTCGACCTCGGCAGTTTCTCGGGGGCGGCGCAGCGGCTCGGCACCTCGGCGAGCCAGGCGTCGAAGCTCGTGTCCCGGCTCGAGGCGCTGCTCGGGACGCAGCTTCTGAAGCGGACCACCCGGGCGCTGGCGCCGACCGAGCAGGGCGTCGCCTATCACGCGCGGGTCAAGGCGCTGATCGAGGAGTACGACGCGCTCTCGGCCTCGATCCACGACGCGGCCGGCCTGCCGGCGGGCCGGGTGCGGATCAGCGTCCCGGTGAGCTTCGGCGCGCGCGAGCTCGCCCCGGCGCTGCTCGAGTTCGCCCGCGCCTATCCCGAGATCGAGATCGACGCCGGCTTTACCGACCGCCACGTCAGCCTGGTCGACGAGGGCTATGATCTCGCGGTCCGGGTCGGGGCGCCGGTCGACAGCGCGATGGTCGGGCGCAGGCTCTGCCAGATGCGGCTCGTCACCACCGCGGCGCCGGAGTTCCTCGAGCGCCACGGCCCGATCGCCACGCCGCGCGACCTGCGCGACCTGCCCTGCGTGATCGACACCCAGCCGCGCGAGCCGGACAGCTGGACCTTCCGCGGGGCCGACGGCCGCCCGTTCGTCGTGCCGGTGCGGGGCCGGGTGCGGTTCTCGGACGCCGGCGCCTGCGCCGACGCGGCCGAGGCCGGGATGGGCGTGCTGCGCGGCCCGAGCTTCATCGTCGGCGAGCGGCTGCGCGCCGGCCGGCTCCGGGTGATCCTGCCCGAGTTCGAGCCGGAACCCCTCAGCGTCATGGCGCTCTACCCCCCGGCGCGGCATCCGCCGCTCAAGGTGCGCGTGCTGGTCGACCATCTCGCCAAGGCGTTCCGGGGCGAGCCGGCCTGGGACCGGGGCTGGTAAGGGCGTTTGCGTCCAGATCAGAAAGTATCTTGTCCCGAGGCTCCGGATAATAAACGTCTCGGAAATGATGCATATCGCTGTCTGTAACGGCCGCGCGGGCGGCCAGGCAAAGGAGCTGCACCATGATCGATACCCGGACCGCCCCCTATGGCATCCTGCTGCTGCGCGTCGCGCTCGGCATCCTGTTTCTCGCCCACGCGGGCCTGAAGATCTTCGTCTTCACCCCGGCGGGCACCGCCCAGTTCTTCGCCTCGCTCGGCCTGCCCGGCGGGCTCGCCTATGTGACGATGGTCTGGGAAATCGTCGGCGCGCTGGCACTCATCCTCGGCGTCTGGCCGCGGGTCGCCGCCGTCGCGATGATCCCGATCATGCTCGGCACGATCGTCACCGTGCACGGCCCGGCCGGCTTCTGGTTCACCAATCCGAACGGCGGCTGGGAATATCCCGCCTTCTGGACCATCGCCCTCGCGGTCGTGGCCCTCGCCGGCGACGGCGCCGGCACCCTGAAACCCTCGCCGATCCGCTGATCGGCGTCTGATACCGGAGGTCCTGATCATGGCGACCAGCGATGCGCCGATCGAGATTGGACATGTCGTCCTGACCGTCCATGATCTCGACAAGCTGTCCGACTTCTACCAGCGCGCCGTCGGGCTCGAACGGCTCTCGTCCGATGGCGAGAGCGCGAGCCTCGGAGCCGGCGGGCGCCAGCTCCTCGAACTGCGCCGCGACCCGGCGGCGCGGTTCGCCGGCCACCGCGAGGCGGGGCTGTTCCACACCGCCTTCCTGCTGCCGAGCCGCGAGGACCTGGGCGCGCTCCTGAACGCCTATGCCAAGCGGAACGCGCGGATCCAGGGCGCCTCGGACCACGCCGTCAGCGAGGCGCTCTACCTGAGCGACCCCGAGGGCAACGGGATCGAGATCTATTCCGACCGGCCGCGCGACGTCTGGCCGCGCGGCGCGGCGGGGATCGAAATGACGACCGAGCCGCTCGACCTCGCCGACCTGATGCGTTCGGCGACCGGCGAGTGGAACGGCGCGCCGGCCGGGACCGTCGTCGGCCATGTCCATCTGCGGGTCGGCGCGATCCCGGAGGCCGAGGCCTTCTACACCACCGGGCTCGGCATGGATCTGACCACGCGCTACCCGGGCGGCAGCTTCTACGCCTCCGGCGGCTACCACCACCATCTGGCGACCAATGTCTGGTCCAGCCGCGGGGCGGCGCCGCGCGACCTGCCCGCGACCGGCCTGACGGAAGTGGCGCTGCGCGCCACGCCCGAGGAAGTGGACGCCTTCGCGGCGCGCCATGGCGGTAGCTCGGCGCGCGATCCGTGGAACACGCTCTTCACGATCGCGGCGAAACCGGCGTGAGACCTGGCGCGGCGCCTGCCCCGGCGCCGCGCCGACTGTTGCCGGAGCGCCACTCGGCGCCCGCGAAGAGACGGAACCGAAGGAACCGAACCCCGGCCGGGCGCATTCACCCCCCGAAGGAGGTTCGGGGTGTCATGATGAAAGCAGAAAGTCCAAGACCGCGGGAGCGGTCTTTCGTCCGCCAGTTCGCCAACGAGATCGGCACGCGGTTTCGCCGATACCAGGAAGAGGGCGTCGCGCCCCTTCCCGCGGAACTGAACGCGCTGCTCGACCAGCTCGAGCGCGCCGAGACCGGCTCCACGGAGCCCTCCACGTAAACGCCCCGCCGGGTCGGGTTCCCGGCGGGGCGGCGCGTTTTCCCGGGCTGGTTCAGCGCGTGATCGCGGCGAAGAGATAGCCCGCGGCGAAGGTGACCGCGAGCGTGCGGAGCGGCTTCTCGCTCAGCTGGTCGCCGAGGCTCTGGTCCATCCCGACGACATTGGCTTTCACGCGGTCGACCTGGTTCTTGCCGAGCGCCGTCATGTCGGCCTTCAGCGTCTCGAGATCGGCCGCCAGCGTCCTGAGATCGGCGCGCAGCTGGGCGGAGGCGGTGTCGGTCACGGGGTCGGCTTCGTCCTTTGGCATCGGGTTCACGGTCTCCATCTCGGCGGCTCCTTTTCTCTGACGAGCGGCATCGCCGGTCGTCTCTCGCGCCCATTCAATGCCCGCGCGGGGTCCGGGGTTCCATGACAATCAGGTCAGCACCACCTCGGGCCAGTCGATCCGGTAGCGGATCCGGTCCGGCTCGATCGTCAGCTCCGCTTCGCCGTTGAGCGCGCGCGGCACGATCTGGCTCAGGATCGCCTGGCCGAAGCCGCGGCCCGGGGGCGAGTCGCGCGGCTCCTCCAGATGCTCCTCCCAGGTCATCGCCTGGCCGGTCTGGGTGGTCTCGATCTCGATCGAGACGTCGCCGCGCCCCCGGCGCAGCGCGCCGAAGGTCGCGGAGTTCATCGCGAGCTCGTGCAGCGCGAGCCCGAGGTGCAGCGCGGTATTAGGCCCGATCAGCGGATCGGGCCCGAGCAGCATCGGGGGCGCGAGGCCCTGGCCGACATGTTCGGAAAGCTGGTTGAGCGCCAGCCGGTGAAAGCGGATTCCCTGCCAGTTCGACCGGGTGATCAGGTCCTGGCTGTGGGCGAGGGCGGCGACCCGGCCGCGGAACTTGCGCTCGAATTCGACCACGTTGCCCGAGGTCCGGGCGGTGTGGCCGAGCACGCTCTGCATGATCGCGAGCAGGTTGCGCGAGCGGTGGTTCACCTCGAACAGCAGCGTGCGCAGCGTTTCCTCGCGCCGCTTCAGCTCGGTGATGTCGACCGCCGAGACGAAGAGGCCGCGGGCGGTCGAGATCTCGGGCTCGCCCTGCGGCGCGGGCAGGGGATCGGCCTCGATGTGAAGCTCGTACCAGTGGCGTTCGCCGCTCGGCGCCTCGCGCGCGACCTCGAGCCGCGCCGGGGCGCCGCTTTCCAGCACCGCGCGCTTGGTCTCCGTGACCCGCGCCGCGGTCTCGGCGTCGAAGATCTCGGAATCGCCCCCGGCGAGGATCCGCTCCGCCGAAGGCCAGCTCGCGGGCGCGTTCTCGACCAGGCGGACCGCGAGCTGGGAGTCGTGATAGAGGATGCAGACCCCGCTGTTGCGCAGCCCGCGCAGCAGGGTCTTGATCCGGTCGACGGAGATTTCCCGGTTCTGGGGCATTGCGCTCGATCGTTCCATGGCCGTGCGCGGCGAACGGGAGTCGGATCCCGCCCATCCTCCGTCGCGGCCGCTCCCGGGCATGGTTCCGTCGTTGGCCGGCGGAATCAGGGCGGAAGGGGATGCGCGCGAGGACATGCCGCGATCAGGCCGCCGCGCGCGCCGCCTCGTTGAAGAACAGAGCCTGGCCGATCAGAGCCTTCACCATGTTCTCGTCGAAGGGCTTGGTCACCAGGAAGGCGGGCTCCGGACGCTCGCCGGTCAGCAGATGCTCGGGGAAGGCGGTGATGAAGATCACCGGCAGGATCCGGCTCTTCAGGATGTCGTTCACCGCGTCGATCCCCGAGCTGCCGTCGGCGAGCCGGATGTCGGCGAGCACCATGCCCGGCGGATCGGCGCGATAGAGCGCCAGCGCCTCGGTATGGGTGCGCGCGACGCCGGTCACGCGATGGCCGAGCGAATTCACCATCTGCTCGATGTCCATCGCGATCAGCGGCTCGTCCTCGATGATGAGGATCGAGGTCGCGACCTGGCGCGAGATCTCCTCGGCGGCCTTCGCCATCAGCGCGCGCGTCTCGTCGTCGTCGAGGCCTAGGATCTCGGAGACCTCGCCGTCGTCGAAGCCCTCCACCGCGCTCAGCAGGAACGCCTGCCGCGCGAGCGGCGAGACGAAGGCGAGATTGCCCGCCGCGCGCTGCTCCCAGGCGAAGGGCGAGGCGCTCGGGTCGATATCGACCTGCAGGCTGGAATAGAGGCTCGCGAAGAGCTTGTAGACGCCGATCCGGTCGCTGCTGGTCTTCGGGAAAATGTTCACGTCGGCGATCAAGGCCTGCAGCATCGCCGCCACGTAGGCGTCGCCCGAGGTCTGCGAACCGGTGATGGCCCGGGAGTATCGCCGCAGGTAGGCAAGATGCGGGGCGATGCGGGTGGAGAGACTCATCCTTAAGCTCCTGAACCGGGCGTTGGGGGGCCCAAATGTGGTTTCAACGCCGCGCCGCGAAAAAAGTTCCTGACCGCGGCGGAACCTTTCTTCCCCGCCGGACTTTGCGCTGCAACCATCCCCCGAGTACGGAACCCTTTCAAGAGTGCGCCTGATGACAGACAATCCCTCGGATCCGCCTCGGCGGCGCCAGCGCCCGATCGGCGGCCTGCTGGATCCGCATGGCGAGATCGCCTCCCGCCTGAAGGCGCTTTACGCCGAGGTCGAGCAGGAACCGATTCCCGCCGAGCTGATCGAACTGCTGGAGCGGCTCGACCAGGCCGAGGAGAACGCCTCGCATGACCGATGAGATCCCCACCTTCAAGCAGGCGATGCTCGCGGCCCTGCCGTCGCTGCGCGCCTTCGCGCTCTCGCTGAGCGGTCGCGCCGACCGGGCCGACGACCTGGTGCAGGAAGCGGTGATGAAGGCCTGGGCCAAGCAGAACGACTTCAAGCTCGGCACCAACATGCAGGCCTGGCTGGTGACGATCCTGCGCAACACCTATTACAGCCAGATGCGCAAGCGCGGGCGCGAGGTGCAGGACAGCGAGGGCACCTTCACCGCGCGGCTGAGCGTGGCGCCGGCGCATGACGGCGTGATGGACATGGCCGACTTCCGCCGCGCGCTCGCGAGCCTGCCCGACGACCAGCGCGAGGCGCTGCTTCTCGTCGGCGCCTCCGGCTTCTCCTACGAGCAGGCGGCCGGGATCTGCGGCTGCGCCGTCGGCACGATCAAGAGCCGCGTGAGCCGCGCGCGCAGCCGCCTGCAGGACGTGCTGAAGATCTCCGGCCCCAGCGACTTCGGCCCCGACCGGGTCAGCGCCGGCGCGGTCGCGCGGGCCTTCGTCGAATAACCCCCCCATCTCGAAACGCGAAAGGCCCGCCGGGGGGAATTCCCGGCGGGCCTTTCATCGTGTCGTCTCGTCACCCTGGCGTCTCGCCGCCGCGAAGGCTGCCCGGCGGGGGTGGCGGCCCCCGCCGGGCGCCCCGGCGCGGTTCAGCGCCGCCAGAGCAGCGCGATCAGCGCGCCGACTCCGAGGGCCACCGCGAGCGTCTGGCCGGGATGGGCCCGGACCGTGCTCCGCGCCCGCTTCTCGTAGTGCCGGAGCTCGCGCCCCAGCTCGCTCAGCAGCGCCTCGCCGTCGGCGTAGAGGTCGGTCGCCCGGCCGGAGGCCTGGTTGCGCAGCCGCGCCACGTGATCCGACCCTTCCGCGACCGCGCGGCTGGTCATCTTCTCCATCTGCCGGCGCAGGGCGTGCATCTCCTTGCGGATATCATCGAGGTCGGGAAGATCGGCGATGGCGTCGCGGGTCTTGTCCTGGATCGTGGCCATGGAATGCTCCTCGTTGCGTTAACGTCACCGGTCCGCCGCGATTCCGCCGCGTTCCGGAGCTCGTATCTCAAACGCGGCCCCGGCCCGCGGGTTCCGTCTCAGCCGCCGACCACGCCCGCCTGTATCGGAATCGTGAGGGTGAGCCGCAGGCCGCCCGGCGCGTAGTCGCGCTCGATGTCGCCGTTGAGCTCGTGCCGGACATTCGCGTCGATGAGCCGGGTGCCGAAGCCCGGGCGGGTCGGCGGCTCGACCGGCGTGGCGGCCTTCTCCTGCCAGCGCAGCACCAGCTCCTCGCCGCCGCCGGGGCGCGGCGCGATATGCCAGGCGACCTCGAAATCGGGGTCGCCGCCGGAATATTTGAGCGTGTTGGTGGCGAGCTCGTGGAAGGTGAGGCCGAGCGCCTGCGCGCCGCGCTCGTCGAGCTCGACCGGCGGGCCCTTCAGCCGGCCGTCGTCGAAATCGGCGCCGAACACCTGCGCGAGCTCCTGCCGCAGCAGGTCGCCGAGATCCGCCCGCTGCCACTGCGAGCGCGTCAGCACGTCCTGCGCGTTCGACATCGCCTGCAGCCGCTGCGTGAACGAGCGCAGGAAGCTTTCCTGGTCCTCCGCGCCGTTCGCGGTCTGCCGCGCGATCGCGAGCACGCGGCCGATCGCGTTCTTGATCCGGTGCTTCATCTCCTGAAGCATCAGGTCCTTCTCGGCGAGGTTGCGCTGCGTGGTCGCGGCCAGCGCCTCGGTCGCGTCCTGCGCGCGGGCCTGTTCGCGCAGGGTCGCCGCGACGGCGAAGGCGAGCAGCAGCGACAGCGCGCCGAGCGCCAGCGCGAAGGGCGCCGCGCTCGGCGCGCGGAAGGCGACGCTCGGCCGCGCGCTGACGAGCCAGGTCCGGCCCGCGATCTCGACCTCGGTCCGGATCAGGAACGGTTCGCCGTAGCGCGGATCGGCCGCCTCGCCGACCTCGCCGAGGATGGTGTCGGGCTCGCCGGCGTCCACGACCGTGAGATGCGCGGGCAAGGGCGCGCCGCTGTCGAAGGCGGCCTGGACGAAGGCTCCGGTGCGGAACACCGCCGCGACGAAGCCGGTCGGGACCGGCGGCGGCCCCGGCCGTTCCGGGATGCCGAAGACCGAGGCATAGACCGGCACGTAGAAGAGGACGCTGTGCAGCCCGGTGCCGGGCTCGCGCGCCGGCTCGGTCGGCGCGGTCGCGGCGGGCGCCGCCAGCGCGATCGCCCGGTCCAGCGCCTCGCGCCGCGCCGGATCGGAATAGCTGTCGAAGCCGCTCGCCCGGGCGCCGTTGTCCTCGACCGTCTCGTAGAGCACCGCGACCGCGACGCGCGCGTCGCCGGAGGGCGGCCAGAGATCCAGCGGACGGCCGTTGGTGAGCTCGAAGGCGCGCGCGAGGATCGGCAGCCGCTCGCGCTCGGTGAAGACGAGATAGCCGAGCCCGACGCTGCCCGGGGCGCGGTGGGGCAGGTCGAGGCTGGCGAAGAAATCCTCGAACTCCGACGCCGCGATCCAGCCGCTGGACGCCTCGAAATGCGCGGCGGTGGCGGCGAGCAGCAGCAGGTGGCGGTTGGCGTGCTCCCGGAGCCGGGTCGTCGCCTGCTCGGCCACCGCGGCGAAGGCGATCTCCTTGTTGCGCTGGTCAAGCCGCAGCACCACGCCCGCGGCCACCAGCCCGGAGGTCGCGATCAGGATCAGGGCCAACAAGGGCAGGAAGCGTTTCATCGAGGTGTCGCGCTCGCCGGCGGAACTTGATTGCGTGCCAACGGCGTCGCGTGGTCCGATCATGGCAGAGTTTCGCTCGCGGGCAAGCGAAACGGTGGATCCCGGCCCGATCCGGGCGAAGCGCGGCGTGCGTGGCCAGGCGTTCGATCGCCCTTAGCGCGAGCATTCCCGAAGCGCGAAAAAAATGGGGCGCCGAATGGCGCCCCAGTTGGGACAGACCCGAGTGACGTCCGGAGCGGGTCGATGGGAGGCCAGGATCAAGGGAAAACAGAGGCTTCCCGTGCCAGGCCGTCCAGACCCCGCGTCCGGACATGCATTCCGTGGCGACGCGCCCGGCGTCGGCATAGCAACATAACGCGTAAAACTATCATCGGTTCCCGTGTATTCCACTCGAAACCGTCGCCGCGCCGGAACTTCGCGCCGTGCTCACGGATTAATGACCGGCCGTGGCGGAGGGGGATCGCGCTGGAGCGGATGTTCACGGCGATCGCGGGACGGATCGCCGGCTTCGCGGGCCAGCCGCTCGCCTTCATCCTCGCGCTGGCGGCGGTGGTGATCTGGGCCGTCACCGGGCCGGTCTTCGGCTTCTCCGAGGCCGGGCAGCTGGTGATCCACACCGGCACCACCATCGTCACCATCCTGATGGTCTTCCCGGCGCGGAATTCGCAGAACCGCGACGCGGCGGCGCGGCGGGCGAAGCTCGACGAAATCCCGCGCGCGCTCGAAACCGCGCGCGACGCCTTAATCGGGCTGGAGCGCAAGACGGAGAAAGAGATCGCGGCGATCCGCGCCGAGCCTCGCCCGCCTGCTCGGCCGGCGCCGGCGACCGGCCGGCGCGCGGGGCTCCGGCCGGACCTGATCAATCGGTCGGGCGCGCGGTATCGAGCTTCGCATGGACCGCGTCGAGCCGGGCGTCGAGCGCCTCGATCGTCGCCGCGCGCTTGTCGTGATCGTGCTCGTCGATCTCGTCCAGCTCTTCCGAGATGCCCTCGAGAATGTTGCCGATCTCGGCCCATTCCATCTTGTTCTGCTCGGCGAGCCGCTGGCGCGCGGCGTCGATACGCGCCTGCAGCGCGGCGTAGCGGTCGGGAGAGTTCGTATCGACGGCCATATTCGTCTTCTCCGTTCAAGGGCGCGCATCGGCCCCATCGGCAGTTCTAACGCCGGAAGCGGCGCCTGGCTCCCCCTCGCGCGGAAAAACCCGCGCGCGCCGCGAGACACGTCGCCGCGCATTCCCGACGAAGTTAATTGGGATTGACTTGCCTGAGCGGAATGATCAGGCATTGCGGTGCGGGCGGCGGGCACAGCCGCGGCCGGGATATAGGGGGTAGGAATGCGGGTTCTTTTGGCAACTCTCGCCGCGGGCGCGCTGGCGGCGCCCGCCTTCGCGCAGGACAAGGCGGCGGTCGTGAAGACCTACGCCGACATCGCCGAGGCCGGCTATTCCGACAGTCTCACCACGGCGCAGCGGCTCCAGGCGGCGGTGCAGGCGCTGGTCGACCAACCCTCGCCCGAGGCGCTGGCCGCGGCCAAGCAGGCCTGGCTGCAGGCCCGCGTGCCCTACCAGCAGACCGAGGTCTATCGCTTCGGCAACGCGATCGTGGATGACTGGGAGGGCAAGGTGAACGCCTGGCCGCTCGACGAGGGCATGATCGACTATGTCGATCCCGGCTATGGCGGCGCCACCGACGAGAACCCCTTCGCGGCGCTCAACGTGATCGCGAACGAGAAGATCCAGATCGGCGGCGAGGAGATCGACGCCACGGTGATCACCCCGGCCCTGCTCGAGGAGAAGCTGCAGGAAGCCGGCGCGATCGAGACCAACGTCGCGACCGGCTATCACGCGATCGAATTCCTGCTCTGGGGCCAGGATCTGAACGGCACCGAACCCGGCGCCGGCGCCCGGCCCTGGACCGACTATGCCAAGGGCGACGCCTGCACCAACGACAACTGCGACCGGCGCGGGGCCTATCTGACCGCGGCGACCGAGCTTCTGGTCAGCGATCTCGACTGGATGGCCAAGCAGTGGGGCGCCGATGGCGAGGCGCGCAAGGCCGTGACCGGGAACCCGGACACGGGCGTCGTCGCGATGCTGACCGGCATGGGCAGCCTTTCCTACGGCGAGCAGGCCGGCGAGCGGATGCGGCTCGGCCTGATGCTGAACGATCCCGAGGAAGAGCACGACTGCTTCTCCGACAACACGCACAACAGCCACTATTATGACGGCATCGGGATCCGGAACGTCTATCTCGGCCATTACGTCGGGGTCGACGGCCGCGTCATCGAGGGCCCGTCGCTCGCCGATCTCACCAAGGCGGCGGATCCGACCGTGGACGCCGACATGCGCGCGGCGCTCACGACCACGATCGAGCGGCTCGGGGAGTTGAAGATCGTCGCGGAATCGGGCACGGCCTACGACCAGATGCTCGATGCGAACAACGTGGTCGCGGGCGCGGTGATCCAGCGCGCCGTCGACGCGCTGGTCGCGCAGACCAAGGAGATCGAACGTGTCGTCGCGGTGCTCAAGCTCGACCAGATCGCCTTCGAGGGCTCCGACAGCCTCGACAACCCGAGCGCGGTCTTCCAGTAAGGTGACCGAATGCGGCGCATGACGGCGGCCGGCCTCGGCCTGGCCGCCTTCGGATCGGTCGCGCTGGCCGATCCGGGCGCCTCCGCGACCGAAAGCCTGCCCGACCTCGGCGATCCCCATCTCTCGACCGTGCCCTGGACTCCCGAGGAGGCGGCGCGGGTCGAGAAGGTGATCGCCCTTCCGCCCGCGGAGAACCTGCCTCCGCCGCTGGCGTTCGAGGCGCTGCCCGGCGGCGCGGCGACCGCGAAGCCGCGCGCGCTGAACCGCCAGGCGTTCAGCCATCCCTCGGGCAACATGAGCTTCGACCAGCGGGCGGAATTCTTCGTCGGCAACGGCCTCTTCCAGAAGCTCTGGGTCACCGCGCCCTCCTCGACCAAGGCCTCGGACGGGCTCGGACCCTTCTACAACGCCCGCTCCTGCCAGCGCTGCCACCTGATGGACGGCCGCGGCCACCCGCCCTCGGGCGTGCCGGGCGACGACGCGGTCTCGATGTTGCTCCAGATCGGCAAGCCCGGCGGCGACCCGATCGCCGAGATCCCCGACTATATCGCGATGGCCGGCGACCCGGTCTATGGCCACCAGCTGCAGGATTTCGCCGCGCCCGGGCTGAAGCCCGAGGGGCAGGTCGCGCTCGACTACGAGGAGGTGCCGGTGGCGCTCTCGGGCGGCGAGACCGTGACCCTGCGCCGGCCCGCCTTCTCGATCAGTGACCTCGCCTACGGCCCGCTCGATCCCGAGAGCCGGATCTCGGCCCGGATCGCGCCGCCGATGATCGGCATGGGGCTGCTCGAGGCGATCCCGGCCGCGCGGATCCTGTCGCTCGCCGATCCCGACGACGCCGACGGCGACGGGATCTCCGGCCGGCCGAACGTGGTCTGGTCCGAGGAATTCGACCAGCCGATGCTCGGCCGCTTTGGCTGGAAGGCTGGGCAGCCGACCGTCGCGGGGCAGAGCGCGGCCGCCTTCTCGAACGACCTCGGCATCTCCTCGCCGATGAAGCCCGAGCCCTGGGGCGACTGCACCCCCGCCGAGGAGGTCTGCCGGCTGGCGCCGATGGGGGCGGAGCCCGGCGAGACCGAGATCGACGAGGAGGCCTTCGACCTCGTCGTCTTCTACAGCCGCAACCTCGCGGTGCCCGGCCGGCGCGACGCGGATGCCCCCGAGGTGCTCCGCGGCCGCGAGGTGTTCCACGCGGCGGGTTGCGCCGCCTGCCATGTGCCGAGCCATGTGACGCACCGGCTCGAGGACCAGCCGGAGCAGAGCTTCCAGCTGATCTGGCCCTATACCGACATGCTGCTGCACGACCTGGGCCCCGACCTCGACGACGGGAAGCCCGAGGCGCGCGCGACCGGTGCCGAATGGCGCACGCCGCCGCTCTGGGGCATCGGCCTGACCGAGACCGTGAGCGGCGAGGTGGCGCTCCTGCACGACGGCCGCGCGCGGAACGTGCTCGAGGCCATTCTCTGGCACGGCGGCGAGGGCCAGGCGGCGCGGGACCGTGTCATCGAGCTGAGCCCCGAGGATCGCGCGGCGCTGATCGCCTTCGTGGAGAGCCTCTGATGAGATGGATGATTTTCGGCGCGGCGCTGATCGCCGCGGCCCCCGCGGCGGCGCAGGATCACGCCGGCCTGGCGCGCAAGGCATACGAGGCGCATGTGCTGCCGGGGTTCGAGGCCTTCGACGCCGCCGCGGCCGCGCTGGTGACGACGGCGGCGGAGCATTGCGCGCCGGAGGATCTCGAGCTGCGCGCCGCCTACCAGGCCGCCTTCGACGCCTGGATGGGGGTGCAGCACCTGCGCTTCGGCCCGACCGAGGTGGAGGACCGCGCCTATGCGCTCGCCTTCTGGCCCGACACCAAGGGCCGCACGCCCGCCGGGCTGAACGCGATCCTGAAGAAGCGGGACGCGGCGGTCGCCACCCCCGAGGGCATGGCGGCGCAGTCGATCGCGGTCCGGGGGTTCTTCGCGCTCGACTACCTGCTCTACGATCCGGCGGCGGTCGCGGCCGGGGCGGACAGCCCCTATGGCTGCGCGCTCATCCAGGCGATCGCGGGCGATATCGCGCGCATCGCGCATGAGTTCGAGACCGCCTGGGCCGGGCCCTATGGCGAGACCTTCCTGAGCGCGGGGGCGAGCGGCAACACGGTCTTCCTCGCCCCGCGCGAGACCACGGTCGCGCTCTTCACCGCGCTGATGACCGGGCTCGAGGCGAACAAGGACCAGCGGCTCGGCCGGCCGATGGGCACGTTCGAGGCGCCGACGCCGATGCGGGCCGAGGCTCGGCGCTCCGACCGGCCCCGGCGCAACCTCGTGCTGTCGCTCCAGGCGCTGACCGAGCTCGCGAAGATCATGGCCGCGGCCGCGGCGCCCCTGCCGGGCGGCGAGCAGGCGCCCGAGACGATCGACCTCACCACCGGCCGCGCCGTCCGGCTCGCCGAGCGGCTGACGCCGCTCTTCGAGGAGGTCCAGACCCCCTCGGGCCGGCTCAGGCTCGAACAGGACCAGCAGGCGATCGCGCGCGTCTCGAGCTCGATGATGCAATATGTCGGCCCGGCGCTGGGCGTGGCGCAGGGCTTCAACGCGCTCGACGGCGACGGCGGCTGAGCGCGTTCAAGGCCGGACGGGGCCGCGGCCCCGGACCGCGAAGGAGACTGACATGACGACGCGACGCGGATTCCTGCGCATCCTGGGCGCGGCCTCGGCCGGCGCGGTGGTGCCGAGCCTGTCCTGGGCCGATCTCGGCGCCCCGGCCTATATCGCGGCGGCGCGGCGGCCGGACGGCGCCTTCGCGCTCTTCGGCGTCGACGCGGAAGGCGAGGACCTGTTCTCGGTCGAGCTGCCCGACCGGGCGCATTCGACCGCGCTGCATCCGAAACTGGCGCGGGCGGTGGTCTTCGCCCGGCGGCCCGGAACCTATGCGATCGTCTTCGACTGCGCGACCGGCCGGTCGCTGCGCCAGCTCGACGCCGCGGCGGGCAGCGTCTTCTGCGGCCATGGCGCCTTCTCGCCGGACGGCAAGCTCCTCTACACGAGCGAGGCCGAGATCGACACCGGCGAGGGGCTGATCGGCATCTGGGACGTGGCGGCCGGCTTCCGCCGGCTCGGCGCGATGTCCTCGGGCGGGATCGGGCCGCACGAGATCCTGATGCTGCCCGACGGGATGCTGGCGGTCGCGAACGGCGCGCTCGAGAACGGCCCCGATGGCCGGCCCGATCCGATCGCGCTGCAGGAGATGGAGCCGAACCTGACCTATATCGACCTCGCCACGCGCGAGATCCAGCAGGTGGTCGCGCTGTCGGGGCCGATGCGGCGGAACTCGATCCGGCATCTCGCGGTCCGGCCGGACGGGTTGCTCGCCTTCGCGATGCAGTGGCACGGCGCCGATACCGAGGCGCCGGCGCTCCTTGGCCTGCACCGCAGGGGCGAGGCGGCGCCGACGCTGCTGACAGCCGATGGACCGGCGCAATTCGCGCTCAAGGGCTACGCCGGCAGCGTCGCCTTCTCCGGCGACGGCGCGCGGGTCGCGATCTCCTCGCCGATCGGCGGGCTCGTCGACGTGTTCGACGCCGAAACCGGCGCCCATGCCTGGCGCTGCCCGCGGCCGGACGTCTGCGGCCTCGCGCCCTCGGGGCCGGGCTTCGTCGCCAATACCGGGGCGGGGGACTGGCTCCTGCTCGACCGGGGCGGACCGGAGCCGCGGCTCACCGTCACCACGGAGCCGGGCCGGGCCTGGGACAACCACATGATGGCGCTCCGGGGATAGGCGCGCGCGCGAGGCGGACCAAGCTCCGCCCGACCGCTCCCGTAGGGCGGACATTTGTCCGCCATCCCGCGCATCAAGAGTGAAGCCCGTCTCCACTGTCCCGGCCCTGAGCCGGGACCTCGAGTCCGCCGCGCGGCGCCGCGCACAGGCGTCGGGGCCCCGGGTCAAGCCCGGGGAAGCGAAGAGAGAACGCCGCGCGGGCGCAGGGTGGGCGATTCCGCCCACCGTCCCCGCCGGAGCCGCCTCAGACCCCCATGCAGAGGTACTTGATCTCGAGATAATCCTCGATCCCGTGCCGCGAGCCCTCGCGGCCGAGGCCCGATTGCTTCACGCCGCCGAAGGGCGCCACCTCGGTGGAGATGAGGCCGGTGTTGATCCCGACCATGCCGTATTCGAGCGCTTCGGCCACCCGCCAGACCCGGCCGAGGTCGCGGGCGTAGAAATAGGACGCCAGCCCGAAGATCGTGTCGTTGGCCTGGGCGATCACATCCGCCTCGTCCTCGAAGCGGAAGAGCGGCGCCACCGGGCCGAAGGTCTCGTCGTTCGCGACCATCATCTCGCGGGTGACGCCGGTCAGGATCGTCGGCTCGAAGAAGGAGCCGCCGAGCGAATGGCGCTTGCCGCCCATCTTCACCTCGGCGCCCTTGGCGAGCGCGTCGGCGATGTGCTGCTCGACCTTTTCCAGCGCCTTCATCGTGATCAGCGGGCCGGTGGTCACGCCGGAATCGAACCCGTCGCCGACATGCATCTGCCCGACCTTGTCGGCGAGCTTCTGCGCGAAGGCGTCGTAGACCCCGGCCTGGACGTAGATCCGGTTGGCGCAGACGCAGGTCTGGCCGTTGTTGCGGTATTTCGAGATCATCGCCCCTTCGACGGCCGCGTCGAGATCGGCGTCGTCGAAGACGATGAAGGGCGCGTTGCCGCCGAGCTCCATCGACATCTTGAGGACGTTGCGCGCCCCCTGTTCCAGCAGGATCCGCCCGACCTCGGTCGAGCCGGTGAAGGTGAGCTTGCGCACCATCGGATGCGAACAGAACACCTTGCCGATCTTCGCGCTCGAGCTCGACGGGATCACGCTCAGGAGCCCCTTCGGCACGCCGGCGCGCTCCGCGAGCACCGCCATGGCGAGCGCGGAGAGCGGCGTCTCGGCGGCGGGCTTGGCGACGAAGCCGCAGCCGGCCGCGAGCGCCGGGGCGACCTTGCGCGCGATCATCGCATTGGGGAAGTTCCACGGCGTGATCGAGGTCGCGACGCCGATCGGCTGCTTGATCACCACGATGCGCTTGTCGGGCTGGTGGCCGGGGATCGTCTCGCCGTAGACCCGCTTCGCCTCCTCGCCGAACCATTCGACGAAGCTCGCGCCATAGAGGATCTCGCCCTTCGCCTCGGGCAGCGGCTTGCCCATCTCGGCGGTGAGGATCGCCGCGAGGTCGTCGGCGTTGGCGACCATGAGGTCGTACCATTTCCTGAGCACCGCCGCCCGGTCCTTGCCGGTGCGCGCCGCCCAGTCCTTCTGAGCCGCGTGCGCCGCCTCGATCGCCCGGGCCGTCTCGGCCTCGCCGAGGTCGGCGATCGTAAGGATCACGTCGCCGCGCGCCGGGTTCGTGACCTCGAAGGTGGCGCCATCGTCGGCGTCGACCCATTCGCCGGCGAGGAAGGCTTGGGCCCGGAGCAGGTCCGGATCCCGCAGCATGGATTTCAGATTGGTCTCGTCCAGCATGGTGTCCTCCCGCCCGATATGGCGCGCAAGGTGGAGCGGCGGGGGCGGGGCGTCAACCGGGATGGTGGGCGGGATCGCCCACCCTACGCGGGGGCCTTCTCCATCACGCGGTAGACGAGCGGCGCGTCCGGATCGGCGTTGAACTCCGCCGTCAGCGCGCGGAGCCTGTCGTGCGCCGGCGCCTTGACGCAGACCGGGTCGGTCGCCGCCGGATCGCCCGCGATCGCCATCGCCTGGCAGCGGCAGCCGCCAAAATCGATCCGCTTGCGCTCGCAGGAGGAGCAGGGCTCCGGCATCCAGCCGGTGCCGCGGAAGGCGTTGAACGCGGGACCCTCGGTCCAGATCTCGGCGAGCGGCGTATCGCGCACGGACTGGAAAGTGAGGGACGGGATCGTCTGCGCCGCGTGGCAGGGCAGCACCTGCCCGTCGGGCGCCACGTTGAGCCCGGTCGAGCCCCAGCCGCCCATGCAGGGCTTCGGATAGCGCGCGTGGTAGTCGGCCGGGACGAAGTCGATCACGAGCTTGCCCCTGAGCGCGACCCGCGCCTCGGCGACGATCCGCGCCGCCTCGCGCGCCTGGTCGAGCGTCGGCATCAGGCTGGCGCGGTTCACCATCGCCCAGCCGTGGAACTGCACCGTCGCGACCTCGATCCGCCGGGCGCCGTATTCCACCGCCATCTCGAGCGCGCGCGGCAGCTGGTGCAGGTTGCGCCGGTGCATGACGAAGTTCAGCGTCAGCGGGAAGCCGATCTCGGCGATCCAGCCCAGCACCTTGATCTTGCGGTCGAACCCGCCCTTGTAGCCGCCGATCGCGTCGGCCATCGCCGCGTCGGTGCCCTGCAGCGACAGCTGGACGTGGTCGAGCCCCGCCGCCCCGATCTCGCGCAGCCGGCGGTCGGTGAGACCGATCCCGGAGGTGATGAGGTTGGTGTAGAGCCCGGCCTCGGCCGCGCCCGCGATCAGCGGCACCAGATCCGGGCGCGAGGCCGGCTCGCCGCCCGAGAGATGCAGTTGCAGCACGCCGAGCGCCGCCGCCTGCCGGAAGGTGGAGAGCCAGGTCGCGGTGTCGAGCTCGCTCTCCTTGCGGGCCAGCTCCATCGGGTTGGAGCAATAGGGGCAGGAGAGCGGACAGCGGTGCGTCAGCTCCGCCAGCATCGCGATCGGCGGGGCGGGCCGCGGCGCCAGCGCCGGATCGGGGCGGGGGGCCGGATCGTGGACGGTCATGGGCGCAGCTCCAGGAAACGTCGGTCGAGAAGGGCGGCGAGATAGCCCGCGCTGTCGCGCGCGATCTGGTCCTCCGGGGCGTTGAAGCTGTCCGCGAGCTCGCGCGTGATCTGGTCCTCCGGGGCGTTGAAGCTGTCCGCGAGCTCGCGCGTGATCGCGCCGAAGCTGCGTTGCCCGTCCACGCGCGACAGGATCGCATGGCCGATCTGGTCGAGCCGGATCGCGCGCTCGGGCGCGAGCAGCACCCAGGCCTGGCGCACCGCGTCGAAATGGAGCCGGACGCCCCGCGGCAGATAGGGCACCGCCTCCGGCGCCAGTCCGGCGGCCTCCGCGGGCGCCCCGGCGGTCATGTCGCGGCCTCGGTCGCGCGGCTTTCGGACGCCTCGGCGCGCAGGCCCTCATGTGGCCGCCAGCCGCCAGGCGGGATCCGGCCGGGGCTGACATAGGCGCTTTCGAGCGCGTCGAGCTGGGACCAGAGCACCTCGGTCTTGAAGGTGAGCGCCGCCGCGGCCGCGTCCTGCTTCTCGAGCGTGTCGGCGTGGTCGAGCACATAGGCGAGGCCGAAGGCCACGTCCTTCGGCGCCTCGCTGAGCCGGTTGCGGAAATAGGCGAGGCTCGCGTCGTCGGCGAAGGCGTAGTTCGCGAGCAGCCCCTCGATGCGCTGGGCGTGGATCCTGGGCGCGAAAAGCTCGGTCAGCGAGGAGGCGATCGCCTCCAGCAGCGTCTTGTCGCGCACGAAGCGGACATAGGCGTCGACCGCGAAGCGGGTGGCGGGCAGCACGCCCTTCGTGCTCGCGACGTAATCGGGATCGAGCCCGACCGCCTCGGCGAGCCGGAGCCAGCGGCGGATGCCGCCCTCGTTGTGCTCGGTGCCGTCGTGATCCTCGATGCGCGAGCGCCAGGCCCGGCGCAGGTCGGGATCCTCGACCCGGCTCATGAAGGCGGCGTCCTTCATCGGGATCCGCGACTGGTAGTAGTAGCGGTTGATCACCCAGGCGCGCACCTGATCGGGAGAGCAGCCGCCCGAATGCAGCCGGTGATGGAACGGGTGCCGGTCGTGGTACCGCTCGGCCCCGATCGCGCGCAGGCGGGCCTCGAACTCGGCGCGGGAGAGGGCTTGGCCGGTCATAGGTCGATCTCCATGCCGTCCTGGCCGATGATCCAGCCGGCGGCCGCCGCTTCCGCCCGCTCGCGCGAGTGGGGTAAAAGCGCGGGATTGGTGTTGTTCATGTGGATGAAGATCCGGCGGCCGATCGAGAGGGGGGCCAGCGCCGCGATCGAGCCCTCCGGGCCGCTCATCGAGATATGGCCCATCCGCGCGCCGGTCTTGGTCCCGACCCCGGTCACCAGCATCTCGTCGTCCCGCCAGAGCGTGCCGTCGAAGAACAGCGCCGCGGCGCCGTCGATCCGGGCGGCGAGCTCGGGCGTCACCCGCGCGCAGCCGGGGATGTAGAAGACGTCCGCGCCGCCGGCGCGCAGCTGCACGCCCACGGTCTGCTCGCCGAGGAGGTCGGTCCGCACCTCGGCCTCGGCGCCTTCCATGTAGAGCGGCACCTTGCCCGGCACGGCGAAGAGCTCGGCCGTGAGGCCGGGGGAGATCTCGGTCGCGGCGCCAAGCGCCACCTCCCGGCGGATCACCCTGTCGCGGTCGAGCGCGTCGAAGATCGGGTTGGCCGCGATCACGCCGAGGATCTCCGCTGTGGCGTAAAGCGTGAAGGGCTGCTTCTCGCGCAGCGTCAGCAGGCCCGCGACGTGGTCGATGTCGCCATTGGTGAGCAGCACCGACCGGATCGGCAGGTCGCGCGGCCCGGTAGGCCAGAGCGCGGGCGTCACGGCGAGCTGGGCGCGGATATCCGGCGAGGCGTTCAGGATGGCCCAGGATACGCCATCGCCGGACACCGCGAGCGAGGATTGCGTCAGGGACGGGATCGCCCCGTTTCGCGCCAGACGGCAGTTATCGCAGCCGCAGTTCCACTGCGGAAGCCCGCCTCCGGCCGCGGCCCCGAGGATGCGCGCGCGGAACATGGCTCGTGTCGCTTTGCTCCACGCGCCAGGGCCTCAGAACAGGACGCCTTCGTCCTCCGCCGGGCCGTACATGTTGATTTCCATGCCGCAGTTGATCTCGAGGATCTCAGGTTTGGTCCAGGCCATGCGCAGTTCCTCCGAAATTTATGGTTGTCCGGGTAGGTTAGGCGCGGCCCCCCGGTGAGTCAACGCGATGGCGCGGCGGGGAAATGCGACTTTGATCGTAGTTTTCAGGACTTTAGTCGTAGGCGCCGATCACTTCGGCGCGACGCGGGGGTATCCCCGACCGCCCGCGCGCGCGCTTGACGGCCGCGGCCGGCGGCGCGTAGATCACGCGAAGTTCATGGCGCCCGAAACGCGCGCCGGTTCCCGATCCCTTCGCCAGCCTCGCCGTGATCCCGACGGCCGCCAGCTCCGTTCCATCGAGGTCACGCATGACGTACGACTTGAACCGGCCGGGCGGCCGGCGCCCGCGCGCGGGCGGCTTCCCGCGTCTTCCCGGCGCGCTGCTCGGCGGCGCGAGCCTCCTCGCCCTCGCCGGCGCCGCGGCGGCGCAGAGCGCCGCGGAGGACGTCGCGACCGAGCTCGCGACCATCACCGTCGAGGGCGCCGCCAGCGCGACCGGCCCGGTCGAGGGCTTCGTGCCGGAGGTTTCCGCGACCGCGACCAAGACCGCGACGCCGATCCTCGAGACGCCGCAATCGGTCACCGTGGTCGGCCAGGAGCAGATGCGGGTCACGGGCGCGAATTCGCTGACCTCCGCCGTCAACTACGCCACCGGCGTGACGCCCTTCGGCGGCGAGGACGGGACCGGCGACAGCCTGCTGACCCGCGGCTTCCGGCTCGACCCCTACACCGGCAACATCTTCCGCGACGGCATGCGCTGGGCGGTCAACGTCTTCGACGGCGGGCAGGAAATCTACGGCCTCGAGCGGGTCGAGGTGCTGAAGGGCCCGTCCTCGACCGTCTACGGCCAGTCGGGGCCCGCCGGCATCCTCAACACCGTCTCGAAGCGGCCGACCGCCGAGCCGCTGCGCGAGATCGGGCTACGGTACGGCACCGACGACTGGAAGGAGCTCACCGCCGATTTCGGCGGCGCCTTCGACGACGACGGGATCTGGACCTGGCGCCTGACCGGCGTGGCGCGGGACGCCAACAGCTTCGTCGACTACGTGCCGCTCGACCGCCAGTACATCGCCCCGGCGGTGACCTGGGCGCCGGACGCGGATACTTCGCTCACGCTGCTCGGCATGTATCAGCACGACCGCACCGCCTATGTCTACGGCCTGCCCCTCGCGGGGACGATCCTGCCGAACCCGAACGGGAAGATCGACCGGAACCGGTTCGTCGGCGAGCCGGATTACGACAAGTACGATTCGACCGTCTGGTCCGCCGGCTATCTCTTCAGCCACGCCTTCGCGCCCAATGTGACGCTCAACCTGAACGGGCGCTACTATCGCTCCGACGTCGACATGCCCTCGATCTGGAGCAACGCGCTCGAGGCCGACATGGCGACGATCACCCGCGCCGCGCAGGACCGCACCGACTGGTCCGAGGGCGTCACATCGGACAATAACCTCGTCGTCGACTGGGCCTATGGTCCGACCGAGCATACCTCGCTCATTGGCTTCGACATGTCTTACGGCAAGCATTCTACCGATCGGGTGGGCCGCACCGTGGGTCCGCTGAACCTGTTCGACCCGGTCTATGGCTCGCCGATCGGCGAGATCACCGACGCCTGGGCCGAGATCGACCGGACCGAGCGCTACGGGCTCTACGCGCAGGACCAGATGACCTGGGGCAACTGGGTGCTGACGCTCGGCGGGCGGCAGGACTGGGTGACCTATTCCGACCGCGATCCGAACACCGGCGTGGTCTACGCCGACAACGAGAAGACCGACGCCTTCACCGGACGCGCCGGGCTCGTCTATCTGATGCCGAACGGGGTCGCGCCCTATCTGAGCTGGGGCCAGTCCTTCGAGCCGGTGGGCGGGGTCGACCGGCTGGGCAACCGGCTGAAGCCGACCGAGGGCACGCTCTACGAGGCGGGCGTGCGCTGGCAGCCGGTCGGGCGCGACCTGCTGCTCTCCGCCGCGATCTACCAGATCGACCAGACCAACGTGGTGACGACCGATCCAGTGGATCCGAGCTTCTCGATGCAGGACGGCAAGGTGCGCTCCAAGGGCGTCGAGCTCTCCGCATCGGGGGCGCTGACGGAGACGCTGAGCGTGATCGCCTCCTACGCCTATACCGACGCGCGCACGATCGAGGCCGGGCCGGGCGGCACGGACGGCGCGCGGCAGGGCAACGTGCCCTGGAACACCGCTTCGCTCTGGGGGCAGTATTCCTTCGCGGGCTGGGGCCTGCCCGAGCTCAGCGCCGGCGCCGGCGTGCGCTACATCGGGGATTCGGTCGCCAGCTGGTCGAGCTGGAACGTGCCGGGCTACACGCTGTGGGATGCGAGCGCGAGCTACGACTTCGGCAAGTGGAGCCTCGCGGTGAACGGGACCAACCTCTTCGACAAGGATTATGTGAACTGCACCTATTCCTGCTTCTACGGCGAGCCCCGGCGCGTCGTGGTCGGCGCGACGGTCAATTTCTGAACCCTTCTCCGAAGTCCGAACCTTCTCCGGCCGCGCCCGGCCGACGCATCGTCAGGCGCGGTCGGGCGCCGTGCCGGGGGCGCCGAAGAAATGCCGGAGCCGCCTGCGCCTGAGCTCGGGCTCGAGCGCGGGATCGTGGCCGCCCTCGCGCCGGGCGATCAGCTCGTACCAGGGATAGGCGCGGCTCCGCGCCTCGACGAGCGCCACATGCGCGTCGAGCGTGCGGATGAACCGGGCGGGATTGCCCGCGACGACCGAATTCGGCGGCACGTCGCGGCTCACCACCGCGCCGGCGCCGACGATCGCGCGGGGGCCGATGGTGACGCCGGGCAGGATGGTCGCGCCCCGGCCGATGAAGACGTCGTCGCGGATGATCACCGGGCCGACCGCGTCGAGGCGCTTGCCATAGGCGCGTCCCAGCATGACCGCGCTGCCGTCGTGGCCGGAGATCCAGGCGCCGACGATCCAGACATTGTCGCCGATCGAGGTGAAGGCGGGGTCGGTGAAGACGTTGTCGTCGAGCATGTAGCAGCCGCGCCCGAACGCCTGGAACCCGCCGTGCCGCCGCAGATATTCCGTCCAGAGCTCCGGAGACGGCTTGCGGAGCCGCCGCCACAGGCTGACCGACTTGCCGGCGCCGATCGCCCGGCGGTCGAGAAAGCGCTGAATGAGGCCGATCACGCCGCTCCTCCGATATCCGGCCCGGCCGCCTGATCCGGGGTCCGGAACTGGGCATAGCGGCGATGGGTTTACGCCGGGTATATCGGCGCGGGCGCGGGTCAGGGCGGTTAACCCATGCTGCGAAATGCGCTTTACCCAAGTAAAAGATCGCTTAAGGATCAAGCGATCCGGAACTTGCGCGGCCAATCATGAATGCGATCATTATCTGGCTATTATCGCTGCCCGAGATCGTTCTTAGCGGGCTGGTCGCCGCGGTCGTCGGCGGGGTGGCGGGCGCGCTGTCATGGCCCCTCCGGCGCTCGCTGGATTCCGGCACGGGCGGCGGAGGCGCCACGAATCTGATCGTGGCCTTCTTCGTGGTGTTCGTGATTTCGATCAGCGGCGCCGCGACGAGCGCTATCAGGCGCGCCTATCTGCCCGATGTCGTGGTGGAGATGATTAGCGAGGACCCGTTCACAGCGGCGGTTCTCGCCCGTCATCCGGAAAGCCGCGAAAGGCTTCGCCTCGCTTTCTCGGAAATCCTCGCAACCGCCGCGCCGGACGAGATCATGGCGCGCTCCCGGGGCGTCGGCGAGGAGATCATCGCCCCGTATTTCCTGAAGGATTTCCTGAGGGCGCCCGACGAGGCGATCGTGAGCTATGTCCGGGGCAGCGCGCCGGTGCTGGCCGATCTCGCGGCGGCGTCTCCGGCGATCTGCGCGGGATACTACTTCATCGGACCCCCGGCGGAGCCGCGGCCCACGCCCGATCTGCTCGCGGCGTTCGCCCGGCTGTCCGGTCTCAAGGCGGAAATCGTGAAGGCCGCCGCGCGCGGCGACGGCACCGTGCCGGAGCCGCCGTCGCCGGAGGCGGCCTATGGCATCCTGACACGCGCCTACGAGGCGGCGGGCCGGGATCCGGCGGGTTTGGAGGCGCTGGGAATGCTGGACCAGCTGCCGCCGGCCGAGGGATGCGGATGGACGATCGCCTTCAACGACACGCTCGTCGCGCTTGGACCGGAGGCGCCGGATATTCTGCGAAGCCTGTTCCTGCCCTAGCTCCGAAGCCCGCCGCGCCGGTTCCGAGGCGCGCGGCGAACCATCTCCGGGGAAGAAAGCGGGGCCGTGCGGCCCCGCCTTCGCCGCGTTCAGATCAGCTTGCCCATCGCGACGGCGGTGTCGCTCATGCGGTTGGAGAAGCCCCATTCGTTGTCGTACCAGGTCAGGATGCGGACCATGGTCCCGTCCATGACCTTGGTCTGGTCCATGTGGAACACCGAGGAATGCGGGTCGTGGTTGAAGTCCGAGGACACCAGCGGCTCGAGCGTGTAGCCGAGGATGCCCTTCAGCTCGCCCTCGGCGGCTTCCTTGATCGCCGCGTTCACCTCGGCCACCGTGGTCGCCTTCTTCGCGATGAAGACGAGGTCGACCACCGAGACGTTCGGGGTCGGGACGCGGATCGCGACGCCGTCGAGCTTGCCGTTGAGCTGCGGCAGCACGAGGCCGACCGCCTTCGCGGCGCCGGTCGAGGTCGGGATCATCGAGAGCGCCGCGGCGCGGGCCCGGTAGAGATCCTTGTGCATCGTGTCGAGCGTCGGCTGGTCGCCGGTGTAGCTGTGGATCGTGGTCATGAACCCCTTCTCGATCCCGACCGCCTTGTCGAGGACATAGGCCACCGGCGAGAGGCAGTTCGTGGTGCAGGAGGCGTTCGAGACGACGAGGTCGTCCTTGGTCAGCGTCTTGTCGTTCACGCCGAAGACGATGGTCTTGTCGGCGCCGCCCGAGGGGGCGGAGACGAGGACGCGCTTCGAGCCGTTCTCGAGATGGATCTTCGCCTTCTCCTTGTCGGTGAAGATGCCGGTGCATTCCATCGCGATGTCGACGTCGCCCCAGGGCAGCTCGGCGGGGTTGCGGACCGCGGTCACCTTGATCGGGCCGCGGCCGACGTCGATCGTGTCGCCCGAAACGGTCACGGTGCCGGGGAAGCGGCCGTGCACCGAGTCATAGCGCACGAGATGCGCGTTGGTCTCGACGGGGCCGAGGTCGTTGATGGCGACGACTTCGATGTCGGTCCGACCCGACTCGATGATGGCGCGAAGAACGTTGCGCCCGATGCGCCCGAAGCCGTTGATAGCAACCTTGACCGTCATTTTCCCTCTTCCCTCGCCCCGGGGCGCTTTACAAGAACGCGGGCGACCGCGTCGCGCCAGCCCGCGTATTTCGTCTCCCGCCGGTCGGCGGACATCCGGGGTTCGAACCGACGCTCCAGAGCCCAGGAAGCCGCGAATTCGGCCGGACCCGGATACAGCCCCGCGCGCATCCCCGCAAGCCATCCCGCCCCGAGCGCCGTGGTCTCGATCACCTTCGGCCGGTCCACGGCGGCGCCGAGGATGTCGGCGAGCGCCTGCATCGCGAAATCCGACGCCGACATGCCGCCGTCCACCCGCAGGGTGGACATTTCCACCCCGTCCACCCGCGGGGTGGCCATTTCAACGGTCTCCCGCGGGGTGGCCGCTTCCACGCCCTCGTCGGCCGCCGCCCAGTCGGCGCGCATCGCCTCCCAGAGGTCGCGGGTCTGGAAGGCGACGCTTTCGAGCGCGGCGCGGGCGAATTCCGCCGGGCCGGTGTCGCGGGTGAGGCCGAGGATGGCGCCGCGCGCCTCCGGGTCCCAGTAGGGCGCGCCGAGGCCGGTGAAGGCCGGGACGAGATAGACCGAGGCCTCGGGGTTCGCGCGCTCGGCGAGCCCCTGCGTCTCGGCCGCGGTCCGGATCAGCCCGAGCCCGTCGCGCAGCCACTGCACCACCGCGCCCGCGATGAAGATCGAGCCCTCGAGCGCGTAGGTGGGCTTCCCGTCGAGCTGGTAGGCGATCGTGGTGAGCAGGCGGTTCCGGCTCGGCACCGGGGTCGCGCCGGTGTTGAGCAGCGCGAAGCAGCCGGTGCCATAGGTCGATTTCAGCATGCCCGGGGCGAAGCAGGCCTGGCCGACCGTCGCCGCGTGCTGGTCGCCCGCGACGCCGAGGATCGGGATCGGCCGGCCGAAGAGGTCGGGCCGCGTCGCGCCGTAGTCGGCGGCGCAGTCGCGCACCTCGGGCAGCATCGCCTCGGGCACGTCGAAGAGCGCGAGCAGGTCGGGATCCCAGCGGCCCTTCCGGATATCGTAAAGCATGGTCCGCGCCGCGTTGGTCGCGTCCGTCGCATGGGTCGCGCCATCGGTCAGCCGCCAGATCAGGTAGCAGTCGACGGTCCCGAACAGGAGCGCGCCCCGCTTCGCCCGGTCGCGCGCGCCCTCGACCGTGTCGAGCAGCCACTTGAGCTTGGTCGCCGAGAAATACGGATCGAGCAGCAGCCCGGTGCGCTCGGTGACGAGATCGCCCATCCCCTCGGCGGTAAGCTGCTCGCACAGCGGCGCGCCGCGGCGGTCCTGCCAGACGATCGCGTTGTGGATCGGCTGCCCGGTGGCGCGGTCCCAGACCAGCGTGGTCTCGCGCTGGTTGGTGATGCCGATCGCCGCGATGTCGCGCGGCCGCAGCTCGGCGCGCTCGATCGCGGCGCGGCAGGTGGCGGCGGTCGTGGACCAGAGGTCGGCCGGATCGTGCTCGACCCAACCGGAGCGGGGGAAGATCTGCGGGAATTCCTCCTGCGCGCTCGCCACCACGCGGAGCCCGGCGTCGAAGACGATCGCCCGGCTCGAGGTCGTGCCCTGGTCGATTGCGAGAATATGGCTCATCGGTGCTTCCCCCTCGGCCGCGCGTTGCGGCGGCGTTCTCGTCCGTCTCCCGGGACGGCGTCACGCGAGGATTGACGCGCCGCCCGGGGCTTTTCTAGCGTCATCGGCGAAAAACGCGCGGGGGACGTGAAATGATCGGCGCCGTCATCAAGGCCGTGCTCGGGAATCTCCCGGTCCTCCTCTTCGCCGCCGCCTTCCTCGCCGCCGGGTTCCGGCCCGGGCCGGGACCCTTCGCCGAGCGGCTGCTCAGCTGGCTGCTCCTGCTCTCGGTCGGCGCGCAGGGGATCTGGGCCGGTTTCTTCCACGTCTTCTTCCCCGGGATCGCGGCCGCCTCGATCGGCTGGCAGGCGAGCCCGTTCCAGACGGAGATCGGCATCGCCGACGCCTCGATCGGCGTCGCCGCGGTGGTGTCCTTCTGGCGCGGCCTCGATTTCAAGGCGGCGGTGGTCTGGACCATCACGCTCTTCAACGTCGGCGTGGCCATCGTCCACCTGCGCGACGCCCTTCTCGGCGACACCTCGGTGAACAATTTCGGGCCGCTCCTGGGGATCACCATCGCGCTCGCGGTGCTCCTGCCCTGGCTGCTGACGCGTGTTCGCGGGCATCGGCTCGGCTGACGGGCGTTTGTCCGCGAAACCCGGTTTGAAATCGATTCCGTGTTCGGATTCGCGCGCTTGCACCCCGTTCCCGGGCGTTCTATGACAAAACGAGCAACAGTCGAGCGCCCATGGCCCAGAACTTCCGCCACTCCGAGATTTTGACGATCGCGCGCGAGGCGGGAAAAGTTACGGTCGAGGGGCTTGCGAGCCACTTCAACGTCACAGCGCAGACGATCCGCCGCGACCTCGCCGAGCTTTGCGACGTGGGCCAGCTGACGCGCGTCCATGGCGGCGCGATGATCCCCTCGGGGGTGATCGCGCTCGGCTACGAGGACCGCCGCTCGCTCGCCTCGGTCGAGAAGGACGAGATCGCCCGCATGGTGGCGGAGCAGATCCCGGACGGGGTCTCGATCTTCATGAACATCGGCACCACCACGGAAGCGGTGGCGCGGGCGCTCCTGAAGCACCGCAACCTGATGGTGATCACGAACAACCTCAACGTCGCGAACATCCTCGCGACGAGCCCGAATTCCGAGGTGATCGTCGCGGGCGGCATCCTGCGCCGCGCCGATGGCGCGCTCGTGGGCGACGTGACGGCGGAGTTCATCGGCCAGTTCAAGGTCGATTACGCGATCATCGGCTCGGCCGCGGTCGATCCCGACGGCTCGCTGCTCGACTACGATTTCCGCGAGGTGCGGGTGGCGCAGGCGATCATCAAGAACGCGCGCAAAAGCTACCTCGTCGCCGACCATACCAAGTTCAAGATGGCGGCGCCGGTCCGGATCGCGAGCCTCGCCGATCTCAACGGCTTCTTCACCGACGTGACGCCGCCGAAGTCGATCGCGCAGCTTTGCGCCGACAACGACGTCTTCATCCGCACCGTCGAGCATTCCGCCCGCGGCCGCTGAGCCGGGCGGTTTCCCGCCGCCGACCGCGCGGGCGCTCTACCATCCCCCCGGAAATTGTGATCGGCTCGGCGCCGGAGGAAATGCCATGGGTCTCAGAACGGGAGCGGAAGTCCTCGTCGACTGCCTGCGCGCGCAGGGGGTCACGACCGCCTTCGGCGTGCCGGGCGAGAGCTATCTCGCCGTGCTCGACGCGCTGATCGGGAGCGGGATCCGCATGGTGGCGAACCGGCACGAGGGCGGCGCGGCCTTCATGGCGGAGGCCTGGGGCAAGCTCACCGGCGAGCCCGGCGTCTGTTTCGTGACCCGGGGGCCGGGGGCGACCAACGCCTCGATCGGCGTGCATACCGCCATGCAGGATTCGACGCCGATGGTGCTCTTCATCGGCCAGATCGAGACCGGCGGCCGCGACCGCGAGCTGTTCCAGGAGGTCGACTACCGCGCCTTCTTCGGGCCGATCGCGAAATGGGCGACCGAGATCGACCGCGCCGACCGGGTGCCGGAGATCCTCGCCCGCGCCTTCGCCGTCGCCCGGAGCGGACGGCCGGGGCCGGTGGTCGTGGCGCTGCCCGAGGACATGCTGGCCGCGGCGACCGCCGCCGGGGCGGGGCCGCCGGTGCGCGTACCGATGGCGGCGCCTGCGGCCGAGGATATCGCCGAGCTGCGCGACCTGCTCGCGCAGGCGCGGCGGCCGCTGGTGCTCGCCGGCGGCGGCGGCTGGGGCGCGGCCGGCCGGGCCGGGCTGCGCGCCTTCGCCGAGGCGAACGCGCTGCCGGTGGCGACGGTCTGGCGCTACACCGACCTGCTCGACAACGCGAGCCCGAGCTTCGTCGGCACCGCCGGGCTCGGCAAGACCGCCTCGGTGCGCGAGCTGATGCTCGGCGCGGACCTGATCCTGGCGCTCGGGATCCGCTTCGGCGAGATCACCACCGACAATTACGCGCTCTACCCGCCGCCCCGGATGACCGCGCGGCTGGTCCACGCGCATGCGAGCGATGGCGAGCTCAACAAGATCTACACCGCCGACCTGGCCGTCCACGCCCATCCCGACCGGCTGCTGCCGGCGCTGGCCGCGCTGCGCGTCGACGCCGGCGCCTGGGCGGAACGGACCGAGGCCGCCCGCGCGGCCTGGCTGGCCGAGCTCGAGACCCCGCCGCAGCCCGGCGCGGTCGACATGGGCGCGGTGACGCGGCGTCTCGCCGAGGTGTTGCCGGACGACGCGATCCTGACCAACGGCGCCGGCAACTTCTCGATCTGGCCCAACAAGCACTTCCCCTTCACCGGCGGCCGGCGCCTGCTCGCGCCGCAGTCGGGCGCGATGGGCTATGGCCTGCCGGCGGCGATCGCGGCGAAGATCGCGCGGCCGGAGGCGACCGTCGTCTGCTACGCCGGCGACGGCGATTTCCAGATGACCGAGGCGGAACTCGCCACCGCCGCGCAGGCAAGCGCGCCGATCGTGGTGCTGCTGGTCAACAACGGCGGCTATGGCACGATCCGGATGCACCAGGAGCGGCATTATCCAGGACGCGTGAGCTTCACCGAGCTCGCGAACCCCGATTTCGCCGCGATGGCGCGGAGCTTCGGCATGCTGGGCGAGCGGGTCGAGCGGACCGGGGATTTCCCGGCCGCGCTGGCCCGGGCGCTGGCGAGCCCCACCGGCGCGGTCCTCGACCTCGCGGTCGACATCGAGGCGCTGACGCCGCGCGCGTCCCTGAGCGCGATCCGGGACGCGGCGTTGAAGGAGAGCAAGGCATGAGCAAGGAATTCGGGCGGATCCTGATCACCGGCGCCGCCGGGGCGCTGGGCGACCACCTGCGCCGCGACCTCGGCCATCTCGCGGAGAAGCTGCGGCTGCTCGACGTCCGGCCGATGGGCGCGGCGGCGGCGAACGAGGAAATCGTCGAATGCGACCTCTCCGACCGCGCCGCCGCCTTCGCCGCGATCGAGGGTTGCGACGCGATCCTGCATTTCGCCGGCCACCCGCGCGAGATGAGCTTCGACGAGATCCTGCGTGACACGCTGCCCGCGAGCTACAACGTCTACGAGGGCGCGCGGAAGTTCGGCGTGAAGCGCGTCGTCTATGCGAGCTCGATCCACGCGGTCGGGTTCCATCCGGTCGAGGACGTGCCCGACACCCGGGCGACGCACCGGCCCGACACGTTCTACGGCCTCACCAAGACCTTCACCGAGGACCTCGCCTCGCTCTACTGGGACAAATGGGGCGTCGAGAGCGTGTGCCTCAGGATCTGCTCCTGCTTCCCCGAGCCCGCCGACCGGCGGATGCTCTGGAGCTGGCTCAGCTATTCCGACTGCGTGCGTCTCGCCGAGGCGGCGCTGCTGGCGCCCCGGGTCGGCTTCTCGGTGATCTACGGCACCTCGGACAACGCCGCCCGCGGCGTCTCGAACGTCTGGGCGACGCATCTCGGCTTCCGCCCCAAGGACAGCGCCGACGGCCACGCGCCGCGCGTGCTGAGCCGCTGCGCGCGGCCCGATCCGACGAGTATCGCGGCGCGGGTGGTCGGCGGCGGTTTCGCGGCGGCTCCGCATCCCGCGGACGACGCCTGAGATCCGGCCGGCAGCCGCGCGCGCCGGCGTTTTCGCTGGCGCCGCGGAACGCGGCGTTCCATAATGCAACAAAAGTTGCGGATCGGGATGCCAATGGATAGCACCGCGTTGCCAAAGGATTACGAGGAGCTGATCCGCCTCATCCACGAGCGCTACGACACGATGAGCAAGGGCTACCAGGCGATCGCCCGGTATCTCACGCAGAACCCGAACGACGTCGCGGTGCGCTCGGTCAATGCGATGGCGGAGCGCTGCGGCGTGCATGCCTCGAACTTCGTGCGGTTCGCGCAATCCTTCGGCTACACCGGGTTCAAGGACCTGCAGAAGCTGTTCCAGAAGCGGCTCTCGACCGCGGCGCCGGGGTTCGAGGCCCGGGTGAAGGCGCTCGAGGGTGAGCTCGGCGCCCGCGTCGACCGCAGCGAATACGCGCTGCTGCGCGACCTCGTGGTGCGCGACGTCGCCTCGCTGCAGGCGCTCCTGACCGACATCCCGCCCGAGGAGATCGCCCGCGGCGCCGAGCTGCTGGAGCGGGCGGGCGTCGTCTATCTGCTCGGCCAGCTCCGCTCCGCGCCGGTGGTCGACCTGCTGCGCTACGTGCTGACCATGCTCGGCAAGCGCAGCGTGCTGCTCGACCCGAGCGGCGGGCTCGCCACGCATATGGCGCGGACGATGGAGCCGGGCGATCTCCTGATCGCGGTGTCGTTCCGCTTCTACGCCACCGAGGTGGTGAACGTGGTCGAGCAGGCGGCGGCGCGGGGGATCCCGATCATCGCGGTGACCGACAGCACGCTGTCGCCGATCGCCAAGGGCGCCGAGGTGCTCTTCGCGCTGCCCGAGCACGGCTATACCTTCTCGCGCTCGCTCGCCGCGCCGATGTGCCTCGCGCATTGCCTGACCCTCGCGCTCGCCGCGCGGCTCCAGGACAACCCGAGCGACCCGCGCATCCCGACGGTGACGCAGGTCTGAGGGGGGTGCTGGGCGCGCCGCTGTCCCGGGCTTGACCCGGGACCTCGAGTCCCTGGCGCGGCGCTCGTCCCCGGGCGTCGAGGTCCCGGGTCAAGCCCGGGACAGCGGCGCGCCGGGGGCGCCGTAGGGTGGGCGATTCCGCCCACCGTCCTCGCGCGCCGGGCCCTCAGAGCGTCATCGGCGCCAGCGGCGCGGGGGCCTGGGCGGCCCAGGCGCCCCAGATCGACTGGTCGTAGTTGACGGCCGCGCCGGTCATCAGCCCCGCGTCGTCCGAGCAGAGGAAGGTGACCGCGCGCGCGACCTCCTCGGGGTCGATCAGCCGGCCGAAGGGCAGCGTCGCCGAGGCCTTGGCCTCCCAGTCGGGATCGCCCGCCGCCGCCTGCAGCGCGCGCTCGTTGTCCGACGACATCCAGCCGATGTTGAGCTGGTTGACGCGGATCCGGTTCGCCATCACCGCGAAGGCGGTGTTGCGTGTCAGCGTCTCGAGCGCGCCCTTCGAGGTGCAATAGGCGCTGATGAAAGGCTGGCCGCCATGCGCGGAGATCGAGCCGATGTTGAGGATCGCGCCCTCGACGCCGTCGCGGATCATCATCCGGATCGCTTCCTGCGTCAGGAAGTAGGGTCCGCGCACGTTGATCGCGAACATCCGGTCGAAGAGCTCGGGCGTGGTCTCGAGGATCGTGCCCCGGTCGGTGATCGCGCCGGCGTTCACCAGCACGTCGACCCGGCCGAAGACGCGGTCGGCCTCGGCCATCACGGCGCGGCAATCCTCGACCGAGCCGAGGTCCGCCTTCACGAAATGCACCGGCGCGCCGGTCGTCTCGGTGATAGACTTGGCGACTGCGGCGCCCTTCGCGGCGTCGCGGCCGAGCGTGACGATCCCCGCCGCGCCCGCGGCGGCGAAATGGCGCGCGATCGCCGCGCCGAGCCCCTGAGTCGAGCCGGTGACGACGCAGATCTTGCCGTTCAAACTGTTCATCGCTGTATCCTGATCCCGTTTCGGGGGACGCGCGCCGGCCCGGGGGCCCCGCGCGCATGCCCGGGGTGCCTTCAGACGCCCACGCGCTGCTTCGCGCGGATCTCGACCTGCTTCTCGCGCGCGGCGCGGACGCTCTCGCGCTCCGAGACCGCGGGCACGCCGACGTCCCAGTCCGCGTCGCCCGGCGCCCAGGTGAAGGCGTCGGTGTTGATCGAGAGCACCGTGGTCCGGTCGGTGGTCTTCGCCCAGTCGAGCGCCTTCTCGAAATCGGCGAGGCTCTCGCTGTGGCGCGCGAGCGCGCCCATCGATTCGGCGTGCTTGGCGAAATCGACCGGGAAGGGCTCGATCACCTTGCAGTCCTTCAGAAGGTTGTTGAACCCCGGCGTGCCCTTGGCGTTCTGCAGCCGGTTGATCACCGCGTAGCCGCCGTTGTCGCAGACGATCAGGATGAACTTGTGGCCCGAGAGCACCGAGGAATAGATGTCGGAATTCATCATCATGTAGGTGCCGTCGCCGATCATCACGATCGGCGTCGCCTCGGGCCGGGCCATCGCATAGCCCCAGCCGGCGGCGATCTCGTAGCCCATGCAGGAATAGCCGAACTCGCAGTCGAAGGTGTTCGGCGCCTTCACGCGCCAGCCCTTCACGAGCTCGCCCGGCAGGCCGCCGGCGGCGGTGATGATCGGGTCGTGCTCGTCCGCGGCGGCGTGGACGGTGCCCACCACCTGCGCGTAGGTCGGGAGCGGCGCGTTGGTGTGCTTCTGCAGCTCGTCGAGCAGCGTGTTCCATTCGTCGAAGAGGCCGGGGCAGCGCCCGGTCCAGGCGGCGTCCGCCGTCCAGTCGCCGAGGGCCGCGTCGAGCTCGGCCACCGTCTCGCGCGCGTCGCCGACGACCGCGAGCGCCCGGTGCTTCACCGCGTCCCAGCGGGCGGTGTTGATCGAGAGGATCCGCGCCTCGTGGTTGAACACGGTCCAGGAGCCGGTGGTGAAGTCCATGAGCCGGGTGCCGATCGCCAGCACGACGTCGGCCTCGGCGGCGAGCGCGTTGGCGCTGGTCGAGCCGAGGATGCCGATCGGTCCGACATGCGCCGGATGATCATGGGTGAGCGCGCCCTTGCCGGCGATGGTCTCGGCGACCGGGATGCCGTGCTTCACCGCGAAATCGGCGACTTCCTGTTCCGCCAGCGAGTAGCGCACGCCGCCGCCGGAGATGATCAGCGGCTTCTTCGCCGATTTCAGCAGCGCCACCGCCTCGGCGAGCTTCTCGCGGTCGGCGCGCGGCCGGGGCACGGTCCAGAGCGTCGGCTCGAAGAAGGCCTCCGGATAGTCGTAGGCGACTTCCTGGGTGTCCTGGCAGAGGCCGATGAAGGCCGGGCCGCACTCGGCCGGGTCGAGCATCGCCGCGATCGCCTGCGGCAGCGAGCCGATGATCTGCTCGGGCAGCGTGATCCGGTCCCAGTAGCGCGTCACGGCCTTGAAGGCGTCGTTCACGGTGACGGTCGGATCGCCGAAATGCTCGACCTGCTGCATCACCGGGTCGGGACGGCGGTTCGCGAAGCTGTCGCCCGCGAGGAGAAGGACCGGCAGGCGGTTGGTATGCGCGAGGCCGGCGGCGGTCACCATATTGGTGGCGCCCGGGCCGATCGAGGAGCTGGCGATCATCAGCTGCCGGCGGCGCTTGGCCTTGGCGAAGGCTATCGCGGCCAGCGCCATCGACTGCTCGTTCTGGCCGCGCCAGGTCGGCAGCGTGTCCCGCACGCCCTCGAGCGCCTCGCTGAGGCAGGTGACGTTGCCGTGGCCAAAGATCGCGAAGACGCCCGCGAAGAGCGGAACACGTTCGCCGTCGACTTCGGTGAACTGGTTGCAAAGATAGCGCACGAGCGCCTGCGCCATGGTCAGGCGCGCTGTCGGACGACTCATCGCCTTCCTCCCTCGGTTGTCTGTTGCATCCTGTTTACGGAATGCTTGTTGACAACGCAACAGTCATGCAACAAACATTGCGGAAAATCACGGGGCGCCTCGAGGGCTCCCTCCGCCGAACCGCCGGACGCCGGCGCGAGATCTGGGTGAGGAAATGTACGAGAGATTCGGATTGCTGCTGGATGGCGCCTGGCGCCCGGCCGAGGGCGGCCTCGCGCCGGTGGTCAGCCCGGTGACCGAGCGGCCGCTGGGCGAGGCGCCGGTCGCCACCCGCGCCGATACCGAGGCCGCGATCGAAAGCGCCGCCCGCGGCCTCGCCGCCTGGAGCGCGCGCTCCGCCTTCGAGCGCGCCGACGCGCTGCATGCGATCGCCGACGAGATGATCCGCCGCGCGGACGAGGCGGCGCGGATGATCGCGACCGAGACCGGCAAGCCGATCGCCCAGGCGGCGCGCGAATGGGTGCTCTCGACCGACCAGTTCCGCTGGTACGCCGAGGAGGCCCGCCGGATCTATGGCCGGATCGTCGAGAGCCGGGTGCCGGGCGGCCGGTTCGAGGTGACGCGCGAGCCGATCGGCATCGTCGCGGCCTTCACCGCCTGGAACTTCCCCGCCGCGCTGGTCGCGCGGAAGGTCGCCCCGGCGCTCGCCGCCGGCTGCGCGATCATCGTGCGCCCGTCGAGCCAGACCCCCGGCGTCGCGATGGTGATGCTCGACTGCTGCCGGGCGGGCAATCTGCCCGAGGGCGTGGTGAACCTCGTGGTCGGTCCGACCTCGGCGACCTACGCGCCGATCATGGACTCTCCCCTCGTCCGCAAGGTCTCGCTCACCGGCTCGACCCGGGTCGGGCAGCAGATGATCCGCGACGCGGCGGCGACGATGAAGAAGGTGACGATGGAGCTCGGCGGCAACGCGCCGCTGATCGTCTTCGACGACGCCGATCTCGAGACCGCGCTCGACGTCTCGGTGCCGACCAAGTTCGCCAACGCGGGCCAGGTCTGCGTCACGCCGGACCGGTTCTTCGTGCACGAGAGCCTGCACGACGCCTTCGTCGACGGGTTCGCCGCGCGGGCCAGGGCGCTCCGGCTCGGCGACGGGCTCGATCCGGCGACGCAGATGGGGCCACTGATCAACGGGGGCCGGCTCGCCGAGATCGAGGGCGTGATCGAGGACGCGGTGAAAGCCGGGGCGCGCGTGGCCGCGGGCGGCGGCCGGGCGCGGGACTTCAACGCCGGCTTCTTCCACGAGCCGACAGTGCTCGCCGACGTGACCGACGACATGAAGGTCTTCGCCGAGGAGAACTTCGGCCCGATCGCCGCGATCACCCGCTTCGCCAGCGACGACGAGGCGCTCGGCCGCGCCAACGCCTCCGAGATGGGCCTGTCGGCCTATGCGTTCACGAAGGACGCGAAGCGGGCCCGCCGGGCGGTGGCCGAGCTCAAGGCGGGCATGGTCGGGATCAACAGCTTCGCCATGGCCGCCTCCGAGGCGCCGTTCGGCGGCACCAAATATTCCGGCATGGGCCGCGAGGGCGGATCGGAGGGGATCTCCGACTACCTCGACACCAAGCTCGCGCAGATCGTGCTGTGAGGGGAGCGAGATGATCCGAAACGAACTCAAGGCGATCTGGGCCGAGGGCCGCGCCTCGCTGAACGGCTGGCTCTCGATCGGCAATCCCTTCACCGCCGAGATCATGGCGGCGCAGGGCTATGACAGCGTGACGATCGACGTGCAGCATGGCGCGCTCGACTATTCGAGCGTGCTGCCGATGTTCCAGGCGATGTGCCATTCCGGCGTGGTGCCGATGGCGCGCGTGCCCTGGCTCGAGCCCGGCATCATCATGAAGATGCTCGACGCCGGCGCCTATGGCATCATCTGCCCGATGGTGAACACGGCGGAGCAGGCGGCGGAATTCGTCAGCTACGTCCGCTATCCGCCGCACGGCCAGCGCAGCTTCGGCCCGACGCGCGCGGCCTTCTCGGCCGGCGCGAACTACGCGGCCGAGGCGAATGGCGAGATCCTCGCCTTCGCCATGGTCGAGACGGCGGAGGCGATGTCGAACCTCGACGCGATCGCGGCGACGCCGGGGCTGAACGGCATCTACGTCGGGCCGGCCGACCTCACCTTCAGCCTCCACCAGGGGCGGCTCGCCCCGGCCTTCGACCGCGAGGAGCCGGAGATGATCGAGGCGCTCCGGACCATCGTCGCGGCCTGCAAGAAGGCGGGCATCCGGGCGGCGCTGCATTGCGGGACGCCGGATTACGCGGCCCGGGCGATAGGCTGGGGCTTCGACATGACGACCGTCTCGGGGGATTCCCGCCTGCTCGCGGGCGCGGCGGCGGCGAGCGTCGCGCGGTTCCGCGAGCTGACGGCCGGAAGCCAGAGCCTCGGACCGCGGCCCGCGGTGATCAACGCCAAGGGAGGCTACTGATGCCGCATGTTCTCGTGGCCGGAAAGCTGCACCCGAGCGGGATGGCGCTGCTGCGATCCACCCCCGGCGTCACCTTCGACTATGTCGAGGAGGTTTCGGAACCCTCCTGCGCGGCGCTGATCGACAAGGCCGACGGCCTCGTGATCCGCACCCAGCCGCTCTCGGCGGCGACGATCGCGAAGGGCGAGAAGCTCCGGATCGTGTCGCGCCACGGCGTCGGCTACGATTCGGTCGATCTGCCCGCGCTGAACGCGCGCGGGATCACGCTCGCGGTGGTCGGCGACGTGAACTCGGTCTCGGTGGCCGAGCAGGCGATGATGCTGATGCTCGCCGCGGCGAAGCGCGCGCTGCGCGCCGACCGCTCGATCCGGACCGGCGACTGGGGCTGGCGCAACCGGCTCGAGCAGGCGGAGCTCTGGAAGAAGCGGCTGCTGATCGTGGGCTACGGCCGCGCCGGCCGGCATCTCGCGCGGATGGCCGAGGCCTTCGGGATGGAGATCCGCGCCTATGATCCCTTCCTCGCGCGGATCGGCTGGCCCGAGGGCGCGGTCGCGCCGGCCGAGCTCGCCGAAGGGCTCGCCTGGGCCGATTTCGTCTCGGTGCACGCGCCCAAGGGCGAGCGGCCGGTGATCGGCGCGGCGGAGCTCGCGGCGGCGCGGCCGGGGTCCATCCTCGTCAACACCGCGCGCGGCGGGGTGGTGGACGAGCCGGCGCTGATCGAGGCGCTCCGGTCCGGCCGGCTGGCCGCCGCGGGGCTCGACGTCTTCGAGGACGAGCCCCCGGCGCGGGACAATCCGCTGCTCGCGATGGACCAGGTGATCCTGTCGCCGCATATCGCGGGGCTGACCGCCGAATGCGCGGAGCGCATGGCGATCGGCAGCGTCCAGAACGTGCTCGACTTCTTCGAGGGCCGGCTCGATCCGGCGCTGATCGTCAATCGCGACCAGATCGCGGCCTGAGCGCCCGGCGCCGCGGGACACGCCGCGCCGGACGAACGCAAGAAACATTGCGAATAGCTAACGCATTCAACAAATCGCGCGGAATCTCGTTGACACGCAACATTGCAGATTCGATAGTGTGCGCAACAAATATTGCAACCGCGCAAGGTTGAATGTCCTGGGGAGGGACCGGACCGAGGGGATCCTCGCGACGTCCCGCGTTTGAACCGCCGGCCCTGGCGCCGGCGCAGATGGGCGAATTCCAAATGCAGACCATGAAGGGCCCCGCCGTCTTCCTCGCGCAGTTCGCGGACGACCGGCCCCCGTACGCCACGCTCCGGGGCCTCGCCGAATGGGCGGCGGGCAAGGGGTTCAAAGGCGCGCAGCTGCCCTGCTGGGACAAGCGCGTGATCGACATCGAGAAGGCGGCCGAAAGCCAGACCTATGTCGACGAGATCAGGGGCACGCTCGCCGAGCACGGGCTCGAGGTGACCGAGCTCGCGACGCATCTGCAGGGCCAGCTCGTCGCCGCGCATCCCGCCTTCAACCTGATCGCCGACAGTTTCGCGACGCCCGAGGTGCGGCGGAACCCGAAGGCGCGGCAGGAATGGGCGGTGAACCAGCTGCTCGCCGCGGCGAAGGCCTCGCGGCGCTTCGGCCTCGGGCAGCACGTCACCTTCTCGGGCTCGCTGCTCTGGCCCTATGTCTATCCCTATCCGCAATGGCCCGAGGGGCTGATCGGCGAGGGGTTCGACGAGCTTGCCCGGCGCTGGCGGCCGATCCTCGACGCCTTCGACGCCGAGGGGGTCGACGTCTGTTTCGAGATCCATCCCTCGGAAGATCTGCACGACGGCAATTCCTTCGAGATGTTCCTCGAGCGGGTCGACAACCACGCGCGCTGCGCGATCAACTACGACCCGAGCCACTTCGTGCTGCAGTGCCTCGACTACCTCGCCTTCATCGACCACTACCACGAGCGGATCAAAGCCTTCCACGTGAAGGACGCCGAGTTCCGCCCCGACGGCAAGGGCGGCGTCTACGGCGGCTTCCAGCCCTGGACCAAGCGCGCCGGGCGGTTCCGCAGCCCGGGCGACGGGCAGGTCGATTTCAAGGGCGTGTTCTCGAAGCTCACCGGCTACGACTTCTCCGGCTGGGCGGTGCTCGAATGGGAGTGCTGCTTCAAGAATCCGGAGGATGGCGCCTCCGAGGGGGCGAGGTTCATCGCCGACCATATCATCCGGGTCTCCGACCGGGCCTTCGACGATTTCGTCAAGGCCGAGGCGAACCCGGCCCTCAATCGCGAAATCCTGGGGTACTGACGATGACCAAGGTCGAAACCCTCCGGCCCGCCGCGGCGCGGTCCGATCTCGCCGGCCGCAGGCTCCGCCTCGGGATGGTCGGCGGCGGCGAGGGCGCCTATATCGGCGGCATCCACCGTTTCGCCGCGCGGCTCGACAACCACTACGATCTGGTGGCGGGCGCCTTCGACGTGAACGCCGAGCGCGGCCACGCCTTCGCCGCGCGGAACTACATCGACCCCGACCGCTCCTACGACAGCTTCGCCGCGATGGTCGCGGCCGAGGCGGCGCGGCCGGACGGCGTGGACGTGGTCGCGATCTGCACCCCGAACTTCACCCATTATCCGATCGCCAAGGCCTGCCTCGAGGCCGGGATCGACGTCATCTGCGAGAAGCCGCTGACCGCGACGCTCGAGGACGCGGTCGCGCTCACCGAGCTCGCGGAGAAGACCGGGCGGTTCGTCGGCGTCACCTACACCTATTCGGGCTATCCGATGATCCAGGAGGCGCGGGCGATGGTCGCGCGTGGCGATCTTGGCGAGATCCGCGTCGTGCAGGTCGAATACCCGCTCGAATGGATGGCGACGGGCATCGAGCTCGAAGGCAACCAGCAGGCCGCCTGGCGCACCGATCCGAAGAAGAACGGCCGCGGCGGCTCGGTCGGCGACATCGGCACCCATGCCTATCATCTCGCGGGCTATGTCACCGGCCTCAGGGCCGAGGCGATCGCCGCCGATCTCGCGACCTTCGTTCCGGGCCGGGCGCTCGACGACAACGCGCATGTGATGATCCGCTACGCGGGCGGCGCGCGGGGGCTCCTCTGGTCGAGCCAGGTCGCGATCGGCCAGTCGAACGGCCTGCGCCTGCGCGTCTTCGGCGCCAGGGGCGGCCTCGTCTGGAGCCAGGAGCACCCGAACGAGCTCACCTTCACCAAACTCTTCGGCGCGCCCGAGACGATCAAGCGCGGGCGCGAGGATCTGACCGCGGCGACTGGCGCGCGCACGCGCACGCCGCCGGGGCATCCCGAGGGCTATATCGAGGCCTTCGCCAATCTCTATTCCGGCTTCGCCGAGGCGATCCGCGCCCGCGCCGAGGGGCGCGCGGCCGGCGCCGCGGCGGAAGGAATCCCGACGGCGCGCGACGGCCTCAAGGGCGTCGCCTTCGTCGAGGCCGTCGTGGACTGCCACGAGGCGGGCGACCTCGCCTGGACCACGCCGAAGTTCGTCTGAAAAACACAACAAGGGGGAATACGCATGAAGAAGTATCTGCTCGGCGCCGCGACCGCGGCGCTGCTCGGGGGCGCGGGCATGGCGCAGGCCCAGACGATCGGCGTCGCCATGTCGCTCTTCGACGACAACTGGCTGACCGTGCTGCGCCACAACATGCAGGAACACGCCGACGGCCTCGGCGTCACCGTCCAGATGGAGGACGCCGGCGGCGACATCTCGCGCCAGCAGAGCCAGGTCGAGAACTTCATCGCCTCGGGCGTGGACGGGATCATCGTGATGCTGGTCGACGCCGATTCCGGCGATGCGATGTCGGCGGCGGCGGCCTCGGCGGGCGTGCCGCTCGTGTTCGTCAACCTGATGCCGCCGGCCGCCGACAACTTCCCCGACAAGCAGGCCTGGGTCGGCTCGGACGAGGTGCTGGCGGGCACGCTGCAGGCGACCGAGATCTGCAAGCAGATCGGCGGCAAGGGCGACGCGGTCGTCATGATGGGCCAGCTCGGCACCTCGGGCCAGCGCGGCCGCACCCAGGGCGTGCACGAGGTGCTCGAGACGCCGGATTGCTCGGGCATCAAGATCGTCGACGAGCAGACCGCGAACTACATGCGCACGCCCGGCCTCGACCTGATGACCAACTGGCTGACCAGCGGCATCAAGCCGGCGGCGGTCTTCGCCAACAACGACGAGATGGCGATCGGCGCGATCCAGGCGCTGAAGGCGGCCGGGGTGCCGATGGACGAGGTGGTGATCGGGGGCGTCGACGCGACCAAGGACGCGCTCGCGGCGATGAAGGCGGGCGACCTCGACGTGACGGTGTTCCAGAACGCCAAGGGCCAGGGCGTCGGCGCGGTCGATACCGTGCTCGAGATCATCAAGGGCGAGCCCTACGAGAAGAAGACCTTCATTCCCTTCGAGCTCGTGACGCCCGCCAACCTCGTGGACTACGAGGCGCTGAACTGACACGCGGCGACGGCGCGCGCCGCCGTCGCTTCGAGCCCGGACGGCCCGCGCCCGTCCGGGTTCGTGATCACTCGGCCATCCATTCCCGCGAGCGGGGATGGAGCCTGCCCTCCCGGCGGTGGATCGGAAAGAGCAGCAGATAGCGCAGGCTGTCGCGGTCGGGCGCCAGCCTGGTCGGGAGCATCACGCAGACGAGCGAGGCCAGCGAGAAGACCAGCATCAGCAGGCCCGAGGCCGCGATCGCGCGATCGACGAAGCCGTGGCCCGCGCCGAGAAGCACCCGGCCCATCAGCGCGACGAGACCCTGCAGCGCGATGAGATAGATGAGCGCCAGCGGGACGAGCAGCAGCAGATAGACCGCGCCGAGCCGCCGGTGATAGCCCGGCACCGTGCGCAGATAGGTCGTGCCGGACGAGAAGACGTCGCCGAGCGAGGCGCTGCCCGACAGCGCCCCGGAGAGCGCGCCGAGGCCGGCGCCGCGCCCCGCGATCAGCCGCGCGACCCGGCCGCGATAGGCGGTGATCAGCGCGACGTTGATCGCCGCGCCGGAGAAGCCCGCGATGAGCGACGCGGCGAAGAACGACAGGTAGAGCACCGGCACGTCCATCTGGATGAAGCTGAGCCGCAGCTCGTAGGTGCCGTCCGAACCCTGGATCGCGATGAAGAACAGCAGGATCGCGATCCCGAGCGCGCGGAGGCCCTGGTTGGTCTCGGATTTCAGCTCGGCGTCGAGCGCGCGGTGCAGGTCGGGCAGGGAGACCGCGGGGCCGAGCGCGCGCAGCTCGCGGCCGAGCCGGTGCGCGGCGAGCCCGATCGGAGTGACGCGTGGCGCCTGCATCGCGGGGACCCCAGCTGTTGCCGCGTAAAGCATAGCGCGCCCGGGTGCCGCCGCGCCACGGTCTTGATCGCGGTCCGCCTGTCCGACCATTCGCCTCTTGACGCCGGGACGCGCCTCGGGCGCCATCCGGGCGGCGCGTGGCGAGATCCGGAAAGAGCGGCGATGGACTATTTCGAGACCCTGGAGGCGACCTGGCCCGGCCTGACCGAGGCGCGGGACGGCTGGACGCTGCGCCGCGCGACCGGCGCGGGCAGCCGGGCCTCGGCGGCGACGCGCGTGGCGGCCGACGCCGATCCGCGCGCGGCCGAGGCCGCGATGCGCGCGATGGGGCAGCGCCCGCTCTTCATGATCCGCGCGGGCGACGCGGACCTCGACGCCGCGCTCGCGGGGATGGGCTACACGGTCGAGGACGCCTCGGCGCTGCTCGCCGCGCCGGCGGAAGCGGTCGCGACCGAGGGGGCGGAGTTCAGGGTGGTGCGCTGCGAGGCGCCGCTCGCCCGGATGATCGAGCTCTGGGACGCGGGCGGGATCGGCCCGGCCCGCCGCGCCGTGATGGCGCGCGCCCGTGGTCCCCGGGTCTACCTGCTCGCGCGCGACGGCGACCGGCCGGCGGGCTGCGCCTTCGTCGCGGCGGACGGAAGGCCGGGCGGCGGCGCGATGATCCACGCGCTGAGCGTCGCGCCCTTCGCCCGGCGCAAGGGGCTCGCGCGCCGCGCCACCGCGGCCGCGGCCGCCTGGGCGGCGGAAACCGGGGCGGCGGAACTGGCGCTCGCGGTGCGCCTCGGCAACGAGCCGGCGCTGGCGCTCTATCGCGGGCTCGGCTTCAGGGAAGCGGCGCGATACCACTATCGATCGGCTCCGGCATGACGCCGGTGCTTGGCCAGTCGTCCGGACCGACGCCGCGGAAATGCTCGGCGAGGAAGTCGATGAAGGCGCGCAGCTTCGGCTGGGTGAACCGGCCCTCGGGATAGACCGCGAAGACCCCGAGCCGCTCGGAGCCGCGATCGGGCAGCACCTCGACCAGCCGGCCGGCGGCGATCGCGTCGCCGAGGATGAAGCTCGGCAACAGCGCGATCCCGAGTCCCATCTGCGCCGCCTTCATCAGCGAATCGCCGTTGTTGGCGGTCAGCCGGCCGCCGACCCGGATCTGCCGCTCCTCGCCCGAGGGCGCGCGCAGCCGCCAGAAATTGCCGGTGGCGAGGTTCGAGTAATGCAGGAGCTGGTGGCGGTGCAGGTCGTCGAGCGAGGCGGGCGCGCCCATCCGCGCGACATAGCTCGGCGCCGCGACCAGCCGCCGCGTCGTCTCGGCGAGCTTGCGCGCCTTGAGCGAGCTGTCCTCGAGCACGCCGACCCGGATCGCGAGGTCGAATCCCTCCGCCACGATCTCCACGAAGCGGTCGTCGAGCACCATGTGCACATCGACCTCCGGATAGGCGCAGAGGAACCGCGCCACCGCCGGTGACAGGTGGTTGATGCCGAAACTCATCGGCGCCGAGACCCGCAGCGAGCCTTTCGGCGTCGCCTGCATCGCCGTCACCATCTCGTCGGCCTCGGACGCGTCGGTCAGCACGGTCCGCGCCCGGTCGTAATAGGCGAGCCCGACCTCGGTCGGGCTGACGCGGCGCGTGGTGCGATTGAGCAGGCGCACGGCCAGACGCGCCTCGAGCGCGGAAATATGCTTCGAAACCGCCGACTTCGACAGGCCCATCTTCCGCGCGGCTTCGGTGAAGCCGCCGTGATCCACGACCTGGACAAAGGCCTCCATCTCGGTGAGCCGGTCCATCACGCCCTCGTCACTGTTTCCAGTGCCGAGACGTTAGGGCGCTGCCGCCCGGATTGTCAATCGTCGCCCGACTGGAGGACTCTTCTCCCTTCCGCTTATCGGGCCTCAGCGCATCGGGCAGCCGCGCAGCTGGCGTTCATAGACCGTGGCCCAGGACTGGACGTCGCGCGCCACCGCCGGCAGCCAGGACTTGCGGCGCCAGGTGCCCTTCGCATAGCCGGTCTTGCCCTCGTGGTAGGCGAGATACTGATTGTAGGCGTCGTTGAGCGGCACGCCGTTCACCCGGCTGTTGAGGTTCATGTACCAGCCGATGAAATCGGAGGAATCGGCGAAATCCTCGCGATCGGCGCCGCGCTGGCCGGTCTCGCGCACGTACCATTCCCAGGTGCCGTCGAGCGCCTGGCTGTAGCCATAGGCGCTCGAGCGCGGCACCTCGCGGGAGAAGATGCCCGAACCGACCTTCTTCATCGGCCGCGCGTCGTACTGGAAGCTCGATTCGCGCGAGATCGTCGCGAGCTGGACCCCGACCGGCACGCCCCAGCGCGCTTCGGTCTTGTTCATCGCGACGAACCAGTGCGGCCGTTCCTGCTGCATCCGGCAGGCGTCGGCGACCGAACTCGGGGGCGCGTCGCCGCCCGAGCATGAGGACAGAACGAGTATAGCCGCGATGAAGGCGAACCGCCGCATGCGTGGAAACCTGCCGATCGATGACTGCTCGGGTGTCTTGGGGCACCTCTGGGCCGGAATATTGCCAAGGTTTCACGTTTTTGCAAGCCAAAGCTCACGCGCCCACCCCGGGCGTGCTCAGACGAAGAAGGCGAGCGTCGCGGGAATCGCCAGGATCGACATCAGCGTGGAGACGACGACGAGGCCGGCCACCTCGTCGGGACGGGCGTCGTATTTCGCCGCCAGCATGTAGGAGGTGACCGCGACCGGGGTCGAGATCTGCAGCACCAGGACGCCGAGCGGCAGCCGGGCGAGGCCGAAGGCGAGCCCGACCGCGAGCGGCGCGGCGAGGCAGATCGCGAGCTTAACGAGGCTGATCCAGAACGCCTGGCCGAGCGCGCGCGGCCGCAGCCGCGAGATCGCGACCCCGAGCGTGAGCAGCATGAGCGGGATCGCCATCTGCCCGACGAGGTCGATCGAATTGCCGAGCCAGACCGGCACGCTCCAGTGCATCCCGAGGAAGATCGCGCCGAGCACGGTGGCCCAGACCAGCGGCTCGCGGAAGGCGAGGCTGGGCGAGCCGCCGCCGGCCACGACCCAGACGCCGAAGGTGAAGTTCAGGATCGCCATCACGGCGAAGACGACCACCGCGAGATCGAACCCGGCCTGGCCGAAGGCGAAGAGCGCGATGGGCAGGCCGAGGTTGCCGGTATTGCCGAAGGTGATCGGCCCCCAGTAGGTCGCGGGATCGAGGCCGAGCAGCCGCAGCCCGTACCAGGCGACGGCGCCGACGAGCAGGTAGGAGATCAGCGCCGCCAGGACCGTGTCGCGCAGCACCGCGGGGTCGATGTCCGAGCGCGTCAGCGCCATGAAGATGAGGCAGGGCACCGACAGCGTCACCGACAGCCGCGTGACCATCGCGACGTCGAAGCTCCATCCGGCGCGCACCCAGGCATAGCCGATTCCCGCCAGAAGCACGACCGGAGCGATGCTCTGGATCACCTGAAGAAAGAGGAACATCGCGAATACGCCGCGCCGAAAGCTGTTGACCACGCTGGACCTTCGCTCTCGGCCGATGTGGACATAAAGTCAACCGGAGGATATGATCGAGGCGAGTGCGATGGTACGAGGCCCGGGTAAATGTTGACCGCGTCTGCGAAATTCACGGTCGGGCAGGTCGTCCGGCACCGAGTCCACCCGTTTCGCGGGGTGATCTTCGACGTCGATCCGACCTTCAGCAACACCGACGAATGGTGGGAATCCATCCCGGAGGAGAACCGGCCGGACAAGGACCAGCCGTTCTACCATCTGCTGGCCGAGAACGAGACCTCCTACTACGTCGCCTATGTGTCGGAGCAGAACCTCGTCGACGACGATTCTGGCGAGCCCGTCGACCATCCGGAGGTCGCGGAGATGTTCGGCCCGATGCTCGACAGCGGCCGCTACGGCATCGGCGCGCATCTGCACTGACCGCCGCGCCGCGCGGCCGATTTCCCCGACATGACTGGTGACTGAAGGCCTCCCGGCGCCGCCCTCGCACGCGTTCGGGCCGCGCCGGACGGGCTGGGGCCACCCGTCGGAGCCGGCCCGTTGGCCATCCCCGCCCGGCGGCGGTGGCGCCGCGCCGGGCGCTCCGCGCGTGGCGGCGGAGCGCCCGCGGCGCGCTTCGGGACCTTCGCCTGTGGCGGGCACTCCAGTGCCCGCTGCCCCGGACCTGATCCGGGGCCTCGAAGCCAGCGCGCGGCGGTTCGGAAATGGAGCCGAGGCCCCGGGTCAAGCCCGGGGCAATGAGGTTCCGAGATCTGGCCAAGCACCCCGAGCCCTTGTTCCGGGCTCCTGGTGCTCCGACGACCGCTCGCTTCTGCCCATGTTCATACGGCCTTGAAATCCGGCCTTATGTATCAAGCACACCAAGGCGGAAACGCCGGGCGGCGCCCGTGATTAGGGCGGCTTGGTCCTGCTGATGTGGGGGTCAGGTGGCGTCGTTATGGAAGCGGGTGCGCGTCCATCGACATTGTCCGGTCGCAGGCATTCCTCTGGTGGTGCCATCCCTAACTGGATCATCCATTCTGGCGCAGAACTGGGTCGTGTGCGCGTCTCCGAACACGTCGACGTAGTTGATGATGACGGCCAAGAACATTGCATCGTCTCCCCGGTCAAAGCATCTTTGGTAGAGGTTTCGATCGAGAAGAATTGCGCTTTGAGCCGAAATACTGGCTTCTCCGTTAGCGCCTACGGTCCCAAGAATCTCTGCCTTCTGGAAGGAGGCTTTGTCGAAGCTAGACGGGATGAGAAAATCCTCGCGTCCGTCAAACCCCCAGTTACGAGCAACGATCCCGCAGCGGCACGAGACTTGATGGGCGGGAGATTGCCCCACGTTTTCACCTACAACACGAGCGCTGGGGAACCTGTCTATTTTGACATCGAAGGGGAGGCCGGGGACAACAGTCAGGTGCGCCCTAACCTGAGCTTGGCCGATCCCTCTGGTGGTGGCAACAGTATCATCCGCAGCCCGCACCGCGTCCTTAGCGGCATCGGCAGCCCTCTTGGCATAATGGGCAGCGGCGATGGCTGCGCAAAGGGTCAGGAAGCCAAAGCCAGCACCAAAGATCCCGAGAATGGTTTGGTACTGAGCAAAGTAGACCGCTGTCGCGGCGGCATTTGCCGCACGTCGCTGTTGTATAAGATCGTTTGCTTGCAAACGGTGCTGCTCTGCGCTCTCGCGGCAGGCTACGGTGCGGTCAAAGCGCTCCCCCCACGGGAGGCGATTGACAATAGATGGTTGGCATTCTCGGCCGCCGGGGCAGTAATCGGGATCTATGTGCTGTTCTTGGGGATCCCTGGCAAACTCTGGCTGCCCGGCCTCCAATAAGTGCCAAGCAGACACCATTGCCACCAATGCGACTAAAGCTATTCCAAACGCAATTGCTGTTGTCCAATGGCTTCCAAACTTGCAATCAGAAACCATGCCGGAAATGCTCCACGGTTGACCTTGACCGTGATGGAGCCCTCTGATTCCGACAATCCTCTTTCCGACAGTCGCCGCGCCAGTTCCGCGTAACTGACACCGGCTCTTTTCAACTCGGCTTTGAGGTACCGCTTAGCGCGGTCGGCATATTCTGCGCTGGCCTCTGACATGGTTTGCTCCGCTATTTTCCCAACACATGTGTTAGATACCTATTGCAATGTGTCAGAACAAACCTTGCATATATGTTGGGTTCATAACAGATACGAACGATGGCACAGCACTTCCTCCTCTCAGCAGCGGCTCGCACGCTCTCCCTCAAGGAGATCTATGCGGCTGGCGAGGATGCGGCCTGCGGCTGGCGAGGATGCGGCCTGCGGCTGGCGAGGATGCGGCCTACGCCACGTTCCGCAAGCTCCGCTGGGCCGAGACGGATGGCGAGGCTGTCTGCCCGCGCTGCGGCTGCCTTGACACCTACACCGTCGCGACCCGCCGCAAGTTCAAGTTCAAGTTCAAGTTCAAGTTCAAGTTCAAGTGCAAGGGCGGCGGCCACCAGTTCAGCGTCACGCCCGGCACGATCTTCGCGAGCCGCAAGCTCTCGTTTGTCGACCTGCTCGCCGCGATCTGCATCTTCGTCACCAACGCCAAGGGCATGTCGGCGGTGCAGTTCTCGCGGACCATGGACGTGCAGTACAAGACGGTTTGGGTGATGGCGCACAAGCTCCGCAAGGCCCTGGCCCTTGAAGTGCGCGGCGCCGAGCTTGACGGCGAGGTCGAGATCGACTGCGCCTATTTCGGCGGTCACATCCGCCCGGAGAACCGCAAGGAAGACCGGAAGGACCGCCGCCTGAAAGAGAACCAGACCGGCACCCGCCGCGTCGCGATCGCCCTCCGCGAGCGCACTGGCCGCACCCTGACCTTCATCGGCAAGGCCGAGGCGGAAGGCGTCGCGCACGCGCTGCGGATCGCTGACCGCGAGGCAGTGCTCAAAGAACCATGACGAAAGTAGCAGACGTAGCAGAGTACATTCTTAGTAAAATCGGGCCAGTTTCGGTGTGTAAGTTGTAGAAAATTGCTTATTACAGCCAAGCGTGGCATCTTGATGAGGAAGTACAGGCTTGGGCGAACGGGCCCGTCGTTCCAGATCTCTATGCGAGGCATGCTGGAAAATTTACTGTCGCGAGGGTTGGCGGTAATAGCGCGGCGCCTTGTCCAAACGAGAAGGAATCAATCGAAATTGTAATCGGGCATTACGGTAAGTACAGATCTCAGTAAATTAGCGATCTGACTCATTTGGAGACGCCATGGCGGTCCGCTCGTATTGGAGTGCGCGATGGAGAGAGAAGCCAAAACGTGATCTCTCTTGAGTCGATTTCGGAGTACTACTCGTCGCTGGCTCCGGCATGAGCGCGAAGCGCATTAAGCCTGCGCCCGCAGCCCTGAACCTAAAATCGGGAAAGAAGGTGCGTCAAACCGAGGACACAGGGCGCTCGGACCACCTTACCATCTCATGAAGGCTGTCTACGTTTGACTGGAACGGACCTTGGGGAACCAAAGCTTTTGAGGGTCACACACATTCGATGAAATAATTCGAGGTTGGTGTTGCGGGTTTGAGACCCAAACATGGGGTCAAGCCTTCCAGGTGGGGGTGGTAGGCGAAATGGGAACAACAACCATCCTGTCAAGTCCGATGACTTAACAAGGCAAGCAAAACAACGAATGAAACAACTTAATATAGAAAATTATGATACTTTATAATCACTTAGAATTAAGGCGACGCTACGCATGTATGGAATATGCGACAGCAGAGCATTTGAGGCGCTTTGGTTTGATCCTTGGCATGGAAAGAGCAATCTAGCCGTCTATCCTACCGCTTATGGATGAGCTTACTGGCGCTCACCGCTCACAATCACCAAAAGCTTATGCGGCCCATCAGGCCAGATCCCCCCGCGCGGACCATACCGCTTCCCGCCACTCTACCAGCCCCCGCGCCTTCAACCGGGTCAGATTAACCGACGCCCGCCTGTAGGCCGCGTCAGCGCCCATGCCGGGATCGCGGGCGAGGATGTAGCCCGCGACCTCACCCACAGCCTTAGGGCCGTCTCTCAGGCCTCTAGCACCAGACGGGTAAGCTCGCCCTTGCGGAAGCGGACCGCGTTCGCTCGCGGCACTGGCGGCAGCGGGTCGCCCCGGAGAGCCATCAGCGCCTCTAGCTGCTCAAGACCCGGCCGTCCCTCGCGCACCGTCTTGATGCGCAGCGAGCGTAACGCAGCCGTGATCCTGATCTCGGAGATAAGCGGGTTTAGCATCTATTTAATTTAACGGATTCAATCGCTTATGCTATATTCGGCCCATGGTGCTTTTGATACATAAGGCCGTAGAAATCTATCGAGCAGTCCGACCCTGACCAGAGGTCAGGGTCGAGGGGCCCCACCAACAGGCGGGGAGAAACCCTGACTCGCGGCCAACAGGCCGCTCCGCCGCGCCGGCCGACAGGCCGGCGCCATGCCCGGGCCGCGCCAAACGGGCCCCAGGGCCCGGCGGCGCGGCCGGGACCGCGCCCCTTCACCAGCCGCCGAACCGGGGCCAGACGGCGGTGATCTCGCCCTCCGCGCCGATCACGTGGTAGTGGTCGTAGGCGGCCGCGGTGGCGCAGGCGTGGTTCGGCAGGATCCGGAGCCGGGACCCGACCGGCGCTTCCGGCGGCGGCGCGGCGCCGGGGCGGGAGGCGAGGATGCCGTGCTCCTGGTTGGCCGCGATCATGATCGCGTCGCCGAACGGACGGCCGGCGCGGTCGCGCGCGAGCCCGTAGCCCTGGTCCACCGCCTGCGCAGCCGTGCCCCGGTCGCGCGACATCGCCATCCAGCCGGCGTCGGTGATGGTCCAGCCCTTGGCGCGCTGGTGGCCGATGACCTCGGTCAGGACCGAGATCGCGATGTCCTCGGGCGCGCAGACGCCGATCCCGGCCTGGACGAGGTCGAAGAAGACGCTGACCCCGGCGCGGAACTCGGTCAGCCCGTCGAAGCGCGTCGCGGCGAGAAAGGTCGGGGTCGAGCCGGCGCTCACCACCGGGGCGGCGAAGCCCGCGGCGCGAAGGATGCCGGCCGCGTCCACCACCGCGCGGCGTTCGGCCTCGGCGGCGGCGCGCAGCGCCTCCGCGCCCTTGGCGCCATAGCTCTCGCCGCCATGGGTCAGCAGGCCGCGCGGCCCACCGGGCGGCAGGGCGCGGGCGATCGCGAGCAGGCGTCCGGCGTCCTCGGGCGGCACGCCGGAGCGGTGGCCGTCGCAGTCGATCTCTATCAGCGCGGGGATGCCGTCGCCCCGCGCGGCGATCGCCGCGGCCTGTTCGACCGAATCGAGGATCACCGCGAGGTCGCAGCCGGCCGCGCGGATCGCCGCCACCCGGTCGAGCTTGTCGGGCGCGATCCCGACGCCATAGGTGAGGTCGGTCACGCCGGCGGCCGTGAATTCCTCGGCCTCGCGCAGCGTCGAGACCATCGCGGGACCGGCGGGGCTCGTCATCAGCCGCCGCGCCACCTCCACCGATTTCGCGGTCTTCAGATGCGGCCGGAACGCGACGCCCGTGCCGGCGAGCCGGGCGTGGAGACGGGCGATGTTGCGGGTCATCACCGCTTCGTCGAGCAGCAGGCAGGGAGTCGGGACCGTGGCGAGGGTGGGGAGCATGGGGCGTTCCATCTTGTCAGTAGCCGAGCGCGCAGCCGTCCTTGCGCGGGTCGCTGGCGCCGATCAGCACGCCGTCCTCGGGGTCGATCAGGATCGCCTGCGCGCCGCCGATCGGCGTCTCGGCCCAGGCCACGTCATGGCCCATCGCGCGGAGCGCCTCGGCCGTGGCGGGCGCGTAGCCGGTCTCGAGCGTCAGCGTCCCGTCATAGGCGAAGGCGCGCGGGGCGTCGATCGCGGTCTGCGGGTCGAGGCCGTAGTCGACGAGATTGGAGACGAGCCGGGCATGCCCCGCCGCCTGGTAGGCGCCGCCCATCACCCCGAAGGGCAGCATCAGCCGCCCCTCGCGCCGGAGCATCGCGGGGATGATCGTGTGCATCGGCCGCTTGCCGCCGGCCGCCTCGTTCGGATGGCCCGGCGTCAGCGCGAAGCCGGCGCCCCGGTTGTGGAAGTTGATCCCGAACTTCGCCGAGGCGAGGCCGGAGCCGAAGGAATTGAAGATCGAATAGATGAGCGAGACCGCCATCCGGTCGGAATCGACCACGGTGAGATAGACCGTCTCGCGGTGGTGCACGCGCTGGGCGGCGATGGTGGCGAGCCCGGTCGTCCTCCGGCCGGGGTCGATCAGCGCGGCGAGATCCGCCGCGGTCGCGGGCGCCAGCAGATGGTCGAGCGCGGTTCCGACGGTGGCGGGGTCCGACAGGAACCGGTCGCGCGCGGCATAGGCGAGCCGGGTCGCCTCGGCCTCGACATGCGCGCGCTCCGCTCCGAACGGGTCCATCGCGGCGAGATCGAACCGTTCGAGGATCGCGAGCAGGAGCAGCGCCGCGGCGCCCTGGCCGTTCGGCGGCAGCTCGACGAGCTCGTGGCCGCGATAGTCACCCCTGATCGGCGTCACGTAGTCGGCGCGCTGGGCGGCGAAATCGTCGGCGGTATGGGTTCCTCCGAGCGCCGCGAGCGAGGCGACCATGTCCTGCGCGACCTCGCCCTCGTAGAAGCCCGCGCGGCCGTCGCGGGCGATCCGGCGCAGCGCCTCGGCCTGGCCCGGCGCGCGGAAGGTCTGGCCGGCGCGGGGCGGGGCGCCGTCGAAGAGATAGAAGTGCCGGGCATCGCCGCGCAGCAGATTCGCCGCCCGGGCCCAGTCGCGCGCGACGCGGGGCGCGACCGGCACGCCTTCCTCGGCGTAGCGGATCGCGGGCGCGAGGCAGGCGGCGAGGCCGAGCCGGCCGTGATCGGCGGCGAGCCGGCAGAAGGCGTCGACCGCGCCCGGCACCGTCACCGCGTCGGGCGTGTGGGTCGGCATCGCGAGATGCCCCTGATCGCGCAGACCGGCGGGGTCGAGCCCGGCCGGGGCCCGGCCCGAGCCGTTGAGGCCGATGATCTCCTCGCTTCCGGCCGGCTTTACCAGCGCGAAGCAGTCGCCGCCGAGCCCGGTCATCTGCGGCTCGCAGATCCCGAGCAGCACGGCCGCCGCGATCGCGGCGTCGGCCGCGTTGCCGCCGGCGCGGAGCGTCTCGACCGCCACGGCGGCGGCGAGCGGATGCGAGGTCGCGCACAGCCCGTTCCGCGCATAGACGAGCGACCGGCCGGGCGCCTGGAAATCGCGGGCGAGGGGGAAGGGACGGGTCATGCGAAAAGCTCCTCGAAACGCGCGCCAGGGCCCGGCGCGCGGCCTCGCGCGATTGAACAGGGCGCGTCCGGCGCTGGCAAGCGCGACCGCGCGCGCCAATCCGCGCCGGCCGCCCCCCGGGCATCGCCGGGACGCTTGCCAAACCGCGCCGCCGCCGCCATGCTCGGTCCATGGCGCATTTCGCGGACATCGCGACCTTCCCGAGCCCGGCCGACCGGGTCAGCTTCCACAGAACGGAACTCTCCGTGATCCTCGGGCTTTACGGCCGGATGGTGGCGGCGGGATTCTGGCGCGACTACGGCATCTCGATGCTGCGCGACGTGGCGGTGTTCTCGGTCTTCCGCCACACCGCCGAGCAGCCGCTCTACCGGATCGAGAAGCGGCCGAAGCTCGCGGCGCGGCAGGGGCAATACGCGGTGATCGGCCTCGACGGGCGGATCCTCAAGCGCGGCAACGACCTCGCCTCGGTGCTCAGGATCCTCGAGCGGAAGCTGATCCGCGCCGTCTGATCATTGGAACGCGACGTGGCCGGGCGCGGGCTTCGCCTTTCCTCCGGCTGTGCTAGGAGGGGGTGGAACCGCGAGGGAGGCTTCGATGAACAGAGTTCAGACTCCAATCGGGCTGGATCGCCGGACGTTGCTCGGCGTCGCCGGCGCGGGCGGCATCGCCGCGGCCACCGGGGTCCCGGGCATTGTGCTCGCGCAGGCCGGCGGGCCGGAGCCGGCCGCGGAGGCGCCCGCCGCGCCGCCGCCCTCGGTGGCCGAGGCGGCGCGGGCGGTCGAGGCGCTGCGCGATCCGATCCTGCGGATCTCGCGCGAGGTCTGGGCGACGCCGGAGCTTTCGCTCGCCGAGGAGAAATCGCACCTCATTCACATTCGCGAGCTTGAGGCGGACGGGTTCCGGATCACCAGCCGCGCGACCTCGGGCTATCCGACCGCCTTCATCGCGGAATGGTCGCAGGGCTCGGGCGGCCCGATTCTCGGCCTGTTGCCCGAGTATGACGCGCTGCCCGGGCTCGGCAATCTCGCGGAACCGCGACAGGCGCCGGTCCCGGGCGACGGGGTCGGGCATGGCTGCGGCCACAACATGCTCGGCGCGGGCTGCACCGGCGCCGCGATGGCGCTCAGGCGGATGATGCTGGGGAGCGGCGTCCCGGGCACCGTCCGGGTCTATGGCTGCGCCGCCGAGGAGGTCGAGGGCGTCAAGGTCTACATGGCGCGCGACGGCTACTTCGACGATCTCGACGCGGCGCTCGCCTGGCACCCGGCGCCCTACGCGGGCGCGGGCCTGGTCCGGCTCACCGCGTTCAACATGATCAAGGTGCGCTTCCACGGCCGCACCGCGCATGCGGGGAACGCGCCCTGGGAAGGGCGCAGCGCGCTGAAGGCGGCGGAGATGTTCGGCGTCGGCGTGCAGATGATGCGCGAGCACCTGACGCCGTCGACGCGGATCCACTACGTCTACGAGGCCGCCGGCGTCGCGCCCAACGTGATCCCGGATTTCGCCCAGGTCTGGATCGTGGCGCGCGACGCCGACCGGCCCGGGGTGGTCGGGGTGACCGACTGGCTGCGCCGGGTCGCCGAGGGGGCGGCGCTTGCGACCGAGACCCGCGTCGAGTTCGAGCTCTTCTTCGGGTCGCACGATCTCCTGCCGAACGAGCCGCTGGCGCGCCTGCTCCACGCGCATATCGAAGGGGTGCCGATCGACTGGACCGAGGCGGAGCAGGACTTCGCCCGCGCCTGCCAGCGGGAGATGGGCGTGGCGGAAGACGGGATGTCGCCGCGGCCCCTGCCGTTCCTGAACGAGCTCTCGGCCGGCGGCTCCACCGACGTCGGCGACGTCAGCTACAAGGTGCCCTGCGGGCTCTTCGCCTGGCCGACCTTCCCGGTCCATATCGGGTTGCACACCTGGCCGGTCACCGCCTGCGGCGGCATGTCGATCGGCGACAAGGCCTCGCTCAACACCGCGCGCGTGCTGGCGGGGGCCGGCTATGACCTGATGACCGACCCGGCGCTGCGCGCCGCCGCGCGGGCGGATTTCGTCGCGCGCCGCGGCGACGCGCCCTTCGTCTCGCCACTGCCGGCCGACCGGACCGTGCCCTACGGGCTCGATCCGAGGTTCATCAAGACGGGCGACGACGAGCTTTTCGTCCAAGGGCCGGCCGCCCAATAGACCGGACCGGACATGCAAAGGCCCGCCGATCGGGTGATCGGCGGGCCTTCTTTCGGTTCAGGCGCCGGGTTTACTCGGCGGTGAGGAGCGGCGGCTTCTTCGAGCCGATCCTGGGCGCGCCGGCCGGCTGGATCACGAGCTCGATCTTGTCGTCCTTCACCGCGACCTCGACGAGGCCACCCTTGGCGAGCTTGCCGAAGAGCAGTTCCTCGGCCAGCGGCTTCTTGATGTTCTCCTGGATCACGCGGCCCAGCGGACGCGCGCCCATCTTGTCGTCATAGCCCTTGTCGGCGAGCCATTCGGCGGCTTCCGGCGTCAGCTCGATCTGGACGTTGCGGTCGAGGAGCTGGGCCTCGAGCTGTAGGACGAACTTCTCGACCACCTGCAGGATGACCTCCTTCGGCAGCGCGCCGAAGCTGATCACCGCGTCGAGGCGGTTGCGGAACTCGGGGCTGAAGGTCCGCTCGACGGCGACGGTATCCTCGCCCTCGCGCCGCTCGCGGCCGAAGCCGAGCGCGTTCTTCGCCTGTTCCGTGGCACCCGCGTTCGAGGTCATGATCAGGACGACGTTGCGGAAGTCCACGGTCCGGCCGTTGTGGTCGGTGAGCTTCCCGTTGTCCATCACCTGCAGCAGGATGTTGTAGACGTCCGGATGCGCCTTCTCCATCTCGTCGAGCAGCAGCACGCAATGCGGATGCTGGTCGACGCCGTCGGTCAGGAGACCGCCCTGGTCGAAGCCGACATAGCCCGGAGGCGCGCCGATCAGGCGGGAGACGGTGTGCTTCTCCATGTATTCCGACATGTCGAAGCGCAGCAGTTCCACGCCGAGCGTCTGCGCCAGCCGCTTCGCCACCTCGGTCTTGCCGACGCCGGTCGGGCCGGTGAAGAGGTAGTTGCCGATCGGCTTCTCCGGCTCGCGCAGGCCGGCGCGGCTGAGCTTGATCGCCGAGGCCAGCGCCTCGATCGCCTTGTCCTGGCCGAAGACCAGCCGCTTCAGGGTCTTGTCGAGATCCTTCAGGACCTCGGCGTCGTCCTTGGAGACGTTCTTCGGCGGGATGCGGGCGATCTTGGCCACCACGGCCTCGATTTCCTTCGAGGTGATGGTCTTGCGCCGCCGGCTCTCGGGCAGCAGGTGCTGCGCCGCGCCCGCCTCGTCGATCACGTCGATCGCCTTGTCGGGCAGCTTGCGATCATGGATGTAGCGCGCCGAGAGGTCCACCGCCGACTTGATCGCGTCGAGCGTGTAGCGGATGTCGTGATGCTCCTCGAAATACGGCTTCAGGCCCTTCAGGATCCGGAAGGCGTCCTCGACGCTCGGCTCGTTCACGTCGATCTTCTGGAACCGGCGGGCGAGTGCCCGGTCCTTCTCGAAGTGCTGGCGGTACTCCTTGTAGGTGGTCGAGCCCATGCAGCGCAGCGAGCCGGACTGGAGCGCGGGTTTCAGCAGGTTCGAGGCGTCCATCGCGCCGCCCGAGGTGGCGCCGGCGCCGATCACCGTGTGGATCTCGTCGATGAAGAGGATCGCGTTCGGATGGTTCTCGAGCTCCTTCATCACGGCCTTGAGCCGCTCCTCGAAGTCGCCGCGATACCGGGTGCCGGCGAGCAGCGCGCCCATGTCGAGCGAATAGATCGTCGTCTCGGCGAGGACCGCCGGGGTTTCCCCGTCGACGATCTTGCGCGCGAGGCCCTCGGCGATCGCGGTCTTGCCGACGCCCGGGTCGCCCACGAGCAGCGGATTGTTCTTGCGGCGGCGGCAGAGCACCTGGATGCAGCGCTCCACTTCCAGGTCACGGCCGATCAGGGGATCGACGTCGCCCTTGCGGGCCTTCTCGTTCAAGTCGACGCAATACTTCTGCAACGCGGTCTCCTCGGCCTCCTTGCCGCTCTGGGCCTGAGCCTTGGGCTCGGGAGCGGCTTCCGCGCCCTTCACCGGCCGGGCCTCGACATAGGACGGATCCTTGGCGACGCCGTGGCTGATGTAGTTGACCGCGTCGTAACGGGTCATGTCCTGCTCCTGCAGGAAGTAGGCCGCGTGGCTCTCCCGCTCGGCGAAGATCGCGACGAGCACGTTCGCGCCCGTCACCTCCGAGCGTCCGGAGCTCTGCACATGGATGGCCGCGCGCTGGATCACGCGCTGGAAACCGGTGGTCGGGGCCGCCTCGGACCCCTCGATGTCGGAGATGAGCGCCTCGAGCTCCTCGTCGAGGAAGGCGACGATGGTCTTGCGCAGTTTCTCGATGTCGACGCCGCAGGCCTTCATCACGCGGGAAGCCTCAGGTTCGTCGAGGAGCGCCAGAAGGAGATGCTCGAGCGTCGCGAGCTCGTGCTTGCGCTGGTTGGCATGCCCGAGGGCATTGTGGATGGCGGCTTCCAGAGTGCTCGAGAAAGAGGGCATAGTCCGCGTCCTTCCGGTATGTTCCCGCCAACCCCGCGGGGCCAGCTCGGGCAGGGTAGAGGAGTCCTACCCGTCACCTGTTAAACTTCGGTTTTAGTCCACGCGCTTCAAGAGCCAAGTATGACGACAAGGCGACGAAAGCGCAAAAAGAATGCAGTCTCCGGGCCGGGATCCGCGGAAAAATGCTGCGGCTGCTCAGAATGAATCCTTGCGGCGGCGGATCGCGGCGAAAACTTGTGCATCCGACGAACTAGGCATCCCGAGCGCCGCCTTCAAGTCCGGGTCCCCGGCGCGCAGGAAAGGGTTTGTCCGCCGTTCCAGATCCAGCCGGGCCGGGACGGTCGGCGCGCCCCGCTCCCGCGTCGCCCGCGCCTCGGCCTCCCGCGCCCGGGTGGGGGCGTGAGCCGGGTCGAGTGCGCGTGCGAAGCGGATGTTCGCCTCCGTGTATTCATGCCCGGAGTAGACCAATGTCTCCCCCGGCAGCGATGCCATTCGCGTGAGGCTCGCCCACATCTGGTCGGGCGTGCCCTCGAAGAGCCGGCCGCAGCCCATCACCATCAGGCTGTCGGCGGAAAAGAGCGCCGGGCCGTCGGGGAAATAGAAGGCGACATGGCCGACCGTGTGCCCCGGCGCCTCGATCACCTCGCCGAGCGCCTCGCCGACCGCGACCGTGTCGCCGTCCACCACCGCGCGGTCGAGCGGCGGCAGCCGGTAGGCGTCGGCCTCCGCCCCGATCACCTCGGCGCCGAACCGCGCGCGCAGCTCCTCGACGCCCGCGACATGGTCGTCGTGGTGATGGGTGAGCAGGATGACGTCGAGCGCCCAGCCCCGCGCGTCGAGCGCCGCCAGGATCGGCGCCGCCTCCGGCGCGTCGACGAGGCCCACGACGCCCGTCGCCGCGTCGCGCAGCAGATAGGCGTAGTTGTCGGTCCGGCAAGGGACGGTGACGACTTCCAGGGTCATGGGGGCCTCCTCGTCTTTGGCTTGGCGGCAGTCTCGCCGATCGGATAGGCTGCGGCAATGCACCTGGACGTCCTGGATCTGCGGGCCTTCTACTACAGGACCAAGCTGGGCCGTTCGGCGCAGCGGGGCCTGCAGGAGGCGTTGCGCCGGTTCTGGCCCGAGGCGCGCGGCCAGACCGTGGTCGGCTACGGCTTCGCCGCCCCGGTGCTGCGCCCCTTCCTCGCCGACGCCCGCCGCGTGGTGGCGCTCATGCCCGCGCCGCAGGGGGTGATGCCCTGGCCGGCGGGCGGGCGGAACGTCAGCGCGCTGGTCGAGGAGACGCGCTGGCCGCTCGAGGCGGGCACGGTCGACCGGCTCGTGGTGCTGCACGGGCTCGAGGCCTGCGACAGCCCGCCCGCGCTCCTCGCCGAGATCTGGCGCGTGCTCGCGCCCGGCGGGCAGGTCGTCTTCATCGTCCCCAACCGCTCCGGGCTCTGGGCGCGGCGAGATGTCACGCCCTTCGGCTATGGCCGGCCCTACAGCTTCGGCCAGCTCGAGACGCTGCTCGGGCAGAACCGCTTCATGCCCGAACGGCACGCCGCGGCGCTGCACAGCCCGCCCTCGCACCGGCGCTTCTGGCTGCAGACCGCGCCCTTCTGGGAGCGGCTGGGCCAGCGGTTCAACGCCCAGTTCATGGCGGGCGCGCTCCTCGTCGAGGCGACGAAACAGGTCTACGGCCGGCCGCCGGCGGATGCCCGCAAGGTGGCGGTTCCGGGGCCGCTCGACGTGCTCGGCGGGCTCACCCGGCCGAAGCCCGAGGTGGTGGCCGGACGGGATCCCGCGCCCGCGGCGCGCGCTTTGCCGCGGCTGCGCTAGGGCGACCTTTTCGGGGGGGAAGTGCGACTTGCCACGTTCTCACCGCTCTGTTATCACCGCGCCGGCTCGGGTGGGACGCCGCTTCCGCTCGCCGTCGCACTGACGCTCGCCGGGGGGCGGGTACTTCGGAAACGAAAGGGTGGTTGTGGCCAGCTCAGCTTCACTGACCTCGGGCGTAGCGGGACGCTACGCGACTGCGCTGTTCGAAATCGCCAAAGATTCAAATACTCTGGACAAGGTCGAGGCCGACCTCTCCACCCTCGAGGCGGCGCTCGCCGAGAGCGCGGACCTGCGCGAGGCGATCGCCTCGCCGGTCTTCAGCCGCGAGGATCTCGGCAACGCGGTCGTGGCGCTCGCGGGCAAGCTCGGGCTCGGCCAGGACGTGACCAACACGCTGCGCCTGATGGCGCAGAACCGCCGCCTCTTCGTCCTTCCCGGACTGATCTCGCAGCTGCGCGCGCTTATCGCCGACGCCCGCGGCGAGGTCACGGCCGAGGTGACGACGGCGAAGGCGCTGACCAAGGGTCAGGCGGACGCGCTGGCCGAGACGCTCAAGGCGAGCGTCGGCAAGGACGTCAAGCTCAATGTAATAGTCGATGAGAGCCTCATCGGCGGATTGGTGGTCAAGGTCGGCTCCCGCATGGTCGACACCTCCATCCGGTCGAAGCTGGCTCATCTGCGGAATGTCATGAAAGAGGTCGGATGATGGCGATCCAAGCCGCTGAAATTTCTGCGATCCTCAAGGAGCAGATCAAGAATTTCGGCCAGGAGGCCGAGGTCGCGGAGGTGGGTCGCGTCCTGTCCGTGGGTGACGGCATCGCGCGCGTGCACGGGCTCGACAACGTCCAGGCCGGCGAGATGGTCGAGTTCCCGGGCGGCATCCGCGGCATGGCGCTGAACCTCGAGGCCGACAACGTCGGCGTCGTGATCTTCGGCACCGACCGTGACATCGGCGAAGGCGACGTGGTGAAGCGCACCCAGTCGATCGTGGACGTGCCCGTCGGCAAGGGCCTGCTCGGCCGCGTCGTCGACGCGCTCGGCAACCCGATCGACGGCAAGGGTCCGATCGAATACACCGAGCGCCGGATCGCCGACGTGAAGGCGCCGGGCATCATCCCGCGCAAGTCGGTGCACGAGCCGATGGCGACCGGCCTCAAGGCGATCGACGCCCTGATCCCGATCGGCCGCGGCCAGCGCGAGCTGATCATCGGCGACCGCCAGACCGGCAAGACCGCCGTGGCGCTCGACGCCATCCTGAACCAGAAGTCCTACAACGAGGCCGCCGGCGACGACGAGGGCAAGAAGCTCTACTGCGTCTACGTCGCGGTCGGCCAGAAGCGCTCCACCGTCGCGCAGCTGGTGAAGAAGCTCGAGGAAACCGGCGCGATCGACTATTCGATCGTGGTCGCCGCGACCGCCTCCGAGCCCGCGCCGATGCAGTATCTCGCGCCCTACGCCGCCTGCGCGATGGCCGAGTACTTCCGCGACAACGGGATGCATGGGCTCATCGTCTATGATGACCTCTCCAAGCAGGCCGTCGCCTACCGCCAGATGTCGCTGCTGCTGCGCCGTCCGCCGGGGCGTGAAGCCTATCCGGGCGACGTGTTCTACCTGCACTCGCGGCTGCTCGAGCGCGCGGCGAAGCTCAACGACTCGATGGGCAACGGTTCGCTGACCGCGCTCCCGATCATCGAGACCCAGGCGGGCGACGTGTCGGCCTATATCCCGACCAACGTGATCTCGATCACCGACGGCCAGATCTTCCTCGAGTCCGAGCTGTTCTACCAGGGCATCCGCCCGGCGGTGAACGTCGGCCTCTCGGTCTCCCGCGTGGGCTCCTCCGCGCAGACCAAGGCGATGAAGTCGGTCGCGGGCTCGATCAAGCTCGAACTCGCGCAGTACCGCGAGATGGCGGCCTTCGCGCAGTTCGGCTCCGACCTCGACGCCTCGACCCAGCGCCTGCTGAACCGCGGCGCGCGCCTGACCGAGCTCCTGAAGCAGCCGCAGTACGCGCCGCTGACGAACGCCGAGCAGGTGGTGCTGATCTACGCGGGCACGAACGGCTATCTCGACAAGCTGCCGGTCAAGGACGTCGGCCGGTTCGAGCGGGGGCTGCTGAGCCACCTGCGCGGCACCGACGCGAGCCTGCTCGCCGAGATCCGCGACAAGGACCAGAAGATCGCCGGGGATATCGAGGCCAAGATCAAGGCCTCGCTGGACAGCTTCGCGAAAAGCTTCGCCTGAGCCGCGCCATCTAAGGGAGAACGCGGCCCATGCCGAGCTTGAAGGACCTGAAACTCCGGATCGAGAGCGTCAAGTCGACGCGCAAGATCACCAAGGCCATGCAGATGGTCGCGGCGGCCAAGCTCCGCCGCGCCCAGGAGGCGGCCGAGGCGGCCCGTCCCTACGCGCAACAGATGGAAGCGGTTCTCGGCAACCTCGCCGCCGGCGTCGGCGCGAGCCCGAGCGCGCCGCGCCTGCTCGGCGGGACCGGCAAGGACGACACGCATCTGCTGGTCGTCGCCACCTCCGAGCGCGGCCTCTGCGGCGGGTTCAACACCTCGATCGTGAAGCTCGCGCGCGCCAAGGCGCTGCGGCTTCTCGCCGAGGGCAAGACGGTGAAGATCCTGACCGTCGGCAAGAAGGGCCGCGAGCAGCTTCGCCGCGATCTGGGCGCGCATCTCGTCGGGCATATCGACCTCTCCGAGGTGAAGAAGCTCGGCTACGTCGACGCGCATCGGATCGCGACGGACGTGCTGCATCGTTTCCACCAGGGCGAGTTCGACGTCTGCGAGCTGTTCTACAGCCGCTTCGTCTCGGTCATCAGCCAGGTGCCGACCGAGCGCCAGCTGATCCCGGCGGTGTTCGAGGCCGGGGAAACCGGCGGCGCCGCCGCCGAGTACGAGTACGAGCCTGACGAGGAAGCCATCCTCGCCGATCTGCTGCCGCGCGGCGTGTCGACCCAGATCTTCGCCGCGCTGCTCGAGAACGCGGCGTCCGAGCAGGGCGCGCGGATGAGCGCGATGGACAACGCGACCCGCAACGCGGGCGACATGATCGGCAAGCTGACGATCGTCTACAACCGCTCGCGGCAGGCGGCGATCACGAGCGAGCTCATCGAGATCATTTCGGGCGCCGAGGCGCTCTGAGGAACGGGAAGGTACGGGGAACCGCGCAATGACAACACCAGTCGGCAAGATCACCCAGGTCATCGGCGCCGTGGTCGACGTTCAGTTCGACGGCCACCTGCCCGAGATCCTGAACGCGCTCGAGACTGACAACAACGGCAACCGGCTGGTTCTCGAGGTCGCGCAGCACCTCGGCGAATCGACGGTGCGCACGATCGCGATGGACTCGACCGAGGGTCTGGTCCGCGGCGCGACCGTGACCGACACCGGCAAGGCGATCCAGGTCCCGGTCGGCGACGGCACGCTCGGCCGCATCCTGAACGTCGTCGGCGAGCCGGTGGACGAGAAGGGCCCGGTCGACGCGACCGAGTTCCGCCCGATCCACCGCCCGGCCCCGGACTTCGCCGACCAGTCGACCGAGTCCGAGATCCTCGTCACCGGCATCAAGGTGATCGACCTGCTCGCGCCCTATGCGAAGGGCGGCAAGATCGGCCTGTTCGGCGGCGCCGGCGTGGGCAAGACCGTGCTCATCCAGGAGCTCATCAACAACATCGCGAAGGTGCACTCGGGCTATTCCGTGTTCGCCGGCGTCGGTGAGCGGACCCGCGAGGGCAACGACCTCTACCACGAGTTCATCGAGTCGGGCGTCATCGACGCGAACGACCTGACGAAGTCGAAAGTGGCGCTGGTCTATGGCCAGATGAACGAGCCGCCGGGGGCCCGCGCCCGCGTCGCCCTCTCGGGCCTGACCATCGCCGAGCAGTTCCGCGACCAGTCCGGCACCGACGTGCTGTTCTTCGTCGACAACATCTTCCGCTTCACCCAGGCGGGCTCGGAAGTGTCGGCGCTGCTCGGCCGCATCCCCTCCGCCGTGGGTTACCAGCCGACGCTCGCGACCGACATGGGCGCGCTGCAGGAGCGGATCACCTCGACCCGGAACGGCTCGATCACCTCGGTGCAGGCGATCTACGTGCCGGCCGACGACCTCACCGACCCGGCGCCGGCGACCTCCTTCGCCCACCTCGACGCGACGACCGTGCTGTCGCGCGCGATCTCCGAGCTCGGCATCTATCCCGCCGTGGACCCGCTCGACTCGACCTCGCGTCTGCTGGACCCGATGGTGATCGGCGACGAGCACTACGAGACCGCGCGCGCCGTGCAGGGTATCCTGCAGCGCTACAAGTCGCTCCAGGACATCATCGCCATTCTCGGCATGGACGAGCTCTCGGAAGAGGACAAGCTGACCGTGGCCCGTGCCCGGAAGATCCAGCGCTTCCTCTCCCAGCCGTTCGACGTGGCGCAGGTCTTCACCGGCTCGCCGGGGGTGCAGGTGCCGATCGAGGAGACGATCGACAGCTTCAAGCGCGTTGTCGCCGGCGAGTTCGATCACCTGCCCGAGGCGGCCTTCTACATGGTCGGCGGCATCAAGGAAGTGATCGCCAAGGCCGAGAAGATGGCCGCCGCGGCGGCCTGAGGAAAGGGCGTCCGAAGTGGCCACCACGATGCAGTTCGATCTGGTCAGCCCCGAGCGCAAGCTCGTGTCGGTCCAGGCCACCAGCGTGCAGATTCCGGGCATGAACGGCGACTTCACCGCCATGCCCAATCACGCGCCGTTCCTGACCACGCTGCGTCCCGGCGTGGTCACGGTGAAGGCCGAGGGCGCGGTCAGCGAATACGTCGTGACCGGCGGCTTCGCCGAGATCTCGCCGGAGGCGACCACGATCCTCGCCGAGCTGGCGATGCCGCGCGCGGAAGCCTCGTCCGACTTGATCGCCGACCTGCTGCGGCAGGCGGAGGCCGGAGTGGCGGACGCGGCCGAGGGCGAGAAGATCGCCGCCGGCCAGCGTCTGCGCGACGTGACCTCGCTGAAGAGCGCGCTCGGCCTCTGATCCGGGGCCGCCACACGCCGGAAAACGGAAAGGGCTCCCTTCGGAGCCCTTTTTCTTTTGGGTCCTCGACGCCGGCGAAGAGCCGGCTACTCCGTCGCGGCGGGCGTTTCCGCGGGCGCCGGCGCGCCGGCCTGGATCGCCGGGCGGAACGCGAAGGCGAGGGCGACGATCAGCGCCGCGATCGCCGCGCCGATCAGGCAGGCGAGCAGGACCGAGCGGCGCGACCGCTCCGGCGGCGCGGCCGGACCGGTCCAGGCCGCGAGGCCCGGCGGGAGCGCTTCGCGCCCCGTGGCGGAATCGGGCGTGGCGAGCAGCGCCTTGACGGGCGGGAGCGCGGCCTCGGCGGGAAGCTCCGCCGGACGATCGACGCCTGGCGCGGCCGGGAACGGTGGCGTGATCTCCGGCTCCGGGGCGCGCGCCTCGGGCTCGGGGACCGGCTCCGCCGGCGCGTCGATGACGGCGAGGCCGCCCTTGCGCAGCTTCGGCGCGCGCAGCTCGTCGCCGGGCGGCGGGCTTTTCCAGCCGGGAACGAAGACCTCCTCGGGCGCGGACGCCTTGGCCTCGCCGCGCCAAGGCCCTGTCACCGAGCCGGCCCGGACTTCCTCCCGCCGACCGGAACCATCGCCCGGCGGCGCGGGTGTCGCGACGTTTCTGCTACTCACGAACGCATCCTGACAAACACGCGGGGCGTCGCCAAGGCGTCGCCACGCAACCCAACCCCAGACGACAGTAGGGCAAAACCCCCGGGCTCCGAAGCACAATTTCGTCACGCGGCGGCGTGGCGCCGGCCGCGTGACAACGATGGCACACCGGGGATCGTCCGGCGCGGCGCGCGGTCGCGCCGCCGCGTTGGGCTCAGCCCTGGGTCGCGGCGCGATACCACTCGACGATCAGCTTGCGCTCCTCGGGCTGGATCTCAGTGATATTGGCCGGCGGCATCGCATGGCTGACGCCGGCCTGGAGGTAGATCTCCCGGGCGTGCTGGGCGACCCGCTGCGGCGTGTCGAGCAGCACGTCCTTCGGCGCGTGGTGGATGCCCTCCCAGCCCGGCTCCGGCGCGTGGCACATCGAGCAGCGGGTGAGGACGGTGTCCGCCACCTGCTCGAAATCCTGCGCTGAGGCGAATTTCTCCTCGATCGGGCTCATCGCGAGCTCCGGCCGCTCGCTGCCCGGCTGGGTCGAGAGCCACATGATCAGGATGAAGATCACCGCCGTGGCGAGCCAGGTCCAGGTCGGATTGCCCTTATGCGCGTGAACCGTGTTGAAGTAGTGCCGGATCAACACGCCCATGAGGAAGACGAGGCAGGCGATGATCCAGTTGTACTCGGTGGCGAAGGCCAGCGGGTAGTGGTTCGATAGCATCAGGAACAGGACGGGAAGCGTCAGGTAGTTGTTGTGCGTCGAGCGCAGCTTCGCGATCTTGCCGTATTTCGGATCGGGCTCGCGGCCGGCCTTGAGGTCGGCGACGACGATCCGCTGGTTCGGCATGATGACGAAGAACACGTTCGCGGTCATGATCGTCGCGGTGAAGGCGCCGAGGTGCAGGAGCGCGGCGCGGCCCGTGAAGAGGTGCACGTACATGTAGGCCATGACGACGAGCACGCCGAAGAGCAGGATCATCAGCGTCGTCGGGCTTTCGGCCAGCTTCGACTTGCAGAGATAGTCGTAGATGAGCCAGCCGATGCTGAGCGAGGCCATCGAGATCAGGATCGCCACCGGGGCCGGAACGTCGAGGACGGCGCGATCGATCAGGTAGAGGTTGGCGCCCGCGTAATAGACGATGCAGAGCATCGCGAAGCCGGAAAGCCAGGTGACGTAGCTTTCCCATTTGAACCAGACCAGCCGGTCGGGAAGCCGCTCGGGTGCGACGAGATACTTCTGGATGTGATAGAATCCGCCGCCATGAACCTGCCATTCCTCGCCATGGGCGCCGGGGGGCATGTCGGGTGCCTTGCGCAGTCCGAGATCGAGCGCCACGAAGTAAAACGAAGAACCGATCCAGGCTATACCCGTGATGACATGGAGCCAGCGAACGGCGAACGCCAGCCAATCCCAGATAATGGCGAATTCGTACATGCATACCCTCCAGCTTGGGCCACCACCTTGACACAAAACGATTTTCCTGCAAGCGCCGTAAAATTCGTCGCAGTTTCAGCTATTGCCTGAAAATCGAGTTCGAAGCATCCAGCGGGCGGCCAGATGTCCTATGTGAACAACCTGAAGACCTTCGTCCGCGTCTACGAGCTCGGCAGCATGTCGGCGGCCGCGCGCGACCAGCGCGTCTCCGCGGCGGTGGCCAGCGCGCGGATCGGCGAGCTCGAGAAGCACCTTGGCGTGCGGCTCTTCGCGCGCACCACGCGCAGCCTGCAGCCGACCGAGCAGGGCGGGATCTTCTACAAGGGCGCGCGACGGATCCTCGAGACGATCGAGGAGGCCGAGGCGGCGATCTCGGACGCGACCCGCGAGCCGCGCGGCTCGCTCTACGTCGCGGCGCCGCTCGGGCTCGGCAAGCGGCTGATCGCGCCCCTCATTCCCGAGTTCCGCGCGCGCTATCCCAAGGTCGAGATCCGGCTGCGCCTCTCGGACCGGCGGCTCGACCTGACGGCGGAAGGGCTCGACCTCGCCTTCCTGCTCGGCACGCCCGAGGAATCGAGCCTGCGCATCCGGGTGATCGCGGAATGCCCGCGAATCCTCTGCGCCGCGCCCGAATATGTCGCGCGCCGCGGCATGCCGCGCTCGGGGCGGGATCTGGTCGAGGGCGGACACGACTGCCTGCTGCTGCGCTTCCCCGGCGCGCAGGAGTTCGTCTGGACGCTGGCGACGCCCGAGGGACCGCGGCGGTTCGAGGTCTCGGGCGGCTACGAGTCGGACGACGGCGACGTCTTGACCGGCTGGGCGCTGGCGGGGCATGGCATCATCCTGAAGCCGGTCTTCGAGGTGGCGCGGCATCTGGCCGCGGGCCGGCTCGTCCCGGTCGCGGTCGAGACGCCACCCTTCGACGCGACGCTCGCCTGCCTCTTCCCGCACAAGCGGCTGCAGGACCCGAAGGCGCGGGTCTTCATCGATTTCATGGTCGCGGCCTGCCGCAAGGCCCTCGCGGCCCAGGCCGCCGAGACGGCTCAGCTGCCGCGGTAGGTCGAGTAGCTGTAGGGCGAGAGCAGGAGCGGCACGTGGTAATGCGCCGCCGTGTCGGCCACGCCGAAGCGGATCGGGATCAGGTCGAGGAATTTCGGGCTCTCGGTCGCCACGCCCGCGTGGTCGAGATAGTCGCCGGCGTGGAAGACGAGCTCGTAGACGCCGGCCTCGACCTCGCCCTTCGGGATCACCGGCGCGTCGGTGCGGCCGTCGTCGTTGGTCACGACCCGGCGCACCAGCGCGCGCGTCTCGCCGCTGATCCGGTAGAGCTCGATCACCATCCCCTGCGCCGGACAGCCGCGCGCCGCGTCGAGCACATGGGTCGTCACATAGCCGTCGCTTCCCGCCATCACCGCTCTCCTTCGCCTCGTGATCACCGTGCCCCGGCGCAGCCTGGGGAACCAGACTTCGCCCCACAGAAATTGCTTCAAGAAGTTTTTGAAAGGCAAGGCCAATCCGGTCCATTACATATGGACGGTACGGACAAGCACGGGGGCCCAGGCGTGAATCGATATCCCAGGAACATGCAGGGCTACGGCGCGCATCCCCCGAAGGCGGACTGGCCCGGCGGCGCGCATATCGCCGTGCAGTTCGTGCTGAATTACGAGGAGGGCGGCGAGAACTCGATCCTCCACGGCGACGCCGCCTCGGAGGCCTTCCTCAGCGACATCGCCGGCGCCGAGCCCTGGCCGGGCCAGCGGCACTGGAACATGGAATCGATGTACGAATACGGCGCCCGCGCCGGATTCTGGCGGCTGCGCGACATGTTCGTCTCCCGCGGCGTGCCGCTCACCATCTACGGCGTCGCCGACGCGCTGGCGCGCTCGCCGGCCCAGGTCGCGGCGATGAAGGAGGCGGGCTGGGAAATCGCCTCGCACGGGCTGAAGTGGATCAACTACCGCGGCTACACCCGCGAGGAGGAGCAGGCGCATGTCCTCGAGGCGATCCGGCTGCACACCGAGGTGGTCGGCGAGCCGCCGCGCGGCTGGTACACCGGCCGGACCTCGATCCACACCGTGGATCTCGTCAGCGAGACCGGGCTCTTCGACTATGTCTCCGACACCTACGACGACGACCTGCCCTACTGGCGCGAGCACGCCGGCCGGCAGCAGCTGATCATCCCCTATTCGCTTGAGACCAACGACATGCGGTTCTCGGCCGGGACTTTCACCACCTCGAACGAGTTCTTCGGCTATCTGAAGGACACGTTCGACGTGCTCTACGCCGAGGGCGAGGCGGGCAGCCCGAAGATGCTCTCGGTCGGCCTGCACTGCCGGCTGATCGGCCGGCCGGGCCGGGCCGCGGGGCTCGCGAGGTTCATCGACTACGTGCTTTCGCACGACAAGGTCTGGATCCCGCGCCGGATCGAGATCGCCGAGCACTGGGCGAAGACCCATCCCGCCCCGGTGCTCGCGACCGGCACGCCGACGCTGCTCGACCGCGACGCCTTCGTGGCGCGGTTCGGCGGCGTCTTCGAGCATTCGCCCTGGATCCCCGAACGGGCCTGGGAGCTGGAGCTCGGTCCCGCGCATGACACCGCCGTCGGGCTGCACAGCGCCCTCGCCCGGATGTTCCGCTCCGCCTCCGAGGAGGAGCGGCTGGGCGTGCTGACCGCGCATCCCGATCTCGCGGGCAAGCTCGCGGCGGCGAAGCGGCTGACGGCGGAATCGACCGCCGAGCAGGCAGGCGCCGGGCTCGATTCGCTGACCGACGCCGAGCGGGAGGAGTTCACCCGGCTGAACGAGGCCTATGTGGCGAAGTTCGGCTTTCCCTTCATCATCGCGGTGCGGGGCCTCGGCAAATCGGATATCCTCGCCGCGTTCAAGCGGCGGATCTCGAACGACCGCCCCGCGGAATTCGCCACCGCCTGCGAACAGGTCGAGCGCATCGCGCTCCTGCGTCTCAAGGACATGCTGCCATGAAGGACACTCCCGTGAAGCCCCTCCCGCGCTACTGGGCGCCGCATGGCGGCCTGCCGGGCCAGCACGAGCTCCTGTCGGGCCGCGCGGTCTTCACCGAGGCCTATGCCTTCATCCCGCAGGGGGTGATGACCGATATCGTGACGAGCGCGTTGCCCTTCTGGGAAAAGACCCGCGCCTGGATCGTCGCCCGGCCGATGACCGGCTTTTCCGAGACCTTCTCGCAATACATCATGGAGGTGCTGCCCGGTGGCGGCAGCGACCGGCCGGAGCTCGACCCCGAGGCCGAGGGCGTCATCTTTCTGCTCCAGGGCACGCTGTCGCTGACGATCGAGGGCGTCGCGCACCACATGGAGCCGGGCGGCTACGCCTTCGTCCCGCCGGGCGCGACCTGGTCGGCGCGCAACGAGGACGACGAGCCCTCGCGCTTCCACTGGATCCGCAAGTCCTACGAGCGGGTCGAGGGGCTCGGCCTGCCGGATCCCGTGGTCGGCAACGAGCGCGACGTGAAGAACACGCCGATGCCCGATACCGAGGGGCGCTGGACCACCACGCGCTTCTTCGACCACGACGACATGCGCATGGACATGCATGTGACGATCGTGAACCTGATGCCGGGCGCGGAAATTCCCTTCACCGAGACGCATGTGATGGAGCACGGGCTCTACGTGCTGGAGGGCAAGGGGATCTACAAGCTCAACCGCGACTGGGTCGAGGTCGAGGCGGGCGATTTCATGTGGCTCCGGGCCTTCTGCCCGCAGGGCTGCTACGCCGGCGGGCCGGGACGGTTCCGCTACCTGCTCTACAAGGACGTGAACCGGCATCCGCGGCTGCGGCCGTTCGTCCGGTGAGCCGCGTGATCGCGGCGGAGCCGCTGACCGCCGAGGCCTTCGCGCCCTTCGGCGACGTGATCGAGGCGCGGGGCGCGCCGAGCTTCCAGATCAACGGCGGGATGTGCGACCGTTTCCACGATCTCGCGCGGATGGAGTTCACCGGGCCGGCGGCGCGGGTCAACATCTCGGTCGGCTTCGGCCGGCCCTACGCGCTGCCGCTGAGCCTCACGCTGGTCGAGCGGCATCCGCTCGGCAGCCAGGCCTTCGTGCCGATGACCGAGGATCCGTTCCTCGTCATCGTGGCGCCGGACGAGGACGGGACGCCGGGCCGGCCGCGCGCCTTCCTGACCGCGCCGGGGCAGGGCGTGAACTATCTGAGGAATACCTGGCACGGCGTGCTGACGCCGCTTGGCCGGGCCGCGAATTTCCTGATCGTCGATCGGGCGGGGGAAGGGGTCAACCTCGAGGAATATACCTACGCGGACCCCTGGATTGTAAACGCGGTCTGAAGCAAGGCCCCCCCTGTCCTCAGACCGCTTCACAAATGGCACTCACGCCGTTCTCACAACACGACCGGCATACAACGTCACTCGGTACTCATCACCAACTCCGCTTCCGGCGCTGGCCCTTACTCCACCCAGGCACAACACACCGCCTGGACGATCACCTTTTAGGCTGACTTCATGTCACCGCCGTGACACAGGCAAACTCGCACCACGACAATCTTCTGTCCAGAGTTTTCGCAGCCCGGATTGGTCAGACGGACATTTTTGTGTGCGTCGCAGCATAAATGCCGCGACAAATGGCAGATTTTCCCCGTGCTGGACAGCATATGTGCAACAATGTCGCTGATTGGCGCGCCACTCGCGGTCAACTGTCGAATCGAGTCGCACCTCGGCGCATCGCATCGACTGGTTGGCTTACGATTGTAGCCTGATATGCGCGTTGATCACAATTCTGCCGCGGACACACGCGGCAGTTGATCCCGATCGGTGTGAGCCGGGTTCTGCCGTCGACGTTGTAGTCCTCGGCGTAGCAGATCTCCGTCGCGTGCTCGACGGTGCAGCCGAGGGTGACCGCCAAACGGTTGTCCTGGCTGTGCCGCTCGAAGGACGGCCGGTCGACGGTGCGGCTGAAGGTGAAGTACTGGCTCTGGTCCGGCATTTCGACGAATTGCGGCATGATCCGGCCCGGAACGCGGAAGGCGGTGTGGATGTCGAGCCGGGGGCAGGCGCCGCCGAATTCCGCGAGGTGGAAGTCGGTCGCGTTGAACCGCTTCGACACGTTGCCGGCCTTGTCGATCCGGAGGAAGAAGAACGGCACCCCCTGCGCGCCCTCGCGGTTCAGCGTGGTCGCGCGATGGCAGGCCTGCTCGAAGCTGACGCCGAATCGGGTGGCGAGGTGGTCCATGTCGTATTTGCTGGCCCGCGCCTCGGCCAGGAAGGCGTCGTAGGGCATCAGCGCGGCGGCGGCGAAATAGTTGCAGAGCTCGACCCGGCAGCGGCCGAGCTCGCGCTCCCCGGTCATCTCCGAACGGCCCAGCGTCTGGTCGAGCACCGGGCCGAGCGCGAGCAGCCCGTACATATGCGCGAGCTGGAAGACCCGATTCGGATGGTCGAGCGCCATCGAGAGCTGGATCTCGCCCACGCGCTCGTCATAGCGGCGCAGCGTATGCGGCAGGTCCTCGACCGCGACCATGCGCACCGACAGGCCGAGCGACTTCCTCAGCCGGAACTTCAGGTAGGAGTAGATCTCGTCCGCCTCGGGGACGGTCCCCTCCCAGAAGGCGTCGGCCGCCTCCTCGAGCTCGCGGAAATAGTTGCGGTTGCGCCGGAAGAAATTGTGCACAGAGGTTTCCGGCGCGGTGGTGACGAGGACCGTGCTCTCGCCGGGCTCCGCGTCGCCGATGCTGAGCAGCTGCTCGCTGGCGCTGCGGTAGAGGCTGTGCAGCTTCAGGAAGGCGGTCGCGAGCGTCGGGCAATGCACCAGCGACGCGCGCAGCTGCGAAAGATCCGGGCGGCAGCTTTCGAAGATCGGGTCCTGCGTCATCGCCCTGAGGTCGGCGAGAACGGTGGTCGTTTCGTCCTCCGCGATGTCGCGCCAGTCGACCCCATAGGTCTCGAACAGCCGCAGCATCACCTGGACCGAGACACTTCTCTGATTGTTTTCAAGGAGATTGACGTAAGCCGCGCTGATGCCGAGGTTGCGCGCCATCTGGGTCTGCGTCTCGCCGCGGTCGGTCCGGAGGCGCCGCAGACGGGGTCCGACGAAGGTCTTATGCATGGCTTTTGTGCCTCGCAACATTGTTTCTTAACAATATTACATGTCTGCAAACATGTAAATTCTCGCATTTACAACATGACCCGGATTCCTTTGGGCCGCGCCGGATTTGCGCGCAGAACTGCCTCCGCACAGTCCCCCGTGAATGGGTCGACAGGAGGAGAAGAAGACTATGAAAACCGGCATCACCCATCTGGCCATCCCCGGGCCGACCAACGTTCCCGAAGTGGTGCGCCAGGCGATGAACGTGCCGATGCAGGACATGCGCGCGCCCGATTTCGGGGATCTGACCCTTGGTCTCTTCTCCGACCTCCGGAAGGTCTTCAAGACGGCGAATGGTACCGTCATCCTCTACCCCGGCTCGGGCACCGGCGCCTGGGAAGCGGCGATCATGAACACGCTGAACCCCGGCGACCGCGTGCTGATGGCCCGCAAGGGGCAGTTCTCGATGCTCTGGGCCCGGATGGCCGAGCAGCTCGGGCTCGAGGTCGAGCTGATCGACGTCCCCTGGGGCGCCGGCACCCCGGTCTCAGAATTCGCCCGCATCCTCGGCAACGACGCCGAGGGCAGGATCAAGGCGGTCTTCGTCACCCATAACGAGACCGCGACCGGCGTCACCTCCGACGTCGCGGCGGTCCGCGCGGTGATGGACGACGTCTATCACGAGGCGCTGCTCTTCGTGGACGGCGTCTCCTCGATCGCTTCGATCGACTTCCGCATGGACGAATGGCGGGTCGACCTCGCGGTGACCGGTTCGCAGAAGGGCCTGATGCTGCCCGCGGGCCTCGGCGTGCTCGCCGTCTCCGACAAGGCGATGTCCGCCTCGCGCCGGGCGACGCTGCCGCGCGCCTATTTCCGCTTCGAGGACATGACCGGCGTCAACGCCGACGGCTACTTCCCCTACACCCCGCCGACCCAGCTTTTCCACGGGCTCAGGAAGTCGCTCGACCGGCTGTTCCAGGAGGGGCTCGAGAACGTCTTCGCCCGCCACCGCCGCCTCGCCGAGGGCGTGCGCCGCGCGGTCGGCGCCTGGGGCTACGACCTCGTCGCCGAACATTGCAAGCTCTACTCCGACACGGTCTCCGCGATCCGCGTGCCGCCCGAGGTCGACGCCCGCGACGTGATCCGGGGCGCCTATGTCAACTACAACACCTCGCTCGGCACCGGCCTCGGCCCGCTCGCGGGCAAGGTCTTCCGCATCGGCCACCTCGGCGACCTCAACGACGTCATGTGCCTCGCCGCGATCTCGGCGGCGGAAATGGCGCTGGTCGACGCGGGCGCCACGATCGAACTCGGCTCCGGCGTCGCGGCCGCCCAGACCTGGTATCGCGAAAGCCGCGACACCCGGCAGATGGCGCTCGCGGCGGAATAAGCGGAGCGAAGGAACAGGGAAGGAGTACTCCGATGGACATCCACGAGTATCAGGCGAAGGAAATCCTGTCGCGCTTCGGCGTGCCGGTGCCCCGCGGCGGGCTCGCCTACAGCCCCGAGCAGGCGGGGTACCGCGCGCGCGAGATCGGCGGCTCGGCCTGGGTCGTCAAGGCGCAGATCCATTCCGGCGGCCGCGGCCAAGCCGGCGGCGTGCGGGTGTGCAAGTCCGAGGAGGAGGTGCGCGACTACGCGGCGACCCTCTTCGGCCGCAACCTCGTCACCAAGCAGACCGGCGCCCAGGGCAAGGGCGTCTACCGGGTCTGGATCGAGGAAGCCTCGAACATCGCCCGTGAGCTCTATCTCGGCTTCGTGCTCGACCGGAAATCCGAGCGGATTATGATCGTCGCCTCCGGGCATGGCGGCATGGAGATCGAGGAGCTGGCCGAGACCGATCCCGAGAGCCTCCGCCGGATGACGATCGACCCGGCGGTCGGCCTCGCCGACTACCAGGCGCGCGAGCTTTCCTTCGCGCTCGACCTCTCCGCCGCGCAGGTGGCGCAGATGTCGACGGTGCTGAAGGCCTGCTACCGCGCCTATCGCGACCTCGACGCGACCATGGTCGAGATCAACCCGCTGGTCGTCACCGGCGCGGGCGAGCTCGTGGCGCTCGACGCGAAGATGTCCTTCGACACCAACGCGCTCTTCCGCCGGCCCAATGTCAGCGAGCTGCGCGACCGCAGCCAGGAGGAACCGCGCGAGAGCGCCGCGGGCGATCACGGGCTCTCCTATGTCGGGCTCGAGGGCAACATTGGCTGCATGATCAACGGCGCCGGCCTCGCGATGGCGACGATGGACATGATCGGCCTCGCCGGCGGCCAGCCCGCGAACTTCCTCGACATCGGCGGCGGCGCGAGCCCCGAGCGCGTCGTGCGCGCCTTCCGCACCGTGCTCGACGACAAGAACGTCGAGGTGATGCTCGTCAACATCTTCGCCGGCATCAACCGCTGCGACTGGGTGGCCCAGGGCGTGGTGCAGGCCTTCAAGGAGGTCGACGTGAAGCTTCCCGTCGTGGTCCGGCTCGCCGGAACCAATGTCGAGGAAGGCAAGAAGATCATCGAGGACTCGGGCCTGCCGATCATGACGGCGGACAGCCTCGCCGAGGCCGCCCAGAAGGCCGTCGCCGCCGTGCAGCGCAAAGCGGCGGCGTGAGGAAGGAAGAACGATCATGGCAATCCTGATCACCGAAGAGACCCCGGTCATCGTCCAGGGCATGTCGGGCCGCATCGGCCAGTTCCACGCGGCCGACATGATCAAGCACGGCACGAACGTCGTCGGCGGCGTCACCCCGGGCAAGGGCGGCGAGCGGGTGCTCGACCGGCCCGTCTTCGACACGGTGCGCGAGGCGGTGAAGGCCACCGGCGCCGAGGCGAGCCTGCTCTTCGTGCCGCCGCCCTTCGCGGCCGACGCGATGATGGAAGCGGCCGACGCGGGCATCAAGACGGCGGTCTGCGTCACCGACGGCATCCCCGCCCAGGACATGATGCGGGTGAAGCGCTTCCTGCGCCGCTATCCGCGCGACCAGAAGATGCGGCTGATCGGCCCGAACTGCGCCGGCGTCATCTCGCCCGGCAAGGGCTTCATGGGCATCATGCCGCCGACGATCTACATGGAAGGCCGCGTCGGCGTCATCGGCCGCTCCGGCACGCTCGGCTACGAGGCGGCGAGCCAGATGAAGGCGCTCGGCATCGGCATCTCGACCAGCGTGGGCATCGGCGGCGACCCGATCAACGGCTCGTCCTTCCGCGACATCCTCGAGCTCTTCGAGGCGGATCCCGAGACCGACGCGGTGATGATGATCGGCGAGATCGGCGGCCCGCAGGAGGCCGAGGCGGCCGCCTGGGCGGCGCGGAACATGACGAAGCCGATCGTCGCCTACATCGCCGGCCTCTCGGCGCCCAAGGGCCGCAAGATGGGCCACGCCGGCGCCATCATCTCGGCCTTCGGCGAAAGCGCGCAGGAGAAGGTCGAGATCCTGAGCGCCCATGGCATCACCGTGGCCCCGAACCCGTCCTCGATGGGCGCGACCATGGCGAAGGTGCTCGGCGTCCGCGAGGCCGCCTGATCCGCCAGCCTCTCCGTTTTCTCTCCCCCAAGAGAACTGGCCCGGGTTCGCCCGGGCCTTCTTTTTCGGCGGGACGTCCGAAACGGCGCCCCGCCGGATGGAACGTTCATTCCATGATCTGATCGGATCAGAGTATTTGTTGCGAACGGCCTCGCTTCCGCATATGAAGGGCTGAAACGCGCGAAGACGCGAGAAATCCCCGCCGGACGGCGGGGGGCTAACGGGAGAGGAGTTTAGCCACCCATGCGGAAGCTTATTCTGGCGTCGATCCTCGGCGCCTGTGCCACCATGCCCGCCTCGGCGCAGACCATCGGCGTCTCGCTGCCGAACTTCGACAATACTTTCCAGACGCTGATCAAGAACGCGATGTCGGACTACGCGTCCACGCTGCCCGGCGTCTCGCTCCAGCTCGAGGACGCGCAGCTCGACATCGGCCGGCAGCTCAGCCAGGTGCAGAACTTCATCGCCTCGGGCGTCGACGGGATCATCATCAGCGTGGTCGATTCCGACGCGACCACGGCGATGACCAACGCCGCGAAGGAGGCGGGCGTCCCGCTCGTCTACGTCAACACCGGCCCGAGCGACCCGCACTCGCTGCCCGAGGGGCAGGCCTTCGTCGCGTCGAACGAGCTCGATTCGGGCACGCTCGAGACGCAGGAGATCTGCCGCCAGCTCAAGGCGAAGGGCAAGGGCGACGGCGCCAAGGCGGTCATCCTGATCGGCGACCTCTCGAACGAGGCGGCGCGGCTGCGCACCCAGGACGTGCACGACGTGGTGGCGACGCCCGACTGCTCGTTCATCGAGATCGTCGACGAGCAGACGGCGACCTGGCAGCGGACGCTCGCCTCGGACCTCGTGACCAACTGGCTGTCGGCCGGCACCGAGTTCGACGCGGTCATCTCGAACAACGACGAGATGGCGATCGGCGCGATCCAGGCGCTGAAGGCCGCCGGGGTCTCGATGGACGACGTGGTGATCGGCGGCATCGACGCCACGGCCGACGGGCTCGCGGCGATGCAGGCGGGCGACCTCGACGTCACGGTGTTCCAGGACGCGGCCGGCCAGGGCCGGGGATCGGTCGACGCGGTGCTGAAGCTTATCAAGGGCGAGAAGCTCGACCAGCAGATCTACATCCCGTTCGAGCTCGTCACGCCCGCGAACATGGACAAGTATCTCAACATCAACTGACGACCCCCGCGGGGAGCGCCGTCCGGCGCTCTCCGCGACCGCCGCGCCTCAGCCGACCGGAACCGTCGCCTTCATCGCGGGCCGTTCGGCGAAGCGCGCCTCCCACGCGGCGAGCGCCGGGCGGCCGTCGCGCCAGTTCCGGTCGCCATGGCGGAAGTCGAGATAGCCGAGCGCGCAGCCGACGGCGATCTGGCCGCAGTCGAGCGGCCCGGCGAGATGCGCCATCCAGCGCGACTCGAACCCGTCGAGCGTCCGGCCGACCTTCTCCCATTGCCCGTCCCGCCAGGCCGCCGAGCGTTCGGTCTCGGCCCGCAGCCGGTCCTCGTAGACGATGAGCAGCGCCGCCTCGAGCATCCCGTCCGCCGTCGCCTCCAGCGTCAGCGTCTCCCAGATCCGCGCCTGGGGATAGAGCGCGCCGCCCGCCATCTCGGCGAGATAGCGGCAGATCACCCGGCTGTCGTAGAGCGCCGGCCCCTCGGGCCGCTCCAGCGTCGGGATCTTGCCCAGGGGATTGCGCGTGACCGGCATGCTGCCCGGCGCGAGCGGCGTGCCGACGGCGGCGACGAGCTCGACCTGGCCGATGAGCCCGGTCTCGTGTAGGACGACCATCACCTTCCGGACGAAGGGCGAGGTCGGCGAGTGGTAGAGCGTCATGCTCATCGCGTGGCCCGCCTCAGACCCGGCGCATCCTGAGCCGCGCGAGACCCGCGGCCTCGATCTCGATCCCCGGCCCGCCGGGGCGCAGCCGCAGGACCCGGCGCAGCTTGCCGTCGCCATGGACGCCGTTCTCGCCCTCCGCGCGGTGGGGCCGGGCGCGAACGCCCTCGGGCAGGTCGTCGAGCACCGCCTCGTGCACCGCGTCCTTCGGCTGCGAGGGCCGCGCGCGGGCGGCGACCATCGTCACCGCGGCGACCGCGCCATAGCGCAGGACCATCCAGGCAAGCGGGGAAAGGGCGATCGGAGCGGGCATCGGCTGGCGTGTTCCTTCGGCGAGAGGGACCATGTTCCGTCAATATAGGAAGCCCCGCGTCCCGCGCATAGGGTTTCGCGCGCGCCGGCGGGTTCCGGCGCGCTTCGGCCCGTTGCGCGGGCGCGGCGAACTGCTAGTGTCGCCGCCACTGTGACATCAAATCCGCAAAGGATCCCGCGTATGACCGCGAAGACTCTCGTTCTCCTTCTGGCCGCCGCGGCGGCGCTCTCCGCCTGCAACACCGTGGCGGGCGCGGGCAAGGACGTCTCGGCCGCCGGCACCGCCGTGACCGATAGCGCCGACAAGGTGCAGCAGAAGATGTGAGCCGGTCCGGGCCGCGCGGCCCCTGGCGGGGCGCGCGGCTCAGATCGCCTCGGCGATCAGCGTGGCGCCGTCGTGCCCGGTGATCCGCGCCTCGATCAGGCTTCCGGGCTCGGCCGTGCCACCCGGCACCCGCGTGGGCGCGAAGCCCTCGGTCCGCCCGAGATCCGCCCGCTCCATCAGGAGCCGCGCCGGCCGGCCGACCATCCTCGCGAGATGCGCCGCGACCTGCTCCGCCCCGAGCGCGCGGAGCCGCCCGGCCCGCTCCTTGCCGATCGCGGGCGCGACCTGCGGCATCCGTGCGGCCGGCGTCCCCGCGCGGGGGCTGAACGGGAAGACGTGCAGCCAGGTCAGGCCGCATTCCTCCACGAGCCGCAGCGAATTCTCGAACATCGCCTCGGTCTCGGTCGGGAAGCCCGCGATGATGTCGGCGCCGAAGACCATCTCCGGCCGCGCCGCGAGCGTCTCCTGGCAGAAGCGGATCGCATCCTCGCGCAGATGCCGCCGCTTCATGCGCTTCAGGATCATGTTGTCGCCGGCCTGCAGCGACAGATGCAGATGCGGCATCAGCCGCGGCTCGAAGCGGATCGCCTCGGCGAGCGCGGGATCGACCTCGATCGAATCGATCGAGGAGATCCGGAGCCGCGGCAGGTCCGGCACCGCGCGCAGGATGGCCTGGACGAGATCGCCGAGCTTCGGCGTTTCCTCGAGATCGGCGCCCCAGCTCGTCAGGTCGACGCCGGTCAGCACCACCTCGTTGAAGCCCTTGTCACGCAGCCGCGCGATCTGCGCGACAACCGTCGCCGCCGGAACGCTGCGCGAATTGCCACGGCCATAGGGGATCACGCAGAAGGTGCAGCGGTGGTCGCAGCCGTTCTGCACCTGGACATAGGCGCGCGCCCGCGTGCCGAGCCCGTCGATCAGCGGCGCCTCGGTCCGGCGCTCGGCCATGATGTCGCCGACCTGCACCTGAGGCGCCCCGCCGCCCGCGAGCGCGGCCCAGGCGGCGGGGCGCAGCTTTTCGGCGTTGCCGAGCACCGCGTCGACCTCGGGCATCGCCGCGAAGCGTCCCGGCTCGGTCTGCGCGGCGCAGCCGGTCACGACGACCTTCGCGCCGGGGTTCTCGCGCGCGAGCTTGCGGATCTGCTGGCGCGCCTGGCGCACCGCCTCGGCGGTCACGGCGCAGGTGTTCACCACCACGACCTGCTCGGCGAGGCCGGAGCGGGCGGCGAGATCCTTCATCGCCTCGCTCTCATAGGCGTTGAGCCGGCAGCCGAGCGTGGCGAAGACCGGCGGGCGCCGCGTCGGCGCGTTCATCGCGCCGCCTCCGCCATAAGCTCGGCCGAGAGCCGGCCCTCGAAGACCAAGGTCGCTGGCCCGGTCATCCAGACGCCGTCCTCGCGCCAGTCGATGCCGAGATCGCCGCCGTCGAGCCGGACCGTGACCTTGCGCCCGGTGAGGCCGCGCCGCGCGGTCACCACCGCCGCCGCGCAGGCGCCCGAGCCGCAGGCGAGCGTGATCATCCCGCCGCGCTCCCAGACCCGCATCCGGATCGTCTCGCGGTCGAGGATTTCGACGAATTCGACGTTGGTGCGCTCGGGGAACAGCGGATCGTGCTCGACCGCGGGGCCGCGGGTCGCGAGATCGACCGCCTCGACATCCGGCACGACGAAGACGCAATGCGGATTGCCCATGCCCGCGGCCCCCGGCGCGCCGTCGAGCGGCAGCGCGTCGAGGTCCATCGCGCGGGCGAGCGGCACCTTGTCCCAGGTGAGCTCGGGCTGGCCCATGTTGACGCGGATAAGGCCGTTCCCGGCGTCCTCGACGCGGAGCATGCCGCGCCCGGTCCTGACGTCGAGCGCCGCCGCGCCAGTCTCGGCGAGCAGGAGCCGCCCGACACAGCGCGTGGCATTGCCGCAGGCGGCCGCGAGGCTGCCGTCCGAATTCCAGAAATCGATCGCCGCCGCGGCCTCGGCGTCGTCGCGGATCACCGCGAGCTGGTCGAAGCCGACGCCGCGATGCCGGTCGCCGAGCGCGCGGGCGAGCGCGGGCGTCACGGGATTGCTCCGGCCGCGCGCGTCCACGACCACGAAATCGTTGCCGAGTCCGTGCATCTTGAGAAAGCGTGGGCCCTCGGGCCCCGTTCGCCGGGGAGAATCACCGTCCATGCGCGCTATATAGGCGAGGCCTCGGCCCGCGGCCACATTCCGCGTGGAATTCGCACGAATCCCGCTTGACCATCCCGCGCGCTCCCCCTAAAGACCGCCGCAGCCTTGGGGCCCGTAGCTCAGTTGGTAGAGCAACTGACTTTTAATCAGTGGGTCGTGGGTTCGAATCCCGCCGGGCTCACCACGGCGTGGTTGTTTGGTGTCGGGCTGGTAGCTCAGCGGTAGAGCAGTTGACTCTTAATCAATTGGCCGAGAGTTCGAATCTCTCCCAGCCCACCAACACCTCCTCTTTCTCTTCAAAAGGTTAGCCTCTCCGGAGGCCCCGGGCCACGCGGCCGTCGCCGCCGCGCGTTCAGTGCGTCGTCGGGCCGGAGGCTTCCTCCGGATGGTCGGCCGCGCAGAGCCCGTGGTTGCCCAGCACCTCAATCACCCGGCAATCGGCGATCGTGCCATGCGCGCATTGCGCGACCATGCGCTCGAGCTCGGCCTCGAGCGCGCGCAGCCGCGCGATCCGCGAGCGGGTGAGCGCGAGCTGCGCCCGCGCCACGCCGTCGGCGGCCGAGCAGGATTGCTCGGGGTGGTCCGAGAGGCCGAGGAGGGCGCGGATCGCCTCGAGCGGGAAGCCGAGCTCGCGCGCGTGGCGGATGAAGCGCAGCCGTTCGAGCGCGCGCGGCCCGTAGCGCCGCTGGTTGCCCTCGCCGCGCTCCGCTTCGGGCAGGAGGCCGATCCCCTCGTAGTAGCGGATCGTCGGCACCTTCACGCCGGCGGCCAGGCTCAGCTTTCCGATCGTCAGCACCGAAAACCTCTTGAAGCTATAGCGACTAGAGACATTAGGGTCCGAATCAATCGGAAGGCAATCGACTGGAGTTCACGATGACGGCGGCGGGCACGGCGGCGAGCGAGGGCACGGGAACGCTGCGCGAATGGCGGGTGACGGGCATGGATTGCGCCTCCTGCGCGGTCAAGATCCGCGAGGCGGTCGGCCGGGTCCCGGGCGTGAGCGAGGTCGAGGTCGGCGTGATGTCCGAACGGCTCAAGCTGCGCGCTGAAGGCGTCGACGCCCGCGACCGCGTCGAGCAGGTCGTGCGCGCGCTCGGCTACGGCATCGCGCCGCGCGGCGCGGCCCGGCCGGAACCGGCGAAGCGGGCGTTCCGGATGCCGGGCGACGCCCACGAGCACGCCGACCACGCGGGCCATGATCATGCGGGCCACGACCACGCGGCGGAAAGCTGCGACGGCCATGACCATGCCCGCGGCGCGGCGGAGGCCGCGGCCGATCCGCATGGCCACGCCCATGGCGCCGACGACGGCGGCGTCGCTTGGTACCGCGGCGCGAAGGGGCGGCTCGTGATCGGAACCGGCGCGCTGCTCGCCGTCGCCTGGGCGGTCGAGCTCCTCGGCTCGGCCGCTGTCGGGCGCTGGGCCTTCGTCCTCGCCTGCCTGATCGGCGTGGCGCCGGTGGCGCGCCGCGCCTTCGCGGCGCTTCGTCTCGGCCAGCCCTTCACCATCGAGGGGCTGATGACCATCGCCGCCGTCGGCGCGCTCGCGATCGGCGCGGCGGAGGAGGCGGCGCTGGTCGTCTTCCTCTTCGCGGTGGGCGAGGTGCTCGAGGGCGTCGCCGCGAACAAGGCGCGCGACGGCATCCGGGCGCTGGCCTCGCTGGTGCCGAAGACGGCGCTGCTCGAAGCGGACGGGGGCATGCGCGAGGTCCCGGCGGACAGCCTCGCGATCGGCGACCGGGTGGTGGTGCGCCCGGGTGACCGGGTGCCGGCCGACGGCGAGATCGTCGAGGGAAGCTCGGGGCTCGACGAGAGCCCGGTGACCGGCGAGAGCATTCCGGTCACGCGCGGGCCGGGCGACCAGGTCTTCGCGGGCGCGATCAACACCGAGGCGACGCTGCGCGTGCGCGTGACCAAGGCCGCCGAGGACAACACGATCTCCCGCATCGTGCGGCTGGTCGAGGAGGCGGAGGAGGCCCGCGCGCCGACCGAGCGGTTCATCGACCGGTTCAGCCGCTGGTACATGCCGGCGATCGTCGCCTTCGCCGCGCTGGTGATCCTGGTCCCGCCGCTCGCATTCGGCGCCGCCTGGGAGACCTGGATCTATCGCGGCCTGGCGCTGCTCCTGATCGGCTGCCCCTGCGCGCTGGTGATCTCGGTCCCGGCCTCGATCGCCTCGGCGCTGTCCTCGGGCGCGCGGCGCGGGCTCCTGATGAAGGGCGGCGCGTCGATCGAGGCCGCGGCGCGCGTCGGCCGCGTCGCCTTCGACAAGACCGGCACGCTGACGCTCGGCCGGCCGGAAGTGACCGATGTCGCGCCGCTCGACGGGGCCACGCCGAACGAGATCCTCGCCCTCGCGGCGGCGGTCGAGGCGGGGTCGAGCCATCCGCTCGCGCTCGCGATCCTGCGCGCCGCCGAGGCGGCCGGGGTGACGGCGCCGCCCGCCCGCGACGGCCGCGCGCTCGCCGGCAAGGGCGCCGAGGCGATGGTCGGCGACGCCCGGGTCTGGGTCGGCAGCCCGCGGCTCGGCACCGAGATGGGCGCGCTCGACGCCGGCGGGGTCGCCCGCGCCGAGGCGATCGAGGCCGAGGGCAAGACCGTCGTCGCCGTGCTGCGCGACGGCCGGGCGCTGGGCCTCGTCGCGCTCCGCGACGAGCCGCGCGCCGACGCGGGCGCGGCGATGGCTGAGTTGCGCGGCCTCGGCGTCGGCGCGGTGATCCTGACCGGCGACAATCCCCGCGCGGCGGCGGCGATCGCGGGCGAGCTCGGCGTCGAGTTCCGCGCCGGGATGCTGCCGGAGGACAAGCTCGCGGCGATCCGCGACATGGCGGCGGCCGAGGGCGTGATGATGATCGGCGACGGCATCAACGACGCCCCGGCGCTGAAGCAGGCCAGCATCGGCGTCGCGATGGGCTCGGGCACCGACGTGGCGCTCGAGACCGCCGACGCGGCGATCCTGCGCGACCGGGTCACCGACGTTCCGGCGATGATCCGCCTCGCGCGGGCGACGATGGGCAATATCCACCAGAACGTGGCGATCGCGCTCGGGCTGAAGGCGGTCTTCCTCGTGACCTCGGTCGCCGGGATCACCGGGCTCTGGATCGCGATCCTCGCCGATACCGGCGCCACCGTGCTCGTCACGCTGAACGCGCTCCGCCTGCTCGCCTACGACCCGGCGCGAAACCGGTGACGCCCGCGGAGGGGCGTCACGACAGCCGCCCCTCCTTCACCGATTCCATGGCGACCGAGGTCGAGGAGCTCGCCACATGCGGCAGGCTCGAGATCTTCTCGCCGAGCACCTGGCGATAGCGGCGGATGTCCGGGGTGCGCACCTTGATCAGATAGTCGAAGCGTCCGGCGATCATGTGGCATTCCTCGACCTCGGGGATGCGCCGGATCGCGGCGTTGAACTCGGCGAGCGCGGTGTCGCGCGTGTCCGAGAGCTTCACCTCGGCGAAGGCGACATGGTCGAGGCCGAGCTTGGCCGGATTGAGCACCGCGCGGAACCCCTCGATATAGCCCTCGTCGATCAGCCGCTTCATCCGGGTCTGGCACGGCGTCTTCGTGAGGCCGACCCGCGCCGAGAGATCGGTGACGGAGATGCGCCCGTCCTCGGCCAGAATCTCGAGGATTCGCCGGTCGAACTGGTCCAATCGCCTGATTTCCTCGGTGTCCTGACGCATTTTGTCCTCCTTCGCCTCGCAATGAAGACGAAACGATGAACCGTGCGCCGAAATCAAGTCGGAACGTCCGGCGGAAATCCTGTATCCTGCCCGCGACCCGTTTCCCGAACCCAGGAGGCACGCCGATGGCTCCCGCGACCCGACCCGTTGAGACCGCCCACCCGGCGCCCTTCGCCGATTTCGCGCCCCCGGTCGCGCCGCCGACGCCGCTTCGCGCGGCGATCACCGCGCACTATCGCGCGCCGGAGCCCGACTGCCTGCCGCCGCTGCTCGAGGCGGCGAGCCCGCCGCCGGAGACGCGGGCCGAGATCGCCGCGACCGGGCGCAAGCTGATCGCGGCGCTGCGCGCCAAGCAGCGCGGCTCGGGGGTCGAGGGGCTGGTCGCCGAATACGCGCTTTCGAGCCAGGAGGGGGTGGCGCTGATGTGCCTCGCCGAGGCGCTGCTCCGCATCCCCGACGCCGCCACCCGCGACGCGCTGATAAGGGACAAGATCGCGCATGGCGACTGGAAGGCGCATCTCGGCGGGCAGAAGTCGCTCTTCGTCAACGCCGCGACCTGGGGGCTCGTCGTCACCGGGCGGCTCACCTCCACCGTCAACGACCGCGGCCTCTCCGCCGCGCTGACCCGGCTGATCGCGCGGGCAGGCGAGCCGGTGATCCGGCGCGGCGTCGACATGGCGATGCGCATGATGGGCGAGCAGTTCGTGACCGGCGAGACGATCGACGAGGCGCTGGTCCGCGCCCGCCCGCTCGAGGCGCGGGGCTTTCGCTATTCCTATGACATGCTGGGCGAGGCGGCGACCACGGCGGCCGACGCCGCCCGCTACCTCCGCGACTATGAGACGGCGATACATGCGATCGGCAGGGCCGCCGCGGGCCGGGGGATCTACGAGGGGCCGGGGATCTCGATCAAGCTCTCGGCGCTGCATCCGCGCTATTCCCGCGCGCAGGCCGACCGGGTGATGGCCGAGCTCTTGCCCCGGGTGAAGGCGCTGGCGCTGATTGCGAAATCCTACGACATCGGGCTCAATATCGACGCGGAGGAGGCGGACCGCCTCGAACTGTCGCTCGATCTGCTGGAAAGCCTCTGCCTCGATCCGGAGCTCGCCGGCTGGAACGGCATGGGCTTCGTCGTCCAGGCCTATGGCAAGCGCTGCCCCTTCGTGCTCGACTGGATCATCGATCTCGCCCGCCGCTCCGGGCGGCGGATCATGGTGCGGCTGGTGAAGGGCGCCTATTGGGACGCCGAGATCAAGCGCGCCCAGGTCGACGGGCTGCCGGGCTTCCCGGTCTACACGCGCAAGGTCTATACCGACGTGAGCTACATCGCCTGCGCGCGGAAGCTGCTCGACGCGCGCGAGGCGGTCTTCCCGCAATTCGCGACGCACAACGCCCAGACGCTGGCGACGATCTATCATCTCGCGGGGCCGGATTTCACCGTGGGCTCCTACGAGTTCCAGTGCCTGCACGGCATGGGCGAGCCGCTCTATGACGAAGTGGTCGGGCCGGCGAAGCTCGGGCGCCCCGCGCGGATCTACGCGCCGGTCGGCACGCATGAGACGCTGCTCGCCTATCTGGTGCGCCGCCTGCTCGAGAACGGCGCCAATTCCTCCTTCGTGAACCGGATCTCGGACCCGAAGGTCTCGATCGAGGACCTGATCGCCGATCCGGCCGAGGTGGTGCGCGCGATGCCGGAGCCGGGCCGCCCGCATGACGAGATCGCCCTGCCGCGCGCCATTCTCGGCGCGCGGGAGAACTCGGCCGGGCTCGACCTCTCCGACGAGGCGATCCTCGCCGAGCTCTGGGTGGGGCTGGCGGCGAGCGCCGCGGTCGACTGGGAGGCGGCGCCGCCGACCGGCGCCGGCGCCCCGCGCGCGGTGCTGAATCCCGGCGATCATCGCGACCGCGTCGGCCGCGTCGCCGAAATGGATCCGGCCGAGGCCGGGGCCGCCGTCGCCCGCGCCGTCGCCGCCGCGCCCGGCTGGGCCGCCACCCCGCCGGCCGAGCGCGCCGCCACCCTGCGCCGGGCGGCGGACGCGCTGCAGGAGCGGATCGCGACGCTGATGGGGCTCGTCATGCGCGAGGCGGGGAAATCCGCGCCGAATGCGATCGCCGAGGTGCGCGAGGCGATCGACTTCCTGCGTTACTACGCCGATCAGGCCGAGGAGACGCTCGGCGCCGCGCACCGCCCGCTCGGGCCCGTGCTCTGCATCTCGCCCTGGAACTTCCCGCTCGCGATCTTCACCGGCCAGGTCGCCGCCGCGCTGGTCGCCGGCAATCCGGTGCTGGCGAAGCCCGCCGAGGAAACCCCGCTGATCGCCGCCGAGGCGGTCCGCGTCCTCCAAGCAGCGGGGGTTCCCGCGGAGGCGCTGCAGCTCCTGCCGGGCGACGGCGCGGTCGGCGCGGCGCTGGTCGCGCGGCCGGAGATCCGGGGGGTGATGTTCACCGGCTCGACCGAGGTCGCGCGGCTGATCCAGAAGGAGCTCGCGGGACGGGTCTCGCCGGAGGGCCGGCCGATCCCGCTGATCGCCGAGACCGGCGGCCAGAACGCGATGATCGTCGACAGCTCCGCGCTCGCCGAGCAGGTCGTGGGCGACGTGATCGCCTCGGCCTTCGACAGCGCCGGCCAGCGCTGCTCGGCGCTGCGCGTGCTCTGCCTGCAGGAGGAGGTGGCGGACCGCGTCCTCGGCATGCTGCGCGGCGCGCTCCACGAGCTCCGGATCGGCCGGACCGACCGGCTCTCGGTCGATGTCGGGCCGGTCATCACCGCCGAGGCGACGGGGATCATCGAGGCGCATGTCGCGGCGATGGGCGCCAAGGGCCACGCGGTCGAGCGGATCGGCCTCGCCGCCGACGCGGCCGAGGGCACCTTCGTGCCGCCGACCATCATCGAGATCGACGCGCTTTCCGATCTGGAGCGCGAGGTCTTCGGCCCGGTGCTCCACGTGCTGCGCTACCGCCGCGCGGACATGGAACGGCTGATCGACGCGATCAACGCCACCGGCTACGGCCTGACCTTCGGCCTGCACACCCGGCTCGACGAGACGATCGCGCGGGTGACGGACCGGGTGAAGGCGGGCAACCTCTATGTGAACCGCAACGTCATCGGCGCCGTGGTTGGCGTGCAGCCCTTTGGCGGCCGCGGCCTGTCGGGGACGGGGCCGAAGGCGGGCGGGCCGCTCTATCTCGGCCGCCTCGTGACCGAGGCGCCGCTGCCCCGGCGGCACGAGAGCCCGAAGACCGATCCGGCGCTGCTCGACTACGCGGCCTGGCTCGAAGGCGAGGGCGCGGCCGAGGCCGCCGAGGACGCGCGCGAGGCGGGCGGCGCCTCGGCGCTCGGCCTCTCGGTCGAGCTGCGCGGGCCGGTCGGGGAGCGCAACCTCTACGCGCTGCATCCGCGCGGCCGGATCCTGCTCGCGCCCGAGACCGAAGCGGGGCTGCGCGCGCAGATCGCCGCCGTGCTCGCGACCGGCGACACGGCGGTGATCGACGCCGCCGCCGGGCTCGGCGCGGTCCTCGCCGGGCTGCCGCCGCGCGTCGCGTCGCGCCTCTCCGAGGCGGCGGACTGGGCGGCCGCCGGCCCCTTCGCCGGCGCGCTGGTCGAGGGCGCGGGACCGCGCGTCGCGGAGGTGGCGAAGCGGATCGCCGCGCTGCCCGGGCCGCTCGTGCTGGTCCAGGCGGCGAGCGCGGAGGAGATCACCCGGCGCGGACCGGAGGCCTATTGCCTCAGCTGGCTGCTCGAGGAGGTGTCGATCTCGATCAACACCACAGCCGCGGGCGGCAACGCCAGCCTCATGGCGATCGGCTGAGCCAGGCGCCCGGGACGGCCGCGGGCGACGCTCGGGCGCGTTGACATCACGAAGCGGTTATCGCAGCTTCGCCGGGCCTTGGTTCGGACGGGAGACCGTCCGTGAAAAGGGAACGCGGTGCGGCTGGCCTCCGGGGCGGCCAATTCCGCGGCTGCCCCCGCAACTGTGAGCGGAGAGCGCCACCGATCACGCCACTGGGCCGACATGCCCGGGAAGGCCGGCCGGCGCCGAGACCCGCGAGCCAGGAGACCTGCCAGGTGTTCACCCAGTCCCCGCGCGGGTGGCGTGGCGGGCAGCGGTTCTTCCGTGGTGGTGACGCGCACCGTCCGCGGGAGGTTTCCACCCTTCCAGAGACCAGATCAGGCCAACCCGTCGCGCCGGAGCGCCGGCGGGCCCGGAAGGGAAGTTTTTGAATGAGGACGACCATCGTCGCGGTTTCCGCCGCGATCCTCGCGCAGACCACGCTGGGCGCCGAGGCCCAGGACTGGACCGACGCGCCGCTCGAGCTTGATCCGATCATCGTCTCGGGCGGGCTCACGCCGGTCCCGGCCGAGCAATTCGGCCGCGCCGTCTCGGTCGTGACCGCCGAGGATCTCGCGCGCCGGCAGACGACCTACGTCGCCGACGCGCTCCGCGCGCTGCCGGGCGTCGCGGTCTCGCGCACCGGGGGCTACGGCGGCCAGACGCAGGTGCGGATCCGCGGCGCGGAGGGCAATCATACCGTCGTGCTGATCGACGGGATCGAGGCCTCGGCGCCCGAGAACGGCGAGTTCGACTTCGGCGGGCTGCTCACCGCCGACATCGCCCGGATCGAGGTGCTGCGCGGGCCGCAGTCGGCGATCTACGGCTCGAACGCGATCGGCGGCGTGATCTCGATCACCACGAAACAGGCGGAAGCCGCGGGGACGCGCTACGAGGCCAGCACCGAGGTCGGCACCGACGGCACCGTCGCGGGCCTGCTCGCCGCCCGCCGGCTGACCGAGCGCGCCAATCTCAGCTTCTCGCTCGCGGGGCGCGACGTCGGCGGCTACGACATTTCCGGCACGGGCGGCGAGGACGACGGCGACGTGAACGTGACCGCGAACGCGCGTGCCAGCTATCAGCTGACCGACACGCTCCTGATCGGCGGCTCGCTGCGCTACGTCGACCGAAGCTCGGACTACGACGATTTCATCTTCGGCGCCCCGAGCCGGGACGAGCTCGTGGTCGACGCGGACCTCGTGCATGAGCGCACCGAATTCTTCGGCTCGGCCTTCGCCACGCTGGAGGCTTTCGGCGGGCGAATGTCGAACGAGGTCCGGCTCAACTATTCTGACATGGACGACCGCAACCTGCGCGACGGGGTCAGGGACGCCGACACGACGAGCGGCCGGACCACGCTGCGCTATCTCGGCACGGTGGCGCTCGACGCGGCGACGATCGCGGCGGCGCGCCAGACCCTGAGCTTCGGCGTCGAGCGGATCGAGGAGAGCTTCGAGAACAACGACGCCTCCCTCGTCTTCGACCCGAGCCAGATGGACAAGCAGACGCGCGATCTGACGAGTTTCATCGGCCAGTATCGCGGCACTTTCCTCGAGGCGCTGAGCCTGCAGGCCAATATCCGCTACGACCACAACGACGGCTTCGACGACGTGACGACCTGGAGCCTCGCGGGCTCCTACATTCTGCCGAACGCCACGACCCGGCTGCACGCCTCCTACGGCACCGGCTCGCAGAACCCGACGCTGTTCGAGCAGTTCGGCTTCATTCCCGGCTCCTGGATCGGCAATCCCGATCTGAAGCCCGAGGAGAGCCGGGGCTGGGACTTCGGCGTCGAGCAGGCGTTCCTCGCCGGGCGCGCGGTCATCGACGTCACCTATTTCGAGGACCGGCTGAAGGACGAGATCAGCTCGACCTTCGATCCGGCCACGGGGGAATCGACGCCCTTCAACGAGGACGGGACCAGCCGTCGCAAGGGAATCGAGGTCGCCGGCACCTACGAGGTCACCGAGCGGTTCACGGCCGGCCTCGCCTATACCTGGCTCGACGCGACCGATCCCGACGGCCAGCGGGAGGTGCGCCGGCCGGAACAGGAGGTCGCGCTCAATCTCGACTGGGCCCTCCCGAACGACCGGACCGTGGTCAATCTCGACATTCGCCGGGTCATCGATAACCTGGACTTCGACTATACCGCGCCCTCCTTCGGCGCCGAGCGGGTGAAGCTCGACGACTACACGCTCGTGAACCTGGCGGCGGAGCACATGCTGACCGAAACGGTGACGCTGACGGGCCGGATCGAGAACCTGTTCGACGCGGATTATCAGGAGCTCGACGGCTATGCGACGCCGGGCATCACCGCCTTCATCGGCCTCAGAAGCGTGTTCTGACCCGATGCGCCTCGCGCCGGTCCTGCTCGGTCTCCTCGCCCTCGCCGCCGGGCCGGTCGCGGCCGCGCCGGCGCGGGTCGTCTCGATGAACCTCTGCGCCGATCAGCTCGCGATGCTGCTCGCGGCGCCGGGACAGCTCGTCTCGGTCTCCTATCTCGCCCGCGATCCGCATTCCTCGGCGATGGCGGCGGAGGCGGCCGCCTATCCGGTCAACCACGGGCTCGCCGAGGAGATCTTCCTGCTCGACCCCGACCTCGTGCTCGCCGGCGACTTCACCCACCAGCCGGCGGTCGCGATGCTGCGCCGGCTCGGGGTGCCGGTGCTCGTTCTGGCGCCGGCGAGCTCGCTCGCCGAGGCGCGGGCGCAGATCCTCGCGCTCGGAGCGGCGCTGGGACGCGAGGACCGGGCGGCGGAGCTGATCGCGGAGATCGACGCCGGGCTCGCCGCGGCGGCGGCGCCCCCTGACGACGCGCCGCCCCGCGCGGCGATCCTCGGCGCGAGCGGCTATGCCTCGGGACCGGCCAGCCTGCCGGGCGACGTGCTCGCCGCCGCCGGCTTCGCGAATATCCTCGATCCGGCGAGCATGGGGGGCCGGCTGTCGCTCGAGACGCTGCTAATGGCGCGGCCCGATCTGATCGTGCTGCCGGAGCCCTATCCCGGCTGGTCGCGGGCCGAGGAATTCCCGCGTCACCCGGCGCTCCTCGACTCGGGCGCCGCGACGCTCACGCTGCCGGACCAGAACTGGGTCTGCGGCACGCCGGCGCTGCTCGGGAACCTCGCAGCGATCGGCGCGGCGCGGCGCGAGGTCGCGCCATGAGGCTGCTCGCCGGTCTCGCGGCCCTCGTCGCGCTGCTCTTCCTCGGCTCGCTCCTGATCGGCCCGGCGGCGGCCGGGGCGGGGGACAGCCTGCGGGCGCTCCTCCTCGGCGGCGACGGGCCGCTTCCGATCGTGATGCGCGAGGTGCGGCTGCCGCGCGCCCTGCTCGGCCTCATGGTCGGCGCGAGCCTCGGCCTCGCCGGGGCGGCGCTGCAGGGCTACCTGCGCAACCCGCTGGCCGAGCCGGGCCTGATCGGCGTCGGGCCCGCCGCCGCGCTCGGCGCTGTGCTGGCGCTGCAGACCGGCCTCGCCTTCCGCTTCGCCTTCGGCCTGCCGCTGGCGGCGCTGGGCGGCGCGGGGATCGCGGTCGCGCTGCTTCTGCTGCTCGCCGGACCGCGCGGCTCCTCGATGACGCTGATCCTCGCCGGCATCGCCCTGAGCGCGCTGGCCGGCGCGCTGACCTCGCTCGTGCTGAACCTCTCGCCCAACCCCTTCGCGGCGACCGAGATCATGTTCTGGATGATGGGCTCGCTCGCCGATCGCTCCTTCGCCCATGTCGGTCTCGCGCTGCCCCTGATCGCGCTGGGCGGATGGCTGATGCTGCGCCTCGGCCGCGGGCTCGACGCGCTGACGCTGGGCGAGGACGCGGCCGCGACGCTCGGCGTCGGGCTCTCCGGGCTGCGCCTGCGGCTCGTGCTCGGCGTCGCCGCGGCGGTGGGGGCGAGCACCGCCGTCGCGGGGTCGATCGGCTTCGTCGGCCTCGTGGTGCCGCATCTGCTGCGCCCGCTCGTTGGCGCGCGGCCCTCGGCGCTGCTGCCCGCCTCGGCGCTGGGCGGCGCCGCGATGGTGCTGGCCGCCGATATCGCGACGCGGCTGATCCTGCCCGAGCGCGGGTTGCAGCTCGGCGTGCTGACCGCGCTCGTCGGCGCGCCGCTGTTCCTCAGGCTCATCTTCACGACGCGGAGGGAATTCCGGTGACGCTGCTCCGGCTGGAAAATCTCGGTGTCGATCTCGACGGGCGCGCGGTTCTTTCCGAGATATCGCTCTCCATCGGTCCGGGCGAGGTCGTCGGCCTGATCGGCCCGAACGGCGCCGGCAAGACCAGCCTGATGCGCGCCGCCCTCGGCCTGATCCCGCGCCGGGGCGAGAGCAGCCTCGCAGCGCTCGATCCCGCGCGCCGCGCCCGCGCCGCGGCCTTCATGCCGCAGGGACGGGACATCGCCTGGCCGGTGACGGTGCAGACGCTGGTGGCGCTCGGCCGCGTGCCCTGGCTCCCGTCCGGCGCCCGGCTCCGGGCCGAGGACCGCGAAGCCGTGGCCCGGGCGCTGGACCGGCTCGACCTCACGCGGCACGCCGGCCGGATCGCGACGCATCTCTCGGGCGGCGAGCAGGCCCGCGCGTTGCTCGCCCGCGCGCTGGCGCAGGAGACGCCGCTCCTGATCGCGGACGAGCCGATCGCCGGATTCGATCCCGCGCACCAGATCGCGACGCTGCGCCTCTTCGGCGCGCTCGCCGCCGAGGGCCGGTCGGTGCTGGTCGCGATCCACGATCTCGGGCTCGCCGCGCGCTATTGCTCGCGGCTGATCCTGCTGCGGGAGGGCCGCATGATCGCCCAAGGCCCGCCGGAGACGGTGCTGACCGACGCCCGGCTGGCCGAGGTGTTCGGGGTCACCGCCTTCCGCGCCGAGACCGGGCGGGGCCTGGTCCTGGCGCCCCTCGACCTCGACGGCGCCTGATGCGGCTCAGTTTCGAGCCGCCCTGGCTGATCGCGGATCTCGGCGCGCCGCACCGCACGCTCGGCTGGGCGCTGAACCGGCCGGGCTTCGCACGGGCGTCGCGCGTGGTCTGGCGCGAGGTCCGCGACGCCGAGCTGACGCCCGAGCTCGACGTCGCGCGCTGGCTCGCGGCCGAGCTCGACCGGCGCGGCCTCTCCGAAGCCTGCGCCATGGTGACCTCGCGCGATCTCGCCCGCCACGTGCTCCGAAGCGCCGAGGTCGCCGGCGCGCGGGCGGATTGCGTCGCGACCGTGGGCCTTTCGAACGGCGAGCGGGTGGGCGCGCGGACGAAAGTCTCCTCGGCGGGGTGGGGGACGATCAACGTGGCGCTGCGGATTTCGACCCCGCTCGGCGACGGCGCGATGGTCGAGGCGCTCAGCATCGCCGCGGAGGCCCGGACGGCGGCGGTGATGGAGGCGGCGCTCGCGGCGGGGCCGGATCGCCCCGGCGGGCCGATCACCGGCACCGGCACCGATTGCCTGGTGATCGCCGCGCCTCCAGGCGCGGGCGCCTACGCGGGCCTGCACACGCCGGTCGGCGAGGCGATCGGGCGCGCGGTCTACGCCGCGGTCCGCGCCGGCGCGGACGAATGGTGGGCGACGGTCGGCCGCGGCGCGCGCGGGGGGAGCCGAGGTGGACCGAGGACGGGGTGAGAACCGCGAAAGGGCGCCCGCTCCCGGGGGGGCAGGCGCCTTTGGCTGGTGGAGAGGAGGGCGTCAGCTCGCCTGGAGCCAGGGCGCGCGGCGGGCGTAGTCCGCTTCGAAGGCGTCGATGTCCTCGGCCTTCTCCATGGTGAGCCCGATGTCGTCGAGCCCGTTCAGCAGGCAGTGCCGGCGGAACGCGTCGAGGGTGAACGGGATCGTGCCGCCATCCGGGCCGGAGATCGTCAGGTTCTCGAGATCGACGGTGACGACCGCGTTCGAGCCGCGCTCGGCGTCGTCCATCAAGAGGTCGACCTGCTCCTGGGGCAGTACGATCGGCAGGATGCCGTTCTTGAAGCAGTTGTTGTAGAAGATGTCGGCGAAGCTCGGCGCGATCACGCAGCGGATGCCGAAATCGAGCAGCGCCCAGGGCGCGTGCTCGCGGCTCGAGCCGCAGCCGAAGTTCTCGCCCGCGACGAGGATCCGCGCCGAGCGGTAGGCGGGCTTGTTCAGCACGAAATCCGCGATCTCGTCGCCCTCGCGGTCGTAGCGCATCTCGTCGAACAGGTTCTTGCCGAGGCCCGAGCGCTGGATCGTCTTCAGGAACTGCTTCGGAATGATCATGTCGGTGTCGACGTTGATGAGCGGCAGCGGCGCCGCGACTCCGGTCAGCTTGGTGAACTTATCCATGGCAAGGGGCCTCCGATGTGACGGATGTGGATAAATCACGGGACGCCGCGCTTCGCAAGCTCAGAGCCAGGCGGCGCCCCGGACCCCGGAACTGTCGCCATGCACGTTGCGCGCGAGCCGGGTCAGGAACTTGTCGCCGAAGACATGCGCCTTCATCCGGGGCGGCACCGTCCGGTAGAAGCGCTCGATGTTCGAGAGCCCGCCGCCGAGCACGATCACGTCCGGGTCGAGCACGTTCACGATCAAGGCGAGCGAGCGCCCGAGCCGGTCCTCGAAGCGCAGGAGTGTCTCCTCCGCCACGGTGTCGCCGGCCTCGGCGAGGGCGAGGATCTCGGCGGGCTTCGGCCCCTCCCCGGGCGCGAGCCCGGCGCGGCGGGCGAAATCGGCCGCGAGGCTCGGGCCCGAGAGCCAGGCCTCGGTATGGCCCGGCACGCCGCAGGAGCAGAGCGGCCCCGGCCGCTCGTCGTCGAGCGGGGCCGGGAGCGGGATGTGCCCCCATTCGCCGCCGATCGCGTTGACGCCTTCGATGAGCTTGCCGTTGACGACGATCCCGCCGCCGACCCCGGTGCCGAGGATGACGCCGAAGACCACCCGGGCGCCGGCGCCGCCGCCGTCGACCGCCTCCGAGAGCGCGAAGCAATTGGCGTCGTTGGCGATCCGGACCGGCTTCTGGAGCGCTTGCGCGAGGTCGCCGCGCAGGTCGCGTCCGTGCAGCCAGACCGAGTTGCCCATGCTGACATGGCCGGTGTCGCGGTCGACCGAGCCCGGGACCCCGATCCCGACGGAGGCGACCACGCCGCCCGCCATCGCCTCGAGCTGGCCCATCAGGTCCTTGATCGCGCGAAGGCCGCCCTCGTAGTCGAACCGCGGCGTCGCGACCCGGGCGCGGGCGCGCTCTGTCCCGTCGGCGGCGAGGAGGATGCCCTCGATCTTGGTTCCGCCATAGTCCACCCCCATGCGCATCGGGTCATCCTCCTGTTTCGCCTCAGTATTAGGCGGGGGACGGAAGCCGCGCAACGGGCAGGGCGGTCCCGGCCGCGCCGCCGGGCTCGGGGAGCCCGTTTGGCGCGGCCCGGGCGTGGCGCCGGCCTGGCGGCCGGCGCGGCGGAGCGGCCCGTTGGCCGCGAGGGAAGGGTTTCTCCCCGCCTGTTGGCGGGGCCCCTCGCTCCGGGCCCGATGGGCCCTGCGCGGACTGCTCGATAGATTTCCAGGCCGTATGAACCATCAGAGAAGCGAGCCGCGGCCGGAGCACCCGGAGCCCATGACAGGGACTCGGGGTGCGATGAGGCGCTTCGCCCGAAGCTCGCGCCCGCCACAAGCGAAGGTCCCGAAGCGCGCCGCGGGTGCTCCTCGCCGCGAGCGGAACGCCGGGCGCGGCGCCACCGCCGGATGGCGGTGACGGCCGGAAGGCCGGCGCCGGCGGGCGGCCTCAGTCTTCGAGAAGCAGGACGTCGCGCGAGGAGAAGCTGACCGGCGCCATCTCTCCGACGGCGGGGAGGCGGGAGGCGGAGGTGTTGAAGACGTCGAGCGAGACCACGCCGGTGCCGAGCTCGAGCTTGATCCGCGTCACCGGGCCGAGGAAGCTCACCTCGCGCACCGGCGCCTCGATCGCGACGTCGTCGCCCGCCCGCGCGCCGAGCGCCACCGCCTCGGGGCGGAGGGCCAGCGAGAGCGGGCGCCCCGCCGGCCCGTCGATCGGCCGGCCGAGCGCGAAGCTCCGTCCATTGAGCTCGACCGCGCCGGTCGCGGGATCGGCGAGCCGGGCCTCGAGCGTGTTGAGATGGCCGACGAAGGTCGCGACGAAGCGGGTGGCGGGGCGGCCATAGATCTCGAACGGATGGCCGATCTGCTCGGCGACGCCGCCGTTCATCACGACGATCCGGTCGGACATCGAGAGCGCCTCCTCCTGGTCGTGCGTCACGTAGATCGTGGTGATCCCGAGCGATTTCTGGATCGCGCGGATCTCCTCGCGCAGCGAGATCCGGATCTTCGCGTCGAGCGCCGAGAGGGGCTCGTCGAGCAGGAGCACCTTCGGCCGGGGCGCGAGCGCGCGGGCCAGCGCCACGCGCTGCTGCTGCCCGCCCGAGAGCTGGAACGGGTAGCGCGCGCCGAGGTCGGGCAGGCCGATCAGCCGCAGCATCTCGGCGACCCGGCCCTCGATCTCGGCCTTCGGCCGGCCGGCGACCTTCATGCCGAAGCCGACGTTCTGCGCCACGGTCATGTTCGGGAAGAGCGCGTAGGCCTGGAACACCATGCCGATGTCGCGCGCGCGGGGCGCGAGGTTCACCACGTCGCGGCCGTCGATCCGGATCGTGCCCTCGGTCGGGGTCTCGAATCCCGCGACCATCCGGAGCGTCGTGGTCTTGCCGCAGCCCGAGGGGCCGAGGAAGGAGACGAACTCGCCCTTCTCGATCCCGAGGTTGAAATTCTTCACGACCTCGGTCGGGCCGTAGAATTTCCGGAGGCGGCTCAGTTCGAGGAATGCCATGGGCTACCGCGCGGCTTTCGTATGCTGGGAGAAGCGGGTGACGAGCTGGATCAGGCCCATGCAGGCCCAGGTGATCGCGAAGGAGATGACCGCGAGCGCCGCCGGCTCGTAGGCGCGGTTGGCGCCGATGAGCTGCATGTAGGGGCCGAAGGCCGGCCGGTTCAGCAGCGCGGCGAGGACGAATTCGCCGATCACGATGGCGAAGGTCAGGAAGGCGCCGGAGAGCACCGAGACGAGCACGTTCGGCAGGATGATCCGCGACAGGATGGTGAATCGCCCGGCGCCGAGGCTCTCGGCCGCCTCGGTCAGCGTCTGGACGTCGATCGCCCGGAGCCCGGTATCGACCGCGCGGTACATGTAGGGGAGCGAGAGCACGGTGTAGCCCGCGACCATCAGCACGTCGGTTCCGAGGGCGGTGCCGGTCAGGGGCAGGAGCGAGGAGGTGTTGTAGAGCCGGATGTAGCCGAAGACGATGACGATCGGCGGCACGACCAGCGGCAGCAGCGTGACGAATTCGATCACCGGCCGCCAGCGCGGCATCCGGAGCCGCACCCAGTAGGCGGTCGGCACCACGAGGCAGGTTGAGACGATGATCGTCAGCACCGCCATCAGCACCGAATAGCCGAAGGTGGCGTGGAAGCGCGGGTCGTTCAGCACGACGCGGTAGGCGTCGAAGGAGTATTCACCGCGCCGCATCCGCAGCGAGAATTCGGTCATGCCGATCAGGGGCAGCGCGAAATAGAGGATGCCGAAGACGAGCGCGACCCAGGCCCAGAAGCGGTTCGACCTCATTTGATCCATTTCTCCGACCGGGCGCGCATCCACATGTAGATCGCGTTCGCGACCCCGGTGACGAAGATCATGCCGAAGGCGAGCGCGTAGCCGAGATGCGGGTTGCCGAGCACGTCGCCCCTTATCTGCGCGAAGAGCAGGATCGGCACGATGGAGAGCGAGGAGCCGGTGAGCGCGTAGGCGGTGGCGACCGCCCCGAAGGAATTGGCGAAGAGCAGCGCCAGCGTCCCGAGCAGCGTCGGCCAGAGGATCGGCAGCGCCACCATGCGCCAGTACTGGAGCCGGGTGGCGCCGAGGATCTCGGCGGCTTCCGACCATTCGCGCTTCAGCCCGTCGAGCGCCGGGGTGACGATCAGGATCATGAGCGGGATCTGGAAGAAGAGGTAGGTGAGCGTCAGCCCGGCGAAGCTCAGCAGGTTGAAGCCGGTCGCGTAGAGGTTGAAGCCGAACCACTCGCGCAGGAGCACCGTCACCAGCCCGACCCGGCCGAGCGTGGCGAGGAAGGCGAAGGCCAGCGGCACGCCGGCGAAGTTCGAGGCGACGCCCGAGAAGGTCAGGAGCGGCGAGCGGACCCCCGTCGGCAGCTTGCCCACGGTGATCGCGCAGGCCATGGCGAAGCCGATCAGGCAGCCGAGCAGCGCCGACCAGAAGCTGACGCGGATCGAGATCCAGAAGGCCGAGAGGATCGCCGGGGTGAAGAGACCCCTGATGTTCTCGAGCGTGAAGGCGCCGTCCGGGGTACGGAAGGCGCCGAGCACGATGTACATCGTCGGCAGGATCAGGAACAGGAGCGCGAAGAGCGCGAAGGGCATGAGCCCGAGCCAGGCCCAGGACATCCGAGGCTTGGGCGGCGCGGCGGCTGGGCTCATGGCATTCCTTCGCTTGGGCCCGCGCGCGCCGCGCGGGCGGGGGAGGCCGGCCGCGGGCGGCCGGCCGTCGGGATCAGTTTACTGGACGTTGGCGCCGACGACCTGGTCCCAGCCGCCGGTGACGACGCCCTTCATCGCCTCCTGCTCCTCGATCGTCGGGAAGACCGCCGCCTCGTAGGCCTCGGCCGCCGGCAGCTTGTCGAGCAGGTCCTGCGGGATCACCCCGCGCGCGGTCATGTCGGCGAAGCGGATCGGGTGGCAGTAGCCCGCGAGCCAGCCGAGCTGGCCCTCGTCCGAGTAGAGATATTCCATCCAGAGCTTGGCCGCGTTCGGATGCGGCGCGTAGGCCGAGATCGCCTGGACGTAGACGCCCGCGACCACGCCGGACTTCGGGATAACCACCTCGACCGGCGGGTTGCCGTTGAGTGTGTCGCGGCCGGAGAGGGCGTTGTAGTCCCACCAGACCACGACCGGGGTCGCGCCCTGGGCGATGGTGCCGGCCTTGCCGATCACCGGCACGAAATTGCCCGCCTTGTTCATCTCGCCGAAGAATTCGAGGCCCTTCTGGCCGGCCTCCGCGCCGGCCGCGCCGCCCGCCGCGAGCCCCGCCGCGTAGACGCCGAGGATCGCCTGGTTCGAGGCGCGCGGATCGCCGGCGAGCGCCACGGCGTTGGCGAATTCCGGCTTCAGCAGGTCCGACCAGTCCGCCGGCGGCTCGGTCACGATGTCGGTGTTCACCGCGAAGCTCAGCACACCGTAATAGTCGCCGTACCAGTAGCCGTCGGCGTCCTTGACGTTTTCGGGGATCGTGTCCCAGGTCGAGACCTTGTAGGGCATGAGCAGCCCTTCTTCCCTGGCGGCCGGGCCGAAGGAGAAGCCGACGTCGATCACGTCCGGGGCCTGCGGGCCCTTGTTGTCCTTGTTGGCGCGGATCGCCTCGAGCTCGTCGGCGGAGCCGGCGTCCGGGTTGAGCTCGTTGATCGCGATTCCGTACTTCGCCTTGAAGCCCTCGATGACCGCGCCATAGTTGCACCAGTCATGCGGCAGCGCGATCGTGGTGAGCTGGCCCTCGGCCTTGGCCGCGGCGATCAGTTCCTCGCTCGGCTCCGCGTTCGCGGGCCCCATCGCGCAGAGCCCCGCGGCGGCCAGGCCGATCAGCGCCGTGGTGGACGTGAAGTATCGCATCGCAATCCCCTTGAGCCGGACGGCGCCCACGCCGTCGGAAGAATTCGTCATGGCGTCTCGGCCATGGGTTCGGGAGGATAACGGGAGAATCCGACAGTCTGACAACAAAAGATTGACTGACCGATCAAGATTCCCCGCCGCCGCCCGCGAACTGGGCGGCGACTGACCGTCACACAAGCACCGGCTGCGCGGTCTGCGCCCCGACGTCGAACACGCGCTTGTAGCGCTCGACCTGATCCGCCGGACCCATCGCCTTGGCCGGGTTGTCCGAAAGCTTCACCGTCGGCCGGCCGTTCGCGCTGACCGCCTTGCAGACGAGGCTGAACGGGGCGAGCGAATCGTTCGGCCCGAGGCCGCGGAAGTCGTTGGTGAGCAGCGTGCCCCAGCCGAAGCCGATCTTCACCCGGCCGTGGAACCGCGCGTAGAGTTCCTCGATCCGGTCGACGTCGAGCCCGTCGGAGAAGATGACGAGCTTCTCGCGCGGGTCCTGGCCCTTCGATTCCCACCAGGCGATCGCGGTCTCGGCGCCGGCCTCGGGCTCGCCCGAATCGATCCGGATGCCGGTCCAGGAGGCGAGCCAGTCCGGCGCGCGCCTGAGGAAGCCCGCCGTGCCGTAGGTGTCGGGCAGGATCACGCGCAGGTTGCCGTCGTAATCCTCGTGCCAGTTCTCCAGCACCTTGTAGGGCGCCTCGGCCAGCGCGGCGTCGTCCTCGGCCAGCGCCGAGAAGACCATGGGCAGTTCGTGCGCGTTGGTGCCGATCGCCTCGATGTCGCGGCGCATCGCGATCAGGCAGTTGGAGGAGCCCTGGAACTTCACCGGGCCGAGCCCTTCGAGCATCGCCGCGACGCACCAGTCCTGCCACAGGAACGAGTGCCGGCGCCGGGTGCCGAAGTCGGAGATCCGGAGGTCGGGCAGGGCGCGCAGCCGTTCGATCTTCTCCCAGACGCGGGTCATCCCGCGGGCGTAGAGCACCTGCAGCTCGAACCGGCCCATGCCGCGCAGGACGGCGCGGGTGCGCAGCTCCATCAGCACGGCGAGGGCGGGGATCTCCCACATCATCACCTCGGGCCAGGAGCCCTCGAAGGTCAGCTCGTACTGGTCACCGCGGCGCTCGAGCTGGTATTCCGGCATCTGGAAATTCTCGAGCCAGGCCATGAAGTCCGGGCCGAACATCCAGCGCTTGCCGTAGAAGGTGTTGCCGCGCAGCCAGGTCGACTCGCCGCGCCGCAGCCGCAGGCCGCGGATGTGGTCGAGCTGCGAGCGGAGCTCGCCCTCGTCGATCAGCCGGGCGAGCGGGACCGAGGCGGAGCGGTTGATCAGGCTGAACTTCACCCGGACGTCGGCGTGGCGGCGGAACACCGTCTGCAGCATCAGGAGCTTGTAGAAGTCGGTGTCGAGCAGCGAGCGCACGATCGGGTCGATGCGCCAGGCGTGGTCATAGGCGCGGGTCGCGATATCCACCATGGCGCCTACCCCGGCACGTCGGCGGCGCGCAGGATCCGGACCCCGGCCGCGCGCATCTCGTCCATCGCCGCGGCGACGGAGCCGTCGAGGTCGATCCCGCGGCTCGCATCCTCGATCAGCGCCACCCGAAGGCCGAGCTTCGCCGCGTCGAGCGCCGAATAGGCGACGCAGAAATCCGTGGCGAGCCCGGCGAGCCAGACCTCCTCGACGCCCCGGTCGGCGAGATAGCCCCTGAGCCCGGTCGGCGTGGTCCGGTCGTTCTCGAAGAAGGCGGAATAGCTGTCGATCCCGGGATTGGTGCCCTTGCGCAGCACGATGTTCGCGACGTCGAGCGCCAGATCGGGATGGAAATCCGCGCCCGCCGTGCCTTGCACGCAATGGGTCGGCCACAGCACCTGGGCGCCGTAATGCGTCTCGATGGTCGAGAAGGCGTCCTTCTCCGGGTGATTGTCCGCGAAGGACAGATGCTCGGCCGGGTGCCAGTCCTGGGTCAGCACGACGGTGCCGAACCGGGGCGCGATCGCGTTGATCGGGGCGACCACCGCGTCGCCCTCCGCGACCGCGAGCGCGCCGCCGGGACAGAAATCGAGCTGGACGTCGACCACGACCAGCGCGGATCGGGGGGAAGGCTGGGGCATCGGCGAAAGGGTCCTTCTCGGCCGCGGGCGCGGCGCGCGCTTCGGCCGCAGACTGCCAGTCCGAAGGTCGCGGTTCAACTCCCCGCGAGGCCGGGGTTTCCCGCCTCGAAGACGAGATCGGCGATGGCGCCCGCGCCGGGGACCGCGCCCGCCGCGCCGGGCAGGGCGACCGCGACCGCCCCGAGGCCGAGATCGGCGAGCTGCGCGGGCGTGCCGAATCGGTATTCGAGATGTCCCCGGCCGATGACGCCGATCACCCGCCGCTCCGGCGTCGCCGCCCGGGCCGCGGCGATCGCGCAGGCGAAGGCGCGGTCCCAGACCTGCTGCGCGCGCACGAAGCCGTCGAAGGCGGGATCCTCCGGCGCCGCCGCCACCCGGTCGGGCCGGGCGCCGCCGGTCATGGCGAAGAGATAGGCGCGGTAAGCGCGGGGGGCCGGGGGCGCGGGCGAGAGCCAGGCCCGCTCGGCGGCGGGCAGCGCGTCCCAGCCGCCGTTGCGCACCGCGCGCACGATCGCGCGGTCGAGGTTGAGCCCGAGCATCGGCGCTCCCGCCGCGCGGCAGGTCTCGAAGATCGGCCGGTAAAGCTCGGGATCGAAGCCCCAGACCTCGCTCCAGCGCGCCTTCGCGAGGAATTCCGCGAAGCCGAGCCCGCCCGCGACCCATTCTGCGAGAACGGGATCGGCGGCGCGGGGGAGCATCTCCAGTCCGACCGCGACCGGCCGCCGCGCCGCCAGCGCCGCGATCACCGAGGCCTGCCAGAGATGGTCGGCCGCCCGGTCGTGCCGCTCGCCGAGCAGGATGACGTCCCGCGCGAGGAGCAGGTCGCGGGCCTCGGCCCCGGTCAGCTCGGCGCCGGTCCCGGGACGGTACCAGCGGCCTTCGACGGCGGGGGTGGAGGCGGGGGCGGACATCGGCCGGCTCATAGTAGATGACTTAATTTATCAGGATTGACGTATCCGAGAGATTTTGTCATGTTCGATCCGTAGCCAGTCCCCGAGGGGGCGCGCAAGTTCGACCCATCATCTCGTCGCGGACCGTCGGAAGTCCTGACCGCCGGTCCGCGCAAACGCCCTGGGAGACATCGCATGAATGCCCCGTTCCAGACCCGCCGCGACAACGTGACCCGGATCGCGGATCTGCCGGCCCGCCCGACCCATGACGCGCGGCTGCTGACCGCCGGCGGGACCGAGGCGACGATCGTACTCGATAGCACGGTCTATGTGCTGCATATCACCCGCCAGGGAAAGCTGATCCTCACCAAATGAGCGCGTATCCCGCCCCTGGCGCGGCGCCCGTCGCCCGCGTCTCGGACCTGCCGCCGCTCGAGCAGCGCGTCGTGCTCTACACGCGCCTCTGGAGCGAAGGCAGGCTCGGCCAGGCCGAGGTCTGGCGGGATCTCATCGACCGTCACGGCCCCGCCGGGGCCACCCGCGCCGCCGGCCATCTCGACGCGCTCCTGCGCGAGCTCATGGCCTTCGGACGCCGGCCGATGTCGCGCCACGCGCCGTCCTGTCCCTGCGCGGGCGGCGACGAATGCGTGCTGGCGCGGTTCGTGGCGCTGGCCGCCGAGGGCGCGCGCGAGGACGCGATCCTGATGGGCGCGCTGATGGTGCGCGCCGACGTGTCGCTTCTGCTCGCGGGCATCGCCGAGGATCTCGGCCTGTCGCTGATGCGCGAGCTCGGCGCCACCCCCGCCATTTCCGCCACGCGGCACTGAGGCGCGCGATGAGCACGCCCGCCGCGCCCTCGGCCACGCCGAGGCCAGAAACGATTCCGGCCGGTTATCTCATCGCCGGCCGGGTGGTCATTCCGGCGCGCCCGGCTCCAGCCGCCGCCGCCCGGTGACCGGACCGCCGCCCTGGGCGGCGATCCGGTCGATCGCCGCCCCGAGCGGCTCCCGCGCCACCGCCATGTGATACCCGTTCGCGTGGAGGAGCGTGTCGGCGTCCTCCAGGATCCCGACGTGGCCGCGCCAGAACACCAGGTCCCCGCGGCGTCCCGGCTCCTCCTCCGCCAGCGCCCGGCCGAGCAGGCTCGCCTGCATGTCCGAATCACGCGGCGCCGGCGCGCCGGTCGCGAGCAGCGCGAGCTGGACCAGCGCGGAGCAGTCGAGCCCCGCCACGCTGCGCCCGCCCCAGAGATAGGGCGCGCCGAGAAAGCGCGCGGCCTGGTCGACGAAATCGCCCCGGATCGGGAAGAGATGCGGCCGCGGCACGTGCCCGCCGCCGCGCAGCCGCGCGAAGCCCGCCGTGGTTCCGGCGACCGGCACCTCGGCGAGAAAGGGCAGCTCCTGCGTCGGCTTCGCCCGCACGTCGGCGACCGGATAGAGGTGGCTCCAGAGCGCGGTGACACGGGTTCCCCTTGGCCGCGGCGCGGTCAGGTCGGCGGCGGACACATAGCCGACGTAGCCGTCGAGCTCCGCCTGACCCCAGGCGAGCCCATCCTCGCCGATCTCGTAGACCGTGAAGGTCTCGCCGTAGAGAAGCTGCGTGTCGCGACCCGCGCCGGGCTCGGGGCTGAGCGAGAGGTCGAGCAGCGGCGTGGCGACGCTGCGCCGCGTGCCCGGGACGAAACGCTCCGCCTCGACGCGGCCGCGCAGGTGCTCGGCCGCGAGGTCGGGCCGCGCGGGGACGAGGCGCGGGGCGAAGCGCGTGCCGACCATCATGCGTAGCGGTCCTCCAGGACCGCGAGGATCGCCCGCGCCGCCTGGAAGGCGCCGCCCTTCGGCCGGCCGGGCTTCGCCGCGGGGGTCCAGCCATAGATGTCGAAATGCGCGTAGGCCTTCGCCTGATCGACGAAGCGGCGCAGGAAGAGCGCGGCGGTGATCGCCCCGGCCATGCCGCCCGAGGGGGCGTTGTCGAGATCGGCGATCCCGGGCTCGATCAGGCTCTCGTAGGGATCCCAGAACGGCAGCCGCCACAGCGGATCGGCGACCGCCCCGGCGGCCGCGGCGAGCTCGGCCGCGAGCGCTTCGTCGTCGGTGAAGAAGGGGGGAACGTCCGGGCCGAGCGCCACGCGCGCCGCGCCGGTGAGCGTCGCGAGGCTCACGATCAGCTCCGGCGCCTCCTCGTCGGCGAGGGCGAGCGCGTCGGCGAGCACCAGCCGCCCCTCGGCGTCGGTGTTGTTGACCTCGACCGTGAGGCCCTTGCGGCTGGTCAGGATGTCGCCCGGCCGCATCGCGGGCCCCGAGATCGCGTTCTCGACCGCCGGCACCAGGAGCCGCAGCCGGATGTCGAGGCCGAGCCGCATGATCATCGCCGCGAGGCCCATCGCCGTCGCGGCGCCGCCCATGTCCTTCTTCATCAGCCCCATCGAGGACCCGGGCTTGATGTTGAGCCCGCCGGTATCGAAGCAGACCCCCTTGCCGACCAGCGTCACCTTGGGCGCGCTCTCGCGGCCCCAGGCGAGATCGAGCAGGCGCGGCTCCTCGGCGGCGGCGAGGCCGACCGCGCGGATCATAGGAAAGCCGTGCGCGTCGAGATCCGCGCCGCGGATCACCTGCGCCTCGGCGCCGTTGCCGTCCGCGAGGTCGAGGAAGGCGCGCTCGAGCTCGCCCGGCCCCATGTCGCGGGCGGGCGTGTTGATGAGGTCCATCGTCATCCGCCCGGCCTCGGCGATCACCGCGAGCCGGTCCGCGTCGCAGCCCGGCGGACAGGCGAGGTCCCGGACCTTCGCCGGCGCCGCCTTGTAGCGTTCGAAGCGGTATTCGCCCAGGAGCCAGCCGAGCGCCTCGAGCTCGGTCACGCGGCCCTGCTCGTCGCCGATCACCGCGTAGGTGCCGGCGGGCAGGGCCTGCGCCGCCTGGGCGAGCGGGAACCGCCCGCGCCGCCGCGCCGCCTCGCCGCCCCAGCCGACCAGGACCCGCGCGATCCCCCCGCTCGGATCGGGCAGGGCCAGGACTTCGCCGAGCCCGGCGGAGAATCCGTTGGCCGCGACCCAGTCCCGGGTCGCGGCGTCCGCGTTCTCGAGCCAGGCGGTCAGCTCGGACGGGTCGAGGATGCGAAGCGGGATCGCCGGACCGGCGCTCTGGGAGACAAGGGGCATTTGAAGTCCAGGCCTCTGCGACTGCGATATAACGTGAGCCTAGGCCGTTGCTCCCGCGCTGGAAAGTCGGCGGGAAAAGGATTTCGCATTTCGCGCGCCGGTATAGCGTTCAGATCGCCGCGGGATCGGCGTGGCGCATCACGTCGCGAAGCGATCGCTCCGCGATTCGTCCGAGCCGCGCATGCACCGCCGCGATCGCGACCGCGTCCCCGCCCCGGAGGCAGAGGTGCAGGTCGCGCGTGACCCTGGCGAACAGCGAGAGCCCGACCTGCTCGGCGAGTCCGCCGAGTCGCGAGGTCAGCGCCTTCGCCTCCGCCCGGTCGCCGGCGCGCAGCGCCTCGGTCAGCAGCGCCATCCGGTCGGTGAGGTGAAACACCACTTCCCCGATGATCTCCCGGCACCGCTGATCCCCGAGCGATCGGCGCAACAGCTGAATGCGTTCACCATCCAGCGCCGTCGCCTCCTGAGACGCGAAATCGACCAATTGAGCGTCCATGACTCTTCCCCCCGGAAAACCACACCCGGCCCCCAAAATGGCTCGGTTGCGTGAAGGGAAGCTTATCGCTAAGCCAGTGTTGTGCGCTGCGACATGCCAGAAAACACCACCGGTTTAGCTCAAATTGCGAGGCACGGTTCTCCCATGAAATTCGCCAAAGCCCTGCCGCCCTTCCTGATCGCCCGCCATCGCGAGCGGCGGGCCGCCCGAACGGCGGAGGAACTGGCGCGGCTGCGCGACCTCGCCGAGCACGGGCAGTACCCGCGCGCGATGGTGATCGCCTGCTGCGACAGCCGGGTGATGGAAAGCGAGGTCTTCGGCTCGGAGGCGGGCGAGTTCTTCGTCCATCGCAACATCGCCAATCTGGTGCCGCCCTATACGCCGGACGGCCAGCAGCACGGTACCTCGGCGACGATCGAATACGCGGTGAAGGTGCTGAAGGTCCGTCACCTGATCGTGATGGGGCATTCGCGCTGCGGCGGCGTCGCGGGCTGCTACGACATGCTGGCGGGCAACGCCGGCGCGCCGGACGCCGACAGCTTCGTCGGCCACTGGCTCGAGATCCTCGCCCCGACCGCCCAGGCGCTGATCGACCAGGGCATGGGCCGCGCCGACGCGGTGCGCCGGCTCGAGCAGCAGGCGGTGCTGCGCAGCCTCGACAACCTCATGACCTTCCCCTTCGTCGCGGAGGAGGTCCATGTCGGCCGCCTGCAGCTCCACGGCACCTGGAAGGATATCGGCGACGGCGATCTCGAGGTCTACGACGCGGAGAGCAACGCCTTCTACCGCCTCTGATCCTCGCCGCCTGTGACGCCGCGACGCTTGGCAGATCGGCCGATCGATGTAAGGTCTGCTCGTCGGCCGACTGACCGGCGATGACCCCAGGGCGCCCTCCGGACGAGGCGGGCGGCGATAGGAGACGGACAATGAAGCACGCGGCACTCACGATCGGCCTTCTCCTCGTGGCCGGAGCCCCAGCCTTCGCGCAGGAGAATCTCGTCGCCGCGCGCGAGCAGCTGATGCGCAGCAACGTCGCCGCCGCCCAGGTCGCCGGCGGGATGATGAAGGGCGAGATCCCCTACAGCCCGGCGGTCGGCAAGTCGGTGATCATGACCTTCGACGCGACCGCGCTCGCCTTCGGCGAGTTCTTCCCCGAAGGCGCGACGAGCCCGGGCGCCGCGCCGAAGATCTGGTCGGACCGCGCCGGCTTCGACGCCGAGATCGCGAAGTTCCAGGAAGCCTCGGGCGCGGCGGTCGAGCTGTCCGGCCGGCCCGGTCCCGCCGATCTCGCGGCGTTCCAGACCGCCGTCGGCCCGATCCTCGACACCTGCAAGAGCTGCCACGAGGGCTACAGGATCGACGACTGAGGGCCGGGGCCGATGCGCCGCGCGCTTCCGCTGCTCGCCGGGGCGGCCGCGGTCGGCCTCGGCGCCTTCTACCTGCTGACGATCCCGCGCGGGCTGCCCGCGGCCACGCTCGCGGCGATGCCCGAGGGCGACGCCGCGCGCGGCGAGCGGATCTTCTGGATCGGCGGCTGCGCCTCCTGCCACGCGGCGGAGCGGGCCAAGGGCGATGACCGCCTCCTGCTCGGCGGCGGCCATGTGCTCCGCACCGATTTCGGCGACTTCGTGGCGCCGAACATCTCGAGCGATCCCGTGGATGGCATCGGCGCCTGGAGTCCGGAGGATCTCGCCAATGCGATGCTGCGCGGGGTCTCGCCGGAGGGGCGCCCCTACTACCCGTCCTTCCCCTACGCCTCCTACGCGCGGATGGATCTCGGCGACATCGCCGACCTCAGCGCCTTTCTCGCGACCCTGCCCGCCGTCGCGGGGCGACAGCCCGACCACGCGCTACGCTTTCCGTTCAGCTTTCGGCGGGGGGTGACCCTCTGGCAGCGCGCCTTCCTGTCCGACGCGCCGGTGCTCGACCTCGGCGAGGCGGTGGCGCCCGAGGTGAAGCTCGGCCAGTACCTGGTCGAGGGGCCGGGGCATTGCGGCGAATGCCACACGCCGCGCGGCTTCGCGGGGGAGCTCGACTATGCGCGCTGGCTCGGCGGCGCGCCGGCGGCGGAGGGCGAGGGGCGGGTGCCAAACATCACCCCGGGCGGCGCGCTCGAGGATTGGTCGGCGGGGGACGTCGTCTCCTACTTCGAGACCGGGTTCACGCCCGAATACGATTCGGTGGGCGGCTCGATGGTCGCGGTGCAGGAGAACCTCGCCATGCTGCCGGCCACCGACCGCGAGGCGATCGCGGCCTATCTCGGCGTCGTCCCGCCGCTCGAGACGGCGCGCTGAGGCGGCGGACCGAGGTCCGCCCTACGGAGCGGATGGCGCTCCCGGAAGCGTAGGGCGGACCTCGGTCCGCCCTTTCCGGTCAGTCCGCGAGCTCGGCCGGGACGTCGCCCTTCTTCAGGACGCGGCGACCGAGCAGCTCGGCGATCTGCACCGCGTTGAGCGCGGCGCCCTTGCGCAGGTTGTCCGACACGACCCAGATGTTGAGGCCGTTGTCGATCGTCGGATCCTGGCGGATGCGGCTCACATAAGTCGCGTATTCGCCGACGCATTCGATCGGCGTGATGTAGCCGCCGGCCTCGCGCTTGTCGACGACGAGGATCCCCGGCGCCTCGCGCAGGATGTCGCGGGCCTCCGATTCGTCGAGATCCTCGTCGAACTCGATGTTGATCGCCTCGGAATGGCCGACGAAGACCGGCACGCGGACGCAGGTCGCGGTCACCTTGATCTTCGGATCGAGGATCTTCTTCGTCTCGGCGACCATCTTCCACTCTTCCTTGGTCTGGCCGTCGTCGAGGAAGACGTCGATATGCGGGATCACGTTGAAGGCGATCTGCTTGGGGTAGACGCTCGGCTCCACCTCCTGGCCCGGGACATACATGCCCTTGGTCTGGTTCCAGAGTTCGTCCATCGCCTCCTTGCCGGAGCCCGAGACCGACTGGTAGGTCGAGACGACGACGCGCCTGATCGTCGCGCGGTCGTGCAGCGGCTTCAGCGCCACCACCATCTGCGCGGTCGAGCAGTTCGGATTGGCGATGATGTTCTTCTTCGCATAGCCGGTGATCGCATCCGGGTTCACCTCCGGCACGATCAGCGGCACGTCCGGATCGTAGCGGTAGAGCGAGGAATTGTCGATCACGACGCAGCCGGCCTTGGCGGCCAGCGGCGCGTATTTCTTCGTCGCGTCCGAGCCGATGGCGAAGAGGGCCATGTCCCAGCCGGTGAAGTCGAACGTGTCGAGATCCTCGGTCTTCAGAGTTCGCTCGCCGAAGGAACATTCGCTGCCGAGGCTCTTGCGCGAGGCAAGCGCCACGATGTCGTCGATCGGGAATTCCCGCTCGGCGAGGATGTTCAGCATTTCGCGGCCCACGTTGCCCGTGGCACCGACGACGGCGACTCGGTAGCCCATTTCGATCCGTTCCTTCTTGACAACGGGCGCGTCATGGACCTTCCGGCGCGAAATGTAAATGAGGCGTGGCGGTCCGGCGTGCCGCCGGACCGCGCGGAGCGGCCTGTTGGCCGCGAGTCTTTTTTCTCCCCGCCCGTTGGCGGGGCCCCGCGTCCTGCCCGATAGGGTTTCATGCCAGTATGAGACCTTGAAGAAGCGCGCGGCGGGCGGGGCGCCCGCGGGCCGGAACAGCCGGCGGGTCGCGGCGCGGGGAGGCTTCACGGGCGCGCGTCGATCGGCTACCACCGGGGGCGAAAAAGCGCCGGGGGCGGGATGTTCTGGAAGCTGCCGATCTTCGGCAAGATCAGCAAGATCGGCATCCGGCCGCCGAAGGCGGAGCCCGGGCGCGACGGCGTGGCGATCGCGCTCATCGTCAGGAACGAGGCGCGGCATATCGAGGAATGGGCGCGGTTCCACCACCGCGCCGGGGTGAAGCGCTTCCTCGTCTACGACAACGGCTGCACCGACGCGACGCTGCCGATCCTGCGCGCGGCTCTGCCGCCCGAGGCGCTGGTCGTGGTGCCGTGGAACCAGGTCTTCTCCGACGCGCGGATGGGCCGCGAGATCCACAACCAGGTGCTCGCCTACGCGCATGCCGCGAGCAACTTCGGCGGCGGCTTCCGCTGGATGGCCTTCATCGACGTCGACGAGTTCCTGATCCCGAAACGCGCGGCGAGCCTGCCCGAGGCGCTGGCGCATCTCGGCGAGGCGCGCAACCTGTCGCTGCCCTGGCACATGTTCGGCCGCAACGGCCATGAAACGCCGCCCGAGGGCGGCATGCTGCCGAACTACCTGCGCCGCGCCGCCGATCCGATGAGCGACCGGCGCGGGATCCGCGCGTTCAAATGCGTCGTCGACCCCTGCCACCTGACCGCGCTCCGGGTGCATTCGATGGAGACCGACGGCTCGGACGCGACCTGCAACGACCGGGGCGAGGTCGCGCGCGGCGCGGAGCGCGAGAAGCCCGGCTTCTATTCGGCCGACCACCTCCAGCTGAACCATTACTACGCGCGCTCCGAACAGGAACTGCGCGAGAAGATCGGCCGGGGTCCGAACCTGGTGGCCAAGTCGCCGGAATACGCGCGCAAGGTGCGGCGCACGGTCGAGGCGATCGAGGCCGAGGAAATCGAGGATCGCGCCGCGCTCGACTATCTCGCGCGGGTCCGGGCGGCGGGGTGAGAGGATGCGGAGCGAGCTGATCCTCACCACCTACAACAGCGTGCGCCCGCTCCTGCTCTGCCTCGCCTCGGTGGCGCGGCAGGCGCGCAAGCCCGACATGATCTGCCTCGCCGACGACGGCTCGGGGCCGGAGACGGCGGCCGCGTTCGCGGCCTTCGGCGCGGCGCATCCCGAGGTGCCGACGCGCCACGTGTGGCACGAGGATCGCGGCTTCCGGAAGACCGAGATCCTGAACAGGGCGATCGCGAGCTCGGAGGCGGAGCATCTCGTCTTCATCGACGGCGACGTGATGATCCATCCCGGTTTCATCGCCCGCCATCTCGAGCTCGCCCGGCCCAGGCGCTTCTGCACCGGCAGCCTGATCCGCCTCGACGCCGAGGCCACGGCCTCGGTCACCGAGGAGATGGTCGCCGACGGCCGCGTCTTCGACCGGGCCTGGCTGCGCGGGAACCGGGCGATCGACCGGATCGGCACCTGGCTCAAGACCATGCCCTTTCCGAAGCCGGTGATGAATTTCCTCGAAGTCACCTCGCCGGTGCAAAGGGCGCTCTGCGGCGCCAACGCCTCGGCCTTCCGCGAGGACCTGCTGCGCGTCAACGGCTACGACGAGACGATGAAATACGGCGGCGAGGACAAGGAGCTCGGCATCCGCCTGATCAATTCGGGCGTCGAGGGCCGGCACCTGCGCTTCACCGCGCCCCTCGTGCATCTCGACCACCCCCGCGGCTACCGGGACGAGGCCGAGATCGCGCGGCACCGGGCGATGATCGCCGAGGCGCGCGCGCGGCATACGGTCTGGACCCCGGATGGAATCGAGAAGAGGGCGGCGTGAGGCGTCTCTACATCAACCTCGACCGCTCCCCGGACCGGCGCGACTTCATGGAGGCGCAGGCGCGCCGCCTCGGGGTCGCGATGGAGCGGCTCGCCGCCGTCGACGGGCGGGCGATCTCCGAGGAGGAATATGCGCGGCTCTGCCCGGAAGGTCGGGGGCGGCGGCTGGCCCGGGGCGAGCTCGCCTGCTTTCTCAGCCACGTCGCGGCCTGGCGACTGATCGCCGAGGGCGACGCGCCCTATGGCGCGGTCTTCGAGGACGACGTCTATGTCTCCGACGCGCTGGCGCCCCTGCTCACGGACACCGGCTGGATCCCGGCGGGGGCGGATGTGGTGAAGCTGACCGGCAATCCGCACCGGTTCACCCTCGCCGCGGCGCCGACGGCCGAGGTCGGGTCGCGGTCCGTGCACCGGATGCTCACGCCGACGATCGACAGCGGCGGGTATCTCGTCTCGGCCACCCATGCCCGGCGGCTCTGCGACGCGCTGTCGGTCCACACGCTGCCGATCGACCGGCACCTGATGAATCCGACCCCCGGAACGGCGCTCTATCAGCTGGCGCCGGCGGCGGCGGTACAGTCGAAATTCGCCGATTTCACCTTCCTCGACGAGCCCAAGGGCAAGTCGCTGATCCAGACGGAAAAGCCGAGACGGGCGCGCCGGACGATCGCGGCGACGATCCGGGGCGAGCTGCGCAACCTGCGTGCCAAGGTGCTGCGGCCGCTCTTCCTGCCGGTCAGGCAGGTTTTCACGCCCAAGTCGCGGCGGGTGATGATCACCGCCGTGCCCTTCCGGAGATGAGCATGGCTGATACGGAGCGTCGCGGCGCGGGGGTGCTCTTCGCGGCCTCGGGGGCCGTGCATGTCGCGGCGGCGCGCGCGGCCGCGGCATCGGTCCGGGCGAGCAATCCCGGGCTTCCGATCGCGATCTTCAGCGACGCGCCGGAGCCGGGGCCCGAGTTCGACCATGTCGTGCTGCTCGAGAAGGGCCGCGCCCGCTCGAAGGTGGACTCTCTCTTTCGCACGCCCTTCGAGCACACGCTCTATCTCGACACGGACACGCGGGTGCGCGGCGATCTCGCCGACATGTTCCGGCTTCTGGAGCGGTTCGACCTCGCCGTGGCGCAGGTGACGCGGGCCTACAAGGACACCTATCGCAAGTCGTGGAAGGCCGACGTGCCCGATGCCTTTCCGCAGCACAACGGCGGGGTGATCCTCTACCGGGCCTCGCCGGTGGCGCTCGACTTCCTGCGCGACTGGCAGGCGAATTACGACGAGGCGGGCGTGGTCGGAGACCAGATGACCTTCCGCGACCTGCTCTGGCGCTCGGACCTGCGGTTCTGCGTCCTGCCGGAGCGCTACAACCTGCGCCGCTACAGCCCGTTCGAAAGGCTGTTCTCGAACCGGCCGGAGCCGGTGATCCTGCACATGAACCGCTTCAATCCGAAGAAGCGCAAATGGATCCACCGGCTGCTCGATCCGGTCCTCGGCGCCTGACCGGGCGCGCATGAAAAAGGCCCCGCGCGACGCGCGGGGCCTTCGTCTTCCGGGACGCGGAGCCGGAGGCTCAGGCGTCTTCCTTGACCTCTTCGCCGGTGACCTGGTCGACGGCCTTCATCGAGAGCCGGACCTTGCCGCGGTCGTCGAAGCCCATGAGCTTCACCTTCACCGCCTGGCCTTCCTGCAGGATGTCCTTCGGATGGCTCACCCGCTCGTTCGAGAGCTGGCTGACGTGCACGAGGCCGTCGCGCTTGCCGAAGAAGTTCACGAAGGCGCCGAAGTCCATGATCTTCACGACCTTGCCGGTGTAGACCTTGCCGATCTCCGGCTCGTCCACGATCGCGGAGATGAGCTCGCGGGCCTTCTCGATGGCCTCGGCGTTGGCCGAGGCGATCTTGATCGTGCCGTCGTCGTTGATGTCGACCTTGGCGCCCGACTCCTCGACGATCGAGCGGATGACCTTGCCGCCCGAGCCGATGACTTCGCGGATCTTGTCGACCGCGATCTGCATCGTCTCGATGCGCGGGGCATGGGCGGAGAATTCCGCGCGGCCCGAGGTCAGCGCCTGGCCCATCTCGTTCAGGATGTGCATCCGGCCATGCTTCGCCTGGTCGAGCGCCTTCTCCATGATCTCGGGCGTGATGCCCGCGACCTTGATGTCCATCTGCAGCGAGGTGATGCCGTTCGCGGTGCCGGCGACCTTGAAGTCCATGTCGCCGAGGTGATCCTCGTCGCCGAGGATGTCGGTGATGACCGCGTATTTCTCACCCTCGAGGATCAGGCCCATCGCGACGCCCGCGACCGGCGCCTTCAGCGGCACGCCCGCGTCCATCATCGAGAGCGAGCCGCCGCAGACGGAGGCCATCGAGGAGGAGCCGTTCGATTCGGTGATCTCGGAAACCACGCGGATCGTGTAGGGGAAGTCGGTCGCGGCCGGGAGAACCGCCTGCAGCGCGCGCCAGGCGAGCTTGCCATGGCCGATCTCGCGACGGCCCGGGGAGGCCATGCGACCGGTCTCGCCGACCGAGTACGGCGGGAAGTTGTAGTGCAGCAGGAAGTTCGAGCGCGAGGTGCCGTGCAGCGCGTCGATCATCTGCTCGTCGTCGCCGGTGCCGAGCGTCGAGACGACCAGCGCCTGGGTCTCGCCGCGGGTGAAGAGCGACGAGCCATGCGTGCGCGGCAGGACGCCGACCTCGGCCACGATCGGGCGGACGGTGACGAGGTCGCGCCCGTCGATGCGGCGGCCGTGGTCGAGGATGTCCCAGCGCACGACGTCCGATTCGAGCTTCTTGATCACCGAATCGAGGCCCGGATCCGCGCGTTCCTCGTCGGTCAGCGCCTCGAGGATCCGCTCCTTCGCGGCGCCGACGGCGGCCTGGCGGTCGAGCTTGTCGCTGATCTGGAAGGCGGCGCGCATCGCGTCGCCGCCGGCGGCCTTGGCCCGCTCGTAGAGCGCGGTCGTGTCGGCGGGCTGGAAGGCGAAGGGCTCCTTCGCGGCTTCCTCGGCGAGGTCGATGATCATGTCGATCACCGGCTGCATCTGCTCGTGGCCGAACTTCACCGCGCCGAGCATCTCGGCCTCGGAGAGCTCATAGGCCTCCGATTCGACCATCATCACCGCGTCCTTGGTGCCGGCGACGATGAGATCGAGCCGCTGCTCGGGGTTGTCGCGCAGCTTCTCCATGTCGTCCACGGCCGGGTTCAGCACGTAGGAGCCATCGACGAAGCCGACGCGCGCCGCGCCGATCGGGCCCATGAACGGCACGCCCGAGAGGGTGAGCGCGGCGGAGGCCGCGATCATGCCGACGATGTCCGGATCGTTCTCCATGTCATAGGAGAGCACGGTCGCGATGACCTGGACCTCGTTCTTGAAGCCCTCGACGAACAGCGGGCGGATCGGGCGGTCGATCAGCCGGGAGGTCAGCGTCTCCTTCTCGGAGGGCCGGGCCTCGCGCTTGAAGAAGCCGCCGGGGATCTTGCCGGCCGCGTAGTACTTTTCCTGGTAGTGGACGGTCAGCGGGAAGAAATCCTGACCGGGCTTCGGCTTCCGCGCGAAGACGACGGTGGCGAGCACGCTGGTCTCGCCATAGGTGGCGATGACGGCGGCGTCGGCCTGACGGGCGACCTTGCCCGTTTCGAGCGTGAGGGTGTCGTGGCCCCACTCGATCGATTTGGTAACGGTTTTGAACATCTCTTTTCCTTGCAAGACGGTCGGACCCCCTGGTCCGGCCGCGTGACGCGGGGAGGATCTGGCCCCGCGGACCCCGGTTTTCATCCGACAAGCCATCCCGCGGGGTCGGGCGGGCGGCTGGCATACGGCGGGCGGCGAAGGCGGGCGTCGGAGCGGCCGCCCACGGCCTCCGACGCGAAAAGGGCGCGTCCGGCTTCCGCCTGGGCGCGCCCCCGATCGGCTTAGCGGCGGATGCCGAGGCGGCCGATCAGCGACTGATAGCGGGCCTCGTCCTTCTTCTTCACGTAGTCGAGCAGCTTGCGGCGCTGCGAGACCATCTTGAGAAGGCCGCGACGCGAATGGTTGTCTTTCTTGTGGGTCTTGAAGTGCTCGGTGAGCGTGTTGATCCGGCTGGTCAGGATCGCGACCTGCACCTCGGGCGAACCGGTGTCGCCGGCCTTGGTGGCATAGTCGGTGATCAGCTGCTGCTTCAGATCGGGCGTGATCGACATCGTGGGTCCTCTTCAAAAAGGGTTTCGGTCCCTTCGCCCTCGGCCGCGGCCGGGATGTCGTCCAGCGGGGTCGAGATACGAAAAGAGCCGCGCGGGCGGAATCGCCCGGCGGCGCGCAGCGCTATACAGGGAATCGGGATCGAAGGAAAGGGGCGCGGGCGGCGCCTCGGGCGCGCCGAAAGCGGGTCGCGCGGTCCGCTTCCGCCGCGCGGGCGCTTGATTCGCCCTCCCTCCCTTGCGCGGCGTTTCGCCGCCGGGATAGCCTCGCGTCACAGGCGCCCGCGGCGGCGCGGAAGGAACGGGCGCCATGAGCGACATCACCTGCGTCTCCCCGGTCGACGGGAGCGTCTATTTCACCCATCCGGCGGAGGAGATCGGCGTCGCCCGCGCGCGGATCAAGGTGGCGCGCAAGGCGGCGCGGGACTGGGCCGCGCGGCCGCTCGAGGAGCGGATCGCGCTGGTGACCGAGGGCGTGGCGCGGCTCGACGGGCTGAACGCCGACGTGGTGAAGGAGCTCGCCTGGCAGATGGGCCGCCCGGTGCGCTACGGCGGCGAGATGGGCGGGGTGCGCGAGCGCGCCGCCTACATGGCCGGGATCGCGGCGGCCGAGCTCGCGCCCCGGGTCATCGAGGACAGCGACCGCTTCAAGCGCTACCTGGCGCGCGAGCCACTCGGCGTGGTCTTCGTGATCGCGCCCTGGAACTATCCCTTTCTGACGGCGATCAACACCATCGTGCCCGCGCTGATCGCCGGCAACACCGTCGTGCTGAAGCACGCGAGCCAGACCCCGGTCGCGGGCGAGCGGCTGGCGCAGGCCTTCGCGCACCTGCCCGAGGGGGTCTTCACCCATCTCTTCCTCGACCATGGCACCGTGACGAAGCTGATCGAGGAACGGGCGTTCGACTTCGTCAACTTCACCGGCTCGACGGCGGCGGGCCGGGCGATCGAGACGGCGGCGGCGGGAACCTTCGTCGGCGTCGGGCTCGAACTCGGCGGCAAGGATCCGGCCTATGTCCGCGCCGACGCCGATCTCGACGCGGCGGTCGAGACGCTGGTCGACGGCGCCTTCTACAATTCCGGCCAGTGCTGCTGCGGGATCGAGCGGGTCTACGTCGCCGAGCCGCTCTACGACGCCTTCGTCGAGAAGGCGGTGGCGCTCGCCTCGACCTACCGGCTCGGCAATCCGCTCGACCCCGAGACCACGCTCGGGCCGATGGCGGCGAAGCGCTTCGCCGACGAGGTGCGCGGGCAGGTCGCCGAGGCGGTCGCCGAGGGCGCGCGGCAGCTGATCGACCCGAAGCTCTTCCCGAAGGACTCCGGCCAGGACGCTTATCTCGCGCCGAAGCTGCTGGTCGACGTCGACCATTCGATGCGGGTGATGAAGGACGAGAGCTTCGGCCCCGTGGTCGGCGTGATGAAGGTGAGGGACGACGCCGAGGCGATCGCCCGTATGAACGACTGCCGCTACGGGCTGACCGCGAGCATCTGGACCTCGGACGTCGCGGCGGCCGAGGAGATCGGCGCGGCGCTCGAGACCGGGACGGTGTTCATGAACCGCTGCGACTATCTCGACCCGGCGCTGACCTGGACCGGGGTGAAGGAGACCGGCCGCGGCGCGAGCCTGTCCTATCTGGGATTTCTCAGCCTGACGCGGCCGAAGTCCTACCACCTCCGGAAGCTCTGATGCCCGGGCCCGCCACCTGGTCCTGGCCGACCACCGTGCGCTTCGGCGCCGGGAGGGTCGGGGAGCTCGCCGAGGCCTGCCGGGCGGCGGGGATCCTGAAGCCGCTGCTCGTCACCGATCCCGGGCTCGCGGCCCTGCCGATGACCGCCCGCGTGCTCGCGGCGCTCCGCGCCGAGGGCGTGCCGGTCGCGGTCTTCTCGGCGGTGAAGGCCAATCCGACCGGCGAGAACGTCGCCGAGGGGGTCGCGGCCTTCCGCGCCGGCGGCCATGACGGGGTGATCGCCTTCGGCGGCGGCTCGGCGCTCGACTGCGGCAAGGCGGTCGCCTTCATGACGGGCCAGAAGCGACCGATCTGGGATTTCGAGGACATCGGCGACTGGTGGACCCGCGCCGACCCCGCCGGCATCGCCCCGGTGGTCGCGGTGCCGACCACCGCGGGCACCGGCTCCGAGGTCGGGCGCGCGGGCGTGATCACCAATTCGGTCGAGGGCGTGAAGAAGATCATCTTCCATCCCGCCATGCTGCCGGCGCAGGTGATCCTCGATCCCGAGCTCACGCGGGACCTGCCGCCGCAGCTCACGGCCTGGACCGGGATGGACGCGCTCAGCCACTGCGTCGAGGCCTATTGCGCGCCGAGCTTCCACCCGATGGCCGAGGGGATCGCGGTCGAGGGGATCAGGCTCGTGCGCGAGAACCTGCTGCGCGCTTATCGCGACGGCTCGGACATGGAGGCGCGCGGCCAGATGCTCGCCGCCGCCGCGATGGGCGCTGTCTCGTTCCAGAAGGGGCTTGGCGCGATCCACGCGCTTTCGCACCCGATCGGCGCGCTCTACGACACGCATCACGGGCTCACCAACGCGGTGCTGCTGCCCTACGTGCTCGATTTCAACCGGGAGGCGGTCTACGACAAGATCGACCGGCTCGCCGCCTGGCTCGGGCTCGAGGGCGGCTTCGCGGGGTTCCTCGATTTCCTGCTGCGGCTGCGCCGCGATCTCGGCGTGCCGCATACGCTGGACCGGATCGGGGTGAAGGCGGACCAGATCGCCCGGATGGCGCGGATGGCGGTGGCCGATCCGACCGCCGCGGGCAATCCGCGGGCGCTCACCGTCTGGGACGCGCGCGACCTTTATGATCGCGCGATCGAGGGTCGCGTGGCCTGAGAATTTCGGCGACAGTCCGTTTCGGCCGAGCCGGCTTTCCTCCGAGGCGGAAACGGATACCTTCCCGGCGAGATGCCATTCATCAGGGAGACGCCGCCATGGCGAAGGTTCTGGTTCTCTACTATTCCAGCTGGGGACATATGGAGGCCATGGCGAACGCCGCGGCCGAGGGCGCCAAGAGCGCCGGGGCGGAAGTGGTCGTGAAGCGCGTGCCCGAGCTCGTCCCCGAAGCGGTCGCCAAGGCCGCCTACTACAAGATGGACCAGGCCGCGCCGGTCGCCACCCCGGCCGAGATCGCCGATTACGACGCGATCATCTTCGGAACGCCGACCCGCTTCGGCAACATGGCCTCGCAGATGAAGAACTTCCTCGACCAGACCGGCGGCCACTGGGCCTCGGGCGCGCTCGTGAACAAGGTCGGCTCGGTCATGGTCTCGACCGCCACCCAGCACGGCGGCCAGGAAACGACGATCATCACGACGCAGATCGTGCTGCAGCACCACGGCATGATCATCGTGCCGCTGAGCTACGCCTACCAGGGCCAGTCGGGCACCGACGTCGTCCGCGGCGGCTCGCCCTATGGCGCCACCACGCTTTCCGACAGCGACGGCTCGCGCCAGCCCTCGGCGCAGGAGCTCGAAGGCGCGGCTTTCCAGGGCAAGCGCGTCGCCGAGATCGCGATCAAGCTGCACGGCTGAGCGGCCCCGGTCCTTCTCCGGAAAGCAATGAAAAGGGCGGCGCGTCGGGGACGCGCCGCCCTTTTGTTGCGCGCGGGGCCGAGTGAAAACCACCAATGTTGCGCCGCCGTCATACCTTCGCAGTGTTTGACAGGCGCCCGGGCGGCCCATACAAGCCGAGCAAGTCATGACAAATCCACGTGATCGCGTAGACGGCCGCGTGAAGATTCGAAGCTCAGGAGGAAGCCCTTGATAATCGGAGCTCCAACGGAAATCGTCGAGGGCGAGAAGCGTGTCGCGTTGACGCCGCAATCGGCCCTGGCGTTGAAGAAGCTTGGCTATGACTGCGTCGTGCAGGCCGGCGCCGGGGCGGGGGCGCGGTTTTCGGACGCGGCCTACGCCGAGGCCGGGGTCGAGGTGCTGCCCTCGGCGGCGGATGTCTGGGCCAAGGCCGACGTCATCGCCAAGGTGCGGGCGCCGGAGGCCTCCGAGGTCGATCTGACGCGGCCGGGGCAGATCCTGATCAGCTTCCTCTATCCGGCGCAGAACGGCGAATTGCTGGAGCGGCTCCAGGAGAAGGGCGTCACCGCGCTCGCGATGGACATGGTGCCCCGCATCAGCCGGGCGCAGAAGATGGACGCGCTCTCGTCCATGGCGAACATCGCGGGCTATCGCGCGGTGATCGAGGCCGGCAACAACTTCGGCCGCTTCTTCACCGGCCAGATCACCGCCGCGGGCAAGGTGCCGCCGGCCAAGGTGCTGGTGATCGGCGCGGGCGTCGCGGGGCTCGCGGCGATCGGCACGGCGACCTCGCTCGGCGCGATCACCTACGCCTTCGACGTGCGGCCGGAAGTGGCCGAGCAGATCGAGTCGATGGGCGCGGAATTCGTCTATCTCGACTTCGCCGAGGCGCAGACCGACGGCGCGGCGACCGGCGGCTACGCGGCGCCCTCGAGCCCCGAGTTCCGCGAGGCGCAGCTCAAGAAGTTTCGCGAGCTCGCCCCCGAGATGGATATCGTCATCTCGACCGCGCTCATCCCGGGCCGGCCGGCGCCGAAGCTCTGGCTCGAGGACATGGTCGCTTCGATGAAGCCGGGCTCGGTGATCGTCGACCTCGCCGCCGAGCGCGGCGGCAACTGCGATCTCACCGTGCCCGACCAGGTCGTCGAGAGCCCGAACGGCGTGAAGATCATCGGCTACACGGATTTCCCGAGCCGGATGGCGACGCAGTCCTCGACGCTCTATTCCACCAACATCCGTCACATGATGGACGATCTGACGCCGGCCAAGGACGGCAAGCCGGTCGTCAACATGGAGGACGACGTGATCCGGGGCGCGACCGTCACCCATGACGGCGCGATCACCTTCCCGCCGCCGCCGCCCAAGGTGCAGGCGATCGCCAAGCAGCAGCCGAAAAAGGTCGAGGAGACGCCCGAGCAGAAGGCGGCGCGCGAGGTCGCGACGCTGAAGGCCGACAACAACCGGCAGACCTGGATGCTGATCACCGGCGCGATCGTGATGCTCCTGATCGGCAGCGTGGCGCCGCCGAGCCTGATGGAGCACCTCATCGTCTTCGTGCTCTCGGTCTTCGTCGGCTTCCAGGTGATCTGGAACGTCGCGCATTCGCTGCACACGCCCCTGATGGCGATCACCAATGCGATCTCCTCGATCATCATCCTCGGCGCGCTGTTGCAGGTCGGGTCGTCGAGCTTCGTCGTGATGATCCTCGGGGCGCTGTCCATCCTCATGGCATCGGTCAACATCTTCGGCGGTTTCCTCGTGACGCGCCGGATGCTCGCCATGTTCCAGAAGAGCTGAGCGGGGAGTAGGGTTCATGCATCCGGGTCTCGTCACGGCCGCGTATATCGCGGCGGCTGTCCTCTTCATCCTCGCGCTCGGCGGGCTCTCCAACCAGGAGAAGGCCAAGCGCGCCATCTGGTACGGCATCATCGGCATGGCGCTGGCCGTCGTCGCCACGATCCTGGCGCCGGGCGTCTACGGCCTGACGATCATCCTCGCGATGATCGTCCTCGGCGGCATCGCGGGCGCGATCGTCGCGCAGCGGGTGCAGATGACGCAGATGCCCGAGTTGGTCGCGGGCTTCCACAGCCTCGTCGGCCTCGCGGCGGTCTTCATCGGGCTCAACGCCGACATCGAGGCGGGCCGCGCGGCGCGGGCGGTGGCGAACGGCACCGTCGACCAGCTGCACGGCTTCGCCGCGACGCTGGCGCACAAGGCGCCGGTGGAGCTCTCGATCATGCGCGTCGAGGTCTTCCTCGGCATCCTGATCGGCGCGGTCACCTTCACCGGCTCGATCGTCGCCTATGGCAAGCTCTCCGGCCGGATCAACTCCAAGGCGCTGACGCTGCCGGGCCGGCACGCGATCAACATCGGCGCTTTCCTCGTCTGCCTGCTGCTCGGCATCCTCTACTTCAACGGCGCCGGGGTCTGGACGATGATCCTCGTCGCGATCATCGCGGGCGCGATCGGCTGGCACCTGATCATGGCGATCGGCGGCGCGGACATGCCGGTCGTGATCTCGATGCTGAACAGCTACTCCGGCTGGGCGGCGGCGGCGATCGGCTTCACGCTCTCGAACAACCTCCTGATCGTCACCGGCGCGCTGGTCGGCTCCTCGGGCGCGATCCTGAGCTACATCATGTGCAAGGCGATGAACCGCAACTTCGTCTCGGTGATCCTCGGCGGCTTCGGCGCGGCGACGGGTCCGGCGCAGGAGATCGAGGGCGAGCAGATCGCGATCGACGCCGACGGCGTGGCCGCGGCGCTCGACGAGGCGGATTCGATCATCATCGTCCCGGGCTATGGCATGGCGGTGGCCCAGGCGCAGCAGTCGATCTCGGAGCTCACCAAGCGGCTGCGCGCCAAGGGCAAGGAAGTGCGCTTCGCGATCCATCCGGTGGCGGGCCGTCTGCCGGGGCACATGAACGTGCTCCTCGCCGAGGCCAAGGTCCCCTATGACATCGTGATGGAGATGGACGAGATCAACGAGGACTTCCCCTCGACCGATGTCGCGATCGTCATCGGCTCGAACGACATCGTCAATCCGGCGGCGCAGGAAGATCCGAACTCGCCGATCGCGGGGATGCCGGTTCTGGAAGTCTGGAAGGCCAAGCAGGTCTTCGTTTCCAAGCGCGGCCAGGGCACCGGTTATTCCGGCATCGAGAACCCGCTCTTCTACAAGGAGAACACGCGGATGTTCTACGGCGACGCCAAGAAGTCGATCGACGAGCTCCTGCAGAAGATCCACTGACCCGGGCCGGCCCCCGCCGGGGCTCCCACCCAGAACGGCGCCGGACCTCCGGCGCCGTTTCGCGTCTCGACCCCTCCGAGCCCGCGGCGTGAATGCCCCTTCGCTTCGCCCGCCGCCGCCGCTATTCTTCCGGACCATGCAGATCTCGCGAAATCAGGCGAAATACGAGGCGGTGCTCCGCGATGCCGGGCTTCGGATCACGAAGCCGCGGCGCGTGATCCTCGAGGTGCTCGACCAGAGCGAGGGCCATCCGGACGCGGCGCAGATCTTCGAGCGCGCGGTCGCGATCAACAACCGGATCTCGCTCGCCACGGTCTACCGCACGATGAAGGCGCTCGAGGAGAGCGGCGCGATCGAGCGGCACGCCTTCGCCGGCGGCCCGGCCCGGTTCGAGCAGGCGCGCGAGGGCGAGCACCACGACCATCTCATCGACATCGACACCGGCGCGGTGATCGAATTCGCCAGCCCGATGATCGAGGCGCTGCAGCAGGAGATCGCGGCCCGGCTCGGCTACGAGATCGTGCACCACCGGCTCGAGCTCTACGGCCGCAAGCTCAAGGACTGACGCCCGGCGCGAGGCGGTCGAGCGCCGCGAGCGCGGCCGTGAAGCCCCGCAGCGACAGCGGCAGCCGCACCCGTCCTCCGTCGATCAGCGTGAGCTCGACCTGCGCCGCGTCGCCGGCGCGGAACGCCTCGATGAGCGCGGGGCCGGCCGTCAGCCGCGCCTCGCAGCCGCGCGGATCTCAGGTGATCCAGGGGATCTCGACCGGATCGCCGCGATCCGGGATCAGCGTGGCGGCGGCGGGCAGGTAGAGCTGCGCCGGGGTGCGCAGCGTCAGCGCGAAGACCTCGGCCCCGGCCGGGGCGACGGCGAGCCGCAGCACCTCCGGGCTCCCCGGCGCCGCCGAGCGGAGCCGCGTCACGGCGCGGCAGCCGCCCGGGCCGGCGCCGGCGCAGGAGATCGCCCAATCGTGGAATCCGGCGCGGGCCGGAGGATCTGCGGCGAGCGGAACCAGCGGCGGGATGACCGGCGGCTCCCCGGCGGCGAGCGTCGTCGCCGGGCCGAGCAGCAGCGCCGCCGCGACAACCCGCGCGCTTAGCCAGATCTCCCGCATCGCGCCGCCCCCTTTCCCGCCGAACAAGCCTTGGACTCGCCGATCCGCGCGGCATTTGCCACAAACGCGGCCGGCGCGCGCCCCCGCCACGGGCGGGTCAGCAACCGGCAATGCCCCGTTATCGCGGCGAAATCCATCCCGGGCCACGCGCCGCGCGGAAAAAGTGACCGCGCGCCCCAGCCCCGTTAACGCCTCCTTAGGCATGATCCCCGCGCCCGTTAGCCATTGCTTAGCGTTGCCCGGGCTAAGTCTCTCCCCACGCGGTCGAAGGGCCGGCGCGGCGCGGCCCCGGGGGCCAGCGAGGCCGCAGCACTCAGAAGGGCGATCATCGGCGCCGCGCGAGCGGTGCCATCACATGAACCCGCGGCGTCGAAGGCGCCGCTCGCCAGAAGGAATTCCCGAATGTCCAGCATCCTGACCAACACCGGCTCGATGGTCGCCCTCCAGACCCTGAAGTCCGTCAACAAGAGCCTCAACAAGGTCCAGGACGAAGTCTCGACCGGCCTCAAGGTTTCGACCGCGAAGGACAATTCCTCGAGCTGGTCGATCGCCTCGACCATGTCCTCGGACGTGTCGAGCTACACCAAGCTCGGCGAGGCGCTGACCTCTGCGTCCGCCATGGTCGGCGTGGCCCGGACGGCGGCCGAGCAGATCTCCGGCATCCTGAAGGACATCCAGACCAAGGTGGTCCAGTCGCAGAACCCGGACGCCGACCAGACCAAGCTGCAGGCCGACGTCGACGCGCTGACCGAAACGATCGTCTCGATCGCCCAGTCGGCGCAGTACAACGGCATCAACCTCGTCTCGGCCGCCGGCACCGACCAGACGATCACCGTCTCGATCATGCGCGACGCCGCCGGCGCGCTCACCACCGGCACGTTCGACGTGGCGGCGGAGGATCTCGAGGCGCTCGGCGCGGCGCTCGTCATGGGCACCGCCTCGCCCGAGGACATCGACACGCTGATCGACACGGCGAACGCGGCCGCCGCCGCCTTCGGCGCCGCGCAGGCCCGGATCGACGCGCAGAACGCCTTCCTCTCGAAGCAGGCGGATTCGCTCAAGGCCGGCGTCAGCGCGATGGTCGACGCCGACATGGAGGAGGCCTCGGCCCGGCTGACCGCGCTGCAGACCCAGCAGCAACTCGGCATCCAGGCGCTCTCGATCGCCAACCAGGCGCCGCAGTCCGTGCTGTCGCTGTTCCGCTGAGACGATGACCGGGGCGGGGGGAAACCTCCGCCCCGGACCCTTTCCCCTCCGTCGGTGTAACCTGCCCCGCGGTTCCCCGCGGGATCCCCAAGGGGTTTCCAGATGAACCTGAATTCCCAGGCCCAGGCCGCCTATGCCTCCGCCACCGCCCCGATCCGCGACGACCGGGCGCAGGAATACGCGATCTTCGCCAAGATCACCCATCGGCTGAACGAGGTCGACGAGGCAGACCAGGGCGGCTTCGCTGGCCTCGCCGCCGCCGTCTGCGACAACCAGCGGCTCTGGGGCGCGCTCAGCGAGGATCTGATGCACGAGGGCAACGCGCTGCCGGTCGGGCTCCGGGCGCAGCTGATCGGCCTCGCGGAATTCGTGCGCAAGCACAGCCTCAGGGTGCTGGCCGGCGACGGCTCGATCCTGCCGCTCATCGACATCAATACCGCGATCATGCGCGGCCTGCGCGGAAGGACGGAGGCCGAGGCATGAGCGGGCTGGTCCTGAAGCTCGGGCCGCGCGAACGGGTGATGATCAACGGCGTCGTCATGGAGAACGGCGACCGCCGCGCGCGGCTGAACGTGATCACGCCCGACGCCAACGTGCTGCGGCTGCGCGACGCGATCCATCCGGAGGAGGCGAACACGCCGGTCCGCCGGGTCTGCTACATCGCCCAGCTCGTGCTCGCGGGCGAGGCCGACGCCGAGGAGGGCCGCCGGCAGCTCCTGCGCGGGATCGAGCAGCTGAGCCAGGTGTTCCAGGATTCCGACAGCCGCGCCTATCTGACGGGGGCCACCGACGCGGTGCTCGAAGGGCGGTTCTACCAGGCGATGCGGGGGCTCCGGACCCTGCTGCCGCGCGAGGCGCGGCTGCTCGGCGCCAGGACCGCGAGCTAGAAGGGAGGGGCCGCGATGAGCTACCAGCCACGGGTTCCGCTTTCGGGCATCGCCGGCTGGCGGGTGCTCCAGCGCTCCGAGGCGAGCCAGCGCGCGGCCTTCGACAAGAGCGCCGACGTCAAGGCGGATCTCGCCTATTTCGAGGCGAAGATCGGCTCGGTCGCCGGCGCCGAGGATCTGATGGCCGACCGCCGGCTGCTCAAGGTCGCGCTCGGCGCCTTCGGGCTCGACGAATGGATCGACCGCAAGGCCTTCATCCGCAAGGTGCTGGAGGAGGGTACGACCGACCCCCGCGCTTTCGCGAACCGGCTGACCGAGCCGAGCTTCCGGAAGCTCTCCGCCGCCTTCGGCTTCGGCGACGCGGGCGGCGCCCGGACCGGAACGGCGGGCTTCGCCGCGAAGATCTCGGAGGCCTACGGGACGCGCGCCTTCGAGGCCGCGGTCGGCGCGACCGACAACGACATGCGCCTCGCGCTCAACTTCCGGCGCGAGATCGCCGATCTCGCCGGGACGGCGGGCGGGAAGGGCGGCAGCTGGTATTCGATCATCGGCTCGAAGACGCTGAGCACGGTGGCGCGATACGCCTTCGGCCTGCCCAAGTCTTTCGGGACCCTCGACGTCGACAAGCAGCGCGACATCCTGATGCGCAAGGCCGAGGCGGTGTTCGGCTCGAGCGATCTCTCGCTGTTCCAGGATCCGGCAAAGGTGGCGAAATTCATCGATCGCTTCCTCGCCCGGTCCCAGCTCGAGAATGGCTCGACCAGCACCGCGGGCGCCTCGCCGGCGCTGACGCTGCTCCGTCCGGGCGGCTCGGGCGGCTCGCAGGGGCTCCTCAACCTCCTGATGTCGCTCAGGTAGCGCCGTCGAGGATCGCCGCGAGCCGGGCGAAGCTCGCGGCGACGCCGTCGGGCGCCGGCTCGGCGAAGAACGCGTCGAGCGCCGGCCAGAGCCGCGCCGCCTCGTCGATCGCGGGATCGCTGCCGGGGACGTAGAGGCCGGTCTGGATCATCAGCGCCGCGTTCTCATAGGCGGTCAGCAGCCGCCGGGTCCCGAGGATCCACGCGTTTTCCGCCTCCGAGGCGATCCCGGGCAGGCTGCGCGAGACCGAGCGGCGCACGTCGACGGCGGGGAAGCGGCCGCGCTCGGCGATGGCGCGGTCGAGCACGACGTGGCCGTCGAGCACGCCCCGCGCGATATCGGCGATCGGCTCGTCCATGTCTGACCCCGCGACGAGCACGCTGAAGACCCCGGTGATATCCCCCTTGCCGAAGACCCCGGGCCCGGCGCGCTCGCACAGCGCGGCGATGAGGTTGGAGACCGAGGGCGGGAAGCCGCGTAAGGACGGCGCCTCGCCCGCCGTCAGCGCGATCTCGCGATGCGCCTCGGCGAATCGGGTCAGCGAATCGATCAGGAGCAGCGTGTGGCGGCCCTGGTCGCGGAACACTTCCGCGACCGCCATCGCCATCCAGGCGGCGCGGCGCTTGATGAGCGGCGCCTGGTCCGAGGTCGCGGCGATGACGACCGCGCGGGCCATTCCCTCGGGGCCGAGCACGTGGTCGACGAAATCCCGCAGCTCCCGACCGCGCTCGCCGATCAGGGCCAGAACGACCACATCGGCCTCTATCCCGCGCGCGAGATCGGCGAGGAGCGTCGACTTGCCGACCCCGGAGCCCGCGAAGATGCCGATGCGCTGGCCGCGCGCCAGCGGCAGCATCGTGTCGAAGACGCCGAGCCCGGTCGCGAGCCGGGGGCCGAGCCCCTTGCGCGCCGCGGGCGGGGGCGGCGCGGCGCGCAGCCGCGCGGTCGCGGCGCCCGCGCCGAGCGGCCGGCCGTCGAGCGGCTGGCCGAAGGCGTCGACCACCCGGCCAATCCAGGAGAGGTCGGGATGCGCCCCGGCGGGTCCGATCAGCCGCGCCGCGTCGCCGACAGCGGCGCCGTCGATCGGGCCGTAGGTCATCGCCCGCGCCCGCGTCGCGGCGAGGCCGACGATCTCGCCGCCGAGGATCTCGCCCCCCGCCGCGGTGATCGCGATCTGGTCGCCGATCCGGGCGTGGTGGCTCAGCCCCTCGAGCTCGATCGCGCCGGCGCTCACCGCCGCGACCCGGCCGACGCGCTGGCTGTTGGAAAGCCGCGAGAGCTCGGCGGCGAGGGCGGAGAAGTCGGTCTGCATCGCAAGGATCCGCGCGGAGTTTGATTACAGTTTTTCAACTCCTCGAAGTTAAGGCTCGGTTGCCACAGCGAGAGAGAGCCGCCCGCCCATGGATCTGAACCTCAACGTTCTGCGCCTCGCGAGCGGGCTCGCGACCTACGCCGCCCGGCGCCAGGCGCTGATCGCCGAGAATGTCGCGAACGCCGATACCCCCGGCTTTCGCGCCCGCGACCTGCCGGATTTCGCCGCCGTGCTCGACCAGGCGGCGCCTCCCTTCACCGCGAGGACGACCCGGGCCGGGCATATCCCGTTCGGCGCCGAGGCCGGTCTCGGCGCCGAACCCCGGCCCGACGCGGTCGAGGGCGCGGATACGCCGAACGGCAATTCGGTCTCGATCGAGGACCAGATGACCCGGGCCGCCGGCATCCGCCAGAGCCATGACCTCGCGATGGGGGTCTATGCCAAGACCCTCGACGTGCTGCGCGCCTCGATCGGCGTGAAGTGACGGGGGGCGTGAAGTGATGGGCGGGGTGAAGTGATGGACGATCTGCTCCGAACCCTGACGACCTCCGCGAGCGGGATGCGCGCCCAGGCGACGCGGGTGCGGCTCGGCGCCGAGAACATCGCCAACGCCGACACGCCGGGCTATCGCCGCAAGACCGTGAGCTTCGAGGCGGCCTTCGCCCGGGCCGGCGAGCCGGCGCGGGTGGCGACCGGCCCGGTGCTGCTCGACCAGAGCGACTTCGCGAGCAGCTTCGCGCCCGACAATCCGCTCGCCGACAAGGACGGCTACGTCCACGGCTCCAACGTCGATCTCATCGTCGAGATCGCCGATTCGCGCGAGGCGAACCGCTCCTACGAGGCGAACCTCCGCATGTTCGACCAGGCCCGGCAGATGGCGAGCGCGCTGCTCGGCCTGCTGCGCCGCTGATCTTCCCTCCAGCCAGAAAGACCCCCCGCATGGATATCCGCGCGACCCTCGCCTCGCAGCTCTACGGCCAGACCCGCGTCGCGGCGAAGCCCGAACCCGTCGCCGCCCAGAGCCCCGGCCAGGCCTTCGCGGCGGCCGGCGCCGATTTCATGGCGACGCTGCGCGCGGCCGAGGAGACCGCGCAGGCGGGCCTCGCCGGCCGCGCCGATCCGCAGGCGGTGGTCGAGGCGCTGGCCGCGACCGAGATGGCGGTCCAGACCGCCGTCGCGGTGCGCGACAAGGTGGTCGAGGCCTATCAGGAAATCCTGCGCATGCCGGTGTGACCGGGGGGGCGGTCGGCCGAAGTGCTACGCTGTCCCGGGCTCGACCCGGGACCTCGAGGCCCGAGAGAAGCGCCTCGCTCAGGCGTCGAGGTCCCGGATCAGGTCCGGGACAGCGGTGCGCGCGGGGTGTCAACGGAGCGCGGAGGACCAGGAATGACCGAAGCCGAGATCCTCGACGTGCTGCGCGCCGCGCTCTGGACCGCGCTCGTCGTCTCGACGCCGATCCTCGCCGTGGCGCTCGTGGTCGGCCTCGCGATCGGGCTTTTGCAGGCGCTGACCTCGGTGCAGGAGATGACGCTGACCTTCGTGCCGAAGCTCGGCGCGATCCTCGTCGTCTTCTGGGCGACGATGAGCTTCTCCGGCCAGACGCTGACGAAATTCTACCAGGACGAGATCATCCCGAGGGTGATCGGGCGGTAGGGCGGACCTCGGTCCGCCTATCCGGGTCCGGAACATGGTGGGCGGATCGCCCACCCTACGAATTGACCGAATTTTTACGAAAAGCCTCAATTGGTTGAGGCGAGGCCCGCCGGGCCCTGGAGCGCGGGAGTGTCGCGATGGATCTTGCCGGCTATGTCGCCCTGGCGCGCCAATCGGGCCTCGCGCGCGAGATGCAGACGGTCGCGAACAACATCGCCAACGTCTCGACCACCGGCTTCCGGCGCGAGGGCGTGATCTTCGCCGAGGAGGTGCGCGCGCTGCCGCTCGAGGGCGGCGCGGTCGCGATGACCTCGGCCCGCGTCCGCTTCACCGACGAGGCGCAGGGCGCGCTCGAACAGACCAACGGGACGCTCGACCTCGCGATCGAGGGCGAGGGATTCTTCACCGTGATGACGCCGCGCGGCCCCCGGCTCACCCGCGCCGGCGCCTTCGGCCGCGACGCGGACGGCCAGATCGTGACGCCCGAGGGGCATGCGCTGCTCGACGAGGGCGGCGGCGCGATCGCGATCCCCTTCGAGGCGAAGGCGATCGGCGTCGGCGCCGACGGCACCATCTCGGTCGATGGCGAACCGCTGGCGCGCGTCGGCGTGGTCACGGTCGAGGACCAGACGCGGCTCTTCCGCGAATCGGGCACGCTCTTCCGCTCCGATCGACCGACGGTCCCGGCCGAGACCGCCTCGGTGCTGAGCGGCTTTCTCGAAGGCTCCAATGTCAACCCGATCCTCGAGATCGCGCGGATGATCGAGGTGCAGCGCGCCTATGAATACGGCCAGAAGCTCCTGGACCAGGAGGACGCGCGCATTCGCCTCGTCGTGCGCACCCTCGGGTCCAACGGCTGATCCCATCCGGAAAAGGAGTAACCCGCATGCGTGCCCTCAACATCGCCGCGACCGGCATGGCCGCCCAGCAGACCCGGGTCGAGGTGATCTCGAACAACCTCTCCAACATGAGCACGACCGCCTACAACCCCAGGCGCGCCGAATTCGCCGACCTGCACTACGAGCAGGTGGCGCGGCCGGGCACGATCAACGCCACCGATGGCACGGTGCTGCCCGCGGGGGTGCAGCTCGGGCTTGGCGTGCGCGCGGCGGCGGTCTCGGTCGACATCCAGCAGGGCACGCTGTCGGAGACCGGCGGCGCGCTCGACCTCGCGATCGAGGGCACCGGCTATCTCGAGGTGACGCTGCCCTCGGGCGATCCGGCCTATACCCGCGACGGGGCGCTGAAGCGGACGGGCGACGGGCTCATCGTCACCTCGGAGGGGTTCGCGGTCGAGCCGCAGATCACGCTCCCGGAGGATGCGAAGGAGATCACGATCAACGCCGCCGGCGAGGTCTACGCCTATTTCGACGGCGAGACCCAGGCGCAATTGCTCGGGCAGTTCAGCCTCGTGAGCTTCGCGAACGAGAAGGGGCTCGAGGCGACCGGCGGCAATCTCTTCCGCGAGACGGAGGCCTCGGGCGCGCCCAATGTCGGGACCGCCGGCGAGGACGGGCGCGGCACCTTCCGCCAGGGCTATCTCGAGGCCTCCTCGGTCGACGCCGTACGCGAGATCACCGGGCTCATCGAGGCGCAGCGCGGCTACGAGATGAACGCGAAGGTGATCACCGCCGCCGACCAGATGCTGTCCGCGACGGTGGAGATCCGGTGATGAAAGGCCTGGCGCTCGCCCTCGTCGCCGGGATGGCCGGCCCGCCCGCGGCCGAGGCCGGGACCGTCGTGCCGGTCCGGCCGATCCGGGGGCAGACGGTGCTGTCGGCCGCCGACCTGGCGCTCGAGCCCGCCGAGACGCCGGGCGCGGTCGCCAGCATCGAGGAGGCGATCGGCAAGGAGGCGAAGGTCACGCTCTATACCGGGCGCCCGATCCTCGCCTCGCAGCTCGGCGCCCCGGCGCTGGTCGAGCGCAACCAGCTGGTGCGGATGACCTACGCCGAGGGTCCCCTGTCGATCACCACCGAGGGCCGCGCGCTCGACCGCGCCGGCGTCGGGGAGGAGGTGCGCGTGATGAACCTGACCTCGCGCCAGGTCGTCACCGGGCGGGTGACGGCCAGTGGCGGCGTGGTGGTCGCGCGATGATCGCCCGGCCCCTCGTCCTCGCCGCGCTGCTCCTGAGCGCCTGCGAGCCGATCATGCGGCCGCCCGAGATGACGGCGACCGGCTCGGGCGAGGCGCTCGGCGAGATCCTGACGCCCGAGCGGGTCGCGCTCGCCGTGCCGGCGCCGCAGGCCGCGCGCTACGAGTACCAGCAGGCCTCGCTCTGGAACACCGGGCCGAAGGGACTGCTCGGCGACCGGCGCGCCCGGTCGCTCGGCGATCTGCTCACCGTCTCGATCGAGATCGACGAGCAGGCGGAGATGCGCAACACGACGAGCCGGACCCGCGCCGGCAGCGACGGCGTGGCGCTCGAGGCGGGGTTCGGCATCACCGACCTCCTGCCCTTCGACACCTCGATGCTGTCGCCCGAGCTCGATCTCTCGGCCGAATCGACCTTCAAGGGCAACGGCTCGACCCGGCGCAACGAGAAGCTGCGGCTCCGGATCGCCGCGACCGTGGTGCAGGTGCTGCCGAACGGCCAGCTGGTGATCCAGGGCGACCAGGAGGTGCGGGTGAACAACGAGTTGCGCGACCTGAGGGTCACGGGCATTGTCAGGCCCGAGGACATCTCGCGCCACAACGAGATCGAATACGACCGGATCGCCGGCGCGCGGATCTCCTATGGCGGGCGGGGGCAGCTCACGACCGCCCAGCAGCCGCGCTACGGGCAGCAGATCACCGACCAGATCCTGCCCTATTGACCCCTTCCGGCCGGAGTCCGCGATGAAGAAGATCCTTCCCGTCCTGCTCGCGCTGCTCGGGCTCGCCGCGGGCGTGGGCGCGGGGCTCGCGCTGCGCCCGGTGTCCGAGCCGGCGCCGGAGGTGGCGGAGGGCGAACCCGTCGGGACCGAGCCTGCCGCGCCCGACGCCGAATTCGCGGCCGTCCCGCTTGGCAAGCCCTTCGTCGTGCCGGTGTTCCGCGACGGGAAGGTCGCCGCGATGGTGGTGATCTCGCTCGCGGTGGAGGTGGAGCCCGATGGCGCCGAGCAGGTCGCCGCGCTGGAGCCGAAGCTGCGCGACGGCTTTCTCAAGGTCATGTTCCGGCACGCGAATTCCGGCGGCTTCGACGGCAGCTTCACCACCGGCCAGCCGATCGAGGACCTGACCGCCGCGCTCGGCAAGACGTTGCGCACGCTGATGCCCGATCCGCCGACCGGCCGGGTGCTGATCACCGAGATCGCGCGCCAGGACAACAGCTGACCCCTGGAGCCCCGTTCCGGCCAGCCATGCGCGGCGCGCAAGGCGAGGTTGCGATTCCAGCGCTTTCCGAACGTTCATCAAATGCCTAAATCGAGGGCAAACATGGATCCGGAAAGGACATCGGAAAATGATCGTAGACGCTTATCAGCAAATCCTCCGTAACGTCGAACTGCAGCCGAAGAAAGTTGCCAAGGTCGCGAAGACGCGCTCCGACAACGTCGCGGCGGGTTGGTTCTCGCAGTACGTGCCCGCGCTCTCCCATCTCTGGGACAAGCCGGCGACCAAGTAAGCCCGGCCCGGGACCAACTGTCCCGCGCCGTTTGGCTTTCAGTGCTTTGACGGCCGCGCGATCTCGCCTAGAAACGCAGGGCATAGCCACGCGATGGGAGGAGAGCATGAGCCTCAAGGACAACTTCACCCAGGATGAATGGGCGCGCGTTCTGGGCGCGCCGATGATCGCCGGGATCGCCGTCACGGCCGCCGAGCCCGGAGGGCTCTGGGGCGCCGTCAAGGAGAGCGTCGCGGTGGCCGCGGCGATCGGCAAGGCGAAGAGCGAGGGCGGCCAGAACGCGCTGATCGACGCCGTGGTCGAATCCTATGGGACTTCCGAGGGCCGGGATCAGGCGCGCGGCGTGCTGAAGCACGAGGCCGCCGGCCGCAAGCCGCCCGAGATCGTCGAGGCGGCGATCGCCGAACTGACCGAGGTCTCGCAGCTCGTCGCGTCAAAGACGCCGGCCGAGGCGGCCGGGTTCAAGGCCTGGCTCGGCGAGATCGCGAGCAAGGTGGCCGAGGCGGGGACCGAAGGCGGTTTCCTCGGCTTCGGCGGCGAGAAGGTCAGCGCGGCGGAGAAGGCCACGCTCGACAAGATCGCGAGCGTGCTCGCCTAGCTCCGACAGGCCCCCGGGTCCAACTCATTCCCAGTCGTCGCGCCGCTCCCCCGGGGGCGGCGCGTCGCGTTCCAGCCGCGCGGCGCGCAGCCGGGCCCGCTCGCGCGCGGCCGCGTCGCCGAGCGCGCCGAGGGCGCGATCCTTGCCGAGGCTGACCGCCGCCGCGGCCCGGGCCTCGGCGATCCGCTGGTCGAGCGCGCGGAGTTCGCCGCGCAGCGCCGCGAGCCGCTGATCGGCCCAGCGCAGCCGCGCCGCCAGCGCCTCGGCCAAAGCCGAGTCGAGCGGCGCCGCGAGCTCGGCCGCGCGGGTGGACAGAACCGCCGCGACGCCGGCGGCGCAATCCCGTCGCGCCGCGCGCAGGCGCTCGAGCGCCGCGAGATCCGCGGCCTTGCGCGCCTCTGCGAGCCGGCGCAGCGCCTCGAGCGCGGCGGGGGTCACAGCCGCGCCCGCGCCGCCTGGCGCATCCGGTCGGCGAAGCGCACCGCCGCCGCCACGGCGCGGTAGTGCTCGGGCCGGATCTCCTGGCCGATCTCGACCGTGGCGTGCAGCGCCCGGGCGGTCGCCGGATCGCCGTGGACCGGGATGCCCGCGGTCTCGGCCACCGCGCGGATCCGCGCCGCCACCACGTCGGTGCCCTTCGCCACGCAGGTGGGCGCGCTGCCCTTCGCCCGGCTCCAGCGCAGCGCCACCGCGTAATGCGTCGGGTTCACGATCACCACGTCCGCCGTCGGCACGTCGAGCAGCATCTGGTTCAGCGCGATCTCCTGGCCGCGCCGCCGCCGCTCCGCCTTCGCATGGCCGTCGCCCTCGGACTTCCGGTGCTCCTCCTTCATTTCCTGAAGCGACATGCGGAGCTTGCGCGCGTGGCTGATGCGCTGCCACAGGAGATCGGCCGCGCCGATCACCGTGGCGATGAGCGCGGTGATCGTGAGGAGCGCGACGAGGGTCCCGGCCATCAGCCCGCCGAGCACGCCGGGATCGGCCGCCGCCGCGCCGACGATCCGGTCGGCCTCGCGCGAGAGGTAGAGAAACAGCGCCACGGCGATCGCGGCGAGCTTCAGCGCCGCCTTGCCGAATTCGACGAGGCCGTCGACGCCGAACTTGTTGCGGGCGTTCGCGACCGGCGACACCCGCGAAGCCTTCGGCGCCAGCTTCTCGCCCGAGACGGTCACCGCGCGCTGGGCGACGAGGCAGAGCGCCACGGCGGCCATCGGCCCGAGCACGAGCGGCGCGAGGGGCAGGATCGCCGCGCCAACCAGCCCGGCCGCGAGGCCCGGTCCGCCGGGCGCGAGCAGCGGCAGCCGGTCGGCCTCGGCGAGGAAGGTCATGAGCGCGGATCCCGCGCCGCGCGCGGCCGCGGCGCCCGCGAGCGCGATCGCGGCGAGGAGCGCGAGATAGCTCGCGGCCGCCGTCGCGTCGGTCGATTTCGGCACGTCCCCCTTGGCCCGCGCCTCGGCGAGCCGCTGCGGCGTGGCGGCGAAGCTCTTCTCGCCCGATCCCTCGCCGTCCTCGCTCATCGCGGCGTCGCCAGCGGATCGGCGAGCACGGCGTCGAGCGCCGCGTTCCAGTGCCGCAGGATCAGCGGCGCCGCGAGCAGGAGCAGGAAGAGCCCGCCCGCCGTCGCCGCCGGCGCGCCGATGAAGGCGACCATGAGCTGCGGCATCGCCCGGTTGATCGCGCCGAGCGCGAAATTGTAGGCGAAGGCCGCGATCACGAACGGCGCCGCGAGCGAGAAACCGAGCGCGAAGGCGGCGGCGACGCGCGCCACGCCCCAGGTCGCCACATCGGCGCCGGAGGGCAGCAGCCCCATCGGCAGGATCTCGTAGCTTCGCGCGATCAGGAGCGCGGCCTTGACGTGCAGGCCGGTCGCGACCGCGATGGTGAGCGCCGCGAGCGTCAGCAGCGCGCCCATCGCGGGCATCGGATCGGGCGTCACGCCCGAGCCGAGGATCTGCGCGAGCGAGGTCGATTGCGCGATCACCGTGCCCGCGAACTGGAGCCCGAGCACCAGGAGCCGCGTGGCGATGCCGAGCAGGAGGCCGATCAGCGCCTCGATGAGCAGGAGCGCCAGAAAGGGCCGGGCGGGATCGATCGCCGGCCCCTGGCCCGCGACCATCGGCCAGACCACCATGGCGAAGGCGAGGGTGATCCCGAGCCTTACCCGCGCGGGGATCAGCTGCTCGCCGAAGGCCGGCAGCAGCGCCATCACGCCGCCGACCCGGGCGAAGACGAGGATGAAGCCGCTCACCGCGTCCGCGCTCAGGTCGAGGATCTGGCCGATCTCGGCGATCATGCGAGGCCCAGCACCGCCGGCCGCGCGCTGGCGCCGATCTCCTCGAAGCTCAGCACCGGGTTGCGGATCCCCTTCGAGCTCAGCACCGTCCTGAGGAACCGCCGCCGCTTGGTCGAGGTGACGACCGCCGGATAACGCCCCTGCGCCCCGGCGGCGGCGATCTTCTCCGCGACCGAATTGGCGAGGCGGTTGAACTCGGCCGGCGGCAGCGCAACGTCGACGATGCCGGAGCCCTCGGGCAGCTGGTATTTCTGGAACAGCTCCTCCCAGGCGGGGGCGAGCTGTATGAGCGGCAGCGCCCCGTCCGGCTCGCGCAGCTCGGCGACGAGTTGGAAGCCGAGGCGGTGGCGCACATGCTCGGTCAGCACGGCGGCGTTGGCCTGCGGGCCGTTGGCCTCGGCGATCGCCTCGAAGATCAGCGGCAGGTTGCGCACCGAGACCCGTTCCTCGAGCAGGAGGCGCAGCACCGATTGCAGCGTGTCGATCGGGAAGCGGTCGGGCACGAATTCGTCGAGCATCTTGCGGTTCGCCTCGGCGCGGCGCGTGTCGCTCAGCGTGGTGAATTCCTCGATCAGCCGGCGCAGCGCCCGGCGGGTGAAGAGCCGGCCGAAATTCTGCTTGGCGATCTCGAGGAGATGGGTCGCCACCACCTCGGTCGGCGTCACGACCGAGAGGCCGATCAGCGCCGCCTCCTCCTGCGCCGCCGCGGCGATCCAGCGCGCCGGCGCGCCATAGACGGGTTCCGCGACGTCGACGCCCTCCGGCGCCGGGGCGCCCGCCTCGGGCAGGAGCACGAGGACCATCTCGGTCTCGATCCGGCTCCGCGCCGCCTCGACCCCCTGGATGCGGATGAGGTAGGTGCCGGGCGGCAGGCCGGGATTGTCGGTGAGACGGATCTCCGGAAGGACGAGGCCGAAGCTTTGGGCGATGTGGTTGCGCATGTTGAGGATGCGCGCGTCGAGCCCGGTCGCGGCGTCCATCACCACCGGCACGAGGTTCGGGGCGAATTCCATGTGGATTTCATCGACGTCGAGCAGGTCGCCCAGCGTCTTGCGCGGCGGGGCGACCGCCTCGGCCTTCGGCGCGGCCTTCTCCGCCGCGGCCCGGAGCTCGGCCTTGCGCGCCACATGCGCGGCGGCGCCGAGCGCGGCGGCGGCGATCATGAAGGGGAGGAAGGGCAGGCCGGGCACCAGCGCGAAGAGCGCCATCAGCACCCCGACCGTGCCGAGCGCCACCGGATGACCGCCGAGCTGGCTCGTCAGCGCCCGGTCGGTCGAGCCGACCGTGCCGCCCTTCGAGAGCAGCATGGCCGAGGCGATCGAGATGATCACCGCCGGGATCTGCGTCACGAGCCCGTCGCCGACGGTCAGGATCGAATAGGTCTCGAACGCCTGGCCGACCGGCAGCCCGTGGACCAGCACCCCCATCGCGAGCCCGACCACGAGATTGAGGAGCGTGATCAGGAGGCCGGCGACCGCGTCGCCCTTGACGAATTTCGAGGCGCCGTCGAGCGAGCCGAAGAAGGTCGTCTCCTCCTGCTCGATCCGCCGCCGCTCGCGCGCCTCGGCGTGGCTGATCGCGCCCGCGGCCATGTCGGCGTCGATCGCGAGCTGCTTGCCCGGCATCGCGTCGAGCGCGAAGCGGGCCGAGACCTCGGCCATGCGGCCCGCGCCCTTGGTGATCACGATGAAATTGACGATCAGGAGCACGCAGAAGATCACGAGGCCGAGGAAGACCGAGCCGCCCATGATGAAATCGGCGAAACCCTCGATCACATGGCCCGCCGCTCCGGTGCCGGTATGGCCGTTCCCGATGATGAGCTTGGTGGTCGAGACGTTGAGCGAGAGCCGCAGCATCAGGCTCGCGAGCAGGATCGTCGGGAAGGTCGAGAAATCGAGCGGCCGGCTGATGAAGAGCGTGATGGTGAAGATGAGGATCGCGAGGGCGAAGCTGACCGCGAGGCCCATGTCGAGGAGCCAGATCGGGATCGGCAGGATCATCATCGCGATGACCGCCATCAGCGCCATCGCGAGCATCACCGTCGGCTGGAACAGCGCGCGGAGCTCGAGCCGGCTCCGGCCCGGCGCGCCCGGGCTAGGCAGGGTTTCGGACGCCATGCGCGGGCTTCTCCTCGGGACCGTCCCGGCTCCGGTCTAGGCGCGCATGGTTGACGAGGGGTTAGCGGCGGGGGGCTGGGGGCCCGGTGATCGGTCGAAGCCAGCGCCCCGTGCCCCGGACCTGATCCGGGGCCTCGCGTCCGGGACGCGGCCGCTCGGAAATGGCATCGAGGCCCCGGGTCAGGCCCGGGGCGGCGGAGCTCCGGGCGGCCCGCTCAGGGCTCGCGCCCCGATCCCGGCGCCGCGACGGAGATGAGCCCCGAGGGCGCGCGGGCGATGATCAGCCGCTCGGCCGGGTAGGGGTGGCCGCGCGCCGGGGAGATGACGAGCCAGCGCGCGCCGGCCATGAACCAGCCGACGAGCGTCCGGCGCGGGATCTCGAGCGCGTCGCCGAACCGGCTCCGCGCGATCTCGGTCCCGTCGGACGCGACCGCGGCGCAATCCGCCTCGCCCCGGCGCGGCAGGCGCAGGGTGACGACGCCGTCCGCGCCGCGCGTGACCCGGGGACGCGCCGCGCCGAAGGGATCGTCCGCGACCGCCGTCAGCACCGGGCCGGGTGCGAGCGCGTAGCAAAGCTCGGACGGCGTGTCCGCGCCGCCGAGGCCGATGGTGAGCTTGTGCTCGAGGAAGGCCTTGGCATCGATGTGGTTGGCCGCGAAGAGCGCGGCGTTCCTGGCCACGACGGCGCGATTGCTGATCCGCCCCTCGCGGCCGGAATTCGCGTGGCTGCGGAAATAATGGACCAGCGGCGGGGCGTCTTCCGGCTCCGGATTCACGATCTTGCCGCCCGCGGCGGTGAAGCGCAGCGCGAAGTCGAAATCCTCGGCGCGGTTCAGCTCCGGGTCGAACGGGATGGCGGCGAAGACGGCGCGCGGCCCGAACACGGTCTGGAGCTGGATATGCCGGCGGGTATGGATCGCGAGCACGTCGCTGATCCCGATCACCGGCACCGGACGCGCCATGTGCCCCGAGCTCCGGGCGCCGTCGTAGCGCAGATAGGGGCAGGTCAGGAGCAGCTGTCCCTCCGGATGATCGCGCCGCAGCCGCTCGAACGCCGCCCGCTGCTTCGCGAGCTTTTCCGGGGCCCAGAGGTCGTCGGCGTCGAACCAGGCGACGAACTCGCTTCGCGCCGCGGCGACGGCGAGATTGCGCGCGGCGCCCCGGCCGCGATGCTCGCCGCCGGTGTAGATGAGCTCGACGCCGCGCGCGGCGCAGGCGGGCCGGAGCGCGGCGACCCGGGCCTCGAGCCCGTCGGTCGAGCCGTCGTCCGCCACGACGATCTCGAACGGCGGCTCGGTCTGGTCGAGGATGTTCTCGACCGCCTGGTCGATCACCTCGGCGCCCTGATAGACCGGCACCAGCACGCCGACGCGGGTCATCGCGCGAGAAATCCGATCCTGCCCTGCACGCTGGCGGCGAAGCCGAAGTCGCGCCGGTCGAGGATGCGCTCCCAGGCGGCGCGGCTCTCGGCCGTCGAGGAGATGTCGTCGATCATCATGACCCCCTTCGGCGCCATCCAGCCGAGCAGGCAGTTGTAGTCGCGGATCACCGTGCCGACATCGTGCTTCGAATCGAGAAAGCACAGGTCCACGCGCGTGGTCGGTGCGACGTAGCGGTGAAAGTTGATGAAATCGTCACGATGGACCTCCGCCGCCGGCAGGACGCGCCGGATCGAGTCCAGCGCGATCGTCTGGTAGTCCGCGATCTCGAAGCTCATGAACCGGCCGGTCTTGGTCAGCGCGACGGCCGCCGCGAGATACATCCCCGAGATGCCGAGCCCGGCCCCGGCTTCGAGCACGTGGCGCGGACGAAGGTCGGCCGCGATCGAATAGAGCAGCCGCCCGTAGCGGCGGGGCAGCGAGATCGCTTTCGGCGTGACGAAGGGCTGGCCGGCGTTGGGGTTCACGCCCGCGTAGCTCGGATGCAGCGCCATCGGCGCCATCGCGGCGAGCTCGCGCCGGCGCTCCTCGATCATCCCGAGCACCGGATTGCGCAACGGCCGATCGATGAGTCGCCGCAGGCGCTCGGGCGACCACGCGTCGGACTCGGTCCGGACGCAGTCGAGCGCCAGGCGGTCTTTGGAAATTGCTTCTTGCATTCTGACGCCTGACCGACACCTTATCCCCCTTAGCAACGGGCGGGATTAAAGAAAAGCGCTCGTTGGAAGGCCGCCATGGCGTCGGATTACGCGCGCCGAAGAGCGGTTTATTGGGACGCAATCGGAAGTGGAAATGCTCAAAGGCGGAAAGAGGCGGATACAAGCCGGTTTAAAGAGTAGTAATAAGGCGATTGTTGTAAGTTTTTTCGGGGGTGACCCCTACTATGCGAGATGCGCCGAGCGTCTCGCAAGCCAGTGCGATGCGTTCGATCTATCCTACGACATTTGCGAGATAGAGAAACGCGACGACGAGAGTTGGATCAACGTCTGCCGCAAGAAGATCGCGTTCTATACCGACAAGTCGGAGGAATATGACGCGCCGGTAATCTGGCTCGACGTCGATACCCAGATCATCGGGGATCCGAGTCATGTTCTCGAATCCAGCGCCGATGTCGGCGCGTTCCTGCGCAACTTCAAGTATCTGATCGGATTCGACCCGATGCAGTACGCGCGGCTTCTGCATCCCGGCTACCTGCTTCTTGGCCGGTCCGACCGCGCGAAGGCCTTCATGGCGACGCTCCGGGAACTCGACCGGACGGGGGATCCGACCGGAACCGACGATTTCGTGCTGCAGGAGGCGCTGACGCGGCACGCGGGCCAGCTGAGCTTCCAGTTGTTCTCGCCCGGCGATATCGTCTTCTCGAACGAGGCGAAGGACCGCGGGGCCGCGGTCTTCCAGCATGGCGACAGCGGCAATGTGCGGCTGAACGTCTCGGCGGCGATCCAGCACCAGCCCGAACTGCTGACGCCCGAGCGACGGCGCCGGGTGTTCCTCGAGGCCGCCGAGGCGCATATCAAGGCCAAGCGCCCCCGCGAGGCGGAGCCGTTGCTGCGCGAGGTGCGGCGCATGGATCCCCGGGACGAAACGGCGATGCTGAAGCTCCTGAAGGTCTACGACGGCCTTGGCTGGGAGAAGAAGTTCGCCGCGCTCGCCGCCAAGGCGGAGGCGCGGCCGGAGCTGGCGCGGGCCGTCCTGCGGCTGCGCTACGAGACCGCGGCCGCGGCCGGCGATCTCGCCGCCGCCGACAAGCTCGCGGCGCGGATCGAGGAGGAGGGCGGCGACGCCGACAAGGCCTTCGCGCGCAGCCGGCAGTTCCGGCTGAGCTTCGACGCGGAAGCGGCGCGGCGCGAGATCGACCCGGCCGACCGGGTGCCGCTCTGGTGGTGGGAGCGGCCCTATCCCGGCAATCTCGGCGACATGATCAATCCCTATCTGGTCGGGAAGCTGACCGGGGTCCCGCCGCGGCACCAGACGCGCCCGGGAAGGGTGCTCGCGATCGGCTCGATCATCAGGTTCGCCAAGCCCGGCGACAAGGTCTGGGGCGCGGGTTGTCCCTCGGCCGATCAGGCGATCGAGCCGGGCGCGACCTATCACGCGGTGCGTGGCCCGCTGACCCGCCGGATGGTGCTGGAGGCGGGCGCGGACTGCCCCGAGGTCTACGGCGATCCGGCCTGGCTGCTGCCGCTCGTCTATCCCGACCCGAAGCGCGCGAAGACGCACCGCCTCGGCCTCATCCGCCATTTCACGCATCGCGACCGGCCGATCGAGCTCGGCGAGGGCTTGCGCGAGATCGAGATCCTCCGCGCCGGCCAGGAGGGGATCGAGGCCTTCCTCGACGAGCTGCTGAGCTGCGAGGCGATCGTCTCGACCTCGCTGCACGGGCTCATCATCGCCAACGCCTACCGCGTCCCCGCGCGGCTCGCGACCTTCCGCGACGGCGACCGGCAGATCCACGGCGACGGGATGAAGTTCGAGGATTATTTCCTCAGCATCGGGCGCGACGATGTCGCCCCGCTCGATCTCGGCGCGCCGCCGAAGCTCGAGGCGCGGCTCGCCGCGCAATGCCGCGACAACCCCGAGCGCGAGATCGATCTCGAGGCGCTGCTCGCGGCGGCGCCGTTCCCCATCCTCCCCGAGATCCACGAGGCGCTGGCGCGGATGCGGGCGGAGGCGGCGCCCTGGGGGCGTCTCAGCTCGCTGACCCGGCGCGCCTTCGCGTCCATCAGCCGTCAGTAGAGGCCGCCGCCGGCGGGCTCCATGAGCGGTGGCCCGGTCTCGGCCAGCATCGGCCGCCCTTCGGTCAGGAGGGGGCCGGTCCCGGGGGCGAGCAGCGCGCCGCCCGGCGCCCCGGCGGGGACCCGCGCGACCGAGCCCGGCGCGGCCGGCAGCGGCGGGCCGGCGCGGGCGATCTGCTCGGCGAGCGCGCGGCGCTGCGCCTCGCGGCGCGCCGAGCGGCTGCTGCGGCGCGCATCGGGCGTCGCGCGCGCGACCAGGGTCTCGGCGTCGGGCAGGTCCCCTGGGCCGAGGTCGGCGAGCAGCCGGTCGAAGCGTTGCCGGTAGATCGCCGCGAGATCCGGTGTCAGCGAGTGATAGGCGCCGGCCGCCTCCGACCAGCTTCCGCGCTCCTCGTAGAGCGTGCGCAGGAACTGCGCCGCGTAGGTCGCGGTCCATTCCGGATCGAACATGTCCTCGAGGCTCGGGAAGGCGTGGCCGTGCCAGCGGTAGTTGATCTGCACGCAGCCGACGTCGAAGCTGCGGCGGCCCGCGGCGAGGCTGTCGCGGGCGAAGGCGATCGCCTCGTCGCGGCTCTTGAACCAGTAGCCCTTGCCCTCTCGGTTGATCGCCCAGGGATAGGGCCGGATCCGTCCGTTCGACTTGCGCCCGGTCTCGGTCAGCGCCACCCCGAGCAGAACCTCCGGCGGCACGCCGCCGCGCCGGGCGCCGTTCACGATCGCCGCCTCGCAGAGCGCCGCGTCCGGGTCGTCCTCCGCCGCCGCGGGGGCGCAGGTCGAAGGGCCCGCGAGGCCGATCAGCAGCGTCAGCAGCGCGCGGCGGAGCATCGCCATGGCCTCGGGCCTCCGGGTTCCAGCCGGCCCTGCCTGCCGCGGAAACGTTACCCCTGGGTTAGTCACGACGCTTTCAACCGGCGCGATCCTGGCTTAATAGGGTGCTGAATTGGAAACGGTGACGGGAGAAGACCGCCGAATGAACATGCTTTCGACGGTTTTGAAACCAATCCACCCCGAGGGCTGGCGGTTCATCCCGATTTTCGCGCTCGTGGCTTTCGTCGCCTACCAGTTCTCCGAGCCGCTCGGCTGGATCGGTCTCGGCCTCACCGTCTGGTGCTACTACTTCTTCCGCGACCCCGATCGGGTGACGCCGACCCGGCCCGGGCTCTTCGTCAGCCCGGCGGACGGCGTGGTCTCGCTGATCGAGCGCGCGGCGCCGCCGGCCGAGCTCGGGCTCGGCGCCGAGCCGCGGACGCGGGTCAGCGTCTTCATGAACGTCTTCAACTGCCACGTGAACCGCGCGCCGATCGCCGGCCGGGTCCGGGCGATCGGCTATCGGCCGGGGAAGTTCTTCAACGCCTCGCTCGACAAGGCGAGCGAGTTCAACGAGCGCAACGGCCTCGCGCTCGAGCTCGCCGACGGGCGCACCATCGCGGTGGTGCAGATCGCGGGCCTCGTCGCGCGGCGCATCCTCTGCGAGACGACCGAGGGAACCGAGCTCGCCACCGGCCAGCGCTTCGGCATGATCCGCTTCGGCTCGCGCGTCGACGTCTACCTGCCCGAGGGCGTCGCCCCGCTCGTCGCCGTCGGCCAGGGCACGATCGCGGGCGAGACGGTGATCGCCGATCTCGAGGCTTCCGAGCCGGCGCGCCAGGGGGAGGTCCGCTAGAGCGATGATCGCCCGCCGCCGAGAGCCGCTGCCGTTCCTGCATCTCCTGCCGAACGTGGTCACGATCATCGGGCTCTGCGCCGGGCTGACCGCGATCCGCTTCGCCTATGCCGAGAAATTCGCGCTCGCCGCCGGCCTCATCCTGTTCGCGGCGGCGCTCGACGGCATCGACGGGCTGCTCGCGCGCAAGCTCAACAGCGTGAGCCCCTTCGGCGCCGAGCTCGATTCGCTCTGCGACTTCCTCGACTTCGGCGTGGCGCCCGGGATCCTCGTCTACCAGTTCGCGATCACCGCGCGGAACGATCTCGGCTGGGTGCTGGTCCTCGTCTACATCGTCTGCTGCTGCCTCCGGCTCGCCCGGTTCAACGTCAACCGCGACGCGCCGACCGGCGGCAGGGTGCCGCGCTTCGTCGGCGTGCCGGCGCCGGCCGGCGCGATGCTCGCGCTGCTGCCGATGTTCGCGACCTTCGCCGGGCTGATCGACGCGCGGGACTGGCCGATGATCGTGGCCTCCTGGCTCGGCGTCGTGGGCTTGCTGATGGTGAGCCGGCTGCCCACCTTCTCGCCGAAGGCGATCCGCGTCCCGCGCGACAAGGTCCGCTTTCTCCTGATCGGCACCGCGATCCTGGTCGGCCTCGCGCTGACGCGCTTCTGGCTGCTCATGGTGCTGATGACGCTCGCCTATGTCGTGACGCTCGCGCACGCGGCGATCCGGCTGCGCGGCGCCGACATCGACGACGACCCTTCGGACGGGCCCGGGGAGGGGCCGGGGGAAGGGCTGGCTGAGACGCATGAAGACGAAACCATCCGAGGGTAGCTTATGGAACTGAAGGCTGTCGGCACCTCCTACCGTCGCTGGGCTCCGGTCTACGACCAGACCTTCGGCGCGATCACGCGCGCGGGGCGGCGAAAGGCGGTTCATCATGTGAACGCGCGCAAGGGCAAGGTGCTCGAGGTCGGCGTGGGCACGGGTCTCGCGCTCCGGCATTACGAGGGCGCGGTCGAGGTGACCGGCGTCGATTTCTCTCCGGAGATGCTCGAGAAGGCCAAGGCCAAGGTCGCCGAGCACGGGTTGTCGAACGTCACCGAGCTGCGGCGGATGGACGCGCGCACGCTCGATTTCGCCGACGACACTTTCGACACGGTGGTCGCGATGTACCTCGTCTCGGTCGTGCCCGAGCCCGAGAAGGTGGTCGCCGAGATGGCGCGGGTCTGCAAGCCCGGCGGCGAGGTGCTGATCCTCAACCATTTCGCCCGCGAGGAGGGCACGCTCGCCCGGCTCGAGCGCGGCTTCGCGCCCTTCGCCGACATCCTGGGCTGGCATTCCGACTTCCCGATGGAGCGGGTGCTCGGCCATGACGCGCTCGAGGTGGTCGAGCAGCGCGAGATGCCGCCCTTCGGCATGTTCACCCTGCTCCGGATGCGCAAGAAGGAGCTGGCGGCGAAGGTCGCCTGATCGAGGCGCGGGGACGGCGGACCGAGGTTCGCCCTACGTTATGCCATCCGGCGCGGCGTAGGGCGGACCTTGGTCCGCCATTCGCCTCACCCGGGCAGCGCGGCGACGTAGTCGAGGATCGCGCGGGCGTTCTCGGTGTTCCAGTCCGCGCCGCCCATCAGCCGGGCGATCTCCTCGCCCTCGCGGTTCAGCAGCACGGTGACCGGCAGGCCCGCGACGTTCATCCCGCGCGCGAGCTTGCTCTTCGGGTCGAGCCAGGTGCCGAGCGTCTGGATCCGGGCCTCCTTCAGGAAACGGTCGATTCCGTCGGCGTCGTTGCGCCCGGTGGCGATCGGGATCACCGCGAAATCGGTACCGCCCCGGGCGCGCTCCAGCGCGTCGAGCGCGGGGAACTCCTCGCGGCAGGGCGCGCACCAGGTGGCCCAGAAGTTGACGAGCCGGAGCTTGCCATCGCTGGCCGCGAGCGTGGTCTCGCCACCGTCGCGATCGAAGAAGGCTTCCTCCGGCACCGGCACCGGCGTCGCGTGAAAGACGAGCTTGCGCATCTCGCCCGCGCGCATCGCCTCGACCTCCGCGCGCTGCGCCCCGGTCAGGGTCTGGGCGGCGGCGGGGTTTGCGCCGGGCAGGCCCACGGCGTATAGCAGGCCCGCGATCAGGACGCTGGCGACGGCGAAGCGGGAGACGGGCAGGCGCATGACGGACAAGACCTCGAACGCGATGTGGGGCGGCCGGTTCGCGGCCGGGCCGGATGCGATCATGGAAGCGATCAATGCCTCGATCGGCTTCGACAAGCGCCTCGCGGCCCAGGACATCGAGGCCAGCCGCGCCCATGCCGCCATGCTGGGGCGGCAGGGCATCCTGACTGATACCGACGCGGAGCTGATCCGGGAAGGTCTGCTCACGGTCTTGTCAGAAATCGACTCCGGCGCCTTCGCCTTCTCGACCGCGCTCGAGGACATCCACATGAACGTGGAGAGCCGCCTCAAGGAGCTGATCGGCGAGGCCGCCGGCCGGCTGCACACCGCCCGCTCGCGCAACGATCAGGTGGCGACCGACTTCCGGCTCTGGGTCCGCGGCCAGTGCGACGCGGCGATCGAGGGCATCGAGGCGCTGATGCGCGCGCTGCTCGCCCAGGCCGAGGCGGGCGCGGAGGTCGTCATGCCCGGCTTCACCCATCTGCAGGTGGCGCAGCCGGTGACCTGGGGCCACCACATGCTCGCCTATGTCGAGATGCTGGCGCGCGACCGGGGGCGCTTCGTCGACGCCCGCGCGCGGATGAACGAGAGCCCGCTCGGCGCCGCCGCGCTCGCCGGGACCTCGTTCCCGATCGACCGGCATTTCACCGCGCAGGAACTCGGCTTCGACCGGCCGATGGCGAATTCGCTCGACGCGGTCTCGGACCGCGACTTCGCGCTCGAATTCCTCTCGGCGGCGAGCCTCGCGGCGACCCATCTCAGCCGCCTCGCCGAGGAGCTGGTGATCTGGTCGACGGCGCAGTTCCGCTTCGTGACGCTCTCGGACCGGTTCTCGACCGGCTCCTCGATCATGCCGCAGAAGAAGAACCCGGACGCGGCCGAGCTGATCCGGGCCAAGGTCGCGCGGATCAACGGCGCGCTCGTGGCGCTGCTCACGGTGATGAAGGGCCTGCCGCTCGCCTATTCCAAGGACATGCAGGAGGACAAGGAGCAGGTCTTCGACGCCGCCGACAGCCTGATGCTGGCGCTCGCGGCGATGACCGGCATGGTGGGCGACATGCGCCCGAACGTCGAGCGGCTGCGCGCGGCGGCGGCGAGCGGCTTCTCGACCGCGACCGACCTCGCCGACTGGCTCGTGCGCGCGCTCGGCCTGCCGTTCCGCGACGCGCATCACGTGACGGGCGCGTTGGTGCGCCGGGCGGAGGAGCGCGGGATCGACCTGCCGGAGCTCAGCCTCGCCGAGATGACCGCCGTCCATCCCGGCATCACCGCCGAGGTCTACGAGGTCCTCGGCGTCGAGAATTCGGTCGCGAGCCGGGTCAGCCACGGCGGCACCGCGCCCGCCCAGGTCCGGCTCCAGATCGCGCGCTGGCGCGAGACCTTCCCTGGGGACGCCGCGTGACCCGCGCGGCGCTCATCGCCGCGCTGCTCGCGCTCGCCGGTTGCGGCATCAAGGCCGCGCCCAAGACGCCGAGCGGCGGGCCGTCGCCCGTCGAGGCGCCGGCGCGGCCGCAGGCCGACCTGCCCACCGGCTGAGGCCCGCCGCCGCTCGCTTGATTCCCCGCGCCGCCCCGGCTAGTCACCGGCGGTCGCACGCGGATGGAAGGGCGTCGGATGGATCACTTTCTCTACCGCGACGGCGTGCTGCACGCCGAAGGCGTCGCCCTCACCGAGATCGCCCGCGCGGTCGGCACGCCGGTCTATGTCTATTCCGTGGCGACGCTGACCCGGCACTACCGCGTCTTCGAGGAGGCGCTGGCGGGGATGGACCACCTGATCTGCTACGCGATGAAGGCCAATTCCAACCAGGCCGTGCTGCGCGTGATGGCCAATCTCGGCGCCGGGATGGACGTGGTCTCGGGCGGCGAATACGTCCGCGCCCGCGCCGCCGGCGTCCCGGGCGAGAAGATCGTCTTCTCGGGCGTCGGCAAGACGCGGCAGGAGATGACCTACGCGCTCCGCCACGGCATCCGGCAGTTCAACGTCGAATCCGAGCCGGAGCTCTTCGCGTTGTCCGGGATCGCCGCCGGGATGGGCAAGCGCGCGCCGATCGCGATCCGGGTCAATCCGGACGTGGACGCGAAGACTCATGCCAAGATCGCGACCGGCAAGTCCGAGAACAAGTTCGGCATCCCGATCGCCCGCGCCCGCGACGTCTACGCCGAGGCCGCCCGCCTGCCCGGGATCGAGGTGGTCGGGATCGACGTCCATATCGGCAGCCAGCTCACCGAGCTCGCGCCCTATCAGGCGGCCTTCTCCAAGGTGGCCGAGCTGACCGCGGCGCTCCGGGCCGACGGGCACGACATCCGCCGGCTCGACCTCGGCGGCGGGCTCGGCATCCCCTATCGCCGCGACAACGAGGCGCCGCCGCTGCCGTTCGACTACGGCCAGGTGATCCGCGAGACGCTCGGCCATCTCGGCTGCGAGATCGAGATCGAGCCGGGGCGGCTCATCGTCGGCAACGCCGGCGTGCTGCTCGCCTCGGTGATCTGGCTGAAGCGGGGCGAGGGGCGCGATTTCCTCGTGCTCGACGCGGCAATGAACGATCTGGTCCGCCCGGCGATGTACGAGGCCTTCCACGAGATCGTCCCGGTCGCCGAGCCGCCCGTCGGCGTCGAGCGCGCGCCGGTCGACGTGGTCGGCCCGGTCTGCGAGACCGGCGACACCTTCGCGCGCGAGCGGCCGATGCCGCCGCTCGGCGAGGGCGACCTCGTCGCCTTCCGCTCGGCGGGCGCCTATGGGGCGGTGATGTCCTCGGAATACAATTCGCGGCCGCTGGTGCCCGAGGTGCTGGTCTCCGGGGATCACTTCGCCGTGGTGCGCGCGCGACCGAGCTTTGACGAAATGCTGAACCGCGATACCATCCCCGACTGGATCGACTAGAATCCCGCGGGCCCGGATGTCCCGGCTCCCCGCGCCCCGGAAGCGAGGCGGATGAGGCAGAGCGGCGCGGACGACGACCCGAAGGACCCGAAACTGATCGGAACCCTGCGCCGGACGCGCGCGGGAATGGTGGTCGAGACGCTTCTGCGTGCTTTCTGGCCGCTGGGCTCGCTCGTCGCCGTGTTCTGGTCCGTGATCGCCTTCGGGCTTCCCGAAGCCCTGACCCGGGTCCAGATGTACGCCGTGCTCGCGGTTTTCGCCGCCGCCGCCCTCTATCTGGCATGGCGCGGGTTCCGGGGCCTGCGCTGGCCGAGCGCGCGGGACGCGCGCGATCGCGTCGACGCGACGCTCGCCGGCACGCCGCTCGCCGCGCTCGAGGACGCGCAGGCGCTCGGCACCGAGGACGCGGGCGCGCGCGCCGTCTGGGCCGCGCATCTCGCGCGGATGCGCCGCGCGGCGTCGCTCGCGAAGCCGGTGCCGCCCGACCTGCGGCTCGCGAGCCGCGATCCCTGGGCGCTGCGCCTCGCGGCGCTGGTCCTGCTCGGGGCGGCGCTCATCTTCGCCGGCGGCGAGGGGCTGCGCGGCGTCGGCGCCGCGATCAAGCCCGCGACCGGGCCGCAGGTCGCGACCGGGCCGAGCTTCGAGGGCTGGGCCGAGCCGCCGGCCTATACCGGGCGGCCGACGCTCTATCTTCCCGACATCCGCCCAGAGGGGCCGGTCAGCGTCCCGGCCGGGACCAGGGTCACGATCCGCGTCTATGGCGGCGAGGGATCGGATTTCGCTCTGTCCGAGGAGGTGTCGGGCGGCGCGCCGGCCGCGCTCGCCGAGACCGCGCCGGGGATCTCCAGCGCGGAATTCGAGGTGCGCCGCGACGGCGGCGTCACGCTGACCCGCGGCGGCGGCGCGCTCGGCCACTGGAGCTTCGCGGCCGAGCCCGACCAGGCCCCGACGATCACGCTGGCGCAGCCGGTCGAGCCGGTCGAGGCGGGCAAGACCCGGATCGCCTATTCGGCCCATGACGATCACGGCGTCACCGCCGCCCGGGCCGAGGTGACGCTCGACCTGTCCCGCGTCGACCGGCGTTACGGGCTCGCGATCGACCCGGCGCCACGCGAGCCGATGGTCATCGACCTGCCGATGCCGATGACGGGCGCCGGCACCGAGGTCCAGGAGACGCTGGTCGACGATTTCTCGAAGAGCCCCTATGCCGGCCTGCCGGTCACGCTGACCCTGACCGCGGAGGACGCGGTCGGCCAGCGCGGCGACAGCGGTCCGATCGCGACCGTGCTGCCCGGCCGTTCCTTCTACGACCCGATCGCCGCCGCGCTGATCGAGCAGCGGCGCGATCTGCTCTGGTCGCCCGCCAACGCGACGCGGGTGACGCGGGTGCTGCGCGCCGTCACCTATGAGCCCGAGGGGCTGTTCTCCAGCCCGCGGGCCTATCTGATGACCCGCGCCGCGATCCGCCAGCTCGCCGGCGCCAACGCCGACGGCAAGGCGGCCGAGGTCACCGACGAGGTGGCCGAGGCGCTGTGGCAGGCGGCGCTGCTGATCGAGGACGGCAGCCTCGGCTCGGCGAAGGAGCGGCTCGACCGCGCGCGCGAGCGGCTGTCCGAGGCGCTGCGCAACGACGCCTCCGACGACGAGATCGCCCGGCTGATGGACGAGCTGCGCGATGCGACCCGCGACTACATGGAGCAGATGGCGCGCGAGGCGATCGAGCGCGGCGAGCAGCAGCGGGCCGAGGCGCCGCCGCCGGGCCAGACCATGAGCCAGGACCAGATCCAGGAGCTGATGCGCCAGATCCAGGAGCTGTCCGAGCAGGGCCGCAAGGCGGAGGCCGAGCAGCTCCTGAGCATGCTGCAGCAATTGCTCGACAACATGCAGATGCAGATCACCCAGGGCCAGGGCGACGGCCAGGGGCAGGGCAGCCAGGGCCAGCAGACGATGCAGGGCCTCGCCGACGCGCTGCGCGAGCAGCAGGGCCTCGCCGATGAATCGTTCCAGGAGCTGCAGCGCCGGTTCCGCGAGAACCGGATGGGCCAGGGCGAGGGCGATCCGATGGACGGCCAGCCGGGCGAGAACGGCGAGCAGGGCCAGGACCAGGCCGAACGCGGTCAGGGGCGGGGCGAGCGGGGCCAGGGCGCCGAGGAGCTGGCCCGCCGCCAGGAGGCGCTGCGCCAGCTGATGGACGAGATGCGCGAGGGCCTGCCCGGCGAGGCCGGCGAAGGCACCCGCGAGGCGATGCGCGAGGCCGAGCGCAACATGGGCGAGGCGCGCGACCGGCTGAACCAGGGCGACGCCTCCGGCGCGCTCGACCAGCAGGCGGAGGCGATCGACCGGCTGCGCGACGGGATGCGCGAGATGGCCGAGGAGATGCGCGGCGCCGAGAACGGCCAGCAGCAGGGCGAGGGCCAGAACGCGCAGTCGCAGGCCGAGAACGGCCGCGACCCGCTCGGCCGGCCGCTCGGCTCGCGCGGCGGGATCGGCGGGCAGGACGGCATGGTGCCCGACGCCGATTCGATCGCGCGCGGGCGGGCGCTGCTCGACGAGATCCGCCGCCGGGCCGGGGAACAGTTCCGGCCCCAGCTCGAGCTCGACTACCTGCGGCGCCTGCTCGACCAGTTCTGAGGCGGTCGGGCTACCCGGCCGGTTCCGCCGGCGGGCGGCCGAAGCGGGTGCCGAGCCACTCGCGCGCCGCGTCGACGCCGTCGGCGTAGCCCTCGATCACCGGCGCCGCCGCGGGGATCTGCTCGGCGAGCGGGGCGCGCCATATATAGACTTCGAAGGCCAGGCCCACGACCAGCAGCGCGAGGATGAAGCCGGGCAGGAAGCGCCCGCGCCGGCGCGGCGCGCGCGGCGGCGCCTCGGCCGGATCGGCGAGCTCGATGCGCGGCGCGGTCCGGGGCGCCGCGCCCCGGGGCTCGCCGGGCTCCCCGGCGGCGCCGCGCGAATCGGCGGGGGCCTCGCTCCGGGCCGGGGCGAGGCCCGGCGCGCTCCTCGTCTCCGCCGCGGCCCGCGAGGCCGCCGACGGCGCGGCCGGCGTCGCGGTCGCGGCGGGCTTCGCCGGCGGCGGCGGCGCGATCACCGGCGCCGCCTCGCGCGCCTCCGGGCGCTCGGCCGCCGGATTCGCCGCGCCCCGGTCTGGAACCAGCCGATAGGGCGCGGGGCCGGGCGCCGCCGGCGGTGTCTCGGGCTCGGGCTCCGGTTCGGGCTCCGGGGCGACGACGACTTCGGACGGCGCCGCGGGCTCGGGGTCCGCCTCCGGCTCGGGCGCCGCGCGGACCGGGAAGGGAATCGCCCCCTCCGCGCCGCCGCTCGGCACCGCCCGGGGGCCGGGCCGCGCGCCGCGGGTCTCGAGCTTGCGCAGGATCTCGTCCTCGGACAGCTCCTCCCGCGCCTCGCCGCGCCGGAACCAGCGCGTGTGGCAGGCCGAGCATTGCACATGCTTGCCGGCCGGCGGGATCAGCCCCTCGGGGACGTCGTATTCGGCGCCGCAATTGGGGCAGGTCAGACGCATGGCGAGCCTCGCACAGGGCCGAGCGCGGCGGGCGCGACCGGCGAATCAGGTCTTCCCTATCTAGCCCCGGCAAAACCGCATTCCAAGGATCGCCCCCTCGTTCGCCCCGGGGAGCGGCCCGTTGCGCTGACCGGTCACGGCGGTATAAATCAGCCGCGCTGCCCGCGGAGGACCAGGTGATCGAATTCGAGCAGGCGGGGTTCAGTTATGGCGAGCACGCCGTTCTCCGCGACATGACGCTGACCCTGGCGCCCGGGTCGTTCCAGTTCCTGGTGGGACCGTCCGGCGCCGGCAAGACCACCTTGCTCCGGCTCTGCTATCTCGATCTCGCCGCGACCGAGGGCGAGATCCGCTATTTCGGCCGGTCGATCGGGCCGAACGAGCGCGACGCGATCGCCGACCTGCGCCGCAAGGTCGGCGTGGTTCACCAGGATTGCCAGTTCCTCGACCACCTGCCGCTGTTCGAGAACATCGCGCTGCCGCTGACCGTGAACGGGATCGATCCAAAGGAGCGGGCCGACGACCTGCGCGCGCTGCTCCAATGGGTCGACCTCACCGACCGGGTCGACGCGCCGCCGCCCGAGCTCTCGGGGGGCGAACGCCAGCGCGCCGCCCTCGCCCGCGCCGTCATCCTGAGCCCCGAGGTGATCCTCGCCGACGAGCCTACGGGCAACGTCGACTGGGACATGGCGCAGCGCATCCTCGCCCTGCTGATCGAGCTCAACCGCATGGGGAAGACCGTGCTGATCGCCACCCATGACATGAACCTGATCCGGGCCGCCAAGGCGCGGGTCCAGGCCCGGGTGCTCCGGATCGCCCAGGGTGAAGTCCGGCTCGCCGGAGCCGACCTGTGAGCGCGCTCGGCCGGTTCCTGCGCGGCGATCCCTTCGCCGACCGCGTGGTGCCGCGCGGCGCGCGCGCGGCGGTCTCGGTCGGCTTTCTCGCGGCGGTGATGGCCTTCTTCGCCGTGCTCGCGCTCGCGCTCGCGCTCGCCGCCGGCCGGCTCGCCGACTCCTGGGCCGGAGAGCTCGCGCGCGACGCGACGCTGCAGATCTTCGCGCCGCAGGACGAGGTCGAGGCCCAGGCGCGCGCCGCGCTCAACGTGCTGCGCACCACGCCGGGCATCGTCGCGGTCCGGGTCGTCACGCTCGAGGAGCAGAAGGCGCTGCTCGAGCCCTGGCTCGGCCCCGGCTTCGCGGTCGAGACGCTGCCGCTGCCGCTGATGATCGAGGTCACGACCGACCGGACCGAGCTCAACGCCGAGAGCCTGGCGCTGCGGCTCTCGGGCGAGGCGCCGGGCGCGGTCTTCGACGACCACGCCGCCTGGCGCCAGCCGCTCGTCACCACGGCCCGCCGGCTCCGGATCTTCGCCCTCGTCTGCCTCGGCCTCACCGCCGTGGCGCTCGGCGCGGTGATCGGCCTCGCGGCGCGGGCGGCGGTCAGCGCGAACGGGCAGGTGATTCAGACGCTGCGCCTGATCGGCGCGCGCGACGGCTATATCTCCGACGCCTTCACCCGCCGGCTGACGCTGCGCGCCCTCACCGGCGCGGTCATCGGCGGCGGGCTCGGCCTCGGGCTGCTCGCGGCGCTGCCCCAGGCGGACGAGCAGGGGTTCTTCCTCGTCGGCCTCGGATTGCACGGCTGGCACTGGGCGCTGCCCGTCCTCGTCCCGATCATCGCCGGTCTCGTCGCCTTCCTCGTCACGCGATGGAGCACGCGGGCGAGCCTGCGTCGCTGGAGCTGACCCTGATGCGCCTGCTCCGCTCGCTCCTCTTCGACGTGCTCATGTACGCGCTCATGGCGGTCATGGGCATTCTCTGCGCCCCGATGGCGCTCTGGTCCGTCGATGGCGCCTACCGCGCGATCAAGGCCTATTGCGGCGCCACCTTCTGGTTGCTGCGGGTGATCTGCGGCCTGCGCGTCGAGGTCCGGGGCGAGGTTCCGACCGGCGACGTGATCGTCGTCTCGAAGCACCAGTCCTTCCTCGACATCATGATCCTCGCCTATCACCTGCCGAGGGTGCGCTTCATCATGAAGAAGCAGCTGCGCTGGGCGCCGATCCTCGGGCTCTACGCGCTCCGGATCGGCTCGACGCCGGTCGATCGCGGCAAGAAGGCGAAGGCGATGAAGGCGATGGTCGCGGATGTAGAGCGCGATGCCACGCCGCACCAGCTGGTGATCTATCCGCAGGGCACCCGGACGCTGCCGGGGGCGAAGCTGCCCTACAAGGTCGGCGCCGGCGTGCTCTACGAGCGGCTCGGCAAGACCTGCGTCCCGGCGGCGACCAACGTCGGCGTCTTCTGGGCGCGGCGCAGCCGCTACCGGCATCCGGGGTTGGCGGTGGTCGAGTTCCTGCCGCCGATCGAGCCCGGGCTCCGGATCTCCGACTTCATGCGCCGGATCGAGGCGGTGGTGGAGGAAAACTCCGACCGGCTGATGCGCGAGGCGGGATTCGTGCTTCCCGCGCCCGAGGAGCCCGTCCCGGAGGCCGCGCCACCCCGGGCCTGACCCGATTTCCGAGCTGTCGCCGCGGCGCGGCGCGTAGGGTGGGCGATTCCGCCCACCTTCCTTTTGCGCGGCGGTTCCGCCCCGGCTCAGGCCACGAGCGATTTCTGCCCCATGTCGAGATACTTCCGCCGCCGCGCCTTGCGCAGCTCGGCGGGCTTCTTGCCGCTCACCTGGCCGAGCAGGTCGGCGATCGCGGCGCCGACGCGGGCGACGGTCTCGGCCTTGTTCCGCTGCGCCCCGCCGCGTGGCTCCGGCACCACGGTGTCGACCACGCCGAGCGCCAGCAGGTCCTGCGCGGTCAGGCGCAGCGCCTCGGCCGCCTCCTTCATCTTCTCGGAATCCTTCCACAGGATCGAGGCGCAGCCCTCGGGCGAGATCACCGAATAGATCGAATGCTCGAGCATCGCGAGCCGGTCCGCGGTCGCGAAGGCCACAGCGCCGCCCGAGCCGCCCTCGCCGATGATGATCGAGATCAGCGGCACGCCGAGCTGGAGGCATTTCTCGGTGGAACGGGCGATCGCCTCGGCCTGGCCGCGCTCCTCGGCGCCCTTGCCGGGATAGGCGCCGGGCGTGTCGACGATCGCGATCACCGGCAGGCCCATCCGGTCGGCGAGATCCATGAGCCGGATCCCCTTGCGATAGCCTTCGGGCCTGGCCATGCCGAAATTGTGCTCGATCCGCGTCTTGGTGTCGTGGCCCTTCTCGAGGCCGATCACCATCACCGGGCGGTCGTTGAACCGGGCGAGCCCGCCCATCACCGCGTGATCGTCCGAAAAGGCCCGGTCGCCGGCGAGCGGGGTCCATTCGGTGAAGAGCCCGTCGATGTAATCCTTGCAGTGCGGCCGGTCGGGATGCCGCGCGACCTGGCATTTCCGCCAGGCGTCGAGGTTGCGGTAAAGCTCGTCGAGCAGCGAGACCGCCTTCTTGTCGAGCGCGGCGGCTTCCTCCTCGACGTCCATCTCGGCGTTCTTGCGGCCGAGCGCGCGGAGCTCCTCGGCCTTGCCCTCGATCTCGGCGAGGCCCTTTTCGAAGTCGAGATAGTTCTGCATGTCCGCTCCGTCCGTTCGGAGCCGTATATTGAGCGGCGGAGGCCGGAATGCAACACGGCCGGGGCGAGACCGCGCCGCCGCGACGAAACGGGCCCCGGCGCGCGCCGGGGCCCCCATTGTCGGTCGCGCCTTGCGCGGTGTCAGGCGGTCATCATATCCGCCTGCTTCACGATCACCTCGGCCTGGCGGATCGAGGCGAGGTCGATGAGACGGCCCTTGTAGGTCGTCGCGCCCTGGCCGGTCCGCTCCGCCTCCTTCATCGCCTCGAGGATCTCGCGGGCTTCGGTCACCTGCTTCTCGGACGGGGTGAAGACCTGGTTGGCGAGCGCCACCTGCTTCGGGTGGATGGCCCATTTGCCGACCATGCCGATGGTCGCGACGCGCCGCGCCTGGGCGATGAAGCCGTCATCGTCGTTGAAGTCGCCGAACGGCCCCTCGACGGGCAGCACGCCGTTCACGCGGCAGGCGGCGACGATCGCCGAGACCACCGAATGCCACGGATCGCCGTAGGCCGGGGTGCGCGGGCCCTCGGCGTCCTTCGGCGGCAGGACATAGTAGCCTTCCTGGGTGCCGCCGATGCCGGTGGTCTGCATCCCCATCGAGGCGGCGAAATCGGCCGCGCCGAGGTGCAGCGACTGCAGCCGCTTCGAGGCGGCGGCGATTTCCTTGACGTTGGCGAAGCCCATCGCGGTCTCGATGATCGCTTCGAAGCCGATCCGCTTGGTGGCCTTCTTCGCGAGCTCGATCGAGGACACGAGCGCGTCGACGGCGTAGAGATCGGCGGCCGTGCCCGCCTTCGGGATCATGATGAGATCGAGCCGACCGTTGGTCTGCTCCATCAGGTCGACCACGTCCTTGTACCAGAACTCGGTGTCGAGGCCGTTGATCCGGACCGAGAGCGTCTTCTTGCCCCAGTCGATGTCGTTGATCGCCTTGATGGTGTTGATCCGCGCCTGCGCCTTGTCGGCCGGCGAGACGCTGTCCTCGAGGTCGATGTTGATCACATCCGCGTCGGAGGTCGCCAGCTTCTCGAAGAGCTCCGGGCGCGAGCCCGGGCCGAAAAGCTGGCACCGGTTCGGGCGCGCGGGCGGGCTGGGCGGAATCGTGAAGCTCATGAAGAGTCCTTTCTCGCGACGATCTCGCAATAATCTTGCGCGAGATTGGTAGCGATCGGCTCCGGACCCGTCAACGCGTCCAAACGTGTGGAGGCTTTCGTCTCGGTCCGCCGCTACTGGATATCGGCGAAGGCTTCGCGCAGCCGGCTTACCGCCTCGACCACGCGCGACCGGGGCGTCGCGAGGTTGAACCGCAGGAAGCCCTCGCCGCCGGTACCGAAGGTGGGGCCATGGTTGACCGCGATCCGCGCCTTGCCCTCGACCCGCGCCTTCACCTCGTCCTCGCCCATGCCGAGCGGGTTGAAGTCGACCCAGGCGAGATAGGTCGCCTGGAGCTTCATCGAGACCGCGCCCGGGATCGCGGCGACGCCCTCGTCGAAGATCGCGGCGTTGCCCGCGATATAGGCGGTCACCGCGTCGATCCAGGCGTCGCCGTGCCGATAGGCCGCGGTCGCCATCAGGATCCCGAACCGGTTGGGCGAGGCGCCGGCCGCCGCCTGGGCCTTGAGGAATTTCGCGCGCAGCTCGGGGTTCGAGATGATGACGTTGCCGGTCATTCCGCCCGCGAGGTTGAAGCTCTTGCTGGTCGCGGTCAGCATCACGATCCGGTCGGCGTGCTCGGGCGCCGCCAGCGGCGCGGCCGTGTGGCGATGGCCGGGCAGCACCAGGTCGTGGTGGATCTCGTCGGAGATCAGCAGCAGGTCATGCGCGGCGCAGAACTCGGCCAGCGCCCTGAGCTCGGCGGCGATCCAGACCGTGCCGCCGGGATTGTGCGGCGAGCAGAGGATCACCGCCCGCTCGGCCCCGGTGAGCTGGCCCGCCAGCGCCGCGAGATCCATCTCGTAGCGGCCGTCGCGGTTCACGAGCGGGCTCTCGACCACGACCCGCTCGTTCGCTTTGATGATCCGCGCGAAGGCGTGATAGACCGGCGTGAACAGGATCACGCCGTCGCCCTTCTCGGTGAAGGCCTCGAGGCAGAGCGCCACGCCCGCGACCAGCCCGTGCGAGGTGCCGATCCAGTCGGGATCGACCTCCCAGCCGTGCCGCCGCCCCATCCAGCCGGTGATCGCGGCGCGGTAGGCGCGGTCGTCGCCGAAATAGCCGAAGACCCCGTGCTCGACCGAGGCCCGGAGCGCCTCGGTCACCTCGCGCGGCGGACGGAAGTCCATGTCCGCGACCCACATCGCGATCCCGTCGTCGGGCGAGACACCGTAGACCGACTCCATCATGTCCCACTTCGCGCAATGCGTGCCGCGGCGGTCGATGATCTCGTCGAAATCGAACATGTCGGGGGTTCCTTGCTTCGCTCCCGGCCATCTTCACGACGCCGGGCGCGGGCGCAACCCCCGCCGGGCGGCGGCGCTTGTCAACCGGCCCGCCATCGCCTATCTCGCCTGCATGGCCTCGCTCCGTCCGATCCTGATCCATCCCGACCCGCGCCTGCGCAAGGTGGCGGCGCCGGTGCGCGGCGTCGACGCCGGGCTGCGCCAGCTCGCCGACGACATGCTCGCGACCATGTACGACGCGCCCGGCATCGGCCTCGCCGCGCCGCAGATCGGCGTGATGAAGCAGGTCTTCGTGATGGACTGCGCCGGCAAGGACGACGCGCCCGATCCGATGGTGTTCCTCAATCCGGTGATCACATGGTCCTCGGAGGAGACGGAGACCAGCGAGGAGGGCTGCCTCTCGATCCCCGACATTTTCGAGGAGGTCACCCGGCCCGCCGTCGTGCGGCTGCGCTGGATGGACCTCGAGGGGCACGTCCGCGAGGAAGAGTTCCACGACCGCCCCGCCGTCTGCGTCCAGCACGAGCTCGATCATCTCAACGGCAAGCTCTTCATCGACTACCTCGGCCCGATCCGCCGGTCGATGATCACTAACAAGATGAAGAAGCTGAAGCGCGAGAAGGCCCGGGCCTGATCGTCGCGCGGCGTCCCGCCGGCTGACCGAACGGAGGACCGATGCGGCTCATCTTCATGGGAACCCCCGATTTCTCCGTGCCGCCGCTGCGCGCGCTCGCCGCGGCCGGGCACGAGATCGCCTGCGTCTACACCCAGCCGCCGCGCCCGGCCGGTCGGGGCCAGAAGGCCCGGCCGAGCCCGGTCGCCGAGGCGGCCGCGGCGCTCGGCATTCCGGTGCGCGCGCCGCTGAACTTCCGCGATCCCTCCGAGCAGGAAGCCTTCGCCGCGCTGGGCGCCGATCTCGCCGTGGTGGTCGCCTACGGGCTCATCCTGCCGGTCGCCGTGCTCGGGGCGCCGGCCCGAGGGTGCCTCAACATCCACGCCTCGCTCCTGCCGCGCTGGCGGGGGGCCGCGCCGATCCAGCGCGCGATCCTCGCCGGCGACGCCGAAACCGGCGTCGCGATCATGGGGATGGAGGCGGGGCTCGACACCGGCCCGGTCTGGCTCGAGGCGCGGACGCGGATCGGGCCCGAGGATACCGCGGGCACGCTGCACGACCGGCTGTCGGAGATGGGCGCGCGGCTGATCGTCGAGGCGCTCGACCGGCTCGACACGCTCCACCCGGTGCCGCAATCCGCCGAGGGCGTGACCTACGCGCGCAAGATCGAGAAGGCCGAGGCGAGGATCGACTGGAGCCGGAGCGCGGTCGAGGTCGACCGTCAGATCCGGGGCCTCTCGCCCTTTCCCGGCGCCTGGTGCGAGATCGGCGCCGAGCGGGTTAAGCTCCTGCTCTCGGCGGTGGCGCGGGACACGCCCGGCGGCGCGGCGCCCGGCACGGCGATCGACGACGCGCTCGAGATCGCCTGCGGAGAGGGCGCGATCCGCGTGCTCCGGCTGCAGCGCGCCGGCAAGGGCGGGGCGCCGAGCGAGGAAGTGCTGCGCGGCTTCCCGGTGCGGGCCGGGGTCCGGCTCGGCTGAGCCGAAGGGGTCAGCCGGCGGCCCTCGCCTTCGCCGGCTTGAACGGCGCCATCCCCGTCCGCGCCAGCTCGTCGGCGCGCTCGTTCTCGACATGGCCGGCGTGGCCCTTGACCCAGTCCCAGCGGATGGTGTGCCGCGCCTGGGCGGTGTCGAGCCGGCGCCAGAGGTCCTCGTTCTTCACCGGCTTCTTGTCGGCGGTCTTCCAGCCGTTCCGGCGCCAGCCGTGGATCCACTTGGTCACGCCGTCGCGCAGATAGTTCGAATCGGTGACGATCGTGAGCTCGGTCGCGCGCGACAGCGCCTCGAGCGCGGCGATCGCCGCCATGAGCTCCATGCGGTTGTTCGTGGTCATCGCCTCGCCGCCCATGAGCTCGCGCGTCTTCACGACCGCGTCGCCGTCCCTCGCGACGAGCAGCGCGCCCCAGCCGCCGGGCCCGGGGTTCCCCGAGCAGGCGCCGTCGGTATAGGCGAAGAGCTCAGCCATGCAGCGCCCCGATCAGCAGGCAGGTCATCACCCCCGCCGTCAGCGGCAGCCGCAGCGTGAGCCAGTAATCCGGCGCGACGCCGAGCCGCTGGAACACGATGTCGATCGCCTGCAGGATCGCGAAGCCGAAGGCGAGGAAGACGCAGCTGCGCGACGCGTTCGGCTGGATCGCGACGAAGGCCGCGACCGCCGGGATCCCGGAGGCGAGCAGCAGCGCGTAGGTCGGGATGCGCGGCGGCGAAGAGGAGAAGCCCCAGAGGCAGCCGCCCATGAAGGCGAGGATCACCGCGCCGAGCCGCTCGAGCATGTAGAGCCCGCCCTCCGGGCTCGACGCCGCGAGACCGAGGGTCGGCAGGCGCCCCGGGGTCGAGAAGAGCAGCCCGACGGCGTAGAGGAAGGGGAGAAGGCCCAGCCAGCCGATGACCAGCGCGGGGCGCGGAACCCGCGTCATGCGACCTTGTCGCGCAGCACGCGCGGCACCTTGAACTCGACGTCCTCGCGCGCGGTCTCGACCAGATGCTCGGTCACGTCGTAGCGCGCCTTGAAGGCGTCGATCACCTCCTCGACCAGCACCTGCGGCGCCGAGGCGCCGGCGGTGATGCCGACCGCCTTCGCGCCGGCGATCGCGCGCCAGTCGATGTCGGAGGCGCGCTGCACCAGCTGGGAATAGGCGCAGCCGGCGCGGCGCCCGACCTCGACCAGCCGCTGCGAATTCGAGGAATTCGGCGCGCCGATCACCAGCAGCGCCTCGATCTTGGGCGCCATCGCCTTCACCGCCTCCTGGCGGTTGGTGGTGGCGTAGCAGATGTCCTCCTTGCGCGGCCCGGCGATGTTCGGGAACCGGGCGCGCAGCGCGGCGATGATCTCGGCGGTATCGTCGAGCGACAGCGTCGTCTGGGTGATGAAAGCGAGCCGGTCCGGATCCTCCGGCGTCAGCGTGGCCACGTCCTCGACCGTCTCGACCAGCGTCACGACCCCCGGCGGCAGCTGGCCCATCGTGCCGATCACCTCCGGATGGCCGCGATGGCCGATCATGATCATGCGAAGGCCGTTCTGGTGGTGCCGCTCGGCCTCGATATGCACCTTGGAGACCAGGGGGCAGGTCGCGTCGACGTAGAGCATCTGGCGCCGCTCCGCCTCGGCCGGCACCGCCTTCGGCACGCCATGGGCGGAGAAGACCACCGGCCGGTCGGGCGGGCAGTCCGACAGCTCCTCGACGAAGACCGCGCCCTGCGCGCGCAACTCGTCGACCACGTATTTGTTATGGACGATCTCGTGCCGGACATAGACCGGCGCGCCCCATTTCACGAGCGCCATCTCGACGATCTTGATCGCGCGGTCGACGCCGGCGCAGAAGCCGCGCGGCGCGGCGAGATAGAGGGCAAGGGGTTCAGCCATGGGGTCTCGCGGATCGATTGGACATCGGCGGCGTCGTGCCCGGACGCGGCCCCCAGTATATCCGTCCCGCCGAGGGATGACAGCCCCGCGCCCGTCCGGGGCGGGGCGGTGATCCCTCGGCGTGGAGGACGGGTGGGCTCAGTCGTCTTCCTCGGCGAGGACGCTCGCCTGGTGCGCCTGCTCGCCGCGCGGCGGGCGGCCGATGACCTCGCGCAATTCGTCGAGCTCGATGAAGTTGTCGCACTGCCGGCGCAGCTCGTCGGCGATCATCGGCGGGTTGGAGCGGATGGTCGAGACGACCGACACCCGCACGCCCTGGCGCTGCAGCGACTCGACCAGCGGCCGGAAATCGCCGTCGCCCGAGAAGAGCACGATGTGATCGACATGCGGAGCCATCTCCATCGCGTCGACGGCGAGGTCGATGTCCATGTTGCCCTTCACCTTGCGGCGGCCCATCGAATCGGTGAACTCCTTCGCGGGCTTGGTCACCATCGCGAAGCCGTTGTAGTTCAACCAGTCGACGAGCGGCCGGATCGGCGAATACTCCTCGTTCTCGAGAAGCGCGGTATAGTAGAAAGCCCTGAGCAGCTTTCCACGACGCATGAACTCGGTGCGCAGCAGCTTGTAGTCGATGTCGAAGCCGAGGGATCTGGCCGCCGCGTATAGGTTCGCCCCATCAATGAACAGCGCAAGCCGTTCGTCACGATAGAACATGCCCGATTGCCTCCTTGGAAATGATAATCGGTTCTGCAATGACGGTCCGAGGGTGGGCGCCCCCGCGGACCTCGCGAGTTATATTTCGTCACCGCCGTCGGCGAAAGCCCTGAAAACGGATTTTCCCGGCGGCATCACGCGGTTACGTTAAGACACATAATGGCCAGGACAACCTTTCTCATCGCCGCCGGCGCGAACCTGACCTCTCCCGCCGGCGCGCCCGTCGACACGCTGCGCGCGGCCATCGGGCTTCTGGGCCGCGACGATACCATGGTGACCGGACTCAGCCAATGGTTTAGCACGCCGGCCTTTCCGGCGGGATCCGGGCCCGACTACGTGAACGGCGCGGCGCGGGTCGAAAGCATGCTCGCGCCAGAGGAAATGCTCGCCAGGCTGCACGAAATCGAAGCTGGCTTGGGGCGGCGGCGCGACCGGCGCTGGGGGCCGCGCGCCTGCGACCTCGATCTCATCGCCGCGGGAACGCGCGTGTCGCCCGATCCCGCGACCGTCCGGCGCTGGATCGATTTGTCGCCAGACGATCAGGCGCGCATCGCCCCGGAACGGCTGATCCTGCCGCATCCCCGGATGCACGAGCGGGCCTTCGTGCTCGCGCCGCTCGCGGAAGTGGCGCCCGACTGGCGGCACCCGGTGCTCGGGCTGTCGGTTGTCGAGATGCTCGCGGGGCTTCCCGCCGCCGATCGGGCCGCGGTCCGGCCGCTGCGCGGCTGACGCCTTCGTCGGGCTTGCGCGGGGGTCGCGGGCATGCTCAGCTGTGACGAGCGTGATCCGCGCGGCCGCGCCCCTTGCCATTTCCGGCCGAGGGGGTTAGGTAGCGTTTTTCTCGCGCTCGGATACTTCTGGAGGCTGCCCCATGGCCCGCGTTACCGTTGAAGATTGCGTCGACAAGGTGCCGAACCGGTTCGAGCTCGTCATGCTCGCCGCGCACCGGGCGCGCTCGCTGGCCGCCGGCGTGCCGCTGACCGTCGACCGCGACAACGACAAGAATCCCGTCGTGGCCCTCCGCGAGATCGCCGAGGAGACGCTGACCGCCGACCAGCTGCGCGATTCCGCGATCGAGAGCTTCCAGCGCCAGATCGAGGTCGACGAGCCGGAAGAGGACAACATGGCGCTGCTGATCGGCAACGACGCGCCGGTCGAGGACGACATGTCCGAGGAGCGGCTGCTGCGCGCGCTGATGGAAGCTCAGGGCGAGAACTGATCACGCCCCAGGGGCCTCGACGACCATGGCGGAACTCATTCCGGTCAAGCCGGGTCCCGACGGAATCATTCCGGTCACGAGCCTCACGGACCTGGTCCGGTCCTATAATCCCAATTCCAACTCGGCGCTGATCGCCGAGGCCTATGAGTATGGCCGGGAGATGCATTCCGGCCAGCTCCGCTCCAGCGGCGAGCCCTATTTCAGCCATCCGGTCGCCGTCGCCATGCTGCTCGCCGAGCAGCGGCTCGACGACGCGACGATCATCACCGCGCTGCTGCACGACACGATCGAGGACACCGGCTCGACCTATGGCGCGGTCGCGCGCCGCTTCGGCGAGGAGATCGCCCAGCTCGTCGACGGCGTCACCAAGCTCACCAATCTCGAGCTTTCCTCGGTCCAGGATGCGCAGGCGGAGAATTTCCGCAAGCTCCTGATGGCGGTGTCGCGCGATCCGCGCGTGTTGCTCGTGAAGCTCGCCGACCGGCTGCACAACATGCGCACCATCCGGCACCTGCGGCCGGAGAAGCAGGCGCGCAAGGCGCGCGAGACGATGGAGATCTACGCGCCGCTCGCCGGGCGCATGGGCATGCAGTGGATGCGCGACGAGCTCGAGGACATCGGGTTCCGCATCCTCAACCCCGAGGCGCGCAAGTCGATCATCCGCCGCTTCGTGACGCTGCGGAACGAGAGCGGCGACGTGATCCCGAAGATCACCGAGGACATCCGCGTCGCGCTGGAACAGGCGAAGGTCGAGGCGGTGGTCTTCGGCCGCGAAAAGAAGCCCTTCTCGGTCTGGCGCAAGATGGACGAGCGCAAGGAAGGCTTCTCGCGCCTCTCGGACATCTACGGGTTCCGCATCATCACCGACTCGGTCGCGGACTGCTACACCGCGCTCGGCGCCGTGCACCAGCGCTGGACCGCCGTGCCGGGCCGGTTCAAGGACTACATCAGCCAGCCGAAGTCGAACGGCTACCGCTCGATCCACACCACCGTCTCGGGCCGCGACGGCAAGCGCGTCGAGGTGCAGATCCGCACCGCTGAGATGCACGCGGTGGCCGAGACCGGCGTCGCCGCGCACTGGTCCTACAAGGATGGCGAGCGGTTCGAGAATCCCTTCGCCGTCGACCCGTTCCAGTGGCTGCGCGCGATCACCGAGCGGTTCGATTCGAGCGAGGATTCGAGCGATTTCCTCGAGCATGTGAAGCTCGAGATGTTCACCGACCAGGTGTTCTGCTTCACGCCGAAGGGCGAGGTCGTGAACCTGCCCAAGGGAGCGACCCCGATCGACTTCGCCTATGCGATCCACACCCGGATCGGCGACAGCTGCGTGGGCGCCAAGATCGACGGCCAGCGCGTGCCGCTCTGGACCAAGCTCCGCAACGGCCAGCAGGTGACGATCATCCGCGCCGAGGGGCAGCGGCCGCAGCCCTCCTGGGAGGACATGGTCGTCACCGGCCGCGCGAAATCGGCGATCCGCCGCTCGATCCGGGGCGAGCAGCGCGCGACCCAGGTCCGGCTCGGCCGCGAGATCGCCCGCGTCTCGCTGGAGCGGGTGGGGAAGAAGGCGACCGACAAGGCGCTGGAGGCCGCCGCGCGGAGGCTCGGCCTCGACGAGGCGGACGACGTGCTGGCGCGGTTGGGCGGCGCGGAGATGACCGGCAAGGATCTCGTGGCGACGCTCTATCCCGAGCTCATCCGCGAGGCGGACATGCCGCGCACCATCGACCCGAAGCAGTCGGTGGTGATCGGGCTCGGCACCGGCCAGGTCGCGCATCCCGCGCCGTGCTGCAACCCGATCCCGGGCGAGCGCATCGTCGGCATCGCGGTGCGCGGCAAGGGCGTGGTCATCCATGCGATCGATTGCGCGAGCCTCGTCGCCTACGAGGACACGCCCGACCGCTGGATCGACCTGCGCTGGGCCGAGGGGCTGTCGCACGCGGACCACGTGGTGCGGGTCGAGGTGGTGATCGCCAACGACGCCGGCGTGCTCGGCCGCACCTGCACGCTGGTCGGCGAGCATCGGGCGAACATCACCAATATCGTCTTCGTCGACCGCAAGCCGGATTTCTACCGGCTGCTGATAGACGCGGAGGTCCGGGATATGGAACACCTCACCCATATCCTGACGGCGCTCGAGGCCGATTCGGATGTCGCCGAGGCGCGGCGCTACCGCGCGCCTTCGACCGAGGAGGCCGCCGCCGGCGGTTGATGGCCTTCGGGCCGCGAGGACAAAGGGCTTCGGGCCGGGTGCCATGGTCTTCAAGCGTCGCGACAAGCCTCCGCTGCTTTCCCGGCTGCGTGAATGGGCCTACCCTCGCCGGGGGTATCGCCGCGGGATCGAGTATCTCGGCCACCGCGTCCGGCGCCTGCCGGATACGCCGCACCGGATCGCGCTCGGCTTCGCCTGCGGGGCCTTCGTCTCCTTCACCCCACTGTTCGGCTTTCATCTGCTCGTCGGCGCGGGCCTCGCCTGGGCGCTGCGCGGCAATATCGTCGCGAGCGTGATCGGCACGCTGGTCGGCAATCCGCTGACCACGCCGATCATCGCCGGCCTGTCGCTCACGCTCGGCCGGCGGATCCTCGGCCACGGCGTCTCCGGCCGCGACTTCGGCCGGATCGCCGAGGCCTTCAGCCAGGCGGCGGTCGGGATCTGGGAGAGCACGCTCAGCCTGTTCGGCTTCGGCCACGCGCAATGGGGCAAGCTCAACCTCTTCTTCTACGACATGGTCTGGCCGTATTTCGTCGGCGGCCTGCTGCCCGGGATCATCACCGCGATCGCCTGCTATTATCTGGTGCGCCCGCTGGTCGCGGCCTATCAGGCGCGGCGCCGGGCGACGATGCTGCGCCGCGCGAAGGAGCGGCTCGACGCCGCCTCGATCCGGCCGCCGGAGATCGGCGGCGAGTGATGCCGCGGGGCTGTCTCTGGCCTTACGCGCGGGCATGCGTGTAACCTTCGCGGCGGCGGAAGGGGACGACCATGACGATCAACGGACGGCTGAGGCTCGGCGTGAATATCGACCACGTGGCGACGGTCAGGAACGCGCGCGGCGGCGCGGTGCCCGACCCGCTGCGCGCGGCGCGGCTGGCCGAGGCCGCGGGCGCCGACGGGATCACCGCGCATCTGCGCGAGGATCGCCGGCACATCACCGACGCCGACATGGAGGCGCTCGCCACCGAGCTGACGCTGCCGCTCAACATGGAGATGGCGGCGACGGCGGAGATGGCGGCGATCGCGCTCAGGCTCCGCCCGCACGCCGTCTGCCTCGTGCCGGAAAAGCGCGAGGAGCGCACCACGGAGGGCGGGCTCGACATCCTGCGCGACGAGGCGCGGCTCACCGATTTCGTGGCCCCGCTCGCCGGGGCCGGCTCCCGGGTCTCGATGTTCATCGCCGCCGACAAGGGCCAGATCGAAGCGGCGCGGCGGATCGGCGCGCCGGTGATCGAGCTTCACACCGGCGCCTATTGCGACGCCGCCGTCGCGGGCGACGCGGCGGCGCGCGACGCCGAGCTGGCGCGCATCACCGAGATGGCCGCTTTCGCGACCGGGCTCGGCCTCGAGGTGCACGCGGGCCATGGCCTCACCTACGAGAGCGTGGGCCCGATCGCGGCGATCCCGGAGATCGCCGAGCTCAACATCGGGCATTTCCTGATCGGCGAAGCGATCTTCGTCGGCCTCGAAGCCTCGATCCAGCGGATGCGCGCGGCGATGGACGCGGCGCGCGCGCTGGCGCGCCAGCCGGGCTAGCGCGCGGCGACGACCCGCGGCGGAAGGCCGGAGGGCCTCAGGCGGCGCGGCTCTCCGGCGCCTCGCCGACGAGATCGGTGACGAGGCGGACGAGCCGCGACGCCATCGCCTCGATCTCGGTGGAGGGCAGGTCGGCGAAATGCCGGAACCCGCCCAGCTCTTCTTCGATCGAGGCGCGCAGCAACTCGGTCTTGGACTGCTCAAGCATAGGGTTTCTCCTCTGTCCCCTCGGACATGGAGATCATCCCGCAACTGCGAAGAAAACGCAAGCTCACCGATTTTCACATATGCGCGGAATCGGCGAAATCGGGCCGTTTCCGACCGCGATCGCACATTTTTCGTGCATGAGTTGTTCACGCGGCGGGATCAACTCCGCGCCGCGCGTACCGCTCACATGCCGAGCGCCTGCTTGTAGACCTCGAGGATCGCCTCTTCCTCCGACACGTCGGCCGGATCCTTCTTGCGAAGCGCGATCAGCTTGCGCAGCACCTTGGTGTCGTAGCCGCGGGCCTTGGCCTCGGCCATGACCTCCTTCTGGTGCTCGGCGATCGCCTTCTTCTCCTCCTCGAGACGCTCGAAACGCTCGATGAACTGCCGGAGCTCTCCCGCCGTGACCTTGTAGGCCGACGGGGCATCATCCTCGATGATCTCGTCCAATTCCTGATCCCCTTTCAGACGCGGCGCGGACCCTAGCCTCCGGTCCGGACGGGAACAAGGCCCTTGCGGCGCGGGAGGCCGCCGCCTAAAGCCGGGCGCGTCGAACCGGGGAAGGGCCGCGCGAATGACGACACTGCTCGTGATACTGGGCGCGCTGATGGTGGCGGCCGGCCTCGGCGGCCTCGCCTATTGCGTCCGCGTGGGCTTCGAGATCCGTCGCGACAAGCCGGCGCCCGAGATCGTCAAGGACCGGCTGCAGAAGCTCGTCGCGATCAACCTCGGCTCGGTCGCGCTCGCGGCGCTCGGGCTCGGCGTAATCGTCGTCGGGCTCGTGCTCGGCCGATAGGGCTCAGGCGGCGTCCCGCGCCGCTTCGGCGCGGCGCAGATAGGCGACGATCCAGCGCGCCCAGTCCGCCCCGGCCACCGGCCGGTCGAGGCCGGGTTGGGCGGCCTCGAAATCGGCCATCGGAAAGGCGGTCCCGGCGCGCAGCGCCAGCAGCTCGGCCATGAACTCCGGCCCGAATTCGGGATGCGGCTGCAGCGAGATCGCATCCGGCGCCTCGGGATCGCCATAGGCGAGCGCGGCGTAGTCGCAAAAGCCGGAGCGCGCGAGCACGACCGTGCCGGGCGGCGGCGTGATCACCTGGTCCTGGTGCACCGCGCGCATCGCGAACCGCGCCGGCGCGTCGGCCATCCAGCCCGGCCGCGCGACGATGTCATACTCCTGCACGCCGAGGCCCCAGCCGCGATCGGACTTGACCACTTCGCCGCCCAGAGCCTCGGCGAGGATCTGGTGCCCGAAGCAGATGCCGACCACCGGCACATGCTCGGCGAGGCATTGGCGCAGGAAGGCCTTGAGGGGCTCGATCCACGGCAGGTCGTCATAGACCCCGTGCCGCGAGCCGGTGACGAGCCAGGCGTCCGCCTGACCGGGCGCCGCCGGCATCTCCCCGGCCACCACCCGCACCGTGGCGAATTCGAGCGCGGGGTCGGCGGCCGAGAGCAGCGCGCGGAACATCGCCGGATAGTCGCCGTGCCGCGCGCGCAGATCCTCCGCGACCTCGCCCGTCTCCAGAATGCCGATCCGCATGGCCCGCCTCCGCCCTCGTCCCCTTGGATGTGCCGCTTTCCCCGCCGCGGGGCAAGGGGCGGCGGGGAACCGGCCGCGCGCTCGCCGGTTTGCCCACAGAAAAAGCATTGGGAGATCGTTTGATGACTGAGATCAGCAAAGCCCGCGTGGCCATCCTCGCCACCGACGGTTACGAGCGCTCCGAACTTCGCGATCCGCTCGAAAAGCTCCGCGCCGCCGGCGCGCGAGTGGACGTGGTGTCGCCGGAATCGGGCGAGATCCGCAGCTGGGCGGATGGCGACTGGGGAGACAGCGTGCCCGTGGACCGCGCGCTGGCCGAGGCCAGCGCCGGGGATTACGACGCGCTCGTGCTGCCGGGCGGCCAGATCAACCCCGACAAGCTCCGGACCGAGCCCGCCGCCGTCCAGATGGTCAAGGATTTCGCGGATGCGGGCAAACCGATCGGCGCCATCTGCCACGGGCCATGGATGCTGGTGGAGGCCGGCGTCGTCGAGGGCAGGGAGGTCACGTCCTATTCGTCGATTCGGACCGACCTCGTCAACGCCGGGGCCCGCTGGTTCGACGAGGAGGTGATCGTCGACAACGGACTGGTGACGTCGCGGAATCCGGACGACCTGCCCGCGTTCATCGCCAAGCTGATCGAGGAGATCAAGGAGGGCCGGCACGTCGCCCGGGACAACCCGCGGGGTCACGCCGTTCTGACCGCCGGCCACTGAGGCCCTTCCGAGGGGTCGCCGCCGCGACGACAAAGGGGCACCCCTTCGGGTGCCCCTCGGCGTTTTCGCTGGAGACAGGGCTCAGACGAAGAACTGGCCGCCGTTCGCGGTGATCGTCGAGCCGGTGATGAAGCCCGCGTCGTCGCCGGCGAGGAAGACGACGATCCGCGCGATCTCGTCGGGCTCGCCGAGGCGACCGACCGGGATCTGGCCGATGATCGATTCGCGGACCTTCTCGGGCACCGCCATCACCATCTCGGTCGCGATATAGCCCGGCGCGATCGCGTTCACGGTGATCCCGGCCTTGGCGCCCTCCTGCGACAGCGCCTTGGTGAAGCCGAGGTCACCGGCCTTCGCGGCGGAATAGTTCGCCTGGCCCATCTGGCCCTTCTGGCCGTTGATCGAGGAGATGTTGATCACGCGGCCGAACTTGCGCTCGCGCATGCCGGTCCAGAGCGGATGCGTCATGTTGAAGACACCCGAGAGGTTGGTGTCGATCACCTCTTTCCACTGCTCCGGCGTCATCTTGTGGAACATCGAGTCGCGGGTGATGCCGGCGTTGTTCACCAGCACCTCGACCGGGCCGAGATCGGCCTCGACGGCGGCGATGCCCGCCTTGCAGGCGTCATAATCCGCGACCGACCACTTGTAGGTCTTGATCCCGGTCTCGTCGGTGAATTTCTTCGCCGCCTCGTCGTTGCCCGCGTAATTCGCGGCCACGGTATAGCCAGCATCCTTCAGGGCGAGCGAAATCGCCGCGCCGATACCGCGCGACCCGCCGGTCACGAGCGCCACACGTCCCATGGTATTTCCTCCGATTTGAAGTCTTGTTCTTCGCACCAGAACAGCGGTGGTCCGGCGCGGCAATCCAGACGAAAGGAGTGAACCGGCCCCGTCGGAGCCGGTTCGCCCGCGAGATCAGGGGCGCTCGACGCAGAGGGCGACGCCCATGCCGCCGCCGATGCACAGCGTGGCGAGGCCCTTCTTGGCGTCGCGGCGCTGCATCTCGAACAGGAGCGTGTTGAGCACCCGCGCGCCCGAGGCGCCGATCGGATGGCCGATCGCGATCGCGCCGCCATTGACGTTCACGATCGCCGGATCCCAGCCCATGTCCTTGTTGACCGCGAGCGCCTGGGCCGCGAAGGCCTCGTTCGCCTCCACGAGGTCGAGGTCCTCGACCTTCCAGCCGGCCTTGGCCAGCGCCTTGCGGCTCGCGTAGATCGGGCCGACGCCCATGATCTTCGGGTCGAGGCCGGCGGTCGCGTAGGAGGCGATCCGCGCCAGCGGCTCGATCCCGCGCTTCTCGGCGTTCTCCGCGCTCATGAGCAGCACCGCGGCGGCGCCGTCGTTGAGCCCGCTCGCGTTGGCGGCGGTCACCGTGCCGTCCTTCGCGAAGGCCGGGCGCAGCTTCGCCATCGCCTCGATCGTCGCGCCGTGGCGGATGTACTCGTCCTTGTCGACGACCACGTCGCCCTTCCGGGTCTTCACCGTGTAGGGGACGATCTCCGCGTCGAACTTGCCCGCCTTCTGCGCCGCCTCGGCCTTGTTCTGCGAGCCGACGGCGAATTCATCCTGCATCTCGCGGGAGATCTGCCATTCCTTGGCGACGTTCTCGGCGGTCACGCCCATGTGGTAGTTGTTGAAGGCGTCCCAGAGGCCGTCCTTGATCATCGTGTCGACGAAGGCCATGTCGCCCATCTTCTGCCCGGGGCGCATGAGCGCGGCATGGTTCGACATGCTCATGCTCTCCTGGCCACCGGCGATGACCACCTCGCTGTCGCCGAGCATGATGTGCTGGGCGCCGAGCGCCACGGCGCGCAGGCCCGAGCCGCAGACCTGGTTGAGGCCCCAGGCGACGCTCTCGACCGGCAGGCCGGCCTTGATATGCGCCTGGCGCGCCGGGTTCTGCCCCTGCGCCGCCGTCAGCACCTGGCCGAGGATCGTCTCGGACACGTCCGCCGCGTCGACCCCCGCGCGCTCGAGCACGCCCTGGATCACCGCCGCGCCGAGATCGTGCGCGGGCACGCTGGCGAAGCTGCCGCTGAAACTGCCGACCGCCGTTCGCCCCGCCGAGGCGATTACGATGTTGGTCATCCCTTCCTCCTTCACGGACCGCGCCGCCGCATGCCCGAGGCTTACGCACGATTCGTGCGCGGCGCCACCACTACCCTCGTCGCACAAGTCCCCGCATGCCTCAACCGTCGCGGGCGTGGCTCAGCCGTCCCGACCTGCGAAGAACTCCGCCACGGGCCGCCAGACCTCCGCCTGGGCGCGCGATCCAACGACCATGCCGACATGGCCTGTCGCCGGACGAGCGAGCCGGGCGCGCGGAATCGCCCGCGCCAGCGGATCCGCCAGCGCCGGCGGCGCGATCGTGTCCTTGCGCCCGGCGAAGACCAGCGCCGGGGCGGCGATCGCGCCGGGGTCGACCGGGGCGCCGAGGAAGCGCCATTCGCGCCGCGCGGTCTGGTTGCGGATCTGCCAGCCGACCAGGAGGTCGCGCGCCGCCGGGGCCGACATCGGCATCCCGTCGGCGAGCCAGTCCTCGAGCGCGACGAAATGCGTGGCCTCCGCGCCCGCCGGGTCGAGCCGGGCGAGGCGCTGGAACTTCACCGCCGCCTGGATCGGATTGACGAAGGCGAAGAGCATCTGGAAGAGCGAGACCGGGACGGCGCCGAAGGCCTGGCCCGTCGTGTCGAGCATGGTCTCGACCCGGGCCGCGCCCTGGCCGCGCAGGATCGCCCGGAAGCCGCCGGCGATCCCGTCGGTCGAGGCGAAGTCCCAGGGCGCGCCGATCGTCGCGAGCCGGCCGACGAGATCCGGCCGCCGCGCCGCGACCCCCGCCGCGAGCGTCCCGCCCATGCAGTAGCCGAGCAGGGCGGCCGGGGCGCCGCCGAGCCGCGCCGCGATCTCGAGCGCGGGCACGATGCGCCGCGCGCCATAGGCGTCGAGGTCGAAGCCGCGCTCCTCGGGGCCCGGATCGCCCCAGTCGAGCAGGAGCGGCCGCGCGCCCTGGGCCGCCAGCCAGCGCAGGAACGACCATCCGGGCCCGAGGTCGAGCACATAGGCGCGGTTGATCAGGCTCGGCACCACGAGCACCGGCGGCCCGGAGGGATCGCGCGCCTCGGGCGCCGCGCCATAGTCGAGCAGCCGGGCCGAACCCGCTTCCCAGAGCGCCGGCGGCTCGGTCACGTCGCGGCGGTACGGATGCGCCTGCCAGATCTCGAGCCCGCGGACGGTGGCCCGCAGCCGCGCCGCGATCTCGGCCGCGATCTCGACCTGATCGAGATCGGGCCCGAGCGCGCCGGCCTCCGGCGCGCAGGCGGGCGACCAGGGGAACCGCGGCGAATCCGCCCGCGGCGCGGCGAGCAGCGCCTGGGTATAGGCCGAGAGCGCGGCGCCGAGATGGAAGATGAGCGGGCTCGGCTCGCCGAGGCGGTGCGGCGCCGGCGGCCCGGGCTCGGGGTCCGGCGTCCCGGTGGCGATCGGCGCGTCCGGCGCCGCCGTCACCGCGCGAACCAGGGCGCCGCGATGCCGCGGCCGCCGATCGCCGTCCCGGCGACATGCCGTTCCCAGAGGTCGAGGTAGAGCGCCGCGCGGGCCCGCTCGTCCGTCTCCGGCGCGGCGGCGCCGGGCGCCGGGCGCGCGCCGTCGCGGCGCGTCCTCGCCGGTCCGGTCTCTTCCCGCGTCTTCGTCTCGATCATCCGAGCCGCCTTAACAGCGTCCGCTCCCCGCGGCAATTCGCGCCTGCGACAAAAGACTTCCCGGCCTGTGTTCCGGACGATAAGCTGCCGCCAGGGAGCAATATTCACTCAGGAGACACGCGCGTGGCCGAAAAGAACGAAACCGCGGGCGAGCCGATCACCATCAAGAAATACGCGAACCGCCGCCTCTACAATACCGCGAAATCGAGCTACGTCACGCTCGACCACCTCGCGCAGATGGTGCGAGACGGACAGGATTTCGTGGTGAACGACGCGAAGTCCGGAGAGGACATCACGCGGTCGGTCCTCGCGCAGATCATCTTCGAAGAAGAGGCCAAGGGCCCCACCATGTTGCCGGCGAACTTCCTGCGTCAACTGATCCGTCTTTACGGCGACACGCTGCAGGGTTTTGTTCCGGGATATCTCGACGCCTCGATGGAGACCTTCTCCCGCAACCAGGAAACGATGCGCGAGCAGGTGCGCTCGGCCTTCGAGGCCAATCCCGCGCTTGCGAATTTCGAGGCGCTGGCGCGCTCGAACATGGAGTGGTTCGAGAATGCGATGCGCATGTTCGCGCCCTTCGCCACCGGCATGAACGCGCGCCCGGGCGCGACCCCGGCGAAGGCGGGCAAGGACGTGGAGCTCGAGGAGCTGAAATCGCAGCTCGCCGCGATGCAGGCGCAGCTCGCGAAGCTCGTCAAGGAGACCTGAGTCCTCCGCCTCGGAGGGTGCCCGGGGGCGGGCTGCGCGCCTTTGTCGCGGCGCCCGGCCCGGCTTCCGGGCGGCCGGGACCCTGGTCCGGCCGCCCGGAAGCCGGGCCCGCGGGGCCGCGCGGAATGGGCGAAACCGGGAGGGGGTCCCGTAGCGACTTCAATTCGTTCCGTTTTTCGAGCGGGGATCACGCCGGCCCCCCTCCCCGACGGGGCGGTTGACGCGGCCGGACGCCTCGTCCCCGGCCCGGCGGGGCAGGGCGCCGCGGATAGACTCCGAGCCCCGTTTTTGTCATGAATACGAACACTTGAGGAGGTCGTCCCGTTGAATCCGCGGGGCTCGTATCCAATATGGAATCTGGACCGCGAGTGCGCCTCGCGGCCTTTGGCTCACACGGAGGAACCTATGGCCGAATTTGAGACTGTCCGTCGGACTGGTGCCGGCGCGACCGCCGCGCGGATCGACGAAGGTCTGCGGGCGCATATGAGCAAGGTCTACGGCCTGATGGCCGTCGCCATGGTCATCACCGGGCTCGTCGCCTACATCGTGGGCAGCGACTTCGCCCGCGTGGTCGCCCAGCAGCCGACGATGATCATCCCCGAGGGCGTGATCGTCGCGCTCTTCAACTCGCCGCTGAAGTGGGTGGTGATGTTCGCCCCGCTCGCCGTGGTCTTCGCCTTCGGCGCCGGCCTGAACCGCATGTCCGAGGCCGCCGCCCAGGGCGTGTTCTGGCTCTTCGCCGCGCTGATGGGCCTCAGCATCTCGTGGATCTTCGCCGTCTTCACCGGCATGTCGATCGCGCAGACCTTCTTCGTCACCGCCATCGCCTTCGCGGGTCTGAGCCTCTACGGCTACACGACCAAGAAGGACCTGTCGGGGATGGGCACCTTCCTGATGATGGGCCTGATCGGCCTCATCGTCGCGTCGATCGTGAACATCTTCCTCGCCTCGTCGGCGCTGCAGTTCGCGGTCTCGGTGATCGGCGTGCTCGTCTTCGCGGGCCTGACCGCCTATGACACGCAGAACATCAAGAGCACCTACCTGCAGATGCGCGCGGCCGAGGGCGAGGCCTATCTCGGCAAGGCCGCGATCATGGGCGCGCTCAGCCTGTACCTGAACTTCATCAACATGTTCATGATGCTGCTGCAGCTCTTCGGCAACCGGAACTGATCCTTATACCGGGCGGCCGGCCCCGAGCCGGCCCCATCGGACGGACGAAGCCCTGCCGGTCGGAAGACCGGCGGGGCTTTCTCGTTCCGGGATGGGTGGGTCGGCGGCGCGCCTACTTCCGCCAGTAGGGCTTCGCCTCGGCGAGGTCGTGCCAGGCCGAGAAGATGCCCGCGCGGTCGCGCTCGACCCGGGCGGCCATGTAGCCGAGCTGCCAGCCGGCGGCCCGCTGCGCCGCGGGATCGCCGGTGGCGATCGCGGCTTCCCCGGCCAGCCAGTGCCGCGCCATCGCCGCGTCGGTCAGGCTGCCGAACCGCTCCTGCAGGTCCTTGATCGCGCGGGTATAGGTCGCGACCTCGCGCCCGCGATGGATCGGCGCGAGCATCTCGACGCCGTAGCGCAGCGTCTTCAGCGACTTGCGCAGGTCATGGAGCCCGTCCTCGTCCAGTCCCTCGATCCCGCGCGCGCGCCGCCGCGCCGCCTTCAGGCGCTTGTCGAGCATCGCCGGCGCGAGCGCGCCGATCGGCTGGGCGAGCCGCGCGGTCTGCGCGTAGTCGGTCGGAACCAGCCAGCCGCGGGTCTCGATGAACTCGGCCAGCGCGAGAACGAAGCCGGCGCCGTCCGGGCCGGCGAGCCGCGCCCGGACCTTGGTCCGCTCGACCTCCCGCCGCCGCGCCAGCGCCGCGAGCAGGGCGTCGCGCGCCGCGGCGTCGAGCCCCGCGTCGCCGAGCGCCGCCACCTCCTCGCCGAGCACGTCGAGATCGCGCAGCCCGCTCACCACCTTGCCGAGCTCGCGGGCGGAGTCCGAGAGCGCGCGGCCGGCCGGGCCGAGCGCCGGCTCGAAGAGCGCCAGCGCGGTCCGGAGGCGGCGCAGCCCGACCCGCAGCTGATGCGGCCCCTCCGGCGCCTCGCCGTCGGCGACGCGCTCCAGGTTGCCGGCGATCTGGCGGAAGCAGTCGCGCAGGATATCGCGGGCGACGATCTCGACGCCGGTCTCCGCGGAGAAGCCGGGCGCGGCCGGCTTCGACGGCGACGCCGCCTCGCCGCGCGCGAGCGCGTAGCCGCGGGCCGATTTGTTCCTCGCGGCGAAGCGGATCGGTCCCTCGCGGAACAGCCGCCGCGCCAGCGCGTAGAGCGCCGCGACCTCGCCCTCCTTGAGCTCGAGCTCGGCCTCGTGGATCGGCTCGGTCCTGTCGCCCGCGACGATCTCGCCCTCGTCGATCGCGAGCTCGACCAGCCCCTCGGGCAGCCGCAGGAGCTCGACCCGGCGCTTGACCCGCGTCTCGAACAGCGCCGAGAGCGGGGCGTCTCCCACCGCCTCCGCGACCGCGGCGAAGGCGGGGTCGTCGCCCTCGCGCACCAGCCGCCCGCCCGGCGCCGGGATCTCGAGCTCGTGGTTGGCGAAGAGGCCGCCCGCCTCGGGCCCGGCCTTGCGCTTGATCGTCTGCAGCCAGCGCCGGCCCACCCGGCGCAGCCGGAGCGCGATCCCCGCCGCGGCCAGCGACTCGCCGGGCGTGTCGTAGTAGATCGAGACGAGGGTCTCGGTCCGGCCGCGCGCGACCCGCAGCTCCGCGAGGGCGGCCGCGGTCATGACCTGTTTCGCGCTCGCGGGATCAAGGGTGATCTTGAGTTCGACCTCGGTCGGCATCGCTTCCATCTCCGCGGGCGAGGCGTGCCGGAACAATTGGCCCGGTGGCCTTTTTCATGTTACGCTTGGCTCCGGAAACGCTTTCAGCCCAGGATGCTATGCCGAGCGACCGCGCAGTCCTTTCCGCCCTTCGTTCGCGTTTCCCGCCTCCCGAGGTCACACCCCAGAAGCCGCCCCGCGACCGCGGGTCGATCCGTGACCGCTTTTCGAGGAACAATCAAGGCCCAGGCCAATTGAGATGAGGTGACCATGGAGTCTCGGAGACCCGACCACGTGAACCCGAAAGCGACAGCCCGGCCAGGGCCCGTTTCGATCGGCGCCCCCGGACCGGAGCTCCTGCCATGACCGCCGCGACCCTGAACCCGACCACGCTCGGCATCGCGGCCGATTTCGTGAAATCCGGGGTCGAAAAGGCCGGGATTCCGCTGACCGAGACGCTCGAGGCCTATCTCTCGATCACCTTCGCCCGCTTCCTGCAGTCCGAGATCAAGGTCGACCTCCTGACCCTGCGCATCACCCGGGCGATGGATGCGCGGGCGCCGCGCGACGAGATGCGCGGCCTCGCCGACGAATGCCTGATCGCGACCGCGCTGTTCGGTCGCAGGCTGCGGCGGGCCGGCGCGATCCGCCATTACGTCGCGATGGGCCAGATGACCTATGACGCGGCGAACATGACCGAACAGGCCTATGGCTTCGTCCATATGCGCGACGTGATCGCGAGCGCGGCGACCGGCGACGAGGCGGAGGACCCGCGGGTACTGTTCGACCAGGCGCGGGCCGGCAGCCAGACCGCGCGGAGCGAGCTCGCCGGGCAGAACATCGTCGTCGGTCCCTGGGCCAAGCCGGCGGGCAACGGCCTGCTCTGGCGCTGAGGCGCTCCGCCCGAGGCCCGCGCCCGCCACGGGCGGAGGTCCCGAAGCGCGCCGCGGGCGCTCCCGCGCCGGATGCGCGGCGCCCGGCGCGGCGCCACCGCCGGCGGCGCCGATCACATGGCCAGGAGGCCGCGCCGGAGGTGCTATGCGCCGCGCGGACGACCGGATATGCTGGCGCGACGCCTTTGTCGGAGCGGTCCCATGCGTGCCGGCCTCCTCGCGCTCTTCCTGGCTTTCCCCGCGCCGCTCCTCGCGGCGAGCTGGCGTCTTGATCCGGCGAGCACGGTCTCGGTCGAGGTGCCCTGGCATGGCGGCGGGGTCGAGGTGCGGTTCCCGGACCTCGCCGGCACGGTCCAGTTCGACGAGCGGGCGCCCGAGACGGCGCGCGCGACGATCACCGCCGGCACGGCGGGGGCGACCACCGGGGTCGCGCTCGTGGACGCGCTGGTGCGGAGCGAGGGCTATCTCGACGCGGCGCGCTATCCCTCGATCACCTTCGAGCTCGACCGGCTGCGCCAGCTGTCGAAATCGACCGCCGCGGTCGAGGGGCGCCTGACGCTGCGCGGCCAGACCCGGCCGGTCAGCTTCACCGCCACCGTGTTCCGCTACGGGCCGGACCCGGACGCGCGGGGCCGTTTCGCCGCCGGGTTCGACATCGCGGGCAGCGTCGACCGGACCGAGTTCGGCTCCACCGCGGGCGCGCCGGACGTCGGCACCGTGCTGCCGGTCGCGATCCATCTCCTGATGACCTCGGACTGAGGCTCCCGATGCGGGCGCGCAACAGCGGGGCGAGCTGGGGCTGGGTGGCCCGGGCGCTGCACTGGAGCATGGCGGGGCTCATCCTGTTCCAGATCGGGCTCGGCGTGGCGATGGTCTATGGCGTCGCCGACCCGCTGCGCCAGTTCGCGCTTTACCAGACGCACAAGAGCTGGGGCTTCGTGCTCTTCGCGCTCGCGCTGATCCGCATCGCCTGGTGGTGGATCGGCGGCCCGAGGCCCGGCCTCGGCGCGCTGCCGCGCTGGCGGCGGCGTCTCGCGGAGGGTGTCCAGGCGCTGTTCTACGCGCTCATGCTCTGGATGCCGGTCTCGGGCTGGATCTCCGCCTCGGCGGCGCCGGTCCAGGACGTGCTCGGGATTCCCAACATGGTCTTCGGCTGGTTCGCGCTGCCCGACCCCTGGGTGCCGGGCGACGCGCGGATCGCCGGCCTGGCCGGAACCGCGCATCTTCTCGGCGCGGTTCTTCTCGGGCTCGCGCTCGGCGCGCATGTCGCGGGCGCGCTCGGCCATGCGCGCGACGGGATCCTCGCGCGGATGACCTTCGGAAAATGAACCGCCGCGCCCCATCGAAGGGACGCGGCGGGAGCAGGGCTCGGGATCAGCCGGGCTGGACCTGCGAGCGGCTGGCCATGAACTGGTCGAACTCGGCCTTGTCCTTGGCGGCGCGGAGCTGGTCGAGGAACGAGGTGAAGGCCTCGCGCTCTTCCTCGAGCCGGCGCAGCGTCTCCTCGCGGTACGAGTCGAAGGCGGTGTTGCCGGTCTTGCCGAAGTCGCGGGTCCGGAAGTCGCGGGCCCGACGGCCCCAGGAAGTGCAGCGCATGCGTTTGCTCCAGATGATGTAGAACAGGAGGGCGAGGCCGATCGGCCAGAACAGGACGAACCCGATGACCATCGCGGCGATCCAGGCCGCTCTGCCACGGTCGTCGAGCCAGTCGCGGGACCGCCTCAACCAGGCGGCGGGAGTGTTCATCGGGCGCTCCTTCATGTTAATGTTATTAACATTAACATAGATTGGAAGAGCGGCCCGGCGCGTCAAGAACCACCCGGCGATTTTTTGGAGGCGGTCAGCCGGGCAGGACGCCGAGGCCCCGGAGGTAGATCCCCGTGCCGGATTCGAGCATTTCCTCGGCCGTGTAGGGCGCCCGCGCGCCGGGAGCGCCCCGGGCGAAGAGCTCGACCACGCCATGGCTGAGCGCCCAGACATGGTTCGCGACCATGGTCGGCGGCGGCCGCTTCTCCGGAGGCAGTTGCGCGAGCAGGAGCGAGGCGGCGCGGATCATCACGTCCATCGCCCGGCCGGCGGCGTGCGCCAGTTCGGGATTGCCGGAAATGCCCGCCCCCGCCTCGAACATCGCCATGTAATAGCCGGGATGGCCGCGCGCGAAGGCGAGATAGGCGTCGCCGGTCGCGGAGAAGGCCGAGAGCGGCGAGGGCCGGCCGTCGGCGAAGGCGCGTTCGAGCCGGTCGGCGAAGATCACGAAGCCCTGCCGCGCCACTTCCTCGACCAGATCTTCCCTGTTGCGAAAATGTCGGTACGGCGCCGCGGCGCTGACGCCGGCGGCGCGCGCGGCCTCGGCGAGGGTGAAGCCGAGCGGCCCCTTGGCCTCGATCAGCGCGATCGCGGCCTCCACCAGGGCCTGGCGCAGGTTGCCGTGATGATAGGACTTGCGCTCTTCGGGGTCGCGATCGGCCATGGCCTGATCTAGCCGCTGGCCCCGATGCCAGCAAGACGGGCCGCCGCCGCGTCGGGCGCGGGGCTCAGCTCGATTCGCCGAAGCGCCCGGAGACCAGATCGCGAAGCGCGCCGGCCAGCGCGTCGGCCTCCGCGCCATCGACGGTGACGTCGATATGCGTGCCCTTGGCCGCCGCGAGCATCATCAGCCCCATGATCGAATCCCCGGAGACGTCGAGCCCGTCGCGGCTTACCTGCGCGGCGGCGTCGTAGCGCTCGACCGTCTCGACGAACTTCGCCGAGGCGCGGGCGTGCAGGCCCTTGTCGTTCACGATCTCCAGGGTCATCCGGATCGGGGCGTCGGCGGCGGCGCTCACGATGCGAGGGACGCCCCCTCGGGGCGGGGCGTGTCGATGCAGTCGATATACTTGCGTCCGGCGGCGAGCGCCGTGTTGACCGCGTCGCCGAGCGCCATGCGGCGCGCCTTGGCAAGCTTGACGAGGAGGGGAAGGTTGGCGCCGTAGAGCACGGCGCGGCCGGGGTTCCTGCAGGCCCCCACGGCCAGGTTGGAAGGCGTGCTGCCGAACATGTCGGTTACCACGACCACTCCTTGGCCTTCGTCGACCGAGGCGGCGGCCGCCTCGATCTCCGCCTGTTTGCTCGTACAGTCGTCATCCGGACCGATCGCCACCGCAACGGTGCCTGGATGCTTGCCTACGACGTGTTCCATGGCTGCCAGATATTCGCTAGCCAGCCCGCCATGGGCGACAATAACGATTCCGATCACGCTACACCCATCCCCAGATCCGAAGCCGCGCCCTTCGGCCCACGCTCAAGATCCCTGTGTCGAATAGACACCTGCCATCCGTCCTCCGCAAGCGTTTTCGACAACGCCTCCACGACCGCGACGGAGCGGTGCTTGCCTCCCGTGCAACCGAGCCCGATGCCGAAGTAGCTCTTCCCCTCCGCCCGGTAGGCGGGCAGCAGAAAGCGCAGAAGCTCCACCAGCCGCGCGTAGAACGGCGCGAATCGCGGATCTCCGGTCACGAACTCGGCGACTTCCGGATCACGTCCGTTCTTCGGACGCAACCCGACATCCCAATGCGGGTTCCGCAGGAACCGCACATCTATGATCATGTCCGCCCCCCTGGGCGCCCCTCTCTTGTACGAGAAGGACTGGAGTTCGATGGCGAGGCCGCCCTGCCCGTCGCCGGGGGTGAAGAGCCGCGCCATCTCGGCTCTCAGGTCGTTCGGCGTCATCAGGCCCGTGTCGATCAACAGATCCGCCCGCTCCCGGAGCGGCGCGAGCAGGGCGCGCTCGCGCGCGATCCCGGCGTCCGGCGTCTCCCGCGGGCTGAGCGGATGCCGCCTGCGGGTCTCGCTGTAGCGGCGAATCAGCGTATCCGTGTCGCAGTCGAGATAGACGAGCACCGGCGGCCGGCCGGCGAGCTGCGCCACCTCGGCGAGCGCGGCGAGGAGCCGGTCGACGCCGAATTCCCGGTTGCGGGCATCGAGCCCGACCACCACCGGATGCGCGAGCGGCGGCCCGGCGAACAGCCGCGGGAAGAAGGACAGCGGCAGATTGTCGATCGCCTCGAAGCCGAGGTCCTCGAGCGCCCGGATCGCCGTTGTCCGCCCCGCGCCCGCCGGGCCAGTAACGATCAGGATATGCTGCCCCGCGGAAACAGTCTGTTGATCGTTCACGGTGTGCCCGCTCTCGAAGATCGCCCGGTCGAGGACCCGCATGGTCCGTCAGTTCCCGGCGTATCGGCCGTTCTGCATGATAAACACCAACACTGCGTCAAGATTGGGCACGCCGCGCCCGAATATCAACTCCACCTCCACTCCGAGCAGGTCGATTACACGAAGTTGTGGCATTCGCGCCGCGGGCGCGAAGTCGAGATCGACGACGAGCGCGACCTCCGCCTCCTCCCGGAGCCGTTCCGCGCGCAGCAGGCCGACGCCGCGCGCCTCGATCAGCCCCCGGATCGGCGCGGGCGCCCCCGCCACGATCACGCCGTGGCGGCGGGCGAGCGTCACCCGGTCATCGGAAACCAGTTCCGCCCCCAGCGCGATCAGGCGCAGCGCGAGGCCGGACTTGCCGGACCCCGACGCGCCCCGGATCAGCACCGCGCGCGCGCCGATGGCCACCGCCGAGGCGTGGACGATCTCCGCGGCCCGACTCAAGACCCGCTCCCGGGCGCTGCGGCGGTGCAGCATGTTTGTTTCCGCGAAAGCGAACGCAACCGAACGTCGATGCCAACACGGAAAAACACACCGCACGCGAATTTATGACGTTCATATGGCTTTTTCACCATGAGGGTCCGACCGTTCCTCCGCCTTTCGTGCTATACCTCGTTTGAGGTCGGTTGTTGCGTTTGCGAAACGACCGGCCGGAGGAAATCGTGCAGGAGCGACTGACGCGCCCCGCTTGGGAGCGCGCGGGGAAGCTTTAACCTTGGGGGATTTAACTGGTAATGACGATGGCGTTCAACAAGACGGCTAAGCTCGGACAATTCGTGACACTCGAGGAGACCGGCTTTCCCGGCGCCGCCCGTGTTCATTACAACCTGCTCGAGCCGGCGCTGGTCGAGCAGGCGATCACCCGCGGCGAAGGCCAGCTCGGAAACGGCGGCGCCCTGCTCGTGAGCACCGGCAAGCACACGGGACGATCGCCCAAGGACAAGTTCGTCGTGCGCGAGCCTTCCGTCGAGCGCTCGATCTGGTGGGAAAACAACACCCCGATGGCGATGGAGTCCTTCGAGGCGCTGAAAGCCGACATGAAGGCGCATATCGAGGGCGGCGAGCTCTTCGTCCAGGACCTCTACGCCGGCGCCGATCCGGAGTTCCGGCTCAACGTCCGCGTCATCACCGAGCTCGCCTGGCACGGCCTCTTCATCCGGCACCTGCTGCGCCGGCCGGAATTCGAGGAGCTCGCGAGCTTCCTGCCCGAGTTCACCATCCTCAACTGCCCGTCCTTCAAGGCCGACCCCGCCAAGCACGGCTGCCGCACCGACACGGTGATCGCGATCTCCTTCGAGCAGCGGCTGGTGCTGATCGGCGGCACCGCCTACGCGGGCGAGAACAAGAAGTCGGTGTTCTCGATCCTCAACTACCTGCTGCCCGAGAAGGGCGTGATGCCGATGCACTGCTCGGCCAACCACGCCCGGGACGACGATCAGGACGTCGCGGTCTTCTTCGGCCTGTCGGGCACCGGCAAGACCACGCTTTCGGCGGATCCGAACCGCGTGCTGATCGGCGACGACGAGCACGGCTGGTCGGACCGCGGCACGTTCAACTTCGAGGGCGGCTGCTACGCCAAGACGATCAACCTCTCGGCCGAGGCCGAGCCGGAGATCTTCGCCACCACGACGCGCTTCGGGACCATCGTCGAGAACATGGTCTATGATCCGCGCACCCGGGCGCTCGACTTCAACGACGACAGCCTGACGGCGAACACCCGCTGCGCCTATCCGCTCGACGCGATCTCGAACGCCAGCGCGACCTCGCTCGGCGGTCAGCCGCGCAACATCATCATGCTGACCTGCGACGCCTTCGGCGTTCTCCCCCCCATCGCCCGGCTGACCCCGGCGCAGGCCATGTATCACTTCCTGTCGGGCTTCACCTCGAAGGTCGCGGGGACCGAGCGCGGCGTGACCGAACCGCAGCCGACCTTCTCGACCTGCTTCGGCGCGCCCTTCATGCCGCGGCGGCCCGAGGAATACGGCGCGCTGCTGCGCGATCGCATCGCCGAGGCGGGCGCCTCCTGCTGGCTCGTCAACACCGGCTGGACCGGCGGCGCCTATGGCACCGGCAAGCGGATGCCGATCGCCGCGACCCGCGCGCTCCTGACCGCCGCGCTGAACGGCACGCTGAACGCGGGCGAATTCCGGCTCGACCCGAACTTCGGCTTCGAGGTCCCGGTCGCGGTCGCGGGCGTCGACGCGGGCCTGCTCGATCCGCGCGGCACCTGGGCCGATCCGGAAGCCTACGACGCGCAGGCGAAGAAGCTCATCGAGATGTTCTCGTCGAACTTCGGCCAGTACGCCGCGCATGTCGAAGACGACGTCCTCGCCGCCGCGATGTGACGTCCCGGACCGGCCACGCGGGGAAATCGTGGCCGGTCCCTTTACTTCCCGGGTCAAAGCCCGGCGGCCCGCCGCAGCAGGTTGAGGCCCGACAGCACCAGCACGACCAGCGTGACCTTGCGGAACAGGTCCTGGTCGAGCCGGTCCTGCACGCCGTAGCCCGCGTACATTCCGGCCAGGGCAGGCGCGATCATCGCCGCCGAGACCGGCAGCGTCATGGCGTTCAGCAGCCCCGAATGGGTATGCGCGACGAGAAGCAGCAGCGCGCCGAGGAAGAAGGTGATGCTCTGCGCCCGGATCATCTCGACCTTCGGCGCCTCGATCGCGAGCAGGTACATGATGAGCGGTGGCCCCCAGATGCCGGCGATGCCGCCGAGCACGCCGGAGGCGGCGCCGGCCACGCATTCGGCGAGAAGCGCGTGCCGCCGCGGGAAGCTCGGGCGCCAGCCGAGAAGCTGGGACAGCCCGGCGGCGGTGATCGCGCCGCCGATGACCGCGTAGAGCATCGCGTCCGACATCACGGTGACGAGCTGCGCCGCCGCGACGATGCAGAGCGCGAAGACGAGATTGAGCCGCCAGAACCGGCGCAGGCTGTCCCAGGCCTCGCCGAGGCCGTTGCGCAGCGCCTGGAGCAGGTTCGAGGCCAGGATCGGCAGGATCAGGAGCGCGACGGCGGTCTTGCCGGGCAGCAGCGAGGCCATCACGCTGAGCGCGACGAGCGGCAGCGCGAAGCCGACGACGCCCTTCGCGAAGCCGCCGATTCCCATTCCCAACATGGCGCAGACGAGGCCCGCTGTTCCGTATGTCGCGAGGAAGGCGTCCAATTCCTGTCTCCGGCGGGCTCTCCGCGCCCCGGTTTCGCAAGCGGGCACGCTCCGTGCAATGCTAATAAAATTCCCTGACGGCGTAGACCTACGTAGTAATATTTCGTGCCAATTGACGAGCGGGCGCGGTTCTGTCTAGGGTGCGCGCGACTGCGAAACAGATTCCGCGCCGCGGCAACCGCCCGGGGATGCGAGAGCACCGACGCTAGAGGAAGCCCGAGAGATGAACCAAGCCGCCCGCGCCGTCGAAGCCGAAGATGTCCTCCTGCCGAGCCTGCGCGCGGATTGCGCCGAGGCCGTCGCCGCGGCGGAGACGGTGCTCGCGGCGGGCCGCGCCGCGCTCTCCGCGCGGGTCTCGACCGGGGGCAAGATCTCGAACAAGGCGCTCGAGGCCGACCAGTTCGCCGCGCACGGCCTGTCCTGGATCGCCACCTATGTCGAGAGCCTGCGCCAGATGCTGGGCTGGGCCGACCGGCTGGAGGCGGCCGGGACCCTGGGCGAGATCGAGAGCCTGATCCTGCAGATCGCCTTCGGCGAATACCTTAGCCAGCTCAAGGGCGGCATCCCGATGTCGCAGGGCGAGGTCGCCCGGATCTACGACCTCGGCGTCTCCGACGCCGACGCGGCACCGCTCGCCACCGAGGCGGTGACGCGGCTCGCGCGGCGCGGCAACACCGACGCGGCGCGCGCGCGGCTCGTCCAGCTCATGATGGACGGGCGGGGCGCGGCGACCTTCGGCGCCACCGGGCTCGACGACGAATACGAGATGGTCCGCGACCATTTCCGCCGCTTCGCCGAGGACAAGGTCGTGCCCTTCGCGCATGAATGGCACCTCAGGGACGAGCTCATTCCGATCGAGATCATCGAGGAGATGGGCGAGCTCGGCGTCTTCGGCCTGACGATCCCCGAGGAATATGGCGGGGCCGGCATGTCGAAGACCGCGATGTGCGTGGTCTCCGAGGAGCTCAGCCGCGGCTATATCGGCGTCGGCTCGCTCGGCACGCGGTCGGAGATCGCGGCCGAGCTGATCCTCGGCGGCGGCACCGAGGAGCAGAAGGCGGAATGGCTCCCGAAGATCGCGAGCGCGGAGATCCTGCCCACGGCGGTCTTCACCGAGCCCAACACCGGCTCCGACCTCGGCTCGCTCCGCACCCGCGCGGTGAAGCAGGGCGACGACTGGGTCGTGACCGGCAACAAGACCTGGATCACCCACGCCGCCCGCGCCGACGTGATGACGCTCCTCGTCCGCACCGATCCCGCGACCACCGACTATTCCGGCCTCTCGATGCTGCTGGCGCCGAAGACGCGCGGCACCGAGGAGACCCCGTTCCCGGCCAAGGGCATGACCGGCGGCGAGATCGAGGTGCTCGGCTATCGCGGCATGAAGGAATACGAGCTCGGCTTCGACGGGTTCACCGTGCCGGGGGCGAACCTGCTCGGCGGCGTCGAGGGCCAGGGCTTCAAGCAGCTGATGCAGACCTTCGAGAGCGCCCGGATCCAGACCGCGGCGCGCGCGATCGGCGTCGCGCAATGCGCGCTCGAGCTCGGCATGCGCTACGCCGACGAGCGCAAGCAGTTCGGCAAGTCGCTGATCGCCTTCCCGCGCGTCTACGGCAAGCTCGCGATGATGGCGGTCGAGATCATGATCGCCCGCCAGCTCAGCTACCACGCCGCGCGCGAGAAGGACGAGGGCCGGCGCTGCGACCTCGAGGCCGGGATGGCGAAGCTTCTCGGCGCCCGCGTCGCCTGGGCCTCGGCCGACAACGCGCTGCAGATCCACGGCGGCAACGGTTTCGCGCTTGAATATCCGGTGAGCCGCGTGCTCTGTGACGCGCGCATCCTGAATATCTTCGAAGGCGCGGCCGAGATCCAGGCGCAGGTGATCGCCCGCCGTCTGCTGGAGAACCGCAATTGACGATGATGAAACGGGCGCTGGCGGCGCTCGCCGCGCCCTACCTGCTCGGCGCCTGCGTGGTGATCGCGGGGCCGACCACCGAGGTGCCCGAGGGCAACTGGCTGCTGCCCGGCACCAGCTGGAAGCTCGTGGAGCTTGACGGTACGCCCTTCGCGGCCAACGCCGTGGCGACCCTGACCGAGGATGGCCGGATCGCCGGGCAGGCGCCGTGCAACGCCTATAACGCCGACTACGAGGGTCACTGGCCCGACCTGAGCTTCAAGCCCGTGGCGCGGACCAGGATGGCCTGCCCCGAGCTCGAGGCCGAGAACGCCTACTTCGCCGCGATGGAAAAGGTGAACCACGCCGAGATGCTGTCCGACGGGCTGCTGCTGACCGGGCCGGAGACGAGTCTCCGCTTCGTCCGGGCGGAGTAGCGCGACGCGAAGCGGCGGACCGAGGTCCGCCCTACGCGGCGGGAACCGTAGGGCGGACCTCGGTCCGCCATTCCCCGCCCTCTACCCCGCCGCGCGCAGGATCGCCGCGACGGCGCGGTCGCGCGCGGCGGGCAGGGCCCCGCGCGGCAGCGCCGGGCCGAGCCGGGCGTCGAGGAAGAAGCCCGTCAGCGCCAGCGCCGCGCGCACCGCTTCCGGGTCCTCCGCGGGTTCGCCGAGCCTGAGGAAGTCCGGCAGCGCGAAGAGCCGCGCCGCCCAGGGGGCGCCCGCCTCGCGGCTGACCGCGATCCCCGACTTCGGCGAGACATAGACGAGATCCTCCCGCCGCCCCGACGCCGCGCAGCGCGTGAGATCGAGCCCGAAGCCGAGCTCGCCCAGCAGCGCCAGCTCCCAGAGCGCGTAGCGCGAGGGCCAGTCCGGCGCGTGCCCCAGCGCGGCGACGAGGTCGCGGGTCAGCGCGTAGAGCTCCGGATGCGCCGCGCGCTCGGGGAGGCCGGCCGCCGAGAGCGCGGCGACGGCCTGCAACGCCGCGAGCGCCGCGCCGTCGTCGAGCAGGCGCGCCGAATGCGCGGTCACGAGGTCGAGGCGGAAGGCGCCGATATGCTCCTCGAGCCGGGCCGACCATTCGGCGGAGACCTCGGCCCCCGGCTGCAGGACCGGCGCCATGCGGCGCCCGCCGCCGCCCCGCACGACGCCGGCGTGCCGGCCATGCCCGGCGGTGAAGATCTCTACGATGGCCGAGGCCTCGCCATGCCGCCGGACCGAGAGCAGGATGCCTTCGTCGCGCCATTCCATGCGCCGAAGATAGCCTTTTCCCGCGCCGCGCAAAGAGGGCCGGCGCCCGGAGCGCCGTCCCGGCCGGGGAACGGCTGCGAAATAATTGCGCCGAGTACTGGTTGGGTGGTATGTTGGATTCTTGATGTTCTCCGAATATGATCGGATGCAGCATGAAAAGATACTCGATAGATTGGTATAAATACTTATACGACAAATTGGGCGACGGGATAAGCTGCTATCGGCCCGGAATCCTCTATGACGGCGAAATCGAGGACGGGGCGCTGCCCGGCTGTCTTTGCTGTCATCGCAACGTGAGGCTCTGCCTGCTGCCGGAAGAGGAGAAGGTCTTCGCCGCCGAGGTGAACGAGACCGATTTCCTGCTGCGCGAGAACCCGGAACTTCCCGGACGCAAGATGATCGTCTGCTCCAAGCTCGGCCATTGCGGCGGACGCAAGCCCTATGTCTGCCGGGTGCACCCGTTCCATTTCATCGACGGGGTCGTTCTGGTCGAGGAGGGGTTGTGCCGGCTTCGCGCCACCACCTTCGCGCGGTTCCACCGCCGGGCGCTCGAGCGGATCCGCGAGATCGTCGCGGAACTCGACCTCGCGCGCGAGGTGCTCGGCTACGGCCGGCGCGTCGGCGACCGGCATCTCGACTATGAACGCTAGCGCCCCGCCGATGGTCCCGCTCCGCGGCCGGACGCGGCGGCTGTGGCGGCTGCTGGCGGTCCGGATCGAGGGCTCGGGATCGATCGTCGCGCGCGCGCTGCGTCGCGCGGGGCGCGCGCTCTCCGGCGCCCGGGGCGCGGACCGCTACGCGCCGGAATGGTACGCGCGCCTCTACGCCGCGCTCGGGACGGGGTTCCTCGAGCCGGGCACGGCGGGGCGGGCCGAGGCGGCCGGCGGCCTCCGCTGCCCGGCCCGCGCGGTGCTGCGCCTTCTGCCGGGCGAGGAGGCGATGTTCGCCGGGCGTTGCGGCGCGGCCGACTTCCGGCTCGGCGAGGATCCCGCGGAGCCCGGGCGCAAGACCATCACCTGCGACAAGCGGGGCCACTGCGGCGGCCGGATGCCCTATGTGTGCCGCACCGCCCCGGCGCAGTTCAGCGATGGCCTGTTCTATCTCGACGAGGCGCGCTGCGCCGGCGATCCGATCGCCTTCCTGGCGGGGAACGGCGCGAAGCTCGACCGGCTGCGCGCCGTCGTCGAGGCCCACGACCTGCGGCGCGAGAGGCTCGGCTATCACCGCGCCACGCCCCTCGGCGGCGCCGCGGCCCCGGCCGGCCGGGCCGTCGCCGGAGGGAGCTAGTCGGAAAGCCCCGGCTGGTCGAGCAGCGCGCGGCCGGACCGGTCCTCGACCTCGATGATCCAGAGATCGGGATCGTTGCGCCGCTGCCGGGCCAGCGCCGCGTCGACCTCGGCCTCGGGACCCTGGACGAGCACCATCCAGGCGCGCGCCCCGGTCATGAGGTCGTAGCGCCGCTCATAGGCCAGCGCCGCGCCGTCGAGCGTCGCGCATTTGACGATCACCGCGCCGGCGGTCGGGTCGCCCTTCGCGGTCACGTAGGCGGGCAGATCGGCGAGGCCGAGCCGCGCCAGATAGGCGCGAACCCAGAAATCGGCGGTGAGCCGCGCGCTCAGCTGTCGCCGTCCTTGAAGTCGAGCCCCATCTCGGTGAAGCGCTCGGCCTCGTCGAGCCAGTTCGGCCGCACCTTCACGGTCAGGAACAGGTGGACCTCGCGGCCGAGGAAGGCCTTGATCTCCTCGCGCGCCGCCTGGCCGATCGCCTTGATCGTCTCGCCCCTGGGTCCGAGCGTGATGCCCTTGTGGCCGTCGCGCGCGACATAGATCACCTGGTCGATCTTGACCGAGCCGTCCTTGCGCTCCTCCCAGGCCTCGGTCTCGACCGTGAGCTCGTAGGGGAGTTCCTGGTGCAGCCGCAGCGTCAGCTTCTCGCGCGTCATCTCGGCGGCGATCAGCCGCTGCGGCAGGTCGGCGATCTGGTCCTCGGGATAGAGCCACGGGCCCGCCGGGACCTTTCCCGCGAGCCAGCGCCGCAGGTCGTCGACGCCGTGGCCGCGCTCGGCCGAGATCATGAAGGTCGCGGCGAAGGGGAAGGCCGCGTTCATCTTGGCGCTGAGCTCGAGCAGGGTCTCGGCCTTCACCCGGTCGATCTTGTTGATCGCGAGCGCGACCACGCGGCTCTTCGGCAGCTGGTTCGCGATCGTCTCGAGGACGGTCTCGACCCCCTCGGTCATCCCGCGGTGCGCCTCGATCAGCAGGACGACCACGTCGGCGTCCGCCGCGCCGCCCCAGGCGGCCTTGACCATCGCGCGGTCGAGCCGGCGCCGCGGCCGGAACAGGCCCGGCGTGTCGATGAAGACGAGCTGCGCGTCGCCCTCGATCGCGATGCCCCTCACGCGGGCGCGCGTCGTCTGCACCTTGTGCGTGACGATGGAGACCTTGGCCCCGACCATCCGGTTCAGCAGCGTGGACTTGCCGGCGTTCGGCTCGCCGATCAGCGCGACGAGGCCGCAGCGGGTTTCGCTCATGTTTCGGTCTCCACCCGGGCCAGCAGCGTTTCCGCCGCCCTCTGCTGCGCCGCGCGTTTCGAGGCGGCGCGCCCCTCGGCCGCGCGGCCGTCGTCGAGCCGCGCCTCGACGAGGAAGACAGGCGCGTGATCCGGCCCCTCGCGCGCGACATCGGCGTAGACCGGCGGGTTCTGCCCGCGCGCCTGCGCCCATTCCTGCAGCGCGGTCTTGGCGTCGCGCGCCTGGCCGCGCGCGGCGGCGATGCGCGGGCCCCAGAGGCGCAGCACCAGCGCCCGCGCCGCGTCGTAGCCGGCGTCGAGATAGACCGCGGCGATCACCGCCTCCATCGCGTCGCCGAGCAGCGCCGTCTTGCGCCGACCGCCCGAGATCATCTCGGACCGCCCGAGCCGGAGCGCCGCGCCGAGGTCGACGCTCACCGCCACCTCGGCGCAGGTCTCCTTGCGCACCAGCTGGTTCAGCCGAGGCGCGAGCTGGCCCTCCTCGGCGGCGCCGTCCTGCGCGAGCAACGTCTCGGCGATGACGAGGCCGAGCACCCGGTCGCCGAGGAATTCGAGCCGCTGGTTGTCCATCGCCCCCATCACCGAGGGATGGGTCAGCGCCTCGATCAGCAGATCGGGGTTTCCGAAGCGATGGCCTATCCGCTCCGAGGCGGCGGCCATCGTCTGGCTCATCTTCATTCGACCGCCTTGAAGAACCGGTCCGGCCGCCAGGTCCAGAAGGCGAGCATCGAGGAGCCGCCCGAGGAGAAGATGATCCGGTCCGCGCGGCCGATCAGGTTCTCGAACGGCACGAAGCCGACGCCGCCCGCGGAGCGCGGGAAGCGGCTGTCCATCGAATTGTCGCGGTTGTCGCCCATGAAGAAGAACTCGCCCTCGGGCACGACGAAGGCCTGGGTATTGTCGCCGAAGCCGTTCTCGATATCGAGGATCTCGTGCGTCTTCCCCTCGGGCAGGGTCTCGACATACTGGTCGGCGACGCAGTCGTCGCCGGCGGCCACCGGCCGGTTCTTGCAGCGCGGCAGGTTCGCCATCGGGCCCTGCGGCTCGTTGATCTCGTGGAAGGTCCCGTCCGGCGTCACCGGCAGCTCGGCGCCGTTGATGTAGAGCCGGCCATCGACCATCTGGATCGTGTCGCCCGGCAGGCCGATCAGGCGCTTGATGTAGTCGGTGCCGTTGGTCGGGTGCTTGAACACCACGACGTCGCCCCGCTTCGGCTCGCGGCCGAGGATCCGGCCCTCGATCGGGCAGAGCGAGAAGGGGCAGGAATAGCGCGAATAGCCGTAGGCCATCTTGTTGACGAAGAGGAAATCGCCGATGAGCAGCGTCGGCTTCATCGAGCCCGAGGGGATCCAGAACGGCTGGAAGAACAGCGTGCGGATCGCCCCGGCGAGCAGGAGCGCGTAGACCACGGTCTTGACGAGCTCGAGGATACCGCCCTTGGCCTTGGTCTTCGTCGCCATGCTTCGCCTTCCGATCCTCGACCCCGCGCGCGACCGGCCCCGCGCGCAACGGGCCTTGTCGCGCCTCGGCCGGGACCTGTCAAGGCGAGGCCGGTCACGTCGCCGGGCGCGTCCCGGCGCTCAGGCGAGCGCGGTCGGGCCGGGCCCGGGATCGGGCACCGCCTCGAGCACGACGACGGCGAAGGCCCAGGGGTGATCGTCGGTCAGCGTCAGGTGCAGCGCCGGGACATGGCCGGCGGGGGTCAGCGCGCGCGCCCGCTCCCGCGCCCAGCCGGTCAGGATCAGGCTCGGCTGGCCGCTCGCGAGGTTGACGACGCCCATGTCCTTCCAGGATATCCCCATCCGCAGCCCGGTGCCGAGCGCCTTGGAGCAGGCCTCCTTCGCGGCCCAGCGCTTGGCATAGGTCTCGATCCGGTTGGCGCGATGATCGGCGGTCGCGCGCTCGGTCGCGGTATAGACGCGGTCGAGGAAGCGCTCGCCGAACCGCTCGACCGTGCGGCCGATGCGTTCGATGTTGCAAAGATCGTTGCCGATGCCAAGGATCATAGGCCGCGCGCGCCCCGAAAGACTGTTTCGGACGCTCTTGTAGCGGCCCCGGCGCGCGAGGTCCAACCGGAGGATGGCATGGCGGAATGGGCGATCAGGGACGCGGAGGACGCGGACGCCGCGGGGATCGCCGCGATCTACAACGACGCGGTGGCGCGCACGACGGCGATCTGGAACGAGGCGACGGTCGATCCCGCCAACCGCCTCGACTGGATCCACGCGCGCCGCGCCGCGGGATATCCGGTGCTGGTCGCGCGCGACGCGGGCGGCGCCGTCGCGGGCTATGCCTCGTTCGGCGACTGGCGCGCCTTCGACGGCTACCGCCACACGGTCGAGCATTCGGTCTACGTCCGGCCCGACGTCCAGGGCGGCGGGCTGGGACGGCGGCTGATGGAGGCGCTGATCGCGCGGGCGCGCGATCTCGGCAAGCACGTGATGATCGCGGGGATCGAGGCGGGCAACCTCGGCTCGATCGCGCTGCACGAGCGGCTCGGTTTCGAGCGGGTCGGCTTCATGCCGGAGGTCGGGACCAAGTTCGGCCGCTGGCTCGACCTCGCCTTCCTGCAGCTGACGCTGGACCGCCGCGCCGACCCCGACGGCTGACCGCGGCGCTCAGGTGAACCGCGCCGCGACCTGCCGGCGGTGCGGCCGGCGCCGGTGCTCCCAGAGGTAGATGCCCTGCCAGGTGCCGAGCAGCGGCCGCCCCTCCGCGACGGGGATCGTGAGCGAGACCGGCAGCAGCGCGGCCTTTATATGGGCGGGCATGTCGTCCGGGCCTTCGAGCGTATGGGTGAGCCAGGCGAAGGAGGGATCGTCCGCCGCGGGGATCAGGCGCCCGAGCCAGTTCTCGAGATCGGCCTTCGCCGAGGGATCGGCGTTCTCCTGGATCAGGAGCGAGCAGGAGGTGTGCCGGACGAACAGCGTCAGCAGCCCGTCGCCCCGGCCGCGCGTGAAGCGCGCCGCCTCGGCGGTGAACTCGTAGAGCCCGGGCCCGTCTGTCGCGATCGTGAAGACTTCCAGCATCTTTCGGCTCTCCCGCGCGTTATCCTCGGGATCACGCGAGGCACAGGATATCGACGGGAGGCGAGATGACCAGACTGACAGCCAAGGATTTTCATCCCGAGCTGCTGGAGCTCTATGACTTCTACGCGCATGGGAATATCTCGAAGCGCGAGTTCCTCGACCGCGCGGGCAAGTTCGCCGTCGGCGGGCTGACGGCCGGGGCGATCCTCGCCGCGATGCGCCCGAACTACGCGTTGGCCAATCAGGTCAGCGACACCGATCCCGACATCGTGGCGCAATACATCACCTATGGCTCGCCGCGCGGGAACGGCGAGGTCCGCGGCTATTTCGTGCTGCCCGCCAAGGTGGCGGAGAAGACCCCGGGGGTCGTGGTGGTGCACGAGAACCGCGGGCTCAACCCCTATATCGAGGACGTCGCGCGGCGGGTCGCCAAGGCCGGCTTCATCGCGCTCGCGCCCGACGGGCTGACCTCGGTCGGCGGCTATCCGGGCGACGACGAGAAGGGGCGGGAGCTCCAGGCGACCGTCGATCCGGAAAAGCTCATGAACGACTTCTTCGCCGGCATCGAATTCCTGATGAACGAGCCCAGGACGACCGCGAAGGTCGGGATCACCGGCTTCTGCTATGGCGGTGGCGTCGCGAACGCGGCGGCGGTCGCCTATCCCGAACTGGGCGCGGCGGTGCCGTTCTACGGCCGGCAGGCGGCGGCGGCCGACGTGCCACGGATCCAGGCGCCGCTGCTCTTGCACTACGCCGGGCTCGACGAGCGGATCAACGCCGGCTGGCCCGAATACGAGGCGGCGCTGAAGGAGAACGGCAAGACCTACGAGGCCTTCGTCTATCCCGACGTGAACCACGGTTTCCACAACGACACGACCCCGCGCTACGACGCCGCCGCCGCCGAGCTCGCCTGGTCCCGGACGATCGACTGGTTCAACCGCTATCTCACCTGAGGCGATGCGCCTCGCGCGCCGGTAACGAGCCGGAGAGGCGCCGAATCGGCGTGCTTGCCCCATGCGATGGCCCTGCTATACGGGCCGCGGGGCGAAGGTGCGTCCGGGCGGCGACAAGGCTTAGCGCATGGAGCTGTGTGGACCGGAGCTTGGGCGCCGGGCGAAAGTCGGCGGTGCGATCGCGGTGGCCCTGGGCCTCGGGGCGGCGGGACCCGGCTGGAGCTGGACGCCGACGGACTTCTTCTCAGCCTGCGCGAGTGATTGCGCCTTTTCCGTCTTCGGCGGCAACTACGTCGACAATTCGCTCGGCCAGGTGATCGTGACCAAGCCGCAGCCGCCGATGACCTGGGACTATGACACCGGCGACCATTTCGTCGGCACCACCTTCTCCCGCCGGACGCGGCTCTACTGGGGTCATGTCACCTTCGAGCCGGAGATCGGCGTCGGCCAGCGGTTCGGGCGGCAGGACGAAACGGAGGTCTGGGCGGCGCTGTTCTTCCGCTACCACGGCTTCCCCTGGGACAAGTATCTCGTCACCACGATCGCCGCCTCGACCGGGCTCAACTGGGCGAGCGGCGTCTCCGATGTCGAGAAGGCCCGCGCGCGCGACGGCGCGGGCAGCCAGCTCATGCACTATTTCGCGCCCGAGGTGACCTTCGCGCTGCCGAGCGCGCCGGGAAGCGAGCTCTTCTTCCGGATGCACCACCGCTCGGGCGTTTTCGGCCTCGTGAGCGACGCCTGGGGCGGCGCGCAATACGGCTCGATCGGCATCCGGATCTGGTTCTGAGCCGGTCGCTGCCGGTCTCGGTGATCGGCGCTCCCCGACAGGTCGGCTTCCCCGGGCCTGACCCGGGGCCTCGACGCTATTTCCGCTCGCTCACGGGCCTCGAGGCTCCGGATCAGGTCCGGGGCAGCGGGTGCCGGTCGCGGCTTACTCGCCCTCGCGCAGCGCCGCGAGGAAGGCGTCGCCGAACCGCTCGGTGCGCGCGGTGTCCATGCCGGGGATCCGCGCGAGCTGGGAGAGCGAGGCCGGACGCGCCTCGGCCACGCGGGCGAGCAGGCTCGCGCCGCAGGAAAGCGGTTTCGCCAGCCCGTCCGCTCCGCGCGCGAGCCGCCGCTGCGCCGCCTCGAGCCGGTCATAGGCGCCGCCCTCGGCCGAGCCCGCGAGCTTGCGCCGGGCCGGATGCGGCAGGTCGCCGCCGCCGGTCACCACGGCGAGGAAGGTGGGGCCGAACTTCTCAAGCTTGGTCGCGCCGACCCCGGTGACGCCGCGCATCGCGTCGAGCGTCGCGGGCCGGACCGTCGCCATTTCGATCAGCGTGCGGTCGGGGAAGATCACATAGGCGGGCACGCCCTGGGCCTCGGCGAGCTCGCGCCGCTTGGCCTTCAGCGCGGAGAGGAGGCCCTCGTCCTCCTCCGAGACCTGGGCGAGCACCCGCCGCTCCGGCGCCGCGGCGCGCGCGACCGTGTCGGCGCGGAGCTCGAGCGTGGCCTCGCCGCGCAGGATCGGCCGCGCGGCTTCCGTGAGCCGGAAGGCGCCGTGGCGGGTCGGGTCGGGGCGGATCAGGTCGAGGCCCATCAGCTGGCGGAAGATCGACTGCCACTGGCCCTTGGCGAGATCGCGCCCGACGCCGAAGGTCGGCAGCTGGTCGTGGCCCCGGCGCAGCACGCGCTCGGACCGGTCGCCGCGCAGGATCATGATGAGATGCTCGGCGCCGAAGCTCTCGCCGGTCCGGAGGATCGCCGAGAAGGCCTTGCGCGCCGCGTCGGTCGCGTCGAACAGCGCCGGCTTGTCGCGGCAGAGGTCGCAGTTGCCGCAGGGCTCGGCCAGCGTCTCGCCGAAATAGGCGAGCAGGGTCTGGCGGCGGCAGTGCTTGGCCTCGGCGAGGCCGAGCAGCGCGTTGAGGCGCTTGTGGTCGGCCTCCTTGCGCTCCATCGGCGCCGCGCCCTCGTCGATCTGGGTGCGGCGCAGTCTTATGTCGTCGGCGCCGTAGAGCGTCAGCGTGTCGGCCGGCGCCCCGTCGCGGCCGGCGCGGCCGATCTCCTGGTAGTAGGCCTCGATCGACTTCGGCAGGTCGGCGTGGGCGACATAGCGGATATCGGGCTTGTCGACGCCCATGCCGAAGGCGACCGTGGCGCAGACCACGAGCCCGTCCTCGCGCTGGAACCGCGTCTCGCCGAGGCGGCGGTCGTCGTCCGAGAGGCCGGCGTGATAGGCGAGCGCGGTATGGCCCGCCTCGCCGAGCGCGGTGGCGAGGCTTTCGGTCCGCGCCCGGCTGGCGCAATAGACGATGCCGGAGAGGCCCGGCCGCGCGGCGACGAAATCGAGGATCTGCCGGCGCGGGTTGTCCTTCGGCTGGAAGGCGAGGCCGAGGTTCGGCCGGTCGAAGCCGCGCAGGAAGACCCGGGGCGCGCGCTCGCCGAACAGGCGCGCGGCGATCTCCTCCCGCGTCTCGCCGTCGGCGGTCGCGGTCAGCGCCACGGTCTGCACGTCGCCGAGCAGGCGGCGGAGCGCCCCGACGCGGAGGTAGTCGGGGCGGAAGTCGTGGCCCCACTGGCTGACGCAATGCGCCTCGTCCACGGCGAGCAGCGAGACGCCGATCCGGCGCATCAGCCCGCCGGTCCCGGCGGTCGCGAGCCGCTCGGGCGCCATGTAGAGAAGCTTCAGCGCGCCGTCGTCGAGCGCCTGGAACACCTCCTCGGTCTCCTCGGGGCTGTTCGTGGAGGTGAGCGCCCCGGCGGCGACGCCGGCGGCGCGGAGCGCGCGCACCTGGTCGCGCATGAGCGCGATCAGCGGCGAGACGACGATGGTGACGCCGGGCCGGGTCAGCGCCGGAAGCTGGTAGAGCAGCGACTTGCCGCCGCCCGTGGGCATGATCGCGAGCACGTCCGCGCCGTCCTCGATCGCGGTCACGATCTCCTCCTGGCCCGGGCGGAAGTCCGGGAAGCCGAAGACATCGCCGAGAAGGCGCCTTGCGTCGGAGGAGGCGCTCATGCGTCGGCGCGGAGGAGGGTGATCATCGTGTCTCCATAGCGGCGCGCGTCGAGCGGGGTCAAGCCGGGCAGGGCGAGCGTCGAGGTGTTCTCCTCCCAGACGATCAGCGCGCCCGGCGCGATCCAGCCGCCCGCCAGCGCCGCCGCCAGCGCGCGTTCCCCGAGCCCCTTGCCATAGGGCGGGTCGAGAAAGACGAGGTCGTGGGGCGGGCCCGCGTTCGGCCCCGGCCGGGTCGCGTCGCGGGCGAGCACCTCGGTCTCGTCCCCGACGCGGAGCCGGGCGATGTTGGCGCGCAGGATCGACAGCGATTTCCGCCCGGTGTCGAGGAAGGTCGCCCGCGCCGCGCCGCGCGACAGCGCCTCGAGCCCGAGCGCGCCGGTGCCCGCGAAGAGGTCGAGCACGCGCGCGCCCTCGAGGTCGGGCACGTCGCCGAGCGGGGCGTGGGCGATCAGGTTGAAGAGGCTTTCGCGCACCCGGTCCGAGGTGGGCCGCAGATGCGCGGCCGCGTCGCCCGCGCCGACGGCGGCGAGCGCGGTGCCCCGGAAGCGTCCGGCGATGATCCGCATCAGGCGGGGGGCCGCGGCGCGGCGGGAGCGTGGGTCATGGGGGATCCCGGATGTTTCGCGCTGGCGTTCTACGCCCTCGCCTCTATATCCGGAAGCGGGTTCGCCGCGGCGGCGGGCGGTTCGAAGGAGGCTACGGGATGAGCATTGCGGTCGGAGAGAGTCTGCCGGAGGCGACGCTGCTGGAGATGGGCGCGGACGGGCCGGCCGACGTGACGGTCTCGGAGCTGACCAAGGGGCGCAAGATCGTGCTCTTCGGCCTGCCGGGCGCCTATACCGGCACCTGCTCCACCCGGCACGTGCCGAGCTTCATGGCCGTCGCCGACGCGCTGCGCGCGAAGGGCGTCGAGGACATCGTCTGCGTCTCGGTGAACGATCCCTTCGTGCTCGGCGCCTGGTCCGAGGCGACCGGCGCGGACAAGGCGGGCCTGCGCTTCCTCGGCGACGCGACCTCGGCCTTCACCAAGGCGATCGGGCTGGACTTCACCTTCCCGGCGAAGGGTCTGGTCGACCGGTCCAAGCGCTACTCGATGCTGGTCGAGGACGGCGTGGTGAAGGTCCTGAACGTCGAGGTCTCGCCCGGCGAATGCGAGCTGAGCGCGGGCCAGACCCTGCTCGACCAGATCTGATCGTCCCAAGGGGGCGCTGAAGGGCGCCTCCTCAGGCCTCGACGCGGTAATGGATCTCGCAGAGGCAGGCCACCGGCTCGGAATGGTCGAGCTGGACCTCGACCTCGTCGCCGGCGAGCTTGTCCATCCGCCGCGCGAGCGTCACGTCGAGCGCCGAGAGACCACCCGCCGAATGAGTCGTGAGCGTCGCGTCGACCGTGTTGTAGACATTGGTCCATTCCGGGTGGTGGCTCAGCTTCTCGGCCGCGAGCGCCACGCGGGACATGAAGCCCCAGGCCTCCGAGAAGCTCCTGAACTTCCAGATCTTGCGGATCGCGTCCCGCTCGGGGACCGCGCCCCAGCCGGTCTTGCCGAGCGCCGGCAGGTCGCGGGCGCGCTCGGCCTCGGTCAGTCGGGTGTCGGTCGGTTTGTCGGTCATCGCCTGTTCCTCCCGTGCGGCGTCCGGACTAGTCTGCGCCGATGGCTGAGCTTGTCGAGGGCCTCCGGCTCGCAACCCTCTCGCGTCTCGCAACGTCGGCCTTCCGCCGGCGGTTCCGGCTCGGCCCGGCGGAGCGCGGCTACGCCGATCAGAAGGGCCGGGCGGTGATCGCGGCCCACGCGGCGGATCTGATCGCGCGCCGGCTCGCCCCGGCGCATCCCGCCAACGACGGGCGGCAGACGCCGATGCGCGGGCATCCGGTCTTCGTCGCGCAGCACGCGACCGCGACCTGCTGCCGGGGCTGCCTCGCGAAATGGCATGCGCTGCCCGCGGGCCGCGCGCTCGGGCCGGCGGAACAGGCGGCGGTGGTGGACCTGCTGATGCGCTGGATCGACCGCGAGATGGGGCACGTGGCATGAGCGCGGCGACCCAGGCGACCGAGGCGCTCAGGCGGGCCGGGATCGCGTTCCGGACCTTCGAATACGACTATGCGAAAGGCGCCGAGCGGATCGGCGAGCAGGCGGCCGCCGCGCTGGGCGAGCCGCCGGAGCGGGTGTTCAAGACGCTGATGCTCGAGGTCGACGGCCAGCCGCGCTGCGTCGTGATCCCGGTCGCCGCCAGCGTCTCGATGAAGCGCGCGGCGGCGGTCTTCAAGGGCAAGGCCGCGAAGATGATGGAGCCGCCGAAGGCCGAGCGCCTGACCGGCTATGTCGTCGGCGGCATCAGCCCGGTCGGACAGAAGCGGCGCGTGCAGGTGGCGCTCGACGCCTCGGCCGAGGGACAGGCGTATGTCGTCGTCAATGGCGGCCGGCGCGGCTTCATGATCGCGCTGGCGCCGGGCGATCTCGCGGCGGCGACCGAGGCGGTGGTGGCGACGCTGACCGCCTGATCGCCGGCGGGGCCCGAAATCCGCGCCGAGCCACTCCGGCGCGCCTTCGCAGCGGGGGCGGAAGGCGCTACACTCCACGCAAGAAACAAGGCGGCGGGGAGGACCGGCATGCCGCGATCGGGATCGAGGAAGCCGGCGGCGCGGGCGGCCCTCCTGGGTGCGCCGCTCTGGCTCGTGCTCGCGGCGGCGCCGCCCGGCGGAGCTCTGGCGCAGGAGGCGCCGCCACCTCCCCGCCCCGTGGATCTCGCCGAGGCCGGCACCGAGGCCGAGGTCGAGGCTGCCACCGGCGACGAGACCGCCCCGGAGGCGGCCGAGCTTTCCGACGCGGCGCTCGAGGAACTGGTGGCGCCGGTCGCGCTCTATCCCGACGCGCTGCTGGCGCAGGTGCTTGTGGCCGCGACCTACCCGCTCGAGGTGATGAAGGCCGACCGCTTCCTCGACGAGAACAAGGACGCGGACCAGGCGGCGCGGGCCGATCTCGTGAACGCCGAGGACTGGGACGAGAGCGTGCGGACGCTCGCGGCCGGCTTTCCCGACGTGATCGGCCGGATGGCCGAGGAGATCGACTGGACCGAGGATCTCGGCGACGCGATGCTGGCCCAGCCCGACGATCTGCTCGACGCGGCGCAACGGCTGCGCGCCCAGGCGCGGGCGGTGGGCAACCTCGAGTCGAACGAGGCGCAGACCGTGGCGGAGGAGGGCGACCAGATCACCATCGCCCCGGCGCAGCCGGACGTGGTCTACGTGCCGTCCTACGATCCGGCGATGGCCTTCACCACGCCGGTGACGACCCCCGCGACCGTCTATGATCCCGGCGTCTCGTTCACGAGCGTGCTCACGACCGGCGCGATCGCCTTCGGCAGCGCGCTCTTGATCGACGAGATCTTCGACGACGATGACGACTGGGACGACTACTGGCACGGCCCGCCCCGGATCGACTGGGACGACGATGCGGTGTTTCCCCGGCGCGACATCGACGTGAACGGCGACGTGAACATCGACGTCGATCGCGACAGGATCCGGATCGGCGATCGCGACGGCGACAAGCTGCGCCGCGACCAGGAGTGGAAGCCCGATCCCGAACGGCGCGACGCGGCGCGCGAGCGCGTCGCCGCCCGGCGCGACGGCGCGCCCGACCGGCCGGCGCGGGACGCGGACCGGGCGCGCGGCGCCGCCGAGGACCGGATCAAGGCGCGCTCCGGCGGCCAGTCGCCTGCCGCCGTCAAGGAGCGGCTCGCGGCGGGCCAGGGCGGCGAGGGCCTGAAGGCGAGCAAGCCCAAGGCCGCCTCGGCGCTGAAACCGGGCGGGACCGGTTCGGCCAAGGCCAAGGACCGCGCCGGCACCAGCCTCAAGCACGCGCCGACCAAGCCGCCCAAGGCGATCGCGAAGAAGCCGAAGACCGAGCATCGCGCCACGCCGCCGCGCAAGCCGCCGAAGCAGGCCTCGGCCCTGAAGAAGCCGCAGGTCAGCGCGCAGCGGTCGCAGGCGGCGGCCCGGCGCGGCGGCAAGCACAGACGGTAGGAGAGGGCGATGCGAGCGAAGACGAAGGACGGCCTCGGCGCGGCGCTGGCGCTCTCTCTCCTGGCGGGGCCGGGCGCCGCCGATCCGGCGGTGTTCGCCACGCCCGAGGCGGCCGCGGAGGCGGTGGTCGCCGCCTTGGAGGCGCGGGACCCGGAGGCGCTGATCGCGGTCTTCGGGCCCGAGAACGCCGACGTGGCGCTGACCGGCGACCCGGTCGAGGACCGCGAGACCTGGGGCGCGTTCCTGCGCGACTACCGCGCGCTGCGCCGGATCGATATCGACGGCGACACCGCGACGCTGGTGATCGGCCGCGACCTCTGGCCGGTGCCCGCGCCGCTGGTGAGAGGCGCGGACGGCTGGCATTTCGACGCGGCGGCGGCGCGCGAGGAGGTGCGGCTGCGCCGGATCGGCCGCAACGAGCTCGACGTGATCGACCTGATGCGCGGCTACGACGCGGCGCAGACGGCCTATCGCGCGATGGATCCCGACGGCGACGGCCTGCCCACCTTCGCCGCGACGCTGATCTCCAGTCCGGGCGCGCGCGACGGCCTCTACTGGCCGGACGCGCCCGGCACGCCCGAGAGCCCGGTCGGCGATTTCATGGCCCGGGCGGCGGCCGAGGGCTACAGCATCGACGGCGGGGCGGATGCCGAGCCCGATCCCTATCTCGGCTATTATTTTCACATCCTGACCAGGCAGGGACCGGCCGCGCCGGGCGGGGCGATGGACTACATGGTCGGCGGGCACATGGTCGCGGGCCACGCGCTGATCGCCTTTCCCTCCGACTACGGGGAGAGCGGTGTGACGAGCTTCCTCGTCGGCGAGCGCGGCGTGGTCTACGAGGCCGACCTCGGCCCCGACACGCTGGCCATCGCCTCGGCCATCGACAGCTTCGACCCGGGCGCGGGCTGGACCCCCGTCGCGGACGACGACTAGCGCCGCCGCTACGCTACGCCACCGCCGCGAGACCGGCGCGGAGCGGGGCGCCGAGCGGCCCCAGCGCCGTGTCGATCGCCGCGTGCGTCGCGGTCCAGATCGGCAGCGCGGCGGCGAGCAGCCGGCGCCCCTCCTCCGTCAGCACCAGCCGCCGGCCGCGGCGGTCGGTCTCGTCGGGGCGCGACTCGACGAGGCCGCGGCGCTCCAGCGGTTTCAGCGCCGCGGTCAGCGTGGTGCGGTCCATCGCCAGCAGCCGCGCGACCGCGCCGAGCCGGGGCGGCTCGGGCCGGTTCAGCGACATCAGCAGCGAGAACTGTCCATTCGTGAGATTGACCGGCCGCAGGGCCACGTCGAAGCGCCGCGCCAGCGCCCGCGCCGCCCGTTGCGCCGCGAGGCAGAGGCAATGATCGCGGACATGGAGCGTGGTCGCATAGGCGACGATCGGCTCATCGGGCTGGGGCGCGTTTGACATCCGGCAATTATGTTGATATCAACATATAAAGTCAAGACCGACTCATCGGGATCACGGGGAGAGAAATCATGCCGCTCGACCGGGAAGTGACCGCCTTCGACTGGGTGCCGCCCTTCGCGCAGGGGCTGGTGCGGGACCTCCGGGTGCGCTGGGCGCTGGAGGAGGCCGGGCTCGGCTATCGCGCCCGCCTGCTGAGCGCGATAGAGCCGCGCCCGGCCGAATATTACGACGAGCAGCCGTTCGGCCAAGTGCCGGCCTATCGCGAGGGCGATCTCCGGCTCTTCGAATCCGGCGCCATCGTCCTGCATATCGCCGAGAGCTGCGAGGCGCTGATGCCGCGCGACCCGGTCGGACGGACGCGCACGGTGTCCTGGGTCATCGCCGCGCTCAACAGCGTCGAGCCCCGGATCATGGAACTCGGCACCATCGATGTCTTCAGCGCGGGCGAGGAATGGGCGCGGCTGCGCCGGCCCGCCGTGGTGGAGGCGGTACGGGCCCGGCTTGGCAACGTCGCGGACTGGCTCGGCGGCGAGGACTATCTCGAGGACCGGTTCACCGCCGGGGATCTCATGATGACGACGATGCTCCGGATGCTGCGCGCGACAGACCTGGTCGCCGAGCGGCCCGAACTCGCCGCCTATCAGGCGCGCTGCGAGGCAAGGCCGGCCTTCGCCCGCGCGCTCGCCGCGCAGATGCGCGACTTCGCTGAACCCGAGCCGGCCGGGGCGCGTTGAACGCGCATGAACCTCAGGGAGGATGAACCGATGTCCTATGTCGAAGGTTTCGTCGTGGCGGTTCCCGCCGCGAACAAGGAGCTCTACCGCGCCCATGCCGCGAAGGCGGCGCCGATCTTCCACGACCTCGGCGCCACCCGGCTGGTCGAGGCCTGGGGCGACGACGTGCCGGACGGCAAGCTCACCGATTTCAAGGGCGCGGTGAAGGCCGAGCCGGACGAGGTCGTGGTCTTCTCCTGGCTCGAATACCCGTCCAAGGAAGCGCGCGACACCGCGAACGACAAGATGATGAACGATCCGGAGGTCGGCGCGCGCTTCGGCGAGATGAGCGAGATGCCGTTCGATGGCAAGCGGATGATCTTCGCCGGGTTCGAGCCGATCCTCGACGAGCGGGGCGCGGGCGCGACCGGTTATGTCGACGGCTATCTCGTGCCGGTGCCGAAGGCGCGGAAGGGCGAGTATCGCGATCTCGCCGCCCGCGTCGCCGAGAAGTTCAAGGAATATGGCGCCAGCCGCGTGGTCGAGGCCTGGGCCGACGAGGTGCCGGACGGCAAGGTCACCGACTACAAGGGCGCGGTGAAGGCGACCGGCGACGAGGGGATCGTGTTCTCCTGGGTCGAATGGCCGTCGAAGGAAATCCGCGACGCCGCCTGGAAGCGCTTCATGGCCGAGCCGGGGCCGATGGACATGCCCTTCGACGGCAAGCGGATGATCTATGGCGGCTTCGCGCCGATCGTGGACGCCTGAGCCGTCGCCCCGCGCGGAAGCTCAGTCCCGCTCCTCGGGTTCCGCCGCGTCGCGGCGGAACGGGCCATAGGCGGTCAGCACCTCGATCTCGCGGTCGATCGCCCTCGCCTCGGCTTCGAGATACTGCGCCACGGCGCGGGCGAAGCCCGGGTCCGCGATCCAGTGCAGCGAATGGGTCTGGCTCGGCAGATAGCCCCGGGCGAGCTTGTGCTCGCCCTGGGCGCCCGCCTCGACCCGGGCGAGGCCGCGCGCGATCGCCGCGTCGATCGCCTGGTAGTAGCAGAGCTCGAAATGCAGGAAGGGGTGGTCCTCGACGCAGCCCCAGTAGCGCCCGAACAGCGTGTCGCGCCCGATGAAGTTGAGCGCGCCGGCGACCCAGCGGCCGTTCCGGCGCGCGAGCACCAGCAGGATGTCGTCGCGCAGCGTCTCCTGCGCCCGTTCGAAGAAGGCGCGGGTCAGGTAGGGGCTGCCCCATTTGCGCGCGCCGGTATCCTGGTAGAAGCGCCAGAAGGCGTTCCAGTGCTCGGGCTCGATCGCCGCGCCGGTCAGCGCCACGATCTCGCCGCCGAAGTCTTGGGCGCGTTCCCGTTCCTTGCGGATCGTCTTGCGCTTGCGCGAGGAGAGATCGGCGAGGAAGGCGTCGAAATCGGCGTAGCCGCGGTTCTCCCAGTGGAACTGCTGGCTCGACCGCCGCATGAGGCCGATCGACTCGCCCCAGATCGCCTCGTCGTCGGAGCAGAAGGTGATGTGCAGCGAGGAGAGGCGGTTCGCCTTGGCGAGCCGGATCGCGCCTTCGATGAGGGCGGCGCGGCCGGTCTCCTCCTGGCCGGGCAGCGTCAGGAAGCGCCGGCCGGTCGCGGGGGTGAACGGCACCGCGCCTTGCAGCTTCGGATAATAGCGGCCGCCCGCGTTCTCGAAGGCATGCGCCCAGTTGTGGTCGAAGATGTATTCGCCCTGGCTGTGCGATTTCGCGTAGAGCGGCATCACCGCGATGATCGCGCCCTCCGCCCGCGCGACGAGGTGGCAGGGGGTCCAGCCGGTGCCGGGGCCCACGGATTTCGACTCCTCCAGCGCGGCGAGGAACCGGTGGGTGGTGAAGGGGTCCTCGGGGCGCCCGGGTCCTGGCGCGGCGCAGCGATCCCAGTCCTCCGCGGAGATTTCCGCGAGGCTTCCCAGGGAAGTGATCTCTATTGCACAGCGCTCGTCCATCGCCGTCTCCTCCGCGCGGGGGATCAGATGGGCGTGGCCGGCGCGGCGTCAACCGGGGCGGGATAGGCCTCGAAGGTAATGTTATCGGCGACCCGCCGCGCGGCCGCCTCCTCCGTCGGAGAGCGGATCGTCCAGGTCAGCACCGGCAGGCCCCGCGCCTTGAGCGCGGCGACCGCCGGATTGGCGAGATCGGCCTTGTCATGGGAGACGAAGGCGCAGCCGAGGGCGTCGAAGTCGGCGAGCGCCGCGAGATGCGCGCGCCGCTCGGCGTCCACGACCCATTCCGCGTCGGAGAAGTCGCAGGAGGTGAGGCCGCGCGCCACGCCGGGCGCCGCCTCGGCCAGCGCCGCGACCGAATGGGGATTGAACGACATCACCGCGACCGGCCCGGGATAGCCCGCGAGCAGCTCGGCGACCCGGCGCTCCAGCGGCCCGACGTCGGGGCCGAGCGCGTGGGTCTGGTCCTTGACCTCGATCAGCAGCGGCGCCCGGCCACCGACCAGCGCGAGGAATTCGGCGAGCGTCGGGATCGTCTCGCCCTCCGCCGCCCCGGCGAGCGGGGTGGCGGTCAGCGTCTCGGCGGTCGCGGCCGAGACCGCGCCGGCGCGGCCGGTCAGCCGCTCCAGCACGTCGTCGTGGAATACCAGCGCCTCGCCGTCGGACGAGGCCTGCACGTCGCATTCGATGCCGTAGCCGGCCGCGATCGCCGCGCGCGCCGCCGCGCGGCTGTTCTCGATCACACCGGAGGCGCGGTCATGCAGCCCCCGGTGCGCGATCGGCGCGCCGAGGAAGGCTGGCGGGAGCGCGGGGGGCACCGGGACCGCTCAGGCGATCTGGAAGATGCCCTCGACCTCGACCGCGACGCCGAGCGGCAGCGAGACCGAGCCGACGGCGGCGCGCGCATGGCGGCCCCGGTCGCCGAACACCTCGGCGAAGAGGTCCGAGGCGCCGTTGATCACCTTCGGATGGTCGGTGAAATCGGGCGTCGCGTTGACGAAGCCGGTCAGCTTCACCACCTGGACCACCCGGTCGAGATCGCCGCCGCAGGCGGCGCGAAGCTGCGCGATCAGCGCGAGGCCGCAGGCGCGCGCGGCCTTGTAGCCCTCGTCGGGGCCGAGGTCGTCGCCGAGCTTGCCGAGGATGAAGCCCTTGTCGTCGCGGCTGATCTGGCCCGAGATGTAGACGAGGTCGCCGGCCTGGGTGAAGGGCACGTAATTCGCCGCCGGAGCCGGGGCGTCGGGCAGGGTGATGCCGAGTTCGGCAAGGCGGGCGTCGATCGCCGAGGTCATGGGGCGCTCCTTCTTCTGGCGCCGGGGCGGCGCCGGTCTTCGGGCCGCGGACGGCCCGTGCGAGTCGGGCGCAAGCTAGCCAATAAACCGGAGCGATGGAACGCGGTTTCGCCGCCGCGCGTTCTGGTCGCGCAAACAGGCGCCGCCCGGTCCGATTTGTCGAGACTAATCGGTTTCGATCGTCTATAGCGGCGCGTGACGCCGCGGCTTGGCGGCCCGGGTGCAAGCGCGCTAGACTACCGGCAGGGAACGAGGGGTTTGACACAGCATGAAGATCGCGCGGCTTGGGGCGTCCATCGGGACCCTGCTCGTTTTGGGAGCATGTTCATCCCCCGGACCGCAGGATCCCGACTATCTCACCTATGATCCGCTGGAGAGCCACAACCGCGCCGTTCACGAGGTCAACGTCGAGCTCGACACGGCGGTGATCGGGCCGGTGGCGCGCGCCTATGGCGAGACCGTGCCCGAGGTGGCCCGGAGCGGCATCCGCAACGTCCGCGACAACTGGAAGCTGCCGGGCGAGATCATCCAGTACGGGCTGCAGGGCAACGGCATGCGGGTCGCGGAATCGACCACCCGCTTCGCGGTGAACACGCTTCTGGGGCTCGGCGGCTTGCTCGACGTCGCCAAGGACATGGGCCTGCCGTACCGCGAGACCGGATCGGACGAGACGATGTACGTCTGGGGCGTGCCGGAGGGCGGCTATCTCGAGATGCCGGTGATGGGCCCGGGCACGCAGCGCGACTGGGGCGGCTGGGTCATCGACCAGTTCATGGACCCGACCTACTACGTGCTGGCCGGCCCCGTGACCGATGGTCTCCTTGTGGTGAGCGGCCTTGATATCGTCAACGATCGGTACGAACTCGATCCGGTGATCCAGATGATGAACAGCTCCACCGACGGCTACACCGCGCAGCGGATCAGCTATCTGCAGAACAAGCGCGCCCGGCTGATGGATGGGGAGACGGACGTGAATATGTTGGAGGATGTCTATGCGAACGAATGACGTGGGCCTGAGCCGTCGCGCCCTGATGCGGGGCGCCGCGGGGCTCGGCCTCGCCTTCGCGATCCTGAGCCCGGCGGCGGCGCAGTCGACTTCCGCCGCGCAGCAGCTCGTCGTCACGCTGTCGGCCGAGCTGACCCGGCTCGTGAACTCGGGCCAGCCGGCCGCCCAGGTGATCGGGAGCTTCCAGACGCTGCTGACGCGATACGCGGACATGACGGCGGTCTCGGCGAGCGTGGTCGGTCCGGCCTGGCGTTCCGCCTCGGCGGCGCAGAAGCAGGCCTTCGTGCCGGCCTTCACGAACTATTTCGCCAAGCGCTACGGCCGCACCTTCGCGGAATACAAGAGCGCGACGATCGAGGTGCAGGGCGCGCAGGACGGCGGCAAGGCCGGCGTGCTGGTGAATTCGGTGGTGAAGCGGCCGGGCCAGTCGGATATCCGCGTCGGCTGGCAGGTCTCCGACCGGTCGGGCAGCCCGCGCGTGGTGAACCTGATCATCGAGGGTGTCTCGGCGCTGGCGAACGAACGCGCCGAGGTCGGCGCGATGCTCGACGCGCAGGGCGGCAACCTCGATAAGCTCATCGCGCAGATGAAGAGCGCCTGATCCTGACATGGCGCGCGAACGGGGCGGATTCTTCGCGGGCGACGACCCGTTCGTGATCGCGCGGGCCTGGCTCGCGGAAGCCGAGAAGACCGAGACCAACGACCCGAACGCCATCGCGCTCGCGACCGTCGACGCGGACGGCATGCCGAATGCCCGGATGGTGCTCCTCAAGGAGATCGAGGACGGCGGGTTCGTCTTCTATACCAATTACCAGAGCCGCAAGGCCGAGGAGCTCGAAGGCGGCAAGGCCGCCTTCGTGATGCACTGGAAGTCGCTCAGGCGGCAGATCCGGGTCCGGGGGACCGTGGCCCGGGAGGACGGGCCGAAGGCGGACGCCTACTACCGCTCCCGCGGGCTGCAGAGCCGGCTCGGCGCCTGGGCCTCGCGCCAGAGCCAGCCGCTCAGCTCCCGCGCCGCGCTGATGGCGGAGGTGGCGAAGATCGCCGCGCTCAAGGGCGCAGATCCAGACCGGCCGCCGTTCTGGGGCGGCTACCGGATCACCCCGGTCGAGATCGAATTCTGGGCCGATGGCGCCTACCGCCTGCACGACCGGTTCCGCTGGACCCGGGCGGCCCCGGGCCTGCCCTGGGAGGTCGTGCGCCTCAATCCCTAGGCGCCGCGCGGCGCGGGGTGGCCCCCGCCGCGCGACGCCCGGCGCCGTCAGGCGCTCGCGGTCTCCGGCAGGAACGGATAGTCGGTGTAGCCCTTGGCCCCGCCGCCGTAGAACGTGTCGCGGTCGGGCTCGTTCAGCGGCGCGTTCCGCCGCAGCCGCTCGACGAGATCGGGGTTCGAGATGAAGAGCTTGCCGAAGGCGACCGCGTCCGCGGCGCCGCTCTCGACCGCCTCGAGCGCGGTCTCGCGGTCATAGCCGTTGTTCGCAATATAGGCGCCGTCGAAGAGCGCGCGCAGCTTCGCGATCGCGTCGGGCTCGGGCAGGATCCGCGCGCCGCCGGTCTCTCCCTCGACCATGTGCAGATAGGCGAGCCCATAGGGGCTGATCCGCTCGATCGCGCGGGAATAGAGCTCGAACGCGCCGTCGATCTCGACGCCGTTCGCGTGGCTGAACGGGCTCAGCCGCACGCCGACCCGGTCGCCGCCGATCGCCTCGGCGACGGTCGAGACCACCTCGGCGAGGAACCGGGTGCGGTTCTCGACCGAGCCGCCATAGCCGTCGGTGCGCGTGTTGGAGGAGGCGCGCAGGAACTGCTCGATCAGGTAGCCGTTCGCCGCGTGAATCTCGACGCCGTCGAACCCCGCCGCGCGCGCGTTCAGCGCCGCCTGGTGGTAGCTCGCGAGGATCCGCGGGATCTCGATGAGGTCGAGCGCGCGGGGGGGCGAGGTTTCGACGAATCCCGTCCCGTCGAAGGTCCGGCCGCCCGAGGCGAGCGCCGAGGGGCCGACCGGGGCGCCGCCCTCCGGCTGCAGCGAGGTGTGCGAGACGCGGCCGACATGCCAGATCTGCGCGACGATCGTGCCGCCCTCGGCGTGGACCGCCTCGGTGACGGGAGCCCAGCCGTCGATCTGCTCGGGCGAGTAGATCCCCGGGGTCCAGGCATAGCCCTTGCCCTCGGGGCTGATCTGCGTGCCCTCCGAGATGATGAGCCCGGCGGAGGCGCGCTGGCGGTAGTAATCGACATGGATGTCGACCGGCGCGTCGTCGGAGGGGCGGGCGCGGTTGCGGGTGAGGGGCGCCATCACGACGCGGTTGCGCAGCCTGAGCGCGCCCGCCGCGAGCGGGGTGAAGAGTTTCGCCTCGGTCATTCCTTGACTCCTTGCGGGGATCGTCTTGTCGCGGTCTCACATGTCTCGCGGCCGCGGGAAGACAAGGGTCAGCGGAAAACCGACCACCCGGTGCGCTGGGCCAGCATCTCGAGCGCGGCCGAGCCGAGGAGCGAATTGCCCTGCGCGTTCAGTCCCGGCGACCAGACCGCGATCGAGGCCTGGCCCGGCGCGACCGCGAGGATGCCGCCGCCGACCCCGCTCTTGCCGGGCAGGCCGACGCGATAGGCGAAGTCGCCGGACTGGTCGTAGTGCCCGCAGGTCAGCATCAGCGCGTTGATCCGCCGGGCGCGCGACGCGCTGACGACCGAATGCCCTGCCACCGGGTCGCGACCGTCGCTGGCGAGAAACAGCCCCGCGCGCGCCAGCTGGCGGCAGGTCATCGCCACCGCGCAATGGTGGAAATAGACCCCGAGCACGTGATCGACCTCGTGCCGCATCTGGCCGTAGGCGTGCATGAAATAGGCGAGAGCGCGGTTGCGGTCCCCGGTCGCCTGTTCCGACCGCGCGACGGCCTTGTCGATCACGACCGTCTCGTCGTCGGCGAGGAAGCGGACGAAGCGCATGAATTCGCCGATCGCCTCGCGCGGGGTGTGGCCGGCCAGCAGGAGGTCGGTGATCGCGATCGCGCCCGCGTTGATGAAGGGATTGCGCGGCTTGCCATTCTCGGCCTCGAGCTGGACGATCGAGTTGAACGGCGAGCCCGAGGGCTCGCGGCCCACGCGGGTCCAGATCGCCTCGCCGTGCTTGCCGAGCGCCAGCGTCAGCATCAGCACCTTGGAGATGCTCTGGATCGAGAAGGCGGCGTCGGCGTCGCCGATCACATGCGCCGCGCCGTCGAGCGTGACCACGGCGAGGCCGAAGCTCCGGGGATCGACGCGGGCGAGCTGCGGGATGTAGTCGGCGACCTTGCCCTCGCCGAGCCGGGGGACCATCGCCGCGTGGATCTCCCGCAGGATCGCGTCGAGGTCGGGAGTGTCGCGCATCGTGGTCGCCTGATCGGTGCGGCCCAGCGGCCAGTCGTTGCTTCGGCGGTCAGGATAGGCGAACGAGGCGGAGGGTGAAAAGCCTCGTAACCGCCGGTTCACCCGCGCCATGGCACGACCGGACGGCCAGTCCACGGAGTTGCAGGATGAACGCGATGCTTTTCATGGTGGCCGTCGTCGTGACGACGATGGTGGGCGACTACCTGCTCAAGCTCGCCTCGCTCAGGCCGAGCGCCTTCACGACGCCGGAATTCTTCGCCGGCGCCGCGATCTACGCGCTGAGCGCGGTGGGCTGGGTCTATGCGATGCGCCACATGTCGCTCGCGGCGATCGGCGTCTACTACTCGATGCTGATGCTGATCCTGCTCGCCGCGATGGGCGTCATCTTCTTCGGAGAGAGGCTCGCGGCGCGCGAGGTGATCGGGCTCGCGCTCGCCTGCGTGTCGATCCTGCTGCTCGCCAGGCTGCATTGACCGGCCGCTAACGCGATCGCGTCCCTTGATCCGGGCCCCCGGGCTCTCTAGCTCTGGTAGTAGCGCCTTAGCCGGAGACCGCGATGCCGGACCGCAAGACCCTGCTGCTGACCGGGGCGAGCCGAGGGATCGGACATGCGACGGTCAAGCGGTTCTCGGCCGCCGGCTGGCGGGTGATCACCTGTTCGCGGCATCCCTTCCCCGAGAATTGCCCCTGGCCCGCCGGCGCGGAGGACCACATCCAGGTCGATCTCGGCGATCCGAACGATACGATCGAGGCGGTGTCCGAGATAAGGCGCCGGCTCGCCGGCGGGCGGCTCGAGGCGCTGGTCAACAATGCCGGCATCTCGCCGAAGGGTCCGGACGGGGCGCGGCTCGACACGCTGACGACCGACCTCAGGACCTGGGGGCAGGTCTTCCACGTGAATTTCTTCGCCTCGGTCGTGCTCGCCCGCGGGCTGGTCGAGGAACTGACGGCGGCGCGGGGCGCGATCGTCAACGTGACCTCGATCGCCGGAAGCCGCGTGCATCCCTTCGCGGGCTCGGCCTATGCGACCTCGAAGGCGGCGCTCGCGGCCCTGACGCGGGAGATGGCGCATGATCTCGGACCGCGCGGGATCCGGGTCAACGCGATCGCGCCGGGCGAGATCGAGACCGAGATCCTGTCGCCGGGAACCGAGGATCTGGTCGCCGCGATCCCGCTGCGCCGGCTCGGCCAGCCGGCCGAGGTCGCCGATACGATTTTCTTCCTCTGCTCCGGCGAGAGCGGTTATGTTTCAGGAGTCGAAATCGAGATTAATGGCGGCCAGCACGTATGAAGCGAGTGAGTTACCCGAAATGCGACCGTTGATTTCCAGATTCGCAACAGATGGTTGAAATGGAGCTTGAAATCCGAGCGAACACTCAATTTGCCGTTGCACCGCCCCGGGATCACGATATTACGGATCGAGGGTGAGATCCCCGAACGCGTCGCCGGATTCGCGCGGTAGAGACTATTGTTGTTGTGGGGTTCGGCGGACGTCCTCCGGGACGCCGTGCCGGACGATCAGAGTACAGTGAAATGGTGGTACGCGGTCACGTCAAATGGTTCGACACGACGAAGGGATACGGCTTCGTCGTCGCGGATGATGGCGAGGGTGACATTCTTCTCCACGGAAACGTGCTTCGGGTGTTCGGCTTCACCTCCGTGGCCGAGGGCGCGGAAGTGGTGCTGCGGGTGCAGACGACCGATCGGGGCCGGCAGGCGCTCGAGGTCATGGATATCCTGCCCGTCGCCGCCCCGCCGCAGGAGGACGCGCCCGACGCCGTTCCGGTCGAGGCCGTCGGCGGTCCGCTGCTCCCCGCCCGGGTGAAGTGGTTCGACCGGGTGAAGGGCTTCGGCTTCGTCAACGTCTACGGCCGGACCGAGGACGTCTTCCTGCACATGGAAACCCTGCGCCAGTACGGCTATGGCGAGGTGCTCGCCGGCGACGTGCTGGCGGTGCGGATCACCGCCGGGCCGCGTGGACCGATGGTCTACGAGGTGCGGAGCTGGGATTATGTCGCGCGACAGCGGCAGGCGGGGGATACCAGTGTCTGAACGCTCCTTCGTCCCGGTCGGCGTCTTCCGCCGGCTGGCGCTCGCGGCGCTGCTGATCGGCCTCGGCGCGGGATCCGCGGCGGCGGCGGACGGCGTCTGCGATCCGACCCAGGTCGATATCCGCGACGCGGACGGCAGCGCCCGGGTGACCGTGGAGGTCGTCGACACGCCCGCGACGCGCGAGCGCGGGCTTATGTTCCGCGAGTCGATGCCGCGCTATTCCGGGATGCTCTTCGTCTACGAATACCCCCAGCCGGTGTATTTCTGGATGGAGAACACGCTGATCCCGCTCGACATGCTGTTCTTCGACGCCTCCGGCCGGCTCGAGCGGATCCACGAGAACGCCGTGCCGCATGACCGGACGCCGATCCCCGGCGGGCAGGACATCCGCTTCGTGCTGGAGCTGAACGCCGGCATGGCGAAGACGCTCGACATCGAGCCGGGCGCCGAGTTGCGCCACCCGGCCGTCGACCAGGCGATCGCCGCCTGGCCCTGCGGCTAGCGAATCCGCTTCCCCTCTCGCGGCCCCCGGGCTATGGCATCCCGAGCGGGGCGTAGCGCAGCCTGGTAGCGCGACGGTTTTGGGAACCGTAGGTCGTAGGTTCGAATCCTATCGCCCCGACCAGCACCTTCGGATGCGCGCGGCGCGTGTTTCCCGCGCGGCCAGTGGCGAGACGCCGCCGCTCGGCGCGCCGGCCGATCATAGGGTCACCCATTCGCCGCTCCCGCCCGACGGAGTCCCGCCGGTGGCGAGGAGGGCTTCGGGGATCGATCGCGCCCCCGAGGTGCGGGGCCGCCCGGTCGCCCCGGACGCCGCCCTTCCCTCGGAAGCCGTCGCTAGAACAGCGTCGCGTCGTAGGTGCTCTGATAGAGGTAGCCGAGCCCGTCGAGCACGATGTGATGCGTGCCGGCCGTCTGGCTGACGTGCAGCGTCAGCGTGTCGCCGATCACGGTGGCGCTCAGCTTCGGCGAGGTCGCGACCAGTTCCTGCAGGTCGGTGATCGAATCCATCTTCACATAGGTGCCGGTGGCGTTGACGTCGAGCTGGTTGCCCTTCCAGACGCCCTTGAAGCTGTTCGCCTCGTAATTGATGAGGACGATCGTGTCGCCCTCGGAGAACAGGAGGTCGCCGACGAGATCGGTGCGCTCGGCGGTGACCGAGGTGCCCTTGAAGCGGAACTCGTCCGCCTGGCCGTTGCCCTGCACGTTGGCCCAGGGGTCGGTGCTCACCTGGCCCGGATCCCAGCTCAGCGCGACGATCTTGTTGTTGCTGACCGTCCAGGCGGTGCCGGCGCCGGCCACCGGCTGCCAGTTGTTGTCGGAGGCGATATGCGCCCCGTTCATCGTGTTGTTGGTGATCTGGACGTTGAGCGCGTCCTTCTCGACATGGATCACCGGGATCGTGACCACCTTGGGATTGTCGTTCAGCGCCGAGTGCTGGATGATCGTGTTGCCCGAGATGACCAGCCCGTTGGTCTGGCCGATCGCGATGCCGAGCTTCTGCCCGGTCATCACCGTGTTCCCGAGGATCGAGACGTTGGTGTAGAACTCCGACAGCGAGCCGGTGTTCTTGGCATCGGCGTTGCCCATGTAGATGCCGTGCGTCGTCGTGTCGGTCGCGGTGATCGTGTTCTTCTCGATCAGGATGTTCGACGAGGGCGCGCGCTCGTGCTGGTTCCAGATCTGGATGCCGTCGCGATGCTTGTCGCCGGCGGGGTCGCTGCGCATGGCGATCGTGTTGCTCCGGATCGTCAGCCCCTGCACGTTCGAGGTGGTGATCCCGTCGTAGGCGATGTCCCTGAGTTGGTTGCCCCGGATCATCAGACCCTCGGTGGCGAAGGCCTCGATCCCGTTGCGAAAGCCGGTCAGCGTCGAGTTCTCGAGCAGGATGTTGCTGCCCTGGCTGACCTTCAGGCCGGTGCCGAGGCCATAGCCGGTCGCGCCGTATTCGCCGCCGAACGTGCTGCCGCGGAAGGTCACGTTGGTGGAATTGTTAAGGAAGAACGGGATGCCGTTCGAGGTCGTCGCGGTGGCGTAGTCGAACTCGATCTTGTCGAAGGTGAGGTTCGAGACGCCGCGCAGCGTCAGCCCGTCGATGACCGCCTTGTTGCTCGCGCTGGCGGAGGTGATCTTCACCTCGCCGGTGTATTTGAGGTATTTCGTGGCGCTCTTCATCCCGTCGAGAGAGAGCGTGCCGTACCGGCCCGGGTCCAGCTGGATGGTGTCGCCGGCCTTGGCGAGCTTCAGAGCGTTAAGTAATTGCGTCTGGTTAGACGCTGAAAGAATGGACATTTTACCCGCTACCTTGTTTGTTTTACATAGTGATTCAATCCCGATACCTTAGAACAGTCGGGTTACGATCACTCCCTGTCGGAGATGCACTATCCGCACGACCGACTGATTCTGACAACTGCGATTCGTTCATGTATTTGGGAAAACTTTGCTTTCACCCGGGAATGGAAAGCACGCATCGCGATTACGCGCGCGCCTTCCGCGGGCGCGAGTGCGCGGCGGGTGGTTCAATCGTGCCGGGACAAGGCCCGTTTCGCGGGGCGGCGCGGTTCAGACCGTCCGGGCGGCGAGGAACGCGGTCAGCCGGGGGTTCATGAAGTCGAGGAACGCGCGCACCCGGTGCGGCAGGCGCTCGCCGCCGAGAAAGAGCGCGTGGATGTCCTCGGTGTCGCCGGCCACGGCGAGGTCCGGCACCTCGACCAGCCGGCCGGCGCGAAGGTCCTCGCGGATGTGGAACTCGCCCATCCGCGCGATCCCGATGCCGGCGATCGCCATGGCGCGGACCGTCTCGCCGTTGTTGGCGAGCAGGGGGCCGGTCACCGCGCGCTCGACCACGCGGTCGCCCTCGCGCAGCGGCCACATCGGCGCGGAGCGGCGGAAGTTGAAGCCGAGGCAGGTATGCCGGGCGAGATCCTCGGCGGTGCGGGGCGCGCCATTGCGGGCGAGATAATCCGGCGCGGCGACGATCATGCGCCGCGCGGTGCCGAGCTTGCGCGCCGTCATGCCGGAATCCGCGAGCGGGCCGACGCGGAAGGCGACATCGGTGCGGTCGAGGTAGAGATCGACGATCTCGTCGGACAGCGACAGGTCGACGATGATGTTCGGATGCGCCTGCCAGAACGCCGCGAGCAGCGGCTGCAGCCCGAAGATGCCGAAGCCGACGGAGGCCGACACCCGCACGGTCCCGCCCGCGCAGGCCGCGCCGCGCGACAGGTCGCGCTCGATCTCGTCGAGCTCGGCGAGCAGCGCCTGGCCGCGTTCGTAATAGACCTGGCCCTCGGTGGTCAGCGCCAGCCGGCGGGTGGAGCGTTCGAGCAGGCGCGCGCCGAGCCGGTCCTCGATCCGGCCGATCAGCTTGCTGACGGTCGAGGGCGTCATCATGAGCGCGCGGGCGGCCTCCGAGAAGCTGCCGCTCTCGACCACGCGCTGAAACACCCGCATCTCGCCGGCCCGATTGTCCATCGCGCGTTCCGATCTGTGAATTGGCTTCGCAGATGATGTGGCCGGCCGAGGGATTTTCAATCGCCGGCGCGCGGCCTATCTCCGCCATTGTGCGATGCGGCAAGCTCGACCGGCCGATCGCGGCCCCCCCAGGGGGCGCCGGAACCGGGATCGAGCGGCGCCGCGGTGAAGAGGCCACCGGGCCACCCGTTGAACAGGAGTGAGAGATGCAATTCGTCAGCGTCCACGGCGCCCGCCTTTCCGCGCCCGGCTTCGCGCCGGACCAGGCCGCGTGATGGAGAACGTGGAAAAGGACGGCGCCGCGGGCTCGCGCTGGCCGCTCCTCGCGCTCGCGATCGGCGCCTTCGGCATCGGCACGACCGAATTCGCGCCCATGGGCCTGCTGCCGGTCATCGCGCAGGGGGTCGATGTCTCGATCCCGGCGGCCGGCCTGCTCGTCAGCGCCTACGCGGTCGGCGTCATGGTCGGCGCGCCGGTGATGACGCTGCTGCTCGCCCGGTACGACAAGCGCGCGGCGCTGATGACGCTGATGGCGATCTTCACCCTCGGCAACATCCTCTCGGCGCTCGCGCCGGACTATCTCTCGCTCCTGCTGGCGCGGGTGGTCACCAGCCTCAACCACGGCGCCTTCTTCGGCCTCGGCGCGGTGGTCGCGGCGAGCGTGGTGCCGAAGGGGAAGCAGGCCAGCGCGGTGGCGACGATGTTCATGGGCCTCACCCTCGCCAACGTCGGCGGCGTGCCGGCGGCGACCTGGGTCGGGCAGCAGATCGGCTGGCGCATGGCCTTCGCGGGCACCGCCGTGCTCGGCCTCGTCGCGATCGCCGCGCTCTGGCTCGCGCTGCCGAAGGGCGCGCCGGGCAAGCGTCCCGAGGCGCGGCGCGAGCTTCGCGTCCTGACCCGGGCCGAGGTGCTCTTCGCGCTCGGCACCACCGTGCTCGGGGCGAGCGCCATGTTCACGCTCTACACCTACGTGGCGCCGATCCTCGAAGCGCTGACCGGCGCCTCGGGCGGGTTCGTCACGCTGTCGCTGGTGCTGATCGGCGTCGGCTTCACGATCGGCAACTGGCTCGGCGGGCGGCTCGCCGACTGGTCGCTCGACGGCGCGACGGCGGTCTTCCTCGCCGCGCTGGCGGTGATCATGCTGGCGACGCCGTTCACGATCGGAACCCATGTCGGCGCCGCGCTGACGCTGCTCGTCTGGGGCGCCGCGGCCTTCGCGATCGTGCCGCCGGTGCAGACCCGGGTGATGCGCGCCGCCGCCGAGGCGCCGGGCCTCGCCTCCTCGATCAACATCGGCGCCTTCAACCTCGGCAATGCGATCGGCGCGGCCGCCGGCGGCGCGGTGATCGGCCTCGGCCTCGGCTACGCGCTGGTGCCGGTCGCGGGCGGCCTGCTCGCCGCCGCCGGCCTCGGCCTCGTCTGGCTCGGCCGCCGTCGGGTCGCGGACGCCGCCCCGGGCTACGCGGCCTGATCGCGGGCAGCCCCGCGGCGGGGCCGGGCAGTCCGGTCCCGGCCGCCCTGGTCACCGGGCGGAACCCCACGGGGAATATGGCGGTTTTCCGAGGCTGGCGATCGCCGCTCCGGCGCCCGGCATGGCCGCCGCCCGAGGCGCGCGGTATCCTCTCGCCAAGCGCCGGGGGGGCGGCTAGTGTCCGCGTCATGAAACGCGCGCTCGCCCCTCTTCTGCTGTCGCTTGGACTGGTCCTTCCCGCCGCAGGCGCCGCCCGGGCGGCGGATTGCGTCGTGCTGCTGCACGGCCTCGGCCGCTCCGGGAATTCCTTCCTCGTGATGGAGGAGGTGCTCGAGAGCTACGGCTTCCAGGTCGTGAACAAGGGCTATCCCTCGACCGAGGCGACGATCGACCAGCTTTTCGACTACGTGACAGCGGCGGTCGCGGATTGCGGCGAGGCGCGGGTCAATTTCGTCACCCATTCGATGGGCGGGATCCTCGTGCGCGGCTGGCTCGCGGTGAACCGGCCGGCGAACATGGGCCGGGTCGTGATGCTGGCGCCGCCGAACCACGGCTCCGAGGTCGTCGACACCTTCCGCGACATGAAGGTCTTCGAGCATTTGACCGGGCCGGCGGGGCAGCAGCTCGGCACCGGCGCGGACGGGATCGGCGCGCTGCTCGGCCCGGTCGATTTCGACCTCGGCGTGATCGCGGGCAACCGGTCGGTCAACCCGCTCTTCTCGGCGATCATCCCGGGCGAGGACGACGGCACCGTCTCGGTCGAGAGCACGCGCGTCGAGGGCATGACCGATCACATCGTGATCCCGTCGACGCATACCTTCCTGATGAACAGCCCGGTCGCGATCGCCCAGGTGATCACCTTCCTCGAGACCGGCGCCTTCGATCACGCGCTGACCACGATGCCCGACGCGGTCCGCCGCATCACCGGGCGCTGAGGCCGTTCAGGGCGCCGGCGGCGCGGGCAGGTCCTCGGCGGGCGGCGCGGCCGCGCCCTTGAGCTTCGCGATCAGCAGATTCCGCAGCGCCGGCATCCGTTCCGGGAAATCGGGCGCGAAGGTCCAGTAGCGGGTTTCGTTCGCGGTCTCGGCGGCGTCGAGCATCCGCTCCGCCGGGCCGAGGTCGAAGAGCATCGCCACCAGCACGTCCGAGCTGACCCAGGGGTCGTCGTACCAGAAGGTGTGGGAGTTCCGCGACAGCGCGGGGATCGTCTCGGGCGAGACCTGGATCACGTCGAGATCCCCGGCCCGGACCGCGCCGAGCAGCGTTTCGGTCTGGGCCGCGTCGAGCTCGCGCAGGTCGGGCCGCCCCGCCCGGCTCGCGCGGTTCACGACCTGGGCGAGGCGCAGCGCGCTGTCGTTCATGTTGATCGCCGCCGTCACGCGCAGCGCATGCGGCGCGTAGGCGCCGAGATCGTCGACGAAGGCGCGGAAATCGGCGTCGGGCGCCGCGTGATAGACGTTGCCGATCCGGTCGGCGATCGCCGGCCGGTCGCGCCCGAGCCCGCCGAGCGCGGTCGAGCCGACCGTGCCGCCGGCGCTGTAGGTGAAGACATCGACCTTCTCGGCCCGAGTATGGGTCGCGAGCAACTCGATCAGATCCGCGAGATGCGGCGCGCCGCCGAAGGCGGTGCGCATGTCGCTCGGATAGCGTAGGAAATTCTCCGCCGTCGGCCAGGCGAAGAGCACGACCACGGCGTTCCGGCCCGAGAAATGCCAGAGCTGCGCCGCCTGGCCCGCCGCGCGCTCGACCGTTGTATTGGCGCCGTGGACGTAGACGATCACGTCGCTCCCCGGCCGTTGCGCGAGCGCCGCGTCGACCTCGGCGAGCCAGGCGCTGGTCGCGGCGTCGGGCTCGGCGCCGGCCGGCAGGTTGGCGGTCTCGCGCATCCGCTCGAGGTTGATGAACGGCCGGTCGCTGGTGGCGCCGCCGGTCGACCATTCGTAGAGCTGCTCCCAGGTCGTGCCCTCGTAGCCGACGCGCAGCGTGGCGGTGCCGAAATGCAGGCTGCGGTCCGGTGCCACGGTATAGATCCGGTAGTCGCGCGGCCCGACCGGCAGGCGGTTCGTCGCGTAGAAGACCTCGAGCCGGCTGTCGTCGGGCAGGTCGCCGCCCGCGCCGAAGATCCGGCCCGCGTCGCCCTGGAACAGCAGCGGCGGCGGCATCAGGCGCATCGGCGGATGATACCAGGCGATGGCGAGCGTGACGCCGGCCACGGCGACGAGAGCGAGCAGCAGATATTTCCGCAACGGGCGGTCCTCCGGGATTCGGCCTCACCGCTAGCGCGAAGGCCGTGAGGAGGTAAAGCACGCGCGCGCGCGAGGGCGAAAATAACCCGGCGCTTCACGAACGTTTAAGGAACACGCCGTTAGGTAAACGCGTGTTCATCGTGAGGAGTGCCCCAATGGAACGGTCTTCTTCGGAATTCGCCACGGTCCCGGGCGCCCTCGCCGAGATCGCCGCCGCCCGCCGCGAGGCCGAGCTCGGCGCGTCCCGGCTCGAGGCGCGGGCGCGGATCCGCTTCGCCGTCGCCCGGGGGCTCGCGCAGGGCCGCCTGACGTTCCACTACCAGCCGGTGGTGCGCGCCGGCGCCCGGGGGTTCGTCGCCTTCCACGAGATGCTGGCCCGGCTGCGGCTGCCCGATGGCAACATGCTCGCGGCCGGCGCCTTCCTGCCGCTGGTCGGCGAGGGCGAGCTTGGCCGCGAGATCGACCGCCTGGCCCTCGCCGAGGCGCTGGCCGCGCTCAGCGACGAGCCGCGGCTGCGGCTGTCGATCAACGTCTCGCCGCGCTCGATGGGCGACGCGGACTGGCTCGCGCTGCTCGGCGCGCCGGCGCGGCGGGACGTGCGCGCCCGGCTGATCATCGAGATCACCGAGGACGCGGCGATCGCGAACGCCGACCAGACGCGCGAGTTCATCGACCATGCGCGGAGCTTCGGCTGCGCCTTCGCGCTCGACGATTTCGGCGCCGGGGCGACCGGCTTCCGCCATTTCCGCGCCTTCCGCTGCGACATAGTGAAGCTCGACGGCTCCTTCGTGCGCGGCGTCGACCAGCAGCGCGACGCGCAGGTGCTGATCGAATGCCTCGGCGCGGTGGCGCGGCATTTCGAGATGATGGTGGTCGCCGAGCGGGTCGAGACCGAGGCCGAGGCCGACTGGCTCGCGGCGAACGGCATCGACTGCCTGCAGGGCTATCTCGTCGGCCGCCCGGCCGCCGCGCCCGAACTTCCAGCCTTGCCCGCCGCGCGTCGCGCGGCCGGGTAGGGCGGACCTCGGTCCGCCGTCCCCAAGTCCGCCCTAACCTGGTCCGCCGTGCTCAGTCCCGCGCGCGCAGCACCCGGGCGGGACGCGCGCGCAGCGGCGGCAGCGCGAAGGCGAGGCCGGCGAGCAGGCTCGCGAACGCGCCGCCCGCGACGATGCCGAGCGCCGAGAGCGGCGCGAAGACATAGGTCGCTTCCATGATCCGCGTCGTCACCCACCAGCCGGCGACCGCGCCGGCGAGCAGCGCCACCGCCCCGGCGGCGGCGCCGATCAGCGCCGAGCGCAAGGCGAAGCTCGCGAGGATCCGGGCGCGGGTGGCGCCGAGCGTCTTCAGCACCGCCGATTCGTAGATCCGCGCCCGCTGCCCCGAGGCCGCCGCGCCGATCAGCACGATGAGCCCGGTCAGAAGCGTGGCCGAGGCGCCCCAGCGGGTCGCCGAGGAAATCGCCTGCATCGCGCCCGAGGCCTGGTCGACCGCGTCGCGCACGCTGATCGCGGTGATGTTCGGCGCGCCTTCGGTCACCGCGCGCAGGAGCGGCGCCTCGGCGGCCTCTTCGGCGTAGACGGTCGCGATATGGGTGTGCGGCGCGCCCGCGAGCGCGGCCGGGTCCACCACCATCAGGAAATTGATCCCCATCGAGCGGAACTCGACCTTCCGGAAGCTGGTGATCGTCGCGGTCAGGTCGCGGCCGAGCACGTTCACCGTGACCTTGTCGCCGAGCTTGAGTCCGAGCTCGCGCCCCTCTTCCTCGGCGAAGCTCATCACCGGCTCGCCGGAATAATCCTCCGGCCACCACGCGCCCTCGGTGAGCGCCGAGCCCTCGGGCGGCGTGGCCGCGTAGGTGATGCCGCGGTCGCCCGAGAGCGCCCAGTGGCCGCGGCCGACCGCCTCGCGCGCCGGGACGCCGTTGATCCGGGTGATCACGCCGCGCAGCATGGGCGCGGTCTCGACCCGCTCGACGCCCTCGACGGCGCCCGCGGTCTCGAGGAAGCCCGGCAGCTGGTCGTTCTGGATGTCGACGAAGAAGAAGGCGGGGGCCCGCTCGGGCAGCTCGGTCGAGATCAGATGGCGCAGGTTGGTGTCGATCTGGCCCACGCCCGCGAGGACCGCGAGGCCGAGGCCGAGCGACAGCACCACCGGCGCGGTCTCGCCCGACGGCCCGCCGAGCGCCGCGAGCGCCCAGCGGAGCGCCGGACGGCCCTCGGTCAGCGCGCCGCGGGCCAGCGCCCGCGCGAGGGCGCGCAGGCCGAGCGCGGCGAAGAACAGCAGGACAAGGGCGAAGATGACGCCGGCCGCCGTGGTGAGCGCGAGCTCGGGATTGCCCGAGAGCCGCGTGGCGAGCGCGATCAGCGCGACGACGAGCCCGAGCGTCGCCGCGACGAAGACCGGGGCGGGCCAGCGGCGGCGGCCCTCGATGTCGCGGAAGAGCTCGGCCGCGCGGATGTCGCGGGCGCGCGCGAGCGGCCAGAGCGTGAAGATGAGCGCGGTCATGCCGCCGTAGAGCGCCGCCTCGACGAGCGGCCGGGGGTAGAGCGCGAAGGCGGCGGGCAGGGGCAGCGCGCGCTCGATGAGCGGCGCGAGCGCCAGCGGAACCCCGGCGCCGAGGATCAGCCCCGCCACGATCCCGAGCGCGGCGACGAGGCCGATCTGGAGGAAATAGACGAGGAAGATCGTGTCGCTGCTGGCGCCGAGCGTGCGGAGCGTGGCGATCGTCTCCTTCTTGCCCTCGAGATGCGCGCGCACCGCCGAGCCGACGCCCACGCCGCCGACCGCGAGCCCCGCGAGGCCGATCAGCACGAGAAAGGCGCCGAGCCGGTCGACGTAGCGCTGCAGGCTCGGCGTCGCGTTGCGGCGGTCCTTCCATTGCAGCCCGTCGTCGGCGAAGGCGTCGCGCGCCTCGCGCTGCAAGGCCGGAAGGTCGGCCTCGGGCGCCAGGCGCAGGCGATAGGCGGAATTGAACAGCGAGCCCTCGGTCAGGAGCCCGCTCGTCGCGAGATCGGGCAGGCGCACGATCACCCGCGGCCCGAGGGTGAAGCCGCCCGATCCGGTGTCGGGTTCCTCCTCGATCCGGTCCGCGATCCGGAATTCCTGGGTGCCGAGCGTCACCACGTCGCCGGGCGCGAGTCCGAGGCGGTCGAGCAGGATGCCCTGCGCCACGAGGCCCGGGCGGCCGTCGCGGGGCGCCAGCGCCTCGGCGAGCGGCTCGCCACCGCCGAGGCGGATCTGGCCGACCAGCGGATAGGCGGAATCGACAGCCTTCACCTGCACGAGGCCGCGCTCGGGCGCCACGCCGTCGGCCGGGACGGTGGTCACCATCGAGCGGAAATCGACGATCTCGGAGACCGCCAGCGCCTTCTCGGCCATCCAGGCGCGTTCGGCGTCGTTCGCGTAGCGGTAGGCGAATTCCATCTCGGCGTCGCCGCCGAGCAGCCGCGCCGATTCGCGGACGAGCCCGTTCTCGATCGCGCCCCGGACCATGCCCACCGCGGCGATGGCCGCGACCCCGAGGGCGAGGCAGGCGAGCAGGACGTAGAATCCCCGGAGCCCGCCGCGCAATTCGCGCAGCGCGAGGCGAAGCGCCACGCCCGCCGTCGCCGGCGTGATCATTCCGCCGCCTCGGCGTAGCCCTCGATCGCGCCGTCGCGCAGCCGGAGCACCCGGTCGCAGCGCGCCGCGAGCTCGGGCGCGTGGGTGACGAGGATCAGCGTGGCGCCGTGCCGGTCGCGCAGGTCGAAGAGCAGGCGCATGATCGCCTCGCCGGTGCCGCCGTCGAGATTGCCGGTCGGCTCGTCGGCGAGCAGGATCCGGGGTCGCGTCACCGCGGCGCGGGCGAGCGCCACGCGCTGCTGCTCGCCGCCCGATATCTGCGCGGGATAATGGTTGAGCCGCGCGCCGAGCCCGACCGCCTCGAGCTCGGTCCGCGCGCGGTCGAAGGCGTCGCGCGCCCCCGCGAGCTCGAGCGGGGTCGCGACGTTCTCGATCGCGGTCATCGTCGGAATGAGATGGAAGGACTGGAAGACCACGCCCATGTTGCCGCGGCGAAAGCGCGCGAGCGCGTCCTCGTTCATCGCGGTGAGATCCTCGCCGAGCACGGTGATCCGCCCGGAGCTCGCGCCCTCGAGCCCGCCCATCAGCATCAGGAGCGACGACTTGCCCGAGCCCGAAGGACCGATCAGCCCGAGCGTCTCGCCCGAGTCAACCTTCAGCGAGATGTCGCGCAGGATGTTGACCGGCCCGGCGTTGCCCATGAGGGTGAGGCCGACGTTCTCAAGCGCGATGACCGGTGACGACATGCGAATTCCCTGTGCGGCCCGAAGCTTTCACGCATATGGCCTCGGACGGCGTCCGGGCAATATCGCCGCCGCGGCCGCGCTCGCGATTGTGCTGGGGCCGTTTGCCGCGGGCGCGGCCTCGGCCGAGCAGCGGATCATCGCGCTCGGGGACTCTCTGACCGCCGGCTACGGGCTGCCGGAAGGGGAGGGGTTCGTGCCGCGGCTGACCGAGTGGCTGCGCGCCAATGGCGCCCCGGACGCGGTCGTGATCAACGCGGGGGTATCGGGCGACACGACGGCGGGCGGGCTCGCGCGCGCCGACTGGACGCTCGCCGAACCGGCCGAGGCGGTGATCGTCGAGCTTGGCGCGAACGACATGCTGCGCGGCCTCGATCCGGGCCAGGCGCGCGACAATCTCGACGCGATCCTCGCGAAGATCGATGCGAAGGGCCTGCCGGTCCTGCTGGCCGGGGTGCCGGTGATCGGCAATTTCGGGCCGGACTACCAGGCCACCTTCACCGCGATCTATCCCGATCTCGCGGCGAAATACGGCGCGATCCTCTATCCGTCCTTCTTCGCCGGGCTGACCGAGGGGCGCGACACCGCGGCGGCGCGCGCGCTCATCCAGCCGGACGGGCTGCATCCGAACGCGGAAGGGGTGGAGGCGATCGTGGAGAACATCGGCCCCGTCGTGCTCGAGCTCATCGCGCGGACCGAGGGCTAGGGGATCGAAGGACTAGGGGATCGAAACCGGCGCGCCGGTTTCGATCATCTCAGAGCTGGAGCGGACGTTTGATCTCGGCGTCGACATCGGCGCGGGTCACGCCGATGTCCCGCAGCATGCGGTCATCCAGGGACTCCAGCGTCCTGCGCTGCCGATAAAGGGCATCGAGGGCGATGAGACGATCCAGGATGCCGCGCACCGACAGGCGCGGCCAGGTCTGGCGGGCGGCACGCTGGTCGAGGGAACGGGCAAACATGGTGAAACTCCCATCAATCTAGGTGAAGTGAAACGGTGAAATCATCACCGTGCTTGATTGATGCCAGATTCGGGTTCATATTGATAACGAATAAATGTGTGGCGAAGCATCACGGAGTTTGATGATGGCCCGGAACCTCGATCTGACCGCCCTGCGCTCCTTCGTGGCCGTCGCCGACTCGGGCGGGGTGACGCGCGCCGCGGGCCAGCTCAACCTCACCCAGTCCGCCGTCTCGATGCAGCTGAAGCGGCTCGAGGAGCAGCTCGGCGTCTCCCTGCTCGACCGGAGCCTGCGCCAGGTGACGCCGACCGCCGAGGGCGAGCAGCTGCTCGGCTACGCGCGGCGGATGCTGGCGCTGAACGACGAGGCCTGGGGGCGGATGACCAATCCCGCCTTCGAGGGCGAGCTCACGCTCGGCGTGCCGCAGGACATCATGTATCCCAACGTGCCCCGCGTGCTGCGCCGCTTCGCGCAGGAATATCCCCGGGTGCGCGTGCTGCTGCAGTCCGACCTGACGGTCGAGCTCAAGGACCGGTTCGCGCGCTCCGAGATCGACATCATCCTGACGACCGAGCCCGAGCTCGACGCGGGCGGCGAGACGCTCGCGCGGCAGCCGCTGGTCTGGGTCGGCGCGCAGGGCGGGCATGCGTGGCGGGAACGGCCGGTGCGCTTCGGCTCCACCACGCGCTGCGTCTTCCGCCGGACCGCGATCGACGCGCTGGAGGCGGCCGGGATCCCCTGGGAGCTCACGGTCGATTCGCTGTCCTGCCAGGCGGTCGAGGTCAGCGTGAACGCGGATCTCGCGATCTTCACCCAGCTCGAGGGCTCGGTGCCGCCGAGCTGCGAGGCGATCCGCCATGGCGGATCGCTGCCCGAGCTGCCGGACTATTTCATCAATATGTATGTGCGCGACAGCGGCCCCCGCGCCGTGCTCGCGGAGCGGCTGGCGGCCTTCGTCCGCCAGGCCTATTGCGCGCCGGTCCGCGTCGCCGCCGAATAGGGCGCGATCTCGAGCACCACCTTTCCCGTCGCCGCGCGGGTCCGGAGCAGGTCGAGCGCCGCGTTCGCTTCCTCGAGCGGCAGGACGTGGCTCACATGCGGCGCGATCCAGCCGCGCTCGTACCAGGCCAGCAGCGCCTCGAGGCTCGCGCCGACGAGTCCGGGGCGGTGCGCCGCGAGCCCGCCGTAGTAGAGCCCGTGCACGCTCTGGTTCTTCACCAGCAGGATGTTCGCCGGGATCGCCGGCACGCCGCCGCCGGCGAAGCCGATGGGCAGGATCCGGGCGAAGGGGCGGCAGGCGCGGAACGCGGCCTCGAAGAGATCGCCGCCGACCGCGTCGTAGAGCACGTCGATCCCGCCGAGCGCCCTGAGCCGGTCGCGGAGATCGGGCGCGTCGGCGTCGATCAGATGCCGCGCCCCCGCCGCCCGGGCGATGCCGAGCCGCTCGGCGCCGCGCGCCACCGCGATCACCTCGGCGCCCATCCGCGCCCCGATCTCGACCGCCGTCAGCCCGACGCCGCCCGCCGCCCCGAGCACGGCGAGCCGCTCGCCGGGCTGGAGCCGCGCGAGATGGGCGAGGGCGAGATGGCTGGTGCCATAGGCGATCAGGAAGCCCGCGACATGGATGTTGGGCATCGCCGCCGGCACCGCGACGCAGCGGTCGGCCGGCACGGCGAGATAGTCGGCGAACCCGCCCGAGCCCGGCAGCGCCGCGACCCGCGCGCCGAGCGCGGGTGCGGAGATGCCGGAGCCACGCGCCACCACCTCGCCCGCCACTTCGAGCCCGGGGGTGAGCGGCAGCGGCGGCTTCTCCTGATACTTGCCCGCGAGCATCAGCGTATCCGCGAAGTTGACGCCGCAGGCGCGGATCCGGAGCAGCACCTCGCCCGGCCCGGGCTCGGGGCGGGGCGCCTCCACGAGCGCGAGGGGCTCGCCGAGAGCCGAGATCCGCATCGCGCGCATGCGCGGTCCTCCATCCGTTGCGCGCGCGACCCTAAGGCAAGCGGCGCGGCGCTGTCATGCCCGATCGCCCGCCGAGCGCCGAAGGTCGGATCCCGCGGGCCGAAACCCGGCGCGAAACCGCGGCGCAACATTGCCTTTTGCCCCCCGGGCCACTAAGGGCACGCCCAAAGGGGCAAGGGGCCCCGCCGAGGGTATGTCCGATGGATATGAGAAACATTGCGATCATCGCACACGTCGACCACGGCAAGACGACGCTGGTCGATCAGTTGCTCAAGCAATCGGGCACCTTCCGCGACAACCAGGCGACCGTCGAGCGGGCGATGGATTCGAACGATCTCGAGCGCGAGCGGGGGATCACCATCCTCGCCAAGGCGACCTCGGTCGAGTGGCAGGGCCACCGGATCAACATCGTCGACACGCCAGGCCACGCCGATTTCGGCGGCGAGGTGGAGCGCATCCTCTCGATGGTCGACAGCGTCGTGCTGCTGGTCGACGCGGCCGAGGGGCCGATGCCGCAGACGAAGTTCGTGACGGCGAAGGCGCTCCGCCTCGGCCTCAAGCCGATCGTGGTGCTCAACAAGGTCGACAAGCCCGACGCCGAGCCCGACCGCGCGCTCGACGAGGTGTTCGACCTCTTCGTCAGCCTCGACGCGAACGAGGAACAGCTCGACTTTCCCGTGCTCTACGCCTCGGGCCGGGCCGGCTGGGCCGACGCCGAGCTCGACGGGCCGCGCGAGAACCTCGACGCGCTCTACAGGCTGGTGATCGAGCACGTGCCGGCGCCCAAGCAGCTCGCGAAGGTCGACGAGCCCTTCTCGATGCTCGCGACCACGCTTTCGGCCGACCCGTTCCTCGGCCGGCTGCTGACCGGCCGGATCGAGACCGGCCGGGTCAAGACCGGCCAGATGGTCAAGGCGCTCAGCCGCGAGGGCAAGGAGATCGAGCGCTTCCGCGTCTCGAAGGTGCTCGCCTTCCGCGGCCTGCAGCGCCAGCCGATCGACGAGGCCGAGGCCGGCGACATCGTCAGCCTCTCGGGCATGGCGAAGGCGACGGTCGCGGACACGATCTGCGACCTCTCGATCAGCGAGGCGATCCCGGCGCAGCCGATCGACCCGCCGACGATTTCGGTCACTTTCGGCATCAACGACTCGCCGCTCGCCGGCCGCGACGGCGACAAGGTGCAGAGCCGGGTGATTCGCGACCGGCTGATGCGCGAGGCCGAGACCAACGTGGCGATCAAGATCGCCGACACGCCGGGCGGCGACGCCTTCGAGGTCTCGGGCCGCGGCGAGCTCCAGATGGGCGTGCTGATCGAGAACATGCGCCGCGAGGGGTTCGAGCTGTCGATCTCGCGCCCGCAGGTGCTGTTCACCGAGAAGGACGGCGTGCGCCAGGAGCCGCTCGAAGAGGTCACGATCGACGTCGACGAGGAATATTCCGGCGTCGTCGTAGACAAGCTCAGCCAGCGCAAGGGCGAGCTCGTGGAGATGCGCACCGCCGCCGGCGGCAAGACCCGCATCGTGGCGCTGGTGCCGAGCCGCGGGCTCATCGGCTACCACGGCGAATTCCTGACCGACACCCGGGGCACCGGGGTGATGAACCGCGTCTTCTCCGACTGGACCCCGTATCGCGGCCCGATCCCGGGCCGGCGGCAGGGCGTGCTGATCTCGATGGAGGACGGCACCTCGGTCGCCTATGCGATCTTCAACCTCGAGGACCGCGGCACCTTCTTCATCGGCGCGCAGGAGCAGGTCTACACCGGCATGATCCTCGGCGAGCACAGCCGCGACAACGACCTCGAGGTGAACCCGCTGAAGGGCAAGAAGCTCACCAACGTCCGCGCCTCGGGCACGGACGAGGCGGTGCGGCTGACCACGCCGCTGCGGATGACGCTGGAGCAGGCGATCGCCTATATCGAGCCCGACGAGCTCGTCGAGGTGACGCCGCGGCACATCCGCCTCCGCAAGCGCTACCTCGACCCGCACGAGCGCAAGCGCCACGCCCGCGCCGCCGAGTAAGATTTCGACTCCGCTGTCCCGGGCCTGACCCGGGACCTCCGGTGCGACGTCCGCGAGTTGGCGTCGAGGTCCCGGGTAGAGCCCGGGACAGCGCCGCTCCGTCTCCGCGCGCGGCCCGTCCGTCGGTTGTCCGGCGCCCCCATCGCAGGAAAGGTCGCTCGCGAAAGGCGTATAGCCTGCGCCGATCGGCGGGGCCCGAACTTTCCTTCTCCCGTTCCACGAGCTGCGTCCCGCATCGCATCGTCGCGCTATCGCGCATTTTGCGAACCTCGGGCCGGTTGCGATTCGCATTTTGCAACTAGGTTCGCAAAATGCACGGAAGGCTCGCGCCGGAAGTCGGTGCCTTTCGATTTTCCCGTCTGGATTGTGGCGAAAACCGGCGCTCCCGTCAGAAAAAATACCTGTGATTGAGTGACCGCGCCGCGTCACGCCCGCCGTGCGAGGGGTTGGCACGGTTCTTGCATTTCGTCTGGTGAAGGTTTTCCGTATCGAGAGGTGTAGGGTGAGACATCCGGTTGATGTGCATGTCGGCAAGCGCGTTCGCCATCGTCGCTGGATGGTCGGTATGACCCAGCAGCAGCTCGGCGACATCGTCGGCATCAAGTTCCAGCAGATCCAGAAGTACGAGACCGGGATGAACCGGATCAGCGCGTCGCGGCTCTGGGACATCGCCCAGGCGCTCGACGTGTCGATCAGCTTCTTCTTCGAGGGCTTCGAGAGCGAGCAGAGCACGCCGACCACGGCGGCGCCGGCGGCCGAGACCCATCGCGGCGACCTGCTCGCCGACAAGGAGGCGCTGGAGCTCGTCCGCTCCTATTACGCGATCCCCGAGGCGCAGCGCCGCCGGCTCTTCGACCTCGCCCGGGTCCTGAGCGACGTCGCCTGATCCCCACGGGCGTTGACGCCAATGGCTCAACCGGGGTAGGCGCCCCTCGGGTCCCCTGCGGCCCGGGGGACGGGGGCGAAGATGCGCGTTTCGGCGGAACTCGAAGCTGAACTCTGGGCGACCGCCGAGGCGCTCGCGGATATCGCCGCGCCGATCTCGCTCGGCCTGTTCCGGAGCGCGGATCTCAGCGCGGCGAACAAGGCGGCGGCGGGGTTCGATCCCGTCACCGCCGCCGACCGCGACGCCGAGGCGGCGATGCGCGCCCATCTCGAGCGGCGCCGGCCGGAGGATGGCATCCTCGGCGAGGAGTTCGGGGCCAGGCCGGGGACGAGCGGCCTCACCTGGGTGCTCGACCCGATCGACGGCACCCGCGCCTTCATGAGCGGCGCCACCACCTGGGGCACGCTGATCGCGGTCAACGCCGGCGCCGGGCCGCTCCTCGGCCTGATCGACCAGCCCTATGTCGGCGAGCGCTTCATGGGCGGCGCGGGCCGCGCCGCGCTGACCCGCGGCGAATCGTCGCGTCCACTCGCGACGCGTGCGTGCGCGGATCTCGCCGGCGCGATCCTCTATTCCACCTTCCCCGAGGTCGGCACGCCGGCCGAGCGCGCCGGGTTCGAGGCGGTCCGCGACCGCGCGCGGCTCACCCGCTATGGCACCGACTGCTACGGCTACGCGCTGGTGGCGCTCGGCCAGGCCGATCTGGTGATCGAGGCCGGACTGCTCGCCTATGACGTGCAGGGGCCGCAGGCGGTGGTCGAGGCGGCGGGCGGGATCTTCACCGACTGGCGCGGGCGGCCGGCGCACCGGGGCGGGCGCGTGATCGCGGCCGGGGACGCCCGGGCCCACGCCGCCGCGCTCGAGTTGCTCGCGGCGGTTCCGGACTGAACGTCAGCCCGGCGCGACGCGGTCGAGGAAGGTGGCGATCCGCGCCCAGACGAGCGCCTGGACCGCCGGGCTCTCCATCAGGATCTCGTGCCGCGCGCCGGCGCAGGTCACCAGCGTCGCGTCCGGCGCCGCGGCGAAGCGCGCGGTGATCGCGGCCGGCGAGACGACGCTCTCCTCCGAGCCGACGAAGCCCAGCAGGGGAAGGCCGGGCATGGGCTGCCGTGCGAGACGGGCCATCTCGTGGAACGCCGCGCGGGTCCATTGCATGCTGGGGGGGCCGAGCGCGAGATCGGGATGCGCCACGAGCTGCCGCGCCGCCCGCGCGAAGGCGGCCGGATCGGAGGTCAGGCGATTGGCCCCGAACCCGCTCTCGCCCCGCCGGGTCGCGCCCGGCATCGGGCGGGGTCCCAGCCCGAGCAGACGCGCCGCGGCGGTGAGCGGTCCGATCATCGCCCGGCTGGCGCGGGGCAGCTCGATCCCCCACATCGGCGCGGAGAAGATCGCCGCCGCGATCCCCGGCCGCTCCGCCAGGGTCCTGAGGCCGATCGCCCCGCCCATCGAATGACAGAGCAGAAGGAGCGGCCGCGGCGCCCCGGCCAGCGCCGGATGATCGAGCAGCGCCGCGGCGTCGCTCTGGTAGGCGCGGAAATCCTCGACATGGCCGCAGTGGGGCCAGGCGGGATGCCGGTCCGACAGCCCCTGGCCGCGCCAGTCAATCACCGCGACCCCGAGGCCGAGGTCGCGCAGCCGCCCGACGACGCGCCCGTATTTCTCCACGTATTCCGTGCGGCCGGGGAAGACGACCGCCGTGCCGCGCGTCCCGCCGGGCCAGAGCACGGCCCGGAGCCGCGTGCCATCCTCCGCCGTCAGCCAGAGCGGCTCGGCGCCCGGAGGCGCCTCGGCGACATCGGCGTGGAAGGGCGCCGCCACGGCGGTCAGGACAGGAGCGAGCCCATCCGCATCGCGAGCCCCATGTCGCCCTCGATCCGGAGCTTGCCGGTCATGAAGGCGGCCGTGGGATTGAGCCGCCCCGCGAGCAGGTCCTGGAAGGTCGTCGAGGAGGCGGTGATCACGCAATCGGCGTCCGAATCATCGGCCGAGACCCCGGTCTGGTCGATCCGGACCGCGCCCTCGTCCTCGATCAGGAATTTGATCGAGCCATCGGGGGTCGCGCCCGCGAGTTTCGCGCTCAGGGCCTTGACTGCCGCGTCCACAACGTCGCTCATAACAATACTCCTCGAGAGGGCCGCGAGGCCCTCGATTCCCGGGGCCGATCGACTATCTAGGGTTCATGGGCGGTATTAGAAAGCGTCAAGGATCAGGTTTCACCGCCCGCGCGGCGGTGATCGTCCTCCTCGGAGCCGGCGCGCCGGCGGCCTTCGCTCAGGCGACGCCGCCTGAGACCACGCCGGAAATGCCGTTCGAGCCGCCGGTCCTCGAGGAAGGCCAGTCCGGGCAGGGCGCCGAGGCCGATCCATCCGGCGAAGCGGACCGCCTCGACACGCTGCTCGGCGAGCTCGCGGAGCCCGGCCGGGCGGACTGGCAGCGGGTGGAGGACGAGATCGAGCGGATCTGGTCACGCTCGGGATCGCCCGCGATGGACCTGCTGCTGCGCCGCGCCGGCAACGAGATGCGCGCCGAGGATTTTCCGGCCGCCGCCGATCACCTGACCGCGCTCACGGAGCTCGCGCCGGACTTCGCCGAGGGCTGGAACGCGCGCGCCACGGTGTTCTACAACATGGGCGAATATTCGCTCGCGATGGCGGATCTCGAGCATGTGCTCGCGCTGAACCCGGAGCATTTCGGCGCGCTCGCCGGACTTGGCCTCATCCTCGAACAGGTCGGCGTGCCCGGCCCGGCGCTCGAAGCGTTGCGCGCGGCGGAGCGGCTCAATCCGAACCGCCCGGACATCCAGGAATCGATCGAGCGGGTCGAGCGCTCGCTGGGCACGCAGGACCTCTGAGCGCCGCGGACACCGGATCGGAGGGGCGGGATGGCTTTCGACAGCGACACGCGCGTGACGGCGGTGCTTGGCCCGACCAATACCGGCAAGACGCATTACGCGATCGAGCGGATGCTCGCGCATCGCACCGGCATCATCGGCCTGCCGCTGCGGCTGCTCGCGCGCGAGGTCTATGACCGGATCGTCGCGCTGCGCGGCCCCTCGGTGGTCGCGCTCGTCACCGGCGAGGAGCGGATCGTGCCGCCGCGCGCCGCCTGGTGGGTCTGCACGGTCGAGGCGATGCCGGTCGATCTCGGCGCCGATTTCCTCGCGGTCGACGAGATCCAGCTCTGCGCCGACCCCGATCGCGGCCATATCTTCACCGACCGCCTGCTGCATGCCCGGGGGCTCAGCGAGACGCTGTTCCTGGGCTCGGACACGATGCGGGGCCGGATCGCGAGCCTCGTCCCGGGCGCGAAATTCCTCTCCCGCGAGCGCTTCTCCGAGCTGCGCTACACGGGCGCGCGCAAGATCAGCCGCATGCCGGCGCGCAGCGCGATCGTCGGCTTCTCGGTCGAGGACGTTTATGCGATCGCCGAGCTCATCCGCCGGCAGAAGGGCGGCGCGGCGGTGGTGATGGGCGCGCTCAGCCCGCGCACCCGCAACGCCCAGGTGGCGCTCTATCAGAACGGCGACGTCGATCATCTCGTCGCGACCGACGCGATCGGCATGGGGCTGAACCTCGACATCAGCCACGTCGCCTTCTCCGGCACGGTGAAATTCGACGGCCGGAGGCACCGACATCTCTCGCCCGCCGAGCTCGCGCAGATCGCCGGCCGCGCCGGGCGCCACATGACCGACGGCACCTTCGGCGTGACCGGCGAGGCGAGCCCGCTCGATCCCGACGTGGTCGAGGCGATCGAACGGCACGAGTTCGAGCCGGTCCGGCGGCTGGAATGGCGCAACTCCGCGCTCGAATTCGGCACGCCCGAGGCTCTGGTCGCCAGCCTCGAGGCGCCGCCGCCGCGCAGCGAGCTGCGCAAGGCGCGCGAGGCCGACGATCTCGTGACGCTGCGCGCGCTCATGGAGATGCCCGCGTTGCGCGGGCTGCGCGGCCGGACCGAGACGCGGCTCCTGTGGGACGTGTGCCAGGTTCCCGACTTCCGCAAGGTCTCCGCGCAGGAGCACGCGAACCTCTGCGCGCGCCTGCACGAGTTCCTGCGCGACGGCCGCGGCATCCCGACCGACTGGCTCGCGACGCAGATCGAGCGCATCGACCGGACCGACGGCGACATCGACAGCCTGTCGAAGCGGCTCGCCTATATCCGCACCTGGACCTATGTTGCGCAGCGAAAGGGCTGGATCGACGACGCGGACCATTGGCGAGACGAAACCCGTGCGGTAGAAGACCGCCTGTCGGATGCGCTGCACGCGCGACTGACCCAGCGATTTGTCGACCGGCGCACGAGTGTCCTGATGCGGCGGTTGAAGCAGAGGGAGGGCCTCGTGGCCACGGTTACCGAAAACGGTGAAGTCACGATCGACGATCAATTCATTGGCCGGCTCGAGGGCTTCCGCTTTCAGCTCGATCCCTCCGCGACCACGGAGGAGGCCCGCACGCTGCGCGCCGCCGGTCTCGCGGCGCTGAGCCCCGCGCTGAGCCTGCGCGCGGACAAGCTCTACAACGCGCCCGATACCGAGATCGACGTGACCGAGCAGGGCGGCCTCATGTGGGGCGAGCACGCGGTCGGCAAGCTCGTCGCCGGCGCCGACGCGCTCGCGCCGCAGATCGAGCCCTTCGTCGAGGAGGGCGCCGACCCGCAGATCGCCGAGAAGGTGAAGCGGCGCCTCGGCCACTGGGTCGACCGCAAGATCGCGCTGCTGTTCCAGCCGCTGATCGCGCTCCGCGACGACGAGGCGCTGACGGGCATGGCGCGCGGCATCGCCTTCCGCCTCGTCGAGGCGCTGGGCGTGCTGCCCCGGAGCGAGGTCGCCGACGACGTGAAGGGCCTCGACCAGGACCAGCGCGCCGGCCTGCGCAAGCATGGCGTGCGATTCGGCCAGTACACCGTTTTTCAGCCGCTGATGTTGAAACCCGCCGCGACCCGGCTGCGTTTGGTTCTGTGGTCGTTGAAGGAGGGTTTCGAAGTGTTCCCGGAAGCGCCGCCGCCCGGGCTGGTCACGGTTCCCGCCGCGCAGGGCGCGCCGCATGGCTACTACGCCCGCGCGGGATATCGCCTCGCCGGCGAGCGGGCGATCCGCATCGACATGCTGGAGCGGCTCGCGGACATGATCCGCGGTCTCGACGCCCGCGCCGGATTCGAGGCGACGGCGGACATGCTGTCGATCACCGGCCTCAGCCTCGACCAGTTCGCGAGCCTGATGCGCGGCATGGGCTATCAGGCGACCGAAGCCACCCGGCCCAAGCGCCGCGCGCCGAAGGCCGAGCCGGTCCGGGCCGAGGCGGTCCAGGCCGAGGGGGGCCAGGCTGAGCCGGCGCGGGCCGCCGCGGCTGGCGAGCCCGGGGACGTGCCGCCGGGCGTGCCGGACAACACGCCGACCGAGATCCCGGGCGATCTTCCGTCCGAGGTGCCCGTCGGGGAGCCGGTCGAATCGCCCCCCGCGCCCCCGAGCGAGATCCCGATCGATCCGCCCGCCGAGGTCCCGGTGAACCCGCCCTCCGAGGAGCCGCCGGCCGAGCCGCCCGCGCCGAGCGAGGAGCCCCCGGCCGAGCCGCCGGCGCCGGTCGAGCCCCCCGCGGAACCGCCCGCGCCGGTGGAGCCGCCCTCCGAGCAGCCGCCGGCGAGCGCGGAAGCGGCCGAGGCGCCGCTCGAATCGCTCGAGGTCGAGACCTTCTTCACCTTCGTCCGCGCGCCGCGGCAGCGGAACACCCGGCCGCCGCATCGCGGCAACCGCGAGGCCGAGGCCGGCGCCGGCGCCGGTGGGGGCGAACGGCGCAAGGACCGCCAGGGCGGCCGGCCGCGCGGCGAGGGCCAGCACCAGCGCAACAAGGGCGACGAGCACGGCGGCAATCGGCCGAAGCACGGCAAGGGCGGCAAGCCCGGCCGGCCCGAGCGCGAGCAGCAGGCCGGCAATCCGCAGGCCGAGCGGCGGGCGCCGCGGCCGGAGAAGCCGGTCGATCCCGACAATCCCTTCGCCGCCCTGATGGCGTTGAAGCTGCGCAGCTGATGCGGGCGCGGCGCTCCATCCCGCGATGACCGAGGCGGAGCCGAAATCTATCCGCCTCGACAAATGGCTGTGGCAGGCGCGGTTCTTCAAGACCCGGACGCTCGCCGCGGCCGTTGTGTCCTCGGGCGCCGCGCGGGTGAACTCGACCCGCGTCACCAAGCCCGCGACTCCGGTGCGTCCCGGCGACGGCATCAGCTTCGCCCAGGGCGAGCGGGTCCGCGCCGTCCGCGTGCTGGCGCTCGGCGTCCGCCGGGGCCCCGCGCCGGAAGCGCGTCTGCTCTACCACGACCTCGATGAACCACAGATCGAGGGCGCGGCGACCCTTGATCCCGATCGCCATGCTGTTAAATAGCGCGCAGCGGAGTGTGACAGGCTTTGCGGATAGCTAGACCGAGGCTGTGAGCCATGACCTACGTCGTCACCGACAACTGCATCGCCTGCAAGTACACCGACTGCGTCGAAGTCTGCCCCGTGGATTGCTTCTACGAGGGTGAGAACATGCTCGTGATCCACCCCGACGAGTGCATCGACTGCGGCGTCTGCGAGCCGGAATGCCCCGCGGATGCGATCCGTCCGGATACCGAGCCCAATCTCGAGGACTGGGTCGAGTTCAACCGGAAATACGCCGAATCCTGGCCGGTACTCGCGACGCGGAGGGATCCGCTGCCCGAAGCCGAGGAACGCGACGGCGAGACCGGCAAGCGCGAGAAATATTTCTCCGAAGCGCCGGGCGAGGGCGGCTGACCGCGACTTTCGGCTGACTCGTGTGAAAGCTTCCGAGTAAGCGGATCGAAACGTTTATGGTCTCGGTTCGGGGGGTGATTACGCTCCTTTGACTTCCCTTTTGGGGAAGTTCGTGCTATATGAAACAGCACAAAGGGTCATGGGGTTAAGGCTGAAGCCAAAACAGCCTTTTACCGGTCTGCCGCGACATGTCGTACCGAGCGGGTTGCATGAAGGCGACCGGCCCGGATTTTGTCTCCGCGGCGACCTGGTTAACGGACCGGCCGTAGTCAGTAAGGAATAGACGCCAACATGAGCAAGACCAAGAAGGCGACCGAGTTTCGTCCGAACGATTTTGTTGTCTATCCCGCGCATGGGGTCGGCCGGATCGTGTCGATCGACGAGCAGGAGGTCGCCGGGTTTCGCCTGGAGATGTTCGTGATCTCGTTCGACAAGGACAAGATGACGCTGCGTGTGCCGACCGCCAAGGCGAGCGCCGTCGGCATGCGTCCTCTGAGCTCCGCGGACGTGGTCGGCAAGGCGATGGAAACGCTCAAGGGCCGCGCCCGCGTGAAGCGCGCGATGTGGTCCCGGCGGGCGCAGGAATACGAGCAGAAGATCAATTCGGGCGACCTGATCTCGATCGCCGAGGTGGTGCGCGACCTGCACCGCTCCGACGACCAGCGCGAGCAGTCCTATTCCGAGCGGCAGCTCTACGAGGCGGCGCTCGAGCGGCTGACCCGCGAAGTCGCGGCGGTGAACGGGATCGAGGAAGGCGAGGCGCAGGTGCATGTCGACGACGTGCTGGGCGGGCGCGTCGCGGCCTGAGCGACTTTCGGCTGACTGACTGAACTGACTGAACTGGCGTCCCCGCTTCGCGGTGGACGCCTTTTCTACGTCTGGGGCACCGCCTCGCGCGGCAGGGGCGCGCTCAGGAGCGCGTCGAGCTCGGCGCGCTGGCGGCGCATGAGCTGGAAGGCGCGCCAGTCGCGCTCGAGCCAGCCGCGCTGCGCCGGGTCGGGCGCGCGCTCGCGGCCGGGCCGCGCCATCGCGCGCGCCGCCGCCCGCGTGTCGGCGCGCAGCCCGGCCGCGACCGCCGCCACCATCGCCGTGCCGAGCAGCACAGCGTCGCAATCCGATTCGACCACCGGCAGCCCCGTGGCATCGGCGTAGAGCGCGATCAGCCCGGGGCTCCGCGCGTGCCCGCCGGCGAGCCGCAGCCGCCGCGCGGCGATCCCCTGGGCGGCGAGATGCTCGACCGCCTCGCGCAGGGCCAGCGCCAGCGCGACCGACCCCCGCCAGTAGAGCCGGCAGAGCGAATCGAAATCCTCGCCCATGTCGAGCCCGCTGATCGCGCCGAGCGCGGCGGGGTCGGCGAGCGGCGCCCGGTTGCCGTGGAAATCGGGCAGGATCTGCAGCCGGGGCGCGAGGTCGGGCTCGGCCGCCCGCAGCTCGGCGATGCGGCGCGCGATCCGCGCGTGGATGCGGGGATCCTCCGGCGCGACCCGGGTGAGATGGCCGAGCAGGGCGCCCGAGACCGACTGGCCGACCTCGATCGTCCAGTCGCCCGGGAAGATCACATCCGGGAACGGGCCCCAGCCGCTCGGCACCGCGCGCCGCTCCGGAGTGTTGGCAATGACGCAGGTCGAGGTGCCGCCGATCAGCGCGAGATCGCCCGGCCGCGCCTGTCCGAGCACGCCGAGCGCCCCGGCATAGGCGTCGATCATGCCGGCGCCGACCGGTACGCCGGGTACGAGGCCAAGCTCGCCGGCTGCCTCGGCGGTGAGGCGGCCGACGATCGCGCCGGGCGGGGCCGGCGGCTCGGCGATGCCCGCGCGCTCGGTCAGGTCGGCGAGGCCGATCGCGGCGAGCAGGCCGCGCGGCCAGCCGCCGTCCCGGCCGAGATAGGTCCATTTGCAGGTAAGCGTCGCGAGCGAGCGGCGCGCGGAGCCGGTGGCCCGCCAGGCGAGGAAATCGGCGAGGTCGAAGGCGAAGCCGGTCCGCGCCCAGGCGGCGGGCATGTGGCGCTTCATCCAGAGGAGCTTCGGCAGCGCCATCTCGGGCGACATCGATCCGCCGTGCCGCCGCGCGAGCGCCGGGTCGCGGGTCGCGTCGCAGAGCGCCGCCTCGGCGGTGGCGCGATGGTCGAGCCAGAGGATGGTGTCCCAGCGCGCCGGCGCGTCGGGCAGGGTGCCGACGGGCGCCCCGTCCGGCGCCCGGAAGACGAGCGAGCAGGTGGCGTCGAAGGCCAGCGCCGCGACCGCCTCGGGCGCGGCGCCGGCCTCGGCGCGGGCCGCGCGCAGCGCCGCGCCGACGGCGCGCCAGATCGCCGCGCTGTCCTGCGCGGCCATCCGGGGCGAGACGCGGTGGGTTTCGATCGGGATCTCGGCGCGGGCGACCATCGCGCCCTCGGCGGTGAACAGGCCCGCCCGGGCGCTGCCGGTTCCCACGTCGATCGCGGCGAGCAGCGCCGTCATTCAGTGCCAGTGGCGCAAAAGCCTGGGCAGGTCGCGCATGTCCTCGCTGATCCAGTCCGGATCGAGCGCCCGGAGGCGCGCCTCATGTTCGACGTTTCGCGCATGACCGCCGCCCTTGAAGGCCAGAACCCGCATCCCCGCCGCCCGCGCGGCGCGAATACCGGCCGGGCTGTCCTCGACGACGAGGGCGTCGCCCGGAGCATAGCCCATCCGCTCGGCGGCCAACAGGAAAAGATCCGGCGCGGGCTTGCCGTGGCTGACCATGGTCGCGCTGAAGAGCTTGCCGTCGAAATGCGGCCAGAGCCCGGTCAGGCGCAGGGTGAGCTCGATGCGCTCCGGCTGGCTCGAGGAGGCGACGCAGAACGGGACCCGCAGCGCCGCGACCACCTCCGGCACGTGCCGGATCGGCCGGAGCTCGGCGCGGAAGCGGGCGTAGAGCCGCTGGCGCATCTCGTCGAGCGCGGTGGCGTCGAGCTCGATCCCGAAATCCTCGACCAGCATCCGCCCGACGCTGGAGAGGCTGCGGCCGAGGAAGAGATCGTAGCCGGCGGCGGGATCGAGCTCGAGCCCCGCGCCCCGGATCGTCTCGAGCAGCACCGCCATCGCCAGTGGCTCGCTGTCGACGAGCACGCCGTCGCAGTCGAAGATGACGAGCGGCCCGTCGGTCACTCCGTCTGGCCCAGGTAGCGTTGCAGGGTCTCGACCGTCCCGCTCCGCCAGAGCATGCCGAGCCAGCCGGCGAAGGCGTCGCGGAAGGCGGGCGCGTCGGCGGTGTCGCCGTAGATGTCGCGCATCCCGAGCCAGGCCATCGGGTCGGACTTCGCCGCCTGGGCGACGCCGGTCAGCCGGTCCCAGTTCGGATCGTTGGGCTCGATCACCGCGCCCGAATCGGTCGTGCCGGCGCAGTAGCGGCACCAGAGCGCGCTTTCGAGCGCGAGCCCGTCCACCCGCAGTCCCTTGGCGAGCCGGTCGGCGATCGACGGGATGATGAACTTCGGCTGCCGGTTCGAGCCGTCGAGGCAGAGACGCCGGATCGTGTCGCCGATCTTGGGATTGAGGCAGCGCTCCTCGACCTTGCGGAAATAGGCGTCGAGGTCGGTGCCGGGCACCGGCGGGACGATCGGAATGATCTCCGAGCGCTCGACCTTCCGCAGGAAGGCGCGGACCAGCGGATGCTCCATGCCCTCGTGCACGAAATGGATGTCCATCAGGCCCGAGGGGTAGGCGATGATCGCGTGCCCGCCATTGAGGATGCGGATCTTCATCATCTCCCAGGGCGTCACGTCCTTGACGAATTCCGCGCCCGCCTCCTCGAAGGCCGGGCGGCCGGCGGGGAAGTCGTCCTCGACCACCCATTGCAGGAAGTCCTCGCAGAAGACGGGCCAGGCGTCCTCGACGCCGAACTCGTCGCGGGTGATCGCCCGCTCGCGGTCGGAGGTGGCCGGCGCGATCCGGTCCACCATGGCGTTGGGGAAGGCGACGCTGTCGCCGATCCAGGCCGCGAAGCCCTTGTCCTGCGCCTCGGCGAGCCCGGCCACCGCTTCGCGGCAGACGCGGCCGTTGTGCGGGACGTTGTCGCAGGACATCACCGTGAACGGGGCGAGCCCGGCGGCGCGGCGGGCCTTGAGCCCGGCGAGGATCAGGCCGAACACCGTCTTGGGATCGTCCGGGTTGCGCGCGTCGGCGACGATCGCCGGGCTGTCCGGGTCGAAATGGCCGAGCGCGGGGTTCACGAAATAGCCGCCCTCGGTCACCGTCAGCGACACGATGCGGATCGCCGGGTCCGAGAGCGCCCGGATGATCGCCGCGCCATCCATCGGCGGCAGGAAGTCGGTCATCACCCCCGTCACCCGCGCCGCCGAGACCGCCGCCGACTGCTCGACCACGGTCGAGAGCCAGTCCTGGCCGGCGAGCGCGTCGCGCATCCTGACGTCGTAGGGCGTGACCCCGGCGCCGAGGATCGCGAAATCGCGGTCGCGGCCGGCGTTCATCAGCCGGTCGAGATAGACCTGCAGATGGGCGCGGTGGAAGTTGCCGACGCCGAAATGCAGGATCCCGGGCGCGAGCTCGCTCCGCGCGTAGGCCGGCCGTGCCACCTCCGCCGGCAGCGCCGCGAGATTGGCGAGGGAAAGCGGGGTCGCAAGCGTGTTGGTGGGCATTACAATGCCTCCTCGGGAGCGGCGGCTGGCGCCGCCAGGGAGGGAAGCGGCGCGGCGCGCGCCGCCGTGGAACGGGGGGCCGGAAGGGCGGACCGGTGGGGAGCTCGCATCCGCGCCTCCGCCATCAGATCGCGAGGCCGCCGGCGTCGAACCGGTGGATCTTCGCCGGGTCGGGCGTGAGGTACACCGTGTCGCCGTGGCTGACCGGGACCTCGCCGCTGGCCCGGACGTTGAGCGTGCCCAGGCCCTCGGTCTCGACATGGACGAAAGTGTCCGCGCCGAGATGTTCGGCGACCCCGACCCGGCCGCGCCAGGCTCCTTCGACCGGGGTGGTGGAGACCGCGATATGCTCGGGCCGGACGCCGATCGCATGCGCGTCGCGCTGCGCCGCCTCGGGGCCCTCGATGAAATTCATCGTCGGGCTGCCGATGAAGCCCGCGACGAAGCGGTTGCGCGGCTTGCGATAGAGCTCGAGCGGGCTGCCGACCTGCTCGATGTTGCCGGCCTGCAGCACGACGATCTTGTCGGCCATGGTCATCGCCTCGACCTGGTCGTGGGTGACGTAGATCATCGTCTTGCCGAGCTGCTGGTGCAGTTCGGAGATTTCGAGCCGCATCGTGCCCCTGAGCGCCGCGTCGAGGTTGGACAGCGGTTCGTCGAACAGGAAGGCCGACGGGTTGCGCACGATGGCGCGGCCGATCGCGACGCGCTGGCGCTGGCCGCCCGAGAGCTGGCCGGGCCGGCGCTCGAGATAGGCGCCGAGGTTCAGGATGCGCGCGGCGTTGGCGACCTTCTTCTCGATCTCCGCCTGGGTCTCGCCTGCCATCTTGAGCGGAAAGGCGATGTTCTTCGCCACCGTCATATGCGGGTAGAGCGCGTAGGACTGGAACACCATCGCAAGCTTGCGCTTGGCCGGCGCCTCGCCGGTGACGTCGCGGCCGTCGATCATGATCTGGCCGGAGGTCGTGTCCTCGAGCCCGGCGATCAGCCGCAGGAGGGTGGACTTGCCGCAGCCCGAGGGGCCGACGAAGACGACGAACTCGCCGTCCTCGATGTCGAGATTGATCTTCGGGATGATCGTGACCTCGCCGAAGGACTTGTTCACGTCGCGGAGCTGGATCGTGCCCATGGGGTGTCTCCTTACTTCACGGCGCCGAAGGTGAGGCCGCGGACGAGCTGTTTCTGGCTGAACCAGCCCATGATGAGGATCGGGGCGATGGCCATGACCGAGGCGGCCGAGAGCTTCGCCCAGAACAGGCCCTGCGGCGAGGAGAAGCTCGCGATGAAGGCGGTGAGCGGGGCCGCGTTGGTCGTGGTGAGCCGGATGGTCCAGAAGGCCTCGTTCCACGCCAGGATGATGTTGAGGAGCAGCGTCGAGGCGATCCCGGGCACGGCCATCGGCGTCAGCACGTGCCAGATCTCGCCCCAGAGCGAGGCGCCGTCCATCCGCGCCGCCTCGAGGATCTCGCCCGGGATCTCGCGGAAGTAGGTGTAGAGCATCCAGACCACGATCGGCAGGTTGATGAGCATCAGGAGCACGGTGAGGCCGAAGCGCGTGTCCATGAGGCCGGTGCGCAGGAAGATGAGATAGATCGGCACCAGCACGGCGGCGGCCGGCATCATCTTGGTGGACAGCATCCACATCAGCACGTCCTTCGTCCGCTTGGTGGGCGAGAAGGCCATCGCCCAGGCGCAGGGGATCGCGACGATCAGCGCGAGGATGGTCGATCCGACCGCGAGGATCACCGAGTTCATGAACGGCTTGAAGTAGTTCTGCTGGCTCTGGACCGCGTGGTAGCTTTCCAGCGTGAAGGAGGGGATCATGTTGAACCCCGCGATCGCCTCGGGCTCGGTCTTGAGCGAGGTGATGATCGTGTAGAGGATCGGGAAGAAGATCAGCAGGGCGACGATCCAGGCGGCTACGGTGAAGCCGATCTTGCGGCGGGTCGAAACGGCGCGGGCCATGGTGCGCTCCTCAATCCAGGTTCTTGCCGACGGCGCGCATCAGGAAGATCGCGACGAGATTGGCGAGGATGACGGCGACCACGCCGCCCGCCGCCGCGCCGCCCACGTCCTGATTGAGCAGCGCCGCGCGGTAGATGAGGAAGGGCAGGTTGGTCGAGGCGTAGCCGGGGCCACCGTTGGTGGTGACGAGGATCTCCGCGTAGACGCCGAGCAGGAAGATGGTCTGGATCAGGATCACGATGGTGATCGCCCGCGCCAGATGCGGCAGCGTCAGGTACCAGAACCGGCTGACGAAGCCCGCCCCGTCCATCTCGGCCGCCTCCTTCTGCTCGCTGTCGAGCGATTGCAGCGCGGTCAGCAGGATGAGCGTCGCGAAGGGCAGCCACTGCCAGGCGACGATGACGATGATCGAGAACAGCGGATAGGCGGCGAACCAGTCGACCGGCTGCGCGCCGAAGAAGCGCGCGATATCGGCGAAGACCCCGTAGCCGGGGTGCAGGATCATGTTCTTCCAGATCAGCGCCGCGACCGGCGGCATGACGAAGAAGGGCGAGATGACGAGGATCCGCACGATGCCCTGGCCGAAGATCGGCTGGTCGATCAGGAGCGCGATCGCGGTGCCGAGCACCACGGTGATCGCGAGCACGCCGAGCACGATCGCGAGCGTGTTTTTGATCGCCTGCCAGAAGGCCGGGTCGGTCAGGAAATACTGGTAGTTCTCGAATCCGGCCCAGCCACCGGCGGCGGGGTTGAGCAGGTTGTAGTAGCGGAACGAGAAATAGACCGTCATCGCCAGTGGCACGATCATCCAGATGAAGAGCAGGACGATCGCGGGCAGCCGCATGAAGCGGGCGATGGTCGCGGTCTGACGGGTGGCCATGGCGGACTCCCTCGCGCGGACGGGAAAGGGACCGCCCGGGGGCTCCGGGCGGTCAGGGCGTCGGTCTTGGGGGGACCGTCGTCAGTAGCCGGCGCGGCGCATCTCGCGCTCGGAGACCGACTGGGCCTGGGCGAGCGCGTCGTCGACGCTCGACTGGCCGGCGATCACGGCGGAGAAGAGCTGGCCGACGGTGGTGCCGAGCGACTGGAACTCGGGGATCGCCACGAATTGCCCGCCGGTATAGGGCACCGGATCGACGGTCGGCTTGGTGATGTCGGCGGCGTTCATCGCGGCGAGCGTCGGCTCGACGAAGGGCGCGGCGGCCTTGTACTCCGCGTTCTCATAGAGCGAGGTGCGCGTGCCCGGCGGCACGTTGGCCCAGCCCTCCTTCGAGGCGACGAGGGCCGTGTAGTCCTTCGAGGTCGCCCATTCGATGAAGGTCTTCGCGTCCTCCTGGTTCTTGGAGGAGGCCGGGATCGCGAGGTTCCAGGACCAGAGCCAGTTGCCGTGGTTGTCGACGCCTTCCTTGTTCGGGAAGAGCGCGAAGCCGACCTTGTCGGCCACGGTCGAATTCTTCGGGTCGGTGACGAAGGAGGCGGCGACGGTGGCGTCGATCCACATGCCGCACTTGCCCTGCTGGAACAGCGTCAGGTTCTCGTTGAATCCGTTCGACGAGGCGCCGGCCGGGCCCGCGTCCTTCATCAGGTCGGCGTAGAAGGTCAGGCTGTCCTTCCAGGTCTGCTGGTCGAACTGCGGCTTCCATTCCTCGTCGAACCACTTGCCGCCGAAGGAATTGTTGAGGGCGGTGACGAAGGCCATGTTCTCGCCCCAGCCCGCCTTGCCGCGCAGGCAGATGCCGGCGATGCCGGCGCTCTTGTCCGTCATCTTGCGCGCGGCGTCGGCGACGAACTCCCAGGTCGGGGCGTCGGGCATGGTGAGCCCGGCCTTCTCCATCAGGTCGGTGCGGTACATGATCATCGCGCTCTCGCCGTAGAACGGCGCGGCGTAGAGCTTGTCCTCGACCGTCAGGCCGCCCCGGATCGCGGGCAGGAGGTCGTCCACGTCGTAGGCGTCGCTGAGCTCGAGCGCCGAGAGCCAGCCCTGCTTGCCCCAGATCGGCACTTCGTAGTTGCCGATCGTCATGATGTCGTACTGGCCGCCGCCGGTGGCGATATCGGTCGTGACGCGCTCGCGCAGGGTGTTTTCCTCGAGCGTGACCCAGTTGACGGTGATGTCGGGATGCGCCGCGGTGAATTCCGAGGTGAGCCCCTGCATCCGGATCATGTCACCGTTGTTCACGGTGGCGATGGTGATCGCGCCGGCGTTCGCGGCCGAGCAGAGCGCGAGCCCGGAAGCCGCGCCGAGTAGAAGCGTGGTGTATCGCATATTCCCTCCCAAGGGTCCGGAACGATGACCGTTCTTGTACGTTGGTCGCAGGATCGCGCCTTTACGGGATCCTGTCAATCAGAATTCGGGCATTCGCCCGGCGCATGGGCAAATGCGCTGCGGGTCGGGGCGGCGGCGATCAGCGCGGCGCCAGCAGCGCCTCGGCGGTGGCCTCGTCTGTGATCAGCCCGCTGATCAGACGCCCCTTGATGGCCGCCCGGATCGGCTCGATCTTGCGGGGTCCTTTGGCGAGCGCGATCACCCGCGCCTTGTCGCGGTCGGGGATCGGCGCGCTCGCGGTCTCCACGCCGGGACCGCCCCGCATCAGCGCGCCTTCCGCGTCGTAGATCCAGCCGCAGATCTCGCCGCGCGCGCCGGCCGCGCGCATCTCGGAGAGCTGCGCTTCCGTGAGGAAGCCGTCGAGCAGCAGGGGGGCGCGGTCGTCCATCTCGCCGATGCCGACGAAGGCGACGTCGGCGCCGGCGGCGAGCTCGATCGTCGAGCGGATCATCGCGAGCCCGTGCATGAGCTCGAGCTCGGCGCGGGTCTCGAGGAAGACCGGCAGCGGCATCGGGAAATGGCGCGCCTCGATCGCCTCGGCCATCGAGAAGATCACGTTGTAATAGGCGGCCGACCCGTCGGGGCCGATGTTGCCGGTGAGCGAGACGACGCGGTGCGCCGGGCAGCTGATCGGCGGCAGGTGGTCGATCGCGGCCTTGAGCGTGCGGCCGGTCCCGACCGCCATCACGATCGGCCGCTCCTGCCGCAGCCAGCGCGCGATCTCCGCCGCGCCCGCCTCGGCGAGCCCGGTGGTCCCGCCCTCCGAGCCGGGATCGGTCGGCACGACCTCGGCCTGGGCGAGCCCGAGCTCGTCCCGCAGGCGCTGCGCGAGATCGAGGCAATGCGCGATCGGATGCTCCATCCAGACCCGGATCAGCCGCTCGGACATGGCGAGCGAGACGAGCCGCTGCGCCGCCTGCCGCGAGATCGCCATCTGCGCGGCGACCTCGTCCTGGGTCTTGCCGGCGATGTAGTAAAGCCAGCCGGCGCGCGCCGCGTCGTCGAGACGGCTGGACGAGATGCGCGCTCGCGCCATCGCTCCCTCCCAAGGCTCGGGTTTCGGATGATAGGGCCGGCCTCGCGCGCCGCGCAAGCGGCTCGCGGGTCAGGCGGATCCCGGCGGGGCCGGGCGGTATTCGCGAAGGATCAGATAGATCAGCAGGAGGTCGAAGGCGCTGATCACCAGGAGCCCGACCGAGCCCGACTGGACGTAGTGGAAGAGCTGGTAGGCCACGAAGCCCGCGAGGACGGAGACGGCGAAGGGCTGCGCGTAGGGCGCGCGGCGCAGGAGCGCGATCACCGCCAGACCCTTTACAAGCCCGTGGGCGAGGAAGAACAGCGCGTAGAAATGCTCGCCGCCCGAGGCGAGCCCGGCGGCGATATGAACGAGGCAGAACGAAAAGGGGCGCGGATGGACGAGGACCGAGCCGGTCGTCACCGCGTCGGCGAAGGCAGCGGCCTGCCGCCCGAACAGGAGCAGGAGCGCGCCGGCCGAGACCTCGAGCGCCGCGACGGCGCCCTTGAGCAGGATGCCCCCCTCGAAGCCCCGGTGGAGCCAGCGGCTCCGCCGCGCCGAGGCCTCTGTCGCGCTTCGGGTCACGGCGTTCTCACTGGCCCCGGTAGGGTTCGACGTATTGCAGCGCCATGTCCCAGGGGAAGAAGATCCAGGTGTCCTGGCTGACCTCGGTCACATAGGTGTCGACCATCGGCCGGCCCTTCGGCTTGGCGTAGACCGTGGCGAAATGCGCCTTGGGATAGAGCTTGCGCACGAGCTCCAGCGTCTTGCCGGTGTCGACGAGGTCGTCGACGATCAGGATCCCGGTGCCGTCGCCCATCAGATCGGCCTGCGGCGCCTTCGAGACGCGCGCCTCGGACCGGTCCTGATAGGCGAGATAGCTTTGCACGCTGATCGTGTCGACCACGCGGATGTCGAGTTCGCGGCTCAGCACCATCGCCGGGACGAGGCCGCCCCGGGTGATGGCGACGATCGCCCGCCAGCCGCCGTTGTCCGGGCCCTGCCCGTCGAGCCGCCACGCCAGGGCGCGCGCGTCGCGGTGCAGTTGGTCCCAGCTGACGTGAAAGCCCTTCTCATGCGGCAGGCGGTCGGCGCTCATGCGGGTCAGGCCTCCTTGCGACCGGAAACGACGTCGATGTCGGGCGCGTCCTCGGCCTTCATGCCGACGACGTGGTATCCCGCGTCGACGTGCAGGTTCTCGCCGGTCACGCCCGAGGCGAGATCGGACAGCAGGTAGAGCGCCGATTTGCCGACGTCGGCCTGGGTGACGTTCCGCCGCAGCGGCGAGTTGAGCTCGTTCCACCGCATGATGTAGCGGAAGTCGCCGATGCCGCTGGCCGCCAGGGTCTTGATCGGCCCGGCCGAGAGCGCGTTGACGCGGATGTTCTTCAGGCCGAGGTCCATGGCCATGTATTTAACGCTGGCCTCGAGCGCGGCCTTGGCGACGCCCATCACGTTGTAGTGCGGCATCACCTTCTCGGCGCCGTAGTAGGTGAGCGTCAGGCAGGAGCCGCCCTCGGTCATCATCGGCGCCGCCCGGCGGACGACGGAGGTGAAGGAATAGACCGAGATCAGCATCGTCTGCGTGAAATTCGCGGCCGTCGTCATCTCGGTGTAGCTGCCCCGGAGCTCGTTCTTGTCCGAGAAGCCGATCGCATGGACGATGAAGTCGAGCTTGTCCCAGCTCTGTCCGAGCGTCGCGAAGGCCGCGTCGACCGACTCCTCGTCCGAGACGTCGCAAGGCACGACGATCTCCGAGCCGAGCTCGGTCGCGAGCGGACGCACCCGCTTGCCGAGCGCCTCACCCTGGTAGGTGAAGGCGAGTTCGGCGCCCGCCGCGTGGCAGGCCTGCGCGATTCCCCAGGCGATGGACTTGTCATTGGCGAGCCCCATGATCAGGCCCCGCTTTCCCGTCATCAGTCCATCCGGCATTTCCGCCCCCCTTTGTCAGTTCCTGCGGTTTATGGGATGGACCAGAACGCTTCAAGCGCGCTTGTGGCGCGCGGCGTCGGTTCCTCGGGATCAGTTGCGCCCGAACAACCCTCCGAGGACGTTGCGAAACACCGACTGCACCGCGTCGCCGACGTTCTCGACCACTTCCGACGGGCTCGGCAGCGCGACGGCGACGGCCGGCGGGCTCGGCACCACCTCGGGCAGGGGTCGGACCGGCAGGCCGTCCTCGACGCGCAGCATGGTCTCGCGCCAGATCTCGGCCGGAAGGCCGCCGCCCGAGACGCCCTTGAGCGGCGTGTTGTCGTCGTAGCCCATCCAGACGCCGGCGACGTAATCGGCGGTGAAGCCGATGAACCAGGCGTCGCGCGCGGCCTGGGTCGTGCCGGTCTTGCCCGCCGCCGGCCGGTCGCCGAGCCGCGCCCGCGCGCCGGTCCCATCGGTGATCACGCGGCTCATCATCCAGACCAGCTCGCCCGCCGCGCGCTCGTCGAGCACCCGCACCGGCGCGCCCGCCGTCGCGCCCATGAGCGGCGTGCCGTCGGATTTGAGCCGGAGCTGGCGGATGCCGTAGGGGGTGGCGCGCACGCCGCCGTTCAGGAAGCCGGCGTAGGCGCCGGTCATCTCGAGCAGCGTCGCCTCCGAGGCGCCGAGCGCCAGCGCCGGGCCCTCGGCGATCGGCGAGGCGACGCCGAAATCCTGCGCGACCGCGCGCACCCGGGCGCGGCCGGTGTCCTCGGCGACGCGGATCGTCGCGGTGTTGATCGAATGGGCGAGCGCGTCGGCGAGGGTGATCTGGCCGCGGAAGTCCCGGGTGTAGTTCTGCGGCGACCAGGCGCCCGAGCCCGGAACGTTGATCGTGAGTGGCGCGTCGAGCACCGTGTCATAGGGACTGGCGCCGGCCTGGAGCGCCGCGGCGAAGACGAAGGGCTTGAAGAGCGAGCCGGTCTGGCGCAGCGCCTGGGTCGCGCGGTTGAACTGCCCGTCGCTGCCGCCGAGGTCGCGGCCGCCGACCATCGCGCGCACCGCGCCATCCGGCGACAGCACGACGATCGCCGCCTGGGCGTTCGATCCGGCCTTGAGCTTGGTGGAGAAGACGGATTTGAGCGCCTCCTCGGCCGCGCGCTGGATGCGCGGGTCGAAGGTCGTCAGCACCTCGATGTCCTCGGTGGTGCGCCGGGTCAGGAAATCCGGGCCGGTCTGCATGATCCAGTCGGCGAATTCGCCGCCCGCCCGCGCCGCGGCGGCGTGCGACAGCGCCGCCGGACGCGCCCGCGCGGCGTCGGCCTGGGCCGGGGTCAGGTAGCCCTGGTCCTCCATCAGCCCGACGATCACGTTCGCGCGCTCCTGCGCCGCGTTGAGGTCGTTCGTGGGCGCGAAGCGCGAGGGCGCGCGCAGCAGGCCCGCCAGCATCGCCGCCTCGGCCGGCGTGACCTCGCGCGCCGACTTGCCGAAATAGCGCTGCGCCGCCGCCTCGAACCCGGTCGCGCCGGCGCCGAGATAGGCGCGGTTGAGGTAGATCGACAGGATCTCGTTCTTGGAGAATTTCAGGTCGAGCGCGATCGCCGCCGGGATCTCCTTCAGCTTGCGCTCGAGCGTGCGGCTGTTGTCGAAATAGAGGAGCTTCGCCACCTGCTGGGTGATCGACGAGCCGCCCTGCACGGTCGAGCCGGCGCGGGCGTTGACGAGGAGGGCGCGCAGCGTGCCTTTGAGGTCGATGCCGAAATGCCAGTAGAACCGCTTGTCCTCGGTCGCGACGATCGCGTTCACGAGATGCGGCGAGGCCTCGTCGGCGCGCAGGAGCCCGAGCTGCTGACCGCGCCAGGCGAAGGTCTGATCACCCTCGTCGAGCAGCGTCACCGAGCCCCGGTCGCGGCCGTCGAGCAGCTCGTCCAGCGCCGGCAGCCTGGTCATGTAATAGGCGACGGAGACGCCCAGGATCAGCGCGCCGAGGATCGCGACGCGCAGTCCTACCCACCAGGTCACCCGGAAGATCCCGCGGATCCCGCCGCGCAGCATCCGCTCCATACGACCAAGCCGGGGCTTCGCCCCGCTCTTTTTCTTGCCCATCGGGCCCGTGCCTCTTCGGTTTTATCTGCTCGGTGTTTTGCCGGGAGGGTATCGCCAAACAGTGTTTCGCACCAGTGAATTGCGTCGAGGAGCGCCGCGCCGACCGACTCACCGATGCCTCATTAATGGGCAATTTTCACACCCAAGCCCGATTCTGCATATTGACGGCGCAATGTCCGGCAGCGGCGTTCACGCGGGCGCGATTTATCTTCGGCTCCGGCGGAATATAGCCTAAGGCCGCGGCATTGGCACGCGGTTTGCCAGCTGTTCAACAGCGCCGTTGCGTCGCCAGAACCAGAAACGAGGAACAGATGAAACTGATCATAGCGGTCATCAAACCTTTCAAGCTGGAGGAGGTACGCGAGGCGCTGACGGGCATCGGAGTCCAGGGTCTGATGGTCTCCGAGGTGAAGGGTTACGGCCGCCAGTCGGGTCACACCGAGATCTACCGCGGCGCGGAATACGTCGTGAACTTCGTGCCCAAGATCAAGCTCGAGCTCGTGGTTTCGGACGCCGCCGTCTCGCAGGTCGTGGAGACGCTGGCCGTCACCGCCAAGACCGGCAAGATCGGCGACGGCAAGATCTTCGTGCTCGACGTGCTCCAGGCCCACCGGGTCCGCACGGGCGAAACCGGCGATGATGCGCTCTGAGCTGAGGCGCCATTCAATGAGGGAAATGATGAGAAATGTGCTGAAGCTCACGCCACTCGCGCTCCTGCTCACGGCGGGCGTCGCCCTGGCGCAGGAGACGGTGGTCGAGGCGGCCCCCGAGATCGTGCCGACCGTCGACAAGGGCGACGTGACCTGGATGATGGTTTCGACCATCCTCGTGCTCCTGATGACCGTGCCGGGGCTCGGCCTGTTCTACGGCGGCCTCGTCCGCTCGAAGAACATGCTCTCGGTCCTGATGCAGACCTTCGTCATCGCCTGCGTCATGATGATCCTCTGGGTCGTCTACGGCTACAGCATCGCCCTGAACCCGGGCGGCGGCATGGACGCGTTCTTCGGCGGCTTCTCGCGGCTGTTCCTGAGCGGCATCACGACGGATTCGACCGTCGCCACCTTCACCGACGGCGTCGAGATCCCGGAATACATCTTCATCTGCTTCCAGATGACCTTCGCGGCGATCACCCCCGCGCTCATCGTCGGCGGCTTCGCCGAGCGCATGAAGTTCAAGGCGGTCCTGCTGTTCTCCATCCTGTGGAGCCTGCTCGTCTACCTGCCGATCGCCCACATGGTCTGGTACTCCGAGGGCTTCCTCTTCGTCCGCGGCGCGCTTGACTTCGCCGGCGGCACGGTCGTCCACATCAACGCCGGCGTCGCGGCGCTGGTCGGCGCCCTCATCATCGGCCCGCGCATCGGCTACGGCAAGGAGCCGCACACGCCGCATTCGCTGACGCTCACCATGGTCGGCGGCTCGCTGCTCTGGGTCGGCTGGTTCGGCTTCAACGCCGGCTCCAACCTCGAGGCGAACGCGGGCACCACGCTTGCGATCATCAACACCCTGGTCGCGACCGCCGGCGGCGCGCTGGGCTGGCTCCTGATCGAATGGAGCACCAAGGAGCATCCGTCGCTGCTCGGCGTCGTCTCCGGCGCGATCGCGGGCCTCGTCGCCATCACCCCGGCCGCGGGCTTCGTCGGTCCGGTCGGCGGCATCGTGCTCGGCTTCATCTCCGGCGTGGTCTGCTTCTACTTCTGTACCTCGGTGAAGAAGGCCTTCGGCTACGACGACACGCTGGACGTGTTCGGCATCCACGGCGTCGGCGGCATCATCGGCTCGGTCGGCACCGGCATCCTGGTCGCCCCGGCGCTCGGTGGCGTCGGCATCGACGGCTACTCGATGGGTCACCAGCTCTGGGTCCAGATCGAGGGCGTGCTGATCACCATCGTCTGGTGCGGCGTGGTGTCCTTCATCCTCTACAAGCTCGTCGACGTGCTGGTCGGCCTGCGCGTCTCCACCGAGGAAGAGCACGAAGGGCTCGACCTCGCGGAGCACGGCGAGCGCGCCTACTCCTACTGAGGCGCATCCAACCCCCCGGGGTCGTGCCGCGCGGCACGCCCGGACACTGGCCCGGATCCTCGGATCCGGGCTTATTTTTTGGGCCATGGCCCCGCCGGCCCGCCGCCCGGCGACGCGAGGCGGTCGGGCGGCGCTCGCCTTTTCGCTTGCCCAAACCCGCGCGGCGGTCGAATCTCGCGGCATGACACAGCCCCTGCTTTCCTGGCCCGAGGTGGCCCCCGCCCTGGTCGAGGTCGCGGCGCGCCGCGCGCCGGCCGATCTCGTCATCCGCGACTGCGCCTGGGTGAACGTGCATTCGCGCGAGGTGATCCCGGGCACCGACGTCGCGATCAAATCCGGCCGCTTCGCCTATTGCGGCCCCGACGCCGGGCCGATGACCGGCCCGGAAACGCGGGTGATCGACGCCGGCGGGCGCTACCTGATCCCCGGGCTCTGCGACGGGCACATGCATGTCGAGAGCGGCATGCTCACGGTCTCGCAATTCGCCCGCGCGGTGATGCCGCACGGGACGACGACGATGTTCGTCGACCCGCACGAGATCGCCAATGTGATGGGGCTCGAGGGCGTGCGGCTCATGCACGACGAGGCGCTGGCGCAGCCGGTCAACGTCTTCGTGCAGATGCCCTCCTGCGCCCCCTCGGCGCCGGGGCTCGAGACCACGGGCGTGGCGCTCGGGCCGAAGGAGGTCGCCGAGGCGATGGCCTGGCCCAACATCATCGGGCTCGGCGAGATGATGAACTATCCGGGCGTGGTCGCTGGCGATCCGGCGATGCTGGCCGAGATCGCGGCGACCCAGGTCGCGGGCAAGACCGTCGGCGGGCATTTCGCGAGCCCGGACCTCACGGATTTCCCGGCCTATGTGGCCGCCGGCCCGGCCGACGACCACGAGGGCACCCGCGAATCCGACGCGATCGCCCGCGTGCGGCAGGGGATGCGCGCGATGCTGCGGCTCGGCTCGGCCTGGTACGATGTGAAGGCGCAGATCACAGCGGTGACCGAGAAGGGGCTCGATCCGCGCAACTTCGTCCTCTGCACCGACGACTGCCATTCCGGCACGCTGGTGAACGAGGGGCACATGAACCGCGTGGTGCGCCACGCGATCGCCGAGGGGCTCGACCCGCTGGTCGCGCTGCAGATGGCGACGATCAACACCGCGACGCATTTCGGCCTGGAGCGCGAGCTCGGCAGCGTGACGCCGGGGCGGCGAGCGGATTGCGTCCTGACCTCCGACCTCGTGGCGCTCCCGATCGAGACGGTGATCGCGCGGGGCGAGATCGTGGCCGAGGCGGGCGTCTGCGTGGCGCCCGAGCCGGATTTCCGCTGGCCCGACGCGGCGCGGCGCACGGTGAACATGGCCCGCGATCTCGCGGCGGGCGATTTCGACATCGCGGCGCCGGAGGGCGCGAACCGCGTCAGGACCCGGGTGATCGGGGTGATCGAGAACCAGGCGCCGACCAAGGCGCTCGAGGCCGAGCTCGCCGTCGAGGAGGGGATCGTCGCGATGGATGTCGCGGCCGACGTCTGCCAGATCGCGCTGGTCGAGCGGCACCGGGCGACCGGGCAGGTGGTGAACGGCTTCGTCTCCGGCTTCCGCTACGACGTGCCCTGCGCCGTCGCCTCGACCGTCGCGCACGACAGCCACCACATGATCGTCGTCGGCACCTCGAAGGCCGACATGGCGCTGGCCGCGAACCATCTGCGCGCGCTCGGCGGCGGGGTCACCGTCTGGCGCGAGGGGCGCGAGCTCGCGAGCGTGGCGCTCCCGATCGGCGGGCTCATGTCCGACGCGCCGGCGGCCGAGGTCGCGGCCGCCGCCGACCGGATGGTCGCCGCGATGGCGGAGTGCGGCTGCGACGTGAACAACGCCTACATGCAGCACTCGCTCCTCGCGCTCGTCGTCATCCCCGAACTCCGGATCTCCGACATGGGGCTGATCGATGTCACCCGGTTCGAGAAGACCGAGCTCTTTACCGGCGTCTAGAAGGAGGCCCGCCTCATGGGACATCAGGCACCCCTGTCCGAGCTTCCCGTCATCTTCCCCGAGCCCGAGGAGGACCGGATCTTCAACGACGCGGCCGAGGCGGTCGCCGACCTGCGCCGCCGCTACGAGGCGGCGACCGGCTTCCTGCGCGAGAAATTCGCCGCCGTGATGGCGGGCGAGCCGCCGCGCGGGCGCTACCGCGCGTTCTATCCGGGGGTCAGCGTCACCACCGGGAGTTTCGCCAAGGTCGACAGCCGGCTCTCTTTCGGCCATGTGGCCGAGCCCGGGACCTATGCGACGACGATCACCCGGCCGGACCTGTTCCAGGGCTACCTCACCCAGCAGATCGGCCTGCTGATCCAGAACCACGGCATGCCGGTCCGGGTCGGCACCTCGGACACCGCGATCCCGCTCCATTTCGCGATGGGCGAGAACGCCTATGTCGACGGCTCGATCCCCGAGACGCTGCGCCGGCCGCTGCGCGACCTCTTCGACGTGCCGGACCTCAACGTCACCGACGACCGGATCGTGAACGGCGAGGCGCGGCCGGGGCCGGACGGCGTGCGCCCGCTGGCCCCCTTCACCGCGCAGCGCATCGACTATTCGCTGGCGCGGCTCGCGCATTACACCGCGACCTCGCCGGAGCATTTCCAGAACCACGTGCTCTTCACCAACTACCAGTTCTACGTCGACGAATTCGTCGAGTTCGGCGCCCGGATGCTCGCGGATCCGGACTCGGGCTACGAGGGCTTCATCGGCCCGGGCAATGTCGCGATGAAACCGGGCGAGCGCCTGCCGCCGGCGGCGAAACTGCCGCAGATGCCGTCCTACCATCTCGAACGGGCGAACCAGTCGGGGATCACGCTCGTCAACATCGGCGTCGGCCCGTCGAACGCGAAGACGATCACCGACCATATCGCCGTGCTGCGGCCGCATGTCTGGCTGATGCTCGGCCATTGCGCCGGGCTCAGGAATTCCCAGTCGCTGGGCGACTACGTGCTGGCCCACGCCTATATGCGCGAGGACCATGTGCTCGACGACGACCTGCCGATCTGGGTGCCGATCCCGGCGCTCGCCGAGGTGCAGGTCGCGCTCGAGGAGGCGGTGGAGCGGGTCACCGGGCTTTCGGGCTACGAACTGAAGAAGATCATGCGCACCGGCACGGTCGCGACGATCGACAACCGCAACTGGGAGCTGCGCGAGCAGTCCGGCCCGGTGGCGCGGCTGAGCCAGGCCCGCGCCGTCGCGCTCGACATGGAGAGCGCCACGATCGCCGCGAACGGCTTCCGCTTCCGCGTGCCCTATGGCACCCTGCTCTGCGTCTCGGACAAGCCGCTGCATGGCGAGCTGAAGCTGCCGGGCATGGCGACGGCCTTCTACAAGCGCCAGGTGGCGCAGCATCTCGACATCGGAATTCGCGCGATGGAGGCGCTCCGCGATCAGCCGCTCGAGAAGATGCACTCCCGCAAGTTGCGCAGTTTTGATGAAACCGCGTTCCTTTGACGCCTCCCGGAGGGCGAAAACGTGCTTTCCGCGGCCTTCTCGGAACGATTCCGGCAATCCATGATTGAGTTTCGCAATGCCAGCGGCTTAAGTGGCCGACACCCGGCAGAACCGGAAAACACACGAGGCTCGACAGGAACGACCCGATGACACAAAAGCCGATGACAAAGACGCAGCTGGTCGCCGCCATCGCGGAGACGGCGGAGCTCGACAAGGCCGCCGCGGGCCGCGCGCTCGAGGCCCTGACGGAAATCGTGACCAAGGAGGTCGCCGCGGGCGGCGCGGTCAGCCTGCCCGGCCTCGGCAAGTTCGCTTGCCGCGCCCGGCCGGAGCGGACGGTGCGCAACCCCTCGACCGGGGAGCAGATGCAGAAGCCTGCCGATCGCGTCGCGAAGGTGACGATCGCCAAGCAGCTCAAGGACGTGATCAACGCCTGAGACCCGCGCGGCGGACCCTCCGCCGTGTGCGACCCGCGCCCCGGGCGCGGGTCTTCAAGGTAGGCCGCCCGGCACGGGCGCGCCGACCGCCGGATGATTGGAGCATTCCATGCGGATCGAGGAACCCCGGATCGCCGATCTCGAGACCGAGGTCTGGCGGGCGATCGATGCCAAGACGAAGCCCGTGGGCTCGCTCGGCCGGATCGAGGATCTCGCCGCGCAGATCGGCGTGGCCCTCGGCGCGCTCGCGCCCCGGGTCGAGACCTGCGCGCTGACGATCTTCGCCGCCGACCACGGCGTGGCCGTCGAGGGCGTCTCGGCCTTCCCCCAGGAGGTGACGCGCCAGATGGTGGCGAACTTCCTCGCGGGCGGCGCCGCCTCCACCGTGATCGCGGCGAGCCTCGGCGTCGCCGTCGCGGTCGTCGACGCCGGCGTGGCCGGGGCGCCGATGAGCGACCCCGGGCTCGTCTCGCGCCGGATCGGCCCCGGTACCCGCTCCTTCCTGCGCGAGCCGGCGATGAGCGCCGGGGAATGCGCCGCGGCGCTCGACGCCGGCCACGAGATCGGCGGCGAGGCACCGGCCGACGTCGTCGCCTTCGGCGAGATGGGCATCGGCAACACCTCCGCCGCGACGCTGGTCGCGCATCGGCTGGCGGGCATCCCGCTCGAGGCGCTGGTCGGCCGCGGCACCGGTCTCGACGCGACCGGGGTGGCGCGCAAGGCCGAGATCCTGGCGCGCGCCAATGCCCGGGTCGAGGCGCTCGCCGGGCCCGAGGACGTGCTGCGCGAGTTCGGCGGCTTCGAGATCGCGATGATGGCGGGTGCGATGATCGGCGCCGTCGCGTCCGGAAAGCTCGTGCTGGTCGACGGGTTCATCGCCACCGCCGCCGCGCTCGCCACCGAGCGGATCGCGCCCGAGACGCGCAAGGGGCTCATCTTCTCGCATGTCTCGGCCGAGGCGGGCCACCGCGCGCTCCTCGATAGGATGGCGGCGCGGCCGCTGCTCGCGCTCGACATGCGGCTCGGCGAGGGGACCGGGGCGCTGCTCGCCTGGCCCCTGGTCAAATCCGCCGCCGCGATCCTGCGCGACATGGCAAGCTTCGAGAGCGCCGGCGTCAGCGGCCGCCTCTGACCCATGCGCGGGCTGGCCCGGGAATGGGCGTCCTTCCTGCTCGCCTGCCAGTTCCTGACCCGGCTGCCGGTCCCCGTTCGCTGGGACGCCGCGCGGATGGCGGCCGCGCCGCGCTGGTATCCGGCGGCCGGGCTCGTCGTCGGCGCGCTCGCGGCCGGGGCCTATCTTCTCGCCGCGCTTCGCTTCTCTCCCGAGATCTCCGCCCTCGCCGCGCTCGCCGCGGCGATGCTCGTCACGGGCTGCCTGCACGAGGACGGCTTCGCCGATGTCTGCGACGGGCTCGGCGGCGGCGCCACCCGCGCGCGCGCGCTCGAGATCATGCGCGACAGCCGCCTCGGCACCTATGGCGTCGCCGGCCTCGCGCTGATGCTGCTCGGCAAGTGGCAGGCGCTGGCCGGGCTGCCGGCGCCGCTCGCGCCGCTCGCGCTGCTCGCCGGCCACGCGGCGAGCCGCGCCTCCTGCGTCCTCGTCATCGCCACCAGCGCCTATGCCCGGCCGGCGGGCGCCGCCGCGAGCGTGGCGGGCGGGGTCGGCGCGCGGGGCGTCGTCGTCGCGCTCGCGACCGCGGCGCTGCCGATTTCGGTGCTCGCGGCCGCGGCGCCGGCGGGCGCGCTCGCCGGGGCGGCGGGGCTCGTCCTCGCGCATCTGCTGACCCGGGCCTGGTACCAGCGCCGTCTCGGCGGCTACACCGGCGATTGCCTCGGCGCCACGCAGCAGACCGGCGAGCTCGCCTTCTACCTCGGGCTGCTCGGATGGAGCTGATCCTGCTGCGTCATCCGGCGCCGGCGATCGACGCGGACACCTGCTATGGCCGCGCCGATCTCACGCTGCGGCCCGGGCTCGAGGATCCGCGGCGGCTGCCCGAGCCGGCGCCGGACTTCGCCACGCTCGTGACGAGCCCGCTCCGGCGCTGCCGGCGGCTGGCGGAGCGGCTCGGCGCCGAGCGCGGCGTGCCGCTCCGGGTCGATCCGAGGCTCGCGGAGATGGACTTCGGCCGCTGGGAGCTGCGCCGCTGGCAGGAGATCGACCGGGACGAGATCGACGCCTGGGCGAGGGATTTCGAGCATGGGCGCCCGCATGGCGGCGAGACCGTGGCCGAGCTGCGCGACCGCGTCGGCCGCGCGCTCGCCGAGGTGGCGGCGCCCGGCCCGGTGCTCTGGGTCACGCATGGCGGCGTGGTCCGCGCGGTCTGCGGCCTTCTCGACGCGCATGCCGGCTGGGAGACCCGGCTCGAGTTCGGCCGGTCGCTCCGGGTCGAGGTGTAGCGGCGACGGGGCATGGTGGCGAAATCGCCCACCCGACCGCGACGCGCCGTAGGGTGGGCGATTCCGCCCACCATCCGACGCCGCCGATTTCAGCGCGTCGGGACCGGGGTGCCGCTCCGGTAGTCGTAGAAGCCGCGCTTGGTCTTGCGGCCGAGCCAGCCCGCCTCGACGTATTTCACCAGGAGCGGGCAGGGGCGGTACTTGGTGTCCGCCAGCCCCTCGTGCAGCACGTTCATGATCGCGAGGCAGGTGTCGAGCCCGATGAAATCGCCGAGCTCGAGCGGGCCCATCGGATGGTTGGCGCCGAGCTTCATCGAGGTGTCGATGCTCTCGACCGTGCCGACGCCCTCGTAAAGCGTGTAGACCGCCTCGTTGATCATCGGCACCAGGATGCGGTTCACGATGAAGGCGGGGAAGTCCTCGGCGCTCGAATAGGTCTTGCCGATCCGGGTCACGACCCCGGTCATCGTCTCGTAGGTCGGCTCGTCGGTCGCGATGCCGCGGATGAGCTCGACGAGCTGCATGATCGGCACCGGGTTCATGAAATGCAGGCCCATGAACCGCTCCGGCCGGTCGGTGTTGCTCGCGAGCCGGGTGATCGAGATCGACGAGGTGTTCGAGGTCAGGATCGTGTGGTCGCCGAGATAGGGCGCGAGGCTCGCGAAGATCTTGTGTTTGAGCTCCTCGCGCTCGGTCGCCGCCTCGATCACGAGATCGGTGGGCCCGAGGCTCGCGATCTCCGGGGCGATCTCGATCAGGCCGATCGCCTGGTCGCGCTGCTCCTGGGTGATCTTGCCGCGGGAGACCTGGCGATCCATGTTGGCGCCGATCGCGCCCGGCGCCGCTTCGAGCGCCGCCTTCGAGACGTCGTGGAGGAGGACCTCGTAGCCCGCGAGGGCGAAGACATGGGCGATGCCATTCCCCATCTGCCCCGCGCCGATCACCCCTACCCGTTTGATCTCCATCGTCCCCATACCTTGCTCCGCCTGTCCGCGCGGACCATAGGCCACGGCGAACGCGGGGCGCAAGCGCGACGCGGGCGCGAGCGCCCGCGAAGCCGCGGCGCGCTCAGTTGATGAGCCCCGCGTGCCGCATCGCGTCGCGCATCCTCGCCTTGGTGGGCTCCTCGAGCATCACCATCGGCGAGCGCACCTCCTCGGTGCATTTCCCGAGCAGCGACAGCGCGTATTTGGTCGGGCAGGGGTTCGGCTCGGCGAAGGCCGCGCGGTGCAGCGGCATCAGCCGGTCCTGGAATTCGAGCGCGCGGCGGTAGTCGCCGCCCAGCATCGCCTCCTGGAACTGCGCGCAGAGCCGGGGCGCGATGTTCGCCACCACCGAGATGCAGCCGACGCCGCCCTGGGCGTTGAAGCCGAGCGCGCTCGCATCCTCGCCCGACAGCTGGATGAAATCCGGCCCGCAGGTGATCCGCTGGTCCGAGACCCGGGTGATGTCGCCGGTCGCGTCCTTGACGCCGATGATGCGCGGCAGCCTGGCGAGCTCGCCCATCGTCGCCGGAGCCATGTCGATCACCGAGCGGCCGGGGATGTTGTAGATGATGATCGGGAGCTCGACCGCGTCGTGCAGCGTCTTGAAGTGATGGTAGAGCCCGCGCTGGTTCGGCTTGTTATAGTACGGCGTCACGACCAGCGCCGCGTCCGCGCCGACCGACTTCGCGAAGCGCATCAGGCTCACCGATTCCTCGGTGTTGTTCGAGCCCGCGCCGGCGATCACCGGGATCCGGCCGCGCGCGGTGCGCACGCAGACCTCGATCACGTGCTGGTGCTCCTCGTGGGTGAGCGTCGGCGTCTCGCCGGTGGTGCCGACGGCGACGAGCCCGTGGGTGCCCTCGTCGATATGCCAGTTCACCAGATCGACCAGCGCTTTCTCATCCACCGCGCCGTCGCGAAACGGTGTGATGAGCGCTGGTATCGAACCCTTGAACTGCATGGCTGAGCCTCCCGAGCAGGGGTGCCGGCCGACACGGTGGGCCCCCCGAGAACCGGCGCGAACCTAGTCGCGAAACCCCTCCGCCGCAAGCGCGTGATTGCAGACGCCCCGGCCGCCGTCTGCTATGGTCCGGGCGTTGGGACGCGGGACGCTCCAGGCCTGCCAACCCGCGCCCGAGGCGAGGCATGCGAGAGACCGAGACGCAGATGATTCAACCCCGTCCTTCCGGACCGCGCCGCGCCGCTCCGCTGGTTCTCGCCGGCGTTCTCGCGACCGTCGTGCTCGTGCCGGGCGGCCGCCCGCTGGCCGAAGCCACGCCGCCCGACGGCCGGCTGCTCTCCGAGGCGCTCGAGGAGGCGCGCGCGGGGGACTGGGCCGGGGCGGTTACGCGCGCCCACGCGGCGGATGCCGAGGTCGGGGCGGACATCATCCTCTGGACCCGGCTCCGCGACGGGCAGGGCAGCTTCGCGGATTACGCCGACTTCCTGAGGCGCGACAGCGACTGGCCCGGCGTCGACCGGATCCGCCGGCAGGCCGAGGCGAAGCTGCCGCCGGACATGCCGCCCGCCGAGGTCGTCGCCTTCTTCGGCCGTGACCTGCCGCTGACCGCCGGCGGCGCCTTCCGGCTCGCGAACGCGCTCGCCGACCTCGGCCGCACCACCGAGGCCGAGACCGGGATCATCCAGGCCTGGAAGACCATGCCGATGCCGGGCGGCCAGCAGGCCGAGATCTACGCGATCTGGAAGAAGACCCTCGCGCCCTACGACGTCGAGCGGCTCGACATGCTGCTCTGGCAGGGAATGACCGACCAGGCCGAGCGGATGCTGCCGCTGGTGCCCGCCGGCTGGCAGGCGCTGGCGCGGGCGCGGATCGCGGCCCGGCGCGACAGCGACGGCCTGATGGCGCTGATCGCCGCCGTGCCGGCGTCGCTCGCCAAGGATCCGGGCCTCGCCTTCGAGCGCTATCTCTACCGCGTCAAGAAGGGCCGCTGGCAGGAGGCGGGCGACTACCTGCTCGCGCATTCCGCCTCGGCGGAGACGCTCGGCCGGCCGGAGATGTGGATGCCGCGCCGCGCCAACCTCGCCCGGGACGCGCTGCAGCGCGGCGACGTCGAAACCGCCTATGCGATCGCGGCCTCGGGCCATGGCACCGCCGGCGCCGACTACGCCGACGCGGAATGGCTGGCGGGGTTCATCGCGCTCACGATGATGGATGATCCCGAGGCGGCGGTCGGGCATTTCGAGACCTTCTCCCGGCTCGCCGCGACGCCGATCAGCCTCGGCCGCGCCGGCTACTGGCTCGGCCGGGCCGAGGCGGCGGCCGGCGACCCGGCGGCGGCGGCGCGGGCCTGGCGCGCGGGCGCGCGCTATCAGACGAGCTTCTACGGCCAGCTCGCGGCGGAGGAGGTCGGGGCCGCGCCCGATCCCGCGCTCGCCGAGGCCGGGGATCCCGACTGGCGGAACGCCGCGACGACGCGCCGCGGGGTGGTCCGCGCCGCGAGCCTGTTCCTGCTCGCCGGGGACGACGCGCGCGCGGCGGAATTCTTCCGCCAGGCGGCCGAGGGCCAGCCGGCGGCCGGGCGGGCGGCGGTGGCGCAGATGGCGATCGACGTCGGCCGGCCGCATATCGGCCTGCGCGTGGCCAAGGACGCGGCGGCCGAGGGGATCGTGCTGCCGGGGCAGTACTATCCGCTCCATGCGATGGCGACCGAGAGCTGGCAGGTGCCGACCGAATGGGCGATGGCGATCGCGCGGCAGGAATCGGAGTTCGACGCCCAAGCCGGCAGCGACGCGGGGGCGCGCGGGCTGATGCAGCTCATGCCCGCGACCGCCGAGGCGGTGGCGAAGCAGGAGGGCCTCGCCTATGACCGGGCGAAGCTCACCAGCGACCCGCTCTACAACGCGCGCCTCGGCACCGGCTATCTCTCGCACATGCTCGACCGGTTCGGCGGCTCCTACGTGCTCGCGACCGCGTCCTACAACGCGGGGCCGGGGCGGGTCGCGAAATGGATCGACGAATTCGGCGACCCGCGCGACCCGGAGGTCGATCCGGTGATCTGGATCGAGCGGATCCCCTATTCGGAAACGCGGAACTACGTGATGCGCGTGCTCGAGGGGATGCAGGTCTACCGCGCCCGGCTCGCCGGCGCGCCGAGCCCGATCCGCCTCGCCACCGACATCCGCGGCCCGGGCTGAGCGACGCCGCGCCTCAGGCCGCCGCCAGCTGGCCGCGGCCGTGCGGCGCGGTCCAGTCGAGATCGGGGCCGATCGGCACGATCCCGGTCGGATTGATGGTCCGGTGGCTCGCGTAATAATGCGTGGTGATATGGGCGAAATCGACCGTCCCGGCCACGCCCGGCCACTGGTAGAGCTCACGCGCGTAGGCCCAGAGGTTCGGGTAGTCCCGAAGCTGGCGGCGGTTGCACTTGAAATGGCCGTGGTAGACCGGATCGAAGCGGAAGAGCGTCGTCGCCAGCCGCCAGTCGGCCTCGGTCACCTGCTCGCCGACCAGGTAGCGCTGGCGCCCGAGCCGGTCCTCGAGCCAGTCGAGCGTCTCGAAGACGCCGAGCGCGGCCTCCGTGTAGGCCTCCTGGGTCGTGGCGAAGCCGGCGCGGTAGACGCCGTTGTTGACCGTCGCGTAGACGCGGGCGTTCACCGCCTCGATCGCGTCGCGGAGCGGCGCCGGCCAGAAGTCGAGCCGGTCGCCGGTGATCCCGTCGAAGGCCGAGTTCAGCATCCGGATGATCTCGGAAGATTCGTTCGAGACGATCGTCCCGCGCCGCTTGTCCCAGAGCACCGGGACCGTGACCCGGCCCGAGGCCTTCGGATCCGCCGCGAGATAGACGTCGCGCAGGAAGTCACGGCCGCCGAGCGTGTCGCCGGTCGCGCCGGGGAAATCGGTCGCGAAGGTCCAGCCGTCGCCCAGCATCAGCGGATGCACGACGTCGACCGAGATATGCTCCTCGAGCCCCTTCAGCGCGCGGAAAATCAGCGTGCGGTGCGCCCAGGGACAGGCGAGCGAGACATAGAGGTGGTAGCGCCCGCTTTCGGCGGCGAACCCGCCTTCCCCGGTCGGTCCCGGCGCGCCATCCGGCGTCACCCAGTTCCGCCAGACACTGGGCTGGCGTTCGAAGGTGCCGCCGGTCGCGTCGGTGTCATACCACTTGTCGACCCAAAGTCCGTTCTGAAGCAGGCCCATCGGATCCTCCCGTTGCTCGCCCCAGATCTAGGGCGGCGGCGGCGGCGGAAAAAGCCGTGCTTCGTGGCCGGACTGTTTACGGGGCGGCGCCGCCCTCGGTATCGGGCGCGATGAAGGCGCCGATCCGGGCGAGCATGTCGTCGAAGAACGGGTTCGCGCTCAGCCGCCCGACGCCGTCGAGGCTGATCCCGAGCGTCGCGGTCTCGCCCCGCGCCACGAGCGCGCCGAGGGCGATGCCGAAATCCTCGCGGCCGTCCGGCGCGTAGCCGTAGAGCCCGTCCCAGGGCGGAAACGGCAGCGCGATATGCGAGAGCGAGAAGATGCCGGGCGGGTAGGGCAGGCCGAGCGGCGCTTGCCGCTCGGTCCCGTCGGGCGCGCGCTCGGTCGCGACCGCCTGGCCGGTCGCGTCGGCGCCGATCAGCACGCTCGTGAAATCGCGCGGCCCGGGCGGCAGCAGCCGGCCGGCGAGGCCGAGCGCCGCGGGCCGCAGCATGCTCGCGAGGGTCGCCGCGCGGTTCACGTCGTAGAGCACGATCTCGCTGCCGTTCGCCGGCAGCCGGTCGTAGAGCCGCGAGAAGATCGCCGAGGTCGTGACGGTGGAATCGACCACCGACTGGAAGGTGAGGATCGGCGGCAGCTCCGCCAGCCGCCCCTCGCGCCCCGCCGCCTCCAGCCGGTGCCGCAGCGCCTCGGTCAGCGCCCAGGACTGCCGCCCGCCCTGCACCGGGAAGGAATTGTATTTGAACGGATTGTACTCGGTGATCAGGTCGAACCAGGCCGCGCGGTCGAAGGCCGGCAGGAAGGCGGGCCAGCCGGCGATGCCGGAGAACCGCGCGAAGGCGGTGATGCCGATCATCGGCGACAGCAGGACGATCCGGTCCGGCCGCGCCAGCGTGTCGTCCTCGAGCGCGTCGAGCGCGTAGACCATGGCGAGCGCGCCGCCGTTCGAATAGCCGACGATGTCCAGCGGCCCCTCGGGCGCGAGCGCCCGCGCCGCGCGCACCGCGAGCCGGGTCGCCGCGAGCCAGTCGTCCATGTCGGCGCCGGCGAGCCCGCCCGGCACCGTGCCATGCCCCGGCATCCGGACCCCGACGACCGCGTAGCCCTGGTCGCGCCAGAAGGCGCCGAGATGGCGCAGGCTGTAGGGTCCGTCGGTCAGACCGTGCAGCAGCACGACCGCGCCCTTCGGCGCGCCCTCGGGCAGCATCGTGAACGAGCGGTTCCAGTCGGTGGCGAAGCCCGGCGCGTACATCGGGCTGCCGGGCCAGTAGCGGTTCTCCGGGATCTGGTCCTCGGGCGGCAGCGCCTCGGACATCGCGCGCACCTCGGCGAAGACCCGGTCCTCGGCCGCGAGCCAGGCGGGCCAGTCCATCGCCTCCATCTCGGCGATGCCCGGCTCGTCGGGCACCAGCCGGTGCCAGGGCGCGAGGTCGGGGTCGCGGAACGCCTGGACCGCGCGCACGCCGACCACGAGCCCGAGGATGAGAAGGACCGCGATCGCGACCCTCCGGATGAGCCTGAACACCGCCGAGGTCACGTTCCGCGCGCTCCTGTCCCGCCGCGCCGGTCCCGCGCCGGCCGGAGAGGCTTACGCGGCCCCGCGGCGGACGGCAATGCGCCGGCTTTGGCCAAAGCACCGCGATGCGCTAGGATGGGGGTCCGGGACCAGGGAGAGACGCATGACCACCACGACAGAGGCCGCGCGGCGCGCGACGACGGGCCGCGGGCGGCTTTACGACAGCATCGTCGAGACCATCGGCGACACGCCCTGCGTGCGGCTGAACCGGATCGCGCCCGAGCATGTGACGATGTACGTCAAGGGCGAGTTCTTCAATCCGGGCGGCTCGGTCAAGGACCGGCTCGCGATCTCGATCATCGAGGAGGCCGAGCGCACCGGCAGGCTCCGCCCCGGCCAGACCGTGGTCGAGGCGACGAGCGGCAATACCGGCATCGGCCTCGCCATGGTCTGCGCGGCCAAGGGCTATCCGCTGGTCGTCACGATGGTCGAGACCTTCTCGGTCGAGCGGCGGCAGCTCATGCGCTATTTCGGCGCCAGGGTGATCCTGACGCCGAAGGCGGACAAGGGCACCGGCATGTACCGCAAGGCGCAGGAGCTCGCCGAGGCGAACGGCTGGTTCTACGCGCGCCAGTTCGAGACCGAGGCGAACGCGCTCATCCACGAGAACACCACGGCGCGCGAGATCATCGGCGACTTCGCGGGCTCGCGGCTCGACTATTTCGTGACCGGCTACGGCACCGGCGGCACGGTCGCGGGCGTCGCGCGGGTGCTGCGCCGCGACCGGCCGGAGACGAAGATCATCCTCTCGGAACCCGCGAACGCCGCGCTGATCAGCTCGGGCGTGCCGCAGGAGCGGACGGCGGACGGCGGCCCGGCGGTCAGCCACCCCGCGTTCCAGCCGCATCCGATCCAGGGCTGGACGCCTGATTTCATCCCGCTGGTGCTGCAGGAGGCGATCGACGGCGGCGGCTACGACAGCCTGATCCCGGTGGCGGGCGCCGATGGAATGGCGATGGCGCGCCGGCTCGCGGCCGAGGAGGGGATCTGCGCGGGGATCTCCGGCGGCTCGACCGTCGCGGTCGCGCTGCAGATCGCGCAATCCGCCGCGCCGGGCTCGGTCATCCTCGCGATGCTGCCCGACACCGGCGAGCGCTATCTCTCGACGCCGCTGTTCGAGCCCTTCGGCGCCGACATGAACACCGAGGAGCTGGCGATCTCGGCCTCGACGCCGGGCTTCCAGATCGAATGAGCGCGACGTCGCGGGGTGGGCGTCGCGCCCACCCTACACGGCCGCGACGGCGACGTTGTCGATGAGGCGGACGCCGCCGAGCCAGGCGGCGGCGAGCAGCCGGGCCGGGGCCGAGGCGCGGTCGAGCGGCGCGAGGTCGCTGGCGCGGCGGAGCTCGAGATACTCGACCTCGGCGTAGCCCGCCGCGACGATCTCGCGCCGCGCCGCGTCGATCGCCGGCCCCGCCGGCGCGCCGGTCTCGAGCGCCTCGCGGGCCCGGAACAGCGCGGCGGCGAGCGCGGGCGCCACGGCGCGATCGGCGGTCGAGAGCCGGACGTTGCGCGAGGAGAGCGCCAGCCCGTCCGCCTCGCGCACCGTCGGCACGCCGACGATCTCGCAGGGGATGTCGAGGTCGCGCGCGAGCCGCGTCACGATCGCGAGCTGCTGGAAGTCCTTCTCGCCGAAAAAGCCGAGATCGGCCGAGGTCTGGGTCAGGAGCTTGGTGACCACCGTGGCGACGCCGTCGAAATGCCCCGGCCGGAACGCGCCGCAGAGCCCCTGGTCGAGCCCGTTCACCCGCACCAGCGTCGCGAAACCCTCGGGATAGACCTGGTCCGCGTCCGGCGCGTAGAGCACGTCGACCCCGAGCGGCTCGAGCTTGCGCGCGTCCTCGGCCTCGGTGCGCGGATAGGCGGCGAGATCCTCGGGGCTGTTGAACTGCTTCGGATTCACGAACAGCGTCACGATCACCCGGTCGGCGCGGAGGAGCGCCGCGCGCACCAGCGTCAGATGGCCCTCGTGCAGCGCGCCCATGGTCGGGACAACGGCGATCCGCGAACCCGCGCGGTGCCAGCGGGTGGTCATGGCGCGCAGTTCGGCGAGGCGGCGGACAATCGGCGTCGTCGTCAAGCTGGTCTCCATCGGCGTCGTCTCCTCGGAACGGGGGCGATCAGGCGGGCGGAAGGTCACTCGGGAAAGACGTGCTCCGGCGCGGGGAAGGTCCGGGCGCGCACCTCCTCGGCATAGGCGGCGACGGCGGCGTCGACCGACTGGCCGAGCTCGGCGTAGCGCCGCACGAAGGAGGGGCGGAAATCCTCGAACAGGCCGAGGATGTCGTCGAGCACCAGCACCTGGCCGTCGCAATGCGCCGAGGCGCCGATGCCGATGGTCGGGATCGCCACCGCCTTGGTGATCCGGCGCGCGAGCGGCTCGGCGGTCTTCTCGAGCACCACCGCGAAGGCCCCGGCCTCCGCGACGGCGCGCGCGTCGCCGAGCACCCGGTCGGCGTCCGCGCCCCGGCCCTGCACCTTGTAGCCGCCGGTCACGTTCACCGACTGCGGCTGCAATCCGACATGCGCCATCACCGGGATGCCGCGCGCGGTCAGGAAGGCGATGGTCGGCGCCATCGCCACCCCGCCCTCGAGCTTGACCGCGCCGCAGCCGGTCTCGGCCATCACCCGCGCCGCGTTGCGGAACGCCTGTTCCGGACTTTCCTCGTAGCTGCCGAAGGGCATGTCGATGACGAGCAGCGCCCGCTCGCAGCCGCGGCGCACCGCCTGGCCGTGCAGGATCATCATCTCGAGCGTCACGCCGAGGGTCGAGGGCAGCCCGTGCACCACCATGCCGAGGCTGTCGCCGACGAGGATGAAATCCGCGTGCCGGTCGACGATCCGCGCCATGGGCGTCGTATAGGCGGTCAGCGACACGATCGGCGTTCCGCCCTTGCGCGCCCGCAAACCCGCCGGGGTGATCGCCCGCGTTCTGGCCGATACGCTCATCCCATCTCCTCCCGGAGCTTTGTTGTGGCGCAGCACTCGGGGCAGGGGGCCTTATTGTCAACCCCGATCTCGCCCGGACGCTCTCTCCCATTGATCCGCGCGCGGGGCAGGGTAGGGTGCGCCTCGCGGCGGCCGGAAGAGCCGCCGGAGGACCGGAGGAAGCAATGCTCTACCATCTCGAATTCACCGTCGGCTATGGCGCGGACATGTCCCAGCAGGACCTGTTCCGGATCTGGGCCGAGGAGGCGAAGGCGGCGCTGGCCGCGAAGGCGTCGGGCGCGGTCGTCGATCTCTGGAAGGTCGCCGGCGAGCGCCGGGTGATCGCGATCCTCGACCTGCCGAGCCCCGACGTGCTCGACCAGATCTCGCTCGACCTGCCGATCATGGAGAAGATGGGGCAGCATGTGACGATCAAGGTCTCGGCCTTGCGCCGCTACGAGGATTTCGCCGACGACGTCGCGGCGCGGCTGAAGCCGTAGGCGCGGCCGGGGCCGGCGGGCGCGGCGGGCCGAGGTCCGCCCCGAGGCTTGGCCGGGCGCCGGTCCGATGATAACGCCCTTCGCGAGCGAGAACTCGGGGAGGGGCCGCATGATCGAGATCCGGGACGAGCGACCAGAGGACGCGGCGGCGATCGCCGCGCTGACCGCCGCCGCCTTCGCGTGCCACCCCTACAGCCGGGGCACCGAGCCCGCGATCGTGGCGGCGCTGCGCGTCGCGGGCGCGCTCTCGGTCTCGCTGGTCGCGGAGGAGGCGGGCGAGATCCTCGGCCACGTGGCCTTCTCGCCGGTCGGGATCCCCGGCGCCGGGCCGGGATGGTTCGGCGTCGGCCCGCTTTCGGTGCGGCCGGACCACCAGCGCGCGGGCATCGGCTCCGCCTTGATGGCGGCGGGGCTGGCCCGGGCGCGCGACGCGGGCGCGGCCGGTTGCGTGCTGGTGGGCGACCTCGACTATTATTCCCGCTTCGGCTTCGCGCGCCGCGAGGGGCTGACCTATTCCGATGTGCCGGATGTCTTCGTGCTCGGCCTCGCCTTCCGGGGCGAGATGCCCGGCGGCGAGATCGCCTTCCATCCGGGCTTCATGGCGGAGTGAGGCGCATGTGCGAAGAAGGCGGACCGAGGTCCGCCCTACGCGAGGCGGAATCGTAGGGCGGACCTTGGTCCGCCTTCCGGCGCCGCCGATGGGCCGCGCTCAGCCCTCCATCGCCTCCAGCTCGTCGATCATCGAGGCGATGAGGCCGAGGCCCTTGTCCCAGAACTTCGGATCGCTCGCGTCGAGCCCGAACGGGGCGAGCAGCTCCTTGTGGTGCTTCGAGCCGCCCGCTTTCAGCAGGTCGAAATACTTCTCCTGAAAGCCCGGATCGCCCTCCGCGTAGACCGCGTAGAGCGCGTTCACGAGCCCGTCGCCGAAGGCATAGGCGTAGACGTAGAAGGGCGAGTGGATGAAATGCGGGATATAGGACCAGAAGGTCTCGTAGCCGTCCATGAAGTCGAAGACCGGCCCGAGGCTCTCGGCCTGCACGCTCATCCAGAGCGCGTTGATGTCGTCGGGCGTCAGTTCCCCTTCGCGCCGGGCGGCGTGCAGCTTGCACTCGAAATCGTAGAAGGCGATCTGGCGCACGACCGTGTTGATCATGTCCTCGACCTTGGCCGCGAGCATCAGCTTGCGCTCGCCCTGGCTCTTGGTCGCGTCGAGCAGGCGGCGGAAGGTGAGCATCTCGCCGAAGACGCTCGCGGTCTCGGCGAGGGTGAGCGGCGTCGAGGACAGCATCTCGCCCTGGCCGGCGGCGAGCACCTGATGCACGCCGTGGCCAAGCTCGTGCGCGAGCGTCATCACGTCGCGCTGCTTGCCGAGGTAATTGAGCAGCACATAGGGATGCGCGTCGGTCACGGTCGGATGCGCGAAGGCGCCGGGCGCCTTGCCGGGCTTCACCGGCGCGTCGATCCAGCCCTTGTCGAAGAAGGGCTCGGCGATCTCGGCCATCCGCGGGTCGAATCCCGCGTAGGCGTCGAGCACGATCCGCCGCGCCTCGGTCCAGGGGATCACCCGGTCGTCGTCGCGCGGCAGGGGGGCGTTGCGGTCCCAGACCTGCAGCCGGTCGAGCCCCATCCACTTCGCCTTCAGCGCGTAATAGCGGTGCGAGAGCCTGGGATAGGCCGCGACCACGGCGTTACGGAGCGCCTCGACGACCTCGGGCTCGACCTGGTTGGCGAGATGCCGGCTCGTCTGCGGCGTGGGCAGCTTGCGCCAGCGGTCCTCGATCTCCTTTTCCTTCGCGAGCGTGTTGGTGATCCGCGCGAAGAGCGGCAGGTTCGCGGCGAAGACCGCCGCCAGCGCCTTGGCGCCCGCCTCGCGCCGGGCGCGGTCCTTGTCGGAGAGTAGGTTCAGCGTGGCCTCGAGCGACAGGGTCTCGCCCTCGACCTCGAAGGTGAGCGCGGCCATCGTCTCGTCGAAGAGCCGGTTCCAGGCGGCGGCGCCGACCACGGACTGATCGTGCAGGAAGGTCTCGAGCTCGTCGGAGAGCTGATAGGGCTTCATCGCCCGGATCCGGTCGAACACCGGCTTGTAGCGCGCGAGTTCGGCGTTCTCGGCCATGAGCCCGGCGATCCGCGCCTCCTCGATCCGGTTGAGCTCGAGCGAGGTGAAGACGAGCGCCGAGGTCATGTCGGTGAGCCGCGCCTGCGCGTCGCCGAGGAACTTCGCCCGCGCGGGATCGGTCGTGACCTGATAGTAGCGCAGCCCCGCGAAGCTGCCGATCCGGCCGGAGACGAGCTCGATCTTCTCGTAGCGCCGGATCGCCGTCAGCATCCCGGCCGCGTCAAGCGCGCCGAGCTGGCCCTGGTAGTCCTTGGCGAATTCGCCGCATTCGGTGCCGAGCCAGTCGAAATCGGCGGCGATCCGGGGATCGTCGGTGCCGGCGTAGAGGTCGTCGAGGTTCCATTCCGGCAGCGCGCCGAGGCTGTTGTCCCCGCTCGCCGCCTCGCGGACGTCGCGCGGAAAGTCCCGCCGTTCCATCGCCATGCGTTGCATCAGGGCCATCGCCGCCTCCTCGTGACTGTCGGAGCCAGATCTAGTCACTCGGGCGGGCGGTGTCGATGCCACCGGGCGTCACGTCGTCCGGAGGCGGGGGGGGACGGCGGACCGAGGTCCGCCCTACGCGGCGGTGGCGCGGGGCGGACCTCGGTCCGCCATCCCGCGCGCCTCAGCCCCTGGTGTCGGGAATGTTGAGCGCCGCCTGCGACGCGGGCCGCGCCAGCGCGCGGTCGAGCCAGGGGCCGACGTTGGCGTAGGAGTCGAAGCCGAGGAGGTCCTTCGCGCCGTAGTAGTCGAGGCCGCGCAGCCAGGGCCAGAGCGCCATGTCGGCGATGGTGTAGTCGTCGCCCATGATCCATTCGCGGCCTTCGAGCCGCTGGTTCAGCACGTTCAGGAGCCGCTTCGCCTCGTCGGCGTAGCGGGTGAGCGGGCGCTTGTCCTCGATCTCGGCGCCGGCGAACTTCAGGAAATAGCCGAGCTGGCCGAACATCGGCCCGACGCCGCCCATCTGCCACATCAGCCACTGGATCGTCTCGTAGCCGGCGACGCCCCCGGGCAGGAACCGGCCGGTCTTCTCGGCGAGATAGATGAGGATCGCCCCGCTCTCGAAGAGCGCGACCGGCTCGCCGTTCGGTCCCGTCGGATCGAAGATCGCGGGGATCTTGTTGTTGGGGTTGAGCGCGAGGAACTCGGGCGTGGTGACGTCGCCCGAGAGCCGGATCAGATGCGGCTCGTAGGGAAGGCCGGTCTCCTCGAGCATCGCCGAGACCTTGATGCCGTTCGGGGTCGGCCAGGAATAGAGCTGCAGCCGGTCGGGGTGCTCGGCGGGCCAGCGCTCATTGATCGGATGCTCCGCCAGCGAGCCGAAATTCTGCGTCATCACCGTCATACGATACTCCTTCACACACAACATGGTGGCCGGCCGGTACGCGCCGTCCGCGCCGGTTCCACCAAATGGCGAACAAACTGGCACGTCTCGCGCGTAGGGCAAGTGCGAAAAACGTGTAGGTCCGCCCGGAAAAAATCCTGCTTGCCGCCAGGGAGGGCGCCGCTTAGACCCGAGCGCGCGCCAGACGCCCGTGGAGGCCAGCCATGAGCAAGACCCGCAGCATCTTCGAGGAGGTCGGCGCCGAGACGCCGGCCGAGACGCCGCGCCCGACCCCCGCACCCGCCCGGCCGCGCTCGGCGCGGCGCGCGATCGCGATCTGGCTCATGATTCTCTTCGCGCTGGTCGCGGCGATGATCGGCGTGGGCGGGATGACCCGGCTGACCGATTCGGGCCTGTCGATCACCGAATGGAAGCCCATCACCGGCGCGGTGCCGCCGATGGACGAGCCGGCCTGGACGGCGGAATTCGACAAGTACCGCGCGACGCCGCAGGCGACGATCCTCAATCCCGACATGACGCTCGCCGAGTTCAAGGCGATCTACTGGTGGGAATGGGGCCATCGCCAGCTCGGCCGGCTGATCGGCCTCGTCTGGGGCCTCGGCTTCCTGTTCTTCCTCGCGCGCCGCGCGATCCCGCCCGGCTGGACGCCCCGGCTGCTGCTGCTCGGCCTCGCCGGCGGCGCGCAGGGGGCGATCGGCTGGTGGATGGTCGCCTCCGGCCTGACCGGGAGCATGGTCTCGGTCGCCTCCTATCGGCTGGCGATCCATCTCGGCCTCGCCTTCGCGATCCTCGGGCTGCTCGCCTGGTACATCCTCGCCCTCGGCCGCTCCGAGGCCGAGCTCCTGCAGGCGCGGCGGCAGCGCAGCGCCTCGATGATGCGCTGGGGCACCGGGCTCATCCTGCTCGCCTTCCTGCAGATCATCCTCGGCGCGCTGGTCGCCGGGATCGACGCCGGGCGGAACTTCCCGGAATGGCCGCTGATGGCCGGGCAGGTCGTGCCGCCGGGGCTCTTCGAGCTCACGCCCGTCTGGCGGAACTTCCTCGAGAACCCGGCGCTGACGCAGTTCGCGCATCGCGGCGTCGGCTACCTCTTGGTGATCCTCGCCTTCGTCGCCTGGTTCCGCGCGCGCAAGAGCGCGCTCGTCTCGATCCGCAAGGGCTTCGCCGCGCCGGCGCATATGGCGCTGCTGCAGGTGGCGCTGGGCGTGGCGACCGTGCTGACCGCGGCGCAGGCGCATGTGGCGATCACGCACCAGATCGGCGCGATCGTGCTCTTCGCGCTCATCGTGCGCGCGCGTTTCCTCGCGCTCTATCCCGCCCAGCAGCGGATCGCCCGCGCCTGAGGGCGCGGTCCGCCGGTCCCGCCGGCGGGCCGGGATATCGGGCTCTTGCATTCCTTCCGGATCCCCGCTAAACGCGCGCCTTCACTCGGAAGGCCGGCCAAAGGGGCTGCCGAGTCTTCCGCAATGCCATCCTTTCCGAAGGAGATGAAAATGCCCAAGATGAAGACCAAGTCCGGCGCGAAGAAGCGCTTCAAGATGACGGCCTCCGGCCGCGTCGTCGCGGCCCAGGCGGGCAAGCGGCACGGGATGATCAAACGCTCGACGAAGTTCATCCGTCAGGCGCGCGGCACCACCACGCTGAGCGCTCCCGACGCGAAGATCGTCAAGAGCTACATGCCCTACGCGCGCTAAAGGAGAGCACCCATGTCCCGAGTCAAAGGCGGCGCCACCTCCCACGCCCGTCACCGCAAGGTCATCAAGGCCGCCAAGGGCTACTACGGCGCCCGGTCGACCAACTTCCGCACCGCGACCCAGGCGGTCGACAAGGCGCAGCAGTACGCGACCCGCGACCGCAAGGTCCGCAAGCGGAACTTCCGCGCGCTGTGGATCCAGCGCATCAACGCCGCCGTGCGCGCGTTCGACGCCGATCTGACCTATTCGCGCTTCATCAACGGCCTCGACATCGCCGGCGTCGAAGTGGACCGCAAGGTCCTCGCCGACCTCGCCGTGCACGAGCCCGAGGCGTTCAACACGATCGCCGCGCAGGCCAGGGCCGCGCTGGCCTGATCCCTTCCCGGATCCTCGCCGAGCTTTGGAAAGGCCGTCCCCCGGGGCGGCCTTTCGCTTTGGCGGGCGGCCTCAGCGCGCGGCGCCGGCGGTTGTCCCGGCGAAGGGATCCGCGCCGAAGGCCGCGTCGAGGATCCGCTCCGCCCCGTCGCGGAGCATTCCCATGTGATCGAGACCCGGCATCTGCCGCAGCTCGACCGGAAATCCCGCCTCCCCGAGCAGCCGGGCGACCTCGGTGGTATTGTCGATCATCGCGCGCCGCCGCAGATGCGCGAGGCGCTCGGCCGGCAGCGGCTCGGTCGGGAATTGCTCCTCGAGCCCGGCCGTGATGGTGACGCGGGGCAGGCCGTCCCCCGGCGCCGCCGCGGGCCCGGCGCCGGCGCGCAGGCGGCGGGGGATCTGCGCCTCGCTGAACCAGAGGGAGGGGCTCGCGGCCCAGTAGCGCGTGAAGCTTCCGGGGGCGGTCAGCACCGTGTCGAGCGTGAAGAGCCCGCCATAGGAGAAGCCGAAGAGCGTGCCGCGGTCGGAGGCGAGCGGGAAGCGGCGCGCGATCTCGGGCCGGAGCTCCTCGAGAAGGAAGCGGCGGAACCCCCCGGCGCCGCCGAAGACCGGGCCGGAGCGGGGCGCGCCGGGATCGGCGTCGGGCACCGGCGTATAGGCCTCCGAGCGGCGCGCGTTGTCGAAATCCTCGCCCGAGGGAAAGCCCACGGCGATGATGAGCCCCCCGGGCGCGGTTCCGTCCGCGAGCCGCCGGTCGGCGACGAGCGGGAAGGTCGCGAACCCGTCGAGCATCCAGAGCGTCGGCCAGCCCTCCGCCGGCGCGGGCCCCTCCGGGATCCGGACGAGAACCGCGTAGTCGCGCCCGGTCAGCGCCGAGGTGATGTCGAGCCGCGCCGTCCGGTCATCGACCGGCGTCCAGCGGGCCTCGCGCGCGGCCATCCCGGCGTCCTCGGCCCGCGCGGCCGTGGCGGGCGGGAGGCCGAAAGCGAGTCCCATGGCCCCCATCAGCAGGATCCTTCGCCGGCATCGCATGACGCGTCCTTTCCGTGTTCTCGCCGGGTGGTCATACGGGCCGGGACGGGGCGCGCGCAATCGGCGCGACACCGGCCGGGCGGGCCGGCGGCGACGCGGCGGGGGTGGCGCTCAGGCGGCGCGGAGCGTCTCGCCCATGTGGTCGCCGAGCCGGAGCGCGAGCTGGACGATCGTCAGCGTCGGCTTGGTATAGCCGCCGGTCGAGAACACGCTGGAGCCGCCGAGATAGAGGTTGTCGACCTCGTGCAGCCGGCAGTCGGCGTTGACGACGCCGGTCCGGGCATTGTTGCACATCCGGGTGGTGCCCATGTGATGGCGTCCGGCGACCTGGCCGTCGGTGCCGCCGGGGCTCGGCAGCATCGGCTCCTCGGCGCGGATCCAGGGGCGCAGCCGCAGGCGGCCGACGTTCTGCTCCGCCACATGCGCGCCGAAGGCGGTGACCGCGGCGCGGAACGTGTCGTAGTCCTTGTCCTTGAGGTTCCAGCAGATCCGGATCCGCTTGAGGCCGAACTGGTCGGCGCCCTCGGCGAGATGCACCCGGCTCTCGGCGTTGAGCCGCTGCTCGACCGAGACCGCGACCTTGGCCCAGGGGTTCTCCTTCGGGTGGCGCACCAGCGCGAATTCCTCGAGCCCGCCCCAGCCGCAGCGGGGACGATAGCCGCGCAGGCGCTGCACCAGCTGCGAAACCTCGGGGGTCAGGCATTCCGCCGTGGTCTTGAGCGCCTTCGGCAGGTCGAGCGGCGTCTCGCGCCGCTGCGGCTCGACGAAGACGGCGAAGCTCGAGACCTGCGCCCGATCGAGCAGATCCTCGGTCGGGGCGAAGACCTGCTGCTCGAACGGCCAGGTCTCGGTCAGCAGCATGTCGGCGGCGAAGACGGTCGGATGCTCGCAGAAATAGCGCCCGACCAGATCGTGGTGATTGCCGATCCCGTTCGGCCGCTGCGAGCGGAAGTTGAGCAGCATCCGCGCGTTCTCGATGCCGCCGAGGCAGAGCGCGTAGCTCCGCGCGCGGACCGCGAAGCCCCGGTCGTCCGGGTCGTAGTTCCGGAACCAGGCGCCGACGACGCGGCTCTGGTCGTCGCCGAGCGTGAGATCGACGAGATTGGCGTTGAGGCAGAGCGAGATCCGGTCGGAGGCGACGATCTCGTCGCGGTACTTCTCGCCGAAGCGCGTCGGCGCGCTGTAGTGCCACTGCACGTGCCGGAAGCGGTCCTCGGTCTGCGTGAGCGGCAGGTCGGGCGGCACGATCGGATCGTCGAGGTCGAGGATCCGCGCGGCGGGGGTCAGGTAGGGGTCGAGATCGGCCTTGCGGATCGCCCAGCCGCTCATCGGATTGGTCTTGTGCGGCAGGAAGTCGCGCGCGGCGAGCGGCCGGCACTTGCCGTCCCAGTGCCCGGAGGTGCCGCCGAAGAAGCGCAGCCGGCATTCGTCGAGCGGGAAATAGTCGTGTCCGCCGCATTCGCCGGCGTAGACGTCCTGCGACACCGGATCGTAGTCGAAGCCGCCCGCCTCCATCAGCGCGACGGTGAACCCCTGGGCGGCGAGGCTGCGCGCCAGCGTGATACCGGCCGGCCCCGCGCCCACGACGCAGACGTCGAACAGGCGATCGAAGGCGGCCCGATCGGCGGCTTCCGCGTCAAACAGCATCGCGGAGCCGCCAAGGGCGGAGCGGGTAGGCTGCTCCGGAACAGGTACAGATACTCGGCATACGCACCGCGAAACGACTCCGGCCATTCACGGGAACAGGAAGCCTCCCGCATAAGCGAAACGGCCGGCGGAGGCAACTTGGCCGCCGTGGTAATGGTTAACATTCCCCGAATGTGTTGCAATTCCGCGGCCCCGTCGGCGGTTCTTCGCACCCGCGGCGGCGCCGTGGTCCGGACGCGGCGCGATCGGGACGAGATATCCGGCGCGCGGGCCGGACGGTCGCTCCCGGCGCCCGGCGCTTGCATTCGGGCCGCGCGCTCGCTAGGCGTCTCGCCGTGTTCGAGAGGCCGAAAGGGCAAGAGATGGACGCGATCGTCGCCCTGCGTGAGAAATACCTTGCCGCCGTCGCCGCCGCGGAATCCGAGCCGGCGCTCGAGGAGGCGCGCGTCGCCGCGCTCGGCAAGAAGGGCGAGGTCTCGGCGCTGATGCGCTCGCTCGGCGCGATGAGCGCGGAGGAGCGCCAGACCGCCGGCCCGGCGCTGAACGCGCTGAAGGACGACCTGAACACCGCCATCGCCGAGGCCAAGGCGCGGCTGACCGAGGCGGCGCTCGAGGCGCGGCTCGCGGCGGAATGGGCCGACGTGACCCTGCCGGGGCGGCCGGAGGCGCGCGGCACGATCCATCCGGTCAGCCAGGTGATGGAGGAGGTCACGGCGATCTTCGCCAGCCTCGGCTTCTCGGTCGCCGAGGGGCCGCAGGTCGAGAGCGACTGGTACAATTTCGACGCGCTCAACATTCCCGACCATCATCCGGCGCGCGCCGAGATGGACACGTTCTATATGGCGCGCCCCGAGGGCGACAACCGGCCGCCGCACGTGCTGCGGACCCATACCTCGCCGGTGCAGATCCGGCACATGGAGGCGGTGGGCGCCCCCTGCCGGATCATCGCGCCGGGCCGGGTCTATCGCGCCGACTACGACCAGACGCACACGCCGATGTTCCACCAGGTCGAGGGCCTGTGCATCGACAAGGGCGTGTCGATGGCCAATCTGAAGTGGGTGCTGGAGGAATTCTGCCGCGCCTTCTTCGAGGTCGACACGGTCGAGATCAAGTTCCGCGCCAGCCATTTCCCCTTCACCGAGCCCTCGGCCGAGATCGACGTGCGCTGCTCCTGGGCGGGCGGTCAGCTCCGCATCGGCGAGGGCGACGACTGGCTCGAGGTCGGCGGCTCGGGGATGGTGCATCCCAAGGTGCTGACGGCCGCGGGCGTCGATCCCGCTGAGTGGCAGGGCTTCGCCTTCGGCATGGGGATCGACCGGCTCGCGATGCTGAAATACGGCATCCCGGACCTGCGCGCCTTCTTCGACAGCGACCTGCGCTGGCTCCGGCACTATGGTTTCACCAGCCTCGACGTGCCGACGCTCCGGGCCGGGATCAGCCGGTAAGGTCGCGGGGCCGCGCCGATGCCACGCCGCCCCGGGTTCGACCCGGGGCCTCGACACCCGCGCGGCGCGGCGCACATGAGACTCGGGGTCCCGGGTCGGGCCCGGGACGGCGGCGCGAGGGTTCGCGTCGAAACGGAGGATCACCCATGACGAAGCTGTATGCCGGCGCGCTCGCGGCCCTGCTGCTCGCGGCGCCCGCTCTCGCGCAGACGCCGCCGCCCATCACCGCGCCGACCGCCGATCCGGCGGCGGACGCCGAGCTCGTCGCCTGCGCCACCTATCTCGCGGCCGACAACGCCGCGCGGATGGAAATGCTGGCCGAGCTCGACATGATGGCCGGCGAGGGCGGCGGCAAGACCTCAGCCAACGAGATCGCGGCCGAGCTCGCCACCGAATGCGAGGCGACGCCCGATTCGCTGATCACCGAGGTGCTCGGGACGCTCGGCGCGCGCTGAGCGGTCCGGTCGCCGCCGCGAGGTGGCGCCCGCGCCGGCACCCCGGCGCCGCGACGTCTCCGGGAAATCGCGCCCACTTCCCCTTCCGGCCCCGATGGCCTAAACCGCCCGCGCAAACGCTGACGGGACCGGACCCCATGAAATTCACGCTCGCCTGGCTCAAGGATCATCTCGAAACGACGGCGACGCTCGACGAGATCACCTTCGCGCTGACCGACCTCGGGCTCGAGGTCGAGGGCGTGACCGATCCCGGCGCCGAGCTTTCCGCCTTCACCGTCGGCGAGATCCTCGAGGCGAACCCGCATCCGGACGCCGACAAGCTCCGCGTCTGCCGGGTGGCGACCGCCCAGGGCGAGACCCAGATCGTCTGCGGCGCGCCCAACGCCCGCGCCGGGATCAAGGTCGTGGTCTCGAAGCCCGGCGACTACATCCCCGGCATCGACACGACGATCAAGGTCGGCAAGATCCGCGGCGTCGAGAGCCACGGCATGATGCTGTCCGAGCGCGAGATGAAGCTCTCGGACGAGCACAACGGCATCCTCGAACTGCCCGCCGACGCGCCGGTGGGTGCCAGGCTGACCGAGGTGCTCCGCTTCGATCCGGTGATCGAGATCGCGATCACGCCGAACCGGCCCGACGCGCTCGGCGTCGCGGGGATCGCGCGCGACCTCGCCGCCCGCGGCCTCGGCACGGTGAAGACTCCCGCCGTGGAAGAGGTGCCGGGCGGCTTCCCGAATCCGATCGGCGTCTATCTCGCGCCCGATGTCGTCTCCGAGGCCTGCCCGCTTTTCGTCGGGCGGCTGATCCGGGGCGTGAAGAACGGCCCCTCGCCGAAATGGATGCAGGACCGGCTGCGCGCCATCGGGCTGCGGCCGATCTCGGCGCTGGTCGACATCACCAATTACGTCACCTTCGACCGCGGCCGGCCGCTCCATGTCTTCGACGCCGCCAAGGTGCATGGCGGCGCGCTGACCGTGCGGCTCGCCAAGCCCGGCGAGACGGTGCTGGCGCTCGACGGCAAGACCTACGTCTTCGACGGGTCGGAGACGGTGATCTCCGATGCGACCGGCGTCGAGAGCATCGGCGGCATCATGGGCGGCGAACGCTCGGGCTGCGCCGAGGAGACGACGGAGGTCTTCGTCGAGGCGGCCTATTTCGATCCGGTGCGCACCGCGCGGACCGGCCGGCGGCTCCGGATCAACACCGACGCGCGCTACCGCTTCGACCGGGGCGTCGATCCCGAGTTCACCAAGGCCGGCGTCGAGCTCGCGACGAAGCTCATCCTCGAGATCTGTGGCGGCGCGCCGTCGGAGACCTCGGTCTGGGGCGCGGTGCCGAAGACCGCGCGGATCTACACGCTCGATCCGGCGCGGCTGGTCAGCCTCGTCGGCATGGAGATCGCGCGCGCCGAGCAGGTCCGGATCCTGAACGCGCTCGGCTTCGCGACCGAGGACGCTGGCGAGAAGATCGTCGCCCACGTGCCCTCCTGGCGTCCCGACGTGCATGGCGAGGCCGATCTCGTCGAGGAAGTGGCCCGCGTCGCCTCGCTTACCAAGCTCGAAGGCAAGCCGCTGCCCCGGCCCGCCGGCGTCGCGAAGCCGGTGCTGACGCCCGCGCAGCGCCGCGAGGGGCAGGTGCGCCGCCGGATCGCCGCGCTCGGCTACAATGAATGCGTGACCTACAGCTTCATCGACCGCGCGGCGGCGGAGCTGTTCGGCGGCGGCTCGGACGCGGTGCGGCTCGAGAATCCGATCAGCTCCGAGATGAGCCACCTCCGCCCCGACCTGATCCCCGGCCTCCTGCGCGCCGCCGCGCGCAACCAGGCGCGCGGCTTCGAGGATCTCGCGCTCTTCGAGGTCGGCGCGGTCTTCGCCGGCGGCGAGCCCGAGGAGCAGAGCGCGATGGCGGGCGGGATCCGCGTCGGCCATGCCGCGCCGCGCGACACGCTCGGGAGCCGCCGTCCTGTCGATCTCTACGACGCCCGCGCCGACGCCGAGGCGGCGCTCGCGGCGTTGGGCCTCTCCGCGACGCCGCAAACGCAGCGCATCGCGCCGGGCTGGTTCCACCCCGGACGCTCCGCCGCGCTGACCCTCGGGCCGAAGACGGTGCTCGCCTGTTTCGGCGAGCTGCATCCGCGGGTCCTGAAGGCGCTCGACGTCAAGGGGCCGGCGGTCGCCTTCACGCTGAACCTCGCGGCGGTGCCGAGCCCGAAGAACCGCGCGACGACGCGGCCGCCGCTCGCGATCTCCGACTTCCAGGCGGTCGAGCGCGACTTCGCCTTCGTGCTCGACGCCGGCGTCGAGGCGGAGACCGTGCTGCGCGCCGCGCGCGGCGCGGACAAGGCGCTGATCACCGAGGTCGCGGTCTTCGACATCTTCGAAGGTCCGAAGGCCGAGGCGCAGATGGGCGCCGGAAAGAAGTCGATGGCGATCTCGATCCGGCTCCAGCCCACAAAGGCGACCTTGACCGAGGCGGAAATCGAGGCAGTCTCTGGCAAGGTGATCGCGGGCGTCACCAAGGCCACGGGCGGAACCCTGCGGAGCTGATTCCGGCTCCGCTTCTCCTCTCATCCCGGGCGACCGCGGCGCGTAACCGTGCCGTCCGTCGGGGAGCGGCCGATAAAAGAGGAGACAGGAGTGCTCAAGGAATTTCGCCAGTTCATCGCCCGCGGCAATGTCATGGATCTCGCCGTCGGTATCATCATCGGCGCCGCCTTCACCGCGATCGTGAACAGTCTCGTCAATGACCTGATCAACCCGCTGATCGGCATGGTCATCGGCGGCATGGACTTTTCCGCGATGCAGCTCGCCGTCGGCGAGGGCGATTACGCGGCGACCTTCCGCTATGGCGCCTTCCTGACGGCGGTCATCAACTTCCTGATCATCGCCTGGGTCGTGTTCCTGCTGATGAAGGCGATCAACAAGGCGCAGACGCTCGCCGTGCGGAAGGGCGAGACCGATCCCGCCGACGCGCCGGCCGCCCCGACGCAGGAGGAGCTGCTGACCCAGATCCGCGACATCCTTCAGTCCGACGTGGCGGAGATCAAGGCGAAGCCCTGACCGCCGCGATGGCCTAGACGCTCTGGGCGAACAGGCCGGCGTAAAGCACGGCCATGCCGGCGCCGATCGCCCAGAGCGCGTCGCGTTTCCAGGCCCCGACCAGGAGCGCCGCCGCCGCCGCCGCGAGCCGCGGCAGGTCGGTCGCGCCCCCGGTCGCCTGCGGCCAGACCACCAGCGGGGCGACCAGCCCCGGCATCACCGCCACCGGCACATAGCGCAGGCAGCGCGTGACCCAGAGCGGCAGCGCTCGGTCGCCGATCATGCCGAGAAACGACAGCCGGATGAGATAGGTCCCGATCCCGAGCAGCAGGATGACGGTCCAGATCCGCGCGTCCGTGCTCATCGCGCCGCCTCCCGCCGCCGCTCGAGCGCGGCCTCGAGCATCGCGCCGGTCGCCATCGCGAGGACGGCGGCGACCAGGAGCCCGAGATTGTAGGGCAGGAAGGCGAGGAGCAGCGCCGCGACCACCGAGACGAAGGCGGCGGCGAGATGCGGCGGGCTGCGCAGCGCCGGGGCGAAGAGCGCGATGAAGGTGATCGGCACCGCGAAGTCGAGCGCCAGCCAGGACGGGATCGCGGCGCCGGCGAGCGCGCCGAAGACGCAGGCCACGTACCACCACGGGCAGACGGCGACCACGGCGCCGAAGAAATGCGCGACGCGCTCGGCCGGGGTCATCGGCGGGCCGACCTCGGCGTTGGTGATCGCGATTCCGTAGGTCTGGTCGACGAGCACATAGGCGACGAGCGCGCGCTTCCAGAACGGCTGCGAGCCGATCAGCGGCGCGAGGCTCGCGGAATACATCGCGAGGCGCAGGTTCACCGCGAGCGAGGTCAGGACGACGATGGCGAGCGGGGCGTTGTCGCCGAGAAGCTGCAGCGCGGTGAACTGCGAGGCGCCGGCGATGACGAGCACGCTCATCGACAGCGATTGGGTCAGCGTCCAGCCCGCGTCGGCGGCGGCGACGCCGAAGAGCGCGCCGAACGGCAGGATGACGACGACGAAGGGCAGGCCCTGCCAGAAGCCGAGCTTGAAGGCGGACCAGGCCGAGCTGCGCATGTCTCTCTTCCTCCTCGCGGCGGGGGACCTGCCCGTCTTGTCTGTTATCCGGCCCCGCCCGCGTCTATCCTGAGGCTGGCGCGGGGTTCAATCCGTTTCCCGCCCCCGAACCCCGTTTCACCGAGGGACCTCCGCCGCCCATGCCCGTCGATATTCCGTCCTTCGCCACGCCCGCGCCGATCGGCGGCGTCATTCTCGCCGGGGGCCGGGCCTCGCGGTTCGGCGCGGACAAGATGCTGGCCGATCTCGGCGGCCGGCCGCTGGTCGCCCATGCGATCGCGCGGCTCGCGCCGCAGGTCGACGCGCTCGCGATCTCCGCCAACGGCGATCCGGCGCGCTTCGCGGCCTTCGGGCTGCCGGTGCTGCCCGATCCGGTGCCCGGTTTCCAGGGCCCGCTCGCCGGCGTGCTCGCCGGGCTCGACTGGGCGGCGGGGCTCGGGCTGCCGGCGATCGTGACGGTGGCGGGGGACACCCCGGTCTTCCCCGACGATCTCGTCGCCGCGCTGCGCGCCGCGGCGGAGGCCGGGGGCCAGCCCGTCGCGCTCGCCTGCGGGCCCGGGCCGGACGGCGCGGCGCCGCGGCCGCACCCGACCTTCGCGCTCTGGCCCGTCACGCTGCGCGGCCCGCTTGGCGCGGCGCTGGCGCGCGGCGAGCGCCGGGTGCGCGGCTTCGCCGAGGCGGCCGGCGCGGCGCGGGCGGTGTTCGCGGGCCGGGGGGCCGCCTGCTTTCACAACGTCAACACGCCGGCCGATCTCGAGACCGCCGCCGCGGAGGTCGCGCCGTGAGGGTCTACGGCGTCACCGGCTGGAAGAACTCCGGCAAGACCACGCTCGTGGAGCGGCTGGTCGCGGAGATCGTCGGCCGGGGGTTCACCGTCTCGACCATCAAGCACGCGCATCACGGCTTCGACGTCGACCAGCCCGGCAAGGACAGCTACCGCCACCGCGCCGCCGGGGCGGGCCAGGTGCTCGTCGCCTCCCGCCTGCGCTGGGCGCTGATGACCGAGCTCGATCCGGCGGCGGAGGAGCCCCGGCTCGCCGACCTCGTCGCGCGGCTCGACCCGGTCGATCTTGTGCTGGTCGAGGGCTACAAGCGCGACGCGCATCCGAAGATCGAGGCGCGCCGGGCCGAGACCGCGCAGGACCTGATCGCGCTCGGCGACGAGACGATCGAGGCCGTGGCCTCCGACACGCCGCTCGACGGACTCGACCGGCCGGTCTTCGACCTCGACGACGTCCCTGGCATCGCCGCCTTCATCCTCGCGCGCCTCGGCCTGCCGGACCGGCGGTGAGGCCGCGCTTCGGGGAGGGCCGAGGCGGACGGCCGTCCGGGCCTGCGGCGCCCTGACATGAATGCAACGGTTTTCCATCGGATTTTTCCACGCGCGCCGCGGACCTTGCGATAGCATGCTCCCGGTGGAATGGATACTCGGGCCGCGTGCCGTCGCGGTGCTCCCGCTCTTCGGTCTCCGCCGTGTCCTCGCCGCTTCGCTCCGCCGCCGGCCGTCATACCACGGCCTTCTACGCCTCCTTCTTCATGGTCAGTGGCGTCTACATGCCATTCTGGCCGCTCTGGCTCGCCGACTGGGGGCTCACGACCGCCGAGGTCGGGCTCTTCACCGCGCTCGGCATCGGCATCCGGGTCGTCGCGGGGCTGTTCATCCCGGCGCTGGCGGACCGGCTCGATTCGCGCCGGAACACGATCGCGGTCTGCTGCCTGCTCGGCGCGCTCATCCTCGTCGCGCATCTCTGGATCACCCGGGTGCCGGTGCTGCTGGTGGCGACGCTCGCCACCGGCGCCTGCCTCGCCTCGATCGGGCCGATCGGCGAGGCGCTGGGCGTCGCCGCCTCGCGCTTCCATGGCTTCGCCTATGCCCCGGCGCGCGGGTTCGGCTCGATCGGCTTCATGTTCTCGAACCTCGCCGTGGGCGCGCTGATCTCTGCCTACAGCGTGCAGGTGGCGCTCTGGTGGATGGTGGTCTGCTTCCTGATGGCCGGGCTCCTGGTGCTGCGCCATCCGGGCGGCACCCGGGTGCAGGGCCAGACGCCGCCCCGCGCCAGCGAGATCCGCGAGCTCATCACCAATCCGGTCTTCGGGGTCTTCGTGGCGGCGCTCTCCTTCACCCAGGCGAGCCACGCGGTCTTTTACGCGTATGGAACGATCCACTGGACCGCGCTCGGCCTGTCGGAGGCGCGGATCGGCGCGCTCTGGGCCGCCGGGGTCGCGGCGGAGATCGCCTTCATGGTGACGATCGGCGGCGCGCTCGCCGCCCGGCTCGGCCCGGTGCGCGCGCTCGGGCTCTCCGGGGTCGCCGGGATCCTGCGCTGGGGCGGGATGATGTTCGACCCGACCGGCTGGACGCTCTGGCCGCTGATGGCGCTGCACGCCTTCACCTTCGCGGCCGGGCATCTCGGGGCGATGGCCTTCATCACCCGCGCGGTGCCGGCCCGGTTCGGCGCTGCGGCGCAGGGCGCGGCGGCGGCGATGGCGGCGGGGCTCGTGCTCGCCCTCGCGATGGCGGCGGCGGCGCTGGTCTATCCCCGCCTCGGGGGGCTCACCTACGGGATCGGCCTCGCGATGTCGGTGATCGGCCTCGGGATCTGCGTGCTGCTCGGCCGGCGCTGGACCGGGCAGCAGCTCGCGGTCTGAGCGCGCGCAGGCTCCTCAGCCGAAGGCGCCGCGCGCGCGGGCGAGCAGCATGAAGGCGCGGCCCGAGCGGGTATCGACGAGCGACAGGAGATCGGCGTCGGCCGCGCCGGCGCCGAAGGCGCTCAGCGTGGCGTCGAACCGGCGCTGGAAATGCTGCGCGGTGTCGCGGAAGATCGGATCCTCGGCGAAGAGGGTCCGGACCTTGCCGATCGCCTCGGCGTCCGTCACCGCGCCCGCCGCCGCCACCTCCGGCCCGCGCGCGCCCGCGATGTAGCGTCGCCAGACCTCGGCGGGCGGCGCCTCCACCACGAAATCGTCCATGTAGATCCCGACCTCGGAGAGCAGCGTCAGCGCGTCCTCGGCCGCCTGCAGCGTCTGGGCGAGCCCGGAATGCCGCAGCGCCACCCGCAGCGCGCGGAACCCCTCCTTGTCGGCCTCGTCGCGCGGGAAGTTGAGCGCGCGGACGAGATCGGGCCAGCCGGGCACCGGCTCCGCCACGGGTTCGGGCCGGGGCTCCGGCGGCTTCTCGGATGCCCGGGGCGAGGTCGGCTTTCCGGCCGGGCGGGTCCAGCGCGGATCGGCGGCGATGGCGCGCAGCTCGCCCCGGATCTCCTCCTGGCCGCGCTGGAGCCGCTCGAGCGGTTCGGAGAGATCGACCCGCGCCTCGTCGGCCATGGCGACCCGGACCGCCCGGGCGATGTCGGCGGGCGAGACCGGCCCCTCGGCGGCCAGCACCGCGCGCGTCTCGGCGAGGTCGGCGGCGAGGCCGGGGATCGCCTCCGCGAAGCCCGCGACCGCGGCGCGCAGCCGCGCCAGCTCGTCGGCGAGGAAGGCGGTGATCCAGAAGAGCGCGACCGGCAGGGCCAGCGCGAGCAGGAAGAACAGGAGGTCGAGCCCGACGGTGCCGCGCGCCGCCGAGGCGGTGGCGGCGAAACCGAAGGCATAGGCCGCGACCAGCGCCGCCCAGCCGAGGCTCGCGAGCGCGGCGAGGCGCCGGGGCGGGGTCGCGAGCGGGCCGCGGGGCCCGCTTCGGATGGTCCCGCCGGGCAGGGCGCCCGGTCGGCCGGCGGCGTCGGGCCTCGCGGTCATGCGGTCCCGGTCCTCAGGCGAAGGTGATGGCGCGCAGCTCGTAGGATTTGAGGCCGCCCGGGGTCCGCACCTCGACGCTGTCGCCCTCTTCCTTGCCGATCAGCGCGCGGGCGAGCGGCGATTTCATGTTGAGCAGGCCGGATTCGAGATCGGCCTCGGCCTCGCCGACGATCTGGTAGGTCCGTTCCTCGTCGGTGTCCTCGTCGACGATCACCACCGTCGCGCCGAACTTCACCGGGCCCGAGAGGCGGCTCACGTCGATGACCTCGCCCCGGCCGATGATGGCCTCGAGCTCCTTGATCCGGCCTTCGACGAAGCTCTGCCGCTCGCGGGCGGCGTGATATTCGGCGTTCTCGCTCAGGTCGCCATGCTCCCGCGCCTCGGCGATCGCGGCGATGATCGTCGGCCGGTCGTGGGTCTTCAGCCGCTTCAGTTCGGCGTCGAGTTTCGCGAAGCCCTTCGCGGTCAGGGGGAATTTTTCCATGCCCGTTCTCCGTGGTCGCGCCCCGAGCGCGCCTCCCTCAATACATAAAAAGGCCGATGCCCCTGGCCTCGGCCTGACCGCGGCAATCCAGCCGCCTCCCGCCAGCATAGGAGTGGCGCGGCCCCTTCGCAAGCGGGAGGCGCCTCCCGGCCCCTCCGGCTCCTCGTCCGATTGACGCGCCCCCGAGGGCTGTTTAGGCACGGAGGCAGCACAGGAGCCAAGAAGCCGGAGGATGACGATGTCGGAGATCGAGCGCGAGTCGATGGAGTACGACGTCGTCATCGTGGGAGCGGGCCCGGCCGGCCTCTCCGCGGCGATCCGGCTGAAGCAGCTCGATCCGGAGCTGTCGGTGGTGGTGCTGGAGAAGGGCTCGGAGGTCGGGGCGCATATCCTGTCCGGGGCGGTGCTCGATCCCTCCGGGCTCGACGCGCTCCTGCCCGGCTGGCGCGACATGGGCGCGCCGGTGACGACCGAGGTGACCGACGACCGGTTCTATCTGCTCGGCCAGGGTGGCCAGGTCCGGATCCCGTCCTGGCCGATGCCGAAGTTCATGCACAACCACGGCAACTACATCGTCTCGATGGCCAATGTCTGCCGCTGGCTCGCCGAGCAGGCGGAGGGGCTCGGGGTCGAGATCTTCCCCGGCATGGCGGCGAGCGCGCTGGTCTATGGCGAGACCGGCGCGGTGCGGGGCGTGGTCGCGGGCGAGTTCGGCCGCGAGGCCGACGGGAGCCCCGGCCCGAACTACGAGCCCGGGATGGAGCTCCTCGGCAAATACGTGCTGATCGGCGAGGGGGTGCGCGGCAGCCTCGGCAAGGAGCTCATCGCGCGTTACGGCCTCGCCGAGGGCCACGAGCCGCAGAAATACGGGCTCGGGATGAAGGAGATCTGGGAGGTCAAGCCCGAGAACCACCATCTCGGCCGGGTGGTCCATACCATGGGCTGGCCGCTCGGGTCGAACGCCGGCGGCGGCTCCTTCATGTACCACCTCGAGAACAATCAGGTCTATGTCGGCTTCGTGGTGCATCTCAACTACCAGAACCCGCATCTCTTCCCCTACATGGAGTTCCAGCGCTTCAAGCACCATCCGATGATCGCGGAGGTGCTCAAGGGCGGCAAGCGCGTCGCCTATGGCGCGCGGGCGATCACCGAGGGCGGCTGGCAGTCGATCCCGAAGCTGACCTTCCCGGGCGGCGCGCTGATCGGCTGCTCGGCCGGCTTCGTCAACGTGCCGCGCATCAAGGGCAACCACAACGCGATGCTCTCGGGGATCGCGGCGGCCGAGGCGGCCCATGCCGCGATCGGCGCCGGGCGGTCGGGCGACGAGATCACGGCCTACGAGGCCGACGTGCGCTCGGGGCCGATCGCGAAGGATCTCAAGCCCGTGCGGAACGTGAAGCCGATCTGGTCGCGGCACGGTCTCTTCGCCTCGCTCGCCTTCGGCGGCTTCGACATGTGGTGGAACACGCTCTTCGGCAATGCCTCGCTCTTCGGCACGATGAAGCACGGCAAGACCGACGCCGCCGCGACCGGCCGGGCCGAGCGGTTCGAGAAGATCGACTATCCGAAGCCCGACGGGGTGCTCTCCTTCGACCGGCTGACCAACGTCAGCTTCTCCTTCACCAACCACGCCGAGGAGCAGCCCTGCCACCTGCGGCTGAAGGAGCCCTGGGTGCCGATCGAGCTCAACCTGCCGCGCTACGACGAGCCGGCGCAGCGCTACTGCCCGGCCGGGGTCTACGAGGTGCTGCGCGACGAGAAGGGCGCCCCGCGGTTCCAGATCAACTTCCAGAACTGCGTCCACTGCAAGACCTGCGACATCAAGGACCCCGCCCAGAACATCAACTGGACCACCCCGCAGGGCGGCGACGGACCGAACTACCCCAACATGTGATGGCGAGCCTCCGCCGTGGCGCCGAGCGCCGATTGCCAGCGGGGCCGCGGCGGACTAGGCTTTCAGCCTTGACCATCCGGGAGAGCCGACCATTGCCGACGTCCACCGCGAAACTCGCCGCCGGCGCCCTCGCAGGGCTCCTGCTGGCCTCGGCGCTGTCCCCGGCCTCCGCTTCCTCGCTCTCGGGCGCCTATCTCGCCGCGATGCAGGCCGACTTCCGCGATGATTACGCGGTCTCGGCGGATTACTACGCCCGCACGCTCGAGGCCGACCCGACCAATTTCGCGCTGATGCAGAACGCGCTCGTGGCCAAGGTGGCGCTCTCCGACATGGTCGCCGCCGCGCCGCTCGCCGACCGGCTGGCCGAGGCGCAGCCGGGCAACCAGCTCGCCGCCATCGTCCGCCTCGCCGTCGCCGCCCAGGCCGGGGATTTCGACAAGGCCGAGGCGATCCTCACCGGCTCGGGTCCGGTGTTCAATCCGCTGCTCGCCGGGCTCGTGGCCGGCTGGATCGAGGTGGGGCGCGAGGATTTCCCCGCCGCCCAGGCCAAGTTCGACGCGATGACCGGCAACGAGGCGCTCGCCGCCTATGGCCAGTACCACAAGGCGCTGGCGCTCGCGATGGCGGGGGATTTCGTCTCGGCCGAGGCGATCCTCGCCGGGGGCGAGCAGGGGCCGCTGCATCTGACGCGCTCCGCGCTGATCGCCCATGCCGAGATCCTGGCGCAGATCGGCCGCGAGCAGGACGCGCTCACGCTCCTGAACCAGGCGATCGACGGCGGCTTTCCCGACGCGACGCTCGTCGCGCTGCGCGACCGGCTCGCCGCCGGGCAGGAGGTCACCTTCGACCAGGTGACCGAGGCCAAGGACGGGATCGCCGAGGCTTTCCTGACGCTCGCCGAGGCGCTCAACACCGACGACACCGACCGGGTGTCGCTCCTGCACGCGCGGCTCGCCGCCTTCATCCGGCCGAACCTGATCGAGGCGGACCTGCTGGCGGCCGAGCTGCTCGAGAGCGACGCGCAATATGCGATGGCGACCGATGTCCTCGCCGCGGTGCCGAAGGAATCGCCCTGGTACGTGACCGCCGAGATCCGGCGCGCCAACACCGAGCGCGCGGCGGGCGATCCCGAGGCCGGGATCGCGACCCTGGTCGCCCTGGCCGACAGCAACGGCGACCAGATCGAGGTCCAGTCGGCGCTCGGCGACGCCTATCGCGCCGACGAGCAATTCCCCGAGGCGGTCGCGGCCTATGGCAAGGCGATCGACCTCATCGGCACACCGCAGCGGATCCACTGGGTGCTCTACTACACCCGGGGCGTCGCGAACGAGCGGGCCGGGAACTGGACCGCCGCCGAGGCCGATTTCCGCGAGGCGCTGGTGCTCTTTCCCGACCAGCCGCTGGTCCTGAACTATCTCGGCTATTCCCTGCTCGAGCAGGGCGACGACTATGACGAGGCGCTCGACATGATCCAGCGCGCGGTTCGGGGGCAGCCGGACGACGGCTATATCACCGACTCGCTCGGCTGGGCCTATTACCGGCTCGGCCGCTACGACGAGGCGGTCGGGCCGATGCTGCGCGCGGTGGAGCTCACGCCGGACGATCCGGTGATCAACGACCATCTCGGCGACGTGCTCTGGAAGGTCGGCCGCCACCGCGAGGCGGATTTCCAGTGGCGCCGGGCGCTGTCCTTCGGCCCGGCCGAGGACCTCGACATGGACCGGATCCGCAAGAAGCTCGACATCGGCCTCGACCAGGTGCTGAACGAGGAAAAGGCCAAGTCGGACGGCTGAGCCGATGCCCGGACACCTCCCCGATCCGATCGCGCTCGTCGCGCCCGCGCGGGTACGCGAGAGGGCGCGGGCCAAGGTCAATCTCTGCCTGCACGTCACCGGGCGTCGGACGGATGGCTATCACCTGCTCGACAGCCTCGTGACCTTCGCCGAGGTCGGCGACGAGATCACCGCCGAACCCGCGCCCGCGCCGGGGCTCGTCATCGACGGACCCTTCGCGGCGGGCCTCGACGCGGGGCCGGACAATCTCGTCCTGCGCGCCGCCCGGGCGATGGGCGGCGGAGGCGCGGCGATCCGTCTCACGAAGAACCTGCCGGTGGCGAGCGGGATCGGCGGTGGTTCCGCCGACGCGGCCGCGACGCTGCGCGCGCTCGCCCGGCTGCGCGGCGCGCCGCTTCCGGAGCCCGCCGCGGTGCTGGCGCTCGGCGCCGACGTCCCGGTCTGCCTCGCGGGCCAGCCCACGCGGATGTCGGGGATCGGCGAGGTGCTGGAGCCGCTGGCGCTGCCGTCCTGCGCGATGGTGCTGGTCAATCCCGGCGTCGCGGTTCCGACCGGCGCGGTCTTCGCGCGGCTCGCCCGGCGGGACAATCCGCCGTTGCCCGCGCCCGGCGCCCTCCCGGACGCGGCGGCGCTCTTCGCCTATCTGCGCGCCACGCGCAACGATCTCGAGCCCGCGGCGCGGGACATCGCGCCGGAGATCGACCGCGCCCTCACCGCGCTCGCCGGCCAGCCGGGCTGCGCGCTGGCGCGGATGTCGGGGTCGGGCGCGACCTGCTTCGGCCTCTTCGCGACCGCGGCCGAGGCCGAGGCCGCCGCCGCGGGGATCCGCGCGGCCGAGCCGGGCTGGTGGGTGGCGTAGGGCGGACCTCGGTCCGCCAGTCCCTTCGAGGCGGACCGGGGTCCGCCCTACGCGAGCCGGGCGACGACGAAATCGGCGAGGTCGCTCAGGAGATCGCGCAGCCGGCCCTCCGGCGCGATCTCGAGCGCCGCGCGGGCGCGGGCGGCGTGGGCGTAGGCGGTCTCGCGCGTGCTCTCGAGGCTGCCATGTCGGCGCATGAGCTCCAGCGCGGTCTCGAGGTCGCCGTCGCGCTGGTCGCCCTGCTCGATCACCCGGGACCAGAAGGCGCGCTCCTCGGCGTCGCCGGCGCGCACGGCGCGGATCACCGGCAGCGTCATCTTCCGCTCGCGGAAGTCGTCGCCGACGTTCTTGCCGAGCGCGGCGCTCATCCCGCCGTAGTCGAGCAGGTCGTCTGCGATCTGGAAGCTGACGCCGAGCGCGTCGCCGTAGTCGCGCAGCCCGTTCACCAGCGCCTCGTCGGCGCCCGCGATCACCGGCCCGACCTCGGTCGCGGCGGCGAAGAGCGCGGCGGTCTTGCCGCGGATGACGCGCAGATAGATGTCCTCGGTCGTGGCGAGGCTCTCGGCGCTCGCGAGCTGCAGGACCTCGCCCTCGGCGATCACCGCCGACGCGTTCGAGAGGATGTGCAGCGCGCGCAGGGATCCCGTCTCGACCATGAGCTGGAAGGAGCGGGCGAAGAGATAGTCGCCGACCAGAACGCTCGACTTGTTGTCCCAGAGCAGGTTCGCCGTCGGCCGGCCGCGCCGCCGCTCGCTCTCGTCGACCACGTCGTCGTGCAGGAGCGTGGCGGTGTGGATGAATTCGACCGTCGCCGCGAGCTTCACGTGATCCGCGCCCGCGTAGCCGCAGAGCCGCGCGGCCGCGAGGGTCAGGAGCGGTCGCAGGCGCTTGCCGCCGGCGTCGACGAGATGGGCGGTGACCTCCGGGATCCGAGGCGCGTGCTCGCTCGCCATCCGCTCGCGGATCAGCGCGTTGACCGCCGCCATATCCTGGGCGAGCTCGCCCTGCAGGCCTTCGACCGGGCTCAGGACGCGGGTGGCCGTGTTCACGCGGACCATCCTGTCACGAGCCCCTCGACCTCGGCGCGCGGGCGCCCTAGGCTTCGGACAATGAAGGAAATCCTGCGCACGACAGACCCCACGATCATACCATTTTCCACCGCCTTGCTGCGCGCGGAGGATATAGACTGCTTTGTGATGGACGTCCATATGAGCGTGCTCGAAGGCGGCATCGGGTTGTTCCCGAAGCGGCTTCTGGTCGCGGACCGGGACGTGTTCCGCGCCCGGGCGATCCTGCGGGACAACGCCGTGGACGGGCTGCTGCCGGAATGAGCGACGCGCCGGACGCCGGGTCGGATCCCGGGCCGGATCCTGGTCTCGGGGCGCTCAGCGAGGACGGGTTTCTCGGCGGGCGGCTCCGGATCCGCCAGCCGGTCTCGGGCTATCGGGCCGCGACCGATCCGGTCTTTCTCGCCGCTTTCACGCCCGCGCGCGCCGGCCAGTCGGTGCTGGAGCTCGGCTGCGGCGCCGGTGTCGCGATCCTGTGCCTCGCCGCGCGGGTGCCCGGGCTCGACCTGCACGGGCTCGAGGCCCAGCCGGGCTACGCGGCGCTCGCCCGCGCCAACGCGGCGGCGAACGGGATCGCGCTGGCGGTCCATACCGGCGACCTGAGACGACCTCCGGTTGAGTTGCGCGGCCGGAGCTTCGACCATGTGATCGCGAACCCGCCCTTCTACGCCGGGGGGACCGCGACCGCGCCGCGCGACCCCGGCCGGCGGGCCGCGCATGTCGAGGAGGCGGGGCTCGGCGACTGGATCGACGCCGGGCTCCGGCGCCTCGCGCCGGGCGGCTGGCTCACGCTGGTCCATCGCGCCGAGCGGCTGGGCGCGATCCTCGCCGGGCTCGAGGGCAGGGCCGGCTCGACCGTCGTGCTTCCTGTCGCGCCGCGATCGGGTCGTCCGGCCGGGCGGGTTCTGGTCCGCGCGCGGAAGGGCGCCGCCGGACCGCTGGTGCTGGCGCCGCCGCTCGTCGTGCACCGCGGGGCGTCGCACGCGGGTGATTCGGGAGGCTACGCCCCGGAGGCCGAGCAGGCGCTGCGCGACGCCGCCCCCCTCGGGATCGAGGCGGCGGCGAAATGTCGCTAACTCCACGGCCCGTGGCGTGAAATCTTCGCAAAGGTTGAGCCGCGAGCGCGCAATCACTTTTCGCAGTGGCGAGATCCCGCCGGATGCCATCCGATAAACCCTTCGTCTCGCTGACATCCTGTCCCTGCCGCGCCGCCGAAGGGCCCCGGCGGTCGGGACGACGCTCCCCGGTCCTCACCTCGGCGCGATCCGATCGGGTCAGGACCCCGCTTCGCGTGACAGGCGAGGCGATCGGTGCTCTACTGGCTCGGTTCGAAACAGCTGAGTAGGAGACGGCTCATGAGCCTGGGTTCTCACCTGATGGAACTCCGCAAGAAGCACCAGACCCTGTCCGATGTGATCGAAACCGAGCAACGGCATCCGGCCGCGGACGATCTCAACATCAAGCAGCTCAAGCTCAAGAAACTGCAACTCAAGCAGGAAATCGTGAAGCTAGAGGCGGTCGAGCACTAGATCCTTCGCACGATCCACTCGCATAGAGATTAGAAGCGCCCGCGGCCGGTCACAGCGACCGGCGCGGGCGCCGACATTTCAGGCCGAGGTTTTCAGAAGGGCGCCAGCAGCTCCGCGACGGTCCGGGTGATGAGCGCGAGATCGGCCGGCGCGCTGAAGCGGTGATCCGCCCCCTTCACCAGCGTCAGGGCCATGTCCGGCGCGGTGGCATGGGCGAGCAGGCGCAGCGCCACCGAGGGGTCGACGTCGGTATCGGCGGTGCCCTGCAGGATCCGGGTCGGGAACGGCAGGTCCAGCGGCGCGCGCAGCACGAGCTGGCTCCGCCCCTCCTCGATCAGCCGGCGGGTGATCACATAGGGCTCGTCGGCGTAGTCGGTCGGCACCGCGACCCGGCCGTCCGCGACCAGCGCCGCGCGCTGCGCCGCGTCGAAGCCCGCCCACATCGAATCCTCGGTGAAATCCGGCGCCGGCGCGATGCCGACGAGCCCGGCGAACCGCTCCGGCATCCGCTTCGCAAGCAGAAGCGCGATCCAGCCGCCCATCGACGAGCCGACGAAGATCTGCCTGCCCTCGCTGAGCGCCGTCACCGCGTCGGCGGCGTCGCGCGCCCAGTCGCCGATCGCGCCGTCGAGGAAATCGCCCGAGGAAGCCCCGTGCCCGGTGTAGTCGAAGCGCAGGAAGGCGCGGCCCTCGGCGGCGCAGAAATCGGCGAGGTGCCGCGCCTTGGTCCCGGTCATGTCGGAGCGGAAGCCGCCGAGGAAGACTACTCCCGGTCCCCGCCCAGGCTGCCGCCGGTAGGCGATGGCGCGGCCGTCGGGCAGGGTCAGCTTCGTCTCTTCCATCGCGGGTCTCCCGGGGCGCCGTGTCTCGTCGCGGACCGGTTTGGACCGCGCGCGGCCGTCGCGCAAGCGGGCGGCGCGGGTCGCCGCCCGCCCCCACTCGCCCGCCTTGACTTCGGGCCGCGCCGGGCCTAACGGCGGAACCTCCCTGAGACCCGGGCGCGTGGTAGGCGCCAAACCCAAAGGAGACGACCATGAGCGACGCGGCGGCTGACCTGAGCCAGGTTGCGATCACCCTGCCCGACGGGGCGGTGCGCTCCTATCCCGCCGGCGTGACCGGCGCGGCGATCGCCGAGAGCCTGTCGAAATCGCTGTCGAAGGCCGCCATCGCCGCGAGCGTGGACGGGCGGCTGACCGATCTCAGCCAGCCGATCACCGAGGATGCGAGCGTCGCGATCCACACCGCCAAGGACGAGGCGATCGCGCTCGGCCTCATCCGCCACGACGCGGCGCATATCATGGCGCGCGCGGTGCAGGAGCTCTGGCCCGACGTGAAGGTCACGATCGGCCCGGTGATCGAGAACGGCTGGTACTACGACTTCGACCGCGCCGAGCCGTTCACGACCGAGGACCTCGCCGCGATCGAGAAGAAGATGCGCGAGATCATCGCGCTGCGCGATCCCGTGACGACCGAGATCTGGGACCGCGACCGCGCGGTGCGCCACTACGAGGCGCTGGGCGAACCCTACAAGGTCGAGCTCGTCGGCATGATCCCCGAGGGGCAGCCGATCCGGATGTACTGGCACGGCCACTGGCAGGACCTCTGCCGCGGCCCGCATCTCGCGAACACCGGCCAGGTGCCGGCGGACGCGTTCAAGCTCATGAACGTCGCCGGCGCCTACTGGCGCGGCGACAGCGACCGGCCGATGCTGCAGCGCATCTACGGCGTGGCGTTCCGGACCAAGGACGAGCTCAAGGCCTATCTCTTCCGCCTGGAAGAGGCGGCGAAGCGCGACCACCGCAAGCTCGGCCGCGAGATGAAGCTCTTCCACATGCAGGAAGAGGCGCCCGGCATGGTGTTCTGGCACCCGGAAGGCTGGACGCTCTACCGGACGCTCGAGGACTACATGCGCCGCCGGCTGCGCGGGGCGGGCTACAAGGAGATCCGCACGCCGCAGGTGGTCGACCGCAAGCTCTGGGAAGCCTCCGGCCACTGGGAGGCCTATCAGGAGCACATGTTCCTCGTGGAGGTGCAGGAGGAGGCGGCCAAGGAGAAGCGCATCAACGCGCTGAAGCCGATGAACTGCCCCTGCCACGTCCAGGTCTACAACCAGGGCCTGAAGTCCTATCGCGACCTGCCGCTCCGGCTCGCCGAATTCGGCGCCTGCCACCGCTACGAGCCGTCGGGCTCGATGCACGGGCTGATGCGCGTGCGCGGCTTCACCCAGGACGACGCGCATATCTTCTGCACCGAGGACCAGATCGAGAGCGAATGCGCGGCCTTCATCGAGCTTCTGTCGAGCGTCTACGCCGACCTCGGCTTCGACAAGTTCGACATCAAGCTCTCGACCCGGCCCGAGGTACGCATCGGCTCGGACGAGACCTGGGACAAGGTCGAGGGCGCGCTCGAGAACGCGATCAATCAGGTCGGCGTGTCCTACCAGATCGATCCGGGCGAGGGCGCCTTCTACGGGCCGAAGCTCGACTTCAAGCTCACCGACGCCATCGGGCGCGAGTGGCAGTGCGGCACCTTCCAGGTCGACGCGCAGCTGCCCGAGCGGCTCGGGGCGGAATACGTCGGCGAGGACGGCGACAAGCACCGGCCCTACATGCTGCATCGCGCGATCCTCGGCTCGTTCGAGCGGTTCACCGGCGTGCTGATCGAGCATTACGCCGGCAAGTTCCCGCTGTGGCTGGCACCTCGTCAGGTGGTGGTGGCGCCGATCGTCTCGGACGCCAACGACTACGCCGAGCAGGTGATGATGGCGCTCCGGGCCAAGGGCGTGCGGGCCGAGGCGGATCTCCGTAACGAGAAGATCAACTACAAGGTCCGCGAGCACAGCCTGTCGAAGGTGCCGGTGATCCTCGCGGTCGGCGCGCGCGAGGTCGCGGACCGGACCGTCTCGGTGCGCCGGCTCGGCGACCAGGGCACCGAGTCGCGGCCGGTCGATCTGACGATCGAGGCGCTGGTGGCGGAGGCGACTCCGCCCGACATCGTCCGGGGGCTCTGACCCCCGGCGGCGCGTTTCGCCGCGGGGAACGATCTTGCACCCGGCGGGTTGGGTCCCCATGTCCGTCTTGTGGGAGACGTGACCCGCTGCGAGCAAGGAGACGCGAGGATGCAGGCGAAGCATGATTCCGGTTTGGTGGAACGGATCATCGCGTGGCTCGCGGCCGCGCTTGCTCCGCGCCCCGAGCCGGTCCCGATCCGCGTGAGGCGGGACCCAGATCCGCGCGGCCCGCGGCGCTGAGGACACCTTCCGCTTCTTATGAAGCGCCCTCCGGGGCGCGTTTTCGTTCCCGGGGTCAGCCGCGCCGGTCGGCCGCGCCGAAGACGGTCTCGAACCACCGCGCGAGGGCGACGTCGAGATCGGCCATGGTCACCGGCAGGCCGAGATCGACGAGGCTCGTGACGCCGTAGCCGCGGATGCCGCAGGGCACGATGCCCGCGAAATGCTCGAGATCGGGCTCGACGTTGATCGCGATGCCGTGGAAGGCGATCCAGCGCCGGACCCGGACGCCGATCGCGGCGATCTTGTCCTCGGCCGGCGATCCGTCGGGCAGCGGCGGCTTGTCGGGGCGCGCGACCCAGACGCCGACGCGGCCCGCCCGGCGCTCGGCCGTGACGTTGAATTCCGCGAGCGCCCGGATCACCCATTCCTCGAGCTTCCAGACATAGGCGCGGACATCGCGCCCGCGGGCGTTGAGGTCGAGCATCGCATAGGCGACGCGCTGGCCGGGCCCGTGGTAGGTGTACTCGCCGCCGCGCCGGCCCTGATAGACCGGGAAGCGGTCCGGCATCAGCAGGTCCTCGGCCCGCGCCGAGGTGCCGGCGGTGTAGAGCGGCGGATGCTCGAGCAGCCAGACGAGCTCGCCCGCCTGGCCCGCGATCATCTCCTCGACCCGCGTCTCCATCGTGGCGAGCGCCTCGGGATAGGCGACGGGCGTGTCCGAGACGCGCCATTCGATGGCCGGGGACAGGTCATCGGACCGCGATTCGCGTGGCTGGGTCGACATGGCTGGCTCTCGCTTCGGCGATTCGCGTGACCGCGGGGGATGGGATTTCCTAGAGCAAACCGGGGCCGGGGCGCCAGAGCGGCCGCCCCGGCGAGAGCGCCGGCGGTTCGGGGATCCGGGTCCGATCGGCGCCGTCCGGGACCGGTTCCGGGGCCGCGAAAAAACGCGCGGGAAAAGGATCTTCGCCTCTTCACATCCCCGGAGGCCTTTGCTAGAAGCCCCCCCACGCGGTCGTGGCGGAATTGGTAGACGCGCAGCGTTGAGGTCGCTGTGGGCTAACCCCCGTGGAAGTTCGAGTCTTCTCGACCGCACCAAGCGCTTTATTTCAAGCGCGGAAGAAGCCCGGCGGGACATCCCGCCGGGCTTTCTCTTTTTCCGGCCGGGCGAAGAGGGGGATCCGGGCTGGTGCCCGGATCCGGCGGAGCGGCCTGTTGGCCGCGAGTCAGGGTTTCTCCCCGCCTGTTGGCGGGGCCCCTCGCTCCGGGATCTTCGATCCCGGCGCGGACTGCCCGATAGATTTCCAGGCCATATGAACCATGGCAGAAGCGAGCCGCTGGTGGAGCACCCGGAGCCCGTCACAGGGGCTCGGGGTGCGCCGAGGTGCTCCGCCCGAAGCGCGCGCCCGCCACGGGCGCAGGTCCCGAAGCGCGCCGCGGGTGCTCCGCCGCCACGCGCGGAACGCCTGGCGCGGCGCCACCGCCGGATGGCGGTGACGGCCGGAAGGCCGGCTCCGGCGGGTGGCCTCAACCGATCGATTCGACCAGGCGCTCGGCGGCGGCGAGATCGACCGAGACGAGCTGGCTCACGCCCTGCTCGCGCATCGTCACGCCGAAGAGCCGGTCCATCCGGCCCATCGTCACCGCGTGGTGGGTGATGACGAGAAAGCGCGTCTCGGTGCGGTCCACCATCTCGTCGAGCAGGTCGCAGAACCGCCCGACATTGGCGTCGTCGAGCGGCGCGTCGACCTCGTCGAGCACGCAGATCGGCGAGGGATTGGCGAGGAAGACCGCGAAGATCAGGCTCAGGGCCGTCAGCGTCTGCTCGCCGCCCGAGAGGAGCGAGAGCGTCGCGAGCTTCTTGCCCGGCGGCATCGCCATGATCTCGAGCCCGGCCTCGAGCGGATCGTCGCTCTCGACCAGCACGAGATTGGCCTCGCCGCCGCCGAAGAGGTGCCGGAACAGCGTGGCGAAATTGCGGTTCACCTCGTCGAAGGCGGCGAGCAGGCGGCCGCGCCCTTCGCGGTTCAGCCCGGCGATGCCGAGGCGGAGCTTCTTGATCGCCTCCTCGAGATCGATGCGTTCGCCGAGCAGCGTGTCGTATTCGGACTGGAGCGCGCGGGCATCCTCCTCGGCGCGCAGGTTGACCGCGCCGAGCCCGTCGCGGGCGCGGCGCAGCCGGGTGACCTCGGCCTCGAGCTCGACCGCCGGCGGGATCGCGCGGAGATCGGCGCCGAGCCCGGCGAGCAGGTCGGCGGGCGCCTGGCCGGTCTCCGCGGTCAGCCGCTCGGCCTCGGCCTCGGCGCGGGCGCGCGCGGCCTCGGCCAGCGCCTCGGCGCGGGCGCGCGCCTCGCGGGCATCGCCCGCCGCGCGGTCAGCGGCGCGGTCGGCGGCGCCGGCGTCGCGCAGCCCGGCCTCGGCGGCGGCGAGCGCCTGGGCGGCGCGGTCGCGGCGGATCCCGGCCTCGGCGCGCCCGCGCGCGAGGTCCTCGCCGCGCGCCTCGAGCTCGGCCGGTCGGTCGCGGGCCTCGGCCAGCGCGTCCTCGGCGGCGGCGACCCGCCCGTCGAGCCCGGCGAGCCGGTCGGCGGCGGAGGCGCGGCGGCCGGCCCAGCCCTCGCGCTCGCGCGCGATCTCGCCGAGGCGGCGGTCGCGGGCGCGCCCGGCGCGATCGAGCTCGTCGGCTTCGGCGCGGAGGGTCAGCATGGTGAGGCGCGCGCTCTCGACCCGCAGCCGTTCGGCCTCGACGCCGGCCTTGGCGGCGGCGGGATCGGCGAGATCGGCGAGGGTCTCGGCGGCGGTCTCGGCGGCGGCCAGCGCCTCGGCGAGCTCGTCGGCGCGGCGCGTCACCCCGGCGCGAAGCGCGGCGAGGCGGGATCCCAGCGCCTCGGCGGCGGTTCCGGCGCGGCCATGCGCGCGCTCGGCCTCGGCCGCGGCCGCCTCGGCCGCCTTGCGCGCGGCGCGCGCGGCGGCCTCGGCGGCGGCGGCGGCGGCGAAGGCGGCGGCGGATTGGGCCTCGCGCGCCCGCGCCGCCTCGGCGCGGTCCTCGGCCTCGGCGCCGCGCGCCTCGAGTTCGGTCAGGCGGTTCTTCTGGCGCAGGCGCTGCGCCGCCGCCGAAGGCGCGGCGCCGGCCGCGACACGCAGCCCGTCCCAGCGCCAGAGGTCGCCCTCGGGGCTGACGAGGCGCTGGCCCTGCGCCAGGAAAGGCTGGAGCCGGTCGCCGAGCGCGCGGTCGACGACGCCGACCGCGGCGAGGCGGCGGGCGAGCACGGCCGGGCCCTCGACCCGCGGCGCGAGCGGCGCGGCGCCTTCGGGCAGCGTTGCGGGCGCGTCGAGCGGGGGCAGGCCGAGCCAGCCGGACGCCTCCGCCCCGGCCTCGACGGCGGGCAGCGCGAGATCTTCGCCGAGCGCGGCGCCGAAGGCGGCTTCGAAGCCGGGCGCCACGGTGATCCGGTCGAGAATGCCGCGCGCCGTTCCTTGCGAGCGGTCGAGCAGGTCGCGCAGCCCCTTGGCCTCGGAGGCGAGCGCCCGGGCGGCACCCTCGGCCTCGGACCGGGCGGCGCGGGCCTCGGCGTCGGCGCGGCGGAGGTCGGCCGCCGTCTCCTCGGCCCGCGCGAGCGCGTCCTCGGCGCCGGCGGCGCGATCCTCGGCGATCGCCGCGGCTTCCTCGGCCTCGGCGCGAAGCGCGATCGCGCGGTCCTGCTCGGCCTCGGCGGCGTCGCGGGCGGTCTCGGCCTCGGCGAGCGCGCGGGTGAGGTCGGTGGCGCGGCGGCGGGCATCGGCCTCGGCGCGGGTCGCGGCCTCGTGCTCGGCCAGCAGCCGCGCGGCGGCCTCGGCCCGGGCGGAGAAGGCGGCCTCGGCGACGCCGAGCGCGCCGCCCGCCGCCGCCGCCGCGTCGCGCGCGGCGGCGAGGCGGGGGCCGTGGCCCTCCTCCTCGGCCGCGAGTTCGGCGGTCTCGGCCGCGAGCCGCTCGACCATCGCGCCGGCGTCGGCGTCGAGCGCGGCTTCGCGGTCGCGGTCCTGCGCGAGCTGGCGGATCTGGCCCTCGATGGTCGCGATCGTCTGGATCGCGGCGCGGACCTCGCTCTCGTGGCGGTCGCCCTCGAGCAGGACGCGCTGCAGGATCGCCGCGGCGATCGCATCCTCCTCGCGGAGCGCCGGCAATCCTTCCTCCGCCGCGGCGCGCAGGCGCGCGGTCTCGGCGGCGCGCGCCTCGGCCTTGGCGGCGGCGCGGGTGGCGTCGGTAAGCGCGATGGTCGTCGCCATCCGCTCGTCCTCGGCGTCGCGCCAGAGCCGGCAGAGCAGCAGCGCCTCGGCCCGGCGGAGGCCCTCGGCGATCTCGCGGTAGCGCGCGGCCTGGCGCGCCTGCCGCGAGAGCTGGGCGAGCTGCGTCTCGAGCGCCTCGAGCACGTCGCCGACCCGCGAGAGATTGGTCTCGGTCGCGCGGAGCTTCAGCTCCGCCTCGTGCCGGCGCTGGTAGAGGCCGGAGATGCCGGCCGCCTCCTCGAGCACGCGGCGGCGGGCGCGGGGCTTGGCGTTGATGAGCTCCGAGATCTGGCCCTGCCGCACCAGCGACGGCGACTGCGCCCCGGTCGAGGCGTCGGCGAACAGCATCTGGACGTCGCGCGCCCGGGCCTCCTTGCCGTTCGCCCGATAGGCCGAGCCGGCGTCGCGGGTGATCCGGCGCACCACCTCGAGCGTGTCGGCCTCGTTGAAGCCGGCCGGCGCGGTGCGGCCCCGGTTGTCGAGCGTCAGCGTCACCTCGGCGTGGTTGCGCGCCGGGCGCCGGCCGGAACCCGCGAAGATCACGTCCTCCATCCCGTCGCCGCGCATCACGCTGGCGCGGGTCTCGCCCATCACCCAGCGCAGCGCCTCGAGCAGGTTCGACTTGCCGCAGCCGTTCGGCCCGACCACGCCGGTGAGGCCGGGCGCGATCAAGAGCTCCGTCGGATCGACGAAGCTCTTGAAGCCGAGAAGACGCAGCTTGGTGAAATGCAAAGGCCTGTCCTGTGCGGCCGCCGCCCGGGCGATCTTATGTTGCGAGAATCTTCCGGGTCGGGGCGGGCGGTGTCAATCGGTTTCCATGCGGGATCGCCCGGGGTCGAACCGGGCGAGATGCTCGGCGATGCTGAAGCCCGGGGGCATCGCCGGGTCCTCGCCGGCGACCAGCGCGGCGAGGATCTCGCCGACCAGCGGCGCCATGCCGAAGCCGGTGCGGAAGGCGCCGGCGGCGAGGAACAGCGTCCGGGTTCCGGGCAGGCGGCCCAGCATCGGCTCGGGGCGCGGCCCGCGCGGGCGCAGGCCGGCCCAACGGGCGCGCACTTCGGCGCCTTCGAGCGGGGGCAGGATCTCGGTCGCGCGGGCGAGCAGCGCGTCGAGCGCGGCGTCGGTCGCGAAGGGATCGGCATAGCTGTTCTCGCTGGTGGCGCCGACGCCGACCGTGCCGTCGGCGTGCGGGACGATATAGAGCCCGTCGGCGTAGATCATCGGCGTCGCGAGCGGGTGCGCGGGGGCGAGCCGCGCGGCCTGGCCCTTCACGCCCTGGAACGGGTCGCGGCCGAGGATGGGCGCCGCGAGCGGTCCGGCGCCGGTGCCGGGCGCGAGCAGGATCGCCCGGGCGGCGATCGGGCCGGCGTCGGTCTCGGCGCGGCCCTCGGTGACGGCGCGGACCGGGCGACGGGTGAGGACTTCGCCGCCCCGCCGCCGCAGCGCCTCGGTCAGCGCCGCGATCGCGCGCGGCGGATCGATCCGGGCCGAGAGGGTCTCGAAGACGGCGCCATGCGGCGCGGCGAAGGGGATCGCCTCCGGGGCCGACAGCTCCCAGCGGAACGGCGCGGGCCAGAATTCGGCGGCGTTCCGGGCCTGCGCCTCGGCGCGCGCGCGGGCCGCCTCGGAGGCGAGCGGGAGGAACCGGCCGAGCCGCGCATAGCCGGGATCGAGGCCCGAGAACGCGGCGATCCGCGCCCAATAGGCCTCCGCCGCGATGAGGGCCCGGAGCTGCGCCGCCTTCTTTTCGTTCCATTTTTCCGGGAGATGCGGCGAGAGCGCGCCGACCGGCCCGCCGCTCGCCCCCGCGCCGGGGAGGCTCGCGTCGACGAGCGTCACCTGGCGGCCGCGGTCGAGGCAGGCGTGGGCGCAGGCGAGGCCGAAGATTCCGCCGCCCACCACCAGGATATCGGTCGTCTCGCCCTTTCGCATTTCCGTCCGCGGCCCTATGAGTGCACAAAATTTCGGCGCGAGGTTTAGATCATGGAACGCCCGCCTCCGCGAGAGGCCGAGGTGACTTGGCGGGACGGCGACGTCCCGGTCTCCGCGCGCTACGGCGAAGGCTACTACGGCGACGAGGACGCCCTCGCCGAGAAGCGGCATGTGTTCATCGAGGGCAACGGACTGCCGGCGCGTTTCGCGGAGCGGGCGACGTTTCCGTCGCGTCGGAGCATCGCGCGCCCCTTCCAGATCGCCGAGACGGGCTTCGGGACCGGGCTCAACGCGCTCGCAGCCGCCATCGCCTGGCGTCGGGCCGGATGCGCCGGGACGCTTCGCTACACCGCCTTCGAGGCGCATCCGGTCACGGCGCCCGACATGGCCCGGGCGCTGGCGCCCTGGCCGGAGCTCGCTCCGCTGGCGGCGGCGATGGTCGCGGCCTGGGATCGGGGCGAGCGAGTCTTCTCGCTTTCCGATCCGGCGGCGGGAGCGGGCGCGGGCGGCGCGATCGAGATCGAGGTGATCGAAGGTGACGCGCGCGAGACCGTGCCGGGCTGGCGCGGCCGCGCCGACGCCTGGTTCCTCGACGGGTTCAGCCCCGCGCGAAACCCGGAGCTCTGGGAACCCGCCCTGATCTCGGCGATCGCGGAGCGATGCTTTCCCGCCGCGACCCTTTCGACCTACACCGCCGCGGCGAAGGTCCGCGCGGCGCTGGAAGCCGCCGGCCTGCGGGTCGAGCGGCGGCCGGGCTTCGGCCGCAAGAAGCACATGACCCGCGCGTGGGATCGGCGTCCGCGGCTGGCCCGCGACACCCGGTGCCAGTCCTTCGCGCCAGACCCGAACCCGGACCAACCGATGTGAGCACCCAGAACAACCCGAGGCTCGGCATCCTGCTGATGATCCTCGTCTCCCTCATCTTCGCGCTGCAGGACGGGGTCTCGCGCTATCTCGCCACCAACTATCACGTGATCACCGTCGTGACGGTGCGCTTCTGGTTCTTCGCGATCGTCACCGTGGTCTGGTCGGTGGCGCGCGGCGGCGGGCTCCGGCGGGTGGCGCGCTCGGCGCATCCCAGGCTGCAGATCACCCGCGGCGTCCTCCTGATCGTCGAGATCTGGGTCACGGTGATCGCCTTCGTGAAGCTCGGGCTGATCGCCACGCATTCGATCTTCGCGGTCTATCCGCTGCTCGTCGCCGCGCTCGCCGGGCCCTTGCTCGGCGAATACGTCGGCTGGCGCCGCGGGGTCGCGATCCTGGTCGGGCTCCTCGGCGTCGTCATTATCCTGCGGCCGGGCTTTCGCGTCTTCGATCCGGCGGCGGTGTACCCGCTCGCCGGGGCGTTCATGTTCGCGATCTATTCTCTGCTGACCCGCCGGGTCGCCTGGCAGGACAGCGCGGACACGACCTTCTTCTATACCGGGGTGGTCGGCGCTTTGGTCTCGACCCTCGCGGTGCCGTTCTTCTGGACGCCGATCCACGGCGCCGACTGGATCTGGATGGCGATGCTCTGCCTGCAGGCGGTGGCGGGGCACTTCCTGCTCATCAAGGTCTACGAGGTCGCCGAGGCGAGCGTGGTGCAGCCCTTCGCCTATTTCCAGCTCGTCTTCATCGGCATCCTCGGGATCGCGTTCTTCAACGAGCGGCCCGACGGGATGACGCTGGCCGGCGCCGCGCTGATCCTCGCCGCCGGCCTTTACACGCTTCTGCGGCAGAAGCGGCTCGGGATCCGGCCGCCCGAGAGCGACGCCGCCGCGCCGGTCGGGGACTGATCGCGAGAGGCTTGCATCGGAGGCGGGTTTGGCGCCCAATCCGGCGCCGGGATCGGAGCGGGGGGCGGGCTTGCGCGGGTTTGCGATCGGGACGGTCCTGCTGCTCGGCGCCTGCGCGCGGAGCGATCTGCCGCTGCCGGCGCTGCCCGGGCTCTCGCTCGGCGACGTCGCGGAGGTCGAGATCGCCGACCGGGTCTGGATCGAGGACACGCCGGGCGCGCCGGAGGGGGTCTTCGTCGCCTTCCTCTCGGATGGCACGATGATCCAGGACAGCTGCGGCGAGCTCTGGCGCCTGTCGCCCTGGCGCCGGGTCGACGCGGGCACGCTGGTCTGGGAGGAGGACGGCAGGACGCTGCGCGCCGAGATCGCGGTGGCGGGCGAGGACCAGCTCGCGCTGTTGATCGATGGCGAGATCTCGCGCCGGTTCCGCGCCGCCGAGGCGCCGGCGGTCTGTCCCGACCGCCGCTGACGTTAACCGTTTCTTCGCCGGAAGCCGACAGGCTTCGCCGCGGCGCAGGATGAAGCCCGCCGGGCCCGCGCCCGGCGCGGCGTCCGGGCCGGGACGGACGGCGGCATGTCACGAGGCGATGTCAGGATCGAGGCGGCTTTCCCGCGTGGCGGGAGCGGATCGCGATGAGCGGTCCGCGGGCCTTCCCGCTCGGGGAGTTCCGGCTCGAGGCCGGGCCGGTGCTGACCGAGGCGGCGCTCGGCTATCAGGTCTGGGGCCGGCTCGACGCGGCGGCGGCGAACGCGGTCCTGCTGCCCGGCCAGTTCCCGGGCACCGAGCGCGGCTGGACCCGGCTGATCGGCCCGGGACGGGTGCTCGACCCCGACCGGCATTTCATCGTCGCGGTCGATCTGCTCGGCGACGGCCTCTCGACCGCGCCGAGCCATCTTCTCACCGACGAGGCGCGGGCCGCCTTCGCCTCGGTCACGATGCGCGACAACCTCCGCGCGCTCAGGCGGCTCGTCACCGCGCTCGGCGTCGCGCGGCCGCGGCTGATCGCCGGCTGGTCGATCGCCGGCGCGCAGGCGATCGGCTGGGCCGCGCTCCATCCCGAGGCGGTCGGCGCGGTGCTCGCGGTCTGCGCCGCGAGCATCGCGGAGCCGCGGCGGGCCGAGATCCTCGCGCGGATGCTCGACACGCTCGAGGGCGCGGCCGGCGGGGAAACGCCCTGCGCGCGGCTGCGCGCCTTCGGCGGCGCGGTGGCCGGGTGGACGCGGTCCGCCGAATACGAGGCGGCGGGCCTGTTCCGCGACGATGGTTTCGCGAGCGCGGAGCAGGCGCGGGAAGCCTGGGAGCTGCGCTATCTCGAGCGGGATCCGGCCGATCTCGCGGTCGCCTGCCGCCTCTGGGCCAGCGCCGATCCGGGCCGCCTCCTGCCCGGCGCGACCGAGGCCGCGGCGCTGGGGCGGATCCGGGCCCGGGTGACGCTGATGGGCTGCGAGAGCGACCGGCTCTGCCCGGCGGAGGAGGTCGCGCGGGAGGCTGCGCTGATCCCCGGCGCCGAGCTCCGCCGCCTCGCCTCGCCCTTCGGCCACGCCGCCGGCCTGCCGGGCGCCTATGCCGAGGAGACCGCGCTGATCGAGCGCGCGCTCGCCGAACTGCTCGCCTGAGGCTCAGAGCAGCAGGTCGATGCTCCAGAAGCGGCGGATCTGTTCCTCGCAATCCGCGCGCCGCGCCTCGGTGTCGCCGGTCACGCGTTCGACGCGGAAGCCGAACCGCTCGAAGCCCGAGCGGTCGCAATCGGAAAGGACCACGACCTCCACGTCCCGCTCCAGCGCGAAGGCGGTGACGCGCATCGCCCGGTCGGCCGCGTCCGCCGGCTCCGCCGCGACGCGGAGGCCGATCGCGACCGCCTCCTCGCGCTTGAAGGCGGCGCGGGGCATCAGGCAGGCCTCGCAGTCGGGGAAGATATCGCGGCCCGGCGTCTCGGCGCGCGGCTCGAACTCGGCCGCGAGATCGTCGATGTCAGCCGCGTCCCGCGGGTCGATCCGCGACAGGATCGCGGTCCAGCGCGTCGCCTCCATGCGTGAACTCCTCGATGAGCCGGGCGGCCGCGGCCGCGCCGGGGGGTGGCAGGTCGAGCGCCCCGAGCCGGGCGCGGAAGGTTTCGCCGAGCCCCTCGTCGAGCACCCGGCCGATCTCGCGGTCGAGCGTCATCAGCGCCTGGGCCTCGACCATGCCCGCGACGCCGCGGTCGCGGGCGGCGATGGCGCGCGCCCGCTGGTCGTCCATGAAGGCGGCGGTCTGCGGGATGAAGATCGTCGGCACCTGGTTGTAGAGCGCCTCGTGGAACGAGTTGTAGCCGGCGGCGCTGAGGCAGAGGTCGGCGGCGGCGGCGATCACCCCGGCGCGGTGCGTGCGCACGACGCGCGAGCGGGGCCAGTTGAACCAGACCGGCTGGACCGTCGCGGTCGGCCAGACCACGATCAGGTGCAGCGTGTCCGACCGGCGCTCCATCATGCCGCAGATCGCCTGGATCTGCGCGCCGCGATCCGCCGCCACCCCACCCCCGAGCAGCGAGACCACGAGCCGGTCGAAGGGCTGGCCGAAGCGTTCCGCGAGCCGCGCGCGCAGCGCCGCGCGCGCCTCGGCCGCGAGCGGGCGCGGTCGCACGATCGGCCCGACCTCGCGCACGTGGTCGCCCTCGGAATAGGCGGCGTTCAGCTCCTCGAAGGCCTCGCTCGGCACGATCACCCGGCCGAAGACCTTCTCGCGGTCGAGCGCGATCGAATTGTCCTGGCCCCGCTGCCAGAGACCGCGGCGGATCCAGACGCCGCGCAGCCGCCGCTCCAGGATGGCGCGGTAGACCGAGTCGAACACATAGCCGCCGTCGAACACCAGCGCGCCGCCGCCCCCGGTCAGGCCGCGCAGCCGGAGATAGTTCGCGAGGTCGTTCTCATGCGCCTGGGCGTGCTGCGCGCTGCGGCCGATCAGCGGCATCACGTCGAAGCCGTAGCTCTTCACGAGACGCATGCAGCTCGGGAAGGCGGCGAAGACCGGCGGCGGGCCCGTCATCTCGGAGGCGATCAGCCCGCAGCGCTGGGCGTGGCCGAGGCCGACGCCGTTCGTCGGCATGAAGACGGTGACCGGCGCGGCCTTCGCCGGGGGACGCGGCCGGGCGCCGAGCGCCGCGAGCAGCCGGCCGGGATCGGCCGCGCCGGGGGCGCGCGCGTCGCGGAAGGCGGCGCCGATCTCGGCGCGGCGGGGCAGCACCGCCTCGACGAGGAAGTTGCGCAGCGCGGGAATGCGGAGCGGCGCCCGGATGAAGCCGGGATCGAGCGCCGCGAGGGCGTGGTCCTCGGTCGCGTCGACGAGCACGCGGCCGGCGGCGGCGAGATTCGCGATCAGGCAGCGCAGGCGATAGTTGCCGTTCGGCGCCCCGCGCAGCACGCAGATATCCGCGCGCGCGGCGAGGTCGAGCGGCAGCGCCTCGCCGAACTGGTAGACCTTGAGCGCCGCGCCGCGCGCCGCGCGCCAGGCCTGCTTGCTCTTGCCATCGGTCAGGATCGCGACCTCGAAGCCGCGCCCCAGCGCGAGGTCGAGCAGCGCGGCCGCCTCGGCCGGGTCGTCGAGATCGGGCTCGGCGACCAGCAGCCGCGGCCAGCGCGGGCTTCCCGGATCGGGTCGCGGCGCCACGCCGATCACCGGGCAGCCGGCCTCGAAGCCCGGATCGCGCGGATCGGCGAGGTTGAGGAGCTCGGGCTCCCGGCCGAGCACGTAGCCGAGCCGCGCCTGCGCCGCGAGCTCGGACTGCCGGTCGCGGAACACGCCGCAGGCGACCGCCGCGCGGCCCTCGTCGCCCGCGAAGCGGCGCAGCCGCGCGAGCCGCGTCTCGGTCGCGCGATGCGCGGCGGTCACGAGCAACCCATCCGACGGGCCGAGCGGCGCGTCGGTCAGATAGGGCGCGAGATCGAACTGGGCGTTGCGGCCGAGCCCCGGGGGCACCGACCGCGCCTGGATCCGCGCGTCGATCCCGGTCCCGGCGAGCTGGCTCACCAGGACCGCGAGCTCCTCGAAGTCGCGCGGTCCCGCGCCGACCGTCTCACAGCAGAGCATCGGCCACCTCGGATTCGGCGTCGAGGCGCGCGAGAAAGCGGCGCGCGAAGGCTTCCGGCCGGAACCGCGCGAGGCTGGCCTGCGCGGACCGGACGAAGCGCTGGTAGCGCGCGGGATCGGCGACGAAGCCCGCGATCACCCGGTCGAGGTTGTCGCCGCGGCCCTCCTCGGGATCGGCGATCACCGCGTCGCCGAAGACCTCGGCGGTGGCGGGGTCGGTGATCACGACCTTGCCGGCGGCGATCGCCTCGGCGATCACGCGGCCGAAGCTCTCCTGCCAGAGCGGGTTGGTGAAATAGACGAAGAAGTCGATCCCGGCGAGGAAGCGCGCCGGCTCGATCTCGTTGAACCGGTAGAGCCGCCAGTGCCGGGGCGGCGTCTCGCCCTCCAGCATCAGCCCGTCGGCGCCGAGGATGGCGCAGCTTTCGGCATGGGCGGGGAACTGCCGCGCCAGCCGGGCGAGCGGCGGGAATTTCTCGAAGCCCGGCCGCGAATGCCGGCCGCGGCGATCGCGCGGCGCCGGGTTGGGCGGCGCGAGCGGCAGGTCGAGGATGTTGAACCAGTCGCCCGGAGCCACTGGCCAGGCTCCGCCATGCGCGGCGGTCCAGGCGAGAACGCCCGCGCGGTTGGCGGGCGAGATCGGCGCCAGCGCGGGCACGCCGCAGGCACGCGCCGCGTCGATGAGGCCGAGGCAGTGGCCGACGTCGAATCCCTCGGCCCCGCCGGGGCGCAGGAAATTCTCGTGCGTCACCACATAGAGCCGCGCCGCGCTCAGCCGGATGTCGAGCGCGGCGTCGCGCTTGAGGCAGGAGGGATTGTGCAGGACGATCGCCTCGGCCCGGACCGCGCGCGCGTTCTCGACCAGCGCGAGCCCGGCGTCCGCGAGCGCCGCGCGCAGCGCCGGGCCGTCCTCGCGCCCGTCGAGCATGCGGCCGCGCAACGCGTGCACCTCGAGATCGACATGCGGGGCGAGGGCGGCGATCTCGGCCGCGACCGCGGCGGCGGTGCCGCCGGGAAAGCGCGGATCGACCAGGATCGCCACCTCCGGCCGGCGCCGGCGCCCGCGCCGCGCGGGCCAGCCGAGGTTGGCCGCGACCGGGCGTCCGCGCTCGGCGCGATAGGCGCCGGAAGCGGGGGAGGCCGCGACCGTGGCTCGCACCGAAGGCGCCTCGTGGTCGCTCAATAGAGGCTCGCTCCTCCGCCGCCATCGCCGGAGGAGTCGGTGGTGTGGGAATCCTGCGATCCGAACCGGCGCAGCGCGTTGCTGAGGTTCTGGCCAAGCCCCTCCGCCTGGTTCGGCTCGGCGAGAAACTCGCGCAGCAGCCCCGAGAGCGTCGTGTCTTCGACCAGCAGGCCGGGATTGGCGCGCAGGTAGGACCGCAGACCGGGATAGTCGTCGCTCGAAAGCATCTGCGCGATTTCGCGCAGCTGGTCGGTCGTGGGCTCGGCGGCGCCGGCCGGACTGCCGAGCTGCGCGCCGAGAATCATCGCAGACACAAGAATGCCGATCTGTCGGTTCATCCGTCCCCTCGCGGTCTTCCGCCGTCCCCGTGACCCGGACCGACGTTTATGCGACCGCGCGGCGCGAGGAAAGGCACCTCGTTCCGCGATCGGCGCGACGTCGCGCGGGGCTCTATTGCGACGGCTCCGTTCCCTGGCGGAGCATGCGCTCCACCTCGCGGCTCAGGAGCAGGCGCTCGACCTCCTCGGCCTCGAGGTCGCGGCTCGGCGCCGCGCCGGGCGCGGGCCGGGCGACGCGCGCCGACGCGGTCGCGGCGGGGGCGGCCGGGGCCGGCGTGGCGCGGGCGGGCGCCGCGCCGCTCTGGCCGCTCAGCCAGACTTCGATCTTGCCGGGCAGGGGCAGCGGGCGGAAGCCGGTGAAATCCCGCGTTTCGACCGCGCCGCCGATCGTCGCGGCCACGGCCTCGGCGGCGGCGCGATCCGCCGCGTGGTAGTAGCGCACGTTGGTCGCGCTGACCGAGAAGCCGACGGGCACCACGTCCGCCGCTCCCGCGCCGGCGGCGCGGAGGTCGGCGGCGAGCTCGTTCGCCGTGGCCGACGCCGTCGCGGGATAATGCAGCGAGATCCGCGCGTCGGCGAGGGCGGTGGACGCGACCGTTTCGGAGTCGGCGGTCTCGGATTCGGGGGCGGCGGATTCGGGCACGGCGAGTTCGGTGGGTTCGGGCGCGGCGGGTTCGGCCTCGACCGGGGCGGCGGGCGGGGCAACCGCCGTCGCTTCCTCGGCCATGCTCTCCGGCGCGGGCCGGGGCGGGATGAGGGCGGCGGGGTCCGCCGCGGCGGGCACCGCCGGTTCGGCCACCGGATCGCGCGGCGCGGTCGTGGTGTCCCCCGGCGCTGGCGGCGCGATCCCGTCCGTGGGCTCGACCGCCGCGGCCTCGGGCGGCGCGACCTGCGCCTCGGGCGGGTTCGCGGCGACCTGCGCGTCGATCGGCGGCGTCTCGCGCGGGGTTTCCGGGGCGGGGGCCTCCTGGCGGGCGATCGGGGTCTCGGCCGGCGGGTTGATCGCCTCGGCGATCCGCGCGCGGATCGAGGGCGGCGCGAAGAGCACGGCCGCGCCGCCGCCGATCAGCCCGATGAGGAAGATCGAGAGGAAGACCGCCGCGCCGCCGCCGATGCCGGCGCGGCCTTTCGCGGGGGCGGGGGCTCCGATGCCGATCGCGGGTCCGATCTCGGGCGGGAGGGTCGGCGCCGAAGTGGGCTCCGCCGGGCGCCCGGGCGCGATCGGGGGCGGGTCCATCGGAGCGGGTGGCGGCGTCCAGCCGGAGCGCTGGGGCGGCGCCGCGGGCTCGGGGGCCTGGCGCGGAGCCGCGGGTCTCGCGTCCGGCGCCTGGACCCGGGCGGCCGCCCCGGACTGTTCGGCGAGGATCGAGCGGGGCGGGACCGAGACCGGGCGCGTCCAGGCCGGGCGCGCGGCGGCGCCGGCTTCCGCAGCCGGGAAGGCCTCGCCGCGATCTCGCGGCGCGGGGGCGGGACCCGGAGCCGCGGCGGGGGAGCGCGGAATGGTCGGCGGTGTGCCGAGCGGTGGCCTCGGCTGGGACGAGGGCGCCTCGTCGAAGCGGGCGCGCGGGGGGCTGGCGGCGAGGGTGTCCGCCTCCGGGGCGGGAAAATCGGCGGCTTCGGGCAGCGCGACGGGGCGCGGGGGCATCCGCGCCGGAGCGCGGCCCTCGGGCACGTCCTCCCCGGTCGCCGCCCGCTCCTCGCGCGCGCGAATCGCCTCCGCCCGGCGCTGTCGCGCCTCCGTCAGCCGCCGTTCCAGCGCGGCCGGATCCATCAGCTCGGCTAGCGTCGGCTCTGTCTCCGCCGGACGGTCCGAAGACCGTTCCGACTGGACGGAATTCGACATGCATTCACTCCCGAGTGGTTCCCCCGCGGCCGAAGCGGCCGCGCCTGCCGCAGAGATTTCCCCTCGCGGGCCCCGTCAATCCGCGCGATTCTAATGGCAAACGCCGCGGCGCGCCAGCGCGCCGGCTCGGCCGCGGCGACGGGGCGCGGCGACGGGCGGGATCTTGCCGGTCGGTCGCGGCGAAAAATTTCGCGGGAACAAGCGCATAGGCCGGAGTCGCGCCGGCCGGCCGGGAGTTTCGCACACGCGAGCGTGAGCGCGCCGCCCCGGCCAGGCGATCACGCGGGCGGAGCGGCGAAATAATCGGCCAGAATCCGCAGATAGATCCGGTGCAGCGCGCGGATATCGGCGACCGCCGCCCGCTCGTCGACCTTGTGCATGCTCTGGCCGACGAGGCCGAATTCCACGACCGGGCAGTGATCCTTGATGAAGCGCGCGTCCGAGGTTCCGCCCGAGGTCGAGGCTTCGGGGCGCCGCCCGGTCTCGGCCTCCACGGCGCGGGCGACGAGCTCTGAAAAGGCGCCTGGGGGCGTCAGGAAGCTCTCGCCCGAGACCTGGAACCGCGCCGCGACGCCGACGCCGAACTGCTTGGCGACGCGGTCGGCCTCGTCCTCGATCCAGGACTGGAGCGCGGCGGCGGTATGCGCGTCGTTGAAGCGGATGTTGACCGTGGCGCGCGCTTCGGCCGGGATGACGTTGGTCGCGCGGTTCCCGGTATCGACCGTGGTGATCGCGAGGGTCGAGGGATCGAAATGCGCGGTGCCGGCGTCGAGCTTGCGCGCCGCGAGCCGGTCCAGCAGGCGGATGAGCGCGGGCAGCGGATTCCGCGCGCGGTCGGGATAGGCGACATGGCCCTGGGTGCCATAGGCCGTCAGGAAGGCGGTGATCGAGCCGCGGCGGCCGATCTTCATCATCTCGCCCATCTCGCTGGGGCAGGTCGGCTCGCCGACCAGGCAATGGTCGATCCGTTCGCCGGCTTCCGCCATCCAGTCGAGGATCGCGCGGGTGCCGTCGACGCTCTCGCCCTCCTCGTCGCCGGTCAGCGTCACGACCACGCTGCCCGCGGGCGGCGTCGCGGTGACGAAATCGGCCGCCGCCGCGACGAAGGCCGCGACCCCGGATTTCATGTCGCAGGCGCCCCGGCCGTAGAGGAAGCCGTTCTCCTCGACGCCGCCGAACGGCGGGTGGCGCCAGGCATGGGGCTCGCCCGGGGGCACCACGTCGGTGTGGCCGTTGAAGCCGAGGACGGGGCCCCCGGTCCCCCAGCGGGCATGAAGGTTGCGGATGCCGCCGCGCTCGATCCACGACAGGCGGAACCCGGCCGCCGCGAGGACCTCCGACGCGACCTCGAGCGCGCCCGCGTCCTCGGGCGTGACCGAGGGGCGGCGGATGAGCGCGGCGGTCAGCGCGACGGGATCGGGCATCGGAGTTCCTCCTGGCGGGCGCGGCGCCTCAGCGCGTGGACCGCGGGCGCGACGCGCAGAGTGTCTTGTAGCCACCCTCGTCGGATAGCCGTTCCCAATGGCCGAACCGGGCATCGAGCGTCGCCTCGTAGGGAAGCTGGCGGTTCGCGACCATGAGGAACAGCCCCGAGGGCTTCAGGAGCCGGGCGGCCGCCGCGATGAAGGCGGCGCCGAGCTCGGGCTCGGCGGCGCGGCCCCGGTGGAACGGCGGGTTCGAGATCACCCGGTCATAGAGCGGGATGCCACGGCCGAGCCGGGTGGCGTCGCTCCAGTGGAAGCCCGCCCGCGGGTCGGAGAGATTGAGCCGCGCCATGTCGAGCGCCCGCGCCTCGGCCTCGTAGAGGTCGATCTGGGTGATGGCGGGATCCGCCGCCAGCGCCTGGACGGAGAGCCAGCCCCAGCCGGCGCCGAGGTCGGCGACCCGGCCCTTGAGCCGTCCGGCGAAGCTCGCCGCCAGCCGGCGGCTGCCCGGGTCGACGCCCTCGAAGGAGAAGAGCCCCGGTTCGGTGAAGAAGCCGTCGGCGTTGCGCTCCGGCGCGGCCGCCTTCGCCCAGCCCGCGACGGCCTCGGGCAGGGTGGCGGGCCGGTTGAGCCAGAACACCCGGCCATGCGCCTTGGTGAGCTGGCCCTCGAGCGGCAGGACGGCGGCGACCTGCTTGGCGAGGCTGTCGACGCCGTCGGTCTTCGCCCCGTCGACGACGAGCAGCCCGCCCGGCGGCAGCAGGGCGAGCGCGCGGGCGATGTTGCCGAAATTCTCGGCCCGGGTGCGGGTCAGCGCGACGATCGCCGCGGCGGCCGGGTCGAGCGCGCGCGGCGTGACCTCGAACCCCTGCTCGGCCAGGGCGTCGTGCTCCGGCCGCAGGCTCTGCTCGCAGACGAGGCGGCGCGCGTCCATCAGATGGAGGGCGGGGCCGGTGCGGGCCCGGAGATAGGCGATCGGCCCGTGCTCGGGCAATTCGAGGGCCTGCGAGGCGATCGCCGTCGCGAGGCGGTCTGACTGGGACATGCGGGTCGGGCCGGCGGCCCTATTCCTTTTCCATCGTGCACTGCAGGGGGTGCTGGTTGCGCCGCGCGTAATCCATCACCTGGGTGACCTTGGTCTCGGCGATCTCGAAGGAGAAGACGCCGACCACGGCGAGCCCCTTGCGGTGGACCGTCAGCATGATCTCGATCGCCTGCTGGCGGTTGGTGCCGAAGAACCGCTCCAGCACGTGGACGACGAATTCCATCGGCGTGTAATCGTCGTTCAGGAGCAGCACCTTGTAGAGCGGCGGGCGCTGCGTCCTGGTCCGGGTCTTGGTCAGGAGGCCGGAATCGCCTTCCGGGGTGTTCTTGTCCGGCGCTGTCATGCGTGGGGTGCTTCGGCTCACGTGCGTATCAAAACCTGCCTAGAGTATATGCGTTCGCGGCCGATTTGGAAGGGTCGCGCATGTCGTTTTAGCCGCGCCGGCGGCGTGGCATGGTCGGCGCCTCGCATGAAGAAAGCCCGATGGCGGGACCATCGGGCTGATACCAGTTACTCGCGGCGCGCGCGGAAGACGATCCGCGCGGCCTCCTACCGGATCCGGCTCAGAGCGAGAAGGACTTGAACTTCTCGGTCGCGGCGGAGACGCGCGCGCCGATCGGGGCGCTGATGTCCTTCGCGGCGGCGGAGTAGATCTCGTTCATCTTCGTGGTCTGCTGCATCAGGCCCTCGAAGGCGCTCTGCGCGAAGGCGGTCTGCTTCTCGAAGAGCTCGGTCATGGTCTTCGCGGAGGCGAAGTCCTGGGCGGCGGCGACGCCGTCCTCGAAGAACTTCTTCGAGTAGGTCGAGATCTCGGTGCCGATTCCCTCGGCGGCCTTGGCGGCGATCTCCGAGGACTTCACGAACGCGTCGACGTTCTCCTGGGAGAAAGCGGTCACGCCTTCGATCCCCTTGGTGAACTTCTCGATCTGCTCGGTGACGGTTTTCTGGGTGTCGGCGACCATGGTCTCAACCTTCGCAGTTGCATCGTGCATGACGGACGAAATCTCGGTTACGGTGGATTCGACGGGCGTGGGCTTAGCGGTACGCGGGGCTGCCATTTCTCTGTTCTCCTGTTTCTCCCTTGCCTTCCTCTACCTGTTTTGCTGCGCCGCGTCAATGGTTTGCTGCGCTGCAACAACACGCGTCTGGCGCGAGTCGGCTTGTGAACGCTTGCTCGGCAGTCCTTGAAACAAATGTGTTTTCCCGTCTGACGACTCATGCTAGCTTAACGGAAAATAAACGTGGCGTGATCTAGCGTCGCGATAATTCCGAGGCATGGCGCGAATCGCGCCGGAGGCAGTGATGAGTAGCACCCACGCGCGCGGGCTCGTTCTCGCGCTCGGACTGTCGTTGCTTGCGACGATCTCGCATGCGCAGCAGTTCGCGTCCTATGTAATGGATGCCCGGACCGGCAAGGTGATTCAGGCGACCAACGCCGAGACCCGCGTCCACCCGGCGTCGCTCACGAAGATGATGACGCTCTATATCGTCTTCGACCAGATCAAGCGCGGGCGGATGTCGCTCGACCAGAAGGTCACGATCAGCGCGCACGCGGCCGCCGAGCCGCCGTCGAAGCTCGGGCTGAAGGCGGGGCAGAAGATCGAGCTGCGCTACCTGATCCGCGCGGCGGCGATCAAGTCGGCGAACGACGCCGCGACGGCGCTCGGCGAGGCGGTCGGAGGCTCGGAGCCCGGCTTCGCCAAGATCATGAATCAATACGCGAAGGCGATGGGGCTCAGGAACACCACCTTCGTGAACGCGAACGGCCTCACGCGCGCGGGGCACATGTCGACCGCGCATGACATGGCCGAGATCGGCCGCCGCCTCTATTACGATTTCCCGCAGTACTACAACATCTTCAGCCGCGAGGCGACCTCGGCCGGGCTGAAGACGGTGCAGAACACCAACCGGCGGCTGCTCGACGCCTATCCGGGCGCCGACGGGATCAAGACGGGCTACACCCGCGCCGCGGGCTTCAACCTCGTGTCCTCGGCGCAGCGCGGCAACAAGCGGGTGATCGTCGCGGTGCTCGGCGCCCGCTCGAGCGCCGCGCGCAACGCCGAGGTGGCGCGGCTGATGGACGCCGGCTTCTCGAAGATGCCGACCCAGGCGCGGATCGCGATGCCGGCGCCGCTGGCGATCGGCGGGTCGGGCACCCGGGTCGCGGCCGCCGCCACCCCGCGCGCGACGACGGTCGCGCTCGTCACGCCGCCGCTGCCGGCCGAGCGGGCGGCGGCGGAGCAGCCGGGCGGCGCGCGCGTGCTCGCGGCGCTGCCGGTCGAGGCGCTCGGCTTCGACGCCGCGCGGCCGATGCCGCGGGCGATGAGCGCGGACGCCGCGATCACGCGCAACAGCGCCAGCATCGCCGCCGCCATCGCCGAGGTGAACACCGAGCTGAGCGCGACCCGCGCCGCCAGTCCGCGCGCGCTGGCCGCGGCCGGCCGCCCGGCGCCGCGTCCGGTGACCGAGGTCGCCGCCGCGGCCCCGATGGGCGTCGCGGGCGCCTCGACCTTCGCGGCCGTCCCGCCCTCGCCGGCGCCGCGTCCGGCCGAGGAGGGCACGATGGTGGCGAGCAACGACCATGGCATCGTCTCCGACGCCGGCGCGCCCGGCGCGGGCGGCAAGAACTGGGGGATCCAGATCGGCTCCTTCCGTTCGAAGGGCGACGCGGAGCGGCAGCTCCTGACCGCCGCGCTCCAGGACGTGCCCCAGCTCGACGGCGGGCTGCGCCGCGTCGAGGCGGCCAAGGTGCAGGGCGTCACGATGTTCCGCGCCCAGTTCGTCGGGCTGTCGCGCCAGAGCGCGCTCGACGCCTGCGAGACGCTGGCGCGGAACGCCACCGACTGCCTGCCGCTCGCGCCCGGCATCTGACACGCTTCGATCAGGCGAATCGGCTTTCGAACGGCGTCCCCTCTCGGGGGCGCCGTTTCGCATTGGGGCATGGCGGACCGAGGTCCGCCCTACGGGTGGCGCGCCGGCGAAAGAAAAAGGGCGCGTCCCGGAGGACGCGCCCTGAAGGCTCGACGAGGAAATCCCCCGTCCGGATCTCAGAAGCCGAGGCCCTCGTACTTCTTCTTGAACTTCGACACGCGGCCGCCGGTGTCGAGCAGGCGGGCCGAGCCGCCGGTCCAGGCCGGATGCGCCGAGGGGTCGATCTCGAGCGTCAGCGTCGCCCCTTCCGCGCCATAGGTCGAGCGCGTCTGGTAGGTCGAGCCGTCGGTCAGCTTGACCTCGATCATGTGGTAGTCGGGATGGATGTTCTTCTTCATCGCGGCGATCCTCAGGCCTTCGCGTCGGCCTTGACGGCCTTCTCGCGGTAATTGGTCTTTTCGACGATACGGGCGGATTTGCCGCGACGCTCACGCAGGTAGTAGAGCTTCGCCCGGCGGACCTTGCCGCGACGCACGACCGTGATCGAATCGATGTTCGGCGAGTGGAGCGGGAAGACGCGCTCGACGCCCTCGCCGAAGGAGATCTTGCGCACCGTGAAGCTCGCCCCGATGCCCGCGCCGCCGTTGCGGGCGATGCAGACGCCCTCGTAGGCCTGGACGCGCGAGCGGGTGCCCTCGGTCACCTTGAAGCCGACGCGCACGGTGTCGCCGGCCGCGAAATCCGGAATGTCCTTGGCCAGAGCGGCGATCTGCTCGGCCTCGATCTGCTGAAGCAGGTTCATGTTCAATCGTCCTTTTCAGGCTCGCCTTTGGCGGCGATGGTCTGCGCGTCCGAGAGCTCCGCTTCTCCCGCCGGGTCTTCCATCGCCGCTTTCGCGGCATGGGCCCGCCAGAGATCGGGACGACGTTCCTTGGTCAGCCTCTCCGCCTGGGAGCGTCGCCACGCGGCGATCCGTCCATGGTGTCCCGAGAGGAGAACCTCGGGTATCCGCAGACCGTCCCATTCGGTCGGGCGTGTGTATTGCGGGTATTCCAAAAGTCCGTTCGAGAAGGATTCCTCGACGGACGACTCGGCATTGCCCAGGACGCGCGGTATAAGGCGAACGCAGGCGTCGATCAAGGCCATCGCGGCGATTTCGCCGCCGGTGAGCACGAAATCCCCCAGCGAAACCTCGGATACCGCGCGCGAATCGAGCACGCGCTGGTCCACGCCCTCGAATCGCCCGCAGAGCAGCGTCACGCCCGGCCCGGCCGCGAGCGCGCGCGCCATCGCCTGGTCGAAGCGCCGGCCGCGCGGCGAGAGATAGAGGACCGGCCCCGGCGGCGGGGCGGCGTCGAGCGCGGCGGCGACGATGTCGGCGCGCAGCACCATCCCCGCGCCGCCGCCCGCCGGGCTGTCGTCCACCGTGCGGTGCCGGTCGGTCGCGACGCTCCGGATGTCGAAGGGATCGAGCGCCCAGAGCCCGCCCTGGAGCGCGCGCCCGGTGAGCGAGGCGCCGAGCGGGCCGGGAAACATCTCCGGGAAGAGGGTGAGGACCCGGGCGGTCCAGGGGGACGTCATCGCCGGGCTCCGGGCGCGGCGGCGCCGCGCGGCCGCCGTTGCGGCCATGGGGAGCGCGCGGTGCGCGCGAGTCTTTTTTGAGTGGAGCCGGGCCTGTTGGCCCGGCTCTCGACTGCTCTCCAGGTTAGCAAACCTGTATGAATGCCCGCGCGCGCCACGGCCGGTCGCTCCGCCTTCCCCGGCGGGATCAGTCGCGCTCGGGGGCGTCGAGCCCCTCGGGCGGGTCGACGATGATCCGGCGGCCGGGCAGGTCGACCGTGGGGACGATGGCGCGGGTGAAGGGCAGCAGCAGGTCGGGCTGGCCCGGGCGCGCGACCTCGAGGATGTCGCCGGCGCCGTGGTCGAGCACCGCCTTGACCTTGCCGATCGTGGCGCCGCCGGTGTCGAGCACCGCGAGGCCAATCAGGTCGGCGTGGTAGAACTCGTCCTCGCCCGGGTTCGGCAGCCGCTCGCGCGGGACATAGAGCCGCGTGCCCTTCATCGCCTCGGCCTGCTCGCGCGTCGCGACCCCGGTGAGCCGCGCCGCGAAGGCGCCGCTGAGCGTCCGGGTGAGGCGCAGCCCGAAGCTCCGCCCGTCCTCGGTGACGAGCGGCGCGTAGTCCGCGATCGCGGCGGGATCGGCGCAGAAGGACTTGAGGCGCACCTCGCCCTGCACGCCAAAACCGCCGGCGATCGCGCCGACGCAAACCAGCCCCCGCGGCTCAGCCATGGCACATCCCCGAAAAGCGCGGGCCGGGCCGCCGATTACTCGGCGGCGGCTTCCTGCGCGGCGGCGGCCTTGTCGGCCTTTTCCTTGGCGCGGGCGATCGCGGCCTTGCCCGGCTCGCCCTGCTTCGGGTTGCTGCGGGTGGTCTTCTCGACGACGCCGGCGGCTTCGAGCATGCGCGCGACGCGGTCGGTCGCCTGCGCGCCCTCGCCGAGCCAGTACTTCACGCGCTCGACATCCATCTTCACGCGGTTCTCGTTGTCCTTGGCGAGCAGCGGGTCGTAGGTGCCGAGCTTCTCGAGGAAGCGGCCGTCGCGCGCCGAGCGCGAATCGGCGGCGACGATCGAGTAGTGCGGACGCTTCTTGGACCCGCCGCGGGCGAGCCGGATCTTCATGGCCATGGTCTTAACTCCTGTTCATGGTCTGGGCTTGGGTCTGCGACCCGTTTTCGAGATGCTTCTCGTGGTGCCTGATGACTTCGGAAATGATGAAGTTCAGGAATTCCTTGGCGAAGGCGGGATCGAGATCCGCCTCCGTCGCCAGCTTTTCGAGCCGGGCGATCTGGTTCTCCTCCCGCGCCGGGTCGGACGGGGGCAGGTTGTGCGCGGCCTTCAGGACGCCCACGGCCTGGGTGTGCTTGAACCGCTCCGCCAGGGTGAAGACGAGGATCGCGTCGAGGCGGTCGATCGACTCGCGGTGCCCGCGCAGCAGATCGGCGGCGCGCCGGGTGTCCTCCGCGGTCGCGGCCCGCCAGTCGGCGCCTTCGGAAGCGGCGGGGGCGGTCATTTCTTCTTCCCGAGGCCGGAGAGCCCCGGCGGCAGGGCGAGGCCCGGCGGCAGCGCGCCGCCGCCGGGCATTCCGCCCGGAAGCCCGCCCGGCATCGGCGGCATGCCGCCCGGCATCCCGCCGCCGCCCTTGCCGAGCAGCGCGCCGAGGCCGCCGCGCAGCAGGCCCTTCTTGCCCATGCCGCCCATCTTCTTCATCACATCGGCCATCTGCCGGTGCATCTTGAGGAGCTTGTTGACATCGGAGACCTCGAGCCCGGCGCCGGCGGCGATGCGCTTCTTGCGGCTCGCCTGCAGGAGCTCGGGGGTCCGGCGCTCCTTCCTGGTCATCGAATTGATGAGCGCGATCTGGCGGCGGAGCATCGTGTCGTCGAGCCCGGCCTCGTCCATCTGCTTCGACATCTTCTGCATGCCGGGCATCATGCCCATCAGGCCCTGCATGCCGCCCATCTTGATCATCTGCTCGAGCTGGCCCTTGAGGTCGTTCATGTTGAACTGACCCTTCTGGAACCGCTTCATCATCCGCTCGGCGGCTTCGGCCTCGAAGGTCTCCTGCGCCTTCTCGACGAGGCTGACGATGTCGCCCATGCCGAGGATGCGGCCGGCGACGCGCTCGGGATGGAACTCCTCGAGCGCGTCCATCTTCTCGCCGAGGCCGACGAAGCGGATCGGCTTGCCGGTCACCGCGCGCATCGAGAGCGCCGCGCCGCCGCGGCCGTCGCCGTCCATCCGGGTCAGCACGACGCCCGAGATGCCGACGCGGCCGTCGAACTGCTCGGCGACGTTCACGGCGTCCTGGCCGGTGAGGCCGTCGACGACGAGCAGCGTCTCGCGCGGCTTGGTCGCGTCGCGGACCGCCTCGACCTCGGCCATCAGCTCGTCGTCGATGTGGAGCCGGCCGGCGGTGTCGAGCATGACGACGTCATAGCCGCCGAGCGTGGCCTGCTGCCTGGCGCGCTGCGCGATCTGGACCGGGGTCTGGCCCGGCACGATCGGCAGCGTGTCGACGCCGACCTGCAGGCCGAGCACCGCGAGCTGCTCCATCGCCGCCGGGCGGCGGGTGTCGAGCGAGGCCATGAGGACGCGCTTGCCCTCGCGGTCCTTCAGCCGCTTCGCGAGCTTCGCGGTGGTCGTGGTCTTGCCCGAGCCCTGCAGGCCCACCATCAGGACCGGCGCGGGCGGGTTGTCGATCCGGAGCTCGGGGCTTTTGCCCTCGCCGGCGAGCACGCGGATCAGCTCGTCATGGACGATCTTCACCACCTGCTGGCCCGGGGTCACCGATTTGGTGACCGACTGGCCCCTGGCCTTGTCGGTGACGGATTTGACGAAGTCGCGGGCTACGGGGAGCGAGACATCGGCCTCGAGCAGCGCCACGCGCACCTCGCGGAGCGCGGTCGCGATGTCGTCGTCGGTCAGCGCGCCCTGCCGGGTCAGCTTGCCGAAGACGCCGCCGAGGCGGTCGGACAGATTCTCGAACATGGGCCCCTCCAAACGCTAATCGCGCCGGTGGGCGCGACGCGCTGACCGACGGCGATCCTGGGACGACACACAGGACCGGAGTGCTTTCACGCTCCGGGGATTAGGGCGGGCTTTACGCGAAAGGGGGCGGTGGGTCAAGCGCGGGGCTTTCATCGGACAGCAAGACTTGCCGGCGCAGCCTAAGCTTCGTTCCCGCCCTGTGCGCGGGGAGCAAGGAGGAAGAAGATGAGAAGGATCCTCTTCGCGCTGGCGCTCGCCGGCGGGATCGGACAGGGGGCTCTGGCGGCGGATACGACCGCGGCGCGTCTCGCCGCCGCGCGGAGCTACGTTGAGCTGCCGGTGGTGCGGGAGTCGATCGAAGCCGCCTTGGGGATCGAACAGATCGAAGCCGCGATCGACGCGGATCTGATACGGCATGGCGTGTCGGCGGCGGACCGCGCGAAGATGAAGAGCATCGTCGGCGAGGCCATGGCCGAGATCCGGCCCAAGCTCATCGAGAGGTCCGTCGCGGCGATGGTCAAGGTTTATACCGTGTCGGACATCCAGACCATGATCGCCTTCGTCCAGACGCCCCAGGGTGCCTCGGTGCAGCGCAAGTCGGGGGCATACGCGGCCGCGTTCATGAAAGACGTCCTGCCCTTCGCGCAGGCGACGCAGCGCGGCATCGAAACCAGGGTGCGCCGCGCCTTTCGCTGACGCCGCGGCGGCGCCCAGCGCGCTTGGCAGGCGCCGGCGCGGCTGGTAGGGGGCGGGCATGTCCGAGATCCGTGTCGCCGCGCTCTATCGCTTCACCGAATTTCCCGACCCGGCGGCGCTGCGCGGGCCGCTGGCGCGGGTCTGCGCGCGGGCCGGCATCCGGGGCACGCTGCTGCTGGCGCGCGAGGGCGTGAACGGCACCATCGCCGGCGATCGCGACGGCGTCGACAGGGTGCTCGCGCATCTGCGCGCGCTGCCCGGCTGCGCCGATCTCGACGTGAAGTTCAGCGGGGCGCCCACCATGCCCTTCGCGCGGATGAAGGTCCGGGTGAAGCGCGAGATCGTGACGCTCGGCGTGCCCGACGCCGATCCGACGCGCCGGGTCGGCACCTATGTCGATCCGGCCGACTGGAACGCGGTTCTGGCGCGGCCCGGGATGGTGGTGATCGATACCCGCAACGACTACGAGGTGGCGATCGGCGGCTTCGAAGGCGCGATCGATCCAGGCACCCGGACCTTCGGCGACTTTCCCGAATGGTGGCGCGCCAACGCGGCGCGGTTCGAAGGCAGGCCGGTGGCGATGTACTGCACCGGCGGCATCCGCTGCGAGAAGGCGTCGAGCTTCCTGCTCGGCCAAGGGGTGGAGCAGGTCTTCCACCTCAGGGGCGGCATCCTGAAATACCTCGAGGCGATCCCCGCGGCGGCGAGCCGCTGGCGGGGAGAGTGCTTCGTCTTCGACGGGCGGGTCTCGGTCGGGCAGGGGCTCGCGCCCGGTTCGCATGGCCGCTGCCAGGCCTGCGGCCGGCCGGTGGCCGAGGCGGACCGGCTGGCCGACGGGTTCGAGGAGGGCGTCAGCTGCGCCGCCTGCCTCGGCGAATACGACGAGACGCGGCGCGCGGGGTTCCGCGAGCGCCAGCGCCAGATCGGGCTTGCCGCCGCGCGCGGCGCGACCCATCTCGGACCGGTGCCCGCCGAAAGGGATCCGGCGGAATCGTAGGGCGGACCTCGGTCCGCCCCCTCCGGCGCCCCGCTTTGGCCCGGGGCCTCGACGCGGTTCCCGGAGCCTCGAGGTCCCGGGTCGAGCCCGGGACAGCGGAGCGCCCGGGAAGGCGCGGCGCCCGCGTAGGGTGGGCGATTCCGCCCACCGTCCCCGCCCACCTCCCTTGCCCTCCGCGCCTCAGATGTTCCCCTTCGACAGCTCCCCCGCGATGTGGTCCGCCTGGCGGATCGCCAGGGCCACGATGGTCAGCGTCGGGTTCTCCGCCGCGCCGGTGGTGAACTGGCTGCCGTCGGAGACGAAGAGGTTCGCGACGTCGTGGCTCTGGCCGTACCTGTTCACCACCCCGTCGCGCGGGTTCTCGGACATCCGGTTGGTGCCGAGGTTGTGCGTCGACGGATAGGGCGGCGTCGGGAAGACCCGGGTGGCGCCGACCGCGCGATACATCTCCTCGCCCTTCGCATAGGCGTAGGCGCGCATCGCCTGGTCGTTCGGATGGTCGTCGAAATGCACGTTCGGCACCGGCAGGCCGTTCGCGTCCTTGACCTCGGTGTTGAGCGTCACCCGGTTGGTCTCGCGCGGCATGTCCTCGCCGACGATCCAGAGCCCGGCCATGTTCTCGTAGCTGTCGAGGGCCGAGGTGAATTCGCGGCCCCAGGCGCCGGGGTCGAGGAAGGCCGCCATGAACGGCAGGCCGAGCGACAGCGTCTCGAACTCGAACCCGCCGACGAAACCGCGCGAGGGGTCGTTGTGGCGCTCGTCGCCGATATAGCCCGCCATCGTCGTGCCGCGCCACATCCGGACCGGCTTGTCGAACACCGCGTAGACCGATCCGGTCGTGTGCCGCATGTAGTTGCGCCCGACCTGGCCCGAGGAATTTGCGAGCCCGTCCGGGAACATCGACGAGGCGGAGTTCAGCAAGAGCCGCGGGCTCTCGATCGAATTGCAGGCGACCGAGACCAGCCGCGCCCTCTGCCGCTGGGTCTTGCCCTCGGGGTCGACGTAGACGACGCCGGTCACCCGGCCGTCGGCCCCGTGCTCGATCCGCAGCGCGAAGCAGCCGGAACGGACCTCGAGATTGCCGGTCTCCTCGCCGCGCGGGATGTCGGTATAGGCCGCCGACCATTTGGCGCCCCATTTGCAGCCCTGGAAGCAGAAGCCGGTCTGCTGGCAGGAGACGCGGCCGTCGTAGTCGGCGCTGTTGATCGCCATGTGGCCGGTCGAGACGTCGGTGTAGCCGATCGCCCGCGCGCCCGCCTCGAACACCTTGAAGTTGTTGCTGCCCGGCAGGCCGGCGCGCTCCCCGGTGCGGGTGACGCCGAGCTTGGCCTCGGCGAGGTCGTACCAGGGCGCCATCTCGGCGCTGTCGAGCGGCCAGTCGAGCAGGTTGGCCTCCGGCACCTCGCCATAGGTGGTCCTCGCCTTCCACTCGTGGTCCTGGAAGCGCAGGCTCGCGCCCGCCCAGTGGATCGAGGTGCCGCCGACCGCCTTCACGATCCAGGTCGGCAGGTTCGGGAAGTCCCGCGCCACCCGCCAGTCGCCCGAGGTCGTGCGCATGTCTGTCCAGGCGAGCTGCGAGAAGCTCGCCCATTCGTCGTTGATGTAATCATCGGGCAGGTAGCGCCCGCCGGCCTCGATCGAGACCACCTTGACGCCCTTGCGGGCCAGTTCGCTGGCGAGCACGCCGCCGCCGGCGCCGGAGCCGACGATCACCACCACGCCGTCGTCGTCGAGATCGAACTTCGCGACCATGTTTCGTCCCCCCTCAGAGCCAGTCGATGTCGTCGAAGCCGCGGTGGAGATAGCCGCCCTGGCTGAAGCTCTCGCCCTGGTAGCCGAAGATCGGCCAGACCTCGGGCTGGTTGTAGAGCCCGGTTACCAGCCCGCCCCGGATCTTCTGGAAGAACGGGGAACGCTGCGCCTCGCGCAGGATCGCCACGCGGTCGCTCTCCCAGCCGACGGCGAGATAGTTCGCGTAGCCCGCGCCCCGCGCGGCGGCGTCGAGCGCGGCGATGCCCGCCTCGATCTCGGCGGCGTCCTCGGCGGTGTCGTAACCCTTCACGGCGACCGCGTAATAGCGGTCGGCGACGCGGTCATGCGGATAGATGTCGCGCGCGACCTGCACCAGCGTCGCCATCGTCTCGGGCTTCAGCGCGGTCACTTCGAGCGCCCAGGCGGCGTCGGGGGCGGCGACGAAGCCCGCCCCCACGGCGAGCGCGGCGCTTGCCATCGCCGCGCGCGCCAGCAAGGCACGCCTCGTCAGCCCGCGGAGCGCGGGGTCCGTGGTCATTGGTAGTCCTCCCTTGGCTTGCTTTTTATTGTCTCAGAGCTTGCTTGGCGCGCGCCCGCGCCGGGTCGTCAGCCGTAGCGGCCGCCCTTCTGGATCACCTCGATCTGGTAGCCGTCCGGATCGGCGACGAAGAAGAACCGCGCCAGCGCCGCGCCGTCGTGCTGGAAGTCCACGAGCTTGCGCGGGTTGAGACCGGCTTGCGTGAAGCGCGCGTGCTCGGCGTCGACGTCGTCGACCACCACCGCGAGATGACCGTAGCCGTCGCCGATCTGGTAGGGCTCGGTCCGGTCCTTGTTGACCGTGAGCTCGACCTCGAAGTCCGATTCCGGATTGCTGAGGTAGATCAGGGTGAAGGTGGGGAAGTCGAGCCGTTCGGCGATCCCGAGCCCGAAGGCCTCGCGGTAAAAGGCGAGGGCGCGCTCCTCGTCGAGCACGCGGATCATCGAATGTACCGTCTTGGCCATGGGCCTCTCCTTCCGAACCAGTCGGAAGGAGCCTAGCGCCTCGCCCCGGGGGCCGGGGTAGTATCGGGATACTACGCCCGCGCTATTCCGCCGCGAGCGCCGCCGCGTAGGCCGGCGTGCCGCTGCCCGCGACGTGCAGCAGGCAGGAGCAGCGCAGCAGCGAGCTGAAGTTGGCCGCCTCGCCATGCAGCCGCAGCACCTCGTCGTGCAGCTTCGAGATGAAGGCCGGGGTGCTCACGCCCTGGTCGGCGGCCATCGTGTCGAGGATATGCCAGAAGGCGGCCTCGAGGCGCAGGCTGGTGCTCTGGCCGTTGAGGCGCAGCCGCCGGGTTTCGGGCATGTAGTCCGACCGATCCTGGCCTGCGAAGATGCGACACATGTTTCGCCTCCTCCCGCTTGGTTCTTGGTTTGGCCCAGCATGGCCCGCCGCCTGATGGAAAGGCAAGCGCGTCGGCGCCGCGACCTTGGTCTCAGGCGGGCAGGGCCGCCGGTCGCTCGCGGATCGGCAGATGCACGAGGGCCGAAAAGGCGCCGACGCCGATGCCGATCCACCAGACCAGCGTGTAGTCGCCATAGGCGTCATAGAGCCGCCCGCCGAGCCAGACGCCGAGGAAGGCGCCGATCTGGTGGCTGAGGAAGACGATCCCGTAGAGCGTGCCCATGTAGCGGATGCCCCAGATCTGCGCGACGAGCCCCGAGGTCAGCGGCACGGTCGCGAGCCAGAGCGCCCCCATCAGCACCGAGAACAGCATCACGGTCCCGGGCGTCATCGGCGTCAGGATGAAGGCCGCCGAGACGATGGTGCGCGCGGCGTAGATCTGCGCGAGCAGGTATTTCTTGCGGAAATGACGCCCAAGCGCGCCCGCGAGCAGCGTGCCCCCGATATTGGCGAGGCCGATCAGCGCGATCGAGAAGGCGCCGAGCGCCGTGGTCGTGGTGATGCCGATCGAAGCGAGCAGGCTGCCCGGGGCGATCGGCGCGCAGACCTCGGCGATGAAGGCGGGGAAATGCGCGGTGATGAAGCCGAGCTGATAGCCGCAGGAGAAGAAGCCAATGAAGATGAGCGCGAAGCTCGGGTCGCGCAAAGCCTGGCCGACGATGGCGCCCATGCTCTGGCCCGGCGCCGGCGTGGGCGCGCGGCCGGGCCCGCCGATGAGGGGCAGCAGCAGCAGCGTCGCGAGGATGATGACGGCGAAGACGATGAAGACCGAGGTCCAGGGCATCAGGCCAAGCAGCATCTCGGCGACCGGCGGCCCGACCACCTGGCCGGCCGAGCCGGCGGCGGTGGCGATGCCGAGCACCAGCGAGCGGTTCTCGGCCGAGGCGGCGCGACCCACGATCGCGAGGATCACGCCGAAGCCCGTGCCCGCGATGCCGAAGCCGATCAGGATGTTGAGCGTCTGATGTCCGAGCGGCGTCACCGCGTAGGCCGAGAGCACGAGGCCGAGCGCGTAGAGCAGGGCGCCGAGGATGATGGCGCGCCGGTCGCCGAACCGCTCCGCGATCGCGCCGAAGATCGGCTGGCCGATGCCCCAGGCGAGGTTCTGGATCGCGATGGCGAGCGAGAAATCCGCGCGCGGCCAGCCGAATTCGGTGGCGACCGGGATCTGGAACAGGCCGAAGCTCGCCCGGATGCCGAAGCTGACGAGCAGGACGAGACAGCTCGCCACGAGGACGGGCGTGAAGAGACGCGCGGGGGCTTGGGAGGGCATGGCGATGTCCTGCTGGGCGGGGCCGCATAATCTGGCGCGCCCGCCCGCCCCGTCAACGCACTTCGCGTGATGGGCGCCATCACGCGAAGTGAACGGGATCAGCCCGCGCTGACCGGGAATTCCGGCGCGCCGGTCGCCTCGAAGGCGGCGAGGTTGCGCGCCGTGGTCCCGGCGATCGCGGCCAGCGCCTCGCGGGTGAAGAACCCCTGGTGCGCGGTGATGAGCACGTTGGGGAAGGTCATGAGCCGGGCCAGCACGTCGTCCTTCAGGATCTGGCCTGAAAGGTCCTCGAAGAAGATCCCGGCCTCCTCTTCGTAGACGTCGAGCGCCAGCCCCCCGATCACCCCGGACTTCAGCCCTCGGATCGCCGCGCGAGTATCAATGATCGCGCCCCGGCTGGTGTTCACGATCATCACGCCGGGTTTCATCGTGGCGATCGAGGCGTCGTTCACGAGGTGATGCGTCTCGGGCGTGAGCGGGCATTGCAGCGTGACGATGTCGCTTCGCGCGAAGAGCTCGGCCACCGGCACGTAGCCGACGCCGAGCGCGAGGCAGTCGGGGTTGGGATAGGGGTCCGAGGCGAGGACCTCGCAGCCGAAGCCGGTCAGGATCCGCGCCAGCACCGCGCCGATCAGGCCGGTGCCGACCACGCCCGCCGTCTTGCCGGCGAGGTCGGAGCCGAGCAGGCCGTCGAGGGCGAAATTGCCGTCGCGCACCCGGTTGAAGGCGCGGTGCGTCTTGCGGTTCAGCGTCATGACAAGCGCGAGCGCGTGCTCGGCGACCGCGTGCGGCGAATAGGCCGGCACGCGGGCCACGGCGAGGCCGAGCGCCGCCGCCGCGGCGAGGTCGACGTTGTTGTAGCCCGCGCAGCGCAGCGCGACGAGCCGGACGCCGAGCTCGGCCAGCCGGCGCAGCACCGGGCGCGAGAGGTCGTCGTTGACGAAGACGCAGACCGCCTCGGCGCCCTCGGCCAGCCGCGCGCTCTCGGCCGTGAGCTTCTCGTCCCAGAACTGCCAGGCGTGGCGCTCCGCCCCGTCGCCGGCGGCGAGCGAGTCGCGGTCATAGGGCTTCGTGCTGAACACCGCGACGCGCATCGTGCTGAACCTCCGCCTTGGGCACCGGGATCAACCGTCGCAGACCGCCCCGCCCTGGGTCAATGCGCCGCGCCGGGGCGAGCGAGGCCCAATTTGCGTTTCCACCGGAGGTAGTCCCGCGGTACCCTGCTGGAAAAACCAAAGAACATTCGAGCCGGAGGCAGGCCGTGAGAAAACTATCCTTGGCCGCGCTCGTCGTCGCCCTTGGCACGGCGGGCTGCGGGGGCGGAACGACGGCGCAGGTGGAGGCGGGCCCGGTGGCGACGCGCAACGAGGCGAGCCCCCGCCCGGCCGATTTCGTCGCCTGGCGCGACGGCTTCCGGCGCCAGGCGCTGGCGCGCGGGATCAGCCCCGCGGTGTTCGACGCGGCCTTCGCCAACGTGGGCGTCAACCCGACCGTGGTCCGGCTCGACGGCCGGCAGGCGGAGTTCTCGAAGCCGATCTGGGAATATCTCGACAGCGCCGCCTCGCCGACGCGGGTCGATTCCGGCCGGGCGCACGCCGCCAACCTCGGCCCGACGCTCGACGCGATCGAGGCGCGCTACGGCGTCGACGGCGACGTCGTGCTGGCGATCTGGGGCATGGAGACCAACTACGGCAAGAACCGGGGCGACATCCCGGTGATCGAGGGACTCGCCACCCTCGCCTATGACGGCCGCCGCCGCGCCTTCGCCGAGGAGCAGCTGATCGACGCGCTGATCATCCTGCAAGCGGGCGACGTGACGCCGCGGCGGATGGTCGGCTCCTGGGCCGGCGCGATGGGCCACACCCAGTTCATGCCCTCGAGCTACCTGAGCTACGCGGTCGACTTCACCGGCGACGGGCATCGCGACGTCTGGTCCGACGATCCGACCGACGCGCTCGCCTCCGCCGCGAACTATCTCGCCAAGATGGGCTGGGTGCGCGGCGCGCCTTGGGGGCTCGAGGTTCACATGCCGGCCGGGTTCGACTATTCGACCGCCGACCAGGGCAACCGCCATCCGGTCTCCTACTGGCGCGCGCGCGGCGTGACGCTGATGGACGGCAAGCCGCTGCCCGATTTCGGCGAGGCGGCGATCATCGCGCCGGCGGGCGCGCGCGGGCCGACCTTCATCGTCTTCAAGAACTTCTACGTCATCAAGCGCTACAACAACGCCACCTCCTACGCGATGGGCGTCGGCCATCTCGGCGACCGGATCGGCGGCGGCGACACCTTCGTCGCGGCCTGGCCGCGCGACGAGCGCGAGCTCAGCCGCACCGAGAAGGTGGAGCTTCAGGAGCGGCTGATCGCGGCCGGCTATCACACCGGCTCCACCGACGGGGTGATCGGGCCGGACACGACCAACGCGATCCGGGGCTACCAGCAGGCGGCGGGCATGACGCCGGACGGTTTCGCGACCGCGAAGCTCCTCGACCACCTGCGGTAGAGGGGCGTCGGGCGAGGAAAGGCGGACCGAGGTCCGCCCTACGGTTCGCGCGGGCGCGGGGCGGACCCCGGTCCGCCGCTATCGCAGCCAGTCCTCGCTGCGCATCTCCTGGAGCCGCGAGGCGGTGCGCTCGAACTCGAAGGCGCCGGCGCCCTCGACATAGAGCCGCTCCGGCTCGGCCGCCGCCGAGATCCCGAGCCGGGTGCGCGCCTCGTAGAGCGCGTCGATCAGCGTGACGAAGCGCTTCGCCTCGTTGTTGCGCGCCGGAGACAGCATCGGCACGTCCTCGAGCAGCAGCCAGTCGACCGCGTCGGCGATCGCGAGGTAATCCGCCGCGCCCAATGGCCTGGCGCAGAGATCGGCGAAGCTCGCCCGGGCGACGCGGCCCTCGTGCGCCGGCAGCCTGACCTCCCGGCCCTGCACCTCGAGCACGAGCGGTGTTCCCGGCCCCGTCGTGAGCCGGCTCCAGAGCGCGTCCATCCCCGCGGTCGCCTCGGCCCCGAGCGGGGAGAAATAGACCTGCGCGCCGAGCACGCGGTCGCGGCGGTGGTCGGTCGCGCTCACGAGCTCGTGGACCTCGAGCTTCTCCTTGATCAGCGCGATGAAGGGCAGGAACAGCTGCCGGTTCAGCCCGTCCTTGTAGAGCTCGTCCGGCGCGCGGTTCGAGGTCGTCACGATGACGACGCCGCGCTCGAACAGCCGCTCGAACAGGCGCCCGACCAGCATCGCGTCGGTGATGTCGGTGATCTGCATCTCGTCGAAGCAGAGCAGCGTCGCCCCGTCCGCGACCCGGTCCGCGACGATCCGGAGCGGGTCCCGCTCGCCCTTCTGGCGCTCGGCGTGCACGCCCGCGTGGATCTCCTGCATGAAGGCGTGGAAATGCACCCGGCGCTTCGGATTGACCGGCGCGGTCTCGAAGAAGATGTCCATCAGCATCGACTTGCCGCGCCCGACGCCGCCGTAGAGATAGAGGCCCGGGACGGATTTCTCCTCGAGCTTCTCCCGTCCCCAGCCGAAGAGGCCGAGGCCGACGCGCTTCGGCTTGGTCGGATTGTAGCCGACGAGCCGCATCCAGAGGAGCTGGAGCTTCTCGACCGCGAGGCGCTGGGCGGAATCGGCCTCGAGCGTGCCGGCCGCGACCCGCGCGCGATAGAGGGCCATCGGCCCCTTGACGTCGCTTGTCGCCATGCGCCTAGCCCGCCCGCCCGCGCGCGGAGTTCGGATCGGAGGTCGGCTGGTCTGTCATCGGCGCGCTCTCGGGGCGGATAGGGCCGGTCCTCCCTATTCACCTCCCCCCGCGACGTCAACGGCGCCCGGGTCCGGGCGGCGGATCGGTTTGCAGCTCGGGGGATTCGCGGTAGGCTCGGCGGGCGCCGCGCAGGGCGCCGGGATGGGAGCATCATATGTCGGATCGCAGCTGGACGATCTCCGGTTTCAACTCTGGCTCGAAATTCTTCGAGCAGGTCGTCTCTGTCGACACGATCGCCGAAAGCGAGGTGAAGGAGTTGCTGCGGAGGTTGGCCTCGCGGCACCTGAGCGAGGCCGACGTCGTCGCCTGCTCGCTCGGTTCGGACTATCGCGCGGCGACGCTCGATCTCGCCGAACTCGCCGACGGGCCCTACGGCTTCACCACCGACGCGGGCTTTCCGATCTACTACACCGCCGTGCTCGGCGAGGTGGCGGAAGCCGAGGAGGAGGATGACGAGGAAGAGGCCGCGGAAGAAGCCGAGGACTGAGGCCGCCCGCGCCGGACCGGCCGGCGGCTAGCGCCGGCCGCCCTTCGCGGTCTTGCGCCCGAAGCTCCGGCTTCGGGCGAGCTTCGGGCGGGGGCCGGGGCCCTTGGTACTCCGGCCGGTGCGCGGCATCGCGCGGCCCTCGATCGCGAGCAGCTCGAAAAGCAGGCCGCCGGTGATCGGCGCCGCCTCGGCGAGGCGCACCACCACGCGGTCGCCGAGCCCGATCCGCCGCCGGCTCTTCTCGCCGGTCAGGGTCTGGCTGTCCGGGTCGTGGGTGAAATACTCCCGCCCGAGCATCGAGATCGGGATGAGCCCGTCCGCCCCAGTCTCGTCGAGCTTCACGAACAGCCCGAACCGCGCGACGCCGGAGACGCGGCCCTCGAACTCGCCTCCGACGCGATCGGCGAGATAGGCGGCGAGGTAGCGGTCGGTCGTGTCCCGCTCGGCCATCATCGAGCGCCGCTCGGTCATCGAGATATGCTCGCCGGTCTCGGGCAGGTCGATCTCCTCCTGGTGCGTCAGCCCGTCGACCTTCGGATTGGGCGGCCAGCCATGCGCCCGGACCAGCGCGCGATGCACGACGAGGTCGGCGTAGCGGCGGATCGGCGAGGTGAAATGGCCATAGCGCGGCAGGTTGAGGCCGAAATGGCCGAAATTCTCCGGCGCGTAATAGGCCTGGGTCATCGAGCGCAGCACCGAGATGTTGATCATCTCGGCGTGCTCGGTCCCCGCCACGCCGTCGAGCAGCCGGTTGAGATGCGCGGTCTTCAGGACCTGCCCCTTGGCGAGCGTCTGGCCGACGCTCTCGGCGGTCTCGCGCAGCGCGTCGAGCTTCTCGGGCGAGGGCTCCTCGTGGACGCGGTAGAGCAGGCGCACCTTCTTTTCCTCGAGCGTCTCGGCGGCGGCGACGTTGGCGAGGATCATGAAATCCTCGATCACCTTGTGCGCGTCGAACCGGTCGCGGAAGTTGACCGACAGCACCTTGCCCTCGTCCGAAAGGATGATGCGCCGCTCCGGCAGGTCGAGGTTGAGCGGCGCGCGCCGGTCGCGGGCCTGGTGCGCGGCGCGCCAGGCGGCCCAGAGCGGGGTGATCACGGTCTCCACCAGCGGCGCGGTCTCGGCGTCCGGCGCGCCATCCGCCGCCGCCTGCGCCTGCTCGTAGGAGAGCGCGGCGGGCGAGCGCATCAGGCCGCGGGTGAAGCGGTGCGAGATCTTCTCGCCGCCCTCGTTCAGCACCATGCGCACGGCGACGCAGGCCCGGTCCTTGTCCGCGACGAGCGAGCAGAGGTCGGCCGACAGCGCCTCGGGCAGCATCGGCACCACCCGGTCGGGGAAATAGGTCGAATTGCCCCGCCGCCGCGCCTCGCGATCGAGCGCCGAGCCCGGCGTCACGTAATGCGCGACGTCGGCGATCGCGACCCAGACGACATGCCCGCCCGGATTGGCGGGATCGTCGTCCGGCATCGCGCAGACCGCGTCGTCGTGGTCGCGCGCGTCCGCCGGGTCGATGGTGACGAGCGGCAGCGCGCGCAGGTCCTCGCGCTTGCCGATCCGGACCGGCTTCGCCGCCTCGGCCTCGGCGATCACCGCGTCGGGGAAGTCGTCCGGGATGCCGTGCTCGTGGATCGCGATCAGCGAGACCGATTTCGGCGCCGAGGGATCGCCGAGCCGGGCGACGATCTTCGCGCGTGGCAGGCCGTAGCCCCGGGCCGAACCGATCTGCTCGGCCTCGACCAGTTCGCCCTCGCGCGCGCCGGCGCGGTCGCCGGGCTCGACGCGCCAGTCGCGGTCGGTCTTCTTGTCGATCGCGGCGATCCGTCCGCCGGATTCGCTCTCGTGGTAGATGCCGATCACCCGGCCGGGCCCGACGCCGATGCGCCGGATCACCCGGACCGCCGGCGGCGCCTCGGGCGCGTCGAGCGTGATCCGCCGCCCGAGCAGCCGGTCGCCCTTGCCGAGCGCCGGATCGTCGCGGCGGGTCTGGACGAGGAAGCGCGGGCGCGGCGCGTCGGCCTCCCACTCCTCCGGCTCGCCCCAGAGATCACCGTCCCGGTCCACCTCGGCGACACGCAGCACGAGCACGGGCGGAAGCTCGCCCGCCGGCCGGGCCTGCTTGCCCTTCTTCGCGATCTTCCCCTCGCGCGCGAGCCGGGCGAGCATCTGCTTCAGCTCGACCTTGGCCGCGCCCTTGAGCCCGAAGGCACGGGAAATGTCGCGCTTCGTCGTCGTGGTCGGATTGTCGCGCAGCCATTCGAGCAGCTGGGCTTCGGTCGGGAGCTGGTTCATCCGCCCGCGTTAGCACGCCGCGGGGAGATCGGCACGGGAAATCGCGGCGCGGTCGCGGTGGGCGGAATCGCCCACCCTACGGCGCCCGGCAGACGTGGGCGATTCCGCTCACCATCCTCACCCGGCGGCGGGATACCACTTGCCGAGCACGATCTGGCTCGACCCGCCGGCCGCCTCGAGCCCGCTCGCGAAGGCCGCGAGGTCGCTCTCGCCGTAGTGGTAGGGATAGACGACGCGCGGCGCGAAGGCGGCGACGGCGTCTGCGGCCTGGGTGACATCCATCGTATAGGGCAGGTTCATCGGGACGAAGGCGATCGCGATACCGGTGAGCGCCCGCATCTCCGGAGTGTCCTCGGTATCGCCCGCGACGTAGATCCGCTGCCCGCCGATCGTGAGCACATAGCCGTTGTCGCGGCCCTTCGGATGGTACTTGAGCCGGTCCTCGGTCAGGTTGTAGGCCGGGACCGCCTCGATCCCGATCTCGCCCGCCGTCGTGGCCTCGCCATTCGCGATCGGGGTCGCCTTGGCGCGGAGATCGGCCGGCAGCTTGTCGAAGACCGCGGGATTGGTGATGAGCCGGGTGTTCTCGCCGGTGAGCGCCTCGAGCGTCGGGACGTCGAAATGATCCTGGTGCTCGTGGGTGATCAGGATGAGCCCCGCGGGGGGCAGCCCTTCGTAGAGATCGGCGCCGCCGACCGGATCGACGTAGAGGACGAGGCCGGGCGTGGTCATCACGAAGGAGGCGTGCTCCACCGGATGGATCGTGACCGGGCCCGCCGCGGTCTCGTAGGAGTCGCCGGCCATTTCCTGGGCGTCGGCCTTGAAGCTCGCCAGCGCCGCGCCGGCGGCGGCCCCGGCGATGGTGGCGACGCGGAGCGCGTCGCGACGCGAATAGGACATGGAGGATCCTCCCGGTTGCGTTCGCCGCATGAGGTAGCGCGGGGCAGGCCGGGTCAAGGCCGCCGGGGCGCGGCATTTCCACCCACGCGGGCGTGGCGCGAGGCGGTGACCCCCGCGAGGGGCACGGAAGGGAGGCGTGCGCGCGGCGTCGCCACGCGCGCTCCGCTGTCCCGGACCTGGTCCGGGACCTCGCGGCCATTTCCGCGCGGTCCCGCGAGGGGGTCGAGGCCCCGGGTCAGGCCCGGGGCAGCGGGAACGGGCGCGTGGCGTCATCCGTACGGGCGCCGTCTTCCCGCTCGCGCTCCGCTGTCCCGGACTTGCTCCGGGACCTCGCGGCCATTTCCGTGGGGTCGAGCCCGGAGCAGCGGGAAGGGGGCGTCGACCGCTGGCGCGCGGCATCTCCGCCCATACACCGCTGTCCCGGACCCGATCCGGGACCTCGAGGCCATTTCCGTGAGGCGCCGCGAGGGCGTCGAGGCCCCGGATCGGGTCCGGGACAGCCGGAGGGATGCGCCGCGGGTTACTCGCCCGGGGCGGTCTTCTTCGCGGCCGCCTTCGGGGCGGCTTTCTTCGTCGCGGCCTTCTTGGCCGGAGCCTTCTTCGCCGCGGTCTTCTTCGCGGGCGCCTTCTTGGCGGCGGTCTTCTTCGCCGGCCGTTTCGCCGCGATGAGTTCCAGCGCCTGTTCGAGGGTCACCGCCTCGGGCGCCGTTTCCTTCGGCACCGTCGCGTTGACCTTCTCCCATTTCACGTAAGGCCCGTAGCGCCCCTCGTAGAGCGCGATCTCGCCGCCCTCGGGATGCTCGCCGAGCACGCGGAGCGGTTTCACCGCCGCGCGCCCGCCGCCGCGCGCCGCCTTCTGCGCCAGCACCTCCATCGCCCGGTTCATGCCGATCGTCAGCACTTCCTCGGGATCCTTGATGTTCGCGTAGATCTTGCCGTGCTTCACATAAGGCCCGAACCGCCCGATCGAGGCCTCGACCTTCTCGCCGTCGTCGGGATGCAGGCCGATGAGCCGGGGCAGCGCCAGCATGTCGAGCGCGCGCTGGAGATCGACCGCCGAAGGGTCCATGCCCTTCGGGATCGAGGCGCGCTTCGGCTTCGGCGTCTCCTCGGTCACCTCGCCGAGCTGCACGTAGAGCCCGTAGGGCCCGACCCGCAGCGAGACCGGCGTGCCCGCGTCGTCATAGCCGAGCAGCTTGCCATCCGGCCCCGCCGCGTCGCCGCCCTCGACCTCGCCCGCGAGGGGGCGGGTATAGCGGCATTCGGGATAGTTGGAGCAGCCGATGAAGGCCCCGCCCGAACGCGCGGTGCGCAAGCTGAGGCGCCCGACGCCGCAGGCCTTGCAGCGGCGGGGCTCGGGATCCTCGGGCGTCACCGGGAAGAGATGCGGCTCGAGCACCTCGTTGATCTTCTCGAGCACGTCGGTGATGCGCAGTTCCGCCGTCTCGCCGAGCGCGGCGGAGAAATCGGTCCAGAACCGCGCCAGCAGCGCCTTCCAGTCCTCCTCGCCAGTCGTGACCTTGTCGAGGTCCTCCTCGAGGTCGGCGGTGAAGTTGTAGTCGAGGTACTTGCCGAAATAGCTCTCGAGGAAGGCCGTCACCAGCCGCCCCTTGTCGCGCGGCATCAGACGGTTCTTGTCCTTGTAGACGTAGTCGCGCTCCTGGATCGTCGAGACGATCGAGGCATAGGTCGAGGGCCGGCCGATGCCGAGCTCCTCCATCCGCTTCACCAGCGTCGCCTCGGTGTAGCGCGGCGGCGGCTGGGTGAAATGCTGCTCCGGCGTGACGCGGCGCTTGTCGGCCGGCTCGCCCGCGACGATCCGGGGCAGGCGGCCGCCGTCCTCGTCGTCGACGAGCTCGAAATCCTCGTCGTCGCGGCCTTCCATGTAGACCTTGAGGAAGCCGTCGAAGGTCACGATCTGGCCCGAGGCGCGCAGGCCCACGGCGGTGTCGGCCGAGGTCACCTCGATCGTGGTCCGCTCGAACCGCGCCGCCTCCATCTGGCTCGCGAGCGAGCGCTTCCAGACGAGGTCGTAGAGCTTGGCCTGATCGGCCTCGAGCCGGAGCTTCTCCGGGCTCGCGCCCATGTCGGTCGGCCGGATGCACTCATGCGCTTCCTGCGCGTTCTTGGCCTTGTTCTTGTACATGCGCGGCGACTTCGGCACGTAGTCCTCGCCGTAGCGCGCCTTGATCACGTCGCGCGCGGCCATCACCGCCTCCGGCGCCATGTCGATGCCGTCGGTCCGCATGTAGGTGATGTGGCCCGCCTCGTAGAGCCTTTGCGCCGCGTTCATCGTCTGGCGCGCGCCGAAGCCGAACTTGCGGCTCGCCTCCTGCTGCAGCGTCGAGGTCATGAAGGGCGCGGAGGGATTGCGGCTGGCGGGCTTCGATTCGACCGAGCCGACCGTGAGGTCGCGGGCGTCGATCTCGGCGACGGCGCGGGTCGCCGCGGCCTCGGTCCCGAGGTCGAACTTGTCGAGCTTCTTCCCGTCGAGCGTGACGAGCCGCGCCTCGAAGGCGTCGCCGCGCGGCGTGCCGAGCAGCGCCTTCACGCTCCAGTATTCGCGCGCCTTGAAGGCCTCGACCTCCATCTCGCGCTCGACGATCAGGCGCAGCGCGACCGACTGCACCCGGCCCGCCGACTTGGCGCCCGGCAGCTTGCGCCAGAGCACCGGCGAGAGGCGGAAGCCCACGAGATAGTCGAGCGCGCGGCGGGCGAGATAGGCGTCCACCAGCTCCATGTCGATCTGGCGCGGGTTCTCCATCGCGGTCGTCACCGCGGTCTTGGTGATCGCGTTGAACACCACGCGCTCGACGGCGGTGTCCTTCTTGATCGCCTTGCGCTTGGTCAGCGCCTCGAGGAGATGCCAGGAGATCGCCTCGCCCTCGCGATCGGGGTCGGTGGCGAGGATGAGCTTGTCGTCGTCCTTCAGCGCCTCGGCGATCGCGCGGATGTGCTTCTGGCTGTCGGAGGCGACCTCCCACTTCATCTCGAAGTCGTGGTCGGGATCGACCGAGCCATCCTTCGGCGGCAGGTCGCGGACATGCCCGTAGGAGGCGAGGACGGTGAAATCCGACCCGAGGTACTTGTTGATGGTCTTCGCCTTCGCGGGCGACTCGACGACGACGACGGCCATGCGAACCCTTTCAACGCCGCGCCGCCTCGGGGCGCGACGGCGGCTTAGATGTGACCAACCGCGAAGCTTGTCAACCGAGGGGTGTCGCCGGATGGCGGCGGTCCGCCCGGCCGGCCGCCGACTCGGGCCCTCCGCGCCACGATATAATAGGGGCCGCCGGCGAGCCGGGCCGAGCTCGTCCGAGACCGCCGCCCCGAGGGCGTCGGGGCGGATCCTTCAGGGGGTGCCGTGGCGGGGGCCGGGCTCGCGCGGGGCGAGGCCGACGCCGCCGCCGGGATGCCGCAGCAGCGCGCCGGCGAGCTCGAGCTCGAGCAGCGCGGCCGCGACCTCCGCCGCGCCGGCGCCGAGGTCGCGGGTCAGCGCATCCTCGTCGACCGGCACCGGCCCGAGCAGGGCGAGGACCCGGGCGCCGAGATCCCCGGCGAAGGCGGGGGCGGCCGGGGACGGATCCGCGGGGGGCGCCGGGATCCGGGCCGGCGCCGGCGCCGGCGCGCGCGGCAGGAGCGCGGCGAGCGCCTCGGCGACGTCGGCGGCGTCGCGGACCAGCGTCGCGCCGTCGCGGATCAGCGCGTTGCAGCCGGCCGCGCGCGCGTCGAGCGGGTTGCCCGGCACCGCCATCACCTCGCGCCCCTGATCGAGCGCGGCGCGGGCGGTGATGAGGCTGCCGGAGCGGAGCGCGCCCTCGACCACGACGACCCCGAGCGCGAGCCCCGAGATGATCCGGTTGCGCCGGGGAAAGTCCTGGGTCCGGGGCGGGTGGCCCATCGGCGTCTCCGAGAGCCGCAGCCCGCGCGCCGCGATGTCGCGCGCGAGCGCGGCGTTCTCGGGCGGATAGACCTCGTCGACGCCGCCCGCCTGGATCGCGATCGTCCCGGTGTCGAGCGAGGCGCGGTGCGCGGCGGCGTCGATGCCGCGGGCGAGGCCCGAGACGGTGACGAATCCCGCCGCGCCGAGGTCATGCGCCAGCCGCGCCGCCATCCGGCAGCCGAGCGCCGAGGCGTTGCGCGCGCCGACCAGCGCGACCACCGGCTTTTCGCAGAGCGCGGGATCGCCGAGCGCCCAGAGCACCGGCGGGGGATCGGCGATCGTGGCGAGATGGCGCGGGTAGTCCGGACCGCCGAGCGCGAGGAGCCGCGCGCCGAGCGCCTCGCCCCGCGCGAGCTCGGCCTCGGCCTCGGCGCGCGGGAAGGGGGCGTAACCAGTGTCCCCGGCGCGCGCGGCGAGCGCGGGCAGGGCGGCGAGCGCGCGCGCGGCCGAGCCGTGCTCGGCCATCAGGCGCGCGAAGGTCGCGGGTCCGACCCGGCGCGACCGGGCGAGCCGCAGCCAGTCGATCAGCGCCTCGCGGCTCCGGGGCGGCCGGGCCCCGGGCTGGGTCGGGATGTCATGGGTCATGCGCGCGCCTCCTCCCCTCGCAGATGCGGGGGAGGGGTTAAGCGCGGGTTAGCAGGGCGGTGAGGGAAGCGTAGGGCGGACCTCGGTCCGCCGCCTTCGCCGGATCGGCGGACCGCGGTCCGCCCTAAGCGCTGCCGCCGACCGTGAGCCCGCCGATCAGCAGCGTCGGCTGGCCGACGCCGACCGGCACCCACTGGCCGTTCTTGCCGCAATTGCCCATGCCGGGGTCGAGCGCCATGTCGTTCCCGATCCCCTTGATGTGCCTGAGAGCGGTCGCGCCGTCGCCGATCAGCGTCGCGCCCTTCACCGGGGCGCCGACCTTGCCGTCCTTCACGCGATAGGCCTCGGTGCAGGAGAAGACGAACTTGCCGTTGGTGATGTCGACCTGGCCGCCGCCGAAGCCGACCGCGTAGATCCCGTCCCTGAGATCGGCGAGCAGGTCCTTCGGATCGGTCTCGCCGCCCAGCATGATCGTGTTGGTCATCCGGGGCATCGGCGCGTGGGCGAAGCTCTCGCGCCGGCCGTTGCCGGTCGGGGCCACCCCCATCAGCCGCGCGTTCTGCCGGTCCTGCATGTAGCCGACGAGGATGCCGTCCTCGATCAGCACGGTCCGGTTCGAGGGCGTGCCCTCGTCGTCGAAGGAGATCGAGCCGCGGCGGTCCGGGATCGTGCCGTCGTCGACCACGGTGACGCCGGGCGCGGCGATCCGCGTGCCCATCAGCCCGGCGAAGGCCGAGGTCCGCTTGCGGTTGAAGTCGCCCTCCAGCCCGTGGCCGATCGCCTCGTGCAGGAGGATGCCGGGCCAGCCCGGGCCGAGCACGACGTCCATCACGCCGGCGGGGGCTGGCTCGGCCCGGAGGTTCACCTTGGCGATTCGCAGCGCCTCGCGCGCCACCGCCTTCCAGTGGTCGGTGCCCATCAGCGGCGAGAGGCCGTAGCGCCCGCCGCCGCCGGCGCCGCCCGATTCGCGGCGGCCGTTCTCCTCGACGATGACCGAGATGTTGAGCCGCACCATCGGGCGCGCCTCGGCGTACCGGTCGCCCTCGGGGCGCAGGATCTCGACCTCCTGCATCGAGGCGGCGAGGCTCGCGGAGACCTGCGCCACGCTCGGGTCGAGCGCGCGGACATAGGCGTCGATCTCGCGCAGCATCTCGACCTTCACCGCGAAGGCCGCGTCGTCGAACGGGTCGTGGTCGGTGTAGAGCCGCTGGTTGGTCGGCTTCGGCGGCGCGGCGAGCACGCCGCCGCCCGTCCCGACCGCGAGCCGCGCGGTTTCGGCCGCGCGGGTGAGCGCCGCCTCGGAGATCTCGGTCGAATGCGCGTAGCCGACGGTCTCGCCATGGACCGCGCGCAGGCCGAACCCCTCGGCGGCGTCGTAGCTCGCGGTTCGCAGGCGCCCGTCGTCGAACAGCAGGGCCTCGCTCCGCCGCCGCTCGAGGAAGAGCTCGCCATCGTCGGCGCCCGCGACCGAGAGCCGCAGCTCCGCGAGCGCGAGCCCCTCGTCGAGGTGGGTTTCGAAGGGCCGGAATCGGGGTGTGGGCTGCACGACGCGCCTCCTCGGGATCGCTCGGTGACAGGCGCACGGTGGCGTAATACCAAAGGCGCGGCTTGTTCTTTGAGCCCCAATATGGTTCATCTTCGAACGGTTACAACACGGCTCGCACCGTCCCGCGACGAGGACTGACGGGTCGCACGACGCAGGGACGAACGCCATGAAGCAGCTCCTGATCGCCCTTTGGATCGGCCTTGCCACGCTGATGTCCGGAGGCGCGGTCTTCGGACAGACGGCGGGCGAGCCCACCGACCTGCCCGTGATCGGGGCGCCGGTTCCCGGCGGCGTGAACTACCAGCCGGCGGTGACGCCGGTCGCGCATGACATGCACTGGCTCTCGGGTATGATCCACTGGATCATGCTGTTCGTCGTGCTCTTCGTCACCGCGCTGCTCGCGATCTGCGTCGTCAAGTTCAACCGGAAGGCCAATCCGACCCCGGCGAGCTTCACGCACAACACCAAGATCGAGATCGCCTGGACGCTGATCCCGGTGCTGATCCTGATCGTGATCGGCTCCTTCTCGCTGCCGATCCTGTTCAAGCAGCTCGAGGTGCCCGAGCCGGACCTGACCATCAAGGCCACAGGCAACCAGTGGTACTGGAGCTACGACTATCCCGAGAACGAATTCGCCTTCGACAGCCTGATGCTGGCGCGCGAGGATCTCGAGGCCTATGGCTATACCGACGACCTCTACCTGCTCGCGACCGATACCGCGGTGGTCGTGCCGGTGAACGCGACGGTGCGGCTTCTGACCACCGGCGCGGACGTGATCCATTCCTGGACCATCCCCGCCTTCGGCGTGAAGATGGACGCGGTGCCGGGCCGGCTCAACGAGACCTGGTTCCGCGCCGAGAAGGAAGGCATCTACTTCGGCCAGTGCTCGGAGCTCTGCGGCAAGGACCACAGCTTCATGCCGATCACCGTCAAGGTGGTGAGCGCCGAGCAGTACAAGGCCTGGCTCGACTGGGCGATCGAGGAATACGGCGGCACGGCGTCGCCGGACGGAGTGGCGCAGGCCAACTAAGCGGCCGGCGGGGCGCGCGGACGCGTCCGCCGGGCCAGTGAGCCAAGCGGGGAAAGAATGAGCGAGACCGGCTGGATCGAGAATGTCCCGCCCCACGAGGCGCAATTCGGCGATTACGTCGAGCTGCTGAAGCCCCGCGTCATGCGGCTCGTGATCTTCACCGCGGCGGTCGGGCTCCTGTGCGCGCCGGTCCCGGTGCATCCGGTCGTCGCCTTCGCCGCGATCCTCTGCGTCGCGGTCGGGGCCGGGGCCTCGGGCGCGCTCAACATGTGGTGGGACTGGGACATCGACGCGGTGATGCGCCGGACCGCCGGCCGGCCGATCCCCTCGGGCCGCGTCCCCCGCGGCGAGGCGCTGGCGATCGGCGTCGCGCTCTCGGGCTTCTCGGTCGTGATGCTCGCGCTCTTCGCGAACGCCTTCGCCGCCGGACTGCTCGCCTTCACCATCTTCTTCTACGCCGTGATCTACTCGATGTGGCTGAAGCGCTCGACGCCGCAGAACATCGTCATCGGCGGCGCGGCCGGGGCCTTCCCGCCGATGATCGGCTGGGCGATCGCCACGGGGGGCGTCTCGCTCGAGAGCTGCCTCATGTTCCTGCTGATCTTTCTCTGGACCCCGCCGCATTTCTGGGCGCTGGCGCTGTTCCGGAACGATGACTACACCAAGGCCGGCGTGCCGATGCTGCCGGTGACCGCGGGGCCGAAGGTCACGCGCCAGCAGATCCTCGTCTATTCGCTGATCCTCGCCCCCGTCGCGATCCTGCCCGCCTTCACCACGATCGGCGGCCCGGTCTATCTCGCCGGCGCGGCGATCCTGAACGCGATGCTCCTGAAAGGCGCCATCGCGATCCGCTGGCGCGACGAGGCGACGGCGGAGGCCGACGGCTATCGCGTCGAGAAGCGCTTCTTCTGGTTCTCGATCGTCTATCTCTTCCTGCATTTCTGCCTGTTCCTCGCCGAGGCGGGGCTTCGCGCCGGCGGGGCCTTCGCCGGCCTCGGCTGGCCGACGCTGGTCTGAGGGGGGCGGAGCGATGCGGCCCGACAGCCATGAGATCTATGGACGGCGGCGCAGCCGCAACCTCGGGGTCGGCCTCGTGCTGGTCGGCTTCGTCGTGCTGGTCTTCGCGGTCACGGTGGTGAAGCTCAGCCAGGGCGTCGCGGTCGGCCACCGCGACCCCGCGCCGGCGTCGCAGATGCTGCCAGGCAATGGGAACTGAGCCATGACCACGCCCCCCGATCCGGACCGCGCCGCCAACGCCAACCGCCGTCTGGCCTTCCGCCTCGCCGGCGTCGTCGTCGTGATGGTGAGCCTCAGCTTCGTCGCGGTGCCGTTCTACAGCTGGTTCTGCCGCACCACCGGCTATGGCGGCACGACGCAGGTCGCGGAGCAGGCGCCGGACGAGGTGCTGGACCGGATGATCACGGTGCGCTTCGACGCGAATGTCGCCAAGGACATGCCGTGGAAGTTCCGCCCGATGCAGCGCGAGATGAAGGTCCGGATCGGCGAGACCGGCCTCGCCTTCTACGAGGCCTACAACCCGACCGACGAGGTCACCGCGGGCCAGGCCGCCTATAACGTGGCCCCCGACATCGCCGGGCGGTTCTTCGACAAGATCGCCTGCTTCTGCTTCGACCTGCAGGTGCTCCGGCCGGGCGAGCGGATCGAGATGCCGATCACGTTCTTCGTCGACCCCGAACTCGTCAAGGACGCCGACGCCTCGTACCTCAAGGCGGTCACGCTCTCCTACACGATGTTCCCGACCGAAGTGCCGGAGGAGGAACGCATGGCGCCGGCCACGATCGAGAAAACCCGCGCCGGTGATCCGGCGACCCGCCTCGCCGCCGGGCCCGCGGCGAGTCCCGACCAGACGCTCGAACAGTAGAGAAGGACGCCCGAGATGGCCGGCTACAAGAACCACGACTACCATATCCTGCCAGCGAGCGTCTGGCCCTTCCTCGGCGCGGTCGGCGCCTTCGTCATGCTGCTCGGCGCGGTCCTCTACTTCCACGACCATGGGCCCTGGATCGGCCTCATCGGCCTCGCGATGGTGCTCTACACCATGTTCGCCTGGTGGTCGGACGTGATCTCGGAGGGGCAGGAGGGCGATCATACGCCGGTGGTGCGCATCGGGCTGCGCTACGGGATGGTGCTGTTCATCATCTCCGAGGTGATGTTCTTCGCCGCGTGGTTCTGGTCCTTCTTCAAGCACGCGATGTACCCGATGGGGACGATCGAGGGCATCACGGTCACGCCGGGCGTCTGGCCGCCGGCCGGGATCGAGACCTTCAACCCCTGGCACCTGCCGCTCATCAACACGCTGATCCTGCTGTGCTCGGGCTGCGCGGCGACCTGGGCGCACCATGCGATCGCCGAGGAGAACGACCGGGAGCAGATGAAATACGGCCTCTGGCTCGCCATCGTGCTCGGGGTGATCTTCACGATCTTCCAGATCTACGAATACAGCCACGCCGAGTTCTCGTTCGCCGGCAACATCTACGGCGCGAACTTCTTCATGGCGACGGGCTTCCACGGCTTCCACGTGATCGTCGGCACGATCTTCCTCGCGGTCTGCCTCGCCCGCGTCTACGCCGGGCATTTCACCCAGGAGCAGCACGTCGGCTTCGAGGCGGCGGCCTGGTACTGGCACTTCGTCGACGTGGTCTGGCTGTTCCTCTTCGCCGCCGTCTACATCTGGGGCGGCGGGGTGTCGCACGCCGCGCACTGATCCGCGCCCCGAGACGACGGGCGTCCCTGGGCGCGGGGCCCTTGCTCCGCGCCCTTCGCTTCCGGGGGACACGGAAATGATCCGACGCATGCTCCCGGCGCTGGTCCTCGGGCTCGCCGGTTGCGCGGTCCTGGTCTGGCTCGGTCTCTGGCAGGTGCAGCGACTGCACTGGAAGACCGAGATTATCGACCGGATCGAGACCCGGCTCGCGGCGGAGCCCGTGACCGTGCCGCCCGATCCGGATCCGGCGCGCGACCAGTACCTGCGGGTGCTCGAGGCGGGCGCGATCGAGCCGGGAGAGCTGCACGTCTATACCTCCGCGCCGGGGCAGGGCGTCGGCTATCGCGTGATCGTCCCGTTCCGGCTCGCGGATGGCCGGCTCATCCTGCTCGACCGCGGCTTCGTTCCGATCGCCGAGAAGGACGCGGCCCGCCATCTCGGCCCGATCCGGGTGCGGGGCTCGCTGCTCTGGCCCGACGAGACCGACGGCTTCACCGACGCGCCGGATCTCGCGAAGAACATCTGGTTCGCGCGCGACGTCGGGGCGATGAGCGCGGCGCTCGGCACCGATCCGGTGATGGTGGTGACCGAGGCGAGCGACGACGCGGCCGCCCCGCTGGCGCTGCCGGTGACGGTCAATATCCCGAACGACCACCTGCAATATGCGATCACCTGGTTCGGGCTTGCGGTCGCCTGGGCGGGGATGACACTTTACTGGCTCTGGCGTATCAAGAGCCGGACCGACTGAACGGACATTATCAGAACGATGCGATACGTATCCACGCGCGGCGCGGCCCCCGTCCTCGGCTTCGAGGAAGCGATGCTCGCCGGGCTGGCGCGCGACGGCGGGCTCTACCTGCCCGAGGCCTGGCCGACCCTGACCGAAGCCGAGATCGCCGCCTTCGCCGGGCTGCCCTACGAGGAGGTCGCCTTCCGGGTGATGTGGCCCTTCGTCGGCGCGGCCTTCGAGGAGGCGGAGTTCCGCGGCATCATCGCGCGCGCCTATGCCTCCTTCAACCATGTCGTGCGCTGCCCGATGACGCAGATCGGGCCGAACGACTGGCTGCTCGAGCTCTTCCACGGGCCGACGCTCGCGTTCAAGGATGTGGCGATGCAGCTGATCGGGCAGCTTTTCGAGGCGAGCCTCGCGAAGTCCGGCAAGCGCATCACCATCGTCGGCGCGACCAGCGGCGACACCGGCTCGGCCGCGATCGAGGCCTTCCGGGGGCGCGCCGGCGTCGAGGTCTTCATCCTCTTCCCCGACGGCCGCGTCTCCGACGTGCAGCGGCGGCAGATGACGACGCCCGCCGACGCCAATGTCCACGCGCTCGCCATCGCCGGCGATTTCGACGACGCCCAGGCGCGGGTGAAGGACATGTTCAACGACCATGCCTTCCGCGACGGCGTGGGTCTCGCCGGGGTCAATTCGATCAACTGGGCCCGGGTGCTGGCGCAGGCCGTCTACTATTTCACCGCCGCCGTGGCGCTCGGCGCGCCGGGGCGCAAGGTCAGCTTCACCGTCCCCACCGGCAATTTCGGCGATGTCTTCGCCGGCTATGTCGCGAAGCGGATGGGGCTGCCGATCGACCGGCTGGTGATCGCGACCAACCAGAACGACATCCTGCACCGCACGCTCGAATCGGGCGCCTATGTGAAGAGCGGGGTCGAACCCTCGATCAGCCCCTCGATGGACATCCAGGTCAGCTCGAATTTCGAGCGGCTGCTGTTCGAGCTCTACGACCGCGAGGGTCCGGCGGTGGCCGAGCTGATGGGCGAGCTCGGCACCCTGGGCGAATTCGCGCTGTCGCAGGGCGCGGTCGACCGGCTGCGCGCCGAATTCGACAGCGCCCGGACCTCGGAGGAGGAGACCCGCGCGACGATCCGCGACGTGCTCGCCGGGACGGGCCAGGTCATTTGCCCGCATACCGCCGTCGCGGTCCACGCGGCCCGCGCGAAGCGCGGCGATCCCGCGGTGCCGATGGTCGTGCTCGCGACCGCGCACGCGGCGAAGTTCCCCGACGCGGTCGAGGCGGCCTGCGGCGTGCGGCCGGCGCTGCCGCCCGGCATGGCGGATCTCTTCGACCGGCCGGAGCGGGTGACCAGGGTCCCGAACGATCTCGCGGCGATCGAGGCGATCGTCGCCGGGGAGAAGATCGCGTGAGCGTCGCGATCCACCGGCTCGCGAACGGGCTTCGCGTCGTGACCGAGCCGATGCCGGGGCTGCATTCCGCCGCGATCGGGATCTGGCTGACGGCGGGCGGGCGGCACGAGCGCGTCGAGCAGAACGGCATCGCGCATTTTCTCGAGCACATGGCCTTCAAGGGCACGCCGACGCGCTCCGCGCTCCGGATCGCCGAGGAGATCGAGGACGTCGGCGGCTATATCAACGCCTATACCGGCAAGGAGATGACCGCCTATTACGCGCGGGTGCTGAAGGCCGACGTCGATCTCGCCTTCGACATCCTCGCGGATATCGTGCTGCATCCGATCTTCGACACCGGCGACATCGAGGTCGAGCGCGGCGTGATCCTGCAGGAGATCGGCCAGGCGCTCGACACGCCCGACGACATCATCTTCGACTGGCTGCAGGAAGCGGCCTTCCCGAACCAGCCGTTCGGCCGGACCATCCTCGGCCCCAGCGAGCGGGTGTCGAACTTCGGCCGCGACGATCTCTCCGGCTTCGTGCGCGAGCATTACGGCCCGGGCCAGATGATCATCTCCGCGGCCGGGGGCATCGACCCCGAGGCGGTGGTGCGCGCGGCGGAACGGCTGTTCGGCGGGCTGAAGCCGCGGCGCGGCCTCGCGGTCCTGCCGGCGCGGTTCAGGGGCGGCGAGCGGCGCGACGAGCGCGATCTCGAGCAGGCGCATGTGGCGCTGGCCTTCGAGGCGCCGGCGGTGCGCTCGGACGCGGCCTATGCCGCGCAGATCTACGCGACGGCGCTCGGCGGCGGCATGTCCTCGCGGCTGTTCCAGGAGATCCGCGAGAAGCGCGGCCTCTGCTACACGATCTTCGCCCAGGCCGGCGCCTATGACGACACCGGGCTGGTGACGATCTATTCCGGCACCGGACCGGACGAGATCGGCCAGCTTTCCGGCCTGATCGTCGACGAGCTCAAGCGCGCCGCCGAGGGTTTCAGCGTGGCCGAGCTCGAGCGGGCGCGGGCGCAGATGAAGGCGGGGCTGCTCATGGGGCTCGAAAGCCCCACCGCGCGGGCCGAGCGGCTGGCGCGGATGATCGCGATCTGGGACCGCGTGCCGAGCGTCGAGGAAACCATCGGCCGGATCGACGCGGTCGATCTCGCCTCCCTGCGCGCCTTCGCCGAGAAGATCGCGGGACAGTCCGAACCGGCGCTCGCGCTGCTCGGCCCGGTCGCGCAGGCGCCCGACCGCGCGGAGCTTGCCCGGCGCCTCGCCGCCTGAGGGGGCGCGGTGCTGCCTTTCCGCCGCCCCGCGCCGCTCATCGTCGAGACGCGGCGACTGGCGCTCAGGCTGCCGGAAATGAACGACCACGGCGCCTGGAGCGACATCCGTCGCGAGGGCGCCGAATTCCTGCGCCCCTGGGAGCCGAGCTGGTCCACCGACCATTTCTCCCGCCGCGCCTTCCGCAGCCGCGTCTACTGGGCGCAGCGCGCGCGGGAGGAGGGACGGGCGCTCGCCTTCTTCCTGATCCGGCGCGAGGACGCGCGGCTGATGGGCGCGCTGACGCTCGACAACATCCGCCGGGGACCGGCGCAGTCGGCGCAGGTCGGCTACTGGATCGGCCCGGATTTCGCCCGGCAGGGCTACATGTCCGAGGCGCTTTCCGCGACGCTCAACTACGCCTTCGCCACGCTGGACCTCAGCCGGGTGGAGGCGGCCTGCCTGCCGGAGAACGCCGCGTCGCGCGCGCTGCTCGAACGCTCGGGCTTCCGCCACGAGGGCACGGCGGAGAAATACCTGCAGATCAACGGACGCTGGCGCGACCACGTCCTTTACGCCGTCCTGCGCGCCGACCGCCGGGCGAGCGGGGGAGAAGCCGGATGACCGAGGCGACGTTGCGCGACGCGGACGGGGCGCTGCTCGGGCGGCTCGAAGCCGCGCTCGGGCCGGGCGGGGTCGTCCCGCCCGAGCCGCGCTATCTCGAGGAGCCGCGCGGCCGCTATCATGGGCGCGCGGCGGCGGTGCTGCGGCCGGCGGACGTGGCCGGGGTCCAGGCGGCGGTCCGGCTCTGCGCCGAGGCGCGGGTCGGGATCGTGCCCTATTCGGGCGGCACCGGCCTCGTCGGCGGGCAGGTGATGAGCGAGGGCCCGCTGCCGGTCCTCATCTCGACCGAGCGGCTGCGGGCGATCCGCGACCTCGACGTCGTGGACGACGTGCTGGTCGCCGAGGCCGGGGTGATCCTCGCCGAGGCGCAGGCGGCGGCGCGCGACCGGGACCGGCTTTTTCCGCTGACGCTCGCCTCCGAGGGCTCGGCGCGGATCGGCGGGCTGCTCGGCACCAACGCCGGGGGCGTCAACGTCGTGCGCTACGGCAACGCCCGCGCGCTCTGCCTCGGGATCGAGGCGGTGATGGCGGACGGCGGCCTGGTGAGTGATCTCACGCGGCTGCACAAGAACAACATGGGCTACGACCTGCGCGACCTGCTGATCGGGTCGGAGGGCACGCTCGGCGTGATCACCGCCGCGAGCCTGCGGCTGTTCCCGATCCCGCGCGAGCGCGCGACGGCCTGGATCCCGGTCGCGTCGCCGGCCAAGGCGCTCGACCTCTTTCACCTCGCGCGCGAGCGGCTCGGCACCAGCATCGAGGCTTTCGAGCTGATCAGCGCGCAGGGCCTCGCCTTTCTCGCCGAGAAGCTGCCCGAGGTCGCGCCGCCGCCCGCCCCGGAAACCGGTTGGGCGGTGCTCGCGGAGGTCGGAGACGGGCCGGGGTCGCGCATCGCGGATCGCTTCGAGGAGACGCTGGGCGAGGCGCTCGAGCGCGGGATCGCCGTCGACGCGCTGATCGCCCAGAGCGCCGCGCAGCGCGACGCGTTCTGGACCGTGCGCGAGCGCATCCCCGAGGCGAACCGGCTGATCGGCTCGATCTCGAGCCATGACATCTCCGTCCCGCTGTCGCGGCTGGTCGAATTCATCGACCGGGCGGCGGCGGCGGTCGAAGGGGTGGCGCCGGGGCTGCGGATCAACTGCTTCGGCCATCTCGGCGACGGCAACCTGCATTTCAACGTCTTCCCGCCCCGCGGGGTGCCGCGCGCGGACTTCGATCCGATCCGGGGCCGGGTGAAGGAAGCGGTGCATGATCTCACCCACGCGCTCGGCGGCTCGGTCAGCGCGGAACATGGCGTGGGGCGGCTCAAGACCGGGGACATGGCGCGCTACGCCGATCCCGGCCGGCTGGCGGCGATGCGGGCGATCAAGGCCGCGCTCGATCCGCGCGGCATCCTGAACCCGGGCGCGGTCCTGCCCTGACATGGCGTCGCCGCGGGGGGTCCGCTGCCCCGGGCTTGACCCGAGGCCCCGAAGCCGGCGCGCGGCCTTTCGGACATGGCGTCGGGGACCCGGATCAAGCCCGGGGCAGCGCAGGCGTCGGGGAGAGGGGCGCGCCCCCTTCCGGGGGGGGAGGAAGGGGGCGCTCGATCCAGACTGGAGGGTCTGTGGGGTTTGCAAGCAGCTGCCCAGTCGCCCGGGCATCCCCAATCTCTCCGGCCCGCGTTACCGAAAGGTTAACGGACTGGCGCTAACACAATCAAGAGTAGAATTAAGTCCTAGCGAGTCTTCGGCCGGCTCAGCGCGAAGACCTCGGCCACGGCGGTGTAATCGCGATAGCCGAGCCGCGAGAGCGGCTGGTAGAGCGTGATGTCGAGCAGTCCGTCGCGCAGCATCGCGTCGTCGATATGCACGCCCACGACCTCGCCGATCACCAGCGTGTTCGATTCGCCGGGCAGGTCGATCGCCTGCCAGAGCCGGCATTCCAGCGCCGCCGGCGCCGCCTTGACCCGCGGCGGCGCGACGACGCGCGAGGGCGCCTTCTCCAGTCCCGCCACCTCGAACTCGTCCGCGTCGGCGGGCAGCCCGGCCGAGGAGGCGTTCATCGGGTCGCGCAGCGCGCGGGAGACGATGTTGACGACGAATTCGCCGGTGGCGCGGATATTGGCGAGCGTGTCCTTGCGCTCGGTCAGGCCGGGCTTGGTGCCGGTGCTGCCGTAGACCACCATCGGCGGCCGGTCGGCGACCGCGTTGAAGAAGCTGTAGGGGGCGAGGTTCACGTGGCCCTCGCGGTCCAGCGTGGAGATCCAGCCGATCGGCCGCGGCGTCACGATCGCCTTGAACGGATCATGCGGCAGCCCGTGCGGTTCCAGGCCGGGACGGTAAAACATCGGTGCCTCCGGGGGGTTTTGGCTTTGCCCCCAGTTAGGCTCATGCTAACGCGGTGTCGAGCGGGCCGAGCCCGCGGCCCCTAGGACCGGCGACGCTCCCACGCGATGTTTCGTATCTACAAAGAGACGCCCAACGACTTCGCCGAGGTCGAATACCTCTATGACCTGGCGTTCGCGCCCGGGCGGACGGCCTTGTCCTCCTACCGGCTGCGCGCCGGGGTCGATCCGGTCGCCGATCTCTGCCTGATCGCGCGGGACGATTTCGACGCGGTCTCGGGGGCGATCCGCTACTGGCCCTGCCGGATCGGCGCCGCCGGCCACGCGGCGCTGCTGCTCGGCCCGGTGGCGGTGCATCCGACGCGCCAGGGCGAGGGGCTGGGCGCGATCCTCATGAACGAGAGCCTGCGCCGCGCCTTCGATCTCGGCTGGACGCGGATCGTGCTGATGGGCGACGAGCCCTATTACAGCCGGTTCGGCTTTCGCCGCGATCTGGCGCGGGAGATCGACTATCCGCCGCCCTACAACCCCGACCGGCTGCTGGCGCGGGCGCTGGTGCCGGGGGCGTTCCGGGGCGTGTCGGGGATGGTCCGCAACTGGAACGACCGGCTGGCGCAGGCCGCCTCCGGCTGAGCCTCAGCTCATGAGCCCCGCGCGGCCAAGCCAGGCCTCGAGCGCGGGCCGGAACGAGCGGCGGCCGTGCGACCGCTCCTCCTCGAAAAGCGCCCGCACCTCGCCGAGCTCGATCTGCCGCAGCAGCGCCTTGACCGGACCGATCGAGGCCGGCCGCATCGAGAGGTTGCGGAAGCCGATGGCGGCGAAGGCCAGCGCCTCGACCGGCCGGCCGGCGTCCTCGCCGCAGAACGAGAGCGGCGTGCCATGCGCCGAGCAGCGCTTCACGACCTCCTCGAGGAAGGTCAGGAAGCTGATGCTGAGCGAATCGTAGCGGCGGCGCACCTTCTCGTTCTCGCGGTCGGCGGCGAAGAAGAACTGCTTCAGGTCGTTGCCGCCGATCGAGATGAAATCGGCGAGTTCGAAGAACCGGTCGGGCGCGTAGGCGAGGCTCGGCGTCTCGAGCATCGCGCCGATGCGCAGCGCCGAGGGCACCACGTTGCCGAGCCGCGCCTCGCGCTCGGCCTCGCGCAGCAGGATCTCGCGGCCGGCCTCGAATTCGGCGAATTCGGCGACGAAGGGGAACATCACGTTGAGCGGCCGCCCCCGCGCCCCGCGCAGCAGCGCCTGGACCTGCATCCGCATGATGCCCGGGCGGTCGAGCCCGACGCGGATCGCGCGCCAGCCGAGGGCGGGGTTCGGCTCCTCGCCCCGCTTCATGTAGAGCAGGACCTTGTCCGAGCCGATGTCGAGCGTGCGGAAGACGACGGGCTTCTCGCCGGCGGAATCGAGGATCCGGGCATAGAGCGCGGCGAGATCGGTGCGCTTCGGCACCGTGGTGCGGATCAGGAACTGCAGCTCGGTCCGGAACAGGCCGACGCCGACCGCGCCGCATTTCGGCAGGCTCGGCAGGTCCGCCATCAGCCCGGCGTTCATGTGCAGGCTGAGCGTCACGCCGTCGCGGCTGGTGGCGGGCTTGTCGCGCAGCGTGGCATAGGCGTGCTGCGCCTCGGCCCGCATCTCGATCTTCTCGCGGAAGGCGCGCGCGACGCTTTCCTCGGGCCGCAGATGCACCGCGCCCTGGTCGCCGTCGACCATGATCACGTCGCCGTTCAGCGCCTCGCGGGTGACGCGGGTCGCCTGGATCACCAGCGGGATCGCCAGCGCCCGGGCGACGATCGCCGCGTGGCTGCCGACCGAGCCCTCCTCGAGCACGACGCCCTTGAGGTTCCGTCCGTAGTCTAGCAGCTCGCCCGGGCCGATGTTGCGGGCGACGAGGACGGCGTTGTCCGGGATGTCCCGGCCGTTCGTCGCATCGACCCCGGCCAGCAGGCGCAGCAGCCGGTTCGAGAGATCGTCGAGATCGTGCAGCCGCTCGCGCAGGTAGGGATCGGTGACGCGGCTCATCCGCGCGCGGGTCGCGGACTGCTCCTTCTCGACCGCGACCTCGGCGGCGAGCCCGGTCTCGATCGAATCCTCCATGCGCCGGACCCAGCCCTTGTCATGGGCGAACATCCGGTAGGCCTGGAGCACGTCGCGGTGCTCGCCCGTCGCGGTCAGGTAGTCGGCGGCGAGCATCTGGTCGACCTCGTCGCGCAGCCCGACGATCGCGGCGCGCAGCCGGGCGCATTCCCGCGCGGGGTCGTCGCTGATCGGGTTGTTGACCAGCACCTGCGGCTCGTGCAGCAGCACGACGCCCTCGGCCACGCCCTCCTGCCCGACGAGGCCGCGCACGAAGAACGGCAGCTTGTGCGGCCGGGCGATCTCCATCGCGCCGGGGCCGACGAAGGCGCCGAGCTCGGCCATCTCGGCGATCACCATGGCGACGACCTCGAGCGCGTAGATCTCGTCGTCGGTGTATTCGCGCGCCTCGCGATTCTGCACCACGAGCACGCCCAGCACCTCGCCGAGCCGCTGGATCGGCACGCCGAGGAAGCTCGAGAACACTTCTTCGCCGGTCTCCGGCATGAAGCGGAAACCCTTGGTGCCGGGCGCGTTCGGGGTGTTGATCGGCTCGGCCTGATCGGCGATGCGGCCGACCAGGCCCTGGCCGACGCGCATCCGGGTCTGGTGCACGGCGTTCGGGTTCAACCCGCGCGTCGCGCAGAGCTCGAGCATCTGGTCCTCGCGGCGCAGGTAGACCGAGCAGACCTCGGCGACCAGCCCGTCGGCGATCAGATCCACGATCCGGTTCAGCCGCTCCTGACCCTCGCCGGGCTCTGCCAGCGTGGCGCGCAGGCGCGTCAGGATAACCCGGCTGTCAACCGCGTCGGAAAAGGACATATACCGTCCTTGGCTCAAGGAAACTCAGCTGGCCTTTTCCAGCTCGAAGGTATCATGCAGCGCCTGAACCGCCAGTTCCAGATATTTGCGGTCCACGAGCACCGAGACTTTGATCTCGGAGGTGGTGATCACCTTGATGTTAACGCCCTCGGCCGCCAGCGCGGCGAACATCTTGTGCGCCACGCCCGCGTGGCTGCGCATGCCGATGCCGACGATCGAGACCTTGGCGACCTCCTCGTTCACGTCGAGGCCGCGATGGTCGATCCTGCCCTCGGTCACCGCGTGCTCCAGCGCCTTGCGCGCGCGGGGCACCTCGTCGACCGGGCAGGAGAAGGTCATGTCGGTGCGGCCGTCCGCGCCGATGTTCTGCACGATCATGTCGACGTTCACGCCCGCCTCGGCGAGCGGGCCGAAGATCGCCGCGGCGATCCCGGGACGGTCCTGGACGCTGATGAGGGTCAGCTTGGCCTCGTCGCGGGAATGCGCGATCCCGCTCACCACACTGCTTTCCAAGATTTCCTCCTCGTCGCAGACGAGCGTTCCGGGCCCGTCGGAAAAGCTGCTGAGCACCCTGAGGCGCACCTTGTAGCGCATCGCGAGCTCGACCGAGCGGGTCTGCAGCACCTTGGCGCCGAGGCTCGCGAGCTCGAGCATCTCCTCGTAGGAGATCTTGCCGAGGCGGCGCGCCTTCTTGGTGATCCGGGGATCGGTCGTGTAGACGCCGTCGACGTCGGTATAGATGTCGCAGCGCTCGGCCTCGAGCGCGGCGGCGAAGGCGACGGCGGAAGTGTCCGAGCCGCCCCGGCCGAGCGTGGTGATCCGGCCCTCGGGGCTGATGCCCTGGAAGCCCGCGATGACCGCGTGCAGCCCCTCGCCGAACTTGCGGATCAGCCCCCCGGTCTCGATCGATTCGATGCGGGCCGAGCCATGGGTGGAATTGGTGCGCAGCGGCACCTGCCAGCCCTGCCAGCTCCGCGCCGGCACGCCCATCTCCTGGAGCGTGAGCGCCATCAGGCCGGCGGTCACGTTCTCGCCGGAGGCGACCACGGCGTCGTATTCGCGCGCGTCGTAGAGCACCGAGGTGTCGCGGACCCAGCCGACGAGCTCGTTGGTCTTTCCGGACATCGCGGAGACGACGACGCAGACGTCGTAGCCGTTCTCGACTTCCTGTTTGACCCGGGCGGCGGCATTCCGGATGCGGTCCAGATCGGCGACGGAAGTGCCGCCGAATTTCATGACAAGTCTGGGCATTTTCCCGCCCCTCGATGCTTTTCGCGCCCTCTTATCGCCCCCCGATGCCAGCCGCAAGGGGAGCCCCGGGGACGTGGCGAAGCGCGGCCCTTCGCGGGGCCGTGGGGGTGGTCGGATCCCCGCTGCCCCCGGGCTTGACCCGGGGCCCCGGGTCCGGCGCGCGACGCTCCGGAAACGGCGCCGAGGCCCGCGGATCAGGTCCGGGGCGGCGGCGCTCCGCTCAGCCGCGCGCCTGGTACCAGGCGAGGACGTGGAGCCGGATCGCCGAGGCGAGGCCGGTGTCGGGGGCGCGGGTCGCGTCGATCTCGGCCGCCAGCGCGTTGACCGGCCGCCCCTCGGCCTTCGCGATCTCGCGGAAGGCGCGCCAGAACTCGGCCTCGAGGCTCACCGAGGTGCGGTGGCCGCTCAGCGTGAGCGAATGTTTCTCGGGCCGGGCCAAGCCGCCGCTCCGGGGCCGCGTCGCCTCAGTCCTCGGTCTCGCGGCGGTGCTGGTCGAGGTGGCGGATGCCCGCCGCGCGTTCGGCCTCGAGCCTCCGGCGCTCGCCCTTGGTCAGCCCGTGGCGCGCGGCGTTCTCGTCGGCCTCGCGCCGTTCGGCGGCGCGGCGGAGCTGCTTGCGGGCCTTGCGAAGGTTCACGATCTCGGCCATGCGCGCGCCCTCAGAGTGAAGTGGCGTTGAACGTGTCGCACTGGTCCGGATCGCCGCTCCGGAAGCCGCGGTAGAACCACTGCTGGCGCTGCTCGGACGTGCCATGGGTGAAGCTGTCCGGCACCGCGTAGCCCTGCGCCGCCTTCTGCAGCGCGTCGTCGCCGATCGCCGCCGCCGTCTGGAGCGCGAGGCGGATGTCGTCGTCGGTGATGTTGAGCCGGTCGCGCGCCGCGTTCGCCCAGATCCCGGCGTAGCAGTCGGCCTGCAGCTCCACCCGGACGGAAAGCGCGTTGCCATCCGCCTCGGACATGCGGCCGCGGGCCTGGTTCACTTGGCCGAGCACGCCGAGCAGGTTCTGGACGTGATGCCCGACCTCGTGCGCGACGACATAGGCGCGGGGAAACTCGCCGCGGGCGCCGAGCTGGCGCTGCATCGTGTCGAAGAAATCGGTGTCGAGGTAGACCTTGTGGTCGACCGGGCAGTAGAACGGCCCCATCGCCGACTGCGCCGTGCCGCAGGCCGAGCGGGTGACGCCCGAGAACAGCACCAGCGTCGGGTCCTCGTACCGGAGGTTCGAGGCCTGGAAGAGCTGGCCCCAGACGTCCTCGGTCTCGCCGAGCACCACGGCGACGAAGGAGCGGTACTCCTCCGACCGGGGATCGCTCGGGCTCGGGGAGGTCGAGGCGTCCTGGTAGGAGCCGTCGTCCGGTCCGACCACCCCGGAGAGGTCGACACCGAAGAAGGCGCCGAGCAGCAGGACGACGATGAGGCCGAGCCCGCCGACCCGGACAGGGCGGCCGCCCATGCCGCCCATCCCGCCCATGCGCGAGCCGCGACGGTCTTCGATGTTGGAGCTTTCGCGCCGTCCCCGCCAGTCCATCGCGGCCTCCCAGAGGTTGGTGTCAGTCCTTCGGACCAAGCATATCCTTCGGCTGCACCACCCTGTCAAAGGTCTCGGCGTCGACGAAGCCGAGATTGATCGCTTCCTCCTTCAGCGTGGTGCGGTTCTTGTGCGCCGTCTTCGCGACCTTGGTGGCATTGTCGTAGCCGATCGTCGGCGCCAGCGCGGTGACGAGCATCAGGCTTTCCCACATCAGCTTGCCGATCCGCTCCTCGTCCGCCTCGATGCCGACGACGCAGTTGTCGGTGAAGGCGGAGGAGGCGTCGCCGATCAGCTGCAGCGACTGCAGCACGTTCTGCGCGATCACCGGCTTGTAGACGTTGAGCTCGAAATGCCCCTGGGAACCGGCGAAGCCGACCGTGGCGTCGTTGCCGAGCACCTGGGTGCAGACCATGGTCAGCGCCTCGGCCTGGGTCGGGTTGACCTTGCCCGGCATGATCGAGGAGCCGGGCTCGTTCTCCGGCAGGATCAGCTCGCCGAGACCGCAGCGCGGGCCCGAGCCGAGCAGGCGGATGTCGTTCGCGATCTTGAAGAGCGAGGTGGCGACGGTCTTGAGCGCGCCCGACATCTCGACCATCGCGTCGTTCGCCGCCAGCGCCTCGAACTTGTTCGGCGCGGTGACGAAGGGCAGGCCGGTCAGCTCGGCGATCTTGGCCGCGATCTTCTCGGCGAAGCCCTTGCGGGTGTTGAGCCCGGTGCCGACGGCGGTGCCGCCCTGCGCCAGCGGGTAGATGTTGTGGAGCGCGGCGGTGACGCGCTTGATCCCCTGCTCGACCTGGAAGGCGTAGCCGCCGAATTCCTGGCCCAGCGTCAGCGGCGTCGCGTCCTGGGTGTGGGTGCGGCCGATCTTGATGATGTCCTTGAACGCCTCGGCCTTCTCGACCAGCGCGGCGTGCAGCTTCTGCAGCCCCGGCAGCGTCACGTCGCGCGCCAGCATCGCGGTCGCGACATGCATCGCGGTCGGATAGGTGTCGTTCGAGCTCTGGCCCATGTTCACATGGTCGTTCGGGTGCACCGGCTTCTTCGAGCCCATCACGCCGCCGAGCATCTCGATCGCGCGGTTCGAGATCACCTCGTTCGCGTTCATGTTCGACTGGGTGCCCGAGCCGGTCTGCCAGACCACGAGCGGGAAATGGTCGTCGAGCTTGCCGGTCGCGACTTCCTCCGCCGCCGCGACGATCGCCTTGCCGATGGCCGGGTCGAGGTCGCCGAACTCCATGTTCACCTCGGCGGCGGCCTGCTTGATGATGCCGAGCGCCCGGCGGATCGCGACGGGCTGCCGCTCCCAGCCGATCGGGAAGTTCATGATCGACCGCTGGGTCTGGGCGCCCCAGTAGCGGTCGCTGGCGACTTCGAGCGGTCCGAAACTGTCGGTCTCGGTGCGCGTCGCGGTCATCGGCGTCTCCTCGGTTATCTTGAAGGGTCCGGGGCGGTATACCGTCGCATGGCGGATGGTCCAACCGGAATCCGCGCAAGCCTTATGGCGGTCGTCGCGCGAACGGCCTATGTTGCGACGGAATTCACAGAAGGGCTGGTTCGCCGTGGACGAAGAGATCTCGCTCAATCCGGAATTCCTGCGCAGCCTCGTTCTCAAGCTGCGCGCCATCATGGCGCAGGAGGAGCTGGTCTCTCCTGATTCCGGGTCGAACCCGACCGACGACGAAGGCGCCGCGGTGCTCCAGGACAGCCCCGACAACATGACCCGGTCCGAGATCGCGGCGCAGGTCGAGGACCTCGAGCCCGACCAGCAGGCCGAGCTCGTGGCGCTGATGTGGATCGGCCGCGGCGACATGGAGCCCGAGGAGTGGCGGGAGGCCGTGCAGCTCGCGATGGAGCGGCGGGACCGGCCGACCTCGGACTATCTGCTGTCGCATCCGCAGGTCGCCGACGATCTCGCGGACGGGGTCGACAAGCTCTTCGACGGCAGCGACTTCCTCGAGACCGGCGCGTTCTGACCCGAGGGATGGCGGGCCTCGGTCCGCCCGGCGCCCCCGGAACCGTAGGGCGGACCTCGGTCCGCCGCCCCTATGCGCGACCTCAGCCCTTCGGCAGCGGCCAGCGGCCGATCTCGTCCGCGACCATCGCCTGCAGCCGCCAGAGATTGCGGTCGCGGATCCCGGCCGCCTCGAGATGCTCGACCGTGTTGTAGAGGTATTCCGCCCCCGATCCGCCGTGGCCGCAGGCATGGGCGAGCCGGTGCGCGACCGTCGGCAGCGGCAGGCGATGCTCGATCCCTGGCCCCTTCGGCCCGGCCCAGAAGACCAGCGCGGGCATGCGTCCCCGCGCCGTCTCGACCTGGGACCACCGGACCATGTCAAACCCGTCCCGCGGGATCTCGCGCCGGATCAGCCGGGCGACGACCTCGCGGCGCTCGGCCTCCGGGACGCGCAGCAGCAGGCCCACGCAGGTGCCGCCGCGCTCCAGCGCCATCATGAGGCCGGGTTTGGCCGGCGAGCCGCGCCATTGCGTGAGGTGGATGCAGAACGACCGGTGCCAGCCGCGCAGCGTGCCCCGGATCGTCTCGGTCACCTCGAAATCAGGTTTCCAGATCAGCGAGCCATAGGCGAAGACATGGACCGGACCCCCCGCATGTTCCGCGAGGACCCGGTCCGCCGCGGCGCCGGATTCCGCCTCGTCGAAGGGGACGAAGCTGCCATCCGGGCCCGGATCGGGCACGTCCCGGAACGCGCGCCGCACCATCTCCGGCGTGAGGCGCATCGTCCGGGGGCCGCGCGGGTCGGGAAGGCTCAATGCTTGCCGCGGAACTTGGCGAGGCTGACCACCTCCGCGTCGCCGGAGGGCGGCTGCGGCGCGGGCGGGGTGGGATCGGGCGGCGGCTCGTCGCCGTCGGGCTCGCTGTCGTCGCCGATGAAATCGACCTCGTGCGCCTCGAACTTGAAGCCGAGCTCGACGCTCGGATCGACGAAGGTCTTGATCGCGGCGAAGGGAATGACGAGCGTCTCAGGCACGTTGCCGAAGTTGAGCGTCACCGAGAAGCGGTCCTTCATCACCGCGAGATCGGCGAACCATTCCTGGAGCACGATCGTCATCTCGGTCGGATAGCGCTGGCGCAGGAAATCGGCGATGTCGACCCCCGGATGGGTCGTGTCGAAGCTGATCAGGAAGTGATGCTTCCCCGGCAGGCCATCGCGCGCGACCTGGGACAGGACATCCACCATCACCTGGCGGAAGGCCTTGTTCATCAGCTGCCGGTAATCAATTTCCTCGGCCATCCGGCGCTCCTTGGTCATTGGCGCGACCTTAGCGGTTTTTCCGGGGCAGGGAAGCCGTAAATGGGACCCGCGCGGAGCCCTGCCCGAGGGGTCGGAAATCCGATGGCGGGGGAGGAAAGTGCAGGCTTCTGTTGCCAGGTGCCTGCGAACCCCGCCCGAACCGGCTAAGGCCCGGGACTTAGATTTGGTTTTGCTAGCCGCTTACGCGGCGAGCGCCACCGGAGCACGGTTGTCGTTGGCAACTATTGCTCTTGAGCCGGTAACGGTGGCATCCTGCCGAGTGAAAGCAAACACCTTTAGACGTCCGTCGATCCTGTTTCGGCCCCGTCCGCCCCCAACGAGGGTGCTTGGTGGAGCCGCCGGGTACCGCCCCCGGGTCCGATCCGCTTATTACGTGCGCGTTTATCACCATAGTCCGGTTGCCCGGACAGCGCGCAATATAGGCGCCCCGCCGGCGATTTCAAAGGGGCGAATTGACCCGCGCGGACCGGGCGCGCGCCAGGCCGACCCGACCGGACGGAAGCGCGTGACGGCGGCCGGCCCCGTGGGGCGGCGTTCCGACGCGGGCCGCCTCCCGCGTCTGGCGCGGGGCGGGGCGGGGCGATAGGCTGCGCGCCGCCCCGGCCGTTTCGGGGCCCCGAGCCACAGGTGCCCCTTGAGCGAAGCCGTTCCCGATCTCATCCACACCGTCGCGATGTCCGGCGAGCCCGAGCCCGCCGACGCCGCCGAGGCGCGCGTGCGCGCCGGCTCCGGGGTCGCGCGGCTCTGGAACGCCTTCTCCGATCCGAGCGGCCGCTTCCACGCTGGCCACTGGCAGGCCGAGCCGGGGGTGCTTTCGGTCAATTACACCGAGGCCGAGCTTTGCGTGCTGCTCGAGGGCCGGGCGCGGCTGACCGACGCCGCCGGCGTCTCGGCCGAATACGGCCCGGGCGAGGCCTTCGTCATCGCCGCCGGCTTCCGGGGCACCTGGGAATCGATCGGCCGCGTCACCAAGATCTACGCGATCCTGATGCCCGAGGAGGGCTGATCCGCGCCGCTCAGAGCCGGGGCGCCAGCGGGGGCGTCCCGAGCTCGCTCACCGCGGCCGGGCGCAGCTCGCGCTCGAGCTTGCGCTTCATCGCCTCCTCGAAATCGTCGTAGTCGTCGGCGATCTCGACGAAGGCGCCCGGTCCCCGGATCACGAAATTCTCGTAGTAGCGCGCCAGCGTGTCGCCGGTGTCGCCGACCACGAGGCCGTTGATCACGATCGGCGCGTCGGGCGCGGCCAGCGGCGGCGGGATGCCGTCGTTGTTGGTGCCGTCGCCCGAGATGTCGAGCTTCAGCTCGGCGCAGGCCGGGGCGCGCGCCAGCGTCTCGGCGCCGTAGATGATCGCATGGCCGAGCGCGGTCGGGTATTGCTCGAAGCTGCGCCGCGACTCGAGCAGCTGCGCCGCGACCCCGTCGAGATCCTCGGGCGAGCGGATGATGATCCAGTCCTGCCGGGTCATCTGCTGCCGCCGGCCGCTCCATTCGTAGATGTTGAGCGCCACCACCTCGCCCGGCGCGCCGAGGAAGGCGTTCCGCACCGCCTCCGAGGTCAGCGCCGCCGCGAGCCCCCGCGTCTGCAGCAGATACTCGCCCCCGTCGACCGAGGAGGAGACGTCGAGCCCGAGCGCCAGCGCGATCCGGCACTGCTCGGCGGAGGCGGCGGCCGGCAGTCCGAGCGCGAGGAGGAGCGCGAGCCTCACCACGTGCCGGTGTTCTCCATGCTCTTCCACGGCTCGGCGGGTTCCCTGGCGGGCCCGGCCTGCAGGAGTTCGATCGAGATCCCGTCGGGCGAGCGCACGAAGGCCATGTGCCCGTCGCGCGGCGGGCGGTTGATCGTGATCCCCTCGGCCATCAGCTTCTCGCAGAGCGCGTAGATGTCCTCGACCGCGTAGGCGAGATGGCCGAAGTTGCGCCCCTCGCCATAGCCCTCGGTCTCGTCCCAGTTGTGCGTCAGCTCGACGGCGGCGTTCTCCTGGCCCGGCGGCGACAGGAAGACCAGCGTGAACCGGCCCTTCTCGTTCTCGACGCGGCGGGTTTCCGTGAGGCCGAGCAGGTCGCAGTAGAACCGCTTGGACGCCTCGATGTCCTTTACGCGGACCATGGTATGGAGATATGTAATCTTCATCTTGGGGCTTTCGTCGTCTGATACGCTAGATTTAGTCGGCGACCGAATCCCCGCGACCGCCTGCGAGGATTGAGCATATGCCACTGACCGAGGAACAAAAGGCCGAGATCGAGGCTTCGCGCGCCGAGACGCGCCCGACGCTGCGCGCGACGGCCCCGGGCATGGAGAAATGGCTCTACCAGCCGGTCGAGGTGCTCGACCACGGGCTGATCCGCGTCGTCGACTACATGGGCGACGACGCGGCGATCACCCAGGCGGCGCGCGTCAGCTACGGACGGGGCACGAAGGCGGTCTCGAACGACGAGGGGCTGATCCGCTACCTGATGCGGCACTGGCATTCGACCCCTTTCGAGATGTGCGAGATCAAGCTCCACGTCAAACTGCCCGTCTTCGTCGCGCGCCAGTGGATCCGCCACCGCACCGCCAATGTGAACGAATATAGCGCGCGTTACTCGATCCTCGACCGGGAATTCTACATTCCCGCGCCCGAGCATCTCGCCGCCCAGTCCACCGTCAACAACCAGGGCCGGGGCGCGGTGCTGGAGGGCGAGGAAGCCGCGCGGGTGCTCGACGTCCTGCGCGCCGACGCGGGCCGGGCCTATGACCATTACGAGGCGATGCTCAGCCAGGAGCAGCCCGACGGCACGCCCCAGCAGGGTCTGGCGCGCGAGCTCGCCCGGATGAACCTGCCGGCCAACATCTACACGCAATGGTACTGGAAGGTGGACCTGCACAACCTCTTTCACTTCCTGCGCCTGCGCGCCGACCCCCACGCCCAATACGAGATCCGCGTCTACGCGGAGGCGCTGTGCGCGATCGTCAAGGACTGGGTGCCCGCGGCCTACGCGGCCTTCGAGGACTATCGGCTGGGCTCGGTGCAGTTCTCGGCGAAGGGGATGGCCTGCCTGAAGCGCATGCTCGCCGGGGAGACGGTGACGCAGGAGACCAGTGGGATGAGCAAGGGGGAATGGCGGGAGTTCGAGGGGAGTCTGGGGTGACGCCAGTTGGGGAGATTTTATGAACATAACTGAAGGCTTCGTGGAGCCAGAGTGTTTGTATAAGTTCACAAACAGAAAATACGTTGAAAACTGGACAGATTTCCAATGCGTGCGAATTTCATCTAATCTATACTTTGCGCGAGAGTATCGAGAAATGGAAATTCCAGATAGTTTTATATTCGATCCCCATGAAGGAAGAGTAATTCTAAATCAGACATACGCATTTTCTGATTCGGACGCCACGGTTGCAGAGCGGCAGGTTGCGGACCTTATGCTTAGAGGATTGGGGCCGCTTCGATCTGGGATGCATTTGGAGGGGAACGTCGTCGAAGTGACCGTTCCAGAGTTCCATATGCTTTGCTTTGCGCATGGTTCATTTGACGAGCTTAAGGAAGTGTTTCAGGATGAGCAACGCCAGACCGGTGATCCTTACGATGCGGCATTGCGCATATCTTCGGCTACTGATCTAGCGTCTCTCCTCTTCAGGCGGGGGGTGGTTCACCTCACAGATAAAGATGAATATCTCCCCGTGAGAGAGGTGTTCACGGTAGGAGCGAATTACGTTCAGTATTCTGATATCGTGAGGGACTGGAGGTCGGGGTTGCCGATTGCGTCACCTTACATTAAGGATCGCGCATTCTGTATTCAGTCAGAGTTTAGGATTGTTTTTAACAAAATTGATCTTAACGACGGATACGATCAAGAACATTTCGTAATATATGCTCCAAATTTGCGAGATTTAGTTGAAGTTATGGAAATATAGTCTACTGCGGCAGCATAGGGCGACGAACCATGCGCACGATACATCGGAGCGCCGATGTCTTGCGGTCGTGAGAGGGTGAATCTCGATCCCACGTGCTCGCCCTACACCACTCTCACCCTCTCATAAGCCCCCACCACCGGATCCACCGTTACGAGCGTGATCCCCTCGACCCGGGCCTGCGCCACCAGCATCCGGTCGAACGGGTCGCGGCGGAGCGGCGGCGATCGTAGGGTGGGTGCTCCGCACCCGCCGACTCCGCTCGGCGCGGCCGGAGATGCGGTGGAGGGTGGGCGGAATCGCCCACCCTACGGGTCGCAGAATTATCCATCAGTACCCGTAGGGCGGACCTCGGTCCGCCGTCCTCGCGCAAGGCACCGAAAGCGCGGACCGAGGTCCGCCCTACGTTCACCTTGTCGCAAGGGACGCGCGCGCATCCTGGTTGGATGCCACGCTATCGCCGCCTCCGCGTTCCTGGCGGGACGTATTTCTTCACCGTGACGCTCCTCGACCGGCGGGCGGATACGCTCGTCGCGCATATCGACCTGCTCCGCGCGGCCTACGCGGCGACGTTGCTCCGGCGTCCGTTCCGGACCGAGGCAATCGTCGTGCTGCCGGATCATCTCCACGCTGTCTGGACCCTGCCGCCCGGCGACGACGATTTTCCGGCGCGCTGGAAGATGCTCCGCGCCGCCTTCGCCCGCGCGCTTCCGGCGCCGGAGCGGACGCCGGTCCAACCAACTCCGCCGCCGGGAGAAGGGGATCTGGCAGCGCCGGTATTGGGAGCATGCGATCCGCGACGCGGAAGACTATCGGGCTCATGTCGAATATTGCTGGTGGAACCCGGTGAAGCACGGCCTTGTCGGGCACCCGGCCGACTGGCCGCATTCGAGCTTTCGCCAAGCGTAGGGCGGACCTCGGTCCGCCTCGCCGATGCGCCGGCGGCGGACCGAGGTCCGCCCTGCGCCTGTCACCGGATCCGCCGTCGCGAGCGAGGGTGGGCGGAATCGCCCACCCTACGGGTCGCGGAATTATCCATCAGGGTGTGTACGCCATCGCGCACTCGCTTCCGGAGGTTCGCGATGACCCGTCTGTTCACCAACCACATCTGCGCGATGACCGAACTGCGCGAGCCGCGTAAGGTGCTGGAGCGCCTGGGCGGGCAGCCGGTTGCGCGTTCATCGACCGGAAGGCGGCGCGCTGAACGGCGCCCATCTGAGCTGGAACGTCGAGAAGGTCGGCCAGTGGATCATCCGCGCCCGCGCGGGGCGCGGTGACCGGGGCCGACCTCGCCCACGGGCTTGCGCGCGGGGGCGGCGCGGTAGCCGCCCCCGGAGAGCTCAGCCGAGGCGCTTCTCGATCAGGCCGAGCAGGGTCTGGGTGTCCTTGTGGAAACCCCGGATGCCCTCGGCGAGCTTCTCGGTCGCCATCGCGTCCTCGTTCATCGCCCAGCGGAAGTCGGCCTCCTCCATCGGGATCGGCGCGACGCCGGTGGCGCCTTCCGGCGACAGCGCCAACGGCAGCGGCCGGGTGTCCTCGGAGAGCTCGGTCAGGAGCGCGGGCGAGATCGTCAGCCGGTCGCAGCCGGCGAGCGCCGCGATCTGGTCGGCGGTGCGGAACGAGGCGCCCATCACCACCGTCCCGATCCCGTTCGACTTGTAGTAGTCGTAGATCTTGCGCACCGAGAGCACGCCCGGATCCTCGTCCGGCGCATAGGTCTGGCCGGTCGATTTCTTGTACCAGTCGGTGATCCGGCCGACGAAGGGCGAGATCAGGAATGCGCCGGCGTTGGCGCAGGCGACCGCCTGGGCGAGGCTGAAGATGAGCGTGAGGTTGCAGTCGATGCCGTCCTTCTGGAGCTGCTCCGCCGCGCGGATGCCTTCCCATGTCGAGGCGAGCTTGATCAGGATGCGCTCGCGGCCGATGCCGCGCGCCTCGTAGGCGGCGATGATCGCGCGGGCCTTGGCGATCGAGGCCTCGGTGTCGAAGGAGAGCGCGGCGTCGACCTCGGTCGAGACCCGGCCGGGCACGAGCTTCACGAGCTCGGCGCCGACCTCGATCGTCAGCGCGTCGGCGATCGCCTGCGCCGACTGGCCGGCGTGCTCCGCCACCACGCGGTCGAAATGGCCGGCGAATTCCTCGGACTGCAGCGCCTTCAGCACGATCGACGGGTTGGTGGTGCAGTCGATCGGCTTCAGCCGCGCGACCGCGTCGAGATCCCCGGTGTCGGCGACCACCACGGTCATCTCGCGCAGCTGGTCGAGGCGGCTCGCGCCGGTCGCGGCGGCGCTTTCGCGGCTCAGGGTGGTGTCGTCCATGTCTCTGACCTCCTCGTCGCGGGGGCGCGAACCTTGGTCCGCGCGCGCCCCGGCACATGCGTTCGCTCTTCCCGTGATATAGGGCGCGCGCGGGGGTTTTGCACGGGAAAAGCCGGTCGCGCGGCGGCCGGGGCCGCGGAGCGCGTCCGGGCCGGGCCCGGAACAGGCTTGCGCGACTCGCGACTTTGGTCTAGTGGCGCGGGCATCAAGGCACTGCCGGGAGAAGGCGGGGAGACCCGCCGCCGAAGGAGCAACCGCCCCGGAAACTCTCAGGTCCCCGGACCGGCAGCGTCTCAACACTCCGGAAAGCGGCCCGAAAGGCCCACCGAAGGAGAAAGCCCGCGACCGATTGGCGGGTGAAACTCTCAGGTCCAAGGCACGGAGGGGGCACGGCGGCGATGGCCGCCCCATGCCTTCGGAGTGCCAAGCCATGACCAAGATCGCCGTGATCGGCGCCGGTGTGACCGGCCTGACGACCGCCTACGAGCTTCTCGACCGCGGCTTCGAGGTGACGGTGTTCGACCGCCACCGCTATGCCGCGATGGAGACGAGCTTCGCCAACGGCGGCCAGCTGTCGGCCTCGAACGCCGAGACCTGGACCCAGTGGGGCACTGTGCTGAAGGGGCTCAAGTGGATGCTCCAGGCCGACGCGCCGCTCCTCGTCAACCCGCGCCCGACGCTGCGCAAGATGGCCTGGATGGCCGAGTTCCTGTCCAACATCCCGAGCTACAAGGCCAATACCGTCGAGACGGTGCGGCTCGCGATCGCCGCCCGCGCCGTGCTCTTCGAGATGGCGGAGCGCGAGGGGATCGACTTCGATCTCGAGCGCCGCGGGATCCTGCATTTCTATTCCGAGGCGAAGGACCTCGCCCATGCCCGCATGGTGAACGGCCTGCTCGCCGAGGGCGGCCTCCTGCGCCGCGAGCTCACGGCCGACGAGATCCGCGCGGTCGAGCCGGCGCTCCGGGGCGACTTCGCCGGCGGCTTCCTGACCGAGAGCGACAGCTCGGGCGACATCCACAAATTCACCATCGGCCTCGCCCGCGCCTGCGCGCGCCGCGGCGCCGAGCTGCGCTTCGGGACCGAGGTCGATCGCGTGGCCGCGATCGAAGGCGGCGCGCGGATCGAGGCCGGCGGTCGCGAGGAGACCTTCGACGGCGTCGTGGTCGCGGCGGGCATCCGCAGCCGCGATTTCGCCGCGATGCTGGGCGACCGGGTGAACATCTACCCGGTGAAGGGCTATTCGATCACCGTCCAGCTCGACGACGCCGAAAGCCAGGCGGCGGCGCCCTGGATCAGCCTGCTCGACGACCGCTCGAAGATCGTCGCGAGCCGCTTCGGCGCCGACCGGTTCCGCATCGCCGGGACCGCCGAGTTCAACGGCGCGAACAAGGACATCCGCGCCGACCGCGTCCGCCCGCTGGTCGACTGGTGCGAGCGGCATTTCCCCGGCGTCTCGACCGAGCATGCCACGCCCTGGGCCGGCCTGCGACCGATGACGCCCTCGATGCTGCCCCGGGTCGGCCGCGGGCGGAAGCCCGGCGTGTTCTACAACACCGGCCACGGCCATCTTGGCTGGACCCTCTCCGCGGCGACGGCGCGGATGGTGGCGGACCGGGTCGCGGCCGAGCTCGCGCCCCGGCCGGCCCCGGCGCTGGCCGCAGCCGCCTGAACCCCCCTCGCCGGGCCGGTCGCGCGGGTACCCCCGCGCATCGGCCCCCGATTGCCTCCCCGCCGGCCAGCGCGTATCAGGCGAGCGGGTCAGCGCGGAGGCGGCGAGCGATGGAAGATCAGGGCTTCGTCTGGCGGCGGCGGGTCGGGTTCGGCGACTGCGACCCGGCGCGGATCGCCTATACCGGCCGGATCCCGGAATTCGCGCTCGAGGCGATCGACGCCTTCTGGGAGGACCTGCTCGACGGCGACCACTGGTTCCGTCAGTTCGACGAGCGCGGCTATGCGACGCCCTTCGTGCATCTCGAGATCGACTTCTCCGCGCCGGTCACGCCGCGCCACCCGCTCCTGCTCGCGGTCGAGCCGACGACGGTGGGCAACAGCTCGATCGCCTTCATGGTCACCGGCCGGCAGGACGGGGTAGTCTGTTTCGTGACCCGCACCGTCTCGGTCTTCGTGGCGATCGCCGACTTCAAGAAGATCCCGGTGCCGGAGCGGGTGCGCGCGGCGCTCGAGGCCGGCTATCCCGCGCTTCGGCGCGATGCGACGGGCCCGGGCGCGGCCCGGGCCTGAGGCCGCGACGGTCCCGGCTCAGCCGATCCGGTAGTTCGGGCTTTCGCGCGTGATCTGCACGTCGTGCACGTGGCTCTCGCGCAGGCCGGCGTTGGTGATGCGGACGAAGTCGCAGTTGCCGCGCATCGAATCGATCGTCGCGTGGCCGGTGTAGCCCATCGAGGCGCGCAGGCCGCCGACCATCTGGTGCAGCACCGTGCCGACCGCGCCCTTGTAGGGGACCTGGCCCTCGATGCCCTCGGGGACCAGCTTCTCGGCCGTGACCTCCTTCTGGAAGTAGCGGTCGGCCGAGCCGCGCGCCATCGCGCCGAGCGAGCCCATGCCGCGATAGGACTTGTAGCTGCGGCCCTGGTAGAGGATCACCTCGCCCGGCGCCTCGTCGGTGCCGGCGAGGATCGAGCCCACCATGGCGCAGGCGGCGCCCGCGCCGATCGCCTTGGCGAAATCGCCCGAGAACTTGATGCCGCCGTCGGCGACCACCGAATGGCCGGTCTTCGCCGCCTCGGCGGCGCAGTCGAGGATCGCGGTCATCTGCGGCACGCCGACGCCCGCGACGATGCGGGTGGTGCAGATCGAGCCGGGACCGATGCCGACCTTGACGGCGTCCGCGCCCGCGTCGAGGAGCGCGCGCGTCGCCGCCGCCGTCGCCACGTTGCCCGCGAGGATCTGGCAGCCGGGCGCGTGGGCGCGAAGCCGGCTGACCGCGTCGACCACGCTCGAGGAATGGCCGTGGGCGGTATCGATGACGATGAGATCGGCGCCGGCCTCGAGCAGCGCGACCGAGCGCTCGAACCCGGCCTCGCCGACGGTGGAGGCCGCGGCGACGCGGAGCCGGCCGAGGTCGTCCTTCGCCGCCTTCGGGTTCAGGACCGCCTGCTCGAGGTCCTTGATCGTCAGGAGCCCGGTCAGCCGCCCGCCGTCGTCGACGACGAGCAGCTTCTCGATCCGCCGCGCCTCCATCAGGCTCTTGGCCTCCTGGAGCGCCGCGGGCTCGCGCAGCATCGCGAGATTGTCCGAGGTCATCATCGTGGAGACCGGCGTGTCGTCGCTCGAGGCGAAGCGCATGTCGCGGTTGGTGACGATGCCGACCACGACGCCGCGATCGTCCACCACCGGAAAGCCGGTGATCCGGTAGCGCTCCTGCAGCGCCTTCGCATCGGCGAGCGTCTGGTCGGGGCGCAGCGTCACCGGCGCGTAGACGACGCCGGAGACGAAGCGCTTCACGCGCTGCACCTCGGCCGCCTGGCCCGCGACGTCGAAATTGCGGTGGATCACGCCGAGCCCGCCCGCCTGGGCCATGGCGATCGCCATGCGCGATTCGGTCACCGTGTCCATCGCCGCGCTCAGGAGCGGAATGTTGAGCTGGATGCCCTTGGTCACATGCGTCCGGGTATCCGCCGTCGCGGGCAGGATTTCCGAGGCGCCGGGTACCAGCAGCACGTCGTCGAACGTCAATGCCTCACGCAATTCCATATCGTGTTCTCCGAAATGCCAGCCGGGGGGTTGGGCGTCCTATTTCACGCGGCCGCGGAAAAGGGAACCCCGCCGCGCGGGCAACGGCCTTGCGTTGAAACCCGGCGCGACCGCCCTAGCCTCGAAAGGGCGGTGCCGCGCGCCCGCCGGGAAGGGAGAGGCCGATCGAACTCGACGTCATCAGCGAGCGCTGGCTCGCCGCCATCGCGGCCTTCGGGCGGGCGAGCCTGCCCTATGTCTCGCTCATCCTCGCGGTCGCCGCCGCGCTTCTCCTGCACCGGGGCGGCGTCTGGCTGGTCCGGCACCTGCGGCTCGAGCCCTCCGGCTTCGCCGCGCGGGCGATCCGGCGCACCAAGCGGCCCACGCGGCTCGCGCTCGTCGCCGTCGCGCTGATCATCGCGCTGTCCTCGATCAGCCTGCCCTTCGCGGTCGAGGCGCAGCTGCGCCATCTGGTGGCGGCCATGCTGATCGTGCTCGTGGGCTGGACCGCGCTCGTCCTCTGCGAGCTCGGCTCGGACATCCTGCTCAGCCGCTACCGGCTCGACGTAGAGGACAACCTGCAGGCGCGGCGCACGATCACCCAGGTCCGCATCCTGCAGCGCATGGTGCAGAGCGTCGTGGTGATCGTCACCGTCGCCGCCGTCGCGCTGACCTTCCGGCAGATCCAGCAGTACGGCGTGAGCCTGCTCGCCTCCGCGGGCGCGGCCGGCATCATCCTCGGCCTCGCGGCGAAGCCGGTGCTCTCGAACCTGATCGCCGGCATGCAGATCGCCATCACCCAGCCGATCCGGATCGAGGACGTGGTGATCGTCGAGAACGAATGGGGCTGGATCGAGGAGATCGGCTCGGCCTTCGTCACCGTGCGGCTCTGGGACTGGCGCCGGCTGATCGTGCCCCTGAGCTATTTCGTCGAGAAGCCGTTCCAGAACTGGACCCGCGAGACCGCCGCCATCATCGGCGAGGTGCGCTGGTACGTCGATTACGGCGTGCCGGTCGGCGCGGTGCGCGCCAAGTTCGAGGAGATCGTCGCCGCCTCGCCGCTCTGGGACCGCCGCGTGGTCAACCTGCAGGTGGTCGATTCGACCGCCGAGGGCATCCAGCTGCGCGGGCTCATGAGCGCGCGGAACTCGCCGATCGCCTGGGACCTGCGCTGCGAGGTGCGCGAGAAGCTGGTCGAATGGCTGCGCGAGACCTATCCCGAGCACCTGCCGCGCCGCCGGGTCGAGATGCCGGACCGGCCCTCGCCGGTCGAGCCGCGCGCCGCGGCGGCGGAATGAGCGGAGCGCCTCAGGGCGCCGCGTCGCCGGGCGCTTCCCCGGCGTCGACCGCCGCGCCGGACCTTCCGCGGAAGCCGGTCGCGACGACGAACTTCTCCGAGGAATCGCTGCGGCTCGCCGGCGGCTTGACGTGGCGGACCTTGGCGAAGAGCTTGTTGAGCCGAGTCACGTTCGTCGGATCCGCGCCGCCGCCGAGCACCTTGGCGACGAAGGTGCCGCCCTGGACCAGCACGTCCTCGCAGAGGTCGATCGCCGCGTCGACCAGCGCGGTGATGCGCATGTGATCGGTGCGCGGGTGGCCGGAGGCGGCGGCGGCCATGTCCGACATCACCACGTCGGCCTGACCGCCGAGCCAGCCGCGGATCTGGGCGTCCGCGCCTTCCTCGAGGAAGTCGAGCACGTGCAGTTCGGCGCCGGGGATCGCCTCGACCTCCTGCAGGTCGATCCCGAGCACCCGGCCGCGGGGCTTGCCCGCCCGCTCGCCGAGCGCGTTCACGCGCGCGACCGCGACCTGGCTCCAGCCGCCGGGCGCGTGGCCGAGGTCGACGACGCGGGCGCCGGGCTTGAGGAAGCCGAACTTGTCGTCGATCTCGATGATCTTGTAGGCGGCGCGGCCGCGATAGCCCTCGGCGCGCGCACGCGTGACATAGGGGTCGTTGAGCTGGCGCTGGAGCCAGAGGGTCGAGGAGAGCTTGCGCCCCTTGGCCGTTTTCACCCGCACGGTCAGATCGCGGCGGCCGCGGCCCGAGGTTCCCGGTTTCTTGCTGTCAGCCATCGCGCGCCTTCCGTCCTTCGCGGCCTCTCTGCGCCGGGCGGCCCGCCCGGGTCAAGCGGGCTATTCCCGGCCGGGCCCGTCGCGGAAGGCGCCGTTCGCGCTCATCATCTGGAAGAGCATGCCCTCGCGCAGCCCGCGGTCGGCGACCCGCATCGAATCGGTCGGCCAGACCCGGAGCAGCGTCTGCAGGATCGCGGCGCCCGACATGATGAGCTCGGACCGGTCGCGGCCCAGCCCGATGTCGGTGCGGCGCCCCTCCGGCCCGAGGCGGAGGAACCGGCCGATCACCTCGTCGATCGCGCGGCCGCTGAGGTGCATCCCGTCGACCTTGCGCCGGTCGTAGCGCTTCAGCCCCAGATGCGCCGCGCCGACCGTGGTGACGGTGCCCGAGGTGCCGATCATCTGGAAGCCCTCGCCGTCGCGGGTGCCGAGCCCCTGCAGATAGGGTTTGAACCCGGTGATCTGCTCCTCGAAGAACCAGGACATCAGCGCGAAGCGGGCGCTGTCGTCCTCGACGTCGGTGTAGCGCTCGTGCAGCGTGGCGACGCCGAGCGGCACGGAGATGAAATCGACGATCCGCGCGCCGCCCGGCTTCGCCTCGTGGCCGACGCGCAGATTGACGATCGCCTGCGCCCGGCCCTCGGGCGGCACGTCGGAGAGGTCGATCCAGACCAGCTCGGTCGAGCCGCCGCCGATGTCGAAGACCAGCACCTGGGTCGCGGTCTCCTCGACCAGCGGGGCGCAGGAGATGACGGCGAGCCGCGCCTCCTCCTCCGGCCGGATCACCTCGAGCCTGAGGCCGGTCTCGCGCGTGACGCGGGCGAGGAAATGCCCGCCGTTGCGCGCGCGCCGGCAGGCCTCGGTCGCGACGAGGCGCATGGTGCCGACCTTGTAGCGGGCGAGCTTGTCGGCGCAGACCTCGAGCGCGGAGATGGTGCGCGAGATCGACCCCTGCGAGAGGTGCCCGGTCCGCTCGAGCCCCGAGCCGAGGCGCACCGATTTGGCAAACGCGTCCACGACGCGGAAATGCCCGCCCTCGGGAGTGGCAATAAGCATCCGGCAGCTGTTCGTGCCCAGATCGAGGGCGGCGTACAGCTCCGGGTCAGCCCGCGCAGGCTTGGAACCCGGGCGCCGGTGGGGCGCCACGACGACAGTTTCCTGCGCGGCCTCGTTTGAGTCCTGCGCCATTTCGTAACCAAGACGTTCTCCGGCGGACAGTTCCGCCGGGTTTGTCATCGAAGCTACATGACACGGCCGTCTCGCGCAAGGATCGGCCCCGCGGCGCCGGCGCGGGAGATCGGCCCGCCGGTCAGGCAGCGCCGCCCTCGGCGCGGCTCGCCGGGGCTTCGCGGTAGCCCAGCGCCACGCAGAGGTCGTAGGAGAGGTTGGGATTGTTGAGCGTGTAGAGGTGGAGATGATCCACGCCCTCGGCGATCAGCGCCTCGATCTGCTTGCGCGCGAGCTCAATCGACAGCGAATAGCTGTCCTCGGGCGTCGAGGTCTTCTCATAGGCCGCGTGCATCCAGTCCGGCACCCGCGCCTGGCAGCGGGCGGCGAAGTTGGTCATCTTCTGGAAATTCTCGACCGGCAGGATCCCGGGATGGATCGGCGCCGTGATCCCCGCCTTGGCGCAGAGGTCGCGGAAGCGCAGGAAGTCCGCGTTCTCGAAAAAGAACTGCGTCAGCGCGTTGCTGGCGCCCGCCTCGAGCTTGCGTCTGAGGTTCGCGATGTCGCTCTCGAGGCTTTCGGCCTCGGGGTGCTTTTCGGGATAGGCGGCGACCGAGATCTCGAAGTCGCCGGCCCTGCGCAGCGCGGTCACGAGCTCGGCCGCGCTCTCGAACCCGTCGGGATGCGGGGTGAAGCGGGTCTGCCCCTTGGGCGGGTCGCCGCGCAGCCCGACGATCCGGCGCACGCCGAGCCGGGCGTAGTTCCGCGCCACGTCGAGCGTTTCCTCGCGCGTGGCGCCGACGCAGGTCAGATGGCCCGCGACGTTGAGCCGGGCGCGGTCGAGGATCGCCTGGATCGCCGCGAAGGTCCGATCCCGCGTCGTGCCGCCCGCGCCATATGTCACGGAGACGAACCGGGGTCCGAGTGGCGCCAGCCGCTCGACGGACCGCCAGAGGCGCAGGCTCGCCTCGGGGGAATGGGGAGGAAAGAATTCGAAAGACAGGCTCGGAAGAGCCCCTCGGGTCTCAGTCATGGTGCACCGGTCCGTACCGACAATGATTTTCGCAGCGGCGAAACTACATCGGATACGACTTTCCGGCAATGTTTAACGACGCCCGCCGGGCTCGTCCTTTCGCGCCGCGCCGCGGGGCCGCGAGACCCCGCCCGGCCGCCGGCCCGACCCGGATCGCGCGCCGAGGTCCTTCGCCGGCGCGATGCCCGGCTTCGCCCCGATCGGCCCGCGGGCGGCCATCTCGCCGCCGCGGCGATCGGGGCCGAGACCGGCGCCGCGCGGGCCCCGGTCCTCGAAGCCCCGCCTCAACGGCGCCGACGCTCCCAGGCGAAGGCGAGCGCGGCGCCGACGGCGGCCAGCGCGGCGATGCCGGCGCCCGCGTCGATCTCCGGCACATGGGTGACGCCGCCGCCGCCCGGCGTCGTCGGCTCCGGCGGCCAGTCGCCCATCGCGAGCACCGGCGCGGCCGTCGCGCAGAGCAGGAAGACGCCGGCCGTGACCGCGGCGCGGACCGAGTGAAATCGCATGGATCTGTTCCCTTCCAACATACCGGTGGCCGCCCGCGGACTCGCGGACGATGCCATGCCTCTGAAAACGTGCCCTTCTGGGATCCCCGGGCCCCCGCGCGTCGCGCGCGCGTCCGGGCCCTCACTCGCGAAAATCGCAGGGATCCGCGCGCGGAACAAGCGGAGCCCGCGGTCCTGGTTAACGCGCATCGAGAGCATTCCCGGCCCCGAGCGGCGCGTTCCGCGATGCCGTCCCGACCCGGGCGACCGCCGCGAAATGCTTCGCCAGCTTCGCCGCCTCGCGGTCGATGTCATGGCGCTCCAGCACGCGCGCGCGCCCGGCCGCGCCCATCGCCGCGAGGGTCTCGCGCGGGGTCCGCGCGAGCGCCACCATCGCATCCGCGAGCGCGGCGGCGTCGCCGGCCGGAACCAGCCAGCCGGTCTCGCCCGGCCGGACCAGTTCCGGGATCCCGGCGACATAGGTCGAGATCACCGGCCGGGCCGCGGCCATCGCCTCCATCACCACCATCGGCAGCCCCTCGGCGAAGCTCGGCATCACCAGCGCGTGGGCGGCGGCGAGTTCGGCGCGCACCCGCGCCTCGTCGACCCAGCCGGTGATGGCCACGCGCGCGCCAAGCCCGCGGGCGGCGACCGCCGCCTCGATTGCGCCGCGCAGCTCGCCGTCGCCGACCAGGGTCAGGTGGATGTCGGCGCTCCGCGCCGCCTCCGCCAGCGCCTCGACCAGCAGGATCTGCCCTTTCTGCTCCACGAGCCGGCCGACCGAGACCAGCCGGATCGGCCCCGCGGGAAGCGGGGCGGGCGCCGCGAAGAGCCCGGGCTCGACGCCGCAATGGACGACGCGGATCCCGCCCCAGGCCGCCGCCGGCACCCAGCGGCGGAGCTGCGCCGCGCCGAAGGCGCTGACCGCGACGGTGAAGGCCGAGGCCGCGATCTTCGGCCCCAGCGCCAGCGTGTCGGGCCGGTCGAACTCCTCGGGCCCATGCGCGGTGAAGCTGAAGCTCAGCCCGCCGAGCCGCGCCGCGAGCATGGCCACGGTCGCGGAATTGGTGCCGAAATGCGCGTGGACATGCGCGATCCCCTCGGCGCGGCAGCGCCGCGCGAGACAGGCCGCCTCGGCGAGATAGACGAGATGGCGCGCATAGGCCCGGTCGGCGCGCCGGCCGAGCCGGAGCGCGCCGGCGAGCGCGGCGATCCCGCGCGCCGGCGCGCGCGCGCCCTCGGCGAGCAGGGTCGCGATCAGCCGCGCCGGCCCGCGCGCGAGGATATAATCGGTGCGCCCGTGCTCGGCGATGTCGCCGGGATCGACCAGCGCCGCGCGGTCGTCGCGCAGCGCGAAGCGCCGGATCTCCACGCCTTGGCGCTCCAGCGCCTGGATCTCGCGCCGGATGAAGCTCTGCGAGGGCTTGGGGTAGGTGTTGATGAGATAGGCGACCCGCATCCGCATGTCCCTCGGGCACCCGGGGGGCGGGGCCCTGTCAGGGGTTTGTTTAGGGGTTTGACCCAAACGAAGGGTAAACGCCCCCGGCCGGAGCCCCGCGATGACCACGATCCCCGATCAGCCCCGCCGCGCCGGACGCCTGACGCGCGTCATGACCGACCCGGGACTGCTCGCCCGGGTGCTGCGCGGCTCGGCCTTCGTGGTGCTGGGCTATGGCACGTCGCAGGCGATCCGCCTCGCCTCGAACCTCGTCCTGACCCGGCTGCTGTTCCCCGAGGCCTTCGGCCTGATGGCGCTGGTCACCGTGGCGATCGTGGCGCTCGCGAGCTTCTCGGACATGGGGATCGGCCCCGCGATCGCGCAGAGCCGGCGCGGCGACGACCCGGAATTCCTGCGCGCCGCCTTCACGCTCCAGGTCGCGCGTGGCGGCGCGCTCTGGCTCGGCGCCTGCGTGCTCGCCTGGCCTTTCGCGGCCTTCTACGGCGAGCCCATGCTCGCGCTGCTGTTGCCGGTGGTGGGGCTCTCCTCGCTCATCACCGGCTTCAACTCGGTGGCGGTCGAGACCGCGCACCGCCACCTGATGCTCGGCCGCGTGACGCTCATCGACCTCGCGAGCCAGCTCGCCGGCACGATCGCGATGGTGGCGCTCGCCTATGCGACCCGCTCGATCTGGGCGCTGGTGATCGGCGGGGTCATCGCCTCGATCGCGAAGCTCGCGCTCAGCCACCTCTGCCTGCCCGGGCCGCCCAACCGCTTCGGCTGGGAGCCCGAGGCGCGGCGCGAGCTGGTGCGCTTCGGGCGCTGGATCTTCCTCAGCACGCTTTGCGGCTTCATGCTGACGCAGGGCGACAAGCTCATCCTCGGCAAGTTCCTCACCCTCGACCTGCTCGGGCTCTACAACGTCGCCTATTTCCTCGCGAGCTTCCCGCTGCTGCTCGGCGCCGCGCTGACCACGCGCATGCTGATCCCGCTCTACCGCGAGCATCCGCCGGCGGCGTCGCGGGCGAATTTCGACCGGCTGCGGCGGCTGCGCTGCGCGCTGACCTCGGCGATGCTCGGGCTCCTGCTGGTGATGGCCTTCGCGGGCGAGCCGCTGGTCCGGCTGCTCTACGATCCGCGCTTCGCGCTCGCCGGGCCGATCGTCGTGCTGATCGCGGCGGTCCAGATCCCGCAGGGAATCGGACTCACCTACGACTACGCCGCGCTGGCCGCGGGGGAATCGCGGCGGTTCTTTCTCCTGATGGCGCCCCGGGCGGTGGCGCAGACCGCGCTGCTGCTGCTCGGCGCCTGGCAGTTCGGCCTCGTCGGCGCGCTGGCCGGCCAGGCGCTCGCGACGCTGGCGACCTATCCGCTCGTCGCGCGGCTCGCGCGGCGCTACGGCGCCTGGGACCCGCTGCACGACCTCGTCTTCGGCGGCCTCGGCCTCGGCCTCGGCGCGCTCGCCGTCGCGGCGCGCTGGGCGAGCATCGCGCCGCTCGCCACCGGCGGCTAAGGCGCGCGGCGCTCAGGCGTAATAGGGCTCGACCGTCCCGTCCTCGGCCTTGTTCAGGATCACCCCGAGCAGCGGCGTCTCCGCGCCGATCAGCCGCTCGCAGGCCCGGATGTCGGCGGCGGTGGTGGTCGCCCCGCCCGCGACCAGCAGGACCGCGTCGATCCGGGGCAGGATGGCGAGCACGTCGTCGCAGACCAGCGCCGGCGGCAGGTCGCAGAGCACGACCTCGGGCGCGAGCTCGGCGCCGATCCGGTCGAGGGCGGCGGCCGTCGTCGCCTCCTGAAGCAGTTCGGCGGGATTGGCCGCCGGGCTCGCGTTGAGCCCGAGCGCGAGATTGGCGCCCACGCGGCGCAGGTGCCGCGCCGGCGGCACGCGGCCCGCGAGGCAATCCTCCATCCGCCCCGTCTCCGCGACGCCGAGCACCCGCCCGAGGCTCGGGATCCGGAGATCCATGTCGAGCGCCACGACCCGGCAGCTCGTCCGCCGCGCGAGGCTGAGCGCGAGATTGGCCGTGACGAAGGTCTTGCCGCAGCCCGGTCCGGGCGAGGTGATCGCGACGCGGCGCCAGCCTCGCTCGCCGAGCGCGCGAAGCATGCGCGTGCGCAGCAGGTCGAAGGCGATATGCGCGGGATCCGCGCGCCCGCCGCCAATGATCCTGTTGCGCGCCAGCCGCGCGGGATCGAGATCGGCGGCGCGGAGCGCGGCCCAGGCCGCGGCGGTCTCGCCGGCCTTGTCCGCGCGGATCCCGCCCGCCTCCGCCTTCGCCGCGCGCGCGAGGCCCGTGTCCAGCGCCGTCATCCCTCGTCTCCCGATCCGTCGCGGCTCCGGGCCGCCTCCGAAGTCAGGCTAGCGCGGAAGCGCGCGGAGATCGTGAATCGTCGCGCGTAAAGATTTACACTGGTTAATTTTAACTCTGTTAACAGTCGGAGAGACACCGACGTTCGCGTATGGTTCCACCGTGGGGTAGGGAGCCGGACAAGAGAATTACTCTTCGTCCGCTCCGAAATGGGTGGACTTACTTAAAATGCGGAACACGTTCTCGATACGTGTTCGCGGCGTTGACATCGCCGTGAACATGCCGGACGCGGCATGCCTGCTCGAAACCGTCCGGGAGCGCCTTCGCGGTGGCGAGGGGTTCGCGGTCGCGACGCTCAATCTCGATCATCTGGTGAAGCTGCGTCGATTCCCCCGCTTCCGGGACGCCTATGCGCGGCAGGACCTGGTGACGGCGGACGGCAATCCGATCGTCTGGCTGTCGCGCCTCGCCGGACGGCCGGTCTCGCTGGTGCCCGGGTCCGATCTCGTCGAGCCGCTCGTGGCGCTCGCCACGGCCGAGGGGCACGCGGTGGCGCTCCTCGGCTCGACCGAGACGGCGCTCGCCCGCGCGGCCGCCCATCTCGGCGCCCGGCATCCGGGGCTCCGCGTCGCCGCGCGGCTCGCGCCCGGCCGGAACTTCGACCCGGAGGGGCCGGAGGCCGGGGCGATGATCGACGCGCTGCGCGCCTCGGGCGCCCGGCTGGCCTTCCTCGCGCTCGGCGCGCCGAAGCAGGAGATCTTCGCCGCCCGCTGCCGCGCCGCGCTGCCCGCGCTGGGGATCGTCTCGGTCGGCGCCGGGCTCGACTTCCTCGCGGCGACGCAGCGGCGGGCGCCGGCCTGGGTCCGCCGCGCCGCGCTGGAATGGCTGTGGCGCGCCGCCGCCGATCCCAGGCGGCTCGGCCGGCGCTACGCGGAATGCGCGATCGAACTGCCCGCGCTCGCGGTCGGCGTCGCCCGGGCGCGCGGCTGAGGGGCGGAGCGAGGGCGAGAGCGTGAGCGTTGGTGGAGCGTGAGCACTGGTGGAGCATGAGCACTGGGCGGGGCATCCCAACGGGCGCTCGGGCGTGGGTCGGCCGGGGAAAAAGGCTTCGGCGCGCGGTCGTGGCGGCGCCTCCGGTCGCGATCGGGGATTCCGGAGGGCCGGGCCGCGGTCCAGGCCAGCATGGCGGGGTGATCTCAGACCGCGTTCCGCGCCCTCGTTCGCGCGACGCTGATCGCCGCCCCGGACTTGATCCGGGGCCTCGACCCCCAGGCGCTCCGTCCCAGAGACGGCGCGGGACTCCGAGGTCAAGCGCGGTGGCGGGGATATTGCGTCGAGTCCCCGGGTCGAGCCCGGGGCGGCCGCGTTCTGGCGTCGGCCCGGGGGGAGGCCCCGCGACGGCTCCGCGGCACTCCGCCGGACCGAGGATCGCGCGGGGCGACGCCCGGGACCTTCGCCTGACGGGCTCGCCCGCCGGTGGCGCGTGCGACGCCCCTTCAGCGCCCGGTGAAGACCGGGGCGCGGCGTTCCTTCTGCGCGAGGAGGCCCTCGGCGTGGTCGGCGGAGGCGAAACAGCCCGCGATCCGCGCGCGCGCCGCCTCGGCGTCGAGCGCGCCGCGGCTGAGCTCGAGGATCGTCCGCTTCATGCCCTGGACCGCGCGCGGCGCGAGCTGGCCCAGCGTGTCGGTGAGCTCGGCCGCCTTCTTCTCGAGCGCCTTCGGCTCGACCAGATGGTCGAGGAACCCGGCCTGGAGCAGCGCCGGCGCGTCGAAGCTCTCGGCGAGGAGGAAGATCCGCCGCGCCATCTGCGCCCCGAGGCGCTGGATCGCGCGATTGATCCCGGCGGGCTCGTAATGGATCCCGAGCCGCGCCGGCGGCGCGAAGGCGCGCATCCCCGTCACGCCGATCCGGAAATCGCAGGACAGCGCCAGCTCGAGCCCGCCGCCGTAGACCCCGCCGTTCAGCGCCGCGATCGTCGGCGCCGGGAATTCCTCCAGCGCGTCGCAGAGCCGCGTCAGCGGATTGTCGGTGGCGAAGTCGAGCCCCGCGACGTCGCCGAGCGAGACGCCGGAGCAGAAGCTCTTGCCCGTCCCGGTCAGGACCAGCGCCCGGATCCCGTCGCGCCCGGCCCAGTCGGCCAGCGCGTCGCGGAGCGCCTGGAGCCCGGCCGCGTCGAGCGCGTTATGCGCCTCGGGCCGGTTCAGCGTGAGCCGGCCCACCGGGCCGTCGAGCTTCGCCTCGATCATCTCTCAAACCTCGAATTGCGCGAAAACCGGAACATGGTCGCTCGGCTGCTCCCACCCCCGCGCCGGCTTCAGGATCCGGCTGCCGCCCGAGCGTTCGGCGAGGTCGGGGGTCGCCCAGACATGGTCGAGCCGCCGGCCCTTGTCCGCCGCCGCCCAGTCGGGCGAGCGATAGGACCACCAGGAATAGAGCCGGCCATCCGGAATGTCCTTGCGCGTGATGTCGACCCAGTTGCCGGCCGCGCGCATCGCCTCCATCCCCTCCGTCTCGACCGGGGTATGCGAGACGATCCTGAGCAGCGCCTTGTGGTTCCACACATCATCCGCGCGCGGCGCGATGTTGAGATCGCCGACCAGGATCGCCGCGTGGGGCCGCTCGGCCTGGAACCAGGCGCGCAGCTCCTCGAGGAAGGTCAGCTTGTGGTGGAACTTGGCGTTCACGACCGGATCGGGAATGTCGCCTCCGGCCGGGATGTAGAGATTGTGGATGATCGCCCCGCCGGGCAGCCGGGCCGCGACGTGGCGCGCGTCGCCCATGGCGCAGAAGTCGCGCTGGCCCGCGTCCTCGATCGGCACGCGCGAGATGATGGCGACGCCGTTGTAGCCCTTCTGGCCCCGCATCACGACATGCTCGTAGCCGAGCGCGCGGAAGCCCTCGAGCGGGACCTTCTCCACCGGCGACTTGATTTCCTGCAGGCAGAGCACGTCCGGAGCCTCCTCGCGGAGGAGGCGCAGGACGAGGCCCTCGCGCAGCCGGACGGAGTTGATGTTCCAGGTGGCGATGGTGAGGGTCATGCGAAAGAAAAACTCCGGGCGAGGCTGCCCGGAGTTTCTAGCGGGGGGCGCGGCGACCGCAAGCCCCCGGGGCGAGGACGGACCCGCGGCATCGGGTCCGGACCCTCACGGCATCAGGCGATAGCCGCCCGGCTCGGTGACCAGAATGCGCGCGTTCGACGGATCGGGCTCGATCTTCTGCCGCAGCCGGTAGATATGCGTCTCGAGCGTGTGGGTCGTGACGCCGGCGTTGTAGCCCCAGACCTCGTGCAGCAGCTCGTCGCGCGGCACGACCGTGTCGTTGGCGCGGTAGAGATACTTCAGGATGTTGGTCTCTTTCTCGGTCAGCCGGATCTTCTTCTCCTTCGCGTCGAGCAGCATCTTCGCGGCCGGCTTGAAGGTATAGGGGCCGACGCCGAAGACCGCGTCCTCCGACTGTTCGTGCTGGCGCAGCTGCGCCCGGATCCGCGCGAGCAGGACCGGCAGCTTGAAGGGCTTGGCGATGTAGTCGTTCGCGCCCGCGTCGAGGCCGAGGATCGTGTCGCTGTCCGCGACATGGCCGGTCAGCATGATGATCGGGCATTTCACGTCGTGCTTGCGCATCAGCCGGCAGAGCTCGCGCCCGTCCATGTCGGGCAGGCCGACGTCGAGGATGACGAGGTCGTAATGCTGCTCGCCGGCCTTCGCGAGGCCCTCGGCGCCGGTGCCGGCCTCGAAGACGTCGAATTCCTCGGTCATGACCAGCTGGTCGGCCAAGGCTTCGCGGAGGTCCGCGTCGTCGTCGACCATCAGGATCTTTTTCAGAGTGCTCATCGCGCCCTCCCGTTGTCTCTGCGCCCCAGTTGTTCTCAACGCCCCGGCCGCGCAATATTTCCGCGCATTCTCTCACGCAGCCGTGTCTCCAGACAGGCTTTTGTTTCACTTCTCCGCGTCAGGAACTATGTGAGGGGTCCCGCGATTCCCCCCGGAGGAAGCCCGATGACGCGCCTTGGCCCCGGACCCGTCGAACAGCTCGCCCGCCTGCGCGGCGACATGCGGCTCGGCGTGCCCGTGCTGCTGACGGGCGACGCGGGCGCGGCGCTGGCGCTCGCCGCCGAGACGGCGACGGCGGAGCGGCTCGCGCTTTTGCGCGCGCGGGGCCCGGTCGATCTCGCGATCTCCGACTGGCGCGCCGAGACGCTGAAGGCCCGGGCCTATGACGGCGATCTCGCGCGGGTGATCCTGCCGCGCGACGCCGATCTCGCCTGGGTGCGGGCGACGGCCGACCCTTCCGCCGACCTGCGCTTTCCGATGAAGGGGCCCTACGCGACCCACCGCGACGGCTCGGCGGAGGCGCATCGCGCCGCGCTCCGGCTCGCCAAGCAGGCCCGGCTCCTGCCCGCCGCGCTGGTCGCCGCCGTGCCGCCCGGCGACGTGCCGGGGCTTATCGCCGAGGGGATCAGCGCGCTCGACATCGCCGAGGTCGCGGCCGACACGCTCGGCCCCTTCACCGATATCGCCGCCGCGCGCGTGCCGCTCGAAGTGTCCGAGGCCGGGCGAGTGCATGTCTTCCGTCCCGGCGACGGCGCGGAGGAGCATTACGCGGTCGAGATCGGCGCGCCCGACCGCGCCAGGCCGGTGCTCTGCCGGCTGCATTCCGCCTGTTTCACCGGCGACGTGATCGGCAGCCTCAAATGCGATTGCGGGCCGCAGCTCCACGCCGCCCTGGCCCAGATCGGCGAGGCGGGGGCGGGGGTGCTGCTCTACATGAATCAGGAGGGCCGCGGCATCGGGCTCGCGAACAAGATGCGCGCCTATGCCCTGCAGGACCAGGGGTTCGACACGGTCGACGCGAACCACCGGCTCGGCTTCGAGGATGACGAGCGCGACTTCCGGCTCGGCGCCAGCATCCTGAAGGCGATGGGCTTCCGCCAGGTGCGGCTGATGACGAACAACCCGCGCAAGGTCGCGATGCTGTCCGATTGCGGCCTCGATGTCGCGGAGCGCGTTCCGCTGCGCGTGGGCTCGACCCGGTTCAACGCCGATTATCTGCGGGTGAAGGCGCTGAAGAGCGGCCATCTCTTGTGACGCCGCATCTGCGCGTTACCCGCTTCGGCGCGCATTTCGCCGGGCGTCGCTTCGCCTGCGCGGTCGGCCGCGGCGGGATCGGCGCGAAGCGCGCTGAGGGCGACGGAATCACCCCGCGCGGGATCCACCGGCTCGAGGCGCTGCTCTGCCGGCCCGACCGGCCGGCCGGGCGGGCCGGGGCGCGGGCCTTTCCCGGCGCGCGCGCGATCGGGCTCGGCGACGGCTGGTCGGACGACCCGGCCGATCCCGCCTACAATACCGCCGTGCGCCTGCCGCGCCCGGCGAGCCACGAGCGGTTGCGCCGCGCCGATCCGATGTACGACCTGATCGGCGTGCTCGACTGGAACCGCGATCCGGTGGTGCCGGGCCGGGGCAGCGCGATCTTCCTCCACGTCTGGCGCGGCCCGCGCCGGCCGACGGCCGGTTGCGTGGCCTTCGCGGCCTCGGACCTCGTCTGGATCCTGGCCCGCTGGACCCCGGCGTCGCGGGTCATCGTCACCGGCTGAGCCGGCTTGGCCGGCGAGAACGGATCGGGTACAAATGCCCGGTGCGACAATTTTCAGATTGTTTGGGCGCGCCGGACACGGCACATTGGCGAGAGGCAGGAAGGGCGTCGCGGTGAAGTCGAGCGTCGAGTTGTTCACGGGCTGCGGCGGCCTGGCGCTGGGACTTTCCCGCGCCGGTTTTCTGGCGTCGCGCATGGTCGAGTGGGATCGGCACTCGGTCGAGAACGTGTGCCACAACCGCGGCCGCGGCCTCGATCATATCCGCGACTGGCCCATCCAGCGGAGCGACGTGCGCGAGATCGACTGGGCGCCGCATGCCGGGCTCGATCTCGTCGCGGGTGGGCCGCCCTGCCAGCCCTTCTCGATCGGCGGCAAGCATCGCGGCCAGGACGACCGGCGCGACATGTGGCCCGAGGCGGTCCGCGCGGTGCGCGAGGCCGCGCCGCGGGCCTTCCTGTTCGAGAACGTGCGCGGCCTGACCCGGCCCGCCTTCGCCGAGTATCTCGACTGGATCCTGAAGGCGCTGAGCCGGCCCTCGGTCCCGCTGCGCGATGGCGAATCGCGCCTCTCGCACCGGGCAAGGCTCCGGGGACGGCCTGAATACATCGTACGCTACCAGTCGGTGAACGCGGCCGATTATGGCGCGGCGCAGAAGCGGCACCGCGTGATCATCCTCGGCCTGCGCGCCGATCTCGGCCGCGAGCCGCCGGAGCTCCGGCCGACTCATTCGCGCGCCCGGCTCATCTGGGACCAGTGGGTCAGCGGCGACTACTGGACCCGCCACGGCATCGCGGCGCCCGCCGGTCCCGCGCCTGCCGACGCCGCGCTGGCGCGCCGGCTCGCCGCGTCGGGGGAGCGTCCCGGGGAACTGCCCTGGCGCACCGTCCGCGACGCGATCGCGGGGCTGGGCGCGCCGGGGGCCGGCGATCTCGCGAACCATGTCGCCCAGCCCGGCGCCCGGGCCTATCCCGGGCACACCGGCAGCCCGCTCGACCAGCCGGCGAAGGCGCTGAAGGCCGGCGTCCATGGCGTGCCCGGCGGCGAGAACATGCTGGCGCTCGCCGACGGGTCGGTGCGCTATCTGACCGTGCGCGAGGCCGCGCGGCTGCAGGGCCTGCCCGACGATTACGAGTTCATCGGCTCCTGGTCGGAGAACATGCGCCAGCTTGGCAACGCGGTGCCGACCGAGCTCGCCGAGGCGGCGGCGCGCGTGCTCGCCGCCACCCTCGACCGGGAAGCGCCGAAGGCGGGCCGCCGCCGCGCCGCCTGATGCCCGGATCCGACGCCGTCCATCCGCCGGGCGCCCCCGCCGGCTATGGCGAGTTCGAGCTCGACATCCCGCGGGTGATGCGCGACCAGCTGCCGGCGTTCTTCGCCGGGCTGCCGGCGCAGCGGCTGACGGCGGAGGCGGTCGCCCGCGTGCCCGAGGGCGCGCAGGGCGCCTATCTGCTCTATCTCGACGACACGCTGGTCTATGTCGGCAAGACCGACGCCCAGGCCGGCTTTCGCGAGCGGCTCACGCGCCACGCGCGCAGCGTCCGGCACCGTCGCGGCCTCGATCCGGCGCGGATCACCTTCAAGGCGGCGCGGATCTTCGTCTTCTCGACCTTCGACCTCGAGACGATGCTGATCGAGGAATTCACCCGGCTCGAGGGCCAGCGGCCGGCCTGGAACTTCTCCGGCTTCGGCTCGAACGATCCCGGCCGCAACCGCGAGGACCAGAAGCCCGCGCCCTTCGACAGCGACTTTCCGATCGACATCGACCGGGAGATCGACGTGCTGCCGGCCGGAACGCAGGGTGTGCTCGAGGCGATCATGGCCTTGAAGGCCGGGCTGCCCTATCTGCTGCGCTACGAGGCGGACGGCACCGGGGGAGGGGCATGGCGCGGCGGCCATCGCGACATGATGTTCCGGACGATCACGGTCCCGGAGGGGCCGGTGACGACGCGCGATCTCTTCACGCTGATCCTCGGCGCGCTGCCGCCGGGCTGGCAGGTGACGGTGCTGCCGAGCCGGGTGATCCTCTATCGCGAGAGCCGCGCCTACCGGGCGCAGGTGGAGACCTTGCGCCGGACGGGGTGAGCGCGCCGCCGGTCGATCCCGCGCGCTCGGCGCAGATGGCGCGGGTTAAGGGGAAGGACACGAAGCCCGAGCTCCGCGTGCGCCGGCTCGTCCACGCGCTGGGCTACCGCTTCCGGCTGCACCGGCGCGACCTGCCGGGCACGCCCGACCTGGTCTTTCCCGGCCGGCGCGCGGTGATCTTCGTCCACGGCTGCTTCTGGCATCGCCACCCGGATCCCGGCTGCTGGCGCGCGCGGCTGCCGAAGTCGCGGCCCGAGTTCTGGATCCCGAAGCTCGAGGCGAACGCGGCGCGCGACGCCGTCAATCTCGCCGCGCTCGACGCCCTCGGCTGGCGGGTCCTGACCATCTGGGAGTGCGAGACGACGCCGCGCGGGGCCCAGGCGCTCGCGGCGCGGACGCGGGAATTTCTCGGTCCGCCCGGGCGAGACCCCTAGGCGTCGGCCCCGGCTTCGCGGGGCGCCGGCGCGCGGGCGCCGAAGATCGCCGAGCCGACGCGGACATGCGTGGCGCCCTCGGCGATCGCGATCTCGAAATCGTCGCTCATCCCCATCGAGAGACCGGAGACCCCGTTGCGCGCCGCCATCTCGCGCAGCATGGCGAAATGCGGCCGCGGATCCGCCTCGACCGGCGGGATGGTCATGAGGCCCGCCACCGGCAGATCGTAGACCGACCGGCAGGCCTTGAGGAACGCGTCGATCTCCTCGGGGTCGACCCCGGCCTTCTGCGCCTCCCGCCCGGTGTTGACCTGCACGAACAGCGCCGGGCAGCGCCCCATCGCCTGCGCCGTCGTCGCGATGCGCGAGGCGAGCTTCTCGCGGTCGAGGCTGTGGATCGCGTCGAAGAGCTCCATGGCCCGGGCGAGCTTGTTGCTCTGGAGCGGGCCGAGCAGATGCAGCTCGACCGATCCGAACCGCTCGCGGAGGGCGGGCCATTTGCCATGGGCTTCCTGCACCCGGTTCTCGCCGAAGATCCTGTGCCCGCGCTCCAGCGCGTCGACCACGCGGTCGAGCGGCTGCGTCTTGGAAACGGCGATCAATGTGACCGATCCGGCGGTCCGGCCGGCCTCAGCGGTCGCGCGCGCGACCCGGTCACGAATATCCGCGAGTGACATGACGGTTCTCCCCAAGCGGTCATCGCCTGACAAGAATACGCCCGCGCCTTGCCAAGTTAAACCCCACCTCCTGATTGAACCGACGCCTTTCGGTTAGGTTCCCCGGGGTCGATCGCATCGATTTGAGAGGGGCGGGGGGCAAAAAAAGAAAAGGCGGGCATTTGCCCGCCTTTCCCACTCACTGTCCCGTTTAGGATCAGAAGGCCATCGAGATACCGAAGTCGGCGGTGGTCGCCGCGTCGTCGTTCGACAGGAAGTCGTAGTTGCGCTGCACGCCGCCGTTGACGGTCGCGCCGCCACCGAGGTCGTACTGGCCGGTCAGAGCGTAGGCGTTCGAGTTCTTGAGATCCTCGAGACCACCGTCCGCGTCGAGGATCTGGCGCCACCAGGCACCGACCGAGAAGTCGCCGAAGCCGGCCGAGAGGCCAACGCCGAGGGTCGAGAAGGACGCGCCGTCGGAGTCGGCGTCGGTGTAGATCACGTTCGCGCCGTAGTCGCCGTAGGTCGCGCCGATCACGCCCGAGTACTGCTTGCCGCCCGGGACTTCGCCGTTCGGGAAGGGGGTGCCCGCCGCGGTGAACGACTCGTAGTCGTAGTAGCCGAGGCCGACGTTGAACGTGCCGCCGGCGAAGTTGCCGGCATAGCCGCCACCAACCGCGAACGAGTTCAGGAGACGGTTGGCCGAGGCCGAGATGCCGAAGCCGGCGATCTCGAAGTCGTAGCGGACGGTCGGGCGGGCTTCCGGATCGGCGAAGAAGTCGTTGCCGGTGTCGTTGCCGAAGGAGCCGCCGTTCGAGAGGAACGTGGTCTCGTCGTAGTCGCCGAGGCCGGTCAGCGAGTAGTCGCCGATCAGGTCGCCGACCCACTGCTCGTCGGCGCCGTTGGTGTCGCCGAAGGTCAGGGTGCCGAAGGAGCCGGACACGAACACTTCGCCAGCGGTCTGGCCGAAGGTGCCGCCGTTGCCGCCGATCGCGTTGTCGGCGCGGATGGTGGCGCCGAAGGTGATGCCGGAGTTGGTCTCACCGGTCATGTTGACGCCGAAGCGGACGCGGGAGACGGCGCGCAGGTCGTCCTGCTTGTTGCCATCCTCGTCGACCCAGACGCCACCTTCGTTGTCGATGCCGTAGCCGAGACCCAGGCGGGCGGTACCGAACAGGGAGATGCCCTGCGCGGACGCCACACCACCGATCGCCAGAGCGGCGAGGGCGGACGAGGCGAAAAGAACCTTTTTCATCGTTTCCTCTTGTCCTTAAAGATCGAAACCCATCTCAAATCCGGATCGCCCGGATCAGGTGAAGCCTGTTTCGCTCAAAGGGCGCCAAAGGGTCAAGCAAAGGTCGGAAACCACTGATCAAAGGGCTTAGGATTGATGCACCTTTGCCACAGTGGTTCTAGACGGGGCCGATCGGGGCCCCCGGAGACCTTCCGGTTCGGCCCCGAAGCCCCGCCTCGGGCGCGGGGCGGGGGTTATCGCTTGCCCGCGCGGGGCCGAGCCTTTACATACCCGCGGTGAAATTCATCATCTCCGGAAGGCCAAGTGGTCCGAATGCGTCCTGTCTGGTTCGTCCTCGCCGCCTGCGGCGCCCTCGCCGCCTGTGGCGATCCGGCCGAGCAAGGCCGCCGCGCGGAGCAGACGCGCAAGGCGGAATACGAGATCCCCGAGGAGTCGCTCTTCGATCTGTTCCGCGACAGCGGCCCGAAGGTGGGCACGGCCGTCAGCGGCGAGATCTGGCAGGCGTCGCTCGACACGCTGTCGTTCCTGCCGCTCGAGGACATCGACCCGTTCTCGGGCGTGATCATCACCGGCTGGGGCCGGGTCGCCGGTGATCCGACGCCGTTCAAGGCGACGGTCTACGTGACCTCGCCGGCGCTCGACGCGCGCTCGCTCAAGGTCGCGGCCTTCCGCCAGCAGGGCGGCCGGGCCGTCCCGGTGGCCGAGGAGGACAACCGCCGCCTCGAGGACGCGATCCTGACCCGCGCGCGTCAGATCCGCATCGCCGAGTCGCAGTGACGCCATCCTCCGCGGTGGTCAGCAGAACGGAAATAGTGCCCATGTCGCGGTATGTCGCGAGCGAGATCGAGTCGAAATGGCAGGCCGCCTGGGCCGAGGCCGAGGTGTTCCGCGCGCGCCACGACCCGAGCCGGCCGAAGTATTACGTGCTCGAGATGTTCCCCTATCCTTCGGGGCGCATCCACATGGGTCACGTGCGCAACTACACGATGGGCGACGTCGTCGCGCGCTACAAATCCGCCAAGGGTTTCAACGTCCTGCATCCCCGGGGCTGGGACGCGTTCGGCCTGCCCGCCGAGAACGCCGCGATCGAGCAGGGGGTAAGCCCCGCCGTCTGGACCTACCAGAACATCGCCGCCATGCGCGATCAGCTCAAGCAGCTGGGCTTCGCGATCGACTGGAGCCGCGAATTCGCGACCTGCGATCCCGAATACTACGGCCAGCAGCAGGCGCTGTTCATCGACATGTACGAAAAGGGCCTCGTCACGCGCAAATCGGCGGTCGTGAACTGGGATCCGGTCGACATGACCGTGCTCGCCAACGAGCAGGTGATCGACGGCAAGGGCTGGCGCTCCGGCGCGCCGGTCGAACGGCGCGAGCTGACGCAGTGGTTCTTCCGGATCTCGGACTATTCCGAGGAGCTGCTCGAGGCGATCGACGGGCTGTCCGGCTGGCCGGACAAGGTCCGGATCATGCAGCGCAACTGGATCGGCAAGAGCCGGGGCCTGCAGTTCCGCTTCGCGACCCAGGGCGCCCCCGAGGGATTCGCCGAGCTCGAGGTCTACACGACCCGGCCCGACACGCTCTTCGGCGCCAGCTTCGCCGCGATCTCGCCGGACCATCCGCTGGCCAGGGCGCTCGAGACCGACCCGGCCGTCGCCGCATTCAACGCGGAATGCCGCCGCATGGGCACGTCCGAGGAGGAGCTGGAGACGGCGGAGAAGAAAGGGTTCGACACCGGGATCACGGTGGCGCATCCCTTTGATCCGGCGTGGAAACTCCCGGTCTACATCGCGAATTTCATCCTGATGGACTACGGCGCCGGCGCCATCTTCGGCTGTCCGGCGCACGACCAGCGCGACCTCGATTTCGCGCGCAAGTACGGGTTGCCCGTGACGGCCGTCGTGAGCCCGGAGGGCGCCGATTTCGAGGTCGGGACCGAGGCCTACACCGGTTCGGGGCGGCTCGTGAACTCGGGCTTCCTCGACGGGATGGAGATCGAGGACGCCAAGGCCGCGGTGATCTCCAGGATCGAGTCGGCGGGCGTCGGCCATGGCGAGACCAAGTTCCGCCTGCGCGACTGGGGCATCAGCCGCCAGCGCTACTGGGGCTGCCCGATCCCGATGGTGCATTGCGAGAAATGCGGCGTCGTGCCGGAGCGGAAGGAAAATCTTCCCGTCCGCCTGCCCGACGACGTCGGCTTCGACAAGCCCGGCAACCCGCTGGAGCGCCATCCGGCCTTCACCGCGACCACCTGTCCCGCCTGCGGCGGCGTGGCGCGCCGCGAGACGGACACGATGGATACCTTCGTCGATTCCTCCTGGTACTACGCCCGCTTCACCTCGCCGCGCGCCGAGACGCCGACGGTGCTGGAGGAGGCCGACTACTGGATGAACGTCGACCAGTATATCGGCGGCGTCGAGCACGCGATCCTGCACCTGCTCTATTCGCGCTTCTTCGCGCGGGCGATGCGCGAGACCGGCCACCTGCCGGCCTCGGCGTCCGAGCCGTTCAACGCGCTCTTCACCCAGGGCATGGTCACGCACGAGACCTATGCGACCGAGGGCGAGGCCGGGCGCCTCGTCTGGCGCGATCCCTCCGAGGTGATCCGGGACGAAACGGGCGCCCGGCTCGCCGATGGCACGCCGGTCGTCGTCGGTCCCTCGATCAAGATGTCGAAGTCGAAGAAGAACGTCGTCGATCCGGAGGCGATCATCGCCCAGTACGGCGCCGATACCGCGCGCTGGTTCGTGCTGTCCGACAGCCCGCCCGAGCGCGACGTCGAATGGACCGCCGCCGGGGCCGAGGCCGCGTCGCGCCACCTCTCCCGCGTCTTCCGCGTGGCCTCCGAGATCGCGGCGGAGCCCGAGGGGCTGGCGGGAGAAAGCGAGGAGGCCGCGAAGCTCCGCTCCGCCGTGCACCGCGCGATTCGCGACGTGACCGAGGGGATCGAGGGTTTCGCCTTCAACAAGGCGATCGCGAAGCTCTACGAGCTCACGAGCCTGCTCGCCAAGGCATCGGGCGACGCGCCGGGCCTCGCCGCCGCGCGGCGCGAGGGCGCGCGGGCGCTGGCGCTGCTGCAGCGGCCGATGACGCCGCATCTCGCCGAGGAAATGTGGTCGATGCTAGGTGGCGAGGGGCTCGCCGCGCGCGCGCCCTGGCCCGAGGCCGATCCGGCGCTGCTGGCCGAGGCGCGGGTGACGCTGCCGGTGCAGGTCAATGGCAAGCGCCGCGCCGAGATCTCGGTCCCGAGCGGCACGGACGCCGCGACCGTCGAGGCGATCGTGCTCGCCGACGCGGCCGTCCAGCGCGCGCTGAACGGGGCCACGCCGCGCAAGCTGATCGTCGTTCCGGACCGGATCGTGAATGTGGTGCTCTGACCGCCGCGCCTTTCTGACGCTCTGCCTCGCCGGCGCGGGGACGCTCCTGCTCGCCGGCTGCGGCTTCCAGCCGCTCTATGGCGAGGCCTCGCCCGCGGCGTCGATGAACGGGCGGTTCCTGCTCGAGACCCCGGACGGCCGGCCCGGCTTCGAGATGCGCGAGCGGCTGACCGAGCGGCTCGGCGCGCCGGACGAGGCGCGCTACCGGCTCAAGGTCACGCTCAGCCTGCAGAGCCGGGGCTCGGCCCTGACCCAGCGGGACTACACGACGCGCTACGACGTGACCGGGGTCGCCACCTATCAGGTCGTGCCGCTCGGCGGCGGCGCGCCGGTGCTGACCGGCCGGGTCACCTCGATGACCGCCTACAGCGCGCCCGAGGGCGACAATTCCTCGGCCTTCGCGAGCCTCGTCGCCGAGCGCGACGCCGAGGTGCGGCTCGCCCGCACCCTCGCCGATCAGATCGTGATGGAACTCGCCGTCACCGCCGACCAGCGCGGCGGATGACCGCGCGCGCCATCGGAGCCGCGCGATGAAGCTTACAGGTCGCGACGCCGCCCGCTACCTCGACGCGCCGGATCCCAAGGGCGCCGGCGCGCTCCTCTACGGCGCGGACGCCTCGCTCGTGGCGCTGCGCCGCGCCGCGCTCGTCACCGCGATGATCGGCCCGGGCGGCGCCGAGGAGATGCGGCTGACGCGGATCGCCGCCGGCGAGCTGCGCCGCGATCCCGCCGCGCTCGCGGACGCGGTGAAGGCGATCGGCTTCTTCCCCGGGCCCCGTCTGGTGCTGGTCGAGGAGGCGGGCGACGGTCTCGCCGCGATCTTCGCCGCCGTGCTCGATACTTGGGCGCCGGGCGACGCGCGCGTGCTCGCGACCGCCGGCGCGCTCGGCGCGTCGAGCGGGCTGCGCAAGCTCTTCGAGAAATCGCCCCGGGTCGCCGCGATCGGCCTCTACGCCGATCCGCCGGGCCGGGCCGAGATCGCCGACGCGCTGGCCCGCGAGGGGCTGCGCGTGGTGGCGCCCGAGGCGCTCGCCGATCTCGAGACGCTGGGGCGGGGGCTCGAGCCCGGCGAATTCGCGCAGTTCCTGAAGCTGCTCGCGCTCTACAAGCGCGGCGATCCGGCGCCGCTCGATCCGGCCGAGCTCGCCGCGCTGGCGCCCCGCGCGCAGGACGCCGATCTCGACACGCTGCTGCATCACGTCGCCGAGGGGCGCGCCGGCGATCTCGTCCGCGAGATCCGTCGTCTCGCCGGCCAGGGCAGCGCCACGAGCCTCACGATCGTGGCCGCGCGCCATTTCCGCGCGCTCCACGCCGCGGCGATCTCTCCCGACGGCCCGGAAGCGGCGCTGTCGCGCGCGCGGCCGCCGGTCTTCGGGCCGCGGCGAAGCCGCATGGCGGCCCAGGCGCGCGCGCTTGGCCCCGACCGGCTGGAACGCGCGCTCGGCTGGATCGTCGACGCCGAGCTCGATCTGCGCTCGGCGCGGCCGGTCCCGGCGGCGGCGCTGGTCGAGCGGCTCTTCGTGCGGATCGCGATGCTGCGCCGTGACTGACGCGCGTCACGGCGCGCTCACGGCGGGGTCACGACTCACCTCCTAAGGTCCCTTCATCCGCCGTGCCACCGGGCGGAAGCCGGAAGATTTTCAGCCAAGGGACCAGGACAAATGCTCGCATCGACCGAAATGGGCTCCGCAAGCTTCGACCCGCGCCGCTTCCTCGCCGAGCTCGCCCGGCGCGCCGCCGCGGCCATGGCCGCCGGACGGGCGAAGGCCCGGGCGCGGCGCGACTACGCGCGGCTGCGCGGCCTCGACGATCACCTGCTCGCCGACGCCGGGCTCAGCCGCGCGGCGATCGACGCGGCCGAGCGCGGGTTCTGACCGCTCACCCGGCCAGCCGGCTCAGCCGCCGCGCGGCGGCCCGGCCGGCATGGCGCCCGGTGGCGAGGCAGGCGGTCAAGAGATAGCCCCCGGTCGGCGCGTCCCAGTCGAGCATCTCGCCCGCCGCGAAGACGCCCGGCAGCGCGCGCAGCATCAGATCGCCGTCGACCGCGTCGGCCGCGATCCCGCCGGCGGTCGAGATCGCCGTGTCGAGCGGCCCCGGCCCGGCGAGCCGCGCCGGCAGCGCCTTCACCGCCTGGGCGAGCGCCTCCGGGTCCGCCAGCCGCTCCGGCGCCCATTCGCGCAGCAGCGCGACCTTGACCGGCGGAAAGCGGAGCGTCTTGCGCAGATGGTTCGCGAGGCTCGCGCCATTGCGCGGCCGCGCCAGCCGCGCGCGCGCCGTCGCCTCCGGCAGGTCCGGCGCGAGGTCGAGCAGGAGCGGCGCGCCGGCGCGGAGCGCGGGGCCGAGCGCGTAGATCCCGCCGCCCTCCAAGCCGGCCGCCGTCACCACGATCTCGCCCCGCGCCGCCGCCGCGCCCGCCGTGAGGCGCACCGGCTTCACCGCCGCGCCGAAATGCCGCGCCATCTCGGGCGACCAGTCGACGCGCCAGCCGGCGTTCGACGGGGCGAAGGGGGCGAGCGCGACTCCCGCCGCCGCGAGCCGGGGCGCCCAGGCGCCGTCCGAGCCGAGACGCGCCCAGGAGGCGCCGCCGAGCGCCAGCACCGTCACACCCGCCCTGACCGCGCGCGGCCCCTCCGGCGTCTCGAATCGCGCCGCGCCCGCCTCCCATCCGCTCCAGCGCCAGCGCGTCCGGGTGACGACGCCGAGGCCGTCGAGCCGGCCGAGCCAGGCGCGCAGGAGCGGCGAGGCCTTCATCGCCTCGGGAAACACGCGGCCCGAGCTGCCGGTGAAGACCGGCTGGCCGAGGCCGCGGGCGAAATCCATCGCCGCGGCCGGCCCGAACTCCGCGAGAATCGGCGCGAGCCAGGCGCCCCCGGCGCCGTAGGCGGCGCGGAAATCCGCCGCGGGCTCCTCCTTGGTGAGGTTGAGCCCGGATTTCCCGGCCATGAGGAGCTTGCGCCCGAGCGAGGGTTTCGCCTCGGCGAGCAGCACCCGCGCCCCGGCGGCTCCGAGCGTCTCGGCGGCCATCAGCCCGGCCGGGCCGCCGCCGATCACCAGCGCCTCGATTTCCTCCATCACGCCCCCTTGGCCGGTCCCGCGCATCGGCGCATGCTCGGCGCATGGACCATCCGATCTGCCCGTTCTGCGATCGTCCGATCCCGCCCGAGGCGCGCCAGAGCCTGCATCACCTGGTGCCCCGCCTGAAGGGCGGCGCGCGCGGGCCGACGGTCCTCCTGCACCAGATCTGCCATAACACGATCCACGCCACCCTGCGCGAGGCCGAGCTGGCGCGGCGCTACGCGACGATCGCGGCGCTGCGCGCCCATCCCGACCTCGCCCGCTTCCGCGGCTGGATCGCGACCAAGCCGCCCGCGTTCCATGCGCCGACGGCCCGGCGTCCGCGCGGGTGAGCCCGCTCAGCGATGGCGCGGCGGGGCCTCGCCTTCGAGGCCGATTCGGGCGCGCATCGCCGGGTCGCGCAGCGAGATCTCCTCGCCGGCGAATTCCGCCGCCGCCTCGGTGCAAAGCCAGACCAGCGCCCGCGCCGGGGCTTCGGCCGGGGCGTGCTGCGCGAAATCCATCTGGCTCACCGGATTGATCCCCGAGGCCTTGATCCGCCGCTGCATGTCGGTCGCGACCGTGCCTGGCGACAGGCCGAACACCCGGATGCCATGGCCCTTCATCTCGAGATGCGCGCAGCGGGTCAGCATCGCGACCCCGGCCTTGCCGGCGCAATAGGCGCTCCAGCCCTCCAGCGGATTGTGCGCGGCGCCGGAGCTCAGGTTCACGATCACCCCGCCACCCCGCGCCCGCATCACCGGCAGCGCCGCGCGCATCCCGTGGTAGACGCCCTTTAGGTTCACGTCGACGTGGTGGTCCCAGGCGGCCGGGTCGCCCGAGGCGAGCGGCGCGATCGGGTCGATCATCCCCGCGTTGTTGATGAGCGCGTCGAGCCCGCCGAGCCACTCGCTCGCATGGCCGATCGCCGCCTCGACCTGGCCGTAATGCGCGATGTCGCAGGTCATCGCCTCGACCCGGGCCCCGGTCGCGCGCAGCCGCTCGGCGAGCGCGGTCAGCCCGTCCGCCGACCGCGCGAGCAGAAGCAGCGTCGCCCCTTCCGCGGCCATCGCCTCGGCGGCCGCGGCGCCGATGCCGCGGCTCGCCCCGGTGATCACGATCGTCTTGCCCGCCAGAACGCCCATGCTTTCCTCCTTCGGCTCGCGCGGCCGATAAAGGCGCGGGCTCCGGGGAAAGGCAACCGCGAAGGCGCCTCGCCCCGGTTGTTTCGCAGGCGCGGACGGATTACCTCTGCGGACGTCCCGCCACGCATGCCGAAAGGAAGCAGCTCCATGTCCGCGGAAATTCTTCAGGGACTTGGGATCGTCGGCTTCTACGCCGGGCTGCTCGGGCTCATCCTGCTCTGGCTCGGCCTGGTCTGCGGCCGCGAGCGCCAGCGGTCGCATGTCTCGATCGGCGACGGGGGCGACGCGGGCCTGATCCGGGCGATGCGCGGCCAGGCGAATTTCACCGAATACGCCCCGCTCACCCTCGTGCTGCTCACGCTGATGGCGCTGCTCGGGGCGCCGGCCTGGGAGCTGCACGGGATCGGCCTCGCGCTCCTGATCGGCCGCTTCCTCCACGCGCTCCACTTCACCCGCGCGACCGCCCCCGCCTGGCAACGCGCGGGCGGCGCGCTCCTCACCGCGCTCGCCGTGCTCGCCGCGAGCGTCGGGCTCATCATCCATACGCTGCCGGGGATCTTCTGACATGGCCCGAGAGACGACCGGCGCCACCGCCGACAAAGCCCAGGATCTCCAGCGCCTGGCCGAGGCGATGCTCGACGCCGCCCGGCGCGCCGGCGCCGACGCCGCGGACGCCGTCGCGGCCGCGGGCGAGAGCCTGTCGATCGAGGTGCGCGACGGCGCGCTCGAACAGGCCGAGCGCTCGGAAGGCGTCGATATCGGGCTGCGCGTGCTGGTCGGCCAGCGGCAGGCCTGCGTCGCCTCGAGCGACGTCCGGCCCGAGACGATCGCGGCCATGGCCGAGCGCGCCGTGGCGATGGCCCGCGAAGCGCCGGAGGATCCCTATTGCGGCCTGGCAGAGCCGGGCGAATTCGCGACCGAATGGGATCTCGCCGCGCTCGACCTGGTGGACCAGGTCCATGTGCCGACGCCCGAGGATCTGCGCGCCGCCGCGCTGACCGCCGAGGCGGCGGCGCGCGCGGTCCCGGGCGTCAGCCGGATGGACACGACCGGCGCGAGCTGGGGGCTCAGCCATTTCCATCTCGCGACCAGCGCCGGCTTCTCCGGCGGCTATGGCCGCACCGGCCACGGGCTGCAGGTGGTGGCGATCCAGGGCGAAGGCCTCGCGATGGAGCGCGACTACGCCTACGACAGCCGGAGCCATTTCGCCGACATGGAGGACCCCGCCGCGATCGGCCGCCGCGCCGGCGAGCGCGCGGTGGCGCGCAAGGGCGCGAAGAAGCCGCCGACTGGCGGTTTCCCCGTGCTCTTCGACGAGCGCGTGGCGCAGTCGCTGATCGGCCATCTCGTCCAGGCCGCGAACGGCGCCTCGGTCGCGCGCGGATCGAGCTGGCTGCGCGAGGCGATGGACGAGCGGGTGCTGCCGGAGGGGATGGACCTCGTCGAGGACCCGCTCCGGCCCCGGATCGGCGGCTCGCGCCCGTTCGACGGCGAGGGGATCGCGGCGCGGCGCCGGGTGATCGTCGCCGACGGGATCCTGCGCTCCTGGACGCTCGACCTCGCGACCGGCCGCCAGCTCGGCCTGCCGACCACCGGCAACGCGCAGCGCGGCACCTCGGCGCCGCCGTCCCCCGGGATCGGCAACCTGACGCTGACGCCCGGCACCGCCACGCGCGACGAGCTCGTCGCCGCGATGGGCACCGGGCTGATCGTCACCTCGCTGATCGGCGCCTCGATCAACCCGACGACCGGCGACTATTCCCGCGGCGCCGGCGGCTTCTGGGTCGAGCAGGGCGAGATCGTCCACGCGGTGAACGAATGCACGATCGCCGGCAGCCTGCGCGAGATGCTGGGCTCGCTCATCGCCGCGAACGATGGCCGGGAGCACCTCTCCCGCGTGGTCCCGAGCCTGCTCGTCGAGGGCCTCACCATTGCCGGGGAATGACCTCGAGCTCCTGATCGACGCGGCCCGGGCGGGTGGCCAGGTCGCCCGCCGCTATTTCCGCCAAGCCCCGCGGGTCTGGGAGAAGGCCGGCGGCGCGGGGCCGGTCACCCAGGCCGATATAGAGGTGAACGACACGCTGCGCGCCCGGCTGATGTCCGCCCGGCCCGGCTATGGCTGGCTCTCCGAGGAAAGCCCCGACGATCCGGCGCGGCTCGAGGCGGCGCGGGTCTTCGTGCTCGATCCGATCGACGGAACCCGCGCCTTCATCTCGGGCCAGGAGGCCTGGGCGCTGTCCCTCGCCGTGGCGGAGGAGGGCGAGATCATCGCCGCCGTCGTGCACCTGCCGATGCTCGGGCGGACCTACGCGGCGCGGCGGGGCGGCGGCGCCACGCTGAACGGCGCGCCGATCGCCGCGAGCGCGCGGGTGGAGCTCGAGGGCGGCAAGCTGCTCGCCGCGGCGGCGGCGCTCGAGCCGACGCGCTGGCGCGGCGGCCCGCCCCGGATGGAGCGGCATTTCCGCCCCTCGCTCGCCTACCGGCTCTGCCTGGTGGCGGAGGGCCGGTTCGACGCGATGCTGACGCTGCGCGACACCTGGGAATGGGACGTGGCGGCCGGCGACCTCATCGCGCGGGAGGCCGGCGCGGCGGTCATGACCGCGACGGGCGAGGCGCCGCGCTACAACCAGCCCCGCCCGCTGCTGCCGGGCTTCATCGCCGCGGCGGCGGCGCTGCGCGGACCGCTGCTCGACCGGCTCGTCGCCGTCTGAGCCGGGGTCCGCGGGCGCGGCGTCACTCGACCGGCTGGGCGGTCGTGCGCAGATAGGGCAGCACGCGCTTGAACTCGCCGAACCGCTTCACCGCCTCCTCGTCGGAGACCGCGGCGGTAACGATCACGTCGTCGCCCTGCTTCCACTGCGCCGGGGTCGCGACCTGGTGCTTCGCGGTCAGCTGGATCGAATCGAGCGCGCGCAGGATCTCGTCGAAATTCCGGCCGGTGGTCATCGGATAGGTCAGGACGAGCTTGATCTTCTTGTCGGGCCCGATCACGAATACCGAGCGCACCGTGGCGTTGTCCGCCGGGGTGCGGCCCTCGGAGGACTCGCCCGCGCCGGCCGGCAGCATGTCGTAGAGCTTCGCCACCTTCAGGTCGCGGTCGCCGATCATCGGATAGCCAACCTCGTGGCCGGTCGCGGCCGCGATGTCGCTCTTCCACTTCAGGTGGCTCTCGACCGGGTCGACCGAGATGCCGAGGATCTTCGCGCCGCGCCGGGTGAACTCCGGCGCTAGGCCCGCCATGGCGCCGAGCTCGGTGGTGCAGACGGGGGTGAAATCCTTCGGATGGCTGAAGAGCACCGCCCAGCCGTCGCCGATCCAGTCGTGGAAGCTGATCGGGCCCTCGGTGGTCTCGGCGGTGAAGTCGGGGGCGGTGTCGTTGATCCTCAGGCTCATGTTGGTATCCTCGATAGATGTTGTCGGCTTTATGTCGGTTCCCGGGGATGAAAGTCCAGCGCGAGCTGGCGCGCCGCGGGCAAAAGTCGCGCCGCTCCGGTTCGCGGTCGCGGCATTGATTTCGCGGCCGCGATCTCTAAGCTCGCGCTACCTCTCGTAAGGAGCAAGGACGCTCAATGGCCCAGCTGTTGCATCTCGTGTTCGGCGGCGAACTGACCGAAACCCAAGGGACGGAATTCCGCGACGTGAACGCGATCGACATCGTCGGCATCTTCCCGAACTACGCGAGCGCCTATGCCGCCTGGAAGTCGAAGGCGCAGGGCTCGGTCGACAACGCGCAGATGCGCTATTTCATCGCTCATCTGCATCGGCTACACGACGAACCGAAGCCGGCCGCCGGCGACAGCTAACACCGAGCCAGCCATGTCCTCCGTCGCGCCGCGTTCGGCCCTGCTCGGGCTCTATCTCTGGGTGTCGCGACGCCTGGCTCCTCCGACCCGCCGCCTGCTGCTGCGCCGTCAGGCGGAGGGCAAGGAGCATCCGACCCGGATCTCCGAACGCATGGGCGAGCCGGGACTGCCGCGGCCCGAGGGGCCGCTCGTCTGGTTTCACGCCGCCTCGGTCGGCGAGGCGGCGTCGCTGCTCGAGCTGCTGCGCCGGTTGCAGCGCGCGCGCCCGGGCCTGACCTGCCTCGTCACCACGGTCACCGTGACCTCCGAGCAGTTCCTGGCCGAGCGGCTGCCACCCGGCTGCCCGCACCAGTTCGCCGCCGCCGACGTGCTGCCCTGGGTCGAGCGCTTCCTCGACCACTGGAAGCCCGATCTCGCGGTCTGGACCGAAAGCGAGCTCTGGCCGGCCACGCTCGCGGCGACCTCGGCGCGCGGCGTTCCGATGCTGCTCATAAACGCCCGCATCTCGAATCGCAGCTACCGGCGCTGGCGGCTGCTCGGCCGCCTGCCGCGCGCGCTGCTGCGCCGGTTCGACCAGATCCTCGCGCAGGACGAGCTCGCCGCGGAGCATCTGCTGGCGCTCGGCGCCGATCCCGAACGCATGCGCGTCACCGGCAGCCTCAAGGAGGGCGCCGCGCCGCTCGACCACGACGAGGCCGAGCGGGTGCGGATCGCGCGCGCCTTCGCCGGCCGCCCGGTCTGGCTCGCCGCCTCGACCCACGCCGGCGAGGAGGAGATCGCGATCAGCGCGCATCTGACCGCCCGCCGGGTCCTGCCGATGCTGGCGCTCATCCTCGCGCCGCGCCACCCGGCGCGCGGCGACGAGGTCGCGGCCCTGATCCGGGCCCGCGGGCTCACGGTCGCGCAGCGTTCGAAGGGCGAGGAGATCGGCGCCGACACCGACGTCTATCTCGCCGATACGCTGGGCGAGATGGGCCTCTGGTACCGGATCGCCTCGGTGAGCTTCATCGGCGGCAGCCTGGTCGAGGTCGGGGGGCACAATCCGTTCGAGCCGGCGCTCCTCGGCAGCGCGATCCTGTTCGGACCGCATGTCCGCAATTTCTCCGACGCCTATGCCCGGCTGACCTCGGCCGACGCGGCGATCCCGGTGCGGACGGCGGAGGATCTCGGGCGCGAGCTCGGCCTCGCGCTCGCGCCCGATCGGGCGGCGCGGATGGCGGCCAATGCCTGGGCCGCCTGTTCCGAGGGCGCGGAGGTCACCGACGCGGTGCTCGAGACGATCGGCGGTCTGCTCGACCGGCCGCGCTGATGCGCGCGCCCCGGTTCTGGAGCAATCCGCCGCGGAGCCCGGGCTGGCAGGCGCGGGCGCTGGCGCCGCTCTCCTGGATCTGGGCGGCCGCGACGGCGCGGCGCCTCGCGCACGGCGGGCGCTTCCGGCCAGGCGTTCCGGTGATCTGCGTCGGCAACCTGACCGTGGGAGGCACCGGCAAGACGCCGACGACGCAGGAGCTTGTCGAGCGTCTGATCGCGCGGGGCAGGGCCGCGCATGTGATCTCGCGCGGCCATGGCGGCCGGCTGCCCGGCCCGCTCCGGGTCGATGAGCGAAAGCACACGGCCGCCGACGTGGGCGACGAGCCGCTGCTGCTCGCCCCTTTCGCGCCGGTCTGGATCGGCGCCGACCGCGCGGCTTCGGCGCGCGCCGCCGTCGCGGCGGGGGCCGAGGTGCTGGTGATGGACGACGGGTTCCAGAACGGCGATCTGGCGCAGGACCTGGCCATCGTGGTCGTCGACGCGGAATATGGCTTCGGCAACGGCCGGGTGCTGCCCGCCGGGCCGCTGCGGGAGCCCGTGGATGCGGGGATGGCCCGCGCCGGGCTTCTGCTCGCGATCGGACCGGCGCCGGCCCGCGCCGCCTTCGCCACTGCCTGGCCCGAAGTCGCGCGGTCGCCGCGCCTCGAAGGGCGGCTCGCGTCGCTCGTCACCGGCATGCCCTGGGGAGGGTTGCGCGCGCTCGCCTTCGCGGGGATCGGCCGGCCGGAGAAATTCTTCGCCACGCTTCGGGCCGAAGGCGCCGACGTCGTCGCGACCCACGCCTTCGACGATCACGCGGCCTATGACGCGCGCATCCTCGCCCGGCTGCTGGCCGAGGCGAAGGCGCTGGGCGCGCGCCTCGTCACCACCGAGAAGGACGCCGCCCGGCTGCCGCCCGATTTCCGCCGCGAGGTGCTGACCCTGCCGGTGCGCCTCAGGCTCGAGGACGCGGCGCCGCTCGACGCGGCGCTCGCGCGGCTCGGCCTCTGAGCCCGGTCAGTTGGAGGTCTGGCCCTCGGCCGCGAGGATCGCGTCGAACTTGGCCTGGAACGCCTCGTAGGGCGCGTTGTCGAACCGCTCGCCGTTGATGAAGAACAGCGGGGTCGCGTCGACGTTGTCGGCCGACTGGTGCTTCTGGTATTCCGCGACCAGCGCCTCGGCGAAGGCGGTATCCTCGCGACAGGCGTCCATCTGCGCGTCGGTGAGCCCCGCCTGGCGGCCGATGCCGTAGAGGTTCTTCATGATCGTCGGCCCGTCGGTCGAGTTCAGCCAGCCGGCCTGGGTCTCGAACAGAAGGTCGGCGACGCCGAAATAGCGGTCGGCCGGCGCGCAGCGCGCGATCAGCGCGGCCCAGAGGCTCGGCGCGTTGAAATAGACCTCGCGGAAGACCAGCCGCACCTTGCCGGTGTCGACGTAGTCCTCCTTGATCCTCGGATAGACGTTCTTCACGAAATCCGCGCAATGCGGACAGGTGAACATCGCGTATTCGATCATCGTGATCGGCGCGTCCGGATCGCCCATGGCCATCTCACCGACCGGCTTGGTCGAGGTGTTCGCCGGCGCCGCGCCGTCGCTCGACTGGGCGAAGGACAGCCCCGGTGTCGCCAGCGTGGCGGCCAGTCCAAAGGCGAGCGCGTGGCGGCGAGACAGGATCAGGGTCATCTGGGGGTCCATCAAGAGAAACTCGAGCCTCGGGATAGCACATTCCGCGCCAAAGTCTCCAATGCGCGGCGCAGATCGTCATCACCAATAGTTGAGATTTCTTCCGGCATCGCCTCCGGCGCCGGCCCCGCCGCCGCGTTTCGGGCCGGAGCCGGGGCGAAGGGCCGCGCGGGCTCGGCGAAGCCGCGCGGCGATTGCGTCAGCGTGATCCGCCGGATCTCGGGTCCGCCGAGCGCCGCGTTCACCCGCTCGAGGATCCGGGGCACCATCATCTGCACCTGAGGGCCATGCGCGCCGTTGACCGCGAGGCTGAGCGCCCCGCCCGCCGGACCCCGCGCGAGGGTGAGCTTCGCCGGTCGCGCCACCGCGGCGATCTCGGGTCCCGCGATCTCCGGCCAGAGCGCGGCGAGCCGGGCCTCGAGATAGCCGCGCCGCGCCGAGACGCGGTTCATCTGCTGGCCGATCAGCCCGCCGGCGCGGGTGAAGCCGCGCCCCCGCCTTATGCCCTTGTCATCGGCGCCCGCCATGTCACTGTCTCCGCCGCCCGAGCTTTCCCGCCGCCAAGGTTAACGGCGCGGGGGCCGGATGCAAGGAGGGGCGGCGATGGACGGCTGGACGATGGCGGAAGGGACCGGGGCGGAGGGGACCCGGGCCCCGGAGGTCCTCGCGGCCGATCTCCTCGCCTGGTACGACCGGATGGCCCGGGTGATGCCGTGGCGCGTGCCGCCCGCCGCCCGCGCCGCCGGGCTGCGGCCCGATCCCTATCACGTCTGGCTCTCCGAGGTGATGCTGCAGCAGACCACGGTCGCGGCGGTGCGGAGCTATTTCGAGCGTTTCGTGACGCGCTGGCCGACCGTCTCCGATCTGGCCGCGGCCGAGGACGCCGATGTCATGGCCGCCTGGGCCGGGCTCGGCTATTACGCGCGGGCCCGCAATCTCTTGAAATGCGCCCGCGCGGTCGCGCGCGAGCATCGCGGGCGCTTTCCGGAGACCGAGGCGGGGCTTCGCGCGCTGCCCGGGATCGGTCCCTATACCGCCGCCGCGATCGCCGCGATCGCCTTCGACCGGCCGGAGACGGTGCTCGACGGCAATGTGGAACGGGTGATCGCCCGGCTCCGCGCGGTCGAGGAGCCGTTGCCAGGGGTGAAGGAGCGGCTGCGGGCGCTCGCGGCCGAGATCACCCCGGCGGAGCGGCCCGGGGATTACGCGCAGGCGATCATGGACCTCGGCGCCACGGTCTGCTCGCCGCGCGCGCCCGCCTGCGGCATCTGCCCCTGGCGCGACGATTGCGCGGGGCGGATGATCGGCGTCGCCGCCGAACTGCCGCGCAAGACGCCGAAGCTCGCGAAGCCGACCCGGCGCGGGATCGCCTACCTCGCGCTGCGGCCGGACGGATCGGTGCTGGTGGAACGTCGGCCCGACCAGGGCCTGCTCGGCGGCATGCTGGCGCTGCCCTCCGGGCCCTGGGCGGCCGAGGCGGTCGACGCGCCGCCCTTCGCCGCCGCGTGGCGCGACCTCGGGGTGGAGGTGCGGCACACCTTCACCCATTTCCACCTCCGCCTCGCGCTCTTCGGCGCCGCGGCGCCGGCGCGGGGCCGGGGCGACTACCGCCCGCGCGCGGGCCTCGCCGAGGCGATGCCGACGGTGATGCGCAAGGCGCTGGTCCTGGGACTCGACGCGATGGGGGAATGACGCGCCGCCACGTGCGACGCTGTCCCGGGCTTGACCCGGGACCTCGAACCCCGCTCGCCGCGCCCGGACATGGCCTCGAGGTCCCGGGTCAAGCCCGGGAAAGGGGTCCACCTGCGGCCTAGGGCGGACCTCGGTCCGCCTTTTCTCAGTCCGTGAGCTCGGCCCGGATCTGCTGGCGCAGCACGTCGATCGGGATCGAGAGGCCGTCGCGCTTGAAGTGCCAGTAGGTCCAGCCGTTGCACGAGGGCGCGCCCTCGAGCGCGGCGCCGACCTGATGGATCGAGCCGCGCACGTCATGCGCGACCAGCGTGCCGTCGGCGCGGATCTTGGCCTCGCGGCGGCCGTTCAGCGAATGCAGCATCTCGCCGGGCGAGAGCATCCCACGCTCGACGAGCTGGCCGAAGGCGACCCGGGGCTCGGCGCGCTTGCGCGGCGTCACCGCCGCCGCCTCGGAATCGAGCTGGCGCACGTTCGCGATCCGCGCCTCGGCGGCGGCGCGGTAGCCGGCGTCGCGCTCGATGCCGATCCAGTTGCGGCCGAGCCGCTTCGCCACCGCGCCGGTGGTGCCGGTACCGAAGAACGGGTCGAGCACCACGTCGCCGGGCTGGGTCGAGGCGACCAGCACGCGGTGCAGCAGCGCCTCGGGCTTCTGCGTCGGATGCGCCTTCTCGCCGTCGGCGGTCCGGAGCCGCTCGGAGCCGGTGCAGAGCGGGATCACCCAGTCCGACCGCATCTGCGTGCCGTCGTTGAGCGCCTTCATCGCCTCGTAGTTGAAGGTGTATTTCGACTGGTCCGACTTCGCCGCCCAGATCATCGTCTCATGCGCGTTGGTCAGCCGCTTGCCGCGGAAGTTCGGCATCGGGTTCGACTTGCGCCAGATCACGTCGTTGAGAATCCAGAACCCGGCGTCCTGCAGGTTGGCGCCGACGCGGTAGATGTTGTGGTAGGAGCCGATCACCCAGATCGCCCCGTCCGGCTTCAGGAGCCGGCGCGCGGCGGCGAGCCAGCCCCGGGAGAAATCGTCGTAGGCGCCGAAGGACGCGAAGCGGTCCCAGTCGTCGTCGACCGCGTCGACCTTGGAATTGTCGGGCCGGTGCAGGTCGCCGCGCAGCTGCAGGTTATAGGGCGGATCGGCGAAGATGAGATCGACGCTCGCCTCCGGCAGCGCGTTCATCACCTCGACGCAATCCCCCGCGAGAATCGTGTTCAGGGTCAGACCGGCGGATTCGGTCGCGGCAGTGACTGGCGCCATTTTTGTCTTGTCTCATCATGTCCCGTGTTCCGGCCAACATGAGTCAAAACCGATTCGGCGTCAAAGTCTAAATTGAATCAACCACTTAACTATTTCGCTTCACACAACATGTTGTGGATCGGGCGAAAGGTGCGCCGATGATGTGGGGTCACGCCGAGCCGCGCGAGCCCGTCCTGGTGCGCCCTGGTGCCGTAGCCCATGTTGTTCTCCCAGCCGTAGCCGGGGAATTCGCCGGCGAGCGCCACCATCATCCGGTCGCGCGTCACCTTGGCGATGACAGAGGCGGCGGCGATCGAAAGCGCGAGCCCGTCGCCGCCGATCACCGCGCGGCCCTCGCAGGGCAGGTCGGGCGGCAGGTGCTTGCCGTCGATCAGCGCGACGGCCGGCGACCCGCCCAGCGCGTCGAGCGCGCGGCGCATCGCGAGGAAGCTCGCGCGGAGGATGTTGATCTCGTCGATCTCGGCGACCGTGGCGATCCCGACGCCGAAGCGCGCGCGCGGGATCAGCGCGTCGTAGAGCATCTCGCGCTTGGCGGCGGTCAGCCGCTTGCTGTCGTCGAGCCCCTCCGGAATCGCCGCGACGTCGAGGGTCACCGCCGCCGCCACCACCGGACCGGCCCAGGGGCCGCGCCCGACCTCGTCGACGCCGCAGACCGGCTGGAGGCAGGCGCGCTCCAGGCTCAGGTCCGGGAGCGCGCGCGGCGGCGCGGCGGGCTCGGCGAGGGCGCGACGGGGAGGCACGGGCGGTCGAGGCTGGGCGGAGGGTTCAGCGGCCTCCGGCGCGGCGGTCGCGGCGGGTGGACATCGGCTGGAAGGCGACCGCGACATGGGTGTCGCAATAGGGCTTGCCCGGCGTGGCGGGCAGGCCGCAGAACCAGAAATCGTCGGTGGCGGGATCGCCCACCGGCCATTTGCAGGTGCGTTCGGTCAGCTGCATCAGCGTGAGCTTCTTCGCCTTCTTCGCGACCTCGGCGAGATTGGCGAGCGCCTCGGCGCTGATCTCGCTGGCCGAGGGCTGGGGCGGGAGCGGCTGGCCGATGATGGGCTTCGGCGGCCGGGGCGCCTGCTGCTGGGCTTCCTTGACGGGCGGACGGGGCTGGGCCGGCGCGGGCGACGCGGCGGCTGCTGGCCGTTGCTGCTGCACTTCCACTTCCTCCTCGAGCGGGTCGGCGGGGGCGACCGGCTCGGCGGTGGCGCGGATCTCCGCCACCGGGGTTTCGTCTTCCGGCCGCTCGGAGCCGGGCGCGCGGTTCGACAGGCCGAGGCGATGGACCTTGCCGATCACCGCGTTGCGCGTCACGCCGCCAAGTTCCTTCGCGATCTGGCTCGCGCTCTTGCCCTCGGACCACATGACCTTGAGCATCTCAACACGTTCGTCGGTCCAGGACATCGGCCGGTTTCTCCACGAAATACGGTTCAATCGGCGGGGTCCCGGGGGCCTCCGTCGCGGGTCCTATTCTAGTCACGCGCCCGCCGGTTACAAGGTCGCCCGGTCGCGCCGTCCCGCCGGCGGCGCGGCGCGCGAGTTGACTCGCGCCCCGCTTCGCGCCACAAGGCGCCCGTGCCCCGCGTTCCGAGCCGCCCGCGGGGCTTTTTGCTTTTCTGGCGGCCGAAAGCGGAGTTCGACCCGTGATCTCGCCCGTCCTGCCGACCTATGCGCGGGCTCCCTTGTCCTTCGTCGAAGGAGAGGGATCCTGGCTGATCGAGGAGAGCGGAGAGCGCTATCTGGACCTGGGCGCCGGCATCGCCGTCACCGTCCTCGGCCACGCGCATCCCGCGCTCGTGCGTGCGCTGGAGGAGCAGGGCCGACGCCTGTGGCATACGTCGAACCTCTACCGGATCCCGAACCAGGAGGCGCTCGCCGAGCGGCTGGTCGCCAATACCTTCGCCGACACCGTCTTCGTGACCAATTCGGGCACCGAGGCGATCGAATGCGCGGTGAAGATGGCGCGCAAGCATTTCTCGGCCAAGGGCGCGCCGGAGCGGTACCGGATCATCACCTTCGAGGGCTCGTTCCACGGCCGCTCGACGGCGGCGATCGCCGCCTCTGGCGCGGAGAAGATGGTGAAGGGCTTCGGCCCGGTCCTGCCCGGCTTCGACGTGGTGCCCTTCCTCGATCTCGACGCGGTGAAGGCCGCGATCGGCCCGGAGACCTGCGCGATCCTGATCGAGCCGGTGCAGGGCGAGGGCGGCATCCGTCCGGTCTCGGCCGAGGACATGAAGGCGCTCCGCGCGCTCTGCGACGAGCACGGGCTCCTGCTCATCCTCGACGAGATCCAGTGCGGCATGGGCCGCACCGGCAAGCTCTTCCACCACGAATGGTCCGGGATCACGCCCGACATCATGACGGTGGCCAAGGGGATCGGCGGCGGCTTCCCGCTCGGCGCCTGCCTCGCGACCGAGTCCGCGGCCTCCGGCATGGGGCTCGGGACGCATGGCTCGACCTATGGCGGCAACCCGCTCGCCTGCGCGATCGGCAACGCCGTGATGGACATCGTCGCGGACCAGGACTTCCTCGCCGGCGTGAACCGCGCCGCCGGCCGGTTGCGCCAGGGTCTCGAGGGTCTCGTCGCCGCCCATCCCGAGGTTTTCGAGGGCGTCCGGGGCGAGGGTCTGATGCTCGGCCTCAAGTGCCGGGCGGTGAACGGCGACGTCGTGAAGGCGGGCTACGCCGAGAAGGTGCTGACCGTCGCGGGCGCCGACAACGTCGTGCGCCTGCTGCCGCCGCTCAACATCTCGGACGCGGACATCGACGAGGGGCTGCGCCGGCTCGACGCGGCCGCCGCGGCGCTCGAACGGGCGAAGGCCGCCGCGTCATGAGGCATTTCCTCGACCTGAACGCGACCCCCGCGGAGGAACTGCGGGGGATCCTGGACGAGGCCGTCCGGATGAAGACCGCGCGCGGCGCCTGTCCCAAGGGCACGCCGGACGCGGAGCAGCCGCTCGCCGGGCACGTCGTGGCGCTCATCTTCGAAAAGCCCTCGACCCGCACCCGCGTCAGCTTCGACGTCGGCGCGCGCCAGATGGGCGGCGAGACGCTGGTCCTCTCGGGCGGCGAGATGCAGCTCGGCCATGGCGAGACCATCGCCGACACCGCCCGGGTGCTGTCGCGCTTCGTCGACCTGATCATGATCCGGACCTTCGAGGAGACGACGCTGCTTGAGCTCGCCGAATACGCGACGGTGCCGGTGATCAACGGGCTGACGGACGTGAGCCATCCGTGCCAGATCATGGCCGATGTGATGACCTTCGAGGAGCATCGCGGCCCGATCAGGGGACGCAAGGTGGTCTGGGTCGGCGACGGCAACAACGTCTGCGCCTCGTTCCTGCACGCGGCGGGCCAGTTCGGCTTCGATTTCACCTTCGCCGGTCCGGCCGAATACGACCCCGCGCCGTCGGCGGTCGCCTTCGCGCGCGAAAAAGGCGTGACCGTGGAAATCGAGCGCGACGCCGCCCGCGCGGTCAAGAACGCCGATCTCGTCGTGACCGACACCTGGCTCTCGATGCACGACGCCCAGAGCGCGCGCGAGCGGCGCTACAAGATGCTGCGCCCCTATCAGGTGAACCAGAACCTGATGGACGCGGCCAGGCCCGACGCGCTCTTCATGCATTGCCTGCCCGCGCACCGTTCGGAAGAGGTGACGAACAAGGTGATGGACGGGCCGAGCTCGGTGGTCTTCGACGAGGCCGAGAACCGGCTCCACGCGCAGAAGGCGATCATGCGCTGGTGCCTCGAGGTCTGACGGCCCCACGTGCTCGGCGCGTTCTCCGGAACGGGCCGAAGCGACCGGCGTTTCCTCCCGTGGTTCAGCGGAGGAAAGGCAGATGCCCGCCAAATCGAAAGCCCAGCAAAAGGCCGCCGGCGCGGCCCTGTCCGCGAAACGCGGCGAGACTCCGGTGTCGGAGCTCCAGGGCGCGTCGCGCGAGATGTACGATTCGATGTCCGAGCGTGAGCTCGAGGATTTCGCCGCGACCAAGCTCAAGGGCAAGCCCGAGCACGTCGCGGATCGGCGCTGAGGCCGGGGGTTACCCGGCCATCTTCGCCATCGTGTTGTCGCGCAGCAGGTCGCGGTGCACGAAGACCATGGTGATATGCCCGACGATCAGCGCGAGCAGCAGCCAGGAGAGGTTGCCGTGGAGCGCGCTCGCCGGCGCGACCATCCAGTCGATCCGCGTGCCGGTCGCCGGAATGATCTGCGCCATGCCGAGGAAGTTCAGGCCGCGTCCCGAGCCATAGGCGCGCAGCAGCGCGAGGGCGGGGGCGATGATCATCAGCGCGTAGAGCGCGAAATGGCCCGCCGCGGCGGCGCGGCCGAGCAGCCCGGTCCCGTGTGCGGGCCGTTCGCGGCGGTTCGAGAAGGCCCAGACCGCGCGGATGACGACCAGGAGGAACAGGAGCGCGCCGATCGACGAATGCGTGCCCCGGATGAAGGTCGCGGCCGCGCTGTCCTCGGCGAGTTTCTTGAGGATCATCCCGAGGAACTGCCAGGCGAAGAGCGCCGCCATGCTCCAGTGCAATGCCCGGCTGACCAGCCCGTAGCGTTCCGGCGTGTCCCGCGGTTCCAATGCCATTCAACAGCTCCTATCTCGTTATATCGTGAAACGAGAAGCAGCCCACGCGCCGCCGGTCAAACCACGCTTGATCACGAGTGCGTTTCCGCGGCTGCGAAGAGGGCGCGTCACGCCCCGGCGAACCGCGCCTCCAGCTCCTCGCGGCGGGTATCCTCGATCTTGGCGAAAAGCACCTCGGGCACCGAGAAGCCATGCCCGCCGGGCAGGGTCTCGAGCGCGGTCCCGACCGTCTCCGGCCAGTCCGACGCGGGGTCGCCGAGCGCCGCCAGCATCGTCGCGGCCGCGTCGGGCAGGAACGGGCGGCTCAGCACCGCGTAGAGCCGGATCAGGTTGAACGCGTAGCGGGTGATCGCCCCCGCGCGCGCGGGATCGGTCTTGAACGCCGTCCAGGGCGCCGCGGATTGCAGGTATTCGTTGCCGACCACCCAGATCGCGCGCAGTTCCTGCGCCGCCTTCCGGAGCTCGATCGCCTCCAGCGCCGCCTCGTAGGCGGCGAGCCGCCGGGCGAGCTCGGCGGTCACGGCCGCCTCCTCGGGCCCGTAGTCGCCGTCGGGAATCGTGTCGCCGAAGCGCGCCTTGGCGAATTTCGTCACCCGGCTCACGAAATTGCCGAGCACGTCGGCGAGGTCCTTGTTCACCCCGCCCTGGAAGCTGTCCCAGGTGAAGTTCGAATCCGACCCCTCGGGCACGTTCGACATCAGCCACCAGCGCCAGTAGTCCGACGGCAGGATCTCGAGCGCCTGATCCATGAAGATGCCGCGGCCCTGGCTGGTCGAGAACTTGCCGCCGTCGTAGTTCAGGTAATTGAAGCTCTTGATGTAGTCGACGAGCTTCCAGGGCTCCGCCCCGTCGTGGTTCGCGCCGATCAGCGTCGCGGGGAAGGAGAGCGTGTGGAAGGGCACGTTGTCCTTGCCCATGAACTCGACGTAGCGCACGTCCTCCGCGCCGAGATCCTCGCGCCACCAGCGCTCCCAGGCCTCGTCGTCGAGCCCGTTCGCATCGGCCCATTCGGCCGTCGCGGCGATGTATTCGATCGGCGCGTCGAACCAGACGTAGAAGACCTTGCCCGCCATGCCGGGCCAGATCACGTTGCCGCGCTTCACCGGAATGCCCCAGTCGAGGTCGCGGGTGATGCCGCGGTCCCGCAGACCCTCGCCGTCGTCGAGCCACTTATGGGCGATCGAGGTGGTCAGGATCGGCCAGTCGGTCTTCGAATCGATCCATTCGCGCAGCTGGTCGCGCAGGAGGCTCTGGCGCAGGTAGAGATGCTTGGTCTCGCGCACCTCGAGATTGGTCGAGCCCGAGATCGCGGAATGGGGGTTGATGAGATCGGTCGGGTCGAGCTGCTTGGTGCAGTTCTCGCACTGGTCGCCGCGGGCGCGCTCGTAGCCGCAGTTGGGGCAGGTGCCCTCGATGTAGCGGTCGGGGAGGAAGCGGCCGTCGTCGATCGAATAGACCTGACGCTCGGAGACCTCCTCGATCAGCCCGGCGTCGGCGAGCCGGCCGGCCATGTGCTGGGTCAGCCGGTGGTTCCGCGCCGAGGAGGAGCGGCCGAAATGGTCGAAGCTGAGCCGGAACCCGTCGGCGAGATCCTTCTGCGCCGTCCACATCCGCGCGCAATAATCCGCGACGGGCTCGCCCGCCTTGGCGGCGGCGAGCTCGGCCGGCGTGCCATGCTCGTCGGTGGCGCAGATCAGGAGCACCTCGTGGCCGCGCGCGCGCATGTAGCGGGCGTAGACGTCCGACGGCAGCTGGCTGCCGACGAGGTTGCCGAGATGCTTGATGCCGTTGATGTAGGGCAGGGCGGAGGTGATCAGGATGCGGGCCATGGGCTCCCCTCGGAATGGCCCGGATCAGATAGGCGATTTGAACCGCGGTGGCCAGAGGGGCAGATCCGGGCCCGCGCGGCGGGCGGGCCGGGAGTCCGCGTCGGCGCGACGGACCGCGCCGCCTTATTCGCCGGCTTCGGTGACCTCGGCCGGGGCGGGCGGCGTCAGGCGCGGAGGCTGCGGCGCCGGTTTCGCGCCCTGCGACAGGGGATCCTCCTGCCGGTGGACCGAGCCCTCGAACTGCGCCCCGCTCTCGATCGCGAGGGTCCTGTGCACGAGATCGCCCTCGACCCGGGCGGTGGCGGTGAGCCGGAGCTTCGACCCGCGCAGGCGGCCGATGACGCGGCCGTGCACCACGATCTCCTCGGCGATCACCTCGCCCTTCACCGTGGCGCTTTCGCCGATGATCAGGATCTGCGCGCGCACGTCGCCGTCGATCGTGCCCTCGACCTGGATGTCCCCGCTCGAGCGGACGTTGCCGGTGATCGAGAGGTCGGAGGCGAGGATGGAGGCGGGGGGCTTCGGCTTGTGCGCGGAAGCGGCCGGCGGTGTCGCCGGCCGGAAATCGGGGGTGGGTTCAGGCGTGGGACTGGGCTGCGGCACGGAATCGTTGGAGCGATTCTTACTGAACATCCCTCGCGGCCTCCAGATACGGCATCGGGTTCACCGGAGCGCCGTTCAACCGCACCTCGTAATGCAGATGCACTCCGGTGCTGCGCCCCGTTGTTCCCATAGCACCGACCTGGTCCGCGCGCGAGACTTTCTGTCCCGGCCGCACGCTGATCTTGCTCATGTGGGCGTAGACCGTCTCGAAACCGAGCTCATGGCGGATGCGCACCACGTTGCCGTAGCCGCGTTCCGGCCCCGCCTCGGTCACCACGCCCTCGGCGGTCGCGTAGATCGGCGTGCCCTTCGGTCCGGCGAGGTCGATGCCCGCGTGCATCCGCCGGCCGGCGCCCTTCGGGTCGCGCCGGGTGCCGAACGGGCTCGTGAAGCGGAAGGCGTCGTGGACCGGCATCGCGAGCGGCACCTTGCCGGCGGCGATGCGCAGCAGGTTCATCCGGTCGAGGTCGAGCATCATCGACTGGAGGCGCGAGGTGTCGACGCCGTCGTCGTAGTTGCGGGTCGAGATCGTCGGCGTCAGCGGGCCGCCTTCGCCGGAATAGTTCTCGCGCACCGTGTCGAGCAGCTTGTCGACGTCGATGGCGACGCGCTGCATCGCCTGGCTGAGCGGGCCGAAGGACATCGCCACCGCCTGCTCGATCTCGTTGATCATCTCGTCCTGGCGCTTCGCGGCCATGTCGGCGCGGAGCTTCATGTCGGTGACCTGCCGCGTCAGCGAGGCGGTCTCGGTGGCCGCCGCGTCGCGCGCGGCGGCGGTGTCGCGCAGCTGCTGGGACACCGCGCGCAGCGTGTCGTCGAGGTCGCCGCCGCCGGAGGCCTTCGCCACCGCCTCGGTCGCCTCGGCGCGCAGCCGCGCGTTGCTCGCGGTGGCGACGTCGCGCTCGTCGACCGCGCGGCGCAGCTTCTCGCGCATCGAATCGAGCGCGGCCGCGAGCTCGCGCCGCTCGCTCTCGGCGGTGAGCAGGTCGCTCTGCTGGCGGCTGATCTGCTCCAGCGCGATCTGGAACCGGCCCTGGGTCGCGCTCGCCTCGTGCGCGCGCTGGTCGCGTTCCGCCGCGAGCTGGTCGAGGCGTTCGGAATAGGCGGCGCGCAGGGGCGAGGCCGGGCGCGACTCGTCGTCCGGAAGAACGGCGCCGCTCACGAGCGCGGCGGTCGAGAATCCCATCCAGGCGAGGAACGCCACGGCGCCGAAGCCGAGCAGGAGCTGGGAGACCGGGCTGATCGTGATCTGACGGGCCGCGCCATCGGAATGGATCGTGAGGCGCTTCTCCGGGAGAATCGCGGCAAGTCCCCGATTCCTCCGGCGTTCGAGACCCGCCATGCGCTCACCCCATGTTCTTTTCGACTTTTTTGAGGCGTAGCCCCTCGTCACCAAGGCGCAGACTTAGAAAGGCCGGAGCCGGAAGACAATCCGGAGGGCGCGGCGCGAGGCCGGCTCGGCGGAGATCCGCCGGGCGCGGCGCCGGCGGGCCTCCGCGCGGCAAGTGGCGCCGCGTTCAACACCATTGAAAAATATCGTGTTTCCGTCGTGATCGCGCCATTGTCGCACGGCGATTGGCATTCGCCTTTCAGGAACGAAGGCCGGAACGCGCCGGGCGAATCGCCGGCCGGGGGCTCAGAGCGCCCGCGCCGCGGCGAGGACCTCGGCGGCGTGGCCGGCGACTTTCACCTTGCGCCAGACCCGGGCGATCCGGCCGTCGGGACCGATCAGGAAGGTGGCGCGCTCGATGCCGAGGAAGGTCTTCCCGTACATCGATTTCTCGCCCCAGACGCCGAAGCGCTCGGCCGTGTCGCCGTCCGCGTCGGAGGCGAGGATCACCGCGAGCGCATGTTTGTCGCGGAACTTGTCATGGCTCTTCACCGTGTCCTTCGAGACGCCGATCACCGCGACGTCGAGCGCGGCGAAGGCCGCGGCCTCGGCGGTAAAGTCGCTGGCCTCGGTGGTGCAGCCCGGCGTGTCGTCGCGGGGGTAGAAATAGACGACGACCGGCTTGCCGGCGAAATCCGCGAGCGAGACCTGCCCGCCGCCGTCGCGGGGCAGGGTGAAGGCCGGGGCGATGTCTCCGGTGTCTGGCATGGGATCCTCCGTTTCGGGTCGGCGTTCGGCGCGGATCAGACCCGCGGCGGTCGGCGGACGCAAGCCCCCGCCGGTTGCCGCCGCCGGGTCCCGGGCCTATGACGGCGCCCGGCCGGACGCGGAGGAAGCAGGGATGCGGCTCGAGGATTTCGACTTCGACTTGCCCGAGGAGCTGATCGCGCTGCGCCCCGCGCGGCCGCGGCCGGCCTCGCGCCTGCTGGTCGCGACGCCGGAGCGACTGATCGATTCCACCGTCGCGGCGCTCGGCGACTGGCTGCGGCCGGGCGACCTGCTGGTGCTGAATGACACCAAGGTCATCCCCGCCCGCCTCTCCGGCCTGCGCCGCCGCGCGAACGGCGCCGAGGCGCGAATCGAGGCGACGCTGATCGCGGCCCAGCCCGACGGCGCCTGGCGCGCGCTGGCCCGGCCGGGCAAGCGGCTCGCGGTCGGCGACGTGATCGCCTTCGGGGCGGCGCTGACCGCGGAGGTCCGCGACAAGGACGGGGCGGAGGTCGTGCTCGCCTTCGACCGGGCGGGCGCCGGGCTCGACGCCGCGCTCCAGGCCGTGGGCGAGATGCCGCTGCCGCCCTATATCGCCGCCCGTCGCGCGCCCGACGCGCGGGACCGCGAGGATTACCAGACCGTCTTCGCGACCCGGCCCGGCGCCGTCGCCGCGCCGACCGCCTCGCTGCATTTCGACGAAGCGCTGCTCGCCGCGCTCGAGGCGCGCGGCGTCGCCCAGACGCGGGTCACGCTGCACGTCGGCGCGGGCACCTTCCTGCCGGTCAAGGTCGAGAACATCGAGGCGCACCGGATGCACGCCGAATGGGGCGAGATCGACGCGGAGGCCGCCGGGGCGATCGAGGCCACGCTCGCCGCCGGCGGCCGGGTGATCCCGGTCGGCACCACGGCGCTCCGGCTGATCGAGACCGCGGCCACCGGACCGGCCCGGATCGCGTCCTGGCGGGGCGAGACCGACATCTTCATCCGGCCCGGCCACGGCTTCCGCGTCACGCGGGGACTGATGACGAATTTCCACCTGCCGAAGTCGACGCTGCTGATGCTCGTCTCGGCGCTGATGGGGGTCGGGCGGATGCGCGAGGTCTACGCGCATGCGATCGCCGAGCGATACCGGTTCTTCTCCTATGGCGACAGCTCGCTCCTGTTGCCAAAAGGCTGACGGTCGCGGAATTCCGCCCCCTGTGACGACACCGCGGCTGCCCAATCCGCTCGAACCGCGATAAGCTTGGTTTCCCGGGCGGTTCGTGCCCGGCACGGGCCCGCGGGCCCGAAGGAGAACGGACGGCCGGGCAGATGATTTCCGTGTTGCAGAGTTCCTGGGCGCTGCTCGTCGGCATGATGTTCCTCATGACCGGAAACGGCATGCAGGGCACGCTGCTCGGCATCCGGGGCGGCCTCGAAGGGTTCGCGCCCACCAGCATGGCCTGGGTGATGAGCGCCTATTACCTCGGCTTTCTCGTCGGCACCCGCGTCGTCGCGACGATGATCCGCCGGGTCGGGCATGTGCGCGTCTTCTCCGCGCTCGCCTCGCTCGTCGCCGCCGCCTTCATCCTCTACGCCGCCGACGCGAACATGGTGCTCTGGGCGGCGCTGCGGCTGCTGGTCGGCTTCTGCTACGCGGGGATCTACGTCGTCGCGGAGAGCTGGCTCAACGAGGCTTCGAGCAACCAGACCCGGGGCAAGGCGCTCTCGCTCTACATGGTCGTGCAGATGGTCGGGATCATCACCGCCCAGGGGCTTCTCAACGTCGCCGAACCCGGGGGCTACAACCTCTTCATCATCATGTCGGTGCTGGTCTCGATCTCCTTCGCGCCGATCCTGCTCACCGTCAGCCCCGCGCCGCCCTACCAGACCACCAAGCGCATGACGCTCGGCCAGCTCTTCGCGATCTCGCCGCTTGGCTGCGTCGGCACCTTCGCGCTCGGCGGCGTCTTCGCGGCGATCTTCGGCATGGCCTCGGTCTTCGGCACCGCGAAGGGTCTGAGCGTGGGCGAGATCTCGGCTTTCGTCGCCGCGATCTATTTCGGCGGCCTCGTCTGTCAGGTGCCGATCGGCTGGGCCTCCGACCGGATGGACCGGCGCATCCTGATCACCGGCCTCACCGCCTTCGGGGCGGCGCTGACCCTGGTCGCGACGCTCGCGCCGCCGAACGCCTGGACGCTGCTGCTGGTCGGCTTCTTCATCGGCGGCGTCGCCAACCCGCTCTACGCGCTGCTGATCGCCTATACGAACGACTTCCTCGAACCGGGGGACATGGCGGCGGCCTCGGGCGGGCTCCTGTTCATCAACGGCTTCGGCGCGATCTCGGGCCCGTTCGTGATCGGCTGGCTCATGACCGCGATGGGGCCGGGCGGGTTCTTTCTCTATCTCGCGGCGCTGTTCGGCCTCGTGGCCGTCTACGCCGCCTATCGCATGACGCGGCGCGCGCCGCCGGCCGCGCAGGCCGGGTCGAGCTATCCGACGGTGCTGCCGCAGGCGTCGCCGGTCGCGGTCGAGGTGGCGCAGGCCGTCGCCTCGGAACGCCGCCAGGAGGCGGCGACCAACGAGTGAGTGAGGGGAGGCGCGGGGAGGGCCGCGCCAAAGCGAATGGAGGAGGAAATGGACCAAACGGCCGAGGAGATCCTCGCCTTCTGGTTTGACGAGGTGGGACCGGAGGGGTGGTACGAGCCGCCCGCCGGGCTCGACGACGATTGCCGGCGGCGCTACGCGGAGCTCTGGGACCAGGGACGCAAGGGCGCGCACGACAGCTGGGCGGCCTGCGCGCGCGGATCGCTCGCGCTCATGGTGCTGCTCGACCAGCTGCCGCGCAACATGTTCCGGGGCGAGGCGCGGGCCTTCGCCAGCGATCCCGAGGCGCGCAAGGTCGCCAAGCGCGCGATCGCCTGGGGTCATGACCGCCAGGTCGCGGAGATGGAGCGGCAGTTCCTCTACCTGCCGCTCGAGCATTCCGAGGCGGGGGCGGACCAGGCCCGGTCGGTGCGGCTCTTCATGACGGTCGAGGATCCCGAGAGCCTGGTGCACGCGGTCGCGCATCGCAACGTGATCCGCCGCTTCGGCCGGTTCCCGACCCGCAACGAGGCGCTCGGCCGCGTCTCGACGCCGGAGGAGCGCGCCTATCTCGACGAGGGCGGCTATGCGAGCGCGGTGGAGCGCGCCCGCGAGTCGCTGCCGCGTGCGGCCTGAGGCCGGCCACGGGCGCGATCCATTCCTATGCGACGAAGGTCGTGGGTCGGACTGGCCCACGACCTTCAAATCCAGTAACAGCGCGGGTACACGCGTGTTTCCCCGGGGGAGTGTGAGAATGGCCGACAAGACCTATGACGTGGTGGTGATCGGAAGCGGTCCCGGTGGCTACGTCGCCGCCATCCGCTGCGCGCAGCTCGGGCTCAAGACCGCGATCATCGAGCGCGAGAACCTCGGCGGCATCTGCCTGAACTGGGGCTGCATCCCAACCAAGGCGCTGCTGCGCTCCTCCGAGGTCTTCCACCTGATGCACCGCGCCAAGGAGTTCGGGCTCAAGGCCGAGAGCATCGGCTTCGACATCGACGCGGTGGTCAAGCGCAGCCGCGGCGTCGCGAAGCAGCTCAATTCCGGCGTCGGCTTCCTGATGAAGAAGAACAAGATCGACGTCGTGATGGGCACGGCGAAGCTCGCGGGCTCGGGCAAGGTTTCGGTCACGACCGACAAGGGCACCGAGACGCTGACCGGCTCGAAGGCCGTCATCCTCGCGACCGGCGCGCGCGCCCGCGACCTGCCGGGGCTCGAGGCGGATGGCAAGCGCGTCTGGTCCTACCGCCACGCGCTGGTGCCGCCGCATATGCCGGGCAAGCTGCTCGTGATCGGCTCGGGCGCGATCGGCATCGAATTCGCCAGCTTCTACAACACGCTCGGCGCCAAGACGACCGTCGTCGAGGTGCTGGACCGCGTGCTTCCCGTCGAGGACGCGGAGATCTCCGCCTTCGCCAAGAAGCAGTTCCAGAAGCAGGGGATGACGATCCTCGAGAAATCGGTCGTGAAGAAGCTCGACCGGAGCGCCGACAAGGTGGTCGCCCATATCGAGACCGGCGGGAAAGTCGTCACCGAGGAATTCGACACGGTGATCTCCGCGGTCGGGATCGTCGGCAACGTCGAGAACCTCGGCCTCGAGGAAGCGGGCGTGAAGGTCGACCGCGCGCATGTGGTGGTGGACGAATACTGCCGCACCGGCGTCGACGGGCTCTATGCGATCGGCGACATCGCCGGCGCGCCCTGGCTCGCGCACAAGGCGATGCACGAGGGCGTCATGGTCGCCGAGATGATCGCGGGCGGCCATCCGCACCCGACCAAGCCCGAGGCGATCGCCGGCTGCACCTACTGCCAGCCGCAGGTGGCGAGCGTCGGCTATACCGAGGCGAAGGCCAAGGAACTCGGCTACGAGGTAAAGGTCGGCCACTTCCCCTTCATCGGCAACGGCAAGGCGATCGCGCTGGGCGAGCCCGAGGGGATGATCAAGACCGTCTTCGACGCGAAGACCGGCGAGCTTCTCGGCGCGCACATGGTCGGCGCCGAGGTGACCGAGCTGATCCAGGGCTATGTGATCGGGCGCAAGCTCGAGACCACCGAGGTCGAGCTCATGGACACGGTCTTCCCGCATCCGACGCTCTCGGAGATGATGCACGAGGCGGTGCTCGACGCCTACGGCAAGATGCTCCACATGTGAGACCGGACGGGCGCGGAAGGCGGGCCGAGGCCCGCCTTCCGGCGTGCGACCCGGAGCGTAGGGTGGGCGATTCCGCCCACCGGCCCTCAGGCGTAGGTCGCTTCCTTGCCGAAATGCTTGGTGAGCAGATAGTAGACCACGGCGCGGTGCTTGCGCGGATGCGAGCGGCCATAGGTCTCGATCACCGCGTCGAGGCCCTTGTCGAGCTCCGGACCATCGGCGAGGCCCAGCTTCTTCATCAGGTAATTTTCCTTGATCCGGGCCAGTTCCTCGGGATCGGAGGCCGCGACCAGCGCCGCGTCGGCGCTGTAGATCGCCGGGCCGCAGCCGATCGTGACCTTGGTCAGCAGGTCGATGTCCGGTGTCTGCCCGCATTTCTCGGTGATGTCCGCCGCGTAGCTCGCGATCAGGTCGTCGCGCTTTCCCATCTTGCTTCTCCCAGCCCGGCGCTCCCTCGCGCCCGGCGCGTAGACTAATCGCAATAGTCGCCGCCGCGGAAGCCGGTTGCGCGGCGCCCGGCTTCCGGCCACTGTCGCGTCCGAAACGACGGGAGGCTCCCTCATGACGCGCGATTTTCCCGCGGCCTATCAGGCGGGCGAAGGCTCGGCCTTCGCGGTCGACCGCGCCTTCTACGGCCGCGTCGCCGAGGCGGAGCGGAGCCTCGCGCGGTCCTTCGTGGTGCCGATCCGGACCGGCCGCGCCTGGCAGGTGAAGGCGGGGCAGGTGTTCCGGATCACCGCGCCGGAGGGACCGCAGGTCGGCGACCTCAACATCTGGAACGCCCACAACCCGCGCGAGCGGCTCTGGGCCGCGCGCACCCGCCAGCTCCAGGCGGCGCATGTGACCGTGCTCGACCGGCTGTGGTCGACGCTGCCCTATCTGCGCCCGCTCGTCACGATCACGGCGGATTCGCTCGTCACCTACGGCGTCGACGAATACGGCGGCCGGGTGCACGACCTGCTCGGCACCCGCTGCGACCCTTACGTGAACCGGCTTCTGACCGGGCAGGATTTCGACCACTGCTGCCACTCGAACCTGGTGCGCGCGGTGGCGCCCTTCGGCCTCACCGAGTTCGACGTGCATGACGTGCTGAACGTCTTCCAGTGCACCGGGCTCAATTCCGAGGATCGCTACTTCATGCGCGACTGCCCGGCGAAGCCCGGGGACTACCTCGAATTCTTCGCCGAGCAGGACCTTCTCTGCGCGCTCTCGACCTGTCCCGGCGGCGATCTCTCGATCCCGCTCTGGGGCCCCGAGGCGCGCGATCCGCTCGAGGTCTGCCGCCCGCTCGGGGTCGAGATCCACGACCTCGCGCCGGGCACGCTCGACGGCTGGGAACCGCCGCGCTCGCCCGAGTATCGCGGGGCGCATGGGATGAAACCGCCGACCCCGTCCTGGGGCGAGGCCTGAGGGCGCGCGCATGCTGAAAGGGATCGACCCGCTCCTGAACCCGGAGCTTCTCGCCGTGCTGGCCGCGATGGGCCATGGCGACGAGATCGTGTTCTCGGATGCCAATTTCCCCGCGACATCGGTCGCGGCCGAGACGGTGCACGGCGTCGCGCTGCGCGTGGATTGCCCCGTGCTCGCGGCGCTGGGCGCGGCGCTGTCGATCTTTCCGCTCGACACCTTCGACGGCGCCCCGGTGCTGACCATGCAGGTCGTGGGCGATCCCGACGCCACGCCGGAGGTCGTCGCCGAGGCCGCGCCGCTCTTCGCCGCCGAGGGCGCCGCGATGGCGACGCTCGAGCGCTTCGCCTTCTACGAGCGCGCGAAAGGGGCCTTCGCGATCGTCCGCACGCTCGAGCGCCGGCCCTACGGCAATTTCATCCTGCGCAAGGGCGTCCTCATCTAGCGCGCGCCTCACCCGTAGCTGAGCGCGCGCGCCACGGATCTCAGCCGGTCGAGCGCCCGTTCCCGCCCTTCGAGGTCGGCGCCGCTCTCGCCCGTCTCGTCCGGATGCACGACATAGGCGCAGGTGACCGCCGCCGCCGCGTCGCCGTCGGGGCCGAGCACCGGCGCGCTGAGGTCGGTCACGCCGAGCACATGGCGCGACGGGCCGACGCGGTAGCCCCGCGCCCGGATCCGCGCCAATTCCTCGGCGACCCGGGCGAGCCGGGCCTCGGCCTCGGCGATGCCCCATTGGCCGAGCGTCTCCGCGCGGCGCTCCGGCGCCTGGAACGCGAGCAGCGTGAGGCCGGAGCCGGTCGCGAACAGGTCGAGCTCCGCGCCGACCCGGGCGCGGAATTCCCAATGCGAATAGGGGCTCGCCTGCGCGACGATCACGCCCTTGCCGTGGTCGGGCAGCACGAGATGGCAGGAGCGCCGCGTCTCCAATGCGAAATCGTCGAGCAGCGGCTGCGCCTGCGCGACGAGGCGGCGGACCGGCGGATGGCGCGTGCCGAGCAGGAAGAGCTTCAGCGTCAGCGCGTAGCGGTCGCCCTCGATCCGCGCGACATAGCCGCGGGCGACCAGCCGCTCGAGCATCCGGTAGATCTGCGACGGGCCGAGGCCGAGCTCCTTGACGATCTCGGCGCGGGTCAGGCCGCGCGGCTGGGTCGCCAGCACCTCGAGGATGTCGAGCCCCTTGTCGAGCGCCGGGGCCCGGTAGCGGTCCGCGGCGCCGATGTCATCGCTCAGGTCCATCCGCCGTTCCTCCTCCCGGTCATCGCATGCCAAGGGGCTTGCGTCGATGGTTCATATATGGATAATCGGTTCAAATATGACAAGCGGCACAGATGGGAGGATATCTGATGCGGCTGACGGGGAGGACGATCCTGATCACGGCGGCCGGCCAGGGAATGGGCCGGGCCAGCGCCGAGGCCTGCGCGGCCGAGGGCGCGCGGGTGATCGCGACGGATCGGGACGGCGCCTTGCTCGACGGGCTGGCGGGCTGCGAGACCGCGGTGCTCGACGTGACCGATCCGGTCGCGATCGAGGCTTTCGCGGCGCGGATCGGTCCATTGGACGGGCTTTTCAACTGCGCGGGCATCGTCCATCACGGCACGATCCTCGAGGTATCGGACGCGGACTGGGCGCTGAGCCTCGACGTCAACGTGACCTCGATTCTGCGCATGACACGGGCTTTCCTGCCCGCGATGCTGGACCGCGCGGCGGAGACGGGATCGGTCTCGATCCTCAACATGGCCTCGATGGCCTCCTCGATCAAAGGCTTCGTCAACCGGACCGCCTATGGCGCGACCAAGGCGGCGGTGATCGGGCTGACCAAGGCGGTGGCGGCGGATTTCGTCACCCGGGGCCTGCGCTGCAACGCGCTTTGCCCGGGCACGGTCGACACGCCTTCGCTGCGCGGGCGGATCGCCGCCGCGGCCGATCCGGTCCAGGCGGAGAAGGATTTCATCGCGCGCCAGCCGATGGGGCGGCTCGCCACCGTCTCGGATATCACGCCGCTGGTCGTCTACCTGCTGTCGGACGAGAGCCGCTTCGTCACCGGGCAGGCGGTCTCGATCGACGGCGGCGTCACGATCTGAACCCGGTCGGGGAGGGACGGCGATGACGCCGGCGATCGACGCGCACTGCCACTTCTGGCGGCTTTCCCGGGGCGATTACGGCTGGCTCGCCGGGACCGGCGGCCCGCTGGCGCCGATCCGGCGCGACTTCCTGCCGGCGGATTATCCGGGGGCCGGACAGGCGATCGTGGTCCAGGCGGCGCCGACGCTCGGCGAGACCGACTTCCTGCTCGGCCTCGCGGCGGGCGAGCCCCGGATCGCCGGCGTGGTCGGCTGGGTCGATCTCGCCGATCCCGGCGCCGAGGCGGTGCTGGTGGCCCGGGCGGCGAATCCGGCCTTCAAGGGCGTGCGCCCGATGCTGCAGGACATCGCGGCGACCGGCTGGCTCGAGGAGGCGCCGCGCCCCTCCGCGCTCCGGACCCTCCGCGACCTCGGGCTCTGTTTCGACGCGCTGGTCACCGAGCGGCATCTCGGCGTGCTGGCGCGCTTCGCCGCGCGCAATCCCGACCTGCCGCTGGTGATCGACCACGCGGCCAAGCCCGGCCTCACCGAGGGCTGGGAGGCGGGGATGCGCGCGCTCGCGGCCTTCCCCCACGTACGGTGCAAGCTCTCCGGTCTCCTGACCGAGCTTTCCCCCGACGACCGCGCCGATCCCGCGCGCGCGCTGCGGCCGATCGTGGCGCGGCTCCTCGACTGGTTCGGGCCGGAGCGGCTGATCTGGGGCAGCGACTGGCCGGTGCTGACGCTCGCGGCGCCCTACGCCGAGTGGGAGGCGCTGACGCGCGGCCTGATCGCCGAGCTTTCGGCCGGGGAGCGGGTGGCGATCGTCGGCGGCAACGCGGCGCGGTTCTACGGCGTCGGCGCGGAGGCGGTGGCATGACCGGGCTTGTCCGGATGGAGGCGATCGACAAGCGCTTCCCCGGCGTGCACGCGCTGCGCGCCGTCGATTTCGACCTCCGCGCCGGCGAGGTCCACGCGCTGATGGGCGAGAACGGCGCGGGCAAGTCGACGCTGATGAAATGCCTCTCGGGGGGCTACCAGCCCGACGCCGGACGCATCCTGATCGACGGCGCCGAGGTGGCGCTGCCGACGCCGAAGGCGGCGCGGGACCTCGGGATCGGCATCATCCATCAGGAGCTCGCGCTGATGCGCGACCTCACCGTGGCGCAGAACATCTGGATCGGGCGCGAGCCCCGGCTCTCCTTCGGCCGGATCGACGAGGCGCGGCTCAACGCCGACGCCGAGGCGATCTTCGGGGCCATGAACCTGCGCATGGACCCGCGCGCGCCGGTCGGCGGGCTCACGATCGCGCGCCAGCAGATGGTCGAGATCGCCAAGGCGCTGTCGAACCGCTCGCGCATCCTCATCATGGACGAGCCGACGGCCGCGCTGAACGACGCCGAGATCGCCGAGCTCTTCACCATCATCCGCGGGCTGCGCGCCGAGGGCGTCGGGATCATCTACATCAGCCACAAGATGGACGAGATCCGGCGCATCTCCGACCGGGTGACGGTGATGCGCGACGGCGCGACCGTGGGCACGGTCGAGGCGGCGGGCACGCCGATGCCGACGGTGATCCGGATGATGGTCGGGCGCGAGCTGACCGAGGTCGGCGCGGTGACGCCGGACCTCGGCGCGGCGGAGACGGCGCTCGAGGTGCGCGGCCTCTCGCGCGGGACCGAGCTCCGCGACATCTCCTTCGCGCTCCGGCGGGGCGAGATCCTCGGCTTCGCCGGGCTGATGGGCGCCGGGCGGACCGAGCTCGCGCGCGCGATCTTCGGCGCCGAGCCCTGCGACCGGGGCGAGATCCGCGTCCACGGCCGGCCGGTGACGATCCGGACGCCGGTCGACGCGGTGCGCGCGGGGATCGGCTATCTCTCCGAGGACCGCAAGCAGTTCGGCCTCGCGCTCGGGCTCGACGTGCGGGCGAACATCGGCCTCGCGAGCATGGACCGCTTCTCCGATCGGCTGGGCCGGATCGACGAGGGCGGGCTCGGCCGGGCCGCGCGGGACTATGTCGCGACGCTCCGGATCCGCACGCCCGACGACCGGCGCGAGGCGCGGCTGCTCTCGGGCGGCAACCAGCAGAAGGTCGTGATCGCCAAATGGCTGCTGCGCGATTGCGACATCCTGATCTTCGACGAGCCGACGCGCGGCATCGACGTCGGCGCCAAGGCGGAGATCTACCGGCTGCTCGGCGAACTCGCGGGGCAGGGCAAGGCGATCATCGTCATCTCGAGCGAGCTGCCCGAGGTGCTCCGGCTCAGCCACCGGATCGCGGTGATGTGCGAGGGCCGCCTGACCGGGATCCTGCCCGGCGGCGCGCGGCAGGAAGAGATCATGGAGCTCGCGACCCGGCGCGAAGACCTGGTGGGCGCGTAGAGGAGGCGGCGCGATGAGCGATACCACGGCCAGTGCCGGCACGCGGAGCGCGCGCCCGAGGGGCGGCGCGCAGCAGAAGCTGCTCGCCTTCGCGAGCCTCATCGTCCTGGTCGCGGGCTTCTCGCTCGCGAGCCCGAACTTCTTCCAGCTCTCGAACATCATGGCGATCCTGCAGGCCGCCTCGGTCAACGGCGTGCTGGCGGTCGGGGTGACGCTCATCATCATCACCGGCGGCATCGACCTCTCGATCGGCACGCTGATGACCTTCTGCGCGGTGATGACCGGCACGGTGCTGACCTGGGCCGGGCTGCCGCTGCCGCTCGGCGTGCTGACCGCGATCGCCACCGGCACCTTCTGCGGGCTCGTTTCCGGCACGCTGGTCGCCAAGGCGAAGATCCCGCCCTTCATCGCGACACTCGGCATGATGCTGGTGCTGAAGGGCCTGTCGCTGATCGTGACCGAGACGAAGCCGATCTATTTCAACGACACGCCGGGCTTCACGCTCATCTCGCAGGGCTCGCTCATAGGCGCGCTCATACCGGCCTTCCCGGTGCCGAACGGCGTGCTCGTGCTCTTCTGCGTCGCGGGCGCGGTCGCCTGGATCCTCGGGCGCACCGTGCTCGGCCGCTACACCTTCGCGCTCGGCTCGAACGAGGAGGCGGTGCGGCTCTCGGGCGTCAACGCCGACGGCTGGAAGATGGCGATCTACGCGCTCGCCGGCGGCATCTGCGGCATCGCCGGGCTCCTGATCGCGAGCCGGCTCAACTCGGCGCAGCCGGCGCTCGGCCTCGGCTACGAGCTCGAGGCGATCGCCGCCGTGGTGATCGGCGGCACCTCGCTCTCGGGCGGGCGCGGCTCGGTGCTCGGCACGCTGATCGGCGCGCTCATCATGGCGGTGCTGACCAACGGGCTTCGCGTCATGTCGGTCGCGCCCGAATGGCAGACGGTGGTGACGGGGATCATCATCATCGCCGCGGTCTACGCCGACCAGCTCCGCCGCGGGGCGGCGGGCTGAGGCGACGGAAAGAACAAGAAGAAGAACGTGAAAACCAGGGAGGATATCATGTTCACAAGACGTGCCTTGCTCGGCGCCGCCGCGGCGCTCTCGCTCGCCTCCGGCGCCTTCGCGCAGGATATGTACATTCCGCTGATCTCGAAGGGGTTCCAGCACCAGTTCTGGCAGGCGGTGAAGGCCGGCGCCGACAAGGCCGGGGCGGAATACGGCGTCGAGGTCACCTTCGAGGGGCCGGACAACGAGACCCAGGTCGACAAGCAGATCGACATGCTGGCCGCGGCGCTGGCGAAGAAGCCGGTCGCGATCGGCTTCGCCGCGCTCGACAGCCAGGCGGCGATCCCGCTCCTGAAGCAGGCGCAGGAGGCCAACATCCCGGTGATCGCCTTCGACTCCGGAGTCGACAGCGACATCCCGGTCGCGACCGCCTCGACCGACAACCTCGCCGCCGCCGCGCTCGCCGCCGACAAGATGGCCGCGCTGATCGGCGACGCGGGGCCCGTCGCGGTCGTGGCGCACGACCAGACCTCGCGCACCGGCGTCGACCGGCGCGACGGCTTCGTCAACCGGATGAAGGAGGCGCATCCGAACGTCGAGATCGTCGATATCGAATACGGCGGCGGCGACCATCTGCAGTCGACCGAGATCACCAAGGCGATCCTGACCGCGCATCCCGGGATCAAGGGCATCTTCGGCACCAACGAGGGGTCGGCGATCGGCGTCGTCAACGGCGTGCGGGAATCGGGCGTCACCGGCGTGGTCGTGGTCGGCTACGATTCGGGGAAGGCGCAGAAGGACGCGATCCGCGACGGGCTGATGGCGGGCGCGATCACCCAGAACCCGGTCGGCATCGGCTACGAGACGGTGAAGGCGGCGGTCGCGGCGGCGAAGGGCGAGCCGGTCGAGAAGAACATCGATACCGGCTTCTTCTGGTACGACAAGACCAACATCGACGATCCGGAGATCGCGGCGGTTCTCTATGACTGACGGGTTGGTGGGCGGTATCGCCCACCCTACGGGTCGCGCGGGTTGGTGGTGGGTTGCCACCGGCCCGGCGCCCGGAGCGCGTAGGGTGGGCGATTTCGCCCACCATCGCCGGCATGGAACATCCCCGCGCGGCGGGGAACGAGGTGAAGAGATGAGACTGCTGCGCTACGGCCTGCCGGGCGAGGAACGGCCGGGGATGCTGGACGCGACCGGCGCGATCCGCGACCTCTCGGCCCATGTGACGGATATCGCGGGCGCGGCGCTGACGCCCGAGGGCCTCGCCACGCTGGCGGCGCTCGATCCCGAGGGGCTGCCGCTGGTCGAGGGAAGCCCCCGGATCGGCCCCTGCGTCGGGCGGGTCGGCAAGTTCATCTGCATCGGCCTCAACTACGCCGACCACGCCGCCGAGACCGGCGCGGCGATCCCGGAGGAGCCGATCGTCTTCAACAAATGGACCTCGGCGATCTGCGGCCCGGACGACGACGTCGAGATCCCGCGCGGCTCGACCAAGACCGACTGGGAAGTCGAGCTCGGCGTCGTGATCGGCAAGGGCGGCCGCTACATCGAGGAGGCCGACGCGCTTTCCCATGTCGCGGGCTACTGCGTGGTTAACGACGTCTCCGAGCGCGAATGGCAGATCGAGCGCGGCGGCACCTGGGACAAGGGCAAGGGCTGCGACACTTTCGGGCCGATCGGCCCCTGGCTCGTCACGCCGGATTCCGCGGGCGACATCGACAACCTCGCAATGTGGCTCGAAGTAGACGGCCGGCGCTATCAGGACGGCTCCACCGCGACGATGATCTTCAAGGTGCCCGAGATCATCGCCTATCTCTCGCGCTTCCTCTCGCTCCAGCCGGGCGACGTGATCTCGACCGGCACCCCGCCGGGCGTCGGGCTCGGGATGAAGCCGCCGGTGTTCCTCAAGGGCGGCGAGGTGATGCGGCTCGGTATCGAGAATCTCGGCGCGCAGACGCAGAAGGTGGTGCGGGCATGACCGACACCGCGACCGCGCCCCTGTCGGCGGGCGTCGATCTCGCCGCGATCAAGGTCACCGGCCTGCGCACGGTCGATGTGCGCTTTCCGACCAGCCGGCACCTCGACGGCTCGGATGCGATGAACCCCGATCCGGATTACTCAGCCGCCTATGTGATCCTCGAGACCGACGCCGGGATCGAGGGGCATGGCCTCACCTTCACCATTGGCCGCGGCAACGAGATCTGCGTCGCGGCGATCGAGGCCCTGCGGCCGCTGATGGTCGGCCTCGACCTCGCCTGGATCGCGGCCGACATGGGCCGGTTCTGGCGGCATGTGACCGGCGACAGCCAGCTGCGCTGGATCGGCCCGGACAAGGGCGCGATCCATCTCGCGACCGGCGCGGTGGTCAACGCCGCCTGGGATCTCTGGGCCAAGGCGGTCGGCAAGCCGGTCTGGCTCCTCGTCGCTGAAATGGGCCCGGAGGAACTGCTCCGCTGCCTCGATTTCCGCTACCTGACCGATTGCGTCACGCCGGACTGGGCGCTCGACTTCCTGACGAGGCAGGCCGAGGGCAAGGCGGAGCGGATCGCGACGCTGCGGGCCGAGGGCTATCCCTGCTACACCACCTCGGCGGGCTGGCTCGGCTATGACGACGCGAAGCTGCGGCGGCTCTGCCGCGAGGCGGTCGACGCGGGCTTCCGCCACATCAAGATGAAGGTCGGCCGCGATCTGGAGGACGATATCCGCCGCCTCACCATCGCGCGCGACGCGGTCGGGCCGGACGTGAAGCTGATGATCGACGCCAACCAGGTCTGGGAGGTCGAGCAGGCGATCGACTGGGTGCGGGAACTCGCCTTCGTGACCCCCTGGTTCATCGAGGAACCGACCAGTCCCGACGACGTCGAGGGGCACCGCAAGATCCGCGAGGGCGTGGCGCCGGTCGAGGTCGCCACCGGCGAGATGTGCCAGAACCGCATCCTCTTCAAGCAGTTCATCATGCGGGGCGCGATCGACGTGGTGCAGATCGACGCCTGCCGCCTCGGCGGGCTGAACGAGGTGCTGGTCGTGATGCTGATGGCGGCGAAATACGGGCTGAAGGTCTGCCCGCACGCCGGCGGCGTCGGGCTCTGCGAATACGTGCAGCACATGTCGATGATCGACTATCTCTGTATCGCCGGCACGCGGGAGGGACGGGTGATCGAATACGTCGACCACCTGCACGAGCATTTCCGCGAGCCCTGTGTGATCCGGAACGCCGCCTACATGCCGCCCGAGGCACCCGGCTTCTCGATCGAGATGAAGCCCGCGAGCCTCGAGGATTACCGGTTCCGGGGGATGTGATGGACCTCGGTCTCGCCGGGCGGGTGGTGGTGGTGACGGGGGGCGGCTCGGGGATCGGCGCCGGGATCGTCGAGGTGCTGGCCGAGGAAGGGGCGCGGCCGGTCATCCTCGCGCGGCGCGAGCCCGATCCCGGCTGGCTGGCGCGCGTCGGCGCCGGTTTCGTCCGCGTCGAGCTCTCGGACGACGCCGCCTGCCGCGCGGCGGTCGAGACGGTCCGGGCGCGGTATGGCGCGATCCATGGGCTCGTGAACAACGCGGGCGCGAATGACGGCGTCGGGCTCGACGCCGGGCCGGATGTCTTCCGGGCGAGCCTGGACCAGAACCTGCTGCACTATTACACGATGGCGCATCTCTTGGCTGGGGACCTGCGCGCCACGCGGGGGGCGATCGCCAACATCAGTTCCAAGACCGCGCTGACCGGGCAGGGCGGCACCTCGGCCTATGTCGCGGCGAAGGCGGCGCAGCTCGGGCTGACGCGCGAATGGGCGGTCGAGTTCCTCGACGCCGGCGTGCGGGTCAACGCGATCGTGGTCGCCGAGGTGATGACGCCGCTCTACCGCCGCTGGCTCGACACGCTGCCCGATCCGGAGGGCGCGGTGGCGGAGATCGCGGCGCGGATCCCCCTCGGGAAGCGGATGACCACCCCGCGCGAGATCGGCGACCTCTGCGCGTTTCTCCTGTCGGAGCGAGCGAGCCACATGACTGGGCAATGGCTGTTCCCGGACGGCGGCTACGTCCATCTCGACCGGGCGATCGGTATCCGCGAGGGGTGAGGGATGGCGGACCGAGGTCCGCCCTACGAAGCCGCCGTGCGAGATTGGCGATCCCGGGTGGACTTGAACCACCGACCTACCGCTTAGGAGGCGGTTGCTCTATCCGCTGAGCTACGGGACCGTCCGGGACTGCTTAGCCGCGCGGAGGGCGGCCGGTCAACCTCGGCGCGGCGGGGAAGCCTCACGGCCGGCGGAAGACCAGCATCTTCGAGGTCATGATCATCGCCGGCTCGCCCCGGGCGTTGATCGTCTCGCTCCGGACCAGCGCGATGCCCCGATCGGGTTTCGAGCGGGAGGGGCGGATCTCAACAACCTCGGCGACCACGCGCAGCACCTCGCCGGGGCGCGTCGGCCGCGGCCAGTCGATCTCGACACCCGCGCCGATCAGCCCGCCCGCGATCGGCAGGGTCTCGGTCACCAAGAGCCGCATCGTGAAACAGGCGACGTGCCAGCCACTGGCGGCGAGCCCGCCGAAGAAGCTCGCCGCCGCCGCCTCCTCGTCGAGATGGAAGGGCTGCGGATCGAATTCGGCGGCGAAGGCCTTGATCGCCTCCGCCGTGAGCGGATGGGAGCCGCTCTCGAACCTGCGCCCGACCGTGAGATCCTCGAGGTAGAGCGGCTCCGGCATCTCGGTCTCCGTCAGGCGCGCCTGGGCGCGGGGGTCATTCCACTCGATTATCTCCTGACGCCACAACTAATTGATTTTACTCGTTAAAAAAATCCTGACGTGACACTATACCGTCAGCCACACCGTCAAAAAACAGCACTTCTGAAAACATTGGATTTTTTCGTTCAATCGCCAAAAACGTGGTTTCGCCATCTATCGCCCAGCGCGGCCGATCTCGTCAGCTCTGCGGATGTTCTGTAACCGGCCGATTGGCACCGCGTCGGTTTAGGCGGCCTCGGCGTGGGCTTCCGTGGTTGGTACCCAGTTCCAAGGCAGGAGCTCGTCGAGCCGGTTG